>CBIHRA010000099.1:0-1521 GCA_966212325.1 uncultured Burkholderiaceae bacterium | reverse complement strand
TGCGGGACAGCACACTGATATGGTCGCGCTCGTCAATGGGGCCACGGCGGTACGTGGGGTCAGTAGCACGGGGTGATGCGACACAAGTCTGCTGCTGCGACGATGGATCAGACTGATATCCGTGGGTTGGGTACCACCGTGCATCGATCCGTCATGGAAGCTGCCTCGCTCTAGTGGCGCAGGTTGCCCCTAAGGGTGCTGTAGATAGTGTGGGTGAGGGTTCTTCCTATCGTGATCGTGTCACATCACCTCGTGCTACTCAATCCGATTCGTGCCGACCTATTGCGCCGCAGGCGCGTTCTCTACTTGCTTGGAGATGGCCCAGATGAACCCGGCCAGCTCTCGTGCCACTGCCACGCAAACCTTGTTGGCCTGCACGCCGCGGCCCGACAGTTGGGCGAATCGCCCACAAAGACGCACCTGGGCCTTCCACGCGTGGGTTCGGATGCCGGGCGGCAACGCCTTGCTGCGCTCGCGCAACTCGTTGCTCACGCGCGCTGGGAAACGGTAGTTCCACGCCGCTTCGGTCAGCAGGCGCCGCGCATGCGCGTTGCCGGTCTTCGTGATCGAGCCACGGCGCACGCTGTTGCCGCTGGAATGCTCCGAGGGCACGAGCCCCAGATAGCCCATGAGCTGGCGGGCTGTGGCGAAGCGGTTGATGTCGCCGATCTCGCAGACCAGGCCGATGGCGCTGACGATATCGATGCCGCGCAGGGCCCTCAGGGCAGCCACGACCGGCTCAAAGCGCCAGCCTTGAACCGCCTGCTGCAGCGCCACCGTCATCCGCTGTACGCGTTCCTGGGCCACTTGCACCGCCAGTTGATACTCCGTCAACGCGATCTGATCTGCCGGGTGGCCAAAGCGCTGGTCTGCGATCCAGCGCTGATGCATCTTGGTCCAGGACGTCTTGCCGGTATAGCGTCGGTCCTGGCGCAGCAAAAACGCCTTGAGCTGCTGGCGTACCTTCAGGCGCATATTGACGGCGTCTTCGCGCGCCCGCCAGAGATTGCGCATGGCTTCGTGGGCCTCGTCGGGCACCCAGATCGCCCGCAGCTCGCCCGCCCGGGATAGTTCGGCCAGCCGGGCGCAATCGCGCCGATCAGTCTTGATACGTTCGCCCGCTCGTCGCGGTATCAATGAGGGCGCGATGACCTCGCATTGATAACCACGCCGGCTCAGCTCGCGATGCAGCCCGTAGCCGGTCGGACCGGCTTCGTACACCACGCTCACATGCCGCGCTGGTCCGTACTTGCGCAGCGCCTTGAGCACCCCCTGCACGTCAGGCCCAAGGGTGCCCACGAAACGACTCGGCTCTCGCCCTGCCTCACATACGGCCACAGCAATACTGTCCTTGTGGGCATCCAAACCAACGAAGAAATTGATACTCTCGTCCATGGCTCGTCTCCATACGGTTTGCGGCTGGCTACGCTCGCCGCATGTGGCTCGGCACACTCTCTGAGTGCGCAATCCACGATACCGGAGATGGGCCTTCTTACCGAATCAAGCGACCATGATGTCTAG
>CBIHRA010000098.1:0-1533 GCA_966212325.1 uncultured Burkholderiaceae bacterium | reverse complement strand
TGTTTGAGACGCTGTGCAGCGACGACATCGGCGCGCAAAACGCGCTGCTGATGCTGCGCGCGTGCATGCTGCCGCGCGCGTCGTACGCACTGCGCACGACAGCGCCTGATTTGGTCGCCGATTTCGCCGGCGAATTCGACCGCTCGGTCGTGCGCGCGCTCGCAGCCGTCGTGCAGCGGCGCGTCGTGCCCGGCACCGACCCGTTCGCTGTGGCCGGCGAGTCGTATCGCCTGCCGCTGTCGTCCGGTGGTGTGGGCCTGCGCTCAGCGGTCGCCGTTCGCGCGGCGGCGTTTGTTGGCTCTCTGGCGGTTTCAGTGGGGTACATGTCCGTGGCGCAGCGCAACGTCCTCGCGGCCGGCGGTGTGGTTCACGACGGCTTGGTGCGGGCTCTGGAGCTGTTGGCAGCAGCGGGTGCGACCGGCGTTCTCGTTCGGCCTCAGCCGCCGCGCAATGAGGTCAAGACCATGACCGCGGCACAGCGCGAAGCGCTCAAACCACGCGCCTGCCGTTCGGCGCGCGCGTTCGTTGAGCACTACAGCGCGGTGTCGGCGGTTGGCCTCCATTTGCAGCGCCAACTGACGGCACAGTTCGAAGCGCGCAACCGGGCAGTGCTCTGCGCTGACCCGAAGGTGCATTCGCGTCTCAACTCTGCGGGCAACAAAGCTGCTCACTCGTACCGGTGGCTGACCACTCCCCCGAGCGAACAGCAGTTCCGTCTGAGTGACATCGAAGTGGTGCGCGCGCTGCGCCATCGGATTGGCATCGCACCGGCAGACGGCGAAGTGACGTGCAAATGCGGCGCTCATGTTACTGACCGCAATTTCGACCACTTCCACGGATGCCGGGCGGTGCGCACCGAAGCGCTCGACGCACGCCACACCGTGGTGCAGCGCGCACTGGCCCGTGTGGTCGCAATGGCCGGTGTCGCGGCGCACATGGACTACGCGTCGCATTCGGCCAAAATGCGCGCCGGTTCGCGGCTGCGCCCTGACGGCCGGCTCATGGGGCTGCACAGCACCGGAGCGGATGTGGTGACTGACGTTTCTATCACAAACCCAACGTCTCAGTCACTCGTTCGCTTCGGCGCTGAGCGCCTCGGAGCCGCTGCGGTTCGGGAGCAAACCAAATGTGTCAAATACACGCCTTTTGTGGTCCGCGACCAGTCCACGTTCGCGCCGTTCGTCGTCGAGTCGTTTGGTGCCATCGGTGTGGCGGCGCGTGCGGTGTTGGCGCTGCTCGCGCGGCGCGCTGACCAGCACGTGCTCCCCGGTGCGGAGCTGTTTGCGGCGTGGAGCTACAACGTGTGGGCGGTGCAAGTTCTGGCGGCTGCGATTCAGAAGGGCAACAGCGTGTTGGTCGATGTCGCCCTCGGGCTCTCGCGTGCGGCGGCGCGCAACCGCGTGTAACGCACTTCCGTTCTGACTCTCTGCGCGCTCTCTCTTCCCTCTCTTCCCCGGCGCTCAGCGTCTTGCGGCGGCGGCGGCGGCGGTGGCAGCGGCGGCGGCGCGACGCGTCGTGCGAACTGCGTCTGTG
>CBIHRA010000097.1:0-1662 GCA_966212325.1 uncultured Burkholderiaceae bacterium | reverse complement strand
GTACCCGTCAAGCGCGTGGTCGACTACAACGTCAAGGTCCGAGTGAAGTCGGACGGCACGGGCGTCGACATTGCGAATGTGAAGATGTCGATGAATCCGTTCGACGAAATCGCCGTGGAAGAGGCCGTGCGTCTGAAGGAAGCGGGCGTGGCGACGGAGGTCGTGGCGGTGTCGGCCGGCGTGACGCAGTGCCAAGAAACGCTGCGCACGGCGCTGGCGATCGGCGCGGATCGCGCGATCCTGATCGAATCGAGCGAAGAGCTGCAACCGCTGGCGGTGGCCAAGCTGTTGAAAGCGCTCGTCGACAAAGAGCAGCCGCAGTTGGTGATTCTGGGCAAGCAAGCGATCGACGACGATTCGAACCAAACGGGGCAAATGCTCGCCGCGCTGGCGGGCCTGCCGCAAGCGACGTTCGCATCGAAAGTGACGATCGCCGACGAAGGTGGGAAACAGCGCGCCACGGTGGCCCGTGAAGTGGACGGCGGCGCCGAAACGCTGACATTGACGTTGCCGGCGGTGGTCACGACGGACCTTCGCTTGAACGAGCCGCGCTACGTCACGCTGCCGAACATCATGAAGGCCAAGAAAAAGCCGCTGGAAACGATCAAACCCGAAGAGCTCGGTGTGGACGTCGCGCCGCGCTTGAGAACGCTGAAAGTGGCCGAGCCGCCCAAGCGCAGCGCCGGCGTGATGGTGCCGGACGTGCAGACGCTGGTCCAGAAGTTGAAGACCGAAGCCAAGGTGCTGTGAGAGGGGACGAAAGAAAATGACGATTCTGGTGATTGCCGAACACGATAACGCGTCGATCAAGGGCGCGACGCTGAACACCGTTGCCGCTGCGCAAAAGATCGGCGGCGACATTCACGTGCTGGTGGCGGGTCACGACGCGCAAGGCGCGGCCGACGCCGCAGCGAAGATCGCGGGTGTGTCGAAGGTGCTGTTGGCCGATGCGCCGCAACTGGCCGAAGGGCTTGCGGAGAACGTGGAAGCCACCGTGCTGAACGTGGCGAAGGATTACTCGCACATCGTGGCGCCGGCCACGGCCTACGGCAAGAACGTGGCGCCGCGCGTGGCGGCCAAGCTGGATGTAGCGCAGATCAGCGAAATCACGGCGGTGGTGTCGAGCGATACGTTCGAGCGCCCGATCTATGCCGGCAACGCGATCGCGACGGTGCAATCGGGCGATGCGATCAAGGTGATCACGGTGCGTGCGACGGGCTTCGATGCGGCGGCCGGCGAAGGCGGCAGCGCATCGGTCGAAAAGATCGAAGCGGCGGCCGACGCGGGCGTCTCGCAGTTCGTGAGCCGTGAGGTGACGAAGCTGGACCGCCCGGAGCTGACGAGCGCGAACATCATCGTGTCGGGCGGCCGGGGCTTGGGCAGCGGCGAGAACTATACGAAGGTGCTGGAGCCGCTGGCGGACAAGCTCGGTGCGGCGCTGGGCGCCTCGCGCGCGGCGGTGGACGCCGGCTATGTGCCGAACGACTACCAAGTGGGCCAAACGGGCAAGATCGTCGCGCCGCAGTTGTACGTGGCGGTCGGTATCTCGGGCGCGATTCAACACTTGGCGGGCATGAAGGATTCGAAGGTGATCGTGGCGATCAACAAGGATCCGGAAGCGCCGATTTTCAGCGTGGCCGATTACGGTCTCGTCGGCGATCT
>CBIHRA010000096.1:0-1773 GCA_966212325.1 uncultured Burkholderiaceae bacterium | reverse complement strand
CGAATGCCCGCCGAGCTCGAAGAAGTTGTCGTGTCGTCCGACACGCTCTACTTGCAGCAGATCTTGCCAAAGTGCGGCGAGCGTCTGCTCGGTTTCACCGCAAGGCGCTTCGTAGTCCTGACGGATGAAGGCGTCGTCCGATGGCGCGGGCAGCGCTTTACGGTCGAGCTTGCCGTTGGAGGTGACCGGCAGCGCGTCGAGGTGAACGAACGCGGCGGGCACCATGTAGTCGGGCAGCTTCGTTTGAAGATGGGCGCGCAGGCGATGCGCCAAGGTTTCTTGCGTTGAAGCGCGATTTTGAGGTTGCGGTTGGGGGCGATCTTCCGATTGATCTTTGGACAGATCGTATGAGTGAGCGTGAGCTTGATTCCGGTGTGTCGTGACGTAAGCGACCAAACGCGGCGAGCCTTGAGCGTCCGCTCGGGCGAGGACTACCGCTTCGCGCACGGAGGGGTGAGTCGCGAGTTGCGCTTCGATATCGCCCAGCTCGATTCTGAAGCCGCGGATCTTGACCTGATGATCGTTACGCCCCAGAAAGACAATGTTGCCATCGGGCAGATACCGCGCCAGATCGCCGGTGCGGTACATGCGAGGGTAAGGCTTGCCCGCGGCCAAGGCGAAGGGATCGGG
This sequence comes from uncultured Burkholderiaceae bacterium, assembly GCA_966212325.1. Classification (GTDB taxonomy): domain Bacteria; phylum Pseudomonadota; class Gammaproteobacteria; order Burkholderiales; family Burkholderiaceae; genus Trinickia. The sequence continues at coordinate 1,143 of CBIHRA010000096.1, read as the reverse complement.
CAAGAAGCGCTCTTGGTTCAACTGGGGGCGGTTCAGGTAGCCGCGAGCGACGCCGACGCCGCCGAGGTAAAGCTCGCCGATGGCGCCTAACGGAACCGGTTCGCCGCGGGCGTCGAGCAAATAGATGCGAGTGTTGGAGATAGGCTTGCCGATGGGCACGGTGTCGGCGTCGAAGACATCGGGGCAAGTCCAAGCGGTCACGTCGATGGCCGCCTCGGTGGGGCCGTAGAGGTTGTGCAAACGGGCGAGAGGTAGAGCCTGACGGCAGCGTCGCACGGTGGCGGCGGGCAGGGCTTCGCCGCTGCAGACGATACGGCGCAGCGAAGTGCAGTGGGCGGCGCCCGGCGCATCGAGGAAGCTGGCGAGCATGGAGGGCACGAAGTGAATCGTGGTGACGCGCTGGCGAGCGATGAGCGAGGCGAGGCGATCGGGGTCGCGATGCAAGCCCGGCGGGGCGACGCACAGCGTTGCGCCGCTCGAGAGCGTCCAGAAGAACTCCCAAACGGAGACATCGAAGCTGAAGGGGGTTTTTTGCAGGACGACGTCGTCGGGCTGCAGGCGATAGGCGCGCTGCATCCAGGAGAGGCGGTTCACGAGGGCGCGGTGCTCGTTTTGTACGCCCTTGGGCAGGCCCGTGGAGCCGGAGGTGTAGATCACATAGGCGAGGCGGCTCGGGTCCAAGCCCAAGGCGCTCGATACCGGATCGGCGTCGGATTCGTTCGACCAGGGCGGATCGATCGCATCGATATCGAGCGATGCGAACGGTGCCGGCTGAAGGGCATCTCGCATGGCCTCGCGGCCGATGCGGTCGACGAGCACTACGGCCGGCTGTGCATCGGCGAGCACCTGAGCCAGACGCTCGCTCGGATGAGTCGGGTCGAGCGGTACATAAGCGCCGCCGGCTTTGAGTACGCCTAACAAAGCGACCACCATGTGGGCGCTGCGCTCGGCGCAAACGGCGACGCGCGAGTCGGGCCGCACGCCCAAGTCGATCAAATGATGGGCGAGTCGATTGGCGCGGGCATTCAGTTGCGCGTAGGAAAGCCGCTCGTCGCCGAAGATCAACGCCGTGGCCTCGGGCGTGCGCTGCGCTTGCTGCTCGAACAGCTCATGCATGCACAGATTCGACGGAAACGGCTCTTC
>CBIHRA010000095.1:0-1957 GCA_966212325.1 uncultured Burkholderiaceae bacterium | reverse complement strand
TGTCAACGCCGATTTAAATCTGACCCACTTTTCGACGAATCGCCGAAGTAAAACTGACCCACCCGGGCCTCTATCACGCGGCTACGCGACCGCCCGCGTGCTCGTTTGTCCTGCTTTCCGCTTGTCCTTCAAGCGGTAACTCTCGCCGCTGATTTGCACGATGTGCGCGTGGTGCAACAGCCTGTCGAGCATCGCTGCCGTCAGCGTCTGGTCGTCGGCGAACGCAGAGGCCCATTGCGTAAACGGCAAGTTGCTCGTCAACACAATGGCGCCGCGCTCGTAGCGCTTGGCAACGACGTTGAAGAACAAGTCCGCTTCCTCGCGCCCAAACGGCAAATAGCCGATTTCGTCAATCACGAGTAGTCTCGGCCCGACGACCGCTCGATTGAAGAACTCCTTCAGCCGATTCTGCTGTCGCGCCGTCGCCAGTTGCATCATCAAGTCGGCAGCCGTGATGAACCGCGTCTTGATGCCCGCCTGCGTCGCGCGATAGGCCAGCGCACTTGCAATGTGCGTCTTGCCAACGCCGCTTGGCCCGAGCAACACGACGTTCTCGGCGCGCTCAATAAACGCCAGGCTCGCCAACTCCTGAATCTGCGCGCGCGGTGCGCCACTGGCGAAGGCGAAGTCGTATTGCTCCAACGTCTTCACGCTCGGCAACGACGCGAGCTTCGTAAGCGTCTGCCGCTTGCGTTCTTCGCGCGCATCGAATTCCGCCTGCAGCAATTGCTCCAGGAAGTCGGCCAGGCTCGCGTCTCGCGTCGCCGCGTGCTGTGCGAGCGAGCCCCAATCGCGGCCCACGCAATCAAGTTTGAGCTGCGCACATAGGCCGGCAATGCGTTCATGCTGCAAATTCATGCCGCCACCTCCAGCAGCGCGTCGTACACCGCCAGCGGATGTTGCAAGCTCTCACGCGGCAACACACGGCGTGGCCGAGGCGCCGTCGGCAAGGGCGCCATGTTCGTTGCTGGCAGGGGCAACAACGACGCTTGCTCAAGCATCAGCCTTGCGGCCGGGCGCTCGCGTGTCGTCGCATGCACGCGCACGTTGGCGACTTCCGTGAGCCATCGCCCGATGTGCGCGTTCGCGGCGTCGACATCCAACGTCAGGCCCGATTGCTTGAGGGTAGCGGCCAGCGGCACTACGAAACTCTCCTTTAAATAGCGGTTAAAACGTTCGACCTTGCCCTTGGTCTTGGCTCGATAGGGGCGGCATACCTTCGGCGTGAAGCCGTATGTTTCCGCCAGCGCGAGCAACTGCGTATTCCATCGATGCTGCCCTTCGCCGAACGCATCACGCTCGACAATCACCGACTTCGCGTTATCGAACAGCACCTGCTCCGGCGTTCCGCCGAAGTGGAAGAACGCTTCGCGCAGGCACTCGCACAGCGTCGTCGCGTCCTCGCCAGCGGTGAAGCGCACGAAGCTCGCACGGCTATAGCCCAGCGTCGCCACCAACGCCAGCAGCGGCGCGCGGCCCCGACGAATGACCGTGAAGTCGGCCTGCATCTGCTTGCCTGGTTCCGTCTCGAAGCGAACCACCGGCTCGGCGACCGCGTGCTTGTGCGGCGCTAGAAACGCCTTGAGCTGGCTGATGCCGCCTTCGTAGCCCGCCTCGCGCAGTTCGCGAAGCAGTACCGTCGCCGGAATCCAGTGCGGCCGCGCCGCCGCCACGCGTTCGAGCACATAGCTCTTAAACGGCTCCAGCTTCGTCGCACGCGGCTCGCGCTGCTTGTAGTGCCCTGCCTGCTCGTTACGCAGATAGCGGCGCGCCGTATTGCGCGAGATTCCAAGCTGCCTCGCTATCTCTCGCACGCCCATTCCCCGTCTTGCCAACACCTTGATTTCCACTGCTTGCTCCTGACTCAGCATCGGCGGCAAAAAGCCGCCATCTTGCACCCCCGAGGCGGGTCAGGTTTACTTCGGCGAGGTGGGTCATTTTTACATCGGCGCTAACA
>CBIHRA010000094.1:0-2045 GCA_966212325.1 uncultured Burkholderiaceae bacterium | reverse complement strand
GCCTTCAACTTCCCGCCTCAACTCCCCCGTACACCACTTTCGACTTTAGCTCCAAAATCCTTCTGAGAAGGGTTCGCACGAAGTTTGACGTCATGATCTATCACCCGGCCAATCGCCGCGCGTCCAGTACCGAACGCACATCGCGAGCACCAAGCCTCGAGTTCGTCAGGCGTGAGCCAGTCCGCGGCGGCCTGAAGTCCCAACAGTCCAATCGGTTTCAGTTGCTCATCGCACACCCGATAAAAACGAAAGCCGAAGCCCAAAGGCACGACAGTTTCTTCCTCAACCCGGGTCTCTTCTTGCGGCAGTCAATCGGGCCGCTGGTTACTAGGGTCGTAGCTCCATATAATCTGCCCCCAATCCGTCACTTTCGTCTCAGGGAATCGTTCGCCAGCTTTGAAATACTGCCTGCCGTCCTTGCTGCCGAGGGCTGGGCACGTCCACCAGCCACTCGTTGGTACCACCTCTCCCGGCATCGCCTTTATCCGAGGAGCCGGCGACGTATTGGGTTCCCTCATTTTGGGAGCAAGGGCGGACCACTCGATACAGTCCTGGCTCTCGGCACCACTCGATGCGACCGCTCTACGCACTTCCGGCGTATCGTCAAATCTGGTGCGATATACTGCCGACCCTTGATGAATATCCCCAAAGACACCGCCTTGAAAACGCACCCCGCTTAAATTCGCCCCGCGCAAGTCCACGCCACTCAAGTTGCAATTCTCAAAATACGCATCCACCAAAGATCCAGCGGCAATATTCGATGCCGAAAAATCGCAATCAACAAATCTCGCACCAGACAAATTGCAATCGCGAAAATCATTCCATTTAACCTTAACACCCATCATTTGCACATGAGAAAGGTCTCCACCCCTAGCATTTGAATTACTAAACATCCCCCCTCGCATTGCTGCAAAGGAAAAGTTCACCCTCTCCATCCGAGCTTCGTTGATATATGTGCGATCGAAATCAGCGCCAGAGAAATTGGCGTCATCACCAAACACCACGATCAACTGAGATGAGAGGAATTTGCACTCTTTAAACGACGCCCCCTTCATGATCGACCATTGAAACTGCGCCCCATCAAAAACGCAACCGTCAAAAATCGAGCAATCAAGGAAACTACTACCGAGATCAACGTCTTTTAAATTTTTTCCACACAAAACCATTCCGCGCAAATCGTTTGCCAGCTTCCCGTCACCGGGGTGAACCAGTTCATCGCACAGATCCATCCATTTTTCTTGAGGCAACACCGATTCGATCGCCTCACGTATCGACAAATATTTTCCGCTCGCCCAGCGGTTGCGCAACTCGCTCAACTCAACACCTCTAGTCGAAATAGCTCTTCCGATAAGCCCAAAGAAGTCATCGCTCAATCGCCACTGTTCTTAGACGACCACGCGCATCCGCGACGACTTCATACACTGTGTCCACCTGCTCCGGTTTAACTCTACCTGGTACGGCAATTTCGATTTCCCCATGCATCGGATTTCCCCCGAAGCTACCATCGAATTTTTGAACTCGCCCTTCAAGCGCAGAATTTACATCATAGCCCTTGACGTTCTTCAGTTCGATAACGAAGCCACCTTCGTCGGCCCACAAAACGGCCCCGGCCTGCCCTTCGGCAGTACCTCTTAGGATCGTCGTGCCACGAAACGCTCTATCGCCCGCACCATTGGCGTGCTGAATCAAATCGATGTTACTTCCTCGCCCTGGCAGCCCTTCAGCGTAAATTTTCGCTGCGACATCCTTCGCCGGCATGTTCTGGTCAAGCCCGAGCGTCGCCCTGTCTGTACCGTGATACAGCCTATCGTAGACAATCGGTTTCACCTTGTGGCCGCCCACCAGCGCGTAGTCCTCGCCGGGGTTGTGCACTTCCTCGATTTTCACGTTCGGCTGGCGCTCCGGCGCCGGCAGCTCGTCCGGTTTGTCCTTTCGGGCCAGCGGCGCGCCTTCGTCCGCGCGTTGGCCTGTAGGACCCGAGCCGCGCGCTTCTTCCTTTCGAATCAGCGAACCCGCTGTATCGTTGATCTCCTGCTTGACCGGCG
>CBIHRA010000093.1:0-2207 GCA_966212325.1 uncultured Burkholderiaceae bacterium | reverse complement strand
CCCGGACCTCGTCTAAGATTCAGACGACACGACAACTATTCTGACGCCGGGGGCCACCGGGCCCCTCTCGGTTCGCCCACCATTTCGCGATCTCTGGATCACGAGTCCAAGACGTGAATGGGCTATCCCAGAACGACCGCCGGCGTTGTGTTGGTCCGCCGTTACGTCACCATTGGGATTCCCAGGTTTAACGATACCCTTCTTCGCATCTTCAATAGTCGGGTGCTTTGCGCTTACGCCGCGGTACAAGCACTTGCAACACGTTAAGCCCAGCGGATCGACCCACTGGATCGGGTTCGGCGCGTATTGATAGAGGTTCGCTCCGCCGCGCAGGCCAATCGGATCCATCGAGATGAATCTGCCGCTACTTGGATCGTAGTAGCGGTTCCGCGTGTAATGCAGCCCCGTTTCCGCGTCAACCTGCTGCCCCTGAAACGGCTGAGGGCCATATAAGCGACCCTCGCTTCACAGCATCAGAACGTTATGAACGCGTCGTTCTCGAAGTAATAAACAAAAGCATCGAACAGCTGCTGAGAGGTTGGGTTGCCTATTTGAGCTTTGGCGTTGGTGACGATGTCTTCGATCGACGCACTGTCAAGCACTTCCTGCCAATCGTTGGCCTTAGCAATATCAGGGCGTGGATCGTCGGCAGGGTCAGCATCCTTGTCGTCCCCAGCAAAGACGCCCCGACTGTCGAGGTTCCATGGGGGATCTGGCAAATACAGCCATCCGGAATATTCCTCGGGGGACTGGAGTATTTGCCTAACGCTTACGAGTTCGCTCATTTCGTTCTCCTCATTTGCACGGGCAACATGGATTGAGGGCTTTAAACCCGCCTTGCCCTTCAGGATGCAATGTGCCCTGGACTGCGCCGGGTGCTTGATGCTGCGCTCTCGGTATCAGCTCGATATATTCAGGATCTTGCGCGCTATGGTGCCATGTCAGCCCAGGCGGACTTGACGTGCTAAACCCACCGCGCGCGCCGGGGGATACGTGATCGACAACGTTATCGCCTAATGCATCGCCCAATCCTGGATTGTCCTGAATCTGCCCATGGAGCTGTTCGTTCGCATAGCGGAAATGATCACGCCTTCCCTTCGACAATTGATCGCACGGCAACTTTATGCGCGTCCATATGCTGTAGTGCGAACTAGACAGTGGTCGGCCAGATGCATCGGAGCCCGTCAGCCCCAGCGGGTCCAGCCACTGCGTCGGGTTGGGACCATAGCGCCAGACGTTGAGGCCGCCACGCAATCCGATCGGATCCATGGATATGTAGCGCCCCATCGCTGGATCGTAATATCGGTGTCGGTTGTAATGCAGCCCCGTTTCCGCATCAACCTGCTGCCCCTGGAACAGGACGTTAGATCAAGCTTCCAAGTCAGCCAGATACGATCTGAGCATCTCCAAGATTTCGTCCCTCGAGTAGAAAAACTCTTCTCCCGCGCTCATCCCGCCAATAACGTCGAGCAGCCGATTCAATTTTTCATCCTTGTAGCGATACGCTCGCTCATCAAGAGACTTGACGTAGACATACCGTGCACAAGCCTCCGGGTCATAACGATGCGTTTCGACGAAGTGAACTATTTCGCCGACAAAACGGACTTTTTCAGTACATTCGGTCATGGTCAACACCTGCATCGACAATTGCTGGTTGCTCGCCCACTCGGTGTCGCGATTCCTTTGTCAATATCCGACTTGGTCGGCGGATAGTGCGGCGCGTCGAGGACTTCTCCGTCGACCATCTTCGGATGAACTCGGTTGACCTGTCCAGAGTGTTCGTATGTCTCTTCCCAAACGCGCACTTGGCCCGTCGTTGCGTTCCATTCCGTTACATGAGACCGACCTCTCGTCGGCCCGGCCGTCCGGGCTAACGCCTCCTTGTCGTAATACCGGACGCGGCCATCAGGTAGCGTTCGCGTGCGGTCCGCCGTCGCCTGTGCGCCTTCAAGTGCCGAAAGTTTTCGACGCAACTTGTCGGCCGCGCTGTCGCACCGCAGCCCTAAGGGATCAATCCAACCGACGGCGTTGGGAGCGTATTGATACAGATTGAAACCGCCAGCAAGACGTATCGGGTCATGACTAATGAAACGCCCCGTCGTAGTGTCATAGTACCGATGCCGGTTGTAATGCAGCCCACTCTCTTCATCCTCCTGCTGCCCCTGAAACCTCAACGGATTCTTCGGCGTCACCCCTGCCGCCTGCGA
>CBIHRA010000092.1:0-2209 GCA_966212325.1 uncultured Burkholderiaceae bacterium | reverse complement strand
CGCCGGTCAAGCAGGAGATCAACGATACAGCGGGTTCGCTGATTCGAAAGGAAGAGGCGCGGGGCTCGGGTGCTACAGGTCAAAGCGCGGACGAAGGTACGCCGCTGGCCCGAAAGGACAAGCCAGACGAGCCGCCGACGCCGGAGCGTCAGCCGAACGTGAAAATCGAGGAAGTGCATAACCCCGGCGAGGACTATGCGTTGGTGAATGGCGTGAAGGTTAAGCCGATAGTCTATCCAAACCTATACCACGGTACCGATAGGGCCACTCTAGGTTTCGATGCGCAAATGCCGGCGAAGGAGGTTGCCGCAAAGATATATGCTGAAGGTTTGCCGGGAAGGGGGGACAATATCGACCTGATACAGCATGCCGCTAATGCGAAAGACCGGGCATTTCGGGGCGCAACGGAGGCGCTGTTAGCGCCCGGTGGAGAAGCTGGCGCAATATTGTGGGCAGATGAAGGTGGCTTTGTTATCTGGATGAAGAATGTGAAAGGCTATGACGTCAATGCTGCGCTCGAAGGCCGTGTTCGAAAATTCGATGGCAGTTTTGGTGGCAACTCCGTACAAGGGGAGATCGAAATCGCCGTGCCAGGCAGAATTAAGCCGGAGCAGGTGGAGGCGGTGTTCGAGGTCGTTAGAGCTCGCAATGGATTGAGACCTGTGAAGTTGCCGAGATGAACCTTGATTTATTGAGAGGATGTATGTTGGTCAATGATTCAGAGTTGCGAAAATTGCGAGCTAGATGGACCGCGGGTAAGTATCATAGCATTCTCAATGCTCTAAAAAGCGTACTGCCGCCGAATGATTGGATTGAGATGTGCGATACTATCAATCATCCGGCTGCTAAGCGGATCGCAAGCGATTTGCGAGGAATTGAGTTGTGCGAAATGAATCTGAGAGACCTGGATCTGGGGGACAGTTTTCTTGATTTTTCAAGATTCGATGGAAGTGCATTTGATCAGGCGCAATTTCAATGGTCTATTATGAATCATGTCTCTTTTAGGGGGTGTAAATTTCATTTGACTCAGATGATTATAGTGTTTGGATGTGATGTCGATTTTAGTTCGGCGACCCTGGAGGACGCATTCATTGACCATGCTAGGTTTGAAAGGTGCAACTTCTCGAGCGTAAATATGAGGGGTGGAAGTATCGCTGGTTCCAGTGTGATAGATAGTGATTTTTCGGGGGCGCGCATAGAGGGATCCGAAATCAAGAGTAGCGATGCCCGAGGCGGCAATTTTTCGACGGCCAAATTTGTTGATTGCAATTTGAGTTTGTCGATCCTCAGCGGTGGATGCATGTCGAAAGCCTCCTTTGAGAACTGCGACCTGAGTGGCGTGGATTTCCGGGGCACTAACCTGAACGGGGTGCGCTTTTACGGCGGAACCTTTGGGGGGCTGTCGAACAGTGAGCTGATCCAGCGAACGAAATTCGACGACACACCGGAGGCTCGGCAAGCGGTTGCGGCAAGCGATGCAGAGTGTCGGGAAAGCATCGAGTGGTGCCCGGTTTTGCCTCAGGAGACCCCGTTCGCCCCAGAGCCGCAGCGTACTAGGCTGAAAGGGATGCCTGGCGAAACCGTGCCGAGGAGTGGCTGGTGGACGAGTCCGGCACTAGGCGCAAAGGACGGACGGCAGTATTTTAAGGCTGGAGAGCGATTTCCTGATACGAAAATGACGGATTGGGGGCAGGTAATATGGAGTTATGGCGAAAATAATCAGTAGCAGGGTTGAAGTGTAGGCGGGCCGCTCCGGAGCGCAGGACTACTGCGTCATCTTTTCTTGGCTTATCCCTGCTGGGATCGCAACGGGTAACCGGAGTCGAAGCAACTACACGTGCGATCGCGCTGCTGCTGGACCTGCATCAGCCGAAACAAGCGAGATAAAAGAACAGCAGAACTTTAGGAAAATAAGAAACAGCACATTAGAGGGCGTCGTCGAGCGGTGCGACCGGAATCGAGTAAGGCCACGAGTCCGAAAGACGCGGATGGGGCTCACATATCGCATCCGAATCGATGGTCAGTGGTACTTCATGGACACGAGCGCATCTCGGGACGAGCAAGTCACTCGGTTCTTTTCGGACCTAAAACCTGGAACGGCGATTCGCGGGGGGACCTACCGCAAGCGCGGCCATAAATGCATGTCGTGGATAGTAAGTGTCAACGCCGATTTAAATCTGACCCACTTTTCGACGATTCGCCGAAGTAA
>CBIHRA010000091.1:0-2220 GCA_966212325.1 uncultured Burkholderiaceae bacterium | reverse complement strand
CGAATCATGCCGGCCGCAACGGTATGATGCGTGGCTTCGTCGATGAGCACGAAAGCGCCCGTCGCCGCATGCTCGTCGTATGCATCGCAAACGATCGGTTTTTGCAGCGTCAATGCCACACGGCCGATATCGTTCATCTTCAAATTGTGCACTTGCGTCGAATGCGACAGCGTATGCACATCGAGCACTTGCTGGACCGACCCGATTCGCGCAAATACCGTATTGGTCGTCTGCTTGAGCAGATACTTGCGCTGCGTCGACAGCGGCTCGTCGTCGAACCAGCACAAGTCCGCCTCGAGCTTCTTGGCCGGCTGCGGCACCTCGCGCGCCGCCACGAACGTATCGCCGCGCGACACGTCCACGTCCTGCGTCAGGCGAATCGTCACCGTCTGCCCCGCGAACGCCCGGTCCACCTGCGCCGTGCCGCCCGGCACCGGCGCGATGATCTCGGCCACCGTCGCCTCGCGCTGCGCCGGCAACACCACGAGCGCATCGCCCACGCGCACTTCGCCCGCTTCCACGCGGCCCATGTAGCCGCGGAAGTCGTCCGCGCTCGCGCCGTCTTGGCGCGCCACCCATTGCACCGGGAAGCGCAGCGCATCGCCCATCGCCTGCGCCACCGGCAGCTGCTCGAGCACGTCCAGCAGCGGCTCGCCCGCATACCACGGCATGCGCTCGCTCGCCTGCACGATGTTGTCGCCCTTGAGCGCCGACACCGGCACGAAGCGAACGTCGGCCAAACCGAGCTGCCGCGCCAGCTCGACATACGCGTCGCGGATTTCGTTGAAGCGCGCCTCGCTGTACTCGACCAAATCCATCTTGTTGATCGCCACGATCACATGCTGCAAAGCGAGCAGCTTCACGATCGCACTGTGGCGCTTGGTCTGCGGCAGCAAGATCGTGCGGCCCTGTTCGTCCTTCGTCACGCGCGTGGCGTCGATCAGGATGATCGCCGCATGCGCCGTCGAGGCGCCCGTCACCATGTTGCGCGTGTACTGCTCGTGCCCGGGCGTGTCGGCGATGATGAACTTGCGCCGCGCCGTGGCGAAGTAGCGATAGGCCACGTCGATCGTGATGCCTTGCTCGCGCTCGGCCTCCAAACCGTCGGTGAGCAGCGACAGGTCGATCTCCTCGCCCACCGTGCGCTTGTTCTTCGCGCGCGAGAGCGCCGAGAGCTGATCGGAGAGCACGGCTTTGCTGTCGTAAAGCAGGCGCCCGATCAGCGTGCTCTTGCCGTCGTCCACGCTGCCCGCCGTGATGAAACGCAGCACGCCGAGGTCTGCCGGTTGATGAGGAGTACTCATGATCTCGATCCCGTTCCTGTAGTTTCGGTGCGCTCGGCGCTTAAAAATAACCTTGCTTCTTGCGCTGCTCCATCGCAGCTTCGGACGCTTGATCGTCCATGCGCGTCGCGCCGCGCTCGGTGATGTCGGTCACCGCCGTCTCGGCGATGATCTTCTCCAAGTTGTCGGCATCGCTCTCGACCGGGCACGTGCAGCTGATGTCGCCCACCGTGCGAAAACGCACGAGCGCTCGCTCGCTCGTATCGCCTTCGCGCATCGGCGTGAGCGGCGTCACGGGCACGAGCAGCCCCCCGCGGCGCACGATCTCGCGCTCGTGCGCGTAGTAGATCGAGGGCAACTCCAGCCCTTCGCGCGCGATGTACTGCCACACGTCCAGCTCCGTCCAGTTCGAGATCGGAAACACGCGCAGATGCTCGCCCGCGTGCAGACGCGCGTTGAACAAGCTCCAAAGCTCGGGGCGCTGCGCCTTCGGATCCCACTGGCCGAACTCGTCGCGAAACGAAAAGATGCGCTCCTTGGCGCGCGCTTTCTCCTCGTCGCGGCGCGCCCCGCCGATCATCGCCGTGAAGCCGTGCGCCTCGATCGTCTCGAGCAGCGTCACCGCTTGCGCGGCGTTGCGCGAGTCGGTCTCGCGGCGCAGCCGCACCGTGCCGCGCTTGATCGAATCCTCGACGTGGCCTACGACCAGTTGCGCGCCGATCTGCGCAGCGCGACGATCGCGGAAATCGATCACTTCCGGATAGTTGTGGCCCGTGTCGATATGCACGAGCGGAAACGGCAGCGCCGTCTTGCGGTTCGGGCCGAGCCCGAACGCCTTGAGCGCCAGATGCAGCACCACGACCGAATCCTTGCCGCCCGAGAACAGCAACGCCGGCTTGCTGCACTCGGCAACGAGCTCGCGCAGGATGTGGATCGA
>CBIHRA010000090.1:0-2355 GCA_966212325.1 uncultured Burkholderiaceae bacterium | reverse complement strand
TGCCACTACTGGTTTTGGTGGCCATCATAGGGGTGGTTATCAACTACTTCAAGGGACGCGAGGCATACGATTGGCTCGAGCAATGCTTTTTTGGTATCAAACCAAACGACGAGAGATTTGAACGCTTGGACGAAGACCGCAAGGCGTTCTTGGCAATCTTCTCTTGACTGGAAAAAATATGGCACTTGATGGACTCGCATGGTATCGCCTGAACCGGTCCGTGACGGAAAGAGAAGCTTCGTCGCGGCTAGACGTAAGCAAACCGGTGGTGGAGGAGCCGAAAAGCTCGGGCATCGTTTTTAAGGTCACAGACTCATTCCTGGAAGTGTGCGACGGATTGCACCGCGAAAAAGGATGGGGACTCTTGGCGTTCGTTACGGGAGGTAGCTTAGCGTTGTGCCTATTTGGAGTCTGCTTATGGCTTCTAACTGATATGCCTTCTGCGATTCGCGAAAAGGGGCAGGCATGGGTCATTTATTGGTGGATAACGCCTCTTGCTATTGTTACGCTGTGTCTGTTCGCCTTGACCGTGCGCCTGCTCCTTGTTGATTGCTTTAATTACACCCGCAAGCCGATACGGCTCAATCGATTCAACCGCACCATTTACGCGTTCCGCCATAACGGCCCGGGAGGCGTTCTTTCTGTGCCATGGGACAGTGCATTCTTATACGTTGAACGCAAACCGAAAGCTGGCCTTGGAGGAACTGCACCCCGCGTCGTCCGTTGCCTGGTCCTGAACGACAAGGGCTTGGTGGTAGACACGTTCTCTATCGGAAAGCGCGTCGTGCTCGCATTCGATGAGAGCAGCGCAGCCGGCCAGCAGGTGATGGAAGAACTGTACCAGGATTTCGAATACTACCGGCGCTTCATGGAAGAAGGTCCGTCGTCCGTGCCTCCAGTGGCGGAGTTACTATCGACCGAGGTTTCTTTTCGGAATTCCCTGCGAATGCAATTTGAGGATGTACCCGACATCCTGAACTCCGGACATCCTCTGTTGTGGCTTCTTCTTGCTGTCACGGCCCTCCCAAGCCTTATCCAAGCAACGGTGCATTACCTTGCGCAGCTGACCTGCCGCGAGCCCGTGTGGCCTGAAGAGGTCGAGCGCGCATGTACTCCCACGACAACCCAGGTGGGAGGACTCGCATCATGAGCCGAAGATTCATTCGCAAGGGAGACAAGACTGACCGTGATGGCGTCGTCACCGACGGTATCGGAAATTCATCGCTGCAAGGCCAGCCGTTGGCATATCTGGGCGCTCCTGTGCAGTGCCCAGCGTGTGGCGCGGAGGGAGTCATCATCAGTGACGGCTCTGCACGCACGATGACGGTGATGAACAAGCAAGTCGCGCTTGAGAACGACCTGTGCCAGTGCAAATGTGACCCGTTGCCGAAGCTCGTCGCATCGCAGGCACTTGGCTCGATAACGACCTAGTCAGTCGCATCGGTCCTGCGTCGATATCGAGAGAATTCGTCGCCAGCGGCTGTTAAACGGCGTCAGCCAAGGGTTTGTAGCAGCTTAATGAAATTGCGCTTCGCACGATAGGTTTGCCGAATCGACGCAAGTTCATCGGCGAACGTCCCGTCGTCCCCCAACCTGGAGCGCAATCGCTTGACGGCCTTCACGATGTCGAACGCCTCGTGATATCGCGCATTCCGCGTCCCGTTCTCCGCTGCGATGGGCAGCAGGCGATGGTAAAGGGCAATGGCATCGTGGGGGTGAGTTTTTGGAACCCACACTAGTCCCAGGCCGTCCGCCGCCGCATCGGCAACCGCATCGAGGTCATCGAGCCGGATGCGGCTGACCGGCATCACTTCCTGCATCGTGCCGTCCTCGCCGGGAAAGAGCCATGGGCGAACGCGGCCCGAGCGCCGGTAGACCACGGCCTCATGGTGCGACAGCGCTTCGATGCTTCCGGGCGTCCCGTGCTTTTTCAAATACGAAGGGGCGGCGCAGACGATCATCCTCTGCCGGGCGACGCGTCGAGCGACGACGCCGGCCTTATCGTCGAGATCGCCCGTGCGGATCGCAAGATCGTAGTTGCCTTCTGCCAAATCGACGAACCGGTCGTTGAACGAAAGATCGAGCTCGAGCAGCGGATGCTGCTTGGCCAGATCGAGCAAGACCGGCGCGATGCAGCGCCGGCCGAAATGGACGGGCATCGTGACCCGCAACTTGCCGCGCGGCTCCGATGGACTCGCTTCGGGCGCACTCGAGCCTGTCATCGCAAAGACGTTCGAATTCGACGAAATCGTCGCAGCGCACCGCTACTTGGAGTCGAACGAGCAGTTCGGGAAGATCGTAGTTGTTAGCGCCGATGTAAAAATGACCCACCTCGCCGAAGTAAACCTGACCCAC
>CBIHRA010000089.1:0-2400 GCA_966212325.1 uncultured Burkholderiaceae bacterium | reverse complement strand
GCGGGAGACGGGCCGATGCCGACACCTCGGATGAGCATGCGCAAATTGAAGGAAGTTCTGCGACTAAAGTGGGCCTGTGGCCTGACCCATCGGCAAATTAGCCGCGCTATCGGCATCAGCGTCGGCGCGGTGTCCAAGTTCGCGGCCCAGGCCGCGCAAGCCGGGCTCGACTGGGCTACGGCTGAAGCCTTGTCGGACGACGAACTGGACGCCCGACTCAAACCTGTTTCGAGCGATGCTCCGGCAGCAGCATCTCGACGCCTTGAACCCGACTACGGGGTTTTGCACCGTGACCTGCGCCGTAAGGGCGTCACGCTGCAACTGCTGTGGGAGGAATACGTCGAGGGCAACCCGGGCCTGCCGACCTACCGCTACACGCAGTTCTGCCAGAAGTACAAGGACTGGGCGGCCTCGCTCAAGCGCTCGATGCGTCAGCAGCACCGCGCCGGCGAGAAGCTGTTCGCCGACTTCGCAGGCCAGAGCGTGCCGATCCTCGCGCGCGACGGCGGCATCGCATTGCAGGCCCACGTGTTCGTGGCCGTGCTCGGCGCGTCGAACTACACGTTCGCGTGCGCGACGGTATCGGAGACGACGGCCGACTGGATAGGCGGCCTTTGCGATGCGCTTGAGTTCATCGGCGGCGTGCCCGAGCTGCTCGTGCCCGACAACCCGAAGGCACTGATCGCGCTGGCCGACCGCTACGAACCCGTGCTCGGCCGCACTGCGCAGGACTTTGTGAGCCACTACGCCACGGCGATGCTGCCGGCGCGGCCGCGCAAGCCGCAAGACAAGGCCAAGGTCGAGGTGGGCGTACAGATCGTCGAGCGCTGGGTGCTGGCCCGACTGCGCCATCACCGCTTCTACAGCTTGGCCGAACTGAACAAGGCCATCGCAAACCTGATTGCCGAACTAAACCGGCGGCCGTTCAAACGACTCGACGGCACGCGCCGCGAGTGGTTCGAGCGGCTGGATCAGCCCGCGCTGCGCCCGCTGCCGGCGCGGCGCTACGAGGTCGCCAGCTTCCAGAAGTGCCGCGTCAACATCGACTACCACGTCGAGGTCGGTGGCCACTACTACAGCGTCCCGCACAGCCTGGCGCGGCAGGAAGTCTGGGCGCGCATCACGCGCCACGGCGTCGAGATCCTGCATAACGGCAAGCGCGTTGCCGCGCACGCGCGCTCACGGCTCAAGGGCAAGCACACCACCGTCGCCGAGCACATGCCGGCCGCGCACCGCGCGCACATGCAATGGACACCGGGCCGGCTGCTCAACTGGGGTAAGTCCGTCGGCCCCGGCGCCGAATCCATCGTGCGGCATCTGCTGACCAACAAGCCTCACCCGGAGATGGGCTACCGGGCCTGTCTTGGGCTGCTCTCGCTTGAGCGCAAGTACGGCCGGGCGCGGCTCGAAGCCGCCTGCCAACGGGCATTGACCATCGGCTCGCCGACGCGCCGCTCAGTGCTGTCGATCCTCGAAGCGGGCCTGGACCAACAGAGCACTTTGCCGATCACGCCTACCGAATGGCGCGCGCCCGAGCACGAGAACGTGCGCGGCCCGGATTACTACCACTGATTTACCCCTGACCCGAAGGAGGTCGAGATGTTGATGCAGCAAACTCTAACCCAGCTCAAGGCGCTCAAGCTCGACGGCATGGCCCGTGCGTTCGAGGAGCAATCCGCGCTGACCGCCAGCACCAGCCTGTCGTTCGAGGAGCGCGTGGGGATGCTCGTCGATCGAGAACTGGCCTGGCGCGACACGCGCCGGCTCGAACGCCTGCTGCGCGCGGCGAAGCTGAAGAATCCCAATGCCTGCGTGGAAGACATCGAGTACCGGCACAGCCGCGGTCTGGACCAGCGCATCGTCGCCACGCTGTGCAGCGGTGACTGGGTGCGCAACGCGCAGAACCTGATCTTGACCGGGCCAACGGGCGCGGGCAAGACCTGGCTCGCGTGCGCGTTCGGTCAGCAGGCGTGCCGCCAGGGCTTCTCGGCGTTCTACGTGCGCGTGGCGCGGCTGTTCGAGGAATTGAAGATCGCGCACGGCGACGGCAGCTTCACGCGCCGGCTCTCGCAACTCGCAAAGATCGACGTGCTGATCCTGGACGACTGGGGCCTGCAAGAGCTCGATCAGGGCGCGCGCAACGATCTGCTCGAAGTGCTCGACGATCGCGTCGGCACGCGTTCGACGGTGATCACCAGCCAGTTGCCCCTCGAACACTGGCACGCCTGGCTCCAGGACCCCACGCTCGCCGATGCCATCCTCGATCGGCTCGTCCATCAGGCGCACAAGCTGCCGATCAAGGGCGATTCGATGCGTGCGGGAAAACCGATCGCCTCGGCCATCAAGCGCGTCAGTCCGGATGGATCGGCGAGCTCCGTTGCCGCGTAACGCAGGGGGCAC
>CBIHRA010000088.1:0-2711 GCA_966212325.1 uncultured Burkholderiaceae bacterium | reverse complement strand
TTTTGGCCGAAAATTTCCGTTGCATCAGCTGCGAAATCGCACCGCTATGGCATAGCGTGTGCGTCAGCGTCTGCTTCGGCGCAGCGCGACGGTTCGAAAGAGCCGTTGCACGCTGCCGCTGGTGCGGGCGCTGCGAAGGTCGCGCGCCGCCGTCCGCGGGGACGCGGCGCGAAGGGCAAAGTGGGCCGAAAGCGTAAGGACTCGGACTCCGACGAGTCCGCAGCCGACAGCGACGCCGACGGCGCGGCTGACGCCGACGACGGCGCTGCCGTCGACTCGCAGGCGACGCACGGGTATGTGGACTGTGTGGTGCTCGGGTGTGGTGCACAATTGGTAGGCGGAACGCGCGCGGCGCTCACGAAGGCGGTGGCCAAGCACTGCCGCAAGGAGCACCTCACGCGCGTGTGGGAGCGGTCGGAATTGGACGATTTGGAGCGGCTCGGCCTGTGGGTGTGTGAGTGTGGTGCTGTACTGAGCGACAAGACGCGTGGCCACGTGTGCGGTGACAAGCGCTCGCGGCGACTGGATGCTGCGGCAAAGCACTCGCTCGCCCGCGCGGCCGCTGCGTCTGCCCCTGCGGCTGTGGCTCCGGCAGCGCCGGCGGTGGACGAAGACGTTGGCACTGTCGTGCTGAGTCAGAGCTCTGCGCGTACTGTGTCATACGCGTCGTCTGCGCCTGCGGTGGCAGTGGATTCGCAACGCACGATCTCGATGCCGCGCGCTCGCGCCGACGCGGCAGCGGACGGCAGCGCAGCAGCGGCGGCTGCGGATCCGGAGAGCCTGCGCCGCGCCGACTCAGACGCGACGGTGCGCATTCTGTCGCCTTCCGTTTCGCCGGCGCGTGCAGGTGCTGGTGGCGACGTGAAGGAGCTAAAGGGTTCAGGTGAGCGACGAGAAGACGGCCGCGCGCATGGGGCCGCCGCGGCTGGCGCGCGTGCAGCCGATCCGATGGCGGAACCGGATCCGTTGGAAGACGCTGAATGCCTGCGTTCGCGCGCGGTCACGTTCATGCGTCTGCCGCGCGAGCTGTGGCCGATGTGGAAGACGTACTGCGCTCCGATCTGCGCGCAGTACATGCGTGCGAAGCGCGCTGGCGACGACGCAGCGCGCTTCAACGCGTTGTGTCAGCTGCTTGATGCACCGCAGACGCTGCTGAAGCGCAACGGCGGCGTTCCGGGTGTACGGCAGCGCTTCGTGGATCTGCGGCTCAATTTGGTTCCGATCGAAAGCGGCGCCGACGAGCACGGTGGTGCGATGGCGGGTGCCGCTGCGCCCATCCGCGCGGGCAGCGCTGGGTCTGGCGCTGCACGTGCGGCGGCCACCGACAGCGTTGTGGACAGTGACGCGTTTGTGGTGCCCGACGGCTTGGCAGCGGGCCCGGGTCGTGGCCGCGCACGCGGCGGTGGTGTGTTTGTGGTGCCCGATGTGTTGGTTCAGAAGCGCAACAGCGCGGTGGCCCGTCGCGCTCAGGCCATTCTGAGCTCCGGAGCCCCGAAGTGCATTCGCAAAGCGGCAGCATCGACCATGCAATCACCGGTGGCGCCGCCAACGGCGCAAACGTACGAAGTTCTGCAGCAAATGCACCCGGCCATGGGCGGTGACAGGCCCATCCCACGGTGTCCGGCAGAAGCGCGTGACTTCGTGGCCGTCGATGCGCTCACTCTCGTGCGTGTCGTCAAAGAGTACCGCGGGCAGGCGGCCGGGCCGTCGGGGTGGACCGCCGATTTGCTGTCAATTCTGTTGGAAGACGAAGAGCTGCGCAGTGCGTTCACATGCATTGCGACGGACATCGCCAACGGCGACGTCCGTGACCATCGGGTTCGGGTGCGTTTGGTGTCGAGTGTGTTGGTTGGGCTCATCAAAGATCCGGTCACGCGCAAACTGCGGCCGATCGCAATGGGAGAACTTTTCTTCAAAATGGCGTGCGCGTGCCTCATCAGAGCCAACGCGCAGCAGATCACGGCGGTGTTTGGTTCCATTCAGTTCGGTATCGGGCGCAGTGGTGGCAGCGAATCGGCGGCAGCGATCGTCAACAACGCGTTCGCGGCCGGCGGTGACGTGTGTGGGCTTGCGTTGGATCAGGGCAATGCGTATAACAACATACCGCGGCAGCTGGTGATGGAGGAGCTGTACAACCGCCAGGAGCTGCGCGCGTTTTGGCGTGTCGCTGACTTCGCGTACAGCGCTCCGTCGCCACTGCTGATGTACGGGTCTGACGGTAAGTTGGTACGTCGCGACGTGTTCTGCTCGCGCCAGGGCGTCCGCCAGGGCTGTGCGCTCGGCGGGCTGCTGTACGCCAATGCCGTGCAGCGGCTGTACGCCGAGTCGGCGGCGGCGGCGGGCGACGGGCTGGTCGCGCTGGTGGCGGTGATGGACGACGTCTACGCCGTCGGACCGGTCGCGGCGCTGCGGCGTTTCTACGTCGACTTCGCGGAGCGCAGTGCTCTCCGAGCGCTGACGCTCAACACCGACAAATGCGTGGTTTTGTGGCCGCGCGCGGGCGCTGTACCCGCAGAGGTGCAGCGTTTTGCGACACAATACGAGTTCGCCGATCCCGTGGTCGGCGCGACGGCTTGGGTTGGTACGGCGGTCGGTGCAGACCCGGTGCGGCTGCGGCAGGTCGTGGCGGAGATCAACAGCGCCCAGCACCAGGTGATGTTTGAGACGCTGTGCAGCGACGACATCGGCGCGCAAAACGCGCTGCTGATGCT
>CBIHRA010000087.1:0-2953 GCA_966212325.1 uncultured Burkholderiaceae bacterium | reverse complement strand
GCGCTTGCTGCTCGAACAGCTCATGCATGCACAGATTCGACGGAAACGGCTCTTCCGTCGCATTCCATTCGTGGATAACTACCCTCCGTTCGTCGTCCGAGATGAGCACCTCGTGGTCGATCGAATCGAGTGCATCGACGCAGAGGCGATCGATGAAGTCGATCAAGCGGTCCGCGTGTCTGGAAACAGTGATTGTGTCGAACAAAGCCGCGTTGAACCGAAGTTCGAGGTCGATCGGCGTGGACCGGCCGAATTGCGTGAAGAGGAACGAGAGACCGCTCTCCGGCCCCGAGAGCCAGCGGATGCGCGTCGCTTCGCCTGCCATGCTTACGCCATGCCGTAAGAAGAGGGTGTTGACGCTCACGTCGGTTTGACGCGGATCGAGACCACAGGCGCGCACGAGCTCGCCGTAGGGGAAAGCGCCGTGCCGCAATGCGCTCTTGAAGGCTTCGCACGCCTCTTTCAAGTCTGCTGATATCGGCGTCCGATCATCGATCTCGGCAAAGGTCGCGTGAAGCGGCACGACTTGAGCGAATTGGCCGGGGACATCGAGCATCTCTCTAGCGCGATTGAGGAACGAGATGCCGAGGGTGATGTCCTGGCGCTGACAGAAACGAGCCAGATACAGCGTCGTGAGCGCGGTCAAGCATTCGGCGGCCGATTGCGAGAGCGTTTGGGCGGTAGCGAGCAGCTTCGCTTGCAGCGCTTCGGGCAAGGTGCGGCGAACCGAGGCGACGATGGCCGGAACCTGCGTATTGTGCGGCCGGTCGGCAAGCTGCGTGATGAGCGCGGGCCCGTCGATGCGGGCACAGAGGCCGCGCCAGAATTGCGCATCGCGGGCGTACGCAGGCGAGGCGAGATAACGCTGCTCGGAGGCGAGGGCATCGAGAAAGAAGCGATCGGTTTGAAAGGTGTGCGATGGATCGTCCGAGAGGATCGCGTAGTTCTTGGCGATGCGCTCGAACAATCGAATGGCGGACCAACCGTCGTTTAGGACGTGGTGAGTGCGCAGCGCAACGAGCACGCCGTCGGTGGACTCAAACGTGGCGATGGCGCAGGTGGTATCGGCAATGGCGGTGTGCAGGCGACGATGCCAGTCGAGCACGACTTGCCAGGTGTCGTCCTCGGCGATGGGCCGCTGGAGCACGACACGCTCGTGAAACGAGGCGGGAGCGATGGCTTCGCGCTGCAGGCCGAGATCGGTCCATTGGATGCGGAACGATTGGTTCTGCGTGGCCAAGGCAAGCGCAGCGTGGGCGAGGCGATCGCGGTCGACCGAGGCGGGGCACTGCATGACGGCGACAGAGCAGAAGGCCGAGCCGAGCGGGGCGGCTTGCTCGCGCAGCCAGAGCGATTGCTGTGCGGCCGAAAGGGGGTACCAGGCGCCGGTTGCGGGAGCGGGGGCATCGACCAAGCGAGCGACGGCCTGGCCGTGCGAACCGAGTCGCGCGAGTTCTACGCTTTGCTGCCAAAGCGCATCGACTGAAACGTGAGGGCGGCGCACGCCCTGGGCGACGAACTGCATATAGAGCGCGACGATCGCTTCGACGGTGGGCGCATCGAATAGGTCCGTGCTGTATATGACGTTCCCCGTTAGTCGATCGCCGTGCGTTTCGAATATGACGGCAACATCGGCGCCGCGGGCTACGTCTTCGCGCGCGATTGCCTCCACGGCAAGGTCGGCAACGTTGGCATGCGCATCGGCGATGCCGTGCTGAAGCTGACAGAAGACCTGAAAAATCGGATCGTACGACGGCGAACGCGGCGGGTTGACCGCGGCAACGATATCGGCAAACGGAAGGGCGGCGCGGTCGAGGGCCGATAGGAGCATATCGGACGCCGCCTGCCAATGATCGGCTAGCGTCGCAGCGGTCTCGATCTTGTGACGCAGCGCGATGGTATTGACGAAAAGGCCGACCATCGATTCCGTTCCTGGCGCTTCCCGGCCTTCGGCAACGGTGCCGATGACGATCTCGCGGCTGTGCGACAAACGCGCGTACAACACCGCGAGCATCGTCTCCAAAACGAGGAACGGCGTAATGCGGCGAGCGGCGGCAGTGCGCTTGATCGCTTCGAATAGATCGGCCGGCAGGGCGAGTTCGACCTTCCCCGCTTTGCTCGACGCGACAGCCGGTCGCGGCCGATCGAACGGCAGGTCGACGCGCACGGGTGAACCTGCAAGCGCGTCGTGCCAGCGGCGGCGCAAGTCGCCGAGCTTTTCTTCATCGAGTGTGCGACGCTGCCACGCCGCGTAATCGCGATATTGGAGCGTTTGCGGCGCGAAGACCGGTGTTTCGCCGTTTCGCAGCGCCTCGTAGGCTAATGCGAAGTCGTGCCAGACGATCGTCCATGAGACGGCGTCGATCGCCACGTGATGGGCCGAGATCACGAGAATCGCGCGAGATGCCGCTCCGGCGAATAGTGTCGCCCGGAAGATGGGCCCGGTGAAGCAATCGGGCGTATCGGCGGCTTCGATTTGAGCGAGGCGAAGCCCATCGGCGTCGATGTCGTCGACCTGTCGAACGACTAGGTGGAATCGCGCCGGCGGCTCGATGATAGGGCGTATCGTTCCTTCCTCGACGTCATTCTCGTATCGAGTACGTAAGATTTCATGGCGATTGATTACCGCGCGCAGCGATTGTTCGAGCCAAGCATGGTTCACCGCCCCCGTCAGCAGGAGCAAGTTCGACGAGTTGAGCATACCCGGGCGCGAGGACGACGCTTCGATCGCGAGCGCGCGTTCTTCGGCGAACGAGAGGGACAACGATGCCTCGCGGTCGACCGGTGCGATGCGATTTGCCTGATCGGAAGCATCGATTGCCGCGATGGTGGCTGCCAGCTGCGCGACGGTAGGCGTGTCGAAAACAGCGCGCAGCGGGACCGTTTTGTCGGTCATAGCGCCGAGTTTGGCGACCATCCGCATGGCGAGAATCGAATGCCCGCCGAGCTCGAA
>CBIHRA010000086.1:0-3557 GCA_966212325.1 uncultured Burkholderiaceae bacterium | reverse complement strand
TTACTTCGGCGAATCGTCGAAAAGTGGGTCAGATTTAAATCGGCGTTGACACGTAAGTCCAGAGACGTCTCCCCGCGAGCCATGACTCTGCGTTCCATCCTTGTTCACGACAATCTCCTGCTTTCTGGACTTGCACTGGCAATGAGCATGAACCTGTTGGTTCGTGTTCTCCACATGAGGCGGATCAATTCGAATCCGGCCATTCCCAACATTGACCCACTGCCCGGACCGCGCCAGCCCCAGAGGGTCGACCCACTGGATGGGGTTGGGTGCGTATTCGTGCAGGTTCACGCCACCGGCTAGCTTAATCGGATCGTCACTGATGAATCGACCGCTGGCGGGATCGTAATACCGATGCCGGTTGTAGTGCAGCCCCGTTTCTTCATCAACTTGCTGCCCCTGAAACTAGCTGGCGACGCAACAGTCGTTTGCTGCCATTCGCCAATTTATGGAGTACCTACGAACCCGTAGGCAACGCTTTCAATTCGTATCCAATCGCATAAAAATTCCAATGCTGCCTCGTTTTCACACGAAATCCGCACGGAGGCGTGATCGTCGACCAACTTCAATTCAAATCTATCGATTAAGTTTTTGCAGCCCCAGTTTCTGAGCAGCAGGCGACTAACTCCAATGAAGGATAACTCAATAATGACTTCATCATAGTGGTCGGGCCAGCGTTTCGGACTTACCTTCGGTTTGTCTCTGGTAACGAACTTGACGCTCAACAAAGGGTCGTCACACCTAAAATTAGCAACAATAAGCTCGGCTCCATCGAACGACGGGAAATCTCCGTAGAGGGAGGTCAAAGCCTGCGGGTTCATCACCCTGTTGTGCGTGTTCATTTTTTGTTCCGACAATCGAAGTAGTAGTGATCGCTCATCCCATCAACTGAGCCCGTTCGGGGTCTGTCTTCAGGTCGAACGTTATGGTGCGACGGCTGATCGCCAACGCCCCCTTCTCCAAAGAAATGCCCTGCAGAATGGTCCTGAACAATGACATTGTTCCCGTTGACTCGATAGGTCAACTCCCTGGTCATAATTGGTTGTTTGTCATCACCAAGGATCCGAGCGCCGGTCGAGTCAGTCAACGGAACCATTTTTTGACTGATAGGCTGTTGCGACATCGGAATACCGAGTTGGCGACGAATATCCCTCAGGCTTGCTCTGCGGAACTTACTACACGGATCGCAGGGGCAGCGCGAAAGCCCCAGCGGATCAATCCACTGAATCGGGTTTGGTGCGTACTGACGCAGATTGATGCCGCCAGCTAAGCCGATGGGGTCGTTCGAGACAAATCGTCCCGTCGCCGGATCGTAGTACCGGTTTCGATTCAGGTGAAGCCCCGTCTCAGGGTCAACCTGCTGCCCCTGAAACCGCGTTCGCTGCCAACCCCGCCGCGGTCGCGCATCGCAGATGCACCGATCGCCGGGCGTATGTATCCAGCAAGGCGCTCGCTGTTCAGGCTATCAGAACGTCGCCAGCCGAAGAACGATCTCTGACTATGTTCTTTGTCGGCGAGGCAGCTTTCTACGAACCGATGTACTTGTATTTCAGTTCCAGGTTATCGCTTGCCCCCCTCAATTCGACGTGCAAAATGGGCTCCGCAGCCTTCCCGTCCACCCAGAGTACGCACTCCGCCCCCCACGATTGACCGTCGTCCATTTCGAACAGATCAATGTATGGCCTCGCCCCTCTCTTGCCGGAAAAGGCCACTTCGATCGGCGCAAGGCTGATGTCGGGCTTTCTGCCGAAGTAATCATCGAGGGACTCGCATATCTCGTCGAGAATCGGCTCGGTGACCCCGAACCTCGACTCCAGTGTCCTTTTGTCCATTGTATTAAGCGCATTAAGGAATTCGGAGATCGCCTTATACGCTGGATCATTCAGTGATGTGTTCATCTCAGCCTCATACGTTTCGATGGCGTGGTCGTGCCAGAACCGGCATTTGAACCGATGCT
Source organism: uncultured Burkholderiaceae bacterium (assembly GCA_966212325.1). Classification (GTDB taxonomy): domain Bacteria; phylum Pseudomonadota; class Gammaproteobacteria; order Burkholderiales; family Burkholderiaceae; genus Trinickia. Next base: position 1,600 of record CBIHRA010000086.1, on the reverse strand, counting down.
GGAGAAATAGCCTCTTGCGCGCAGGACAGCGCACTTGGCTGCCTTGGAACTAAGTCCGGCAGCCTTCAACGAGTTGAAGGCTACTACGGTTTCGCTACCTAATGTGCCAGCGGGAGACGCGTTGTCCTGAGTCCGATTCGCACGGTAGTGGGGCGTTCCGCGAGTAGTGCCGTCGGCATTCCGGCCCTGTAGGCTGATCGCCGGGGCGTCGTTGTAGTTGTAGTTCGGTAGACCGTTGACCGCAGCGTCTTGGTAAATGTGGTGCGAATCTTGCAGCCCCCCGATCTTCTTCAGATCTCCGTGCCTGCCGGTCACGACCCCTTCGTCGGCGAGGACTTTTTCGCAGTCGTCCGTGCAGGGACACTTCGCGAGCCCGAGCGGATCAATCCATTGCGTGGGGTTGGGCGCGTATTGATACAGGTTGAAACCGCCAGCAAGGCGTATCGGGTCGTGACTAATGAAACGGCCCGTCGTAGTGTCATAGTACCGATGTCGGTTGTAGTGCAGCCCCGTCTCATCATCAACCTGCTGCCCCTGAAAACCGAGGGGGATTTGCCTTCAGTCCTTACTGATCTTCTATCCCCATGATGGCGGCGTACCTTTGCACCATTCAAGACCAACCTTTCTCCCACGACTTTCTGGCTGGCATGCTGACGCTAGCGCTCGGATTGAGATGCGATCAATTCATGGAGGCAGCGAGTGCATGTCGCGGTAAACATTCCGATGGCTGACTCCATTGCCTCCTCATCCGTGAATCGATACGTCTCACTGCCTTCGCGTACCCCGCCCAGATGGACGACTTCGACTATGTCGCCATCCAACATGTAACCAGGGTACTCAATGTCTTCAAATGCGAGGGTGATCGGGCGAACGAGAGGGGAGTTGCCCCAGGCCGCGCGGTCTTTTACGAGTTCGAAAAGCGGACGGGAGACCAAGTCGCCGCCCGCTCGGCCATGAATACGGCAAATGACTAGAGGCATTACGGTACCTTTGCTTTGAAGCCGAGCTTCTTCAGAAATTTCATTTGACTAAGCGGACCCTGCGGGACGTCAACACCGCCCGCCCTTAAGACGTTTGCCACATGATCAACGCAACTGTTCGTCTTTTCATCGTACTTACCGAGGTTGGCACCAATTTTCGATTGCTGATATGCGATCGCTGAATTCGCATTGGGCACAGGCACTTCGGCAGTGTGCAAGATGGGATCACCGGTCATCACTCGTGCTCGGCGCTCGTTGACGATCGTAGTATCGCCCGTGTCAGGATCTTCGACCTGATGGGTATGCGCTGATGCAGCGTTGCTCTGTACCTCGACCGTGTAATGTCCGGTACGGCTACCCTCAACGCCGTAGTGCCGGATGATTGCCTTCCCAGGACACGGGCAGCAAGTTAGCCCGAGCGGATCAATCCATTGCGCCGGGTTGGGCGCGTACTGATACAGGTTGAAACCGCCAGCAAGGCGTATCGGGTCGTGACTAATGAAACGGCCCGTCGTAGTGTCATAGTACCGATGTCGGTTGTAGTGCAGCCCCGTCTCATCATCAACCTGCTGCCCCTGAAACCTCAACGGATTCTTCGGCGTCACCCCTGCCGCCTGCGA
>CBIHRA010000085.1:0-3719 GCA_966212325.1 uncultured Burkholderiaceae bacterium | reverse complement strand
TGCTGAGTAGGCTTTCATTCATGCCGATTCTACCGCCCCCGGACCTCGTCTAAGAATCAAACGACACGACAACTAGTCTGACGCCGGGGGGTAGGCCCAGCCGGTTGGCCCCTGTTTCAATACTGTCACAGTGTCGTTCCGGACGAGATACGCACGGCTCGCGCGCGCGTCGTTTGGCGCGGTATAGAGCGTCGCCTTTTCTACCGATACGATTCCAACGAGGTGGTCCGTTTCCGTCGGTGACGGGAGGCGGATATTCGGAGCACTATCTCCCACCTTGGAGAGTCCCGCCTCTATGAGCCGAGCCTCGCTTTGCGCACCCGCCGCGCGCAAAGCAGTCGCAACTTTCTGATACGCCTGACGACTGGCAGGCGACGGCGGATCGCAACGCAGCACATTGTCCGCGCCGGAATCATCATCAACTACTGACCGTGGCGGCTGACCGGCGCTGATAAAGTGCAGTACTCGATTTGCCGATGGCCGGTCCCGCCTCAGCATTACGTTCGTCTGATCGTCCGTGCCCCACTGCGCGGGCTGACCGGCCTGCCAGCCCGCGCCGCATATCTCACCCGTTTGATCCGCGGTAATGCATCCGGTGCGTATCTCGATGACGGAGCAATACTCCCGACTGAGTACCGACTCCGTCTGCCCTGGCCCCGACGAAACCATGCCCGATTCGACTCGACCAATTACCACATATTGTCCGGACGGCGAAATATCGCCTTCGTTCGGTGGTTCGATTTCGGTGCCGGCGGTATCCGTTTTTCCGATTCTTGGTAACAAACTGAACGTCGCTCCATTCGGAAAATGAAAAACCGCGCGTTGCCAGGAACGCTCGGGCAAGGGCGCTTGAGGATTCGAAGCGTTGCTATAAAGAATGGCCGCCCCACCCGGTAATGCGAACCGGAACGTGGAGGATGACGTCGCGGCAAGCGCTTGTTCGGCAACGCCGCTCATCAGCGGGACAGCCGCCGAAATTATCGCGATGCGACGAACAACTTGAATTCCGGATAGGCCGATTGCAAAATTACGAACACAGGCATTCATGAACTTTGACACTGTTTTATCAAGACTACCTGATCGACGCGAGGGTAACGTCAGTGTCCCCGCTCCAATAGCACCATATCAGTGGATATCGACCTTCGACACCGGCGCATCATTGATTCCATCAAAAACTTTGTTCGAGAAGCTCTTGTATCTCGAAGCCTGACATTCCTTATCGAATATTATCTTTCCTTTTTTCGACACATAAATTCCGCCGGGCGATACCGAGGAAACAACATACGTATACGGTCCATTCGAGAATTTCAAGTGCAAGCCGCGAATACTTCCTTCGGACACGTCCGTGATCTTGACCGTGCTGGCAGGTGTTGTGCTCATATCTGGAAATGCGAAAGCATTGTCCTTTTTACCGAACCTGTATTGCACATACCCCTGATCCGGCGCGGTGTTGCCCTTTGCGCACACAGAGACGGTCTTTCCGTTCTCTAGGGGACAGCTGAAATATACGTCCTCGCCGTTGTTGCAAAGTGTCTCTTCTTCCTGCGACGGTTGATCCTGCGCACTCACCGCGTCACATCTAAAGAGCGACAACAGAGCAATCGTAAAAACCGCTGCTATACGGATCACTTCAAGCCCTCCCAGTTGTGAATCGAAGCAAAGTTACTTCGTCGGTCAACGATGTCGCTCATATTCTCCGGGTTGATCGGCTGACCAGGCCGATGTTTGAAAAGCCCCGGATTGATGGCTCTTGTAATGTTATCGACATCGCCCTCTGTGGAGCCTTGATCCGCCGTTTCATACATTCTGTTATTGATCCAATATGCTGCGGCCGATCTTACCGCGTACTTGATCTCGCCTACCAGCGTGTAGTCAGTCAGAAAATCGAGGTTTGCCTCGTCGGGCCATCCGCTCGAATTCTGCCGGTGCCAGTCGGTAAAGTGTTGGTACTGCGTTCGCCCCGTAATCTGTATCAACCCTCTCCCGCGGTATTTCCATCCATCCCCGCTGGCGATGTCTCCGTTACCATTTCTGTTCGCATAGGCGCGGTTGGCAATCGCCTCTTGATCGGCAGGATGGTCAGCTGTACGACCATACAGTTCCGATTCGTCCGCATGTGCCTGGAAATAGCTAAATTTGAGCCTCAACCGGTCCGGCGGATAATTAAGGCTTTCGCCATCGTGAACAGCCAATGATGGTCCCGCCTCACGCCTGATTTGCGCCATGAAGTGTGCGCGCCTCGATGAACCGTTGATACTCGCCGATATAGGCGACCGTCTCGCCCGCCACGATCTTGTGAGGTTTCGGCAGAACTTGGATCTTGTCAACAGCCGTAGGCTTGCTTTCCTTGTCCAGCTCCCCAAGGAAAATCCATGCTGTCGCAGCGTTTGCAGGCAAGGCATGGTCTTCCTGATACGGTTGCAAGGCACCCGATACGAATTTCGTTATCTTGCCCCAAGCACCGTGTCGCTCGCCAATCTCGACCTTAGTGTCGCGTGGAAGCCAACCAACGATGGCACTGCCCGCGGCATGCGACGCGCGCACGCGAAGGCCCAGTTGGGTATGGTCTTCGTGGCCCGCGGCGTTCTTGCGAGGATCTTTCGCCTTAGCACCAACAGTGTAGACGTCTGTCGCGCCATAGTACGAAGGCAGCGTCTTAGATGCACCGTAGCCGTCGAGCGGCAACGTGTGCATGTAAAGGCTGAAGAACGTCAAGACGTCTTCGGCGGGCGGGGTCGCGTTCTGTGCTGGCGCACTGTTCGGGGTACTTGCCGGCGGTGCTGGCGGCTTTGGCAGCACGAGCCGATGCCGTACGAGCGTGAACCCGCTCGAGTACCCTGCCTTGATTCCGCCCGGGTATGTGAGTTCTTGAATTTTCGCATTAATGCGATATGCGACAACCTCACCGTCGGCAATACACTTCACGCCGTGGTCTTGGTCGAACTTGCCAGCAGTGCCCTGCCCGAAATGGATGCCGCCATGCCATAGCCCGTTCGCACCGAGCGGATAAAAGCCATCTTCCGAAGCACTCAGTGCGCGGAGATAGTCCTCTGGTGCGGGTTGAGCACCAGGATTCGTCAACGAAAACGGATACACCCACGTCTTGACCTGAGACGGCTGTTCTTGCTGCTGCTCCACTAGCTATCCTCTTTTAATTCGTTTGTCTTACAGGGATGCCTGTCCGCCGTCTCTCAGCCGGCGGGTGACCGCTATTATCCTGAAGCCTTGGGAGATTGCAATCCGATGCGACGCCGCTTTCAGCCGCGGCTCGACCAACAGTGGTCGATCGTCCCAGCGCGACCCGACGATCAGTTCCTAGCCTAGGCCCGGCCATTGCACCGCGCGGCGACGACTGCAGTAAGGTCTCTGCTCTCGTCACGCCCTCGTTTGCGAGGACGGCGCCTCATCTGAGGAAGGCAGCGAGGCATCGGCCTTTCGCCTTCCCGTCCCGAGCTTCGATAGCTTAGCCACCGACTTAGCGATCTTCTTGGCCTCCTTCGCCGCCTTGGTGTCGATGCCGCGCCGCGTGAGATCTATGCCTATCACCCGAATGTCCGCAACGCCGGGGTAGTCGTTTGAGATCAGCATCCAGTGCCGCTGAAGCTCGTCCACTAGCGTCTCGAAAGTGTCGGCTCGGCGCCCGTTCGGCAGGTCCCAGGAGGATTCCCCCGGCGTCAGAATAGTTGTCGTGTCGTCTGAATCTTAGACGAGGTCCGGGG
>CBIHRA010000084.1:0-3802 GCA_966212325.1 uncultured Burkholderiaceae bacterium | reverse complement strand
AGCAGACACCCGAGGAGGCGCGCAAAACGATGACCTCGGACGAGAAGTCCTGGGAGGACAACAACTACCACGGGGCGATTCTACGCAGCAGCGAGAATCAACGTTGGGTGACGGCGATGGACGTGGCGATCGGGCAGGCGGTAAGCATCGATGATCCGCATTGGCGGGATTTGTTGATTCGAATGAGTGACTGGAAGCTCGATAAGGGCGAATACAACAAGCTGATCCGTAATCCGAACCATGGACGGCTTCGATCGATCAACCAAAAGGCTGTCGATCTTATAGCGGCCAGCATGGTGTACTACACGACGGGAGCATTTCCGCCCGAGTCCGTTGTTTCGGTGAAAGAAATGCCGCCGTTGGTAACGAGCGAGACCGTCTCCCAGCAGCAGGATGCACCTGCTTTGCCACCGGCGCCGCCGATCGACTGGGACGTCTTTTCGGGGATGCGGAGATGACGGTACGACCACGCGTGTGGCCTTATATGACGTTGTTCGTCGCATTGTCAGCAATGTGGACGTTTCTCGTGATGAACCATTACTATCGCCTTTGGGCAAAGACGGGTGAGGATGCTATAGGCATGGGGAGCAATATTCGCGGTGGTGTATTTCTCGCTCTTATTCTTGCGATCGCCGCATACGGAGCGCGTTTCGTCTGGCTGCAACATCTTGCAACGCGTAACGGCGGCGATCCAAGGGGCAATGCGACGTCGGCATTGATTGCAGGCGGTGGTCATGGTCCGTCGGTCCTCGCCCAGAGAGGTTCGCGTTTCGTGCTGGAAGTTCGAGGGCTCGGGGTTGTAGTCAACAACGACACCAATCATGAAATTTGGCAGGCGGTCCAAACGAAGGCAAGCAACTACGAATCTTTTCTATCAAAGGACGCCAAGGACTACGCTGACAGTTCCGACGCCAGAATGAGTAATTTAGGGCTCGCGACCACCGTTGCCTTTGAAATCGGAGCCAAACACGCCGTCGAACGCTGGCCTGTTCCGGTTTTCGTATGGGATCCGCCAAAGGATCCGACGAGCCCTTCTGTCGCCGCGGCGAGCATCGCGGACGGTCGGCAAAAGGCGGGGCTTGGCGCGACGCTTTTCCTTTGGCAAGAGGATGCCAATACCAGCGATCCGGTCGGCTTGATCGAAAGGCTGTTTGCGTTCTTTGATGCGCATCCTGACGTTCCCCAAGCCATCTTATTCAGCGAAGACGGTTCGATGCTTCGGAATCTGCTAGGCACACCGGGCGAAAAGCCCCTGCCGCAATGGACGTACGTTCCTGAAATTCCAGACAGCATCGTCGTGATGGTGGTTTCGCGCTCGGATCGCGTCGACAAACTGATTCGTCCGTTTGCGATCAACCGTGCGAGCGGCGCAGGCGCCGATGGCGACAAGCTCTGGGATTTCTTCTGGGAGAAGACGGACGGACAAGGTCCAGATGGATTCCAGGCGTTCTACCGGCATCAGGTGAAAACGGAGCAGCCGCAACAGGACGTGATGCCGGCGATCGGCACCATGCAAGCCAACTGGTGGCAACAGCAACTGCCTGCCTTCTGGAAAACGATCGCCAACAAGGGCCCGGGAGAATTCAAGCCTACGCCTTACTTGCCGATTCGCTGGGAGACGTGGCAGGTGAAGCAATTCGACAATGCGCCGTTGATCGGCTATCTGCATCGTCCTGTCGACGTCAAACTCACGAACGACCACGGCCAGTTGCTCAAGACCGCAGAACAAGCGGATGCACTAAAGGCCGGTTGGGAGCAAGCGCTCGCAACGCTGCCGGACGGCGTAACGCCGCAGCGCGTGTTCTACGACACGACGGGCGACAGAGAGTGGGCGATCCCGCTCACGCAAGCGCTGAGCGCGGTGGGCAAATCGGCTCCAAGCCTGAGCGACGTTCACGAGGGCTACGACATCGGCCGTCGTATCGCCGATACGGGTGTCAGCTCGACAATGGTGCAGCTAGGGCTGGGCCTCATCGCAGGCTACGGCGATGGCAAGACGAGCGCAACGATCACGCGCCGGCCCGACGGGCGAGCCACGATCATCATGGTCAGCCCCGACCCGGCTCGTCAGGCGCAGTGGGAGCAAGCCCACAACAACGCCAACCCGTTCGACTGAAGCAGGGAGAAAACATCACATGCGTGGCGTGATACGCATCGGAGATTCGACCTCGCATGGAGGCCGGGTCGAAACGGGCCGAGACAAATCGACGGTGATGGGCCGCGCAGTCGCTTGCGTGGGCGACCGCTGCACCTGCCCGGTGTCGGGCCACCATGATTGCGTGATCGTCGAAGGCGACGAGAAAGTCAAGATCGACGGCCGAGCCGTCGCATTCGACGGTCACCAAACGTCGTGCGGGGCGGTCCTGATTTCATCGGCAACAGCGTCGGGCCGCGTTTGAACGCCTGCTGGTCTTGGGGTCGGAAGCGGACGAACCTTTCTCTGACGTCCATCCGAAAATTTGCTCGCGTTCGCCGACAGCGGCGTAATCGAGGGCAAGAGCGACGCGAGCGGTTTAACCGATTTGGTCAAGGACGATGCGATGCGTATCGCCAAGAAGCATCGCCTTTGGGCAAAGACGGGTGAGGATGCTATAGGCATGGGGAGCAATATTCGCGGTGGTGTATTTCTCGCTCTTATTCTTGCGATCGCCGCATACGGAGCGCGTTTCGTCTGGCTGCAACATCTTGCAACGCGTAACGGCGGCGATCCAAGGGGCGATGCGACGCCGGCATTGATTGCGGGCGGTGCTCATGGTCAGTCAGCCCTCGCCCAGAGCGGTTCGCGTTTCGTGCTCGAAGTTCGAGGACTCGGGGTTGTAGTCAACAACGACACCAATCGTGAAATTTGGCAAGCTGTCCAAACGAAGGCAAACAACTACGAATCTTTTTTGTCAAAGGACGCGAAGGACTACGCTGATAGTCCCGACGCCAGAGTGAGCAATCTAGGGCTTGCGACCACCGTTGCCTTTGAGATCGGCGCCAAACACGCCGTCGAACGCTGGCCAGTCCCCGTATTCGTATGGGACCCGCTGCAGGACCCGAAAGACTCTTCCGTGGCGGCGGAAGCGATTGCCGACGGCCGACAGTTGGCGGGACTCGGCGCAACTCTCTTCCTTTGGCAGCAAGACGCCAAGACTAACGATCCGGTCGGACTTATCGAAAACCTGTTTGCGTTCTTTGATGCTCATCCAGATGTTCCTCAAGCCATCTTATTCAGCGAAGACGGTTCGATGCTCAGGAGTTTGCTCCGCACGCCGGGTGAAAAGCCGATTCCACGATGGGAGTATGTTCCCGAAATACCCGACAGCGTTGTAGTGATGGTCGTATCGCGGTCGGATCGAGTCGATAAGCTGATTCGTCCGTTCGCGATCGACCGCGCGAGCGGCAAAGGCTCGGATGGCGACAAGCTGTGGGAGTACTACTGGGAGAAGAACGATGGGCAAGGCCCGGATAGCTTCGGTGCGTACTATGAGGCGCAACTGAAGGCTCACGGCTTAGCGCATTCCCCGCCGCCTGGCACCATGCAAGCCAGCTGGTGGCAACAGCAACTGCCTGCCTTCTGGAAAACGATCGCCAACAAGGGCCCGGGAGAATTCAAGCCCACGCCTTACTTGCCGGTCCGCTGGGAGACGTGGCAGGTGAAGCAATTCGACAACGCGCCGTTGATCGGTTACTTGCATCGTCCTGTGGACGTCAGACTCACGAACGACCATGGCCAACTGCTCAAGACCGCAGAACAAGCGGACGCGAGCTAACGTCAAGAGTGGTGTATGAACATTTTGATGGCGGTCGATTTCAAGCG
>CBIHRA010000083.1:0-4082 GCA_966212325.1 uncultured Burkholderiaceae bacterium | reverse complement strand
GTCTTCGCGGCGGAGGTTGGTCAGCTCGCCGACGCGCAGCAGGCAGTCGAAGGCGAGCACGGCGCCGACGCCAAACCGGAAGTGTCCGGCGGCGGCTAACTGCACGCCGACGAGCGCTGCCAAGTCCCACGTCAGCGGCGGGTACGACTCGGCGACGTGCAGCTTGGCCCAGCGGTTGACGACGCGGCCGGCGATGAGCAGTTGGCCTTTGACGCGCGGCAGGTACATCTCGATGCCGTACAGCGTGTCGCGCGCCTTCTGCTTGCCCTTGCCCTCGTTCTCGTCGTACATGACGTGGAAGTAGTCGGCGAGACATTCGTCGAGTGCTTCCACGCCGATCGGGTTCTCGTTGGTCGTCTTGCACCAGCCGTAGAACGACTGCACGGCGGCGCGGTACTTCTGCGTCGTGGACTTTGCGTAACCGGCCTGCAACAGCGGCCAGCGCGATGACGGCGCATCACGCGCACCCTTCGCGGCGGCCATGGTCGCGGCGCTTAGAAGTTGCGGGACGGGCCGTCCGCGGGGTTGTCGGCGGACGCCACCCATCGGAGCGTAAGGCGGAGGCCGGACGCCAGCACCATTGCAGCCAGATACCGCAAACGACGCAGCAGAAGTTGGGACGACGACCTGCCCTTCGTGACGGCGCCGACGACCACCTTCGAGTCGCACAGCACCAACACGCGGCAGTTGAGCGCTTGGCGGCACGACAACACCCAGCGCACGGCTGTGGTGAGCGCCCGCATCTCCAAGACGTTGATGTGCTCCGGCCGGCGCCAGCGCGACGACACGATGGTGCGCCACGCCGACGCCGACACCAGCGCGGCGGAGTCCGCGCCGGTCACCACACGCGGCGCCGCGTCGGCCGACAGCGGCGCCGTCACCACACCCATTCCGTCCGACGACGCGTCGGTAGCCACGACGCGGTCGAACCAAGTCACCGACGTGTCGACGAACATCAGCGGCGCCAAGTCCATGACGAGCAGCAGCTCACGGGCGGCCGAACGCCACAGCGTGAACTGACGCCCGCGCGCGCACTCGATGAAGCGGTACACGGCGTTGAACACGGACAAGACGGGGCGGCATGCCATGGCCGCCCACGTCCACCGGCCGACGACATGCGCAACGTCGGTGCCGCTGCACACGCCGGCCGCCAGCAACCGTCGCGTGTCCGCCCGAAGTCCGTCCAACTTCGCGACACTTGCGCCGACGGTGTGGTCGACGCCGTGCACCTCAAGGCCGAGGCACGTGACGCCGTCGGCCGACGGGCGCACCACTTTGGCGTCTTTGACCACCAGCCCGACGCGACGCACCGCAGCGATGTACTGCTGCTGCGCGTCGGCCAGCGCGGCGGCGTCGTAGCCGTACAGCATCAGGTCGTCGATGTACACCTGATGCCGGTCGCGGTCGACGACGGTGTCGTTGTCGGCGCAGATGCGGTCGGCGGGTCGGAGACCGGTCGCCGTATCGATCACGTGCTCGTGCGCGGCCTGCGCCAAGTACGGCGAGTGCGCCCAGCCCATGGGCAAGCGCTTGCACACCGGATACACCACGACGTCACCGAAGCGGTCGGCGACGCCAACGTCGGCGGCGCGCACGGGCGGCAGCGCAAAGTACGGCCACCACTGCGGCGCGACTTCGAGGCGGTAGAAGAAGTTGTCCAAATCGACTTTGGCGGCGTACAGCGGTCGCGACGGGTCGGTCGTGAGCGCGGCCGTCAGGTCGGGAGTGGGCAGCTTCACCGGCACCGGATCACGGAACAGCACATTGACCGGCCGTGCGTCCATGATGAGGCGCAGCTTACCGCCGTCCTTCGCGACGCAAAAGATGCCGGAGACGGCCTTCGGTTGCGTCGTGAAGTCGACCATGTCGATGGCGCGCATCCGGCGCACGAGTGCGGCCCACTCGTGCGCGGTGCCGCACAGGCGGGTGCGCGGCGCGCGCTTGCGGTCGGCGACCGGCAGCAGGAGTGCCGCGGGGTCGGCGTACGCCGCCGCGACGGCCGGCGGCAGGACGGTGTCGAGCTTGACTGCGGCCGCATCGGCCGGCAGCGACACGCGGTCGGCCGTGACGGGCGCGACCGGGGAGGTTGGTCTTGAAAGGTACACGTCCAGATCGGCGTTGCGCAGATGCGTGGACAGGAAGTTGCTGTCAAACAGCGGGTCGTCGCACGTCGACTCCGGAGAGTCGCGGCGACGGAGAGTGCGTGTGGCGCAGCGGTAGACGTGCGCCAGCAGTCGGCGTTGTGCCGCGGTGATGGCCGTGGCGTCGTGCGGGTTTCTGGCTTCCGCGGGGTTAAGAACTTGCAGGACTTGGTTGTGGTTAAAGAGAGGGCGTCGCTCGCGGTCGGAGAACGACACAGCGAGTTCGTTGAGTGCACTTATGGTACAGTTGGTGAGATGTGTGGCGGTTACGGCGTTCCCGTACCGTTGCCACGAACGGCGAGAGGCCGAGGCCGGCTGCCGGGGCATGCCGCACAGCGGCAGCGGGAACACCTCAGGTCTCGCGGGCAAGACCGTCACTGGCTGTCAGCCGCGCCCTTGGTACCGGGCGTCGGCGCGGTCTTGGTCGCGGCGGCTTTCTTTGCCGGCCACGCGGTCTTGGTGTTGCCCGACGGTCGGCCATCGCGTCGGTCGTCGCGCGGTGCACGCGCGGTGTCGCGCTTGTAACGGTAGCCGCCGTTAGACATGTTGGAAGTTAGGCGCTTGAGCTGGTCGGCCTCTTTGAGCGCGCGCGTCACTTCGGCGCGCGGCAGCAGACTGTTGCCGAGCGGGTTCCACGCCACAGAGTCGGCCAACTGCCACTCACTGTGCTGGTCTGCGAGATGCACACCGGACAGACGGCGCATCAGAATTTCGATGCCCGTCGACTTGACCGGCGTGCCTTCGGCCAACAGTGCGTCGACGGCGCGGGCCAGCGCCTCGCACTCGTGCTTGTTGCGGCCCGACTTCCAGTCGTTTTGCTTCACCCACGCCGTGACCGAACCGTACGGGACACAGTTGCGGAGCATATCGGCGGCAATGCGGGTGCGGGCGCGACCGTTAGTGCCACGACGCGCGGCCGGACCGGAGGCGGCACCCGCCACGGCGGCGTCGGCGGCGGCGGCCGCCGCGGCACCGGCGACCGGCGTTGCCGGCTCGCGGTCGTCGTCCGAGTTGTCGATGTCCGACACGCGGTCGGCATCGTCTGCGTCGTCGTCCGACAGCCGCGCGTTGGCCCGAAGTTGTGCCAAAATGCCGTCGCCCATACGGGCGTTGGTGATGGCCTTCGGTTTGGCGGGCGTCTTCGGAAGGGCGTTGACCGCGGCCAATGCGGCCAGACGCTTTTCGACGATTGCAGCGATGCGCGACTCGAGCAGGGAGTCGGCGGTAGTCGTCACGGAAGTCGTCTGCGCGTTGCCAGCGCTCTTGGAGTCGCGGCGGTCACCGGCGCCCGGACTGGCAGCAGCGGCGCCCGCGGAGGCACCGGCGGCAGTCATAGAGGCGCGGCTGTCCTTCGGAGGCGGCAAACTGGCGAGACTGGACGGTTTGACAGTGCCGGCGGACATCCCTGCAGGTCAGGACACACGACGGACGCACCGGAGATACGCAGAAATGGGCAGAAAGTGAAAGCGGGCGAAGCGGAGCTCGCTAGGCGGCAAGGCAGGAGCAGTGGAGGTAGCAGCCACTTAGCCTGTCGAAAGACTTGGTCTTGGGAGGGGGTAGAGGTCCCCTAGGGTCCTTGCGCTCTTGCGAGCTATGAAATTGTGAGCCCGAGTGAGCAGGAGGGTCGCAGAGCAAGCCCTGGAATTTCGGGAGTGCTGAGTCAGCCGAATTCACGCTGAATTCTTTTGCGAAAATTCGCGAAAATTCGCTGCACGACGTGCAGGGCAGCGGCCTTTGACTTCGCCGCGGCGGGCCTCCGGCGCTATAGTGTAGCGTGGGCACGGAGTGAGCTTTCGACCCCGGACTTTTTGCGGCCTAAGGGTACTTTTCACGGGGAATGCACTGGCGGTGGTCCCGGTCGCCGATCTCTTTTCGTTTGCGCAGGCCATGCGGCTGTCCACCCCCGTGCTGACGCGAAAACCCGTGCTTACGCACTCACCA
>CBIHRA010000082.1:0-4094 GCA_966212325.1 uncultured Burkholderiaceae bacterium | reverse complement strand
TACTCGGCTACTCGGCTACTCGGCTACTCGGCTACTCGGCTACTCGGCTACTCGGTCGCTCGGTCGCTCGGTCGCTCGGGTACTCGGTCATCCGGTCATTCGGGAGGCCGTTGCTGCTTCGCACGTCGCGGAGCTTGCTCCTAGGGCTCAAGGCAAGGGGCGGCAGGATAGCTACGGCCGCGTAGCCCCAGTTCCCGAGCGCACGATCCGCGCGATTTCATCGACTTGCCGCGCGAGCGTCGGCGGCACCGGGGCATTGCCTGCCATGACGGATTCGATCCAGCGCGCCGTCGTTTCCGCGTCGCGCGCGGCGGGCAGCTCGGGGCCGCTTTCGTCCGGCGACGAACGTTCGGGCGTCACGAGCGTTTCGGCCACGCCATCGTGGAGCCAATCGATCTGAACCTGACGGCGCGTGTCGGCGACGGCTTCGCCTTCCGTGCCGCGCGCGAGCAGCGCGCCGCCCACGGCGGCCTCGGGGTGACCGAGGAACAGCTCGGCGAGACTGTCGCGGTACGAGGGATGCGTGTAATTGACGAGGCGCAAGCCCGCCGGTGCGAACGGCTGCAGGATTTTGACGAGTGTGTGCGTGGAATTGCGCACGCCCATCACGCGCCGCAATGCGAGCAGACGCGCGAGCTGCGGTGCGAGCACCTCCACCGGCGCGAACGACACGCGATGCGCGTTAAGCCCCGTTTCGATCTCGGCATGCGATTTGGCCGATGCGATTCCCATGCACTCGAAAATCTCCGCGCTCGTCACGCGGCCTGGGTCCTGTGTGACGCCGTGCACGAGCGTCGGGACGCCTTCGCGCGCCAGCAGCAGCGCGAGCAGCGGCACGAGGTTGGGCTGCTTGCGCGCGCCGTTATAGCTCGGAATCGAAACGGCGCCCGGCACGCGGATGGGATCGATCGACGCCTGAGCGGCCGCGAGCATCGCAGCCAATTCGTCGGCCGTTTCGCCTTTCAGACGGTACGCGAGCAGCACGGCGCCGAGCTCGAGGTCGGACACGCGGCCGGCCAGCATCGCGCTGTAGAGCGCGTAAGTATCCTCGCGCGTCAGCGCGCGCGCGCCATGGGGGCCGCGCCCGATCTCCTTGATGAAGCGGGCGCAGGGGAACGGCTCGGCGGCGATGTGTTCGGTCATAGAGCGTACAGACGGAGCGTCGATTGCAACGTTTCGAAGAAAGGGCGAAACCCAACGAGTACCGCAATCGCTGCAATCCGGCAAGGTACCGTAGAGCGATGCGGCTGGCGATGCCGCGGCTATGCGCGGCAGGCACAGTGTACGCGTGGCTCGTGGTTCCCGCTGCTCGAGGAGTCGGCGATGATACCGAGCATGCACACGATGGCTCGCCTGCGCGGCAATGTGGGCCGTCGGCGCGAAGCCCGTCCGCTCGCTCACCTCGGCGAGCGCTCGAGCGAGTGAGCGCCCGATAGGCGCGGCGCGGACGTCCGCGATAAACTGGCTGCTTTCGTTTGCGTCGTGCGCGTCGGCGTGCGGCCCCTATCGAAGGGACAGGAGAACGCGATGGAGTATGTGTTTGCCCCGGCGCCGACAGTCGCCGTGCCGATCGCCGAAAGCGCCGCTGCCGCGAGCACCCGCGAGTGCTTTCCGGTACGCCGCATCTACTGCGTCGGGCGCAACTATGCCGCCCACGCGCGCGAGATGGGCCACGATCCCGATCGCGAGCCGCCGTTTTTCTTCACGAAGCCTGCCGATGCAGTGGTCTATGTCGCTCCGGGCGCGACGGGCGAATTTCCCTACCCTTCGCGCACGAGCGACGTGCATCACGAGATGGAGCTCGTCGTCGCAATCGGCCGGGCAGGGCGCGACATTCCCGTCGAGCAGGCGCTCGATTACGTCTATGGATACGCGCTCGGCCTCGATATGACGCGACGCGATTTGCAGGCGGAGGCGAAGAAGACGGGCCGTCCTTGGGACGTCGCGAAAGGCTTCGACCACTCGGCGCCGCTCGGCCCCATTCATTCGGTCGCGCGCGTCGGCCATGTGCAGCGTGGCGCCATTTGGCTGAACGTCAACGGCGAGCAGCGGCAGCGTTCCGATGTGTCGCAGCTCATCTGGTCGACGGCAGAGACGATTGCATACTTGTCCACGCTCTTCGAATTGCGCAGCGGCGATCTCATCTTCACGGGCACGCCCGAGGGCGTGGCAGCGGTGACGCGCGGCGATCTGATGACTGGGGGCGTCGAGGGGCTGGGCGAGTTTAGCGTGCGCGTGGTGTGACGTACCGCACAGAGCGTGCGGAGAACGCCGGCCAAATTTGACAGGAGACGATGATGAAGCTCTACAGCTATTTCCGCAGTTCGGCCGCCTACCGTGTGCGCATCGCGCTCAATCTCAAGGGCTTGTCGTATGAATATGCGGCCGTGCATCTGCTGCGCGGCGGCGGCGAGCAACTCCTGCCCGACTATCGGCGCGTGTGCCCCGACGGTGTCGTACCGTCGCTCGTCGATGGCGACGTCGTGCTTCAGCAGTCGCTTGCGATCATCGAATACCTGGAGGAAACGCATCCAAGTCCGCCGCTCCTGCCGACTACGCCCGGCGATCGCGCCTATGTCCGCGCGATTGCGTTGCAGATCGCTTGCGAGATCCATCCGCTGAACAATTTGCGCGTGCTCAAGTATTTGAAACATGAGCTCGGCGTGGCGGATGAAGCGAAGGACGCCTGGTACAAGCACTGGGTCGAGAACGGGTTCGGCGTGCTCGAATCGAGGCTCGCAGCCGAATCGCGCACAGGCAAATTCGTGTTTGGCGATACGCCGTCGATGGCCGATCTGGCGCTCGTGCCGCAGGTGTTCAACGCGTTGCGCTTCAACGTCGATATGCAGCGGTATCCGACGATTCAACGCATTTACGACGAAGCCATGCGCAACGAGGCCTTCGCGCGCGCCGCGCCGGAACGGCAGCCGGACGCCGAGTAGGCTTGCGGCTTACGCTTATGGCTCACCCGAGCAGAGCGTCGGCGAACTCTTCGGCGTTGAAGGGCTGGAGGTCTTCCACTTTCTCGCCCACGCCGATGAAGTAGACGGGCACCGGGCGCTGACGTGCGATCGCGGCCAAGATGCCGCCCTTGGCAGTGCCGTCGAGCTTCGTGACGATGAGACCGGTCAGCGACAGCGCGTCGTCGAACGCTTTCACCTGAGCAAGCGCGTTCTGGCCGGTGTTCGCGTCGATGACCAGCAGCACTTCGTGCGGCGCACCGTCGAAGGCCTTGCCGATCACGCGCTTGACCTTGCGCAGCTCTTCCATCAAATGCAGTTGCGTGGGCAAGCGGCCCGCCGTGTCGGCCATGACGACATCGATCTTGCGGGCGCGCGCGGCGCTTACCGCGTCGAATATGACCGCAGCCGGATCGCCGCCTTCCTGCGCGACGACCGTCACATTGTTGCGCTCGCCCCAGATCGCGAGCTGCTCGCGCGCCGCCGCGCGGAACGTGTCGCCGGCCGCCAGCAGAACCGATTGATGGAACCGCTGCAGGTGCTTGGCCAGCTTGCCGATGCTCGTCGTTTTGCCGGCGCCGTTCACACCCGCAATCATCATGACGAGCGGTTGAGCGCGGCCCAGCATCAGCGATTTTTGCAGCGGCTTCAGCAGGTCGACGATCAGTTCGCGCAGCGCGCCCTTGACCTGTTGCGGGTCGGTGAGCCGTTGCGTGCGGACCTTTTCGCGTAGCGCTCCGAGCAGGAAGTCGGTGGCTTCGACGCCCGCATCCGACATCAGCAATGCCGTTTCGAGCTCTTCGTAAAGCTCGTCGTCGATCTTCGTGCGCACGAAGATGCCGGTGAGTCCCGCGCTGGTTTTCGACAGCCCGGTGCGCAGCCGCGCGAGCCACGATTGTTTTTGCGCGGGCTCGGGCGCGGGCGGGGGAACGATTTCCTCGATATCGAACTCGTCGGTCGCTTCCGGGGCCGTAGCGATGGCCGAAGCCGATGCGGCTGCCGTGCTGGACGCGGGAGCAATGCGCGGCGCGGTCGGCTCGGCGGTTGACGGTGCGGCGGGTGCAGTCGGGGAAGCGGATGCCGGAGCAGCCGGAGCAGCCGGAGCAGCCGGAGCAGCCGGAGCAGCCGGAGCAG
>CBIHRA010000081.1:0-4165 GCA_966212325.1 uncultured Burkholderiaceae bacterium | reverse complement strand
CCTGCTGCCCCTGAAACCTCAACGGATTCTTCGGCGTCACCCCTGCCGCCTGCGACGCGCGCGCGATCACTTCCTGCGTCTCGCCCCAGGCCTTATACGTCGCCTCCCACACCACATCGCCCAGCTCGTCCGTCATCATATACGGCGTGCCGATGTGGTCGCAGTGGTAGTAGAGGAGCCGTGCCTGCGCGCTCGGCTGCGGCACCCGCTGCAGCGGATCTTCCTCCGGCAGGTACCGGTCGGTCGATTTCCAAACCGGCGTCGCCATCCCGTGCACCGGCTCGGCGGTCACGAACTGCGCCAGCGGCACGAACGAGCCCGCTTCGTAGACGTAATGCGTGCTGCCGTGCTCGGTGCTCTCGTACGCGAGCGTATCGCCGTCCCAGCCGAACAGCGTATGTTCGCCGTTCACGCCCTTGGCGATGCGCCGCCCCAGCGCATCGTAGAAGTAGCTCGCCACGATCCGCCGCTCGCCCTCCTTGACCATCGCCGCGCTCAAGCGGTTGAAGGCATCCCACTCGTACTTCTGCTCGCCCTTAGGCGTGCGCTTGGAGATGAGATTGCCGCGCTCGTCATACGAGAAGTGCATCCCCGCGTATTGCTTGAGCAGATTGCCCAGGATTTTAGGCACCTCCTGCGGCAAGGTGCTTTCTTCGCGCGGCTTGAATACCGCCGGCATCATGCGCGGGGCATTGTTCGAGGGGTTATTCGACGCGCTGTTCGACGCGTTGCTTGGCGCATCCACCAGATTGCTCGCCGGATCGAACGCGAAACGCTCCCGGCTCCACGCACTGGCCGCCTCGATCAAGCGCCCGACCGGATCGTACCGATAGTCGATGTACCCCCGGTTGCTGTCCTCGATCTGCGTGAGTTGCCCCGCCACGTCGTAGCGGTAGCGCCGATCGACGATCGGCATCGGCGCCTTCTCGCGCTGCAGCGCCGTTTGAATCACCCGGCCCGTCGGATCGTAGACGGTTTTGAAGCCTAAGTGACGGCCCAGCGTGCGCCTGATCTCCCGATGCAGATCGTCGCGCTCGAAATTGATGCGCTCTTCGCCGTCGAGCAGCATCCCGTGCACGTGGCCCGAGCCGTACGTGAGCCAGTCGATCGCGTGTCCGTCGGGACGGATCGTCTTGATCCGGTTGCCCAGTTCGTCGTACTGGTGATGCCACAGGTAACTGCGCGCCTGATCGAAGACGCGATACGCATGATGCTCGCGCACCAAATTGCCCACCGGATCGAAGAACCGCTGAATGTGGCTGTAGCGGTTTTGCGCATCGATCAAGCGCCCGCTTTGGTCGTACGCAAAGCGCTCTTCGCTGGCGCCCGAGCTGCGCTTGCACAGCCGCCCGCCGCGGTCGTATTCGACCTGCGTGACCTGGCCCGCTTCATCGATCGACGTTAGCCGTCCGTTCGCGTCGTCGTAGGTGTAGCGCGTCGTCTTGCCGTCGAACGCCACTTCCTCGAGCAGCCGGCCCACCGGGTCGTAGCGAAAGCGGTAGGTGGCTTGATTGGCGTCGGTCAGCGCGGTGAGCCGCCCCAGCGGGTCGTACCGGTACGCGATCGTCTGCTCGAGCGCATCGATGCGGCTGGCGATGCGGCCCGCCGCATCGTAGTGGTAGCGCGTGTTGCGGCCCAACTGATCGGTATGGCCGCGCAGCCGCCCCTCGGCGTCGTAGTGGATCTTCTCGATCCCGGCGGGCGTCTGCACCTGCGCCAGCTGCCCGTTTTCTCCATAGGAATACGCCGTCGTGTTGCCCGCGGCGTCCGTGGTTTCCGTCAAACGCCCATCGACGTCGTACTTCCACTTCGTCGTCTTGCCCGAGCAATCGGTATAACGCGTCAGTTGCCCCGACGTGTCGTAGGTCAGCTGCTTCGTGCCGCCCTTGGCGTCTTTGACCTTCGTCACGAGCCCGTGCTCGTTGTACGCATATTCGGTCTTGTGCCCCAGCGGGTCGATCTGGGCCGTGAGGTTGCCCTTGTCGTCGTATTCTTGCCGCCACACGTGCCCGTGCGGGTCCGTGAGCGCGACCATCTGCTCTTTCCGGTCGTACGCCATCTCGACCACGCTGCCGTCCACGCGATGGTGCCGAATCAGATTGCCGCGTGCGTCGTACGCCATCTGCTCGACGCTGCCGTCGCGGTGGATGTATTGCGTCAGGTTGTCGTGCTTGTCGCGGTACATCCACTCTTCGCTGCCGTCCGGGTGGACGATGCGGAAGGTGTAGCCCTTGATGTCGTAATCGTGGACCGTGACGTTGCCCAGCGCATCGGTCACGCTCACGCGGCGCAAGCTCGGATGCCACGACAGGCGAATCTCGTCGCTGCCGTCGTCGCGCCATTCGCGCACGCACTTGGACTTCGGATCGGCGCCGTCCCACTGCAGGTTCATCGCGCGGCCCGTGCGGTCCGTATAGCGCGTGACCAGGTGCTGCTTGTACTGGTATTGCCACTTGTTGCCGTAGCGGTCGGCGGCGATCACCAGATCGTTCTCGGCATCGTAGGTGTAGCGCGCGAGCTTGGCGACGAGCTCGCCGTTCGCGTCGTACTGGCCGGCTTCGACGATGCGCGAGCGCTCGTCGTACTTGAACGCGACTTGCGTATAGGCGCCTGCGATCCGAAAGAGCCGTCCTTGCTCGTCGTAGCCGAACGCGAGCTGGTTGCCCCGGCGGTCGCGCAGCAGCGCCAGGCGAAAACGATCGCCGTGCCGCTCGAACAGTTCGAGCAGATCGTGCCCACGCGTGATCGCCAGTTGCTGCTCGTCGATGCGGTGCAACGTCAGATCGGCGGAAAGGTTCTCGTAACGTTTGCCCGGCGCGAGCAGCGGGTAATCGACGCTGCGCCCGGCCGCATCGTGGTAGACGAGCTTATCGTCTCGCAGATCGAACCGCGTCGTATACGGCGTAATCCACCGCGCGCCGAGCGGCCCATCGGCGTCGTTGGCATCGAAGAACGAGCGGTAAGTGCGCTGCCAAACGATGGGCATCGGCCCCGCCACGCTGAAATCGACGTGCTCGATCTTCTCGTCGCCCAGCGCAAAGCCCACGGTTCCCGTCGAGCCTTGAGCCGGTGAAGCGACCGGGCAGTTCAGCTTGCAGTGCTCCGCGCCGGGATGCTTGGCCGGCGCCGTATGCTCGACGGACTCGAGCGCGCCTTCGGTGCGTTGCTCGATGACGCGCGTCTTGCCCGAGCTCGGGATGCCCACGACGTGATGCTGCGTCTTCGTCTTGCGCCAGCGCGCCACGCCATCGACAGCGATCTGAATGAGCCAGCCGATCTGCCCGATCTCGCTGCCGCTCAAACTGCGCACGCGTTGCGTCACTTCGGGAATGCGTTTGCGCAAGCCCTCGGCGAAGACTCTCAGATCGTGGCCGAAATCTTTATTGACGAGTTTGCCTGTCTGCGTGACGAGGTTGGCCGTGGCCTTGACCTCCATCTTGGCCCAATCGACCAACAGCCCACCGAGGCCTTCCACCGCCTCTTTAGCGTCATACGCGACCACCGCCGCCTTGATCGCACCGGCATGGCGCTGTGCCGAGCGCACGTTGCCCGCCAAACTGAACTGCTTGTCGCCGGCCGCCTTCTCGAACAGATCGGCCAGCGCGTTCATCAAATCGCCGATCAGCTTGGCGCATTGATCGAGCATCTCCGAGAGCGCGTCTTTAAGCAGCTTCAGAAACGATTCGATCTCCCCGGCGTAGCGCTCTTGCAGGTTAGCCACGAGCGAATCGACGACGGCCGTGCCCAGCACCTGCGCGCCGCCTTCCAGCGCGGCTTTGCCGCTTTGCGCCACCTTCTCGCGGATGAGCTTGAGCATCGGCCGCGCGCCGAGCCGCAACTCGGCCGTGCCCAGCGGAATCGGCACGATGCCGATCAAATCGAGCCCGAGATTGAGCCAATCGAATGCGTCGATGGGCTTGTCGCCATGCTCGATCATCGCCTTGACGTCCATCACGGCATCGACGGCGGCGAAGATATTGGCCAGCACCGGCACCGTCTGCGCAACGGTCTTCAAATGCTCGACCGTAATCCAACCGCCGCTGACTTTGCGCAGCCAGACATCGAATTCGTGAATCGACGAATGAATGTCCTCAGGCGAAATCTTGATCAGCGGCGACACGAACGTGTCGGTCGGCTTCGGTTGCAATACGGTCGCGTCGGCCAT
>CBIHRA010000080.1:0-4692 GCA_966212325.1 uncultured Burkholderiaceae bacterium | reverse complement strand
GCCGAATTAAAGCAGTGCGCGTGAAGCGACGCGACAACTATGTTGACAAACACCGTACCGGTGCCAGTCGCCACAAGAAGGCTCTTTTCCTGCTTGCAGGCAAGCTCCATCGCGCGCTGCTGGTGTCGGTGCAGCTTGCGGCCGGCAGTTGGGATATTGCCTAGTGCATCGTGAACAAACCCACCATTTTTTGCCAACAGCGCTTCGAGAGATTTACCCTTCTCGAAATCGGGGAGAGCCTCAACGTACGGACCTTCGACGAGCGTCTCCTGCGCTAGGATGCGGCGGAATTCGGCAGCGAGTCGCGGATGGCGTCGCCCGATGGGCAAGGTTGTCGAGATGTACCGCTCGAGCACATTTTCCAGGTCTTCGACCAGTGCAATGGGATTGGCATCTTTCATCGGATACTCTCGGCTTTCTGAACCAGCTCCCAGAGAAGCAGGTAATAGGCAAAGGCTGCTCCGCCAACCTGAAGGAGGTAGGCAAGGGAGGCCTCAACGGGGATATCGGAACTTCGGAGCACGTCCATGAACCTGCGCAAAGCCATCTCATTGCGAGCACCTAAGCGGCAGTGGAAGGCCAGCAGTGAAATTAGATGCGTAATCTGGTCCAGGTTCTGTCGCCGTTGCACGAGTTCCTCGGGAAGATTTTCATCGCCCCCTATCACCCACGGAGCAATAACGGGAGCGTGACCAGCCAGACGCGGATGATAGTCGTGTGGGAACGAGGGGAATTTCTGTTTCAGGAAGCGGCAAAGTCCCATCGCCTGCCCGCGGCGGATTTCATTTCCTGCCAGACTGCGTTCATAGGCCAACTCGAGCGAGCGCGTCGCGAAACGATGATGCACTGGCCCAAGCCAGTCTCCGTTTGAGGGTTGGAAGTTTTCGTCGGCCAGCTTGAACGAGTCGCTAACACGGTCTTCAGTTTGCCGCAGTCCTTCAATGTAACTGTCGAGCCTGAAGCCACGCGGCTCGCCCCCTGCGGCAACTTCAGCAAAATTGGAGAAACCCGATGCTGCAGCGACATGAATCAGGTCCGGAAAGACTCTGGGATATTGCCCCTTCAAGTCCGCGATTGCACGCAGCACTTGGCAGACAGGATGCGTACTCTGGTTAACCTTCCCATACGCAACAGCCGGTAAAGTGTATATCTCCGGCATCACGGCGCCGGCAGTGACTTGAAGTAACCAACTCGAACTTGCATCTTCGGGTGCACGCGCACACGCGAGGTCAACGAGCGTTGTCACCGCTTCGTGTATGCGCCCATTCCAGCGCGCGAGCAGCGCTCGCCACATTCCTGCAATCCATTGGACGGATTCCCAGGATTCCCGCGTATAGCACGTTGACATCACTGCCTGCACGCGAGACAGCACGGTAAGAGAGTCTTTGTCCGAGAGCGCAGACAAGCATCCGAGGAGGGCATCACTTCGCACTTGTCGCCCCTCGTCGCCACAGATAAAACCAGCAGCAAGTGCATCCTGGCGCTGGTTTTCGAGATGCCCCCAAATTCCGCCGACGCAGGCATCGAATCTGAATACCCAAGCTCCGGATGGCCAGCCTTCTAGGTCAAAATACAGTGAAACCGAATATCCACCGTCTCTCACCGGCAAACACGTCATGCGGGACCGCCCCAATCGATGTCCCGCCCACACTCCTGTATTGGCCTCAAGGGCAATCTCCGCGTCATTACCCGAGATGACATCCGATACCCGTACCAACACACCCTGCACGTCGTCCGGCGTCGAAAGCTGAACCATGAACTGCCCATCCACCACTTTCGCGGCCATGCGTGCAGCATAATGCGGACGGACTAATCTCAATAGCTCGTGGCTCAATCCAGTCACGCCGCTCGTAAACAGAAGGGTGCTTGCTTGCGGAGTGAGGCGGCTGGCCAAAAGCGATGCAGGAAGACGCTTGGTGGGGTGTTTTGAAAAATCCACATTGAGAACCCATTCGCCGACCGACAGTGCCCCAGGCTCGCTTGCACTTACCAGAACCTGTTTGCCCGACATAACTGAGACGGACTCGACGGAGCCAATTGCTCGCTTCTCTCGGTTAATTCCACCGGATTCCAACGGACTTTCGACCTCAATGAAGATACCTGGAACATTCCACGATAACGCTTGATATCGCCGCTCATCAAGCTTGAACACCAGACGCAAGGTTTTCGAGATGGTATCGTGCGGCTTCACAACATTGCCTTGAATGCGCACGTTCTCGCTCAACCCATGTTGCAGGTTCCTCGGCGGGTCATCGCATACGAAGTGCATGCTCGACGTGACGTCGGACAGCCCCAACCAATAATTCACAGAACTCCGTATCAGCACCCGACTTTCACCAGCGCGAGACACCTCTGCGAGTAGCTTCACAAATCCGGGCGCCCACTCGCGCGCCTTCATAGCATCGGCTATCGCGATTACGGCCCGAGATGACGCGTCCATAGTGAAGGGCAATTCAACCTTCGTAGCGCTTCCGGACGCCGAGAGATTTATGACGTACCGGCCGCCCGCAAATTGGGACCATTCAACCGGGAACTCCACGGCAAATTCCAGCTTGCCGAAATAGACGTCCACCCCCTCCTTGGTTGTTCGGCTTGCCCCGGTCCAATGCCAGTATGGTTGACTCTCTCCCTGAAAGGTCAGTGATGCTGGGCCATGCTTTATCGTCGTCGATTGCCCGGGGTGAACGGAGAATCCAAAGGTATGCAAGGCGGGCTCATCTAACAGTTTCTCAACCTCGATTCCGACTGGCTCGAACCGACTCAAACAAATGTATGTCCCGGGCGCGATGATGACTGGCGCGGCCGGGTTGGCCTGCAGCTGTGCCGCACATTTGAAGCGCCCTGCGTCCGTGAACAGCAGCAACCGATTTGGCCTGCTGTCCTCCCAAAGTTGGCACCGGGACGATTGCATCCCGGCCCTCTCCTTGATGATGACATCCCGCGTAAGAGGATTGCTCAACGGCACAAAAGCATCCTCAATGTTCGATTGATGTAGCTGGACTTTGCCGTCTACCTGAAACTCAAAATCACGCTCGTCTCCACCGGGAACAAATATTCCCACTAGCCCATCATTGAAGGTGACATACGGGAGCGACGCACGACGAAATGCATTTGAGTTCCCCTGCCGCTCGAATGCCCGCGCCATCGCCCGTTCGAGAGGATTGCCCGGCTCAACGGCAGCCGAAGTACCGAGCGTCGCGCTAACGCGCAGGAAGGCCTGTGTGTAATACCCTTTCGCGTCGAGCGAGACGGCTTTCCTTGCCGTCATGCTAAACGGTGGGTTCAGCCGCTCCTCCAACGCCCTCTGCCAACTCATTATTGCGTCCGGGTCGTCACCGTCTGGCAAGCCAAGCCTTCGCGCGAAGGAAAGCATCCGTTCAGCGAGGTCATCTGCAAATGCAAGCGGGACCCCGGCCTGACGCAAATATTCGTTGGCCATGAAATGCGGCCCGGAAACTAGCGGCGACGGCTCAAACCCTAGTTCGAGAATCGCTCGCCTAAATCCCCGCCAAAGGACCTCTCTCTGTTGCTGGGAAGGAGTCCACTCTGCTCCTATCGCTCGCTGGATGTGGGAATAGAGTTCAAAATGCCCGTCCCGCCCCATCCCCTCCATAACGCAGGCGGTCAAATGGACAGAAAACAGTGCGGGAAAGCGGCGAAGGTAATCGGTGTACATATCTACACCGGGATTACCCAAGGTCAGCAGGTCGATGCTAGTGATAACTAGGGGAGGAAGGGCGTCTCTCATCAGCCCCAAAAACGGCACGTCACTCAACTTGATAGCCGCTCGGAGGCTTTCTTCCGCCTCCGCCAGATGTTGCAAATTCATTTGGCCCCCAATTCTTACTTCTTCTTCGCATGGCTATCCGCCAGCAATTCTTCTCGAGTCGATTGCGCTCAGGCCATGCCAGAGGGCATTGCTGCAATTCTACTCGCGCATCCGCCTCGGGAGCGTGGAGATTCGCCCCCACGGTCGTCAGACTCCCTCCCTCGGCCGTTGCCTGTCGAGAAGAAACGAACGCCCAGTACGAGGCAAGCAGGGTATCAACGGTGTCCGCCATGCGGCCATGGCCATCGGCGGCAAGGATACGTTCGCGCACAACCTTTTCCGATGCCTGGAAAACACTCCAGCGATTAACGAAGCGACGGACAAAACATGGCCCCGAACGGCGGGCTTCGCCTTCGGTCAACTGGAGAGCACCGACCTTAGTGCGATTGAACATCGTTTCGTTTGCGCCGCCGAACGTGACCGTGACTGCTTGCCTCAAGTCGTCAAATTAGTCCGGCCGTGCCACGCCGTGACGCTCGCTCTCCATGTTAACGGGTGAGGTATCGCCTACTTTATGGAGATGCCCGTTTTTGTTTTTCTTCTCGACAAGTGAGTCCTTGTGCTCCCGTTCGCCAGTGAGCGCGCCAATCGGTATGGCCACCTGCTCTGTTGTTCGCCCGTTCTACCGCCGTCCGGGCCGTTCGTAGCACGGCTGGCTCCCTGACTATGGGGCGGCACCCAACGGAGGCTTGACGGCGGCGGGAACTACGCACAAGTGGCCTTCCGGCAATGACAGTCTCGGGACCATGCCAAGGTCCCACCCCATGCACGTTCGAAAATCACGAAAGCATGCCAGGGGCTGTCGCCCAGTTGTTAGCGCCGATGTAAAAATGACCCACCTCGCCGAAGTAAACCTGACCCAC
>CBIHRA010000079.1:0-4803 GCA_966212325.1 uncultured Burkholderiaceae bacterium | reverse complement strand
GCGGGTGTGTCGGGGTGCATTGTTCTTTACAATCGGCAGTTGCACCCGGATGAGCGGAAGCTGATTAGCGACAAGGCGCACCAAATGGCGCTGGAGCAGGCGAAGAGCCCGGACGACGTCGCGAAGATCGAGGCGTATTGGAACAACGTTCTAACGCTCGTTGCCGATGCGGACGTGGACTCACAGGCGCGGCAACAGTTGGGTAGCCAATTGAATCAAATGGCCCAAGCCGCCCAAGCCTCGGGGAATACTCAGGTGTATCAGCAGTTCGTACAGGCGCTACAGACGGCCCAGCAGGCGATCCAGGGGATGGCGGGCCAGACGATTACCAGCAATGGCGGCCCTATCGTTGCAGACGATGGCCTACTGAAGACGTTCCAAGCGACCGGTTCGCAGTTCAAGGACTCGTCGCTGTTCGGTACTCCTGGTGGCACAAAGCTGGGTCTTGCGATTGGGGAAACGCCGGCTTCGGTGGAGATTGGTTCGCAGTACTACATTGCGCCGAATGGGCCGACGAACCAGCAGGTCAACGGCTTCGCCAATGACATCTTGCAGCAGATCGGAACTGCAAACGGTTCTGTAACGCCCGTGTATCCGCTTGAAAACGTGGTGCTTGGTGGGGCGGGCGGAAAGATCGTTTCGGGGGTGTTGGGTAAGCTCTTTGGAGCAACTGCCGATGGTGTGGAGGCTGTGGGAGCGAGCCGTGTAGGGGTGACGGGTGGGGACTCTTCAGCGGCGACGACCAATAACTTCTACCGTGATGGGCTGCCTTATGATGTTAGGCGTCTTGGCTACGAAGCGGACGCTCGACGCATTGCAGAGGGTGTTGATCAGATGCGTGCCGCTGGAGTTAGCGAGGAGAGTATTGCGAAATGGGCCGTAGAGCAGAGAAACGATTTAAAGGTGACGTATCGAGATATGTCTCCGCCTGATTTCGTGCAGGCAGCCGAAGCTCGCAACATGGAGAAGTATGGAAATCCTATTGGCCCAACGATCGATCAATTGAGGCAAAAGGGGTTGAGCTGGCAGCAAATCACTGACTCTGCGGCTCGTCCGGGCGGTCAAGACATGGGGTTCGGGAAATGAAGGTTGAGCTTGAGACTTCGCCGACAGGGTTTCGCTATATCTCTGTGATGGTGCCTGTCGATTGGCGAAACGCATCCGATGAGGCACAGAAAATCCTCGCGCTGCTGGGCGCAGAGCACATCATGCCCGTTGCGGATGAGGAAGCGGTTTCCGTGGATACGAAATGGTGGAATTTTACGGTGGGGAGTGGCTGTTTCCGGATCGTTTACGATGAATGGCCATCGGGTCTTTCTATTGAACCGAGAGACGATCGAAGTGCTCTATTGCTGCCCGATCTGATGCACATCCTGTCTGGAGGATAAGTGCTCGGTAGTGTCGAGCCCGGGCCTTATGGCTGCAGGGCTCGGTGCATGTGATCTTGTTCAAGCGTGTGTGATGACGAGCCTGCCGAGCTGCACTTCGACCTTCAGTCGCTGCCCCGGATCGAAGCCGGCGTGCTCGAGCCAACGGCCTGAGAGCTTGAACCAAGGCACGAGGGGCGGGACGTTGCGACGAGCGCCAGGCTTAAATCGCGAGAGCGGTTGATATCGCTGCGATTGCTGAACGGTGACGCTTCGTTCGGCGAGTTGGGTGGATGGTTTAAGATCGGCGTCAGCCATGATCGACTCTCATCTGAAGAGTAGGTGGTGGTGAGCGGGCCGTGTCGGTGGCAGCCGATGCGGCCCGCGCTTCGTTTACGACAAATCTCTCCTTCTTAGCGGCTGCGCCGCTTGGCTTCGGTCGCTGGCGCGATCGGTGCGGCGACGGCCTGCGTCCAGCGCTTGGCGTCGTGCATGTGCAAGACGCTGGCGATGACGGTTTCGATGGCTTCGCGCTCCTTGGGATCGAGCTTGGAGACGGCCTCGAACTGAAGCTTGAGTCGCTCATCGGGCCCGCGCTCATTCTCCTCAAAAAGCAACGTATCTGCGCTGACGCTGAGCGCCAGGGCGATGCGCCGAAACACTTCGATGGTGGGCTGGGAAGTGCCAGCCTCATAGCGCTTGTACTGCGAGACATGCATGCCGATCTTGTCGGCCATTTGCTGCTGGGTCAGGCCGCACTCTTTGCGATAGGCGACCAAGCGTTCGTGGAAGCTCATGAGCAGACGGAAGTGATGAACGTAAGCCATGAGTGTAAGGTATCCGCCCGAGAACCCCCGTTATTGAGCGAACGTCGATGATGGCTGAGGATTCTCCCATTGCGATGACGGGAGGATATCCATGCTGGAAGCGGAGAAGTTGGCTGAGGATGCGGCGGATGTGAGTTCGGCGCCAGCGAGAAGGCGGCGCAATCGTGGCACACGGCCGTGGCGAGAGGTCATAGGCGAGTTTCGAGCAAGCGGGTTGACGATCCAAGCCTATAGCGAGCGAAGTGGGATTTCCCGCTCCTCGATGACGAGGTACTTGGCGCTTGCTCGCCATGCCGAGCGAAGCGGTGACGCGCAACAGAACGCGGGTGCCACGGTTGCGCTCGCTCGGAACATGGCGGGCTTTATGCGCGTTGGCATCGTCGATCGCGCTATGGACGCTGCTGGCAACGGCAGTTCGTGCGACGTGCCGGAGTTGATCCTGGGCGATGGAGTTCGGCTGCGGCTGCCTACGTATGCGCTCGAGCCTTTGCTGCAGGCGATGATCGACCGTATCGGTGCGGGGTCGCGATGATGATGCTGTCGACGGCAGTGAAGGTGTACATCGCCGCCGAGCCGATCGACATGCGCAAGTCGATCGATTCGCTTTCGATGCTTGTGCGCCCGATGTTCGATCAGGACGCCCTGAGCGGACACGTGTTCGTCTTCTATGGTCGGCGTCGCGACAAGATCAAGGTTTTGGTCTACGACCGCACGGGATTTTGGCTGATGTACAAGCGATTCGAGAGCGGCTCGCTGGCCGATCCCGCGACGATCGCGCGGCGTGGCATCTCGCTTGCCGAGCTCACGACGTGGCTTGAAGGAATCGACGTAGGTGTGCGCCGCCGCGCGCGTGCGGTGAACGCAACGGTGGTCGCATGAATCGCGAGGATATGCCCATGAGCGGGTCGATCGCAGCGATAATGCTGACCTATGCGATGCGCGCGAGCAGTTCCGGGCTCGCATTGCTCTTCATCAGTGGGGACGCTTGGAACGTCGTGCCACGCACCGGACCATTCGGCTTTCGGAGCTGGTGTCGCCGCTGTACGAGGCGTTCGCTCGGCAGTTGCTCAGCGCGCCGGTGATCTTCGGCGACGACACGCCGTTTCCGCAGTTGTGCAAACAACTGGATCGCACCAAGACGGTCCGGCTGTGGGGCTATGCGAGTGCGGGAGCGATGTTGCTCGATGGTCAGTGGGTGAGCGTTCCCAAGGTGATCTACTACGACTACACGTCGAGCCGGGCCGGCCGCCATCCGATGGCGCTGCTGGGCAACTACGAGGGTTATCTGCAAGCCGACGATTACTCGGGCTGGGCGGCGCTGTTTCGCGGCGGCAAGGTTCGGCACGTGGCTTGTCACGTTCACGCGCGCAGGATGTTCTACAAGATCTACCGGCGGCTTCGCAAGGAATCGCCGCAGACCGCCCACGAGAGCGTGGCCGCGCAGGCACTGGCGTGGATCCGCAAGCTCTACGACATCGAGCGCAAGCTGCGCGATGCCGATCCGATAGCGCGAAGACGAGTGCGACAACTGGAATCGGCGCCCGTTTTACGCGACTACCAGCTTTGGTTGCAGGCCAAGGCGAACGAAGTGCTGCCCAAGTCGGCCCTGGGCCGGGCCATTGCCTATTCGCTGTCCAATTGGGAAGCGCTTACGCGCTATGTGGACGACGGCAATCTGGCGATGGATTCGAACCTGATC
The DNA here is from genome assembly GCA_966212325.1 of uncultured Burkholderiaceae bacterium. Lineage (GTDB taxonomy): Bacteria > Pseudomonadota > Gammaproteobacteria > Burkholderiales > Burkholderiaceae > Trinickia. The sequence continues at coordinate 910 of CBIHRA010000079.1, read as the reverse complement.
GAGCGGGCCATCCGCAGAGTCGCCATCGCTCGCAAGAACCATCTGTTCTTTGGCCCCGAGGCCGGGGGCAAAGCCGCGGCGGTGTTCTACAGCATGCTGGCGACCTGTCGGGCCAACGATATCAACCCGTACGATTACCTGAGCGACGTGCTCGGGCGAATCAACGACCACCCGATCAACCGGATCGAGGAATTGGCACCCTACAACTGGAAGCCCTCTGGCGTGGCCGGATCGGCATCGAGCGTGGCGTCGACGTCGTCCTTGCCGGTTGCCAGCTCGGCGACGCGGCACTGAATCGAGCTCGCGCATCAAGCGGAACGAAACGATGAATAAGGCAAGCGCGGGCAAGCCCGAACGCAAGATCTCCGAGACGATTCTGGACTTCGGCGAGCCGCTTCTCTCCGAGGCGATTACCGAAGACACGCCGATCGCCGTGGTGCGTGAGATATACAAGCTGGTGGTGCTCGTTTGGAACGCGCATGTCGCGGCCACCTCCCGCTGGGGCGACCCCAGTTACCTACAGATGCTGCAGCAGTTGGCCGCCTCGCCGCAGATGCCATCGGAAGCACGTGACTGGATCGGCAAACTCTCGAATCGCTGGCGGGAGAAGTTTGCCGACGCCAAGTACTGCGTTGGCCATTGGCACGTCAAGATCAAAGACGACGATACCCTGAGCTTCTACTGCGACGCGCGGGAAGCGCCGCGGCGATAGTCCTTCGTCGCGCACGCTGTCCCCTCAACGGCGACGACGTCGCTACGTATCGGCGTCGCTGCCGCTGACCACGCTCCCCCACGGTACTCGATCTTCCGCGAAATCGGGGGCACTCGCTACTACGGGGATTCTCGGGCGGATACGTAACAGCAGCAGTGGCGGTAGCATCGGTGTCGGCTTCAGCTTCGGTGGTCAGCA
>CBIHRA010000078.1:0-5161 GCA_966212325.1 uncultured Burkholderiaceae bacterium | reverse complement strand
CGTTTCGACGTTTCGACGTTTCGACGTTTCGACGTTTCGACGTTTCGACGTTTCGCTTCACGCTGAAGCATCGATGCGGGCGGCCGGCTTAGACTGCGTCGATACGATCGTTTCCCACACGCACATGACACATCCGTACCCGACCGATCCGCTGCAGGCAGTGACGCACGTCAATCCCTATCCGTACTATGCTGACCTCCGTAGACAGGCCCCACTCGGCCGAGATGGGACGTCCGGATTTTGGATTGCCGCACGGGCACACACCGTCCGTGCAGTGCTCGACGATGAACGGCTCACGGTCCGGCCCGTGGCCGAGCCCGTGCCGCGCGCCATTGCAGGACAACCGGCCGGAGCAGTGTTCGCGCGGCTCGCTCGAATGAACGAAGGCGCCGAGCATCGCATTGCGCGGCAAGCGCTCGTCAAGGGACTCGGTGCAGTACCCACCGACACGGTGTTCCGATCTGCGCGCGATCAAGCCGCCGCGCTGATCGAACGTTTCGACGCGCGCGACGCGGGGCTGCTCGATGCATTGGCGTACGCGCTGCCCGTGCGCATAATCGCCGAACTCGTCGGGCTGCCGGCCGACGATGGGCTCGACGCGACGGTACGGCAATTCGTCGCGTGTCTATCGCCCGCGTCGAGCGCGGAGGCCTTGCGCGATGCGCACACAGCGGCAAGCACTTTGCAGGCGAAACTACAGGCGCTGACGCGCGATACGTCATCGGTCGAAGTATCCGCCCTGCTCGCCGGCATGACGTCGGGCGGGCTCGATCGAAACGAGGCCGTCCCGAATGCCTTGGTATCGAACCTGCTCGGGCTCTTTTCGCAGACGTTCGATGCGACGGCCGGGCTCGTCGGCAACAGCGTCGTCACGCTTGCTCGGCGGCCCGACGTCGCTGCCCGCCTCCAGGCGGATGCATCGGGTATCGACGCTTTCGTCCGCGAGGTGGCGCGCTTCGACCCTGCCGTGCACAATACGCGGCGGTTCGCACGGGAGACAGTGGCGATCGCAGGCGTGACATTGCAGCCCGGCGAAACCGTGCTTGTCGTGCTGGCCGCGGCGAGCCGTGACGAAACGATGTTCGAGGAGGCCGAGCATTTCCTCCTCGATCGTCGGCAAGCATCGCTGCCCGGTTTCGGCGCCGGGCGCCACGCCTGTCCCGGCGAAGCCATCGCCCGGACGATCACGGCGGGCATCGTCGCCGCGCTCGTCGAGAGGCGATACGACTTCTCGCATCCCGCTTTGCAGTGGACGTATAGACCTTCGCTCAACGGCCGCATACCGAAGTTCTCGTTTGCAAAAAGGAATCGCTCATGATCGCCGTCATCGCGAGTGTGATGATGGCATTCCCGTCTCTAGGCGAGCCGGCCGTGCACGAGTTGCTGCGGACGTATCGTCGTCAACGAGATGCCGGGCAATTCGGCTTCTGCTGCGACTGCATGACCTCCCGGATAGCATTAGACTAGAAGGCGTTGCGACCACCGGTCGGACAGCCCGGCTTTGCTTGCGTCGTCGACGCATTCGCGAAGCCGTGAGTTGAAACGGCCGGGCATTCGCCTTTTTTTCGAGGACACCGCGTGAACGATCTTTCCGCTTTCCCCATCACACAAAAGTGGCCCGCGAGCCACCCGGAGCGCATTCAACTCTATTCGCTGCCCACGCCCAACGGCGTCAAGGTGTCGATCATGCTCAAGGAAACCGGGCTGCCGTACGAGCCGCATCTCGTGCGCTTCGATGCGAACGAGCAAATGTCCCCCGAGTTTCTTTCGCTGAACCCGAACAACAAGATTCCCGCGATCATCGATCCTAACGGGCCGGGCGGAAAGCCGCTGGCGCTGTTCGAATCGGGCGCGATTCTCCTCTATCTCGCCGACAAGTCCGGCAAGCTGATCCCGCGCGACGAAGCGGGCCGCTATGAAACCATTCAATGGTTGATGTTCCAAATGGGCGGCATCGGCCCGATGTTCGGTCAGGTCGGCTTCTTCCATAAGTTCGCGGGCCGCGACTACGAGGACAAGCGGCCGCGCGATCGCTATGTCGCCGAATCGCGGCGATTGCTCAAAGTGCTGGACGATCGCCTTCGCGAACGCCAATGGATCATGGGCGACGAGTACACGATCGCCGACGTCGCCACGTTCCCATGGGTGCGTAATCTCACCGGCTTCTACGAGGCGGGCGAGCTCGTCGGGTTCGCCGACTTCCCGCATGTCAAGCGCGCGCTCGATCTATTCGTCGCGCGGCCGGCCGTCGTCAAGGGCCTCGATATTCCGAAGCGCGGCTGAGCTCCGAATGCGCCCCTCGACGTAAGCGGGGCGTTTCGTCAAAACGGTTTGACGACGACGAGAACGGCGATCGCAACCGCGCTCGCGACGATTGCCGCCGGGAAATAACGAAGCGCGCGAGGCATCGGCCGGCTGCCCTCGCGGCCCATTCGCCGAATCATGCCCGACGTCATGCCATGCACGGCCGACAAGAATATGGCGAGACAGAGCTTGACGAGGAACCAAGGTGAGCTGAGCCATCCGCCCATCCACACGAGTGCAATTCCAACGACCCACACCAGCCCCAACGCCGGTGAAGTGACGCGTCTATCCCAGTGCAACACCGTATCGCGCAGCACCGCCTGCTCTCGAGTCGGCACCGGCTTCTCTTCAGAACCTGAAACCTGGCCAAAGCCGTTCGATCTCGACAACGCCACGGCCGTCATCGTCAAGACGAACAACCCGCCCAGAAAAACGAGTACGGCTCCCACGTGCACCGCTTTTAGCCACAAATAGAGCATGGAACGCACCTCGAGTCGATGTTTTCCGCCTCAACCGAGCGGCGTTGCGCATGCTACCTCATGTCGACGCGCCGAGGGATCCGCGTTCATCGCGGGCGTGGAAGTCGGTCGCGCTCGCCGTTCAGTTTTCGCCATAACGTCGTCTTGCTGATGCCTAGCGCACGGCATGCGGCATCGCGGTCGCCGTTGCACGCCGCGAGCGCTGCACGGGCCTCTTGCGCTTCGACGCGCCTGCTCCGTTCCCGCAGCGTCTTCGCAGTCGAACGCCGGCTAGGTTCGTCCGCAACGCGAGCAAACAACTCGGGGGCGATCGTCCACATGGCATCGATATGGAGCGCTTCGGCGAGGCTCGCCGATGTCCCCGCATCGGCGAGCTCGACCGCAATGCGTTCGATGACGTTCTGCAGTTCGCGCACGTTGCCTGGCCAGGCGTAGCCGCATAGCGCGCCTTCGACGCCGGCCAACACCTGCGCGCCCGCTTCGCTGCCGCGAATGCGCGCCGATAAGCGAGGCTCGCGCCGCACGGCTTGCATGAACAACGAAACGGCCAGCGGCATGATGTCGTCGGCTCGCTCGCGCAACGGCGGCAACGCCATGCTCAAGATGTTGAGCCGGTAATAGAGATCGGTGCGGAACGTCCCTTTTGCTATCCGCTCGGTCAACGCGCCATGCGTCGCGGCGATCACGCGGATGTCGACACGCGTGGGCTCCGTCGAGCCGAGCCTCACGACCTCGCGCTCTTGCAGCACGCGCAAAAGACGGCTTTGCAGCGGCAACGGCATCTCGCCGATTTCGTCGAGAAACAGCGTGCCGCGGTGCGCCGCTTCGATCAGCCCAGCCTTGCCGCCTTTGCGCGCGCCCGTGAATGCCCCCTCTTCGTAGCCGAACAATTCGCTTTCGAGCAGCGCTTCGGGAAAGGCGCCGCAGTTGATCGCGACGAACGGAAATTCGCGCCGCGCGCTGAGCCGGTGAATGCTCTGCGCCACCATTTCCTTGCCTGTGCCGCTTTCGCCGAGCACGAGCACCGTCGCATCGGATTTGGCGTAGCGCCGCACCAGCGTCTTGATCCGCTGCATCGAGGCGCTTTCGCCGACGAGATCGTCGAGCCGATAACGCGCCGCAAATTGATGCGTCAATTGCTTGGAGCGTAACGTGCGATCGAGCCTTTCGACCGCACGCGATTCTTGAAATGTCAGCACGGCGCCGTCTTCCCCTCGATCGCCGGCGAGCGGCCCGCGGTGCACGAGATAGCTGACGCCGCGAATCGAAGCCAGCACGTCGCCGTCCGCATCGGGCAGTGTGCGCGCGAGATCGGGCGAAAGCTCGACAAGCGGCTGCCCGACGGCGCGAGCTGGATCGATGCCGAGCGCATCGGCCAAGCGCCGGTTGATCGCTTCGACGCGCCCTTCGGCGTCGAGCGCGACGACACCGTCGCGCAGATGCTGCAGCAGGTTGTCGATATGACGCCGGCGCTTCGTTTCGGCGCGCGTGGCGTCGGCCAATTCGAGGGCGGTCTCGAACCCGCGCCGGATCGAAGCATGCGAGTAAAGAAACACGGCATCGATACCCGCTGTTGCCGCCAGATCGGCGATGAGCCCCGGGCCGACGATCGCGCCCACGCCCTGTTCGCTGAGCGCTTGCACGCAAGCATCCGCATCTTCGGCCGAACGATACGAAGCAAAAACGATGTCGAGCCCGTAGGCCGCCACGAAATCGCGCACTTCCTGCGGCGTTTCGCCGGGACTGACCAGCGCGACTTGACCTTCGGCCTGGCGCCGTGCCCGCGCGAGCGAATGCATGACGTCGAAACCCGTCGGATTGATTTGGACGACAGGCACTGCGAGCCGAGTCTTCAGGTAGGCGGCGTTCGAGCCGCCCGCGACGATGACGTCCGGCCGCCGCGCACCGGCGGCCTCGACCTCGCTCACGGCATCGTCGTAAGCACGCGAGATCACGCGTAGATCGGCGCGCTCGTCGTATTCGCCCGCAATCTCGAACAACAGATCGCGTAGGCGGCTGATGCCGAACGCCCACACGCGCGGGCGCTGAGGCCCTTCGAATGAATGATCGGAAGGAAGACGGCTCACGGAAAGGCAACTCGGTCGATGGATGAACGCGCGATGCGCTGTCGCCATTATGCGCGTTTCATTGCGGATATGAAATCTTCGATTTCATTTTTGAAATACCGCCAGTAACAGTGGGAGTGATATTTCGTTAAAAATCAACCGGTTGCGTCATGAGATTCGGCCTGGTCCACAGCTTGCTCTATAGGGACACCTTTCTGGGAGCCAACGTGGAAACAGGTCATCAGCAGTCCATGCGTCCCGGCGCCGCCTTCCGTGCCGCCGTCGCCGCCGAACAACCGCTGCAAGTGGTCG
>CBIHRA010000077.1:0-6007 GCA_966212325.1 uncultured Burkholderiaceae bacterium | reverse complement strand
CCGAATTAAAGCAGTGCGCGTGAAGCGACGCGACAACTATGTTGACAAACACCGGGATGGGCACTCGCAATCGGCGGGACGCTCGCGCCTGTCAGTTTAAGTCTTCAACAATATGCGTGTGAGGAAGGGAGATGCGTTGGGTCACGGCGACAAACCTGCAACAGTGGGCAGATATGCTTCAAGCTCGAACCAGTTTCCCGGCGCTGGTCGCCGACCTAGTTAGGGCAACGGCGTCGAATATCACCGACATTCGCTTTCCGAGCGGTGACAAGGGGCAGGTTCGAGGCTTCGATGGTGTGCTGGAAGCGACGGGGATGCCTCCATACGTGCCGGATGGAAGGTCAATCTGGGAGTTCGGCGTCACTGAAGGCGCAGCCGGAAAGGCCACCAGTGACTATGAGAAGCGAACAGCGCAGGTTGACGAGGCTGCGCGCAAAGAAACGACATTCGTTTTCGTTTCTCCACGGACGTGGGACAACCCCAAGGAGAAGTTGCAAGACTGGGTACAGGCGAAGCGCGAGCAGGGCGACTGGAAGGACGTTAAATACATTGACGGGGCGATGCTGGAAGACTGGCTGAGCACATGCCCCGCGGTCGCCGCCCGTTGGGCCAGATACGAGCTCAGGCTGATGCCTTCAGCGGGGGCGCGAAGCATTGATGAATTCTGGGAAGAGTTCTCAAACAGATTTTCCCCTGCTCTCGTTGAGGAAGTTCTGCTTGCCGGTCGCGAGTCGCAAGGCGAAGAGCTTTTGCGCGGACTCAATGAAGGTACCGCCAGGCTTGCTTTCGCGGCCGATTCTCCGGATGAGGTTCTGGCTTTTGCCGTCGCAGCGATTCGTCGGGCTGAACCGTCAGTACGCTTTTTTCTCGAAGCGCGTACCTTAATTGTGGATACCGAGGAAGCCGCACGAGCACTTGCCGGCAAGGAAGGACTTATCTTCCTGCCCCGAGGACAGGCACGGGGCCTCGCGGGCCTGCTTTCCCAATACGGTCCCACCATCGTCAGTGCAGGCGCGGACGAAAGGCGGTCGAATCATGTCCTGCTCAACCGACCGCACATCTCAGCTCTCGGCAAGGCGTTCGTTGCCATGGGATTCACTGAGGAGCAGGGATACGAAATTGCGCGGCACTGCGGGCGGAGTCTGGCCGTGCTGGCACGCCAGAGGCCAAGCGGTACCGCTGAAAGGCCGGAATGGATGGACAGTGCGGAGCCACTGTTGCCCGCGTTGTTGGCGGGCGCCTGGGCCACCTCCAGCAACCCGGACCAGGCGATACTCTGCATGCTTGCCAGGTGCGCCGAATATGAGATGGTCGAGGCTCCGCTACGGAAGCTCGCGAAGTTGAAAGACCCGCCGGTGGACCACGTGGGTGACGTGTGGACCATGCGTTCATCTGTGGACGCGTTTGTCCACCTCGGTCATCTCATCGGGCCAGAGCACCTGCGTCAGTTCTCGGCTGCGGCAACGGAGGTTTTCTCCTACATCTCGCCGGCGCCGAAAGAGGATGAACTGTTCCGGCCGATGTCGGAGAGGCAGGACACCCATAGCAGCTGGCTTCGTGAAGGGATGATGACCATGCTCTTGCATATGGCGGTTCTGCACGAGCAGGCTGATTTCACCGTGCAGGGCACGACACCTCAAGAATTCGTGAACGGTATCGTCCGAGGCCTGCCGGGTCTGTCAAATGACTATCGGTTACTCGCGAGTCTGCAAGATAACCTCGCGCTGCTCGCGGAGGCCGCCCCCATCCCTTTTCTTGAGGCCCTCGAGCGTCTGCTTGAGGGCGACGCTGCGGCAATCAAGCCAATCTTCGACGAACATAAGGGTTTTCTCACTCCCCGGACTTACCACGTCGGGCTGCTGTGGGCACTGGAGACGCTGGCCTGGGACCCGAAACTTCTGCTTCGTTCTGCCATATGCCTCGCGCGTCTGGCAGCGATTGACCCGGGAGGGTCGCTCTCCAATCGCCCCATCAACAGCTTGCGCGCCATCTTTCTTTCGTGGTCACCCAATACCAGCGCCCGTGCCAAACAGAGAACGGCGGTTCTCGCCCATATCGTCAAGGCGGTACCTGCTATTGCTTGGCCGTTGCTCACGAAGCTGCTGCCTCGCTCGCATGACACATCAAGCCCAACGGCTACGCCGAAATTCCGTGAGTTCGGTGATGCCGAGGAGGAGGCGCTGACTTATGGCGTGGTTTGGGAGAGCCAGGCCACAGTCGTTCGCCTCGCGCTGGAGCAGGTGGGGCAGGACCCGGAGCGATGGGCAACGCTCATTGGTGCAATGAGCGATTTTCCCCGGGAGTCTCTGGACAGTATGCTTAGTGCGCTGGACGCCGTGCTTGCTGAAGTTACCAGCGAAATCCGATTTCCGATATGGGACGCATTGCGGCGGGAAGCAAATCGGCACCGCACCTTTGCAGATACAGACTGGGCTCTGAGGCCTGAGGCGCTGACCCGGGTCGACGCTGTTCTTGAGAAGTTCAAGCCGGATGACCCGTTGCTTCAGAGTACCTGGCTCTTTGATGACTGGATGCCGACGGTACCGGGCTTTGGTGCCACATCCGACGACCCTATGGCGCCGGTTGAAGCAGCGCGCGGCGAGGCCATTCAAGCGATTGCCGCAAGTAGCGGTGCCCAAGGACTGATTGACTTGGCAAAGCGCGTAAAGCTGCCACACAGTGTAGCTGTGGCAGCACAGACACTGCAGTTACCAAGAGAACAACTGGCGACGCTGTTACGGCTGGCGGTAGAAGCCGGTGACGGACTTGATGTCGTAAGCGCGACAATTATTGTCGAAGGATTGACGCGCTTTGGCGACGGTTTTGCCATCGATGTTCGAGATATCGTCGCCGCACTTGAAGTAGAACCAAGCCGCACGGCGCGCCTCTTGACTGCGCTGGACGAGAACATGCGGGCCTGGGACGTGGTCAGTTCGTTTGGGCGAGAGGTCAACGAAGCGTTCTGGGCACAGAAGCACTCATGCGCGATAAAGGGAAATACCGAGGAACTTCTGTTTGCCATCGAAAACTACGCGTCGCGTGGGCGCCCGATGGCCGCGATTGAAACTGCCGTCCGTCGCCTGAAAGAGGTTACATCGGAAACGCTGTTGCGCCTGCTGGATTCTGCGATACCAGAAATTAACGCATCTGGTGGTCGGGGCGGGACCATGACCGCATACTACCTTGAACAGGTATTCGAGGAACTTGAGACCAGAAACGATATTGCTCCTGAAGAACTTGCCAAGCGGGAGTTCGCATATCTACCGTTCTTCGGTCGAAGAAAAAAGCCTCTCACATTGCATCGACTGATGGTCGAGCGAGCGGGGTTGTTCATGGAAGCAATTTGTGCGGTCTTTAAGGCGGCAAACGCAGAAGCCAGGGAGGTCTCGGAGAACGAACACCGTCTGGCAGTAGCGGCATACGACCTGCTTGGGAGCCTTCAGTTATTGCCTGGGCAAACTGGTAACGATGTCGATGGAAAGACTCTTTTGCAATGGTGCTACGAAGTGCGCGATTTGGCTAAGGAAATGGACCGGGTGGACGTTACGGACGGTAGGATTGGCCATTTGCTCGCTCATGCACCGGCAAGTCAACTTGACGGTGCATGGCCCCATGAGGCCGTACGGCATGCCATCGAGAACATCGCGTCAGACGAGTTAGAGAATGGACTGGCAGTTGAGCGCTTCAACATGAGAGGTGTCTACAGCAAAGGCATTGGGGAGGGCGGGGACCAAGAGCGGCAATTGGCCAAGCAGGCTCGCGCTTGGGCTGACGCCACGCAGAACTTCCCCCGTACATCGGCCATGCTGATGCGCATCTCCGACGGCTGGATGCGCGATGCCGAGCGTGCCGATGTCGAAGCTGCGAAGCAATCGTTGCGCCGCTAGCGCCCACGTGCTGGCGAAAGGACACGGTAACCACTGTGTCTCATAAGGTGCCGCCACGGATTGAGGCGGCACTATACGGCGAGGACGTCAGCTAGGCAGGTTGGCGTTCGCTGTGACGTATGTCAGGTCCAGCCCCTCGTAGGTCAAGCGGTGCATGGCTTCAATCAGGACGCGGTCAGGAAATACCCGTCGGTTGCCGGCTCCTTTTTTTCCATAGCGACGGGTCATGCCGCTTTGCGCCTGTCCCATCAGTGCGCGGCGGACATCTTCCTGGATGCCTTCACAGGTTAGTGCCTCCTCGAAATTGTTGCGGAAGGAGTGAAATGTATATTGCGCGTCGTCAATGACGTGGGCGTCGATATATTTGTTGACCCAAGTCGAGTACATCCGAGTCTTCTTCCCGTCAATCGTCTTCGGGCGGAGGTTCGGAAACAGCGTTGCGTTTCCCCCTCGTTGCCTGCGCTGGCGCTCGACGAATTCGATGAATCCCTTCTCCTCGAGGACACGGTGAACCGGCACTTCTCGCAAGCTGCTGTTGGCCGACTTGCTCTCGCCAATCTTTACCCAGTAGCTTCCGGCGCGTTGGAACACACTTGCGGTGGTGAGCGTGCCCGCCTCCTCAAGGCGCACGCCGGCAAAGAGGGCGAGAAGCGGCAGCCAGAAAGCCGCGTCCCGACCACCTTTGCCTGGACGCTCGCCGTGGCGGTGGACCGGGCCGTCGAAAAACGTCTGGAGCTGGCCTGCCGAGAACGGTTGGTACGACCGGATGTCCTTCTCGGACACATGGACAGTCACCGCTGAGAACGGATTCTGTCCAAGGGACGTGATTTCTTCCTCGATAGCCTTGCCGACCACGGGCCGAATGAGCGAGAGGATGACCTTAACTCGATTTCGCGAAACGGTTTGCAGAAGAAAATTCACGTAGGCGCGTACGTCGCCAGCCGTGACGTCGACGGGGCTTTTGTCATTGCTGAATTTTCGGAAGCGGGCGATTTCGGCGCGCACGCTAGCGATAGTTCCTTCTTTCGGCTTACGTACCGACACCCAATTTTCGATGAAATTATCCCAATCATCTGTATCGAGCGGTTCCACGGGTAGCGGGGGCGTCGGCGTGCGGCTAGCGTTGAGGCGTCCCAGTTGCTCCCGGATGAGGTCCAGTTCTGCGCTGAGGAACCGCTTCAGGTACTCCGCAAGGTGAGCGGCATGTGTCCGCGAGAGGTCGATGCCCTCATAGGCAAGCAGGGTGAGCGCTTCTTCACGTATGGCGGAGGTGTCGTCGCGGGCGATGTCGTCCGTAATGTCCTGCTCGAGTTCAGCGAGGCCTTTGCGGATGGCTCGCACGTCCTCGCGTGAATCGGTGGAGCGCAGCACGTCATCCCCATGGAGCATGACCGCGCGTCGACGAGCAATCAGTCGCGGAATCATCGATGGCTTGAGGCTGAAGTGGGCCTTGATGGCTGGGCGCTCGTCTGAGGAGAAGACTTCCTCATAGACCTCCGGCCAGCAGGGCGCCTGGTCCTGGGCCGATACGTCACGGGGCTCGGTTGCTGGTTCGGGTGAAGCCGAATAGTGCACAGTCTGACCGGAGCATATGAGTTCGCGTTGCCGGGTAAATTCATGCAGAAGGGCGTCGCGGTTTGCCGAGCCGGTAGCGCGCAACATTCGGGCATCGTCGAACAGGCTGTCGGTGGCGGCAACGAGTGCGTTGCGCCGGCGCTTGGCTTCTGCCTTTTCGCGGGTGCGGAGCGAGCCGCCAAGCTCGAATCGGCCGAAAAGTTTCTGCAGGTCTGCCGGGATGGCACGTCGGAACTGGGGAACCGCGGACTGGCGGCGGGTCGTCAGGCAGTGTTGCGAAGGCATGGTGTCCTCTCAGGGGCAAGGTTGTCCTTGTGCCATCGAAGCCAGACGCCGAGGCGTCCAATGTAGCAGTTCGATGTAGCACCCGGCAGCCTAGAGAGACGGGTTTATACCTTCGCCAAGTCCTTGATTTTCAAGGGCTCAAAGCAAAACTGCGCGCTCCTTTCGGAAGCGCGCAGCCTTGGTAATGCGTGGTGGCGAATCAGGGATTCGAACCCCGGACCTGCGGATTATGATTCCGTCGCTCTAACCGACTGAGCTAA
>CBIHRA010000076.1:0-6335 GCA_966212325.1 uncultured Burkholderiaceae bacterium | reverse complement strand
TTAGCCGTTTAGCCGTTTAGCCGTTTAGCCGTTTAGCCGTTTAGCCGTTTAGCCGAGCCAAACGGCGATCGTCAGCATGAGCAACAAAATCATCCAGAGGATGACTGCGCGCCAGACGAGTCCGACGGCCGATTGCAGCGTGCGTGGCGTGCAATCGTCGCCGACGGGCATCGGCCCGCCGTCGGGCGCGCCGAGCGCGTCGAGGCTCGACGGCTCGGCAAGCGGCCCGGCCAACCGAGCGCCGAGCGCCCCGCTACCCGCCGCGAGCAAGACGCCGTCATTGGCGTCGGGCCATTGGCGAGCATGGTTTCGCCAGGCATAAATCGCATCTTCGAAATTGCCGACGATCGCGAAGCCGAGCGACGTCAAGCGGGCCGGCAGCCAATCGATGACGAAAAAGGCGGTGCGCGCGAACGTGCCGAATGCGGCTGTGCGTTCGCCGACGGCGACGCTCCAACTGCGCGCGAGGTATTCCGAAATACGGTAGAGCACCGCGCCGGCAGGACCGATCGGCACGAGAAACCAAAAGAACACGCCGAACACGTGCCGGTGGGAAGCGACGACCGCGTGGATCAACGTGTGACGCACGATCTCGCCGACGGGCATGTCGACCGTATCCATGCCCGTCCACTCGTTGAGGATTTCGCGCGCACGGGGCACGTCGTCGTTATTCAGCGCGAGGTGGATATCGGTAAAGTAATGGCTGAACTGTCGAAAACCGAGGGTGAAATAAACGATGACGACGTTCCATAGGAACGCGAGCACGAAACTGATTCGATAAAGGACGTAATAGATCACGGCGACCGCGAGCGTCCATGGCAGGACGACCACGAGCCACGCAAGCATGCCGTGCTTTCTCTTACCCGCGTCGAACCCTTGCGCGGCCGACTCCGCGTGATACTGGAGCAGCGAAAAAATCGGGTTGGTCTGCGAAAGGGCACGCAGCTGTTCGATGACGAGAGCCAGTAATACGGAGAAAAAGGTCATGCGCGGAGCCGTGGCAATTCGAGTTTGTTCAATTGTCGCGTAACGATAGCACAGGGCGCCCGTCTCGAATGTTGCCGAATCGACTCAACAGCCGGCGAAACGCGCATCGGCCATTCACGCCGCGAGAAACCGATAAAAATTGCGTAGCATGCCGGCCGTCGCGCCCCAGACGAAATAGTGACCGCCCGCGTCTTGCCGCGGGTACGGCATCGCGAAAAAGCGGCGCTCGCCGCCCTCCCAACGGAAGACGCGGACCTCGTGATTGGCCGGGTCCATGAGAAACGGGAGCGGTACTTCGAAGATATCCGCCACTTCGAGGGTGTCGGCGTGGACTGTGAAAGGCGGATGCACGAGCCCGACGACGGGCGTGACGCGAAAACCGGTGCCCGTCAGATAATCGGGCAACGCCCCGAGGACCTCGACGCGCTCGGGGGATAGCGCCACTTCTTCTTGCGCCTCGCGCAAAGCCGTCGCGACGGCGTCGGGATCGGAGGGCTCGCGGCGCCCGCCCGGAAAGCTGATTTGCCCCGCGTGATCGCTCAGGTGATCGGCGCGCTGCGTCAGCAAGACGGAGAGTCCGTGCTCGCGCACGACGAGCGGCACGAGGACAGCCGCCTCGCGCGGGTCGCCGCGTTGCGCGGCCAGTGCCTCGAAGGGCTCGGGCGCCCAAGAGAGGCGCTGCGCAAAGCGCTCGCGCAGGCCTGCTGGCGTCAGCCGGTATGCGGCGACGCCGGGCAGACCGGCGCCCGTCGATTCGATCGGCAGCACTTCGGGTTCGAAAACGGGACGCATCGACTTAATGCTCACGAGGTCATGAACGGATACCGCCATTGTGATCCGGCAACCGCCAAACAAAAAAGCACCCGGATAAGGGTGCTTTTTCTTACTGCTGACACGCTTAGGAAGCAGCGCGGTCCTTCGAGACCAGCTTTTCCTTGATACGTGCCGACTTGCCCGAACGCTCGCGCAGGTAGTAGAGCTTCGCACGACGGACATCGCCGCGACGCTTCACGACGATGCTGGCCAGCAGCGGCGAGTACGTTTGGAACGTACGCTCGACGCCTTCGCCCGACGAGATCTTGCGGACGATGAACGACGAGTTCAGGCCGCGGTTGCGCTTGGCGATGACCACGCCTTCGTAGGCCTGAACACGCTTGCGCGTACCTTCGACCACGTTCACGTTGACGATCACCGTATCGCCGGGGGCGAATTCGGGAACCGACTTGCCGGCGAGCACGCGCTCGATTTCTTCCTGCTCGAGTTTTTCAATCAGATTCATGACTGACTCCTTAAGCCATCTTGTCGGCGTTTTGCCTGCCGCGCGCCACATGGACGTCTTGGCTCGGCCCCGATAGAGGATGGATTCACATCTGGCCCCGCTTACGCGGAGCCGCCTGCGTCCTGCGCGCGCACCAGAAACCATGAAGTCATGGCTTTGCCGCCGCTTTCGCAAGACTTGCGAGCCATGCCTCGTCGGCACGACTCAACATCTTGTTGCGCCTCGCGTGCTCGATCAGATCGGGCCGCTTGGCGAAGGTGTTTCTTAGCGCCTCTTTGCGACGCCACTGCTCGATTTCGGCGTGATGCCCGCCGAGCAGCACGTCGGGCACACGCATGCCCTCGTACTCTTCGGGGCGAGTGTAGTGCGGACAATCGAGCAACCCGTCGACGAAGCTGTCCTGCACAGCCGACTGCGCATCGCCCAGCACGCCCGGCAATTGCCGCACCACTGCATCGATCAACGCCATGGCGGGCAACTCCCCGCCCGACAAAACGAAATCGCCGAGACTGACTTCCTCGTCCACGCAGCGATCGATAAGACGTTGATCGATGGCTTCGTACCGACCGCACAACAGCACGAGCCCAGGCTCGTGCGCGAATCTCATGACGCGTTCATGATCGAGTGGCGCCCCTTGCGGCGACATCATCACCACACGTGTACCGCTTACGCCTTGGCCCGCCTGCGCGGCTTTCGCCGCGCTGATCGCCGCTTCGAGCGGCTTGGCCAGCATCACCATGCCGGGACCACCGCCGTAAGGCCGGTCGTCGACGGTGCGGTAGTTATCCGTCGTGAAATCGCGCGGATTCCACGTCCTCAAGCCGAATCTGCCTTGCTTCGTCGCTCGGCTCGTGATGCCCCACTCGGTGATCGCGCGGAACATCTCGGGAAAGAGCGTGACGACATCGAACTGCATCGCGCGCTCCGTGGTGTCGACCATGCTCAATAATCGGCTTCCCAATCGACGACGATGCGCTTCGCCGCCTGATCCACCGTTTTCACATATACGCCTACGAACGGAATCAACCGCTCGCCGGCCGCCGGTTGCCCGTTCTTGCCCTGCGACGGGAACTCGACGCGAAGCACCGAGTGTGCGCCGTTATCGATGAGATCGACAACGTTGCCCAGAACGACGCCCGTTTCGTTGACGACTTCAAGGCCGATCAAGTCGACCCAGTAAAACTCGTCGCTCCCTAGTGCAGGGAAATCGCTGCGCCGCACATGCACACGCCAACCGCGCAACGCCAAAGCTTGATCGCGATCGAGCGCCCCGCTGAGCTGCGCCACGACGCTGTCGCCGTGCGTTTTGGAGGCCGTGACGGACGCCGATTTGATCTCGCGCCCTTTGACGAGCCACCAGCGCTTGGCGCTAAGCAACGCGTCGCCGCCTTGCCGCGCGCTCGCGTGCGCTGCAACCTTGACCCAGCCCTTCAGGCCGTAAGCGTCGACGACAGCGCCGACCTCGACGGCGTCATCAGGCAATGCGTGGACCAGCTCGATGCCCGGGGCCCGGCCAGTGGCTGCAGGTATCGCACTGCGCTCGACCGGCTTGCGCGCGAACGCGCCAAACGACACAGGCCCACGGGAGGTCGGCTTCGCTCGGCCCGAGCCGCCCGGATCATCAACGGACATCGACAAACCTCAAAGTTGCTTGATCGCAGCGGCGACCGATCGACTCGCACTCAACGGCGATTATCGACGCTGCCGCAACGGCGATTAAGCAGCCGGTTGCGCCTTTTGCGCTTGCTTGACGAGACGCTCGACGGTCGGCGACAGTTGCGCGCCCACGCCTTGCCAGTACGTCAAACGATCTTGCGCGATGCGCAGCGATTCACCCTTCGTGGCGACCGGGTTGTAGAAACCGACGCGCTCGATGAAGCGGCCATCGCGGCGGCTGCGCGAATCGGTGGCGACGATGTTGTAGAACGGGCGCTTCTTCGAGCCGCCACGTGCCAAGCGGATGATAACCATGCTGTAATCCTTGAAAACCGGGGGTTCGGAACAACTGAAACGCTCGATTATAGCGGGAAACTGAAACCATAACAAACACTTACCTGCCGTCGGCGCGAACGCCCGGTCGAGTCGAGGCGGGATCGACGCCGAATCGACGCCGAATCGAGCCGAAACGGACGCCACATCTAGACAGAATCGCGGCCGTACGGCCAGCGAGCGACGTACAATGCGCACTGGACGCCCGCGAAAGCGGGCGTTTCTGACTGGCTGAACCTCTTGCATCGCGCCCTTACCGTCATGTCCACTCGCGCTTTTCCCTCGCCCGCCCGCTTCCGCTCAAAAACGCTGACCGCATTGCTCGCTTTTCTGTTCGGCAGCGTGGGCGTCCATCGCTTTTACCTTTACGGCTCGCGCGACTTATTCGGCTGGGCCCATGTGCTCGGCACGGTGCTAGGCATTCGCGGGGCCATGCTGCTCGTGGCGTCGGAACGCGCGTCCACCCTCGGATGGGTGCTCGTCATGCCAGGGGCTGCGTCGCTGCTGGCGGCGTTGCTGGCGGCGATCGTCTACGGCCTGCGGCCCGATCAGAAGTGGGATGCGCAATTCAACGCAGGGCAAACGGCGCGAAGCCGCTCAGGCTGGGGCGTCGTATTCGTCGTGATCTTCTCGCTGTTGATCGGTGCGTTCTTATTGATGAGCGGCCTGGCCGTCACATTTCAAACCTACTTCGAATCGCAGAGCGACGTGATCAATTCGCTGTCTCGATAACCGCGCCCGGCGCCCACCTCAAAATAGATCCAGTTGGGGATTTGACGGCTCGACGCGGCTCGGCCGCTTGAAGTGAGACATATCGAGAATACCATGCCGGCGCGCGTTCAGCCCCAGCCGCTTCACTGCTTTGTCGAACCGCTGCTTGAGCAGATCGGCCCACGCGCCCTCGCCCTTCATGCGATGCGCGAACGAGGAGTCGTAGTCCTTACCGCCTCTCATATCGCGCACACGTGACATCACACGCTCCGCTCTCTGCGGGAAATGGGCCGCGAGCCAATCCTTGAATAGCGGCGCCACCTCCCAGGGCAAGCGCAACACGATATAGCTGGCGCTTGTCGCCCCCGCTTCCGCGCAAGCCTCGAGCACCCGCTCGAGATCGGGCTCGGTCACGAACGGAATGACCGGCGCAATGCTGACGCCTACGGGAATGCCGGCTTCGCTGAGCAATCGAATCGTGCGCAAGCGCCGCATGGGCGTCGCGGCACGCGGCTCCAGCGTGCGTGCGATCTCAGCGTCGAGCGTCGTTACGGTGATGGCGGCCATCACTTGCCCGCGCTCGGCCATCGGTGCAAGCAGGTCTATATCGCGCTCGATCAGCGACGACTTCGTAATCGCCGCGAACGGATGCCCGTGGTCATGAAGTACCTCGATGACGCGGCGCGTGAGCCGCAGCGCTCGCTCGACGGGCTGATACGCGTCGGTGTTGACGCCGAGCGCGATCGGCTCGGGCGTGTAATGCTTCTTGGAGAGCTCCCGCTGCAGCAACTCGGCGGCATTGATTTTCGCGTAGATGCGGCTCTCGAAATCGAGGCCCGGCGACAGTCCCAGGTAGCTATGCGTCGGACGAGCAAAGCAGTAAATGCACCCATGCTCGCAACCGCGATAGGGGTTGAGCGATACGCTGAATGGAATGTCGGGCGATGCATTGCGCGTCAGAATGCTTTTAGCACGCTCCTCGAATACCTGCGTCTTTAGCGCCGACGGCGGCTCACCGTCCTCCGACGGCGCCCACCCGTCGTCGAAGACCTCACGCCGATCGAGCTCGTAGCGCCCTTGCAAGTTCGTTACAGCCCCTCGGCCTTTGAGCGGCTCAGGCGGCGAGACTGGAAATTCGACGTGACAGTCGTCCATCGTAGAAGCTCAATCTGCATGTGCTGCCCCGCCCGGCCTAAGCCATCTCAAGCGTGCCTGCACAAAGTCCATGAACTGCATTTGTACTGTATGCATGTACAGTGCGTCAAGCGTTGGATGAGGCCATGAGCCGGTTTCGGCGGCAGCACATCGAATCTCGGGCCTGCAAAAGCAAAACCCCCGAGAGCGCTATGGCTGTCGGGGGTTTTTGGCA
>CBIHRA010000075.1:0-6370 GCA_966212325.1 uncultured Burkholderiaceae bacterium | reverse complement strand
TGGCCATTCCTGGCCATTCCTGGCCATTCCTGGCCATTCCTGGCCATTCCTGGCCATTCCTGGCCGCTCGTGGCCGTTCGTGGCCGTTCGTGGCCGTTCGTGGCCGTCGTTCGTAGGCGCGAACCATGCTACCCGGTGCTAAGCTGAAACGAGCGGCGTCGCCCCGAAGCCGCGACGCCGCTGCGGCATTTCGGCCCCAAAAAATTGCAAACATTTGTTGCGCGCCATTGCCAAATGGTGAGCGGCAGGGCAATTTCCCGCTGCGGCACGCCGAAAGCGGGACCTTCGAGGCGCACTGGCCTGCCGCCCTACCGGCCGCTTATGCCGCCGCGCGGTCGCAGCGATCGCCTGCCTCGTCTCGGGCAGGCTCGAGCGTTGCCGGCTCGCGCGGGCCAGCGTGAGCGACCGTCAATCCAGAGAGGACACCAACATGAACGCAAAAACTGTCACCCGTCTCACCGCTTTCGCTCTGACCGGCGCGATTCTCGCCGGGTGCGCGACCCCGCAGCAAAGTAATACGGCCGCCGGCACCGGTATCGGCGCCGCGCTAGGCGCCGGCATCGGCGCGCTAGCCGGCGGCGGCAAGGGAGCGGCGATCGGCGCGGGCGTCGGCGCCCTGGCGGGCGGCGTCACGGGCTACAACTGGCAGGCTATTCGCAACAAGCTCTCCGGCGCCTCCCGCGGCACCGGCACCCAAGTCACGGAGCAGCCCGATGGCTCCCTCAAGCTGAACATTCCGAGCAACGTGACGTTCGCGACGAACAGCTATCAGATCAATCCGGCGCTGTATCCGACGCTGAACGAACTGGCCACGCAAATGCAGCAGCACCCGGAACTCGTCGCCGAAGTGCGGGGCTATACCGACAGCACCGGCAGCGCGCAATTGAACCAGACGCTGTCGCAAAATCGGGCGCAAAGCGTGGCGACCTACCTGAGCCAACACGGCGTCATGCCCAATCGCCTTCAGGCGGCGGGCTACGGCCCCAACAATCCGGTGGCCGACAACAACACCGAGGCAGGCCGCGCGCAAAATCGACGCGTCGAAGTCTATCTGCGGGCGATGTCGCAGCCCGCGGGCTGAGCGCCCGAGCAGCCTGGCGCGCCCTCAGGCCTGCCGGGCCTCTTCGTCGCGGCCGCCCGAGCGCGCTCCATGCCCGGCATATCCCCGCCCCCACGGGCAGGGTACAGCGGCTGCGCGAGCCGCTCGCCACGATGATCGCGCTCGAAAACAGCGACGGAAGGCGGGTAGAAGGCGCCGGTAAACGTTTCGAAAAATTTTTCGAACTCGTCGGCATCTCGCTTGTCTGTATAAACGGTACGTGGCTGGCAAGCGCCGCTGCGTCACCATTCTCCTCTTGTCGTTGTTGCTCCGGGGCCGAACGCCCCGGTTTTTTTTTGCCCTTCCAAACCGCCGCGGACGCACGCGGCGCGCGCGCGAGCCGCCCGTCCTCCGCCGCCTGCCTGCTAAAATCGCCGTTTTCCCTCAGGCAGTGCCTCCTTTCATACGCTCATGACCGTATCCGCCCCTCATTCAGCCGCGCAAGCCGGCGCGGGCGCCGCCCGCCGCCGCATTCTCGTGACGTCCGCTTTGCCTTATGCAAACGGGCAGATCCACCTCGGCCATCTGGTCGAGTACATCCAGACGGACATCTGGGTGCGCGCGATGCGAATGCACGGGCACGAGGTCTATTACGTCGGGGCGGACGATACGCACGGCACGCCGGTCATGCTCAGCGCGGAAAAGGAAGGCATTACGCCGAAGCAGCTGATCGAGCGCGTATGGGGCGACCACACCCGCGATTTGGGCAACTTCCTCGTCTCGTTCGATAACTACTACTCGACCGATTCCGAGGAAAACCGCGAACTGTGCGAAACGATCTACGGCCGGCTCAAGCAAGCGGGCCTGATCGACGCGCGCGAGATCGAGCAAGCCTACGATCCCGTCAAGGAAATGTTCCTGCCGGACCGCTTCATCAAGGGCGAATGCCCGAAATGCGGCGCGAAGGATCAATACGGCGACAGCTGCGAAGTGTGCGGTTCGACTTATCAACCCACCGATCTCGTCAACCCGTATTCGGCGCTCTCGGGCGCGACGCCGGTGCGACGCAAGTCGACGCACTATTTCTTCCGGCTGTCCGACACGCGCTGCGAGAATTTCCTGCGCGAATGGGTCAGCGGCCTCGCCCAGCCCGAAGCGACGAACAAGATGCGCGAATGGCTCGGGCAAGCCGGCGATGCCAAGCTCGGCGATTGGGACATTTCGCGCGATGCGCCGTACTTCGGCTTCGAAATCCCCGGCGCGCCCGGCAAGTACTTTTACGTCTGGCTCGATGCGCCGGTGGGGTATTACGCGAGCTTCAAAAATCTCGCCGCCAAGCGCGGGCTCGATTTCGAAGACTGGATCAAGCCGGGCTCGACGGCCGAGCAATATCACTTCATCGGCAAGGACATTCTCTATTTCCACACGCTGTTCTGGCCGGCCATGCTCGAATTCGCGGGCTACCGCACGCCGACCAACGTTTTCGCGCACGGCTTCTTGACGGTCGACGGCGCCAAGATGTCGAAATCGCGCGGCACGTTCATCACTGCGAAGAGCTTCATCGAGACCGGGCTGAACCCCGAGTGGCTGCGCTATTACTTTGCGGCGAAGCTGAATGCCACGATGGAAGACTTGGATTTGAATCTCGAGGATTTCCAAGCGCGCGTGAACAGCGACATCGTCGGCAAATACGTCAACATCGCGAGCCGCGCCGCAGGCTTTTTGATCAAGCGCTTCGATGCGCGCGTTCAGGACAGCGCGATGCACCACCCGCTGCTCGCGACGCTGCGCGCGGCGATCCCGCAAATCGCGGCGCATTACGAAGCGCGCGAATACGGCCGCGCGATGCGCCAGACGATGGAACTGGCCGACGCCGTCAACGGCTATGTCGATACGGCCAAGCCTTGGGATCAAGCGAAAGACCCGGCGAACGCCGTGGCGCTGCACGAGACGGTCAGCGTCAGCCTCGAAGCGTTCCGGCTGCTCACCATCGCGCTCAAGCCCGTGCTGCCCGGCCTTGCGGCGAAAGTCGAGGCGTTTCTCGGCATCGGCGCGCTGGCATGGGCCGACGCCGATACGCCGCTGTCGTCGGGACAGCCTATCAACGCCTATCAGCACTTGATGACGCGCATCGACCCCAAGCAGATCGAGGCGCTGATCGCCGCGAACCGCACGTCGCTGCAACCGACGGAAACCGGCGCAGCGGCAACCGCGGCGGCGGCGAACAAGGCGAAGCAAAAAACGGCGGCCGCGCCCGCCGACGCGGAGCAAAGCGCGACGATTTCGATCGACGACTTCGCGAAGATCGACCTGCGCGTCGCGCTCATCGTCGATTGCAAGGCCGTGGAAGGATCCGACAAGCTGCTGCAGCTGACGCTCGACGTCGGCGAGGAGAAAACGCGCAATGTGTTCTCCGGCATCAAGTCCGCCTATCGTCCCGAAGATCTCGTCGGCAAGCTGACCGTCATGGTGGCCAACCTCGCGCCGCGCAAGATGAAGTTCGGCATGTCCGAAGGTATGGTGCTGGCCGCATCGAGCGCGAACGAGAAGGCCGAGCCCGGTCTTTATATCCTGGAACCGCATAGCGGTGCCAAACCGGGCATGCGCGTGCGTTGAGCCGGCGGGCACCGGCGGCCGGCGCGCCCCGGCCGGCATGCCGGCCGCCGCCTCGAAGCAACGGCTCCGCCTGGCTTGCACCTACGTCTAACGGGCCGGCTCAGTGCCGGCCCCGCCATCCGTCGAAGCGGCGCGTAAAGTCGATGTCGACGCCTTGAAACGTGCCAGTGTAAAGCGCAACGGACCAAAAGCGCGACAGGTTGACGGTCGCCTTGAACGCGTTGCTCGCCGATTGCAAGCCTTGTTCGTAGCCGAGCACGAGCCGCTCGTTGATCGCTTTCGACAGCATCACGACCTGCGAATCGGTCAGCCCGACTTCGCTGCGCCCCACCGAAAACTCGTCGAGTCCGAACGTTTGCGCGACGCGCTTGCCCGTTGCGCTGCCGAGCAGCGCAAGCGCCGTCGTCATCGAACTTTGCTGTCCGAGGTTGTTGCCCTGGTCCGTCCCGTGGCCGAACAACAGCCACGAGAGCTTCTCGTTGTCGGCCACATTCGGTTCCGATACCAGCTTGACGATGGGCGCACGCACCGTCCCCGTCACCTGCACGCCCGCTTCCACTTCTTGATTGCGGCGCATTGCGAGAATGTTGATGCCGGGATTCGCGACCGGCCCGTTGAACGTGAAATAGCCGTTCTCGATCGCGAGCTTGCGGCCGAAACTCGTGTACGTCGATCCCTCCGTCACGCCGACGTTGCCGATTGCGCGCAGCGGCTGATTCGGCGCAGACATCGCCGTGACCGTGCCTCGCAGCCCGAGATCGGCGCCTTGGCCGCGGAAGCGGAAGTCGTTGCCTAGATTGATGTCCACGCTCGCGCGCGGCGCGAAACGGCCGACCGGCTTGTTCGTCGGCTCGGAGGGACGCGGTCGGGCTCCGCGCACGAGCATATGGTTGCGCACGATGACGACGTCGTCGGACAACCGCGGTGCCGGTTGCTCGGGCAGGTCGAACAGCGCGTGATCGACCTTGAACTTACCGTCGATGTCGAGGCCGCCCCCTGGGCCGCCGTTGGCCATCGTCGCACTGCCCGACAACGACAACCGGCGGTCGGGCGCGGCAAAGAGTTCGAGCTTGTCCGCGACGATGCGCGCCGTCAGGTCGGGCTCGGCCTCATCGAGCCTAATCCGGCCCGTCGCCTTCAGCGTGCCGTCGCCGCCGTGGAATTCGACGCGCTGCAAATCGACGAGATTTTCGGTCAGCGCAATTCGCACGACGCCGTCTTTCAGTTGCACGCCTTGATCGACGAGCGTGGCGGAAATGTCGTCGCCGACGAGCGCACCGGATGCGGTAGGCCCCGCCCGGGTGCCGCCGAGCACGAGGTTCAGGG
This sequence comes from uncultured Burkholderiaceae bacterium, assembly GCA_966212325.1. Classification (GTDB taxonomy): domain Bacteria; phylum Pseudomonadota; class Gammaproteobacteria; order Burkholderiales; family Burkholderiaceae; genus Trinickia. The sequence goes on along the minus strand of CBIHRA010000075.1, from coordinate 1,389 downwards.
CAAGGTGGCCGTCGAGCACATAGCTTGGGCCGAACAAGCCGCCCGTCGTCTTCAACGCCGGGACGTCGAAAGCGAGCTTGCCCGAGAGCGGCGCATCGGCGGCCAGCGAAAGCACACCACCACGCGCCGGATCGGGCGTCAGCCCCGCGCCGACGTTCGCATCGAACGTGCCGATCCGGCTTGCCGCGGCCCGTGCAGCGACGACCAGCCGCCGCCCGCCCTCGAAGTCGGCCCGTGCGGAGAGCGCCGTGATGCCGAGCGCCGACGTGCCGTATCCCGTCGAAACCGTGACATCGCCGCTGCGGCGCTCGACGCGTGCGTAACCGCTCGCGGTGCGCCCGAGCGCGAAGTTCCAATCGGCCCCGAGCACGAGATCGCTCGACACGCGCGAGGGCGTGCCCGTCAGCGTCTGACGGATCGCAAGGAAGCGCGCGGCCGATAGGTTCGAGGCGCTGCCGGCGGAACTGATCGCCCCGTGGTCGTAGACGAACGATTTCAAGTCGAGCGTCGCGCCTTCGACGACGAGGCGCGTCGGGCCGAGCGTCACGTGCTCGCTGCCGGCGGACAGGGCCAGCGGCGCCTGCAGTTCGAGCGCCGGCATGCCGCGATTCGTCAGCCGCGCGAGCGTACCGTCCCAACGCGGGCCGTCGCGCGTGTCCGTGACGCCGCCCGTTCCGGCGAGCGCCATATCGACGGTGCGTTTGTTCACCGAGCCTTTCGCGCGCGCGTCGAATGTGTGCTTGGCTCGCGTGCCTGCGACGTGCGCCGTGAGGGTGGTCAACTCGATGGCGCCGGCCTGCACGTCGCGTGCGTCGGTCGACAACTCCAACGCGCCCGCCGCCCCGTCGCGGATACGTGCGTTGCCTGTCGCCGCCCCGATCCGCGTCTTGCCGAACGACACGCCGCGGGCATCGTAGCGCAGCGTGACGTCGGGATGGGCCAGCGAGCCCGTCAGATCGCCGTCGGCAAGCACCGTGCCGGCCATACCAAAGCCGAGCCGGTCGAGCCGAGGCGCGTCCACATGGAAGCGCAAACGGTCGCCCGCCCCGCCGAAGCTGCCGTGCAGCTCGACGTCGTTCCCGGCGATCGACAGCTTGGCGTTGCTCGGCAACAGCCGCGTGCCGACGACCTCGACCGTGCCTTGCCCCGTCAACGGGAAACCGTCGTAGACGCTATCGCCGAGGTCGAAGCGCAGCTTCGACGACAACGAGGGAGCAAGTGCGCCGACTGCGTTGAAGCGCCCCGTGATGCGCGCTTCGGGCAGCGTCAAGCGCGCGCTGGACGGGTTCGCCGAGACGGGCTTGGCCGCGTTCCGGGCGTTCGGAGCGTTCCGGGCGTTCGGAGCGTTCGGAGCGTTCGGAGCGTTCGGAGCGTTCGGAGCGTTCGGAG
>CBIHRA010000074.1:0-6980 GCA_966212325.1 uncultured Burkholderiaceae bacterium | reverse complement strand
GAGACGGTGAGACGGTGAGACGGTGAGACGGTGAGACGGTGAGACGGTGAGACGGCTTGGCGACTTGGCGACTTGGCGACGAGACGCAGAGCCTTTTTCGATTCGAATCGGCGGCGGGCGGCCGCACGGTCTACCAGGTTAGCCGGTTCACCGAGTGTGCCGCGCGCCGCCGGTGCTTCGCCGTTAGGCCGACCGCTTATCGACTACGCGCCGGGCTTTCCCGACCGAGCGTTCGATGCCGTTGACGGGCAGTACGTTGACGATCGCCGTCACGCCGATGAGCGCCTTGATGTCGTAGGCAAGCGCCGACTTCGCGGCTGCGAGCGCCGCTTCGTCCGCCCGGGTGTCCGGACACGGCTCGACGTTCAGTGTCATGACGTCGAGCGGGCCGTCCTTGGTTAGGACGATTTGATAATGCGGGGCCAGAGACGGCTGCTTGAGCAGCAGCTCTTCCACCTGCGTCGGGAATACGTTGACGCCCCGGATGATCATCATGTCGTCCGATCGCCCGGTGATCTTCTCCATCCGCCGCATCGTGCGCGCCGTGCCCGGCAGCAACCGCGTGAGGTCGCGCGTTCGGTAGCGAATGATCGGCAAGGCTTCTTTCGTCAGCGACGTGAAAACCAGTTCGCCGAATTCGCCGTCGGGCAGGACTTCTCCGGTGAGCGGATCGATGATTTCCGGGTAGAAGTGATCCTCCCAGATGGTGGGGCCGTCTTTGGTTTCCGCGCATTCGGATGCGACGCCCGGCCCCATGACTTCGGACAGCCCGTAGATGTCGACGGCATCGATGCCCATCCGCGTTTCGATCGCGCGGCGCATGTCGTTTGTCCAGGGCTCCGCGCCGAAGATGCCGATCCGCAGCGAGCAATGCGCTGGATCGACGCCTTGCCGCTCGAACTCATCGGCGATCGACAGCATATAGCTCGGCGTCACCATGATGATGTCGGGCTTGAAGTCTTGGATCAGTTGCACCTGCTTTTCGGTCTGTCCGCCGCCGAACGGAATGACGGTCAGCCCTGCCCGTTCGGCGCCGTAATGGGCGCCGAGGCCGCCCGTGAACAGGCCGTAGCCGTAGCTCACGTGCACTTTATCGCCGCGCCGTGCACCGGCTGCGCGGATCGAGCGGGCGACGAGATCGGCCCATGTATCGATGTCGCGCGCCGTATAGCCGACGACGGTCGGTTTGCCGGTCGTCCCCGAGGACGCGTGGATGCGCGAAAGCCGGTCCTGCGGCACGGCGAACATCCCGAACGGATAGTTGTCGCGCAAATCGCTTTTCGTCGTAAACGGAAAGCGTGAGATGTCTGCTAGCGTCTTCAAGTCCTCGGGATGCACGCCCGCCTCGTCGAACTTGCGCCGGTAGACGACCGAGTTCTCATAGGCGTGCTTGAGCGTCCATTTCAGCCGTTCGAGCTGAAGAGCGGCGAGCTCGTCTCGGCTTGCGGTCTCGATCGGATCGAGCGGCAGCGCGGTGTTCATCGCATGTCTCCTGTGTCATCCAAAAAATTGCTGCCGGCGGGCATGCACGCGGGCTGCCCGTCGCGTACGACGAATGGCGGTTTCGCTGACCGCGATCGGCGAGCGGTTATGCCGGTGGGATTACGTGTCCCTTGATGTGGGCGGACTTTCCGCGAAACATCGCAACCGTCTCGCCCGCGTCGTTGGCGACGCGGATGTCGTAGATTCCTGTCCGCCCGCTGATCGTCTGTTCGACCGCTTCCGCGGTGAGGACTTCGCCGCCGTGGACGGGACGTAAGAATTCGATCGAGCAGCCCGAGGCAACCGTATTGCCGTTGTACGAATTGCAAGCGAAGGCGAAGGTCGAATCGGCCAACGTGAATATGAGCCCGCCGTGGCAGATGCCGTGACCATTCAGAAAGTCGGGCCGCACGACGGCGCGCATGCGCGCATAGCCGGCTCGTATCTCGACGAGTTCGAAGCCGAGTGCACGGCTTGCCGCGTCGGCCTCGTACATGGCCTTGCCGACTGCACGAGCGAGTTCTTCGGGCGCGCGCGGGTGCGCGGCGGCGTGCTCGCGCGGGGCTTGGGTGTCCATCGACGACATATCAACGTCCCTCGAAGCGCGGTGTGCGCTTTTGAATGAAGGCTTGGACGCCTTCCGCGTAGTCGTACGAATTGCCGAGTTCGCGTTGCAGATCGCGTTCCAAATCCAGTTGCTGATCGAGCGAGTGGGTCGTGCTTGCGCGCATCGCGTGCTTGATGGCGGCTATCGCGCGCGTCGGTTGCTGGGCGAGTTGCGCAGCCAATTGCGCGGCCGACGCCGGCAACTGCTCGTCGTCGACGACCTGCCAGATCAAACCCCAGCGTTCGGCTTGCTCGGCGCTGATCTTCTCGCCCGTGATGGCGAGCCCAAGGGCGCGAGCCATTCCGGCGCGCTGCGGAAGAAACGCCGTGCCGCCGGAGTCCGGCACGAGTCCGATCTTGACGAACGACTGAGCAAAACTGCTGGAGCGCGCGGCGATGGCGATGTCGCATGCGAAAGCGAGGTTCGCGCCCGCGCCGGCCGCAATACCGTTGACCGCTGCGATCACCGGCAACGGCATCGCCTGTAGACGACGCACGAGCGGGTTGAAGTGCTCGTCGATCAGCTTGCCCAGATCGGTCATTGCGCCGGGCTCGAAGTTGAGATCCGCGAGATCCTGGCCCGCGCAAAATCCGCGTCCTGCGCCAGTGAGCACGAGTGCACGCGCTCCAGCGCCGACGACCTCGTCGAGTGCGACGGTCAACTCTTCATGCATCGCCCGGGTGAAGCTGTTCAGCTTCTCTGGCCGGTTGAGCGTCACGGTCGCGACATGGGCCGTTGCGTCGATGTCGACGCGAATCGCTTCATATTGCATCGATCGTCTCCTCGTTATCTCCATTGCGTGAGGTGAGCGAGCTCACCGAGTTCGTGCCGCCGACGGTGACCGCAATCACCATTGGAAATCGACTATTGCCGGTCAGACACGCTCGATGGCGATCGCGATGCCTTGGCCGACGCCGATGCACATCGTGCACAGGGCATAACGGCCGCCGGTGCGCTCCAATTGATAGAGAGCCGTCGTGACGAGCCGTGCGCCCGATGCGCCCAGCGGATGGCCGAGTGCAATTGCACCGCCGTTCGGATTGACACGGGGATCGTCGTCCGGCAAGCCCAGCGTGCGCAATACGGCAAGGCCCTGCGACGCGAACGCCTCGTTCAATTCGATGACGTCGAACTGCGTAAGCGACATCCCGAGCCGCTGCAGGAGCCTTTGAGTGGCGGGGGCGGGGCCGATGCCCATGATCCGAGGCTCCACGCCTGCCGTCGCCATGCCGAGCACACGTGCCCGAGGGCGCAGCCCGTGTTGCGAAGCGACTTCTTCGTTTGCAAGCAGCAGCGCGCAAGCGCCGTCGTTTACGCCCGACGCGTTGCCGGCCGTGACCGTCCCGTCGGGACGTACGACGCCCTTCAGTTTGGATAGCGATTCGAGCGACGTTTCGCGCGGATGCTCGTCGCGAGAAACGATGAGCGGCTCGCCCTTCTTCTGAGGGATCTCGACCGGCACGATCTCTTGTGCGAGCGTGCCGTCTTGCTGCGCGCGAGCCGCTTTCTGCTGGCTGCGCAGCGCGAAGGCGTCTTGATCGGCCCGGCTCACCGAGAATTGCGCCGCCACGTTCTCAGCGGTTTCGGGCATGGAATCGACACCGTATTGCGCTTTCAGACGGGCGTTGACGAAGCGCCAGCCGATCGTCGTGTCGAAGATCTCGGCTTGTCGCGAAAATGCGCTCGCCGCCTTGGCCATTACGAACGGCGCGCGCGTCATGCTCTCCACGCCGCCGGCGATCATGAGGCGCGCTTCGCCTGCTTTGATCGCGCGCGCGGCGGAGCCCAAGGCGTCCATGCCTGAGCCGCAGAGCCGATTGATCGTGGCGCCGGGCGCGTCGGTCGGCAGGCCCGCCAGCAAGGCTGCCATGCGCGCGACGTTCCGGTTGTCTTCGCCGGCCTGATTCGCGCACCCATAGATGATGTCGTCGAGCGCGCGCCAGTCGACTCCCGAGTTGCGCTCCATTAGCGCCTTGATGGGCGCCGCGCCCAGATCGTCGGTTCGAACGTCTTTCAGTACGCCGCCGTAGCGGCCGATCGGAGTGCGAATCGCATCGCAAATGTAGGCTTCGGTCATCGTCATTTCCAGCGAGAGTGAGCCCCGTCGGCAACCTGCCGGGGCAACGACTTGATATTAGGGGAGCCGGCGACCCGGCTCCATTCGGCCGGACAGGCTATGCCGTTCGGCCGACTTCCGGCGCGAGCTCGAGGGGAGCAACATGCACTCGGCTTTGCACGACGCGGAAGCGATTCGCGACGAAGGCGGCATCGGTCAAGGCTGCATTGGCGGCTGGGTTGGCTCCGGTACCGTGGAAGTCGGAAAACGCTGCCGACTGATTCACGAACACGCCGCCGGTCAGATTGATCGAGAGCGCCACGCCGCCGTCGATCGCGGCCTCGTGTGCGGCCTCGATCGTCGCTTCGTCGGTGCTGTAGACGGAAAGCGTCAATGCGCCATGCTGTGAAGCCATCGACGCCGCCAACTCGAGCGATTGCTGCGTGGAGTCGGTTGCGATGACGAACGAGATCGGGCCGAACCATTCGCCGCTGAACTTGGCCGCGTCGGTCGTGGCATCCAATTGCAACACCAGGGGCGTGTGCACGCGTGCCTGGGCAAAGGCTGGATGTTCGAGCGTTTGGCTATCCACGAGCACGCGGCCGAGCGAACGGGCTTCCTCGATGCGGCGCAAGATGCCGTCGTTTTGGATCGCGCCGAGCAGCTCGACGGCGCGCGCGGGATCGGCGACGAGCTTTTGAACTGCCCCGGCCAGCGCCCCGGCGACTTCGTCGAAGCTCGCATGGCCTTCGGCGGTGCGAATGCCGTCACGCGGCACGTAGATATTTTGCGGCGCGGTGCACATCTGTCCCGAGTACAACGCAAGGGAGAACGCAATGTTACGAACGGCGGCCTTCAAATCGTCGACCGAGTCGACGACGATCTGGTTGACGCCTGCTTTTTCTGTGAACACTTGCGCTTGATGTGCGTTGCGTTCCAGCCAGGTGCCGTTTTGCGTGCTTCCGGTGAAGTCGATCAGCTTGATTTCGGGGCGCTGAGCCAACGCCTGCACGAGCGGACCGTCGTTGGGCTCGGTGGCGAGAAGCGTGACGACGTTCGGGTCGAAGCCGGCTTCCCGAAGGACGTCGCGCGCGATTCTTACCGTGACGGCGAGCGGCAAAATGGCGCCCGGGTGCGGTTTCACGATAACGGCATTGCCGGTGGCAAGGTCGGCGAACAGGCCCGGATAGCCGTTCCACGTCGGGAAGGTGCAGCAGCCGAGGACAAGCCCGATGCCGCGCGGCACGACGGTGAAGCGCTTATGCATCGCGAGCGGAGGATTTTTGCCCTGGGGCTTTTCCCAGTGCGCATCCGCCGGCACGCGGCGCAGCTCGTCCCATGCATAGGCTACGGCTTCGAGCGCGCGGTCCTGGGCGTGAGGGCCTCCGGCTTGAAAAGCCATCATGAAGGCTTGGCCGGTGGTGTGCATGACGCTGTAGGCGATTTCGAAGCTCGCACGATTGAGCCTGCTCAAGATCTCGAGGCTGACGCCGATCCATGCTTGCGGGCCGGCCTTGCGCCAGGTTTTTTCCGCGGCGGCGGCCGCCGCGAGGAGCGTATCGACGTCGGCTTTCGGGTAGCGCACGCCAAGTGCGAATCCGAACGGCGACTGTTCGGCCCCGACCCATTCGCCGGTGGTCGGTTGATCAAGGGCGAATTGATGGTCGAGGTGCGCCTTGAAGGCTGCTTCTCCTTCCGCGTTGCCGGTTTCCCCGTACACTTTGGGGCTCGGCATCTCCGCGAACGGGCTCCAGTAGGCGCGCGAGCCGATGGCTTTGAGGGCGTTCTTCAGCGTGTCTTCGTGCTTCGCAAATAGGGGATGTGTCATAGCGAGACAGGGGGCAGGCCAGGCGTTGGGGGAGTAGGCCGGTAATCGAACGATGGATCGTATTAATTAACCGACCGACCGGTTGGTTGGCGAATGTTAGCATTGTTTCCGGATGGGTGCGATGGCTTTTCGCGCTCGACCGATACATAGAAAAAGGAGGATGCATGAGCTACGAAAACATTCTGGTTGAGACGCGCGGGCGCGTCGGGCTGGTAACGCTGAATCGACCGAAGGCGCTGAATGCGCTCAACGACGCCCTGATGGACGAGCTCGGCGCGGCGCTCAAAGTGTTCGACGCCGACGAGGCCATCGGCGCGATCGTCGTGACGGGTAGCGAAAAAGCGTTCGCAGCAGGTGCCGACATCGGAATGATGGCCACGTACACCTATATGGACGTGTACAAGGGCGAATACATCACGCGCAATTGGGAGACGGTGCGCACGATCCGCAAACCGATCATTGCAGCGGTCGGAGGCTTTGCGCTCGGCGGGGGCTGCGAACTCGCGATGATGTGCGACATCGTGATCGCGGCCGACACTGCGAAATTCGGTCAGCCCGAAATCAAACTCGGTGTGATGCCTGGGGCCGGGGGTACGCAGCGGTTGCCGCGCGCGGTGTCCAAGGCGAAGGCGATGGATATGTGCCTGACGGCGCGCTTCATGGATGCCGAAGAAGCCGAGCGCGCAGGGCTCGTGTCCCGCGTCGTGCCGGCGGCGTCGTTGCTCGACGAGGCGCTGTCCGCCGCCGACACGATCGCTCAATTCCCTCTACCGGCTGTCATGATGGTGAAGGAATCGGTGAACAGCGCCTATGAAACCACGCTCGCGGAAGGTATCCGTTTCGAGCGCCGATTGTTCCATTCTCTGTTCGCGACCGAGGATCAGAAGGAGGGCATGGCGGCATTCCTCGAGAAGCGAAAGCCCGTGTTCAAGCATCGCTGATGCCGCCGCTCGAATTTCCGCTTGCAGCGTTGGGCGAACGCGCCTAGAATCACGCCCTTTCGCGCA
>CBIHRA010000073.1:0-7262 GCA_966212325.1 uncultured Burkholderiaceae bacterium | reverse complement strand
GCCAATGGGGCGATGGGGGCGGATCTTTACAATCGGCAGTTGCACCCGGATGAGCGGAAGCTGATTAGCGACAAGGCGCACGAGATGGCGCTTGAACAAGCGAAGAACCCGGACGACGTTGCGAAGATCGAGGCGTATTGGACCAACGTTTTAACGATGGTCGCCGATGCGGACGTGGATTCACAGGCGCGGCAACAGTTGGGTAGCCAATTGAATCAAATGGCCCAAGCCGCTCAAGCTTCTGGGAATACGCAGGCGTATCAGCAATTCGTACAAGCGTTACAGACGGCCCAGCAGGCGATCCAGGGAATGGCGGGCCAGACGATTACCGGCAACGGTGGCCCTATCGTTGCTGACGACGGCCTACTGAAGACGTTCCAAGCGACTGGTTCTCAGTTCAAGGACTCGTCGCTGTTCGGTACGCCGGGTGGCACAAAGCTGGGCCTTGCGATGGGGGAGACGCCGGCATCGGTCGGGATCGGCTCGCAGTACTACATCGCGCCGAATGGGCCGACGAACCAGCAGGTCAACGGCTTCGCCAATGACATCTTGCAGCAGATCGGAACTGCAAACGGTTCTGTAACGCCCGTGTATCCGCTTGAAAACGTGGTGCTTGGTGGCGCGGGCGGAAAAATCGTGTCGGGCGTGCTTGGCAAATTATTTGGCGCCGCGGCCACCGACGGTGCTCAGCTGCTTGCCGGCGCAACTGCCGGAAACGGAGAAGGGGTGTTTGCTGGTGCCCAACTCGGGACATATACGCCGAAGTCATCGGTCTTTGGACAGGCGTATGATTTCTCATGCGTCGCAGCCAGTTGCAAAATGGCGGCAGGTCTCAGCGATGTACCTGAGTCCTACATCCGTCAAGCTATCCAGACAGATACGAGCGGCACGTCGCTGTCAAACATTCCAGGAGGTCTGCAGCAACTGGGCTTCACAGGGACTGCGACATATGCAAAGAACGCAACTGTGGCGTCGATCGAGTCGGCCACGGAGAGCGGTGCGTCAGTCGTAGCAAACGTCACAACAGAGTCCGGTGGTATACATGCCATCGTCGTCGATTCTGTCAAGGGCGGGGTCGCAAATATTCGTGACCCGTGGCCGCTTGGTGTCGGTTCCACATACTCAGTGCCGGTAGATGCGTTGGGGAAGGCGCTCACCGGAAGTGTGGTGGTTATCCATCCATGAGCATCAATAGGGGGAGTGAGATGATCAAAATTTGTGATCTATATATACACGGCGAGTCGAAATCACCGAGTTTAAGATTCATTGGTCTATTCGATAAATCATTTTCTTACCGTGATGATCGCACCTACGGTGGATTTATGAACGTTAACGTTGGCAGAGTGAAGCTGGTATCCGTCGTGTCTGAACTTCGGAAGGCAGGAGTGGCCTGCTTTAGCGTTCCGGTGGAGTACAGGGACAACCCGGGAATCGATGCTGCCGAGGCGAGGGCTATTGCGAAAAAACATGCTGAGTCGACAGGGTGTGTTATATCGGAATCTGATCACCGGGAAGGCTATGCTCCCCTGTTTTGGGTGTTCGACATTTCTACTCATGACGATGACCGGGTTGGCGGGGTTGTCATCGTTGATCGACTCGACGGGCATATATGGGCGACCAGTGAGTACGAAGAGTATATGTATGACTATAACAACGTTTTTTGATGACGACTTGAGGCAGTAGATCTTTACAATCGGCAGTTGCATCCGGCGGAAAAGACGCTGGCGCAAATGATGGCGGCCGATGCCAAGGCGAGGGGGATAACGAATCCGGATTGGTCGCCGATTACCGTTGATCAGATCGAGAATGCCATGCGCTCGGCCGATAACAGCCAGTATGGTGAGACGATCACGACGGGGATGGTAGTGCCGCTGAACGGCAGCACGACGGCCGGTCAACTCTATGACCCGACCGGCATGAAGGTGACGGGCGATGGAGCCGGCAGCAACTACCTGGTGCAGGATCCGTCGATGCTTGCGTCGCCTTCGGACACGCTGCGCAATCTGATTCAGCAGGACAGCGGGGGAGCGAATTCGCCGTATAGTTGGAACGTGCCGTCGCCGCAGGCTGCGCAGGCGAGCGGCGGAGCGCCGAAGGTTGATCCGAATGGGCCGTTCTCGCCGGGGTGGAATACGGGGGACTACTCGGCGGGGTTGCCAAGCTCCGATCCTCGGGATAATCCCACCCTTGTTGTCCAAGGTGGCTTTCACCTGCCGATTTCGCCGGGAGTTGCGGTCGGTCCGAACGCATCTTGGAGCTCGGGCGATGGAACTTTCTCGATCAAACCAGACATTGCGGTGGGTGAGATAGGTGATGCCGGCGTTGCTATCGGCCTGAGCGGTGACTCGCGGTACTCCGGCCCATCCGTAGTCAACGTCGGAATGGGAAAGTACTTAGGTATTCAAGTCACGCCGAGCAATGTAACTGCTTGGGACGAAAAGTCATGGTATGACCCGGCGCGATACGTTAATGGAGTGTCTATCGGATTGGGTATTGGATATAGCGCCCCGATTAACGTTACAACTGATCCGACCTACCAGTCACCTGTGAAAAGATGAAACCTTTATACGTCACTATACTGAGCCCTATGCAAGTCACCATCGGCCTTGTTGCAGTATGCGCAGTTACGACAACGGTGTTTTGGGTGTTGCCGGCTATCCGGAGAGAAGTTGACCGAGAGGGTGGGCGGTGTCTGATCCAAGTCCGAGCCGTGGCGTCGTTTGGTAACGCCTTCTTCCGCGCAGGAGGAGCGTTCTATCGTTTCGCACTTTACGAAAAGTACATGATTGTTTGTCTTTTTAGGGCGAGCACCTTTAAGTATGAGGACATTGCAATCGATCGCGAAACGAACAAGAGTCGAGGCAGGTTGCGCATATCGATAGCGGGAGTTCGTGTTTCGATGTTTGGCGACGAAGACAAGGTCGAAGAATTCCGGCGACTCTTGTCCGAACGGATCGCATCGTCAAAAAAACGCTGATGCGGATCTTTACAATCGGCAACTTCACCCCGACGAGCGGCAGTGGGCGAAGGATCATGCGAAGGAGTTTGCGGCGTTCTACGCGGATAAGACTGGGCAGACGATTACGCCAGATCAGGCTCTTGCACTTCTGATGGGAAGCGGGCTACGGATCGTAGACAGTAGCGCAGCCAATGTCCCGGGCGGGGACCCGCTGGCAACAGCATTCATTTCGTCAAACGCCCCAAGTTCCTTGTTCTACGCTACGCCGGCGCAAAGGGCTAACCCGTTTGATGGGGCAAATGCGAACGGTTCTTCTACACCGGAGCAGAACGCTCTCACTTACAAGCCCGGTCCGTCTGGCTCATTTACGATCCAAGTTGGTGGCAACGCGGGTTTGCATGTCTTTGACTTGGGAGGGACGGGTGAGGTGGGACTTGCGGTTTCATTGGGTGAGCATCCAAATTTCTGTGCTTACGCACAAGGGTGCGCGACAATGGGTCTTGGCTTTACGGCTTCGACGGGCATTGCCGTCAGCGTGGGACAGGGGGCTGCTTCCACGGGAGTGACGGGCAGTAAGGGCGCCTTCATCGCCGGTGGTGATGGAATATTTGCGGACACAAACGTAACTCGAGATGGCGATGGAAACTTGGCTGGAGGAAAAGGCGTGCTCGGTGTGGGTATCGGTGGGGCCGCTGGTATGCAGCAATGTAAGCAAGCGACGGGATGTTTGGTGAAGGGGGGGCAATGACTTTTTGGCCTCTCTTCTTGATCGTAGTCGTTGTCTTCTCTATATTCTTTTACGTTGCTCAATTCAGATTGAGTGGGCGATTTAGGGGTATAAAGATCACCTCATGGGCATATCCATTGGCGATTTCTGGTGCGGTGGTATTTGCAATCGGATTCCACGGGTTAGGTATCGCGCTGTTCCTGTTGGGGATTCCATTGATCTGCTTCGGTGCTTACATTCATCTTTGCACGATGTTTGGTATGAATCCGAGCATTCGTCGGCGCCACAATTGGGAGGATGATCAATAGTGATACGAGTTACCCGGTTCGGGCGATCTTTGAGAGGGCCCGGGGCGCTATGACTGTAGGTCCGACTCCTGAGCAATGGGGAAAGATGAGCCGGGGGCAGAAAATTGCCTATTGGGTTTCCGTCACCATCGTCTTCGGGATACTGGGGAGTCTTGCAATAAAGGAATTCTTCTTTTAAACAACGAGCCCGGCTTCGGCCGGGCTTGTTGTATGTGGCGTCCGATCACGCGTGCGTGATGATCAGCCTGCCGAACTGAACCTCGACCTTCAATCGCTGGCCCGGATCGAAGCCAGCGTGCTCGAGCCATCGGCCCGAGAGCTTGAACCAAGGCACGAGTGGCGGTGCGTTGCGACGAGCGCCCGGCTTGAACCGCGTGAGCGGTTGATATCGCTGTGATTGCTGAACGGTGACGCTTCGTTCGGCGAGTTGGGTAGATGGTTTAAGATCGGCGTCAGCCATGATCAACTCCTCGTATGAGTTGGTGGTGGTCAGCGGGCCGAGCGTGTTGGTAGCACGTTCGGCCCGCGCTTCAATTGAGCAGTTCTTCTGCGGTGTCTTCCCTTCCTTCCTTTAGCCGCTGACGCGGCCGACGATCTGCTTGGCCTGGTACTTGAGGATCATGCCGTCGAGCAGGGCCCTGATGATGTTGCGCTCTTCCTCGGGCATGTGGCTGATGGCCTCGAACTGCAAACGCAAATCGTCGGAGGGGCCGCGCTCGTTGGTATCGCGCCTCGGGCCATGAGCACTTGAACGGATGCTTGGTGGTGCCGGTGCTCGATCTCGAATCGGGAGACGTGCGGCAGTTGTACGGCCGGCGCATTGCGCCGGGTCACAAGATCCCGGCGAATCAACCGAAGCACCTGTACCTGACGCTGCCGCTGGCGGGCGTGTGGAACGAAGCGGCGTTGATCGCGAGCCGAGAAGTGATCGTGTGCGAAGCGCTGATCGATGCGATGACGTTCTGGTGCGCAGGGTATCGCAACATGATCGCGGCGTACGGCGTGAACGGCTTTACGCAAGACCATTGGACGGCCTTGAAGCGTCACGGCACCGAGCGTGTATGGATTGCGTACGACCGCGACGAGGCGGGCAACGCCGCAGCGGAAAACCTCGCAACGCAATTGCACGAGGCGGGCGTTGAGACGTGGCGAGTGCTGTTCCCGAAGGGGATGGACGCGAACGAGTACGCGCGAAAAGTCGCGCCGGCGGAGAAGAGCTTGGGGGTGCTGCTGCAACAGGCCGAATGGATCGGCAAGGGCAAGCGGCCGGCGCCGACGGCAGTCGTCGAGCCGACGCCGGTTGAAGAAGTGATGAAGGCAGACCCTCTCCCTTCTCTAGCCGCAACAGCAGCGCCGAGCGAACCACCGAGGCCTACGCAGGTTGAGCGGGCTAAAGAAGGGGCGAAGGAACAGACACCGGCACCGCCCTCGCTTGCACAACCGCTCGAAAAAGGCGACGTGCAAGAGACGGCCTCGGGGGAACTGGTGTTCACGTTCGGCGAGCGGGTCTGGCGCATTCGGGGTTGGCAAAAGAACCTGGGTCCGGAGCAGATGCGCGTGAACGTGCAGGTACGGCGCACGGGCGTGGACGGGCTTACCACGTGGATACGCTGGACGTGTACAGCGCCAAGGCGCGTGCGCAATACCTGAAGGCGGCATCGGTCGAGCTCGGTAGCCAGGAAGACACCGTGAAGCGCGACTTGGGGCGGGTACTCTTAAAGCTCGAGACGATGCAAGACGAAGCGATTCGGGCGACGCTGGCGCCGAAGGAAACGCGGATCGAACTCGATGCACTGGAACACGCCGCGGCGGTGGAGTGGCTCAAGGCGCCGAACCTGATCGAACGGCTCGAGGCAGACATGGCGCGCTGCGGTGTGGTGGGCGAGCGCACGAACCTGCTGGCGGGCTATCTGGCGGCCGTGAGCCGCAAGCTCGATGCGCCGCTGGCGGTGCTGATCCAGTCGAGCAGTGCGGCGGGCAAGAGTTCGTTGATGGACGCGGTGCTCGATCTGATGCCCGATGAAGAGCGGATCCAGTACAGCGCGATGACGGGGCAAAGCTCGTTCTACCTGGGCGAGACGGACTTGCAGCACAAGATTCTTGCGATCGCCGAGGAAGAGGGCGTGCGGCAAGCGGCGTATGCCTTGAAGCTGTTGCAGTCGGACGGGGAGCTCACGATCGCGAGCACGGGGAAAGATGAGGCGACGGGAAATCTCGTGATCAAACAGTACTGCGTGAAAGGGCCGGTGATGCTGATGCTCACGACGACGGCGATCGACGTCGACGAGGAGTTGCTGAATCGATGCTTGGTGCTGACGATCAACGAGAGCCGCGAGCAGACGCTTGAAGGGTTGCTGGCCAGCCAGTTGCCACTCGAACACTGGCACGCGTGGCTGCAGGACCCCACACTCGCCGACGCCATCCTCGATCGGCTCGTCCATCAGGCCCACAAGCTGCCGATTAAGGGCGATTCGATGCGTGCAGAAAAACCGATCGCCTCGGCCATCAAGCGCGCCAGTCCGGATGGGGCGGCGAGCACCGTTGCTGCGTAACGCAGGGGGCACATATGGCTAACACATCGGCACAACGGCAGGCCCAATACCGCGAGCGCCGTGCATTCGCTGGAGACGGCGAAATGCGAATCAATGCGTGGGTGGCGTCCGCAACGGTATTGGCGCTACGACGTTTGGCTAGGCGTTACGGCGTAACGCAGCGGGAAATGCTGGAACAACTGATCGCAGGCGCCGACGATCCGATCATCTCGACGCTAGAACCCGGCACGCCGGCGTGGGATGAATACTTCGGCGCGACCGTTACTGCGTAACGCACTTTAAAATCGGCCTGCAGCATCCGATTCTCCCTGATCGTGATCGCTCTCGCTATAATCCATCCGCCGCGCAGCACCACCTTCCAGACTGATCACGATCGCCGGAATGGCCGATCACGATCGCCGAAATCCGCAGCTGCGTATTCCGGCGATCGTGATCAAGGATTCCGGAGGATCGTGATCGCTGATTCCGAACGATCGTGATCAGCCATTTCGGTCGATCGTGATCGCTGATTGAGGGGTTCCGAAACGAGCGATCACGATGCCGGAATGCATGATCACGTTACCGGAACGGGTGATCACGATGCCGGAACGTGAGCCAGGTTTGGACCCGGCGGTGGTGTTGCGCATGACTTCAACCGTGGCGTTAGCCTGCTCCCTTTTTTGCGGGAGACGGGCCGATGCCGACACCTCGGATGAGCATGCGCAAATTGAAGGAAG
>CBIHRA010000072.1:0-7496 GCA_966212325.1 uncultured Burkholderiaceae bacterium | reverse complement strand
CGGGAAGCAGGCGGGAAGCAGGCGGGAAGCAGGCGGGAAGCAGGCGGGAAGCAGGCGGGAAGCAGGTGTCGGAAGACGAAAGCGGGCCGCGGAGCGGACAAAAAAATCCCGCTGCTTTGTGAGCGGCGGGATGTGGACGTGGCGCGGTGGTGGGGGCGCGGCCGTCTCCGGCGCGCCGGCAGGCAGCCGCTAGGCCGCCTTTCGCCGCTTACGCATACTCGGCGAGCGCGGTGCGCATCTTCTTCATCGCGCTCGCTTCGATCTGACGAATGCGTTCCGCCGACACGCCGAATTCATCGGCCAACTCGTGCAGCGTCGAGCCGCCCGAGCCGTCGTCGTCGACATTGAGCCAACGCGCTTCGATGATGCGGCGGCTGCGCGCGTCGAGCGAGTCGAGCGCCTGAGCGATGCCGTCCGTTTGCAGGCGATCGTTCTGGCGCGCCGCCAGCACGGCCGTCGGCTCGTTGTGCGAATCGGCCAGATAAGCGATCGGTGCGTACGACTCCTCGCCGTCTTCGACCTGCCCTTCGAGCGCGACATCGCCGCCGGACAGACGCGTTTCCATCTCCGAGACTTCCTCGCGTTTGACGTTGAGTTCCTTCGCCAAGCCTTCGATTTCGTCGGGCGTGAACGTATGCAGGCTCTGCTTGTGGCTGCGCAGGTTGAAGAACAGCTTGCGCTGCGCCTTCGTCGTCGCAACCTTCACCATGCGCCAGTTGCGCAGGATGTATTCGTGAATCTCGGCCTTGATCCAGTGGATCGCGTACGACACCAGGCGCACGTTTTGCTCGGGGTCGAAGCGTTTCACCGCTTTCATCAAGCCGATGTTGCCCTCTTGGATCAGATCGGCGTGCGGAAGGCCGTAGCCCAAGTAGTTGCGGGCGATCGACACCACGAGACGCAGGTGCGACAGCACGAGCCGGCGCGCGGCTTCGAGATTGGCATGCTGGCGGTAATCGGCGGCGAGCTCGCGCTCTTCCTCGGCGCCCAGCATCGGAATCCGGTTGACGGCCTGGATGTAGGCGTCGATGTTGCCGAGCTGACCGGGCAGCATCGACGGCGCGAGCGTCAGAGCACCTGCCGAAGCGGCCTTAGCGGACGCCGGGCTCAGAATGTTCGGAAGGGTCATAGCGTTGCTCACGTGAGAAAACTCCTTGTGAATCAAGTACTGCTCGGTCACGAAAACGACTCCACCGGGGATATTAGCACTCCCTTTCGCCGAGTGCTAAGCATTCGAGTCCTCGCCCTAGCGGAAGTTCCGTGCTGCTATCGAAGATTTGATTTCGATAGCTAATTTTACGCTCTTCGGCGCGGACGTGCTGGACGTGGCTGCGCGCGGGGCGATGCGGTGCTTCCCCCACACAGATAGCACGGCCGTCGTGCCGATTTGCAAACAATGTTTTGCAGGAAACGGTACCTTTTCACTTGGCGGCCACAAAGTAAGATTTTTCCAACCCGCGGCAGCGACCTCGGGACGATCGGCACACAACTCGTTCGGTTGGAGTATCGAGATGAAGAAGAAAAACGATTTGATCCGGCTCAAGATCTCGGCACTTCGGTCCATCGCGTCGGCGCTGCTGTTAGGCGTCGCCGCCACGGCCGGCGCGCAGGAGTCCGGGACGTCCTCGACTCACACCTTCGGCGCTCAGGTCGCGCTGGGCGTGGCGCAACACAAAGTGAAGAAAGTCGATCTCGGGCTCGTATGGGACCCGGGTATCAATTGGTGGGACGTGGGCGGCTGGCACTTCTCGTTGGTCGGCGAGGCGCATTTGGCCTACTGGCATACGAACGAGGGGGCATTCCACAATGACGTCTACGAGTTCGGCGTGACGCCGATGGTCCGCTTCATCAAGGACGGCGGCGCAATCCGTCCATATATCGAAGCCGGCGCCGGCGTGCGCGTGCTTTCGCACCCGACGATCACCGACACGTATACCTTGTCCACGGCGTTTCAGTTCTCGGAAACGGTCGGTGTCGGCTTGCAGTTTGGCGGGCATCAGCAGTACCAGGCGGGCGCGCGGTTTCAGCACGTGTCGAATGCCGGTATGAAAGAGCCGAATCCTGGTATAAATTTCACCCAGCTATACCTGCAGTACAACTTCTGACGTCGGCGCCCGTGCGCCGATCGCAAGGGGGCTGAGCGATGGCGGCAAAGGTGATCGAGGCGATTCGGGCGCTCGAGCGCGATCGGTTTCGCGCGATGGTGGACGGCGACGTACCGGTGCTGAATCAGTTGCTCTCGGAGAGCGTGAGCTACGTTCACACGAACGGCAAGCGGGAGACGAAGCAACAGTTCATCGATTCGATTTCGACCGGGCATCGCCGCTATCGGCAAATCGAAGTGCAATCGCAGGACGTGTTGCCCGTCGGCAGCGGCACGTGCGTCGTGACGGGCCGCGCCCTCGTCGAAATGGAGGCGAACAACGGCGCGTTGCTGTTTCCGATCGCCTACACGGCTATCCAAGCGCAAGAAGACGGGCATTGGCGTTTGGTTGCCTGGCATGCGACGCGCTGCGCGCTCGAGTAAAGCGCGCAGCGTTTCGTGGGCGCCGCCCGCTCGTGACGGGCGCGACCGGTTGCACGGAGCGCGGTCAAGCCGCTGCCGCTTCATCCTCCTGCTCACGATCCCACTCGAGCCGGTTCACGGCGTTCACGAGCGCATCCGCCGCTGCGACGGCCGGGTTCTCGTGCACGCCCACCCCATAGCGCACCGCTTGGCCGCCGGCGTCGCGTTCTCCTTCCAAGCGGCAAGCGACGAAGGCCGCCGTGCGCCCGTCGCTTGCGCGCACTGCCTCGTAATCGCAAACCTCGACGCGGCGGCGGGCGGCCGCCGAAACGGCTTCGGCCATGGCCGTTATCCACGCTTGGCCGTCGTCGCAAGTTGCCGCGGCGTCCATGCGAGCAATTTCTCGGCGGCGCCAGCGCACGGCCGAGTCGACGCGCTCGGCCGGGCCGGCGACATCGATGTATTCGCGCGCGAAGAGCGCGCAAACGGCGTCGCCCGTGACTTCGGCGCCCGAATCGTCGGCCAGCCGCTGCACCACATGACTGAATTCGATTTGCACGCGGCGCGGCGGCGCGTAGCCAAGCCCGCGTTCGAGCAGATAAGTCGCGCCGCCTTTGCCCGATTGGCTGTTCACACGGATGACCGCATCGTAGCCGCGACCCACGTCGGCGGGATCGATCGGCAGATACGGCACTTCCCATAACGCGTCGTCGCGTTGCTGAGCGAGGCCCTTGCGGATCGCGTCCTGATGCGATCCCGAAAACGCCGTGAACACGAGATCGCCGGCGTACGGATGGCGCGGATGAACCGGGATCGCATTGCAGCGCTCGACAGTTCGGCGCACGGCGTCGATGTCGGAAAAGTCGAGGCCCGGGTCGACGCCTTGGGTAT
Organism: uncultured Burkholderiaceae bacterium; assembly: GCA_966212325.1. GTDB lineage: Bacteria > Pseudomonadota > Gammaproteobacteria > Burkholderiales > Burkholderiaceae > Trinickia. The sequence goes on along the minus strand of CBIHRA010000072.1, from coordinate 4,099 downwards.
AGAGGTTGAGCGCCAGCGTCACGAGATCCACGTTGCCGGTGCGTTCGCCGTTGCCGAAAAGGCAGCCCTCGATACGATCGGCACCCGCGAGCAGCGCGAGCTCGGCGGCCGCGACGGCTGTGCCGCGGTCGTTGTGAGGATGCACCGAGAGCACGATGCTGTCGCGGTAAGCGAGATTGCGGTCCATCCATTCGATCTGATCGGCGAAGACGTTCGGCGTCGCGGCTTCGACCGTGGCCGGCAGATTGACGATCATCTTGTGCTCGGGCGTCGGGCGCCAAACGCCGCTGACGGCATCGCACACTTCGCGCGCGAATGCGAGCTCGGTCATGCTGAACGTCTCCGGCGAATATTCGTAGATCCAATGCGTGCCGGGCCTGCGTTGCGCCTCCGCCTTGATTTGGCGTGCGCCCTCGACCGCCAGCGCCTTGACGTCTTCCTTCGATGCATTGAACACGATGCGGCGAAACGCCGGCGCGATCGCGTTGTATTGATGCACGATCGCACGCGGCGCGCCTTCGAGCGCTTCGAACGTGCGCGCAATCAGATCGGCGCGCGACTGCACGAGCACTTCGATCGTGACGTCTTCGGGAATGCGTTTTTCGTCGATGAGCTTGCGCACGAAGTCGAAGTCGGTCTGCGAGGCCGAAGGGAAGCCCACCTCGATCTCCTTGAAGCCGATCCCGACGAGCATGTCGAAGAACTCGAGCTTTTGCGCGATGCTCATCGGTTCGATGAGCGCTTGGTTGCCGTCGCGCAGGTCGGTGCTCATCCAAATCGGTGCGCGCTCGATCGTGCGCGAGGGCCATTTGCGGCCGGCCAACGGCACGGCTGGGAAGGGACGGTACTTTGCGGCAGGGTTGCGAAGCATGGACGGACCTCGGTTCGTCGGGTCGTCTGCGAAAAAGTGACGGATCGGGCGGCTAGCCCATCGCGCCAGGACGCGTTACGGCTACGTCGGCGATTTCGCGATCCGTCCGAGCGGTACTCGGCCGAATGCTGACGACTACGGGTTGTAAAGGAACTGCGGTTGGGGTGAAACGAAAACGGCTGGAGACTGCAGGAGGACCGCGCGGACAGGCGCGGCGCTACGACGCGCTTACGCTAGTCGTAGCGATAGGGGCCGCGCTAGGCGGCCGGAGGTAATTCGGAGGGGGTTCAGATTCGAACTCATGGACCGCACTCTAAGGCACCCAGCCGAGCGCTGTCAACTACGCGAGCCCGGAGCGCATTCAAGCGGTGCGCGCCCGATCACGGCCGAAAACGCCGGTTCTTTGGCCGATAAAAACGATGGAAGGGCCTCGCCTTTATTAATCTGACTAATAGACTGCCAAGCGAGTTCGAAGGCAAGTCAGAGCCGAGTAGGCCATTCGAGCAGGTACGCGTGAGCGCACGCGCCCCGGCTCGCTCTCGTCCCATACGCACTGGAGATCATCGTGATGAACGACACTTCAACGGGGATCGGCTCGCGCTGGACTCGGCGCTGCCCGCCGCAGGCCCTGGCGCCGGTTCTGGTCGCGTTGTCATTGTGTCTGCCCGGTGGCGCGCAAGCCGCGTCGCCGCTGCCGGCGGGCGGGCAGTTCGTGGCGGGCAGCGGGTCGATCAGCGCCAATGGGACATCGGTGACGATCGATCAAACCTCGAGCAGAGGCATCGTCGACTGGCGCAGTTTCTCGATCGCCGACGGCAATCGCGTGACGTTCAACAACGGTGCCGGCGCCACGTTGAACCGCGTGACGGGCGGCAATCCGTCTTTGATTCTCGGCACGCTGAACGCGACCGGCAGCGTCTATCTGATCAATCCGCAAGGCGTCGTCGTGGGCCCGAGCGGCGTCGTTTCGACGGGCGGGCGCTTCGTCGCGTCGACGCTGGACGCCGATGACGCATCGTTCATGAGCGCAGGATCGCCGATCACGTTCTCGGGCGACTCGACGGCCAGCGTCGTCAATTTGGGGAAGATCGGTTCGAGCGGCGGCGATGTGTTCCTCATCGCCGCCGGCGGCGCGGACAACTTCGGCCGCATCAGCGCGCCCAACGGAACGGTCGAACTCGCAGCCGGCCGCCAGGTGCTGCTGCAGGACTCAGCGGCGGGCAGGCAGGTGTTCGTCGAAACCGGCAGCGGCGGGACCGCGTTCGCAGGCGGCGTCATCGAAGCGGCTCAAATCAGTTTGCAGGCCGCGGATGGCAACGTCTTCGCGCTCGCGGGCAGCCATTCGGCGCTGCGAGCCACGGGAACGGCGACGCGCGACGGCCATGTGTGGCTCGTCGCCGATAGCGGCAGGGTAACGCTAGGCGGCGGGCAACTGTCGGCGACGCGCGCCGACGGCAGCGGCGGCACCGTCGATACGGCCGCCGGCTCACTCGCCTTCGGCAGCGCCACGCCGACTGTATCGGCGGCCAGATGGAACGTCACGACACCGGCGTTCGTCGTCGATGCCCCGGCTGCCTCCGCCTTCGAGCGAGCGCTCGGCGAAGGCACGTCCGTCAACCTTCAAGCGACGGGCGGCAACGGTCGAAGCGGGGACATCGCCGTCGCGTCGTCCATGAGTTGGGACGGCGCAGCCTCGTTGACGCTCGGCGCTTACCGGTCCATCGATGTCGGGCAGGGCGTGACGATCCGCAATCAAGGCAGCGGCAATCTCATGCTGCGCGCCGACGCCACGGCTATCGACAACGGCGGCAGCGTGACGAACGGCGGGACGATCGACTGGTCGGGCAGCACAGGCATCGTCAGTGCGCTCTACGATATGAACGGGACGTATGCGCCGGGCACGCTGCTCGGCAATCCGGCATGGACCGCGGCGCGCTACAGTGGGCTGGTGACCCAGGTGACCGCCTACAAGCTCGTCAATTCATTGGCGGACCTCGAGAACATGTCGCTCGATCCGGCCGGCAACTATGCGCTGGGAACCGATATCGATGCGAGCGCCACGGGCACGCTTGCCGGATATACACCGATCGGCACCAGCGACACGCCGTTTTCGGGGCAGTTCGACGGGATGGGGCATACGATCGATCAATTGTCTTTTCTCTACGTCGGTCAAGTGTCCGGTCCGCTGGGACTCTTCGGCACCATTGGGCGAACCGGCGTGGTGCGCAACGTCGGCGTGACACGCAGCCTAACGGACCCCGCGTCGACCGTCAGCTACCTGATCTGTCCGACTAGTGGTTGTACCGTGGGGGTTTTGGCGGGAGACAACCAAGGCTTGATCGCCAATGCCTACACCGAGGGCGGAGCAGGGGACTCGCCGCCCACGATCGCCTTCGCATTCGGCGGCCTGGTGGGCCAGAACGAAGGCGTGATCGAGCGTTCGCGCAGCGCCGTGAACTCGGGCAGCAGCCTTGTGGTCGGTGGACTCGTGGCGGTCAACTCGGGCACGATCGATCAGTCCTATGCAAGCGGGCAGATGTGGGCGAACGGCGACCGCACCGTGGTCGGCGGCCTCGTCGGAATCAACAGCGGGCGCGTCACGCAGTCTTACGCCGATGGCTATGTCTTCGCCAACGGCAGTGGCAACGTGATCGGCGGTCTCGTCGGTGAAAACAGCGGATCGGTCGATCAGTCGTTCGCTTCGACCTGGATGCTGCCGTACGCCTCGACGGCGGGCGGCGTCGTCGGCATCAATAGCGGGCGCGTGTCTCCGGACGTCTATTGGAACGTCGATGTGGCGCCAGAAATTTCAAGTGGTGGCCCCGGCGTACCGGCTAGCAGTGGACTCACGGCTGCGCAAATGGCCGACCCCTCGAGTTTCTCGGGCTGGGACTTCGCGCCGGGCGGGGCGTGGGCGATGCCGGCCGGCGCGAGCCACCCGGTGCTTCGGTGGCAGCTGCAGCGGGCCGGTGACTCGGACGATAACGCCCGGTGAAAAGCTCTATTCACATGCGCCTTCGATGCGTCGCAGGATGCTGAAACCCGCTTAGTCGCTTAGTCGCTTAGTCGCTTAGTCGCTTGGTCGCTTGGTCGCTTGGTCGCTTAGCCGCTTAGCGGTTTAGCCGTTGGGCAGTCGAGTCGTTGACCGATCACTCGTCCGTCCGTCCGTCCGTTACTCGGCTACTCGGCTACTCGGCTACTCGGCTACTCGGCTACTCGGCTACTCGG
>CBIHRA010000071.1:0-7835 GCA_966212325.1 uncultured Burkholderiaceae bacterium | reverse complement strand
CCCCGGACCTCGTCTAAGATTCAGACGACACGACAACTATTCTGACGCCGGGGGATCCACATGTTCTATTTCCCTTCGCTGAACAAGCTGGACTGGGCTGAAACGGCCCCGAGCGCACGCGTCAACAATGCCTGACCAGACAGCTCCTCGTAGCGCTCCGGCAGTTGCTCACGTAGTCGAAACAGTCTCCGGCTCGCCGTTGACACCAAAACGTTATAGCTCACTGCCTCAATCCGCCCACGATTATGTTCGCCGATGGTTCGACGCGGCTCTATCCTTTGGTCGACCACGTGCCCTACGACAAAGGCATGAATAACCGGCGAGCCATGTAAATGACCGGAACGCAAAAGGTCTTCAACATAGTTCGAAGCCTGATGCATCTCTTCACGACCGATGCTAAAACCGCCTCTTTTTAGCTCGATGAGCAGGACGTCGTCGAGCTTTACCAATCCATGAGGGGAGTTCGAATCAATCCGTTCGACACCGGCGGCATATACAGTTGCGTCCGCGCGAACAATCAAGTCCGCGCGCCGTCGGGGGTTAATGAAATCGGCGGCCGACGCCTCAGCGTCAAATATCTCTCTTACCGCGGTCAGAATGGCACGGTTTGACACATATTCTGGCGAGTCAAAATGCGGACCAAAAAGCCAACGTGCCTTCACTACTAGAGGATGCAACGTGTGCAGCTCGTCTACATTCTTGTCCTCAGACAGGCGCTCTAGTGCTGCTATAACGGATAACCGGGAGTCGATTTCGTCCAGGACCGTAAGTGCGTCGCGTACTGACCACTCGCCGAGTAATCGGTCGAGAGCATCGATATCCCCGTCCGGCAGAATCGACAGTTTCTCGAGCAGGGCTTGTCCGGACCGCGAATTCTCGAGCTGGATAACGGCTCGAACGGCCGTCGATAGTATGTTCGGCCCGATGGTCGGATGTTCCGCGACGATATGTTGGGCAAATTCTGCCACCTCGATTCGTGCACCGGACGGCAGTTTTTCCAACTGGGCTTTTGCTGCCTGCAACGCGTCAATCGCAACCTCATCAACCTGGACCTGCGAGTGGCTCTTCAATGCACTCACGACATATTCTCCGACTGCGGCCGCAACGCTTTCGACCTCGGGCGCATCGAGAAAACCGGACCAGTCAGGTCTGACCCACGCCCGGAGACTGTCGCATCGTGCGATTGCGGTGAACCGCTTTGCGGGTTTCGTTCGCCCATCAAGGATTACCTGGCCGGCTAGCGACCAACTCGGAACACCAACAAGGCGCCCACCAACCCAGAACGCGATGCCGTTGTAGCGCGTCCGCCGGGAACTCCGCGTCGTGTCAATTAGAAAGACTTCCACTTCGTGACCAGTTTCAGAAGTCAGTTTCACCTGGTCAACGACGCCAACATGGTCCTCGAGCGGGATGACCTTGCCGTTGACCATTACCTTGAAGGCCGGGTCATGCAGGAAGCGCGCGGAAAGGACGTTCGCAAGTTCGTCAGCATCCGGAAGATGCCGCGCCACCTTTACGGTGAGTCGAGTACCGTGACCTCGCGCCTTTGAGACTTTATCGGAGCGCATGACGAACGGAGCGGCGCCGCTGGAAGTGGACACCACAAAATCATGCCGCTGTCCTTCCCGTCGGGTGGTCACTTCGTAAATATCTGAGAAGCAAAGAAGTCCGTGTCTTCCAACTCCGTTTCTGCCATAAGCGAGCCGAGACAAGTGTTGGCGATTTGGCGGAAACTCCACCATCTCTCCCTGTCGCTTCAGGCGGTTATATGCCAGCTTCATCCAGCGGGCAACGAACTGTTCGCGCGTTAACCCGGTGCCGTCGTCTTCCACAATTAGTTTGCCGCCTAACTGGGCCGGGACAGTAATGTCAACTTTGGTCGCCCCTGCATCCCACGCGTTGGCGACGAGCTCAGACAAAGCAATATCGCTGCGGTAGGCCAACGGGCCCAAAGTCCGGAGAAGGAATTCATCTTCGTATTGACTAGCAAACAGCGCTTGTTGTTCCACTGAAGCTCCTTGATGGCGAATCCGACGAATTTTGGAGTTATCGCACTGTTTGTGGGTCGCCGCACTTCCCTAGTGTCGGGCACATTCGGTCGCGCTCGGAGGACTGCCAACCCGCTGCCAGTCGCCGGCTCCGTTCCGACAAACAGGCCAGCGCATCTCCAAGTGCTCGGAGCGCCATCCGTCATGTTTCATTCAGGCAAGCCGTATATAAAAGACGCGAGTCTGAACACGCTCATTCATCAGATAGTCAATACCGCCCGTCAGAAAGTATCGATGCACTTCCTCACAACCGTCTTGGGTCACCGTCTTGATGTCAACCTCCCGGTCATGAAACGACTTGCTGCTTCGCTTTAGCGGGATGACTTCCACATCCCTGTTTTCAAACCCCATCGACTTCACCAAATTGTCGACACGGCGTTCGACGTCAAGATAAAACTCGACATAGCCGTCCCGTTCTTTCGTCTCGCGACAACGAACGTTCAAATACTCGATGGAGGCGGCCGCAGACCTCGCGTATCGAAGAAACGCTTCAAGCCCTCCAACGTTCACGGGCGCCGCGCAGTACGGGTCCCTAATTTCCAGGCGTTTGACGTAGGCCGCTTTCAACGGAGCAAAGATATCATCCAGCTTCCTCTGCTCGCCTTCATGCAGTTCCCACATGGCCATCCGCTCGCCTTCACGTAGCGCGTCCAACCCGTATGGCATCGCCGTCGCCGTGAGCGCGTGGAGCTGTTCTTGAATCGCCTCATCCACAACCCCTACGTCGGCCGGCGCAGCAATCATCCGACCGAGCAGCGATTGTCCCGCAAAGTGCTGGCGAACAACCGGCATCTGGGGCAGTGTTCCGACGAAGACTCGCGGCAAAGTCTGCCAAGTCGAAGCATGCTTATCAGGGAGTGCAAACAGGCGCAAACGCCTCTCAATGACGTAGGGTTGCAGTCTTCGATAGGCGGCCAACGGAGCCTGGGCTTTCGGTTTCTCGTCGAGTTCGTTCGCAAGATAGACGTTCACAGTCTTTCCGCCCTGGAGCCAAGTAAGAAGCTGCCCCATTGAGTCCTCGTCAACGCTCTCCACGTCGACGAGACTGCGGACGACGAAGCTAATCTCATCATAGTTGGCGAGTCGCTCTGCAAGGCCTGCCACACTAGGCGAAGCCCACCTGACAAAGTCACCCGGCTCATTGCTGTCCACGCTAGGGTCGAGCAGACCACTTAACCACGACAGCGCTGCTCGACGTTCGAAACTGTCCCAATGACGCTGGTTAGCGTAGTCGCACAGACAAACGCGACAGCCGGATTCGCATTCCGCTGGGCAATCCAGAGCACTTCGGGCGGCATCCATCAGGGCTGCAAACGTGAACCCCGGTTCGCCAATACGGGCGCAGTAGCCCGCACCGCCTGGAACGCCGTCATACAGAATGACTTCAAGCGCACTGCCTCGCGCGCCTGAGAGCCGGTATATCGCCCGAACCTCACCCGCATGCAGCGAGAGCAAACGCGTTGCTGCCAGCCGGACTGCCTCGGAGACAGTTCTCGCAACCCGCTCATGATAGCGACGAGGCTCCATGTCCTGCGATTCCGGTTCAGGGAGGGCCTGCACAAATCTCAAGATACGGACGTCAGTATTAAACTGATGAACGAAGTCAAGACCGATTTGCGCCACGTCGTCGTTCTTGCAAACCAGACCTGTCTGCGGGTCCTTGTGCACGAGCTTTGCCTTCGCGCCTTTGCCGACGACCTTTCCAGTCGGCGACTTCCCTCCAGAAACGGCAGGCTTGACTGGCTCGCAGTAGTTGCACACGTTGCACCGACGGTAACCCTCACCGTACGCGCCGCGATTCGCGATGAAGAGCGACCCGGTTAGTCCACTCTCACCCTTTGCTTTTGCATATAGGATTGCCGAACTGAGGAACGGCAATCCCGTGTCCGCGAAAATGTCATCGCGAGGGGCCGCAATCAGTCTGGCTTCGTCGGCCGCCTTCACCCGTCGCCTGCTGGAACCCGGGTCTCGTCCGCGGCGCGCTGCAAAGCTCGTGACAAACCCGTGAGGCTCAACAAACCTGCGTCTGCGACGGTCCTCTGCGGAACCGCAATTGCTACAGGTCGGCGGAACATCTTCCCTTGTGTCGCCGATATCAACGTGGAAGCATTCCGGACAAGCCACATACCATCTCTCGGGCATGAACGCCTTCGGGTATTGTGCAAGTCCGGCGCTTTCCCAAATACGTCCATTAGCCACTACTTCGGCTCCCGGCGCATACTCACTGATACCTAGCGAAGCATCTCTTGATAGCACCACGTCAGACTTGCTACCGAAGAAGCTTTCCGACGACTCAGTCAGCACTTCGAGGTTCAGGGAGTGCACTGGAAAACTGTAAGTGGGAATCAAGCCACGGCGGGACAGCTGGTCTACGAGAAACTGTCCCATGAAATCATCACGCATTCGCTTCCAATAGTTCGCCTTTCCGTAATCGTCGGCTTTGGCGGCCGCTGTGACCCGTTCAGTATATTTGCCGAATCGCTCGCACACCTCCTCAGCGAACTCACGGACAGCAGCTAGAAATTGCTCGCGCAGGCTCGCTCCGTACGCACCTATAGCCCGCACTTCAACTGGCAGCTTCGCGCATAACCCCTCAGCCTCATCGGTCGCAGCCTGTCCCCCAGGTGACTCAAGCCACGACATTAAGTGCTCGGTGAACGCGCGGAGTTCGTCCCTCTCGAACTTCTCTTCAAAGAAGTGCTTCAGCGAAGGAGCGTTAATGTCACCATCCCGGATTTTTTTGCGCAGGTAGTGAGAAAGAAGCACCGAGAACTGATGCCGGGTAAAAAGCTCCTGATTGTCGAGGTGGATAAACGGCGTCCCAGGGCTCGACGCAAGGTATGTTGGAAAATCTCGCACGACCATCTGGTCAAAGTTCGTGTTCCTCGCAACGGTGACGCAGAAAGGCGCAGCTTGGGCACGGCGACCCGCGCGACCTGTGCGCTGTTGATAGTTCGCAATGCCGGGTGGAACGTTCAAATTTACGACGGCTTCGAGGTCCCCAAGGTCAACCCCCATCTCCATCGTAGTCGTACAGCACAGCAGATTGATTTTCCGTTCGGCGAAATCCCGCTCAATGACCTCCCGCAGTTCTGTCGAGAGTGACGCAGTATGCTCCCGCGCTCTTACAGTGGCATGATTCGCCTCCTCGTAAGAGGACAGATAGTGGTTTCGCTTGCGCAGTTCTTCGCGCTCCTCGGCGCCCAACTCTTCCACCTCGCCACGGCACCGGAAGGCCACACATTTAAGGCCGATAACGTGTTGCTGCATCAAGCCGCAGCTCTTGCAGGCATAGAGTGGCACCCTATCTCCGTTTCCAAATCGAATCAGGTCACCATTGAGCGCGAATCCCGGCATGTGGCGTTCAAGCAGGACAATCGGCGGCTTTGTCACGACGTCCCAGAATTGCCGCAAAAACGCAACCGCCTCGTCGCGTTGCATGCCGAGTTGCTCGACGAGGTACCAGGTGCGCCGGTTGTGGCGCGTCGCTGACGGAATCCATTTGTATCGGACCACATCATCGCCACCCTCAAGGTCGAATGACCGATGACCGTTGTAGGTTCCCCAAACGTGCTCGTCTGAAAGAGCGACCTTATGAAAACGTGACAACGCCCGCTCTCGCCGGATGTTTTCGAGAAGAAGATGAACAAGAGCAGAAATGGCCGAGTCGCTCGCCGGAAGTGAGTTCGGCCAGAATGTCTTAACCCTCTGCAGAAGCAGGCGAAGCTTCGCATCGTCGTAGGTGACCTGCACGATACCGAGCGGCTCGACCGAGTTACGCCGGCCGCCGGGCGTGCACATTTCACGGCCGATAGCCGCGAGCAGCAGCGCCAGCATATCCTGATGGTCGTGGCAGATTTCGCCATTGGCATCCAGCAAGACAGCCTGCTGGCCATCCTGCTGCCAATGTTGATATATCTGTTCCGCGAGTTGGGAACCGGTGACTGGAGTGCTTCGGTCTCTCAAAACATTGCGGACTGCGCTACGAAGCGCGAGGTCAGCAGCCGTCCGCTCAAAATAGGGAGCAAAAAACGCGGCGTCCTGCCGGTTATCCGAGAACGTGAGCAGGTTACGCCCGCCAGCAGGACGCGGGTTGTAATGGTCGATGACGGCCGCAGGCAAAGACTCAAGAACACGCTGTGCAACGACACTACCGAGTGCCTCATTGCCGGGATGCATGCGTGTCACGACCTCAGCGTCAGTACCTGACGCACTACCACCACACGCAGGACACTTGAGCACGTACCATGCACGCTCCTGCTCGTCGCGCTGCGTCTGGATGGCGTACAGCGGAATTGCGTCTGCTCGAGCACCTAGTTCGCCTGTCTTGGGGTCCAGATAGTACTTTTCGTATTCCTTTGACGAGCCTGCGTCGGCTTCATCATCCTCGTCTTCGACGTACCCAACCGGACTGCCGAGCCAGAATACACGTCTTTCGGCACGCCCATCGCGGTCTCCTGGCTGGCGGTTGTACAGACTTCCTCCCTGCTCGAACGCTTCAAAAAACGGCTGACCGCATTTTCGGCAAGTAAGCAGCGGAAAGTATTGCCCTTCTTCAGTACGATGGTACCGTGCAGCCCGCAGCTGGGCCCAACCTTCGTCGCCGTCCGATGGCAAGACAGCGAGGCCTTCGATACTGTTGACGGCGATGTGATAGCGCCCGGGAAGCAGCGGGAATCCGTCATTGCTCGCGCGCGCCAGCATGCCAAGACGAATGACCGCGCTCAACGCGCTGTATTTCTCCTCGTCTGCCGCCCTCTCAAGTGGCGAGTCAAAGACAAGTGCAGTCAAGTCTCGGAATGCGTGCACCCCACCCCTGTCGAGATGCTGTGCAACCCGTCTGATTTCCTGATTCTGTGAAAAGCGGTCCTCAAGGAATGCAGGAACGTCCACGTCGGACCCGCATTGCAACTCCTCACGCGCCAGTCCGCAGTCATGCAGCAACAGATTCCAAGTGTCAGCCGTTCTCGCTTCGTCATCAAGGGCGAGCAATTCTTCGAGGGCCTTCCCCACACTCGACCACTCCGAAACTGTCAATGAAAACTCGTGCTGCGGAACTACCTGCAGCCGCTCATGGACGATGCGCTTGCCGCGCACGACTTCATGAACCGACTCTCCGAACAGGGTACTGGCAAACGACTTCAGCCGTTCATCCGCTCCGTCGCCGTCTGCGAGGCTCGCACTGGTACCAAACACTTGAACCGGTTTGTCGATTCCAAGACGGTTCTTCAGCTTGCGAAGTAGGAACGCGACCTCCGTCGCCTGCGCCCCATGGTATGTGTGAATTTCATCTAGAACGATGAAGCGCAGAGCGTTCGCCGTGAAAAGGCGCTCATTGCGTGGGAGCAGCAAAAGATGCTCCAGCATCGCGTAGTTTGTAATTAGCACCTTGGGCGGATTTGCCAGCATTTCCTCGCGGGTCAACATCCAGTTGGCGGGTATCCGGTCGGGATAGTCCAGGATGTCCATCAGCTTCGTGTTGCTGAGCAGCCGCGCCTCCTCCTCGTCCCGCTTCACCTTTGCCTTGACTTGGCCGGTGTAGCGACCAAAGGTGATGCCGTACGACTGAAGATATTTCGCGAAGAGGGGCGCAATGCGGTAGTACAGCTGGTCATTGGCCAGCGCGTTCATCGGATAAACCAGCAGCGCCCGCACACCAGGCCTGTCTGGTTCCGGGTCCAACAATAGCTGATTGGCGATGGGATACAGGAACGTTTCTGTCTTACCGCTACCCCCCCGGCGTCAGAATAGTTGTCGTGTCGTCTGAATCTTAGACGAGGTCCGGGG
>CBIHRA010000070.1:0-8410 GCA_966212325.1 uncultured Burkholderiaceae bacterium | reverse complement strand
CTTCCTTCAATTTGCGCATGCTCATCCGAGGTGTCGGCATCGGCCCGTCTCCCGCCAAAAAGGGAGCAGGCTAACGCCGCGGTTGAAGTCATGCGCAACACCACCGCCAGGTCCAAACCTGGCTCACGTTCCGGCATCGTGATCGCCCGTTCCGGAACGTGATCACGCATTCCGGCATCGTGATCGCCCGTTTCGGAACCCCTCGATCAGCGATCACGATCAACCGAAACGGCTGATCACGATCGTTCGGAATCAGCGATCACGATCCTCCGGAATCCTTGATCACGATCGCCGGAATACGCACCAGGTGCGAGTAACGCATCGTCATTTGTAGGCTAGAGTGCCCGAGGATGCGCTGCAACATCAAAATGTTGCCACCATTCATCATGAAGTGGCTTGCGAAGGTGTGACGGAGTACGTGGGTGAGTTGCCCCTCCGGCAGTTCAATGCACGCATCGCGCACGCCCATGCGGAAGGCGCCCGCAGAACTTTCAAAAATGCGGTCGCCTATGACCTTTGACTTCGATGCCCGAAACGCGAGTATTTCTTCGGCTAGTGTAGGGTCGATCGGCACGGAGCGATTTTTGTCGGTCTTCGTTTGCGTGAAGTGAACGGCATTTCCGCGCAACTGCTGCGCTCGTAGGCACTCGGCTTCGCTCCAACGCGCTCCTGTCGCCAAGCACAGCTTGGTAATCAGCAGTGCATCTTTTCTTTTCCGCCGACTGAGGGCGACCAGCAACGCCTCGATTTGATCCGATGTGAGAAAGGACAGCTCCCGTTCGGCTATCCGAAATTGGCGGAGACGTGCGAGCGGGTTTGCTCCCTGCCAATGACCGAGACGAGCGAGCTCGTTGAAGACGGCTCGCAAATACGCGTGCTCACGATTGACCGTATGCGATCGATTAACCACGTCTACCCAGTGACGCTCTGAGAGGCCAGCATGTGTCCACCAAACGGAGGTGGACACCTATGACAGAGCATCACTCAGAGTTGCAGGTTGTTTCGCGCAGCCGCGATGGGCGGCGGCGCTACGACGAGAAGGGCAAGCGCGCGCTGGTCGAGGCGGCGCTGCGTCCGGGTATGTCCGTGGCACGCCTGGCGCAGGAGCACGGGGTCAACGCCAATCTACTGCGCAAGTGGATTACGAAGTACCTGCTCGAGCGAGAGAGCGATCGCTGTGCAAAGGACGGTGCCGTTGTCGTGGACTCGGGCGATGGCGTGCGGGTACGCGACGGCGTTCCGGAGGCGCCGCAGGGTGGGACGCCTACGTCCGCATTCGTGCCGGTCGTAGCCGCTGCTGTTGCGGCGGCGCCATCCGTCCCGGCTACTCCAATCGCCTTTGCACTGAACGTGCGCCTGCCTAACGGCGTCGAGTTCAACCTGGGCCAGGCCGGCATCGACGAACTAAGCACGCTGGTCCAGATGTTCGGGAGGCTGCCGTGTTCCGGTTCGACGATGAACTGAAGGTCTACCTCCATCGCGATCCGGTAGATTTCCGCTGCGGGATCAACAGTCTGTCGATCCTGGTCGAACAGGCAATGCAACTGAGCCCGATGGCGCCCGCGCTATTCGTGTTCGGCAACCGGCGCCGCGATCGCATCAAGATTCTGGGCTGGGAGCGCAACGGCTTCTGGCTCCTGCTCAAGCGGCTCGAAGCGGGCGATCGGTTCGCGTGGCCCGACAGCAAGACGGCGGTGATGACGCTGAGCGTCGAGTTACTACACTGGCTCGTCGACGGTGTCGATATCGCTGCACTTGAACGCCATCCCAAGCGCAACTATCTGCGCGTGAGCTGAACGCGCGATCGGCATGCTAGTCAAAGCAGCATGCCGATCAACGTCACCATCGATGCCGATGAACTGAAGGCGCTACTCGCGATGCGCGAGCAGCGTGACGCGCTTCAGCGCGAGCGTGACGAATTGCAAAGCACGCTGCGCCTGGTGACGGCCGAGCGCGATCTTGCCGAGGAACGGCTGCGCGCCTACCGGCGCGAACTGTTCGGTGCGAAGAGCGAGGCGCGCGAGTCCGAACAACTCGGCCTGTTCAACGAAGCCGAAGTGCTCGGCGCCAACGCGACACCGGCGCAAGAAGACACGCCCGGAACGAAGGTCGCCGCGCACACGCGCAACAAACGAGGCCGCAAGCCGCTCGATCCCGCACTGCCGCGCGATATCCGCCGTCACGAACTGCCTGAGGCCGAACGGTTCTGCTCAAACGACGGCCATGCGCTGGTCGAGATCGGTGTGGAAATCAGCGAGCAATTGAACGTGATTCCGGAGCAAATTCGGGTCACCCAACATCAGCGCGTGAAGTATGCATGCCCGTGCTGCGACCTGGGCATCAAGGTCACGCCGGCACCCGCACGCATCATCCCGCGAGGACTGCTGACGGAATCGGCACTCGCGTGGGTCGCCACCGGCAAGTATCAGTTCGGCATGCCGCTGTACCGGCAAGCGGGCCTGCTACGGCGCTTCGGTGGCGACATCTCCTCGAACACGCTGGCGGCGAGTATGGTGCGCGTGGGCCTGGCGACGCAGCCCGTGATCAACCTGCTACGCGATGCGCTGCTCGATGCCGAACTGATCTACTGCGACGAGACAACCTTCCAGGTCCTGAAGGAAGAAGGCCGACAACCGCAGACAAAGAGTTACCTCTGGGCGCAGATGACCGACTCGGACACGCCTGTGCGCGTGTTCACCTACACGCCCGGTCGCGGCGGCAAGCTGGCCGATAAGCTGTTCGACGGCGTTCGCGAAGGCGCGGTGCTGATGACCGACGGGTACGCCCCTTACGACGGCATCGCACAACGTCATCGGCTCATCCACCTTGCATGTTGGACGCATGCTAGAAGGGGCTTTGTAAAGGCGGAAGACAACGTCCCGAAGGCGGCACGTACGCCCGATCTGCTGGCTACGCGTTTCATCAAATTGATCGGCAAACTGTTCGCCGCCGAGGCGCGCAGCGAAACATGGGAAGCGCACCTGCGACAGCGGCTGCGACGACGATACAGTGCTCGCGTGCTCGAGCTCATCCATCGGCTGATGCTGGAGCACCTACCCAACGTCGTGCCCGGTAGCCTGCTGGGCAAGGCGTTGAATTACATGCAGGGGCAATGGCCAAAGCTCGTTCGCTACATCGAAAACGGCGACTGGGCCATCTCGAACAACCCTTGTGAGAACGCCATCCGGCCATTCTGTTTAGGCCGCCGCTATCGTCACTCCGTTATTATCGAAGGTCTTCAAGGACATATGAGCGATAGCGTCTGTCTGCAAAGCCAGGACATACGTGAAGCGGTGGCAGCGGCCTTCCATAACTGAGAGTACGTTCCTCGTGCTGCCTTATTGTTTCGAGGAGGGTTGCCATGCCCAAGTACTCACGCGTCAGACCAGGTCATATTCTTGCCGAACGATGGTTCGCCAAGGCTGGCCTAGAAGAGCTTTCGGGCGTGTACCGCCGATATCTGGTCGAACGTGGATACGCCACGCAGACCGTCGAGGGCTACTTCAGGAGCGTCGCGCACTTCGTTCACTGGGCCTCACTGCAGGGGATTGCCCCTAACGAAGTCGGCGACGCATTGATTGATCGGTTTATCGACGAACATCTGCCGCGGTGCCATTGTGCCCCAAGATGCAAACGAACGAGAACCGACGTCCACGCTGCGGTGAGGCGGTTCCTTGAGATGCCGAGCATCGATCGTGCGACGCCTGTTTCGACCATGTTCGAAGCGATAGCGAGAGAGGTCACGGCATTCAATCGTCATTTGACAGAGGTTCGCGGGCTTTCGGACAGTACATGTGACGTGCGCTGTCGACACGTAGCTGAGTTTCTCGTCGATCGTTTCGGCGGCAGTCCGGTCGACATATCGGAGTTGGTTCCGTTGGACGTCTCCCGCTTCGTCCTGCGCCGCACGCGCGGGCTCGCGCCCAGCGCGGTCAAGACCGTCGGCATTTCACTTCGCAGCTATTTGCTCTTCAAGGCTAGCCGGGGCATTCCAACCACAGCGCTCGTTGCCGCACTGCCGCGGGTCGCGTTGTGGCGTCTCGCCGGGTTGCCTGATATTTTGTCGTCCGATGAGATCAGGCAACTGCTCGGTGCCTTTAACCGAAACAGCCCTACCGGCATGCGCGACTACGCCATTACGCGCTGCTTGTTAGACCTCGGCTTGCGACGAACGGAGGTCGCGCACCTCAGGCTCGATGATATCGATTGGCGCGTAGGAACCTTAACGCTTCACGGCAAGGGTAAAAGAATCGACGTTATGCCGTTGCCGCGACCAACCGGCAAGGCAATTGCGACGTACTTGCGGCGAGGGCGCCCTCAAACTACACGGCGTGAGGTTTTCGTACGCCATCGGCCACCGCTCAATGCTGAAGCTAACCTGGACATCGTAAGAAACGCGGTACGCTACGCCGCCGAGCGTTGCGGTCTTCAGCAGCGCGTGCGCGGCACACACATTTTCCGGCACACCATGGCGTGTCGAATGGCACAAGGCGGTGCGCCGTTTAAAGAGATCGCCGACCTATTGCGTCACCGCAGCCTCGACACGACCACGATTTATGCGAAGGTGGATCTTCCATCGCTTCGGCGAGTGGCGCTTCCTTGGCCGGGGAGACGCTCGTGAACGGTCACATATCGTTTATGTCGTGGATCGACGACTATCTCGCAGCTCGTCGCCAGGCGGGTTATGCGCTCAAGGCGGAAGGTGGACAGCTTCGACGCTTCGCACGATTCGCCGAACAGATTGGCTATCAAGGTCCGCTGACCATACAACTCGTGGTTCGGTGGGCCAGCAGTTCACTCAGTGGGCGGCAGTTGACGGCCGCACGAAGGATCGAGGTACTACGGCCCTTCGCCGCGTACTGTCGGCAGTTCGATCCCGCGACACAGATCCCACCCCGATCGCTCCTCGGGCCGGCTCATCGGCGATTGGTACCGCATATTTTTAGCGACGACGAGATCATCGAATTGATGGCCAACTGCGATGGTCTTTACCCTCCAGGCGGCCTGCGTGGCGCAAGCTGCGCCGCCATCTTTGGGTTGATGGCATCAACAGGCCTGAGAATCTCAGAAGCGACGGCGCTGAACCGTTCCGACGTCGATCTCGAGTACCGGTTGCTGCATGTTCGGTGCGCGAAGTTTGGCAAATCGCGCTGGGTCCCGATGCATCCCACCACAGCCGACGCTCTGCGCCGCTATGCCTGGAAGCGCGATCGCGATCCTCTCACTGCGAACAGGGAAGCGTTCTTCGTTTTTGACTATGGGCGTCCGGCCTCCACGGGAAGCGTCAATTACGCCTTTCATCTTCTCTGTGATACCTTGAAGTGGCGACCTCGCGGCGACCACCCCCGACTCCGCTTGCATGACCTTCGACATTCGTTCGTCTGCCACAGGCTACAGGAATGGTACGCCCGTGGAATGGACGTGGATAGCAGCGTTCTTGCGTTGTCTACCTACCTCGGCCACGCCAAAGTCACCGACACATACTGGTATGAGACAGCCACCCCTGAGCTCCTGGCGATTGCAGCTCAGCGCTTCGTGAGCTGCCGCGGAGGTACGTCATGAGCAAGCCCCCCGTGCAAGCATTTCCTGTTTTGCTGCAGAAGTTTTTCGTGCAACGCCTCTTGCAGCAGCGACACGCAAGCCCCCGTACCGTGACGGCGTACCGAGACACCTTCCGTTTGCTACTAGCCTTTGCGTATCAACGTCTGCACAAGCAGCCTTCCGATCTCGCTCTTGAAGACCTAAACGCGTCGTTCATTCTGGAGTTTCTCGGTTACCTCGAACAGGATCGACACAATTGCATCCGGAGCCGTAACGCGAGGTTTGCCGCCATCCGGTCGTTCATGGAATACGTCTCGTTCGAGGAGCCGTCTGCGCTGGCGCTTGCTCAGTCTGTCCTGTCAATTCCGATGAAGCGCTTCGAACAGCCCCTCGTTGGATTTCTATCTCGCGAGCACATCGAAGCGATCCTCGCCGCCCCTGATGCTGAAACGTGGATAGGGCAACGCGATCAGGTCATGCTGGCAACTTTGTACAACACTGGTGCGCGTGTTTCCGAACTTCTTGAGATGCGTGTGTGTGATCTCGTTCTCGGCTCTACCGCGTGGATACGCATACACGGCAAGGGACGCAAAGAGCGTTCGGTGCCACTGTGGCCGGATACAACCCGAGAACTGAGGCGATGGTTAAAGCAATACCCGCGCGCTTCAGATGAACCTCTCTTTCCAGGTCGGTCCGGCGACCCACTCACACGTGTCGGATTTACTGAACGACTAAAGCTCGCCGTCGCGGGCGCCTCGCGCACGTTTCCTGAACTTGCACGGCGTCGAATTTCGCCGCACGTCGTGCGCCATTCGGTGGCCATGCATATGCTGCAATCGGGCGTCGACATCACCGTCATCGCGCTGTGGCTTGGTCACGAAAGCCCTGTCACAACTCATCGCTATGTCGAAGCTGATCTCCAAATGAAGGACCGAGCATTGCAGGCCCTCCAGGCCCCGTCTCGCAAGCCGCTTCGATATCGACCTCGCGACGATGTTCTCCGATTCCTACAGACGCTGTAGTTATGCAAGATCGATGGCCACGCATCGGTCAAGTAACTCCGCCATGTCGATCCCACGGGCCCTGCAATGCAGGACCGTGGTGTCCCTTGCCGGTCATTGCTTGTTAGACGGCGCAATGAACCTTCGATAATAACGGAGTGACGATAGCGGCGCTTATGGAAAGGCTTCCCTAAGCGCCGCGGCTGGATGTTCGCCGACACCGTCGCCGGTGCGAACGCGAGCGCAAACCTGTATTCGCTCGTGGAAACGTGCCGCGCTAACCGCATCGATCCCTACCACTACCTCCACTGGCTCTTCCAGAAACTGCCGCTCGCCACGACCGTCGAGGACTACGACGCGTTGTTGCCGTGGAATATGCCCGCCGATCTCCGCTGAGTCGCCGCTGCCACACCTCAGAGTTCGATGCTACAGCTCTGAGAGGCGTGATTTAAAGACCGCGTACGATTGACCGTGTTGGCCGTTACGCCCTCGGCGATCCGCGACGCCCTATAAGACGCGAAGTCGTCTGCGCTAAATGCCGTCGCCAACGGGTTGCCTAGCGCAACGCAGACGCGCTGGAGTGTCGGATACGTGCGCGTGTGCCGCAACTGCATTCCATGATGGAGATTCCATAGCTCGATGAGCTCCGACAGTCGCCGCGAGTCTCTGGGTGCAGGCACCCACTCGGGCGCTTGAGCAACCTTCGCCGTGAGCCATGCTTCGTATGCTTTCGCTTCGGCTTGCGTCTTGAGCGTTTTCCGGTAGCGCTTCCCTCCGCGGCCCCCAGGCTGGATATCAACGAGCCAGCCGCTCTTAGTCTTCTTGATGGTCATCTTGTCGAGCGAACAATGCGCCGAAGACCTTGCTAAGCAACGCCTTCGGGTTCTGCAGCAACCGCTTGTCGATCTTCACGGACGAGAGAACGTTATCGAACCAACCGAAGCCCTCCTTCCGTAATTGATCCTCGGCGTCCCGTCGGGCCTTACGGATCGATAGATATTCGGGATCCAGGGCCAGCGGATAGAAATCATGCTGGCCTGACTCGCCAAGCACACGCATCGCCTTTTCGTACGAAACGTTCGCTGCCGGTGATATCACTTTCTCCATGGCTTGAAGAGCCGCGTCTTGGATTTGTCGCCGACGCAACGCTCGTTGATCGTCGTCGGTCGGTTCACTGTTGAGCGCTGCGATCAGATAGCGAAATTCTCGGGTCGCCCAAGGCTGTTCCACCCCACGCATAACCGGGTACCCGCTTGCAGCCGTTGCCGGCGCTATGTGGTTCCGTTCGGGATCGGTGATGCCTGTTACGAGCCAGAAGGCGTACTGCGGCCATTTCTGGCTTACGGCCTCAATCATCTCTGCGGTCGGGCGCTGCTTTCCGTACCAAAACGACTTCCAAGTATCTGGATGGACATTCGAGATTTCCTCCAGCTCCTTGTAGCGTCGCCGGTTGTCCGTCTCGGCTTCAATGATCGCCTTCATTCGCGTGGCTATGGGGTGCATGTGCATGACCGTTGACAAGAAATCGTTCCGTGACTATAAATCACTAACAGTGGTAATTTACCACTATCACTGGTGATTCTCCAAGGAGCGATTATGGCGTCAATAACCGAAGCGGCAAAGAGCGCGCCGAGCCTTCCGGTGCTTCCACTGGTTCCGATGATGTCGCGCGAAGCCTTCGCCGCGGCGATCGGCTTACCGGTCGGCGTTATCGTCGGCTTCTGCAACAAGGGTTATCTGCCGACGGTAAGTGTAGGGAAGTACAGCCTGATCAACGTCGCGCTCCTTCAACAACGGTGTCTCGAACAAGGGTTCGAGCTAAAGTCGAAAGTGGTGTACGGGGGAGTTGAGGCGGGAAGTTGAAGGCG
>CBIHRA010000069.1:0-9269 GCA_966212325.1 uncultured Burkholderiaceae bacterium | reverse complement strand
AGCGGACTCAAGCGGACTCAAGCGGACTCAAGCGGACTCAAGCGGACTCAAGCGGCTTTTTGCGGCGCCGGGACCGAGGTGGGCCGATCATAGGCGTCGGGTTTGTTGCGGACGTCGACCTGACCATGGATGCGCGCTTGATGTCCGTCCTCGAACATATAGTAGGGGAACGGGCGCGCGGGCTCGGAGACGGCGTCCAAGCGGGCGGCGAGGGCCGGATCGAGCGTGAAATCGAGCGCCGCCAGCGAGTCGCGCAACTGCTCGGGCTTCGTCGCCCCGACGATGATGCTCGACACGCCGCGCTTCCGATGGAGCCAGTTCAACGCGACTTGCGCCATCGGCCGATCGGCCTCTCGCGCCACCGCCTCCAGTTCGGCGACGATGCGAAAGTTGCGCTCGGTCAGCTTGTCGAACCCCGGCGGCGGCTTGGCGCCCGGGTTTTGCGCGAGCACTGTCTCCAGCCGGCCGCTGCCCGTGAAGGTGCCTTGCGACGGCTTGTATTTACCCGAAAGCACGCCCATGGCGAGCGGGCTCCAGGGGACGAGGCCCATGCCCAGTTCGGCGGCCAAGTCAGCGAACTCGAGTTCGGCGTTGCGCTCCACCATCGAATATTCGAGCTGCATGGCGGCGACGGGCTCGAAGCCCCGCCACTGCGCTAGCGTTTGTGCTCTCGCCGCGAACCATGCCGGCGTATCCGATAGTCCCACGTACCGGATCTTCCCCGCCCGGACGGCGTCGTCCATCGTGCGCATGACTTCGTCAACCGGCGTCATGCGGTCCCACGTATGCAGGTAATAGAGATCGATGTAATCGGTGTTCAGCCGTTTGAGCGAGCCGTCGAGCGCGCGCATCAAGTTCTTTCGATGATTGCCGCCCGCGTTCGGGTTGCCCGCTTGGGCGTTGTAACTGTACTTCGTCGCGATGACGAGCCGGTCGCGCAGGCCGCGCGCCGCGACGAACTTGCCGACGAAGCGCTCGCTCGTCCCTTCTGTATACAGATCGGCGGTGTCGATGAAGTTGCCGCCTTCGTCCACGTAAAGATCGAAGAGGCGCTGCGCCGTCGCTTCGTCGGCGCCCCAGCCCCATTCGTCGCCGAAGGTCATCGTGCCGAGCGAAATTGGCGAAACGCGCAAGCCGGAGCGGCCCAGCAGGGTATAACGGTCCATCGCCATGTCAGTACTCCTCGTTGGTGAATGTGATGAGTGAAAGTCGATGGCCGTATCGTGCGCGTTTTGATCTTGTGGAAAAATAGCGATCGACTTCATTCATTGTGAAGATCTGCTTCATAAACGATTTGCCGAGGAGCTGTCGATGGACCCCGCCCAATTGCCGGCGCTCGTTGCGTTCGCCAGCGTCGCCCGCCATGGGAGTTTCACGCGAGCCGCCGCGGAAAGCGGTGTTTCGGCTTCCGCCTTGTCGCAGTCGATTCGCGCGCTCGAGGCGCAGTTGAATGTGCGGCTGTTCAACCGCACGACGCGGCGCGTCGCGCTGACCGAGGCGGGCGCGCAGTTTCTCGATCGCGTGAGGCCGGCGCTTTCGATGTTGGAAGCGGCCTACGAGTCGCTCGACGAAACGCGCGGCGAGCCGACCGGCCTCTTGCGTGTGAACTTGCCGCGCATTGCCGGCGACCTGCTCGTCATGCCGCATTTGGCCGAATTCGCGCAACGGTATCCGCGCGTCATAGTGGAGTTGTCGCTCGACGAAGGGTTGACCGATCTCATCGGCGAGGGCTTCGACGCCGGTATTCGGCTCGGTGAGCGGCTTGCCCGCGATATGGTGGCGGTGCCGCTGTCGGGGCCGTTGCGCATTGCTGTGGCCGGTTCCCCCGCATACTTCGCGCGTTATCCGAAGCCCGCGACGCCTGACGATTTAGTTCGGCACGACTGTCTGCGTTACCGGTTTTCGACGAGCCGAGGCATTTATCGATGGGAATTCGCCGAGCCGAGTGCAGACGCGGGACAGTCGCGTCGCGTGGTCGAAGTGGAAACGAGCGGTTCGTTCGTCACGAACGATTTGCGCACGATGGTGATGGCCGCGGAGCAGGGCGTGGGGCTGCTGCACGTCATCGAGGATTTCATTCGGCCGCAATTGGAGGACGGGCGGCTCGTCCGCGTACTCGACGATTGGGCGCTGACCTTCGACGGATTCTCGCTTTATATGCCGAGCCGAACGCAGATGCCGCTGAAGCTGCGTGTGTTCGTGGATTTTCTAAAGGAGAAGCATGAGGGGCGACGGGACGGAGGGCGTCGTTGAACTTGCGGACGCACAATGGATCTCGCGTTCAATATAAGCCGGCGTAAACGCACGAGATGTTGGCTTGAGCGGGCCTGTCTTAATTCGCAATTCGATCCAACAATGCCGTGGCGATTGAGTCATCCGACGAAAACCTTCAACGGTCTTTCTCGAACCTGACCGACGCGGGGAGCGAATGAGATACGACGACGGGCGCAGTTTTCGACGCACGCGCGCACTGATGCCGATCGCGCTGGCGGCGCTTTATGCGGTCGCGCGGCCCGGCCTATGCGGGACCGCTGCCGGACGGTGGACATTTCGTGGCGGAGAGCGGCTCGATCATGGGATCGAGCGGGGCGCTTGCCATCAATCAAACGTCGGCGCGCGGAGTAATCGACTGGAACAGCTCTTCCATCCGCAGCGGCAACCGCCTCGCCTTCAATAACGTAAGCAGAGCGACGCCGAATCGCGTCACGGGCGGCGATATGTCGTCCATTCTCGCGACTCTCACGGCCACCGGCAGCGTGCATTGGGTCAATCCGCAGCACATCGTGGTCGGATCGACCGGCGTCACGACCGCACGCAGCGAAACGGCGAAAATGCTTCGCACGTCCCACGCGAACCGTCTCCTGTTCCATGCGTCCCACCCATGCTACGCGTGCCGATGCGTCGTCGATGACTCTGCTTGGACACGGTTCAATTAGGTGGCCCCGAGATGTATCCGTGGGCGAACGCGCGTGCGAATGGTCAACATAACAAATCGGTTGCGCGATGTTCAAACGGCCGACAATGTTGCACAAAATGCGTAGAGGGATGGCGATTTTTGGATAGCCGCCGGCAGCATTCCGGTCAATTGTTCTGCGTACCGTTTGTATTTCGGCGGATCTTTCTTCAATTCTCCGTTACTACTAGGATATCCGAGTGCTACAAGCCGATCGTCAGGAGAGTGAATATGGTCGTAGTTTGCTCCCTTCGGAATTCCGAGCTCCTTTTCGCTATGTAGAGTTAGAATCCAATTTTCCAACGCGAGTGTTGTTATGCAATAATGTATTTTATCTCCCTTTTTGGTGGCGTGGGGTCCTAACCATGCATCCAGTGCGGCTTCGCAGATTCGGATTCGTTCGCGCGGGCAAAGCGGTAGCGCGTGAGAGTCTTTGGGTATCCCAATATCATTTAACAGGTCACTCGCGATATCTGAGTCAATTTGCACGATAATTGCGGAGCGGGCATCTTCCTGCTTCAGGAGTAAAGCGGCAGTAATTAGGTCTGCCTGGCGCTTCTTAGCGTTTGACAATGACTTTGCACCAAGAAGCGCGGCAGCGGTCTGGGCTTGTGCCTGCATCGTGCCGGTCAATAAAGATGCTTGCCTCTTGCACCATATCTTCAAATTTGGCCATCCGGCATTGGCTTTCGGTTTCGGAGGGAACAGCGCTACCGTTTTGTAGGTTCCGTTGTTCAGTTCTCCAACTTTGCTTGCTACGACTCGTAGTACTTCGAAGTCGGTGTTTCCTTCGCAGACGATATGAAACGTCTTTTTTGTTTTCATCTTCTTTAGAAATCCTCTGCCGGAGGGAGCCCTCCCAAGAAACCGTCTAACCAAAGATCCGATAATCTTGCGCCCCCCGTTTTCTCCGTCCACTCCTCCGGCGTCATATCGGCTGGGGGGCGTAAAAGGTTCGCTTCGGTCTCCCCTGTATTTGGATTGCGGTCGACGACGTACAGTCGGTGGTCATCATTGAATAAATCTAATGCATCCAAAGCAGTTGGATTGTGCGTTGTCATAATCACTTGCTTGTCATGCTCATGAGCAAGAAGCCCGATCGTTTTAACCAAACGCCTCACGAGGCCAGGATTGAGAGTACTGTCGACATTGTCGAGAGCGAAGATGCGAGGCGATTTATCGTGGACCATCAAAGTCAGAATAAATACACCATATAGTGCGCCTTCGCTTACATCTGATGAGTACAAGTCATTAAATCCCCTCACCATGTATTTGTCGGTGAACTTCAAGACGCTGGCTCCAGACGCCAATTGCTTATCCATCAGCTTGGGATCGGGTTTGGATGTTCCGAGCGAACGAAACCACGGAAAGAATTGGAAAAAATGGAGAATGCTATCCCGGTTCTTTTGTTTTACTATGTCCGAGAACGCAGATGGGAGTCCCCCGCCATATAGTCCAAGAGGTGTGGCAAGGCTGTGATCACTTGCCACACCACGCAGGATGCTCGTGAATGGTGAGTAGATCGCATAATTCGATAGGTCGCGAATATTTTTTGCTTCGTCTTTTTCAAGTGCGTTGAAAATCTCGAGAGCCTGTCGAATGCTTTGACTGGATTCGACAATTGATTTAGGGTGGGAGTTTCCATTTATTTTAACTCCATTTCCTGATCGCCCGGCGAACGGCTTTTGCCAATCACCTTTTTCATTGCGTCGTGCAAAGGATTCCGAGTGAAAATTCCATGCCCCACTCAAGGAATTGTCGTTGCTAAATACATTGCAGTGATACTTCAAAGTGTCGAATTCAGCACTTAGGTCGAAATATTTCGGCCGCTCCCCGATTTTTAGTGCGGATCGATAAACGCTCGGCGCGGAGGACCTAACGCCCTTGGATCCAAGAAGGGAATAGGTAATTCCGCCTCCGACCGCTGCGGACAGCATGCCGATTGCTTCTAGTATGTTGCTCTTTCCTGCGCCGTTTTGGCCAATAAATAGGTTTATTCGCCCCAAATTAATGGACTGTTTCTTGATCGACTTGAATCCTGAGATCGTCAGGTTCTTAAGCATATTTGCGACTTGCCTTTTGGAAGACTTAAATTTTTGCGTGACTGTTCGCTCGCGTCCGCTGCAACATACATGCGGATCGGCCGTTCGGAGTGATCATACCCTAACGATGCCCGCTGGAGCGATTGGCCGATAGGCGCGCTGTGGCATCGCATACTGCGGACGTCCTCTTTTCATATTGAGACGGTCATCACCCTGTGTATTCACCTTGCGCCGTCCTTCGACAGCGGTCAGCCTCATATGTCGGGCAATACTTCCGACAGCGGTTGCCGTTCAGCTGCGGTGTGCACCGCTGTAAGTTGTGGGGCAGAGCAACACGGGAAACACCACAGCTGCCGCTTCGGCCCCGTGATTCCCCGGCTGGCCGGCTGACAGAGGGGGCGATACGCGAGGAAGGCCATTGAGGCCGGCGATGTCGTGCGCGCCGCAATCGTACAACTCGGTGGCCGTGAGTCAAGCGGTTACGTGTTTCCTAGGACCGCTTTAAGCCCGATCCGGTCTCAACGAGCATGCGCTAGCAGGAGGGTGGCCCGCGTTGCGAGACAGTGGGACATTCTGTGACTAGGCTTAAGGGTTCGCGGCATTGTTGCTGCCGCTTTCAGCACGCCAAATGAAAAAGGCCCAGCCTTGCGGGCTGGGCCTTTCACAGAATTCTTGGTGCCGGAAAGAGGAATCGAACCCCCGACCTTCGCATTACGAATGCGCCAAAGTGAGAATTTACAGACGTTGACTTGCATCCGTGTAACTCGCGAAAGCTGGATTAAATAAGGGTTGTTGGCTAGGTTGTTCGCATATTTTCGTTGACCGAAATTGATCGGCGATCCCATAATCCGGTTACACGGTGGTTACACGACAGCATGTAACCCGGTTCGGAGGCGGGATGGCAAAGGTCAATTTCACAGCGGCACGGGTCGATAAGCACGTATGTCCCGCCGGTAAGTCGCAGGCATTTCTGTGGGACAGCAAAGCGCCCGGCTTAGGGCTACGTGTGACGGCTAGTGGCGCAAAGTCTTATGTCTATCAAGGCAAAATTCACGGGGGCACGGTTCGCGTAACCATTGGCGATTCCCGAAGCTGGACAATCGAACAGGCACAAGAGGAAGCACGTCGCCTGCAAATACTTGTCGATGATGGGATAGACCCGCGCGAACACAAGGCACAGCAGCGCGCCGCCCACGAAGCACGAAAGGTTGAAGCGCGCCGCCATACCGTGACTGTTGGCGAAGCGTGGGCAGACTACCTGGAGCATTTGCGCACGGCGATCTCTCCGAAAACGAAAAGGCCGCGTTCTCCCCGTTATCTCGCCGACCATGCTGCACTTGCCGCCCCTGGCGGCGAGCTTGTAAGGCGCGGTGGCGGAAAGACGGTGCGGGGCCCGCTTGCGCCGCTAATGCCCCTAAAGTTGTCGGACCTGACAGCAAAATCGGTTGCCGTGTGGCTTGAGAGCGAAGCACGCGAGCGGCCGACGAACGCCGCACACGCTTATCGACTCTTAAAAGCGTTTATCCGCTGGTGCAGCGGGCAAGATGAATATTCAGGGGTCATTGCTTCAGATGCCTACGATTCTCCCAAGGTGACAGCGGTGCTTCCGCAGAGCAAGGCGAAGGAAGGTGACTGTTTGCAGAGGGAGCAATTGCCCGCCTGGTTCGATGCCGTGCGCAAGATGCAAAACCCGGTCATAGCGGCCTATCTTCAAGCGCTGTTGCTGACCGGTGCGCGCCGTGAAGAAATGGCGTCGCTCAAATGGGCCGACGTCGATTTTCAGTGGAGAAGCCTGCATATCGCCGACAAGGTAGAGACGGAGACAGGTCGCGTTATCCCACTGACGCCATACCTCGCCTCCCTTCTGGTGCTGCTACCACGTCGGAACGAATGGGTATTTAGCAGCCCGGCTGCTGCCGATGGGAAGATTGCAGAGCCTCGCATCGCGCACAACCAGGCATTGGATGCTGCCGGGCTGCCCCACGTCACCCTGCATGGCTTGCGTCGCTCATTCGGTACGCTTTCCGAGTGGTGCGAGGTACCGGTGGGTGTCGTCGCGCAGATCATGGGGCATACGGCGAGCGCTATCGCTGAAAAGCACTATCGCCGCCGACCGCTCGACCTACTGCGTAGCTGGCACGACAAGATCGAAAAATGGGTGCTGGAGCAGGCCGGGATTCAATTTGAGGCAGACCACTTGCGTGCTGGACTGCGTGCCGTGAATTAACGCGCCCGCATACCCCGGTCGGGCCGGGCTTGTTGCGCGCGGAAGTTCGGGGCGACTATCGGTTGGTTGAGTGGCGATTCAGGGACTTTCATGAGGGTGCGCGGATGGCGTTGAGGTTCATTTCGGTCATTGATGTTTTGGTAGCTATCCAAGAATGTGTCGCGGTCAGTGAGCCGCCGCAGACCTTGGACTGGTCGCCAAAAGATGACCAGGAGCACGCGGCCCACGGGGCTGCTGCTGAATTTTGGGGCCGCTGCGAGCCGCAATTGCGCGAGGCAAGGTGTTATGCAGAGGCAGCGCGTTCGCTCAATGAGGCTTTGTATAACGGGAACGAGAAAACCAAACCTCAATGGGTGCAATACGCGACCGATCTACGCTTTGCTACTGGCGAGGGGGCGCATGGTGAGATCGCGCAACGCGACGGTGTGGCGATATTGACTCATGCGTCCCGAGCGTATTACCACCAGATGCAGCGCATTCGCGAACATACCGGGCAGTATCCAGACCCGTGCGCGGTCGAATTGACATGGAATGTGAGGTTCGTAATCGCGCCACCGGGCCTGTTCACGCGGTTGAACTACGTCGGCTTCGACCGTGAGAGATTGGTTCCGTTTTTGCGCGAGTGCGGTATTCGACACGCTTTGTCTGAGGTACCGGCATCTCGTACCGCAGGCCAAGCGTGGTCCGATGAGCGAAAGTTGGCGCTGCTGGACGAGTACGGTGAGGGCGGGCGCGTTACCCATGCGAAACTCGGGGAAAGGAATAACGTGTCAAGGCAATTCATTGCCAGGATTTTGAAAGAAGCCAGATCGATCAAGAAACGAGGCTGTTTTCCTGGTCCTCAACGCAGGCGTCGCCGTTAACCACCGCTTTTGCAAGGACGAGAGGTTGCCCTCGCAGGTTGCCTTAATCGCGCGCAAACGCAAGCCGCGCTTGATGCAACCGGTTGCACGCGTCGTTTCTCCAGGCTGCCACTTCACGATTGACTCTAAGCGATTCGCATTGAAGCGCGAGGCAAGGGGGCTTGTCGCTGACTCCCTCGCTCAGTGCGAACGCGAAACCTTGTTTCGTGTCTTGGAGTCTGTTCGATGAAAACCAACCGACCTGCGGTGATTGCTAAAAATCGCACGCTACTAACTACCGATGAGCTAGCGGAAAGTCTCACTCTCCGGCCTCAGTCAATCCGCAAGCGATACAGCCAAACCGGCGCGTATTTCTGCCTCCGTCCCGTGAAGTTGCCGAACGGACGCCTTCTTTGGCCTGCCGATTCCCTTGAGCGGTTGATGGAAGGGAGGTCGAAATGAAGATCGTTCCACGAGTCAATGCCCAAGTGAGAACGGTAGAGAGCGCCGAAACTCTGCACGCGAACAGCGGAGAGGCGCAGCGCGCACGTTTGCTGAGGGCACTTAGCGAAGGACCGGTTGATACCGTTCGTGCATATCGGTCGCTTGATATTTTGCATGTACCTCGCCGCGTTCTCGAACTGAGGCGCGCGGGGTACCGGATAAGCACGTCGTGGACGTGGCGCTTTACTGAGAACGGCGGCAAACATCGCGTCGGTGTCTACTCTCTTGAGCGCGAGAATGACTAATGGGCGGCGCGATGAACGAACGTGAATCGCATTCTCGGGCGCGCGCCGCATTGTTTTCCCTGGATGCGGGATGCTCGCGCGAAACGTGGCTTCGAGCGGCGATGGCAGCGAAAGCGGCAGGACTTTCAGAGACCGATTTCGTTGCCTGGTCTGCTACGGCTGGGGCCATGTATGGCGGCGAGCGCGAAGCGCAAAGGGTATGGCGCGGCGTCAAGGCGGCGGGCGGCGTCACCGCCGCGACGCTGTACGCGCTTGCGAGCGGAAAAACCCTCGAACCGCGCTCGCTCCAAATCCGCACTCGCACTCGCACTCGCCCTCAATCCTCGATATCGGTACAACCGAACGACCTGGGTACATTCGACGCCATGTTCGCGAGCTATCCGAACGCGACGGCGGAGCACGTGTTAGCGCCGATGTAAAAATGACCCACCTCGCCGAAGTAAACCTGACCCACCT
>CBIHRA010000068.1:0-11125 GCA_966212325.1 uncultured Burkholderiaceae bacterium | reverse complement strand
TCCTTCGCGCTGTCGCTGTGACTGCGCGAAAGGGCGTGATTCTAGGCGCGTTCGCTCAACGCTGCAAGAGAAAATTCAATCTTCCGGAAAACAAACCGCACACGATGGCGCGCGGCAAGAATCGAGCATCGAGCGGCACGGGACCGTGCCATCGCACGCCCCCTCGCGGCGAGCGGCGAACCCGCATGCGACGCCGCGACTTTCATCACGTTTCCGAGCCAAGCGAACGCCCGGGCGAACGTTCGGCTCGACTTCGCACACGACGGATGCGACTAGAATGTGGGGTTCATCGAATTCAACCAAGTCCAGCCCCTATGCGCTCGCGAATCGCCAAACGACTTCCTCCCGATGCCGACAAACTCGTCGGCCTCTCCCTCGCTCTGTTCGCGTCGGGCAGCCGCATCGAAGACCGCTTCTGGGAAACCAAACTCGATACCTTGCTCGCGAAGATCGTCCGCAACGGCAACCAGACGACGCTCGATGCAGCACTCGATCATCTGCAACAGAATCATCCCGACGCGTACGGCGCGCTCGCGGACATGGCCGAAACGCATAGCGAGTCGTTCGTCATCGAGCATGAAGGCACCACGTACGAAGCGCTGCTGATCGCAGCCCCCGTACTGGCTTGGACGCGCTACATGATTCCTTCCGGCCCGCTCAAGGGCGATGCCGTCGACGCCCTGCGCGCCCACCTGCACGGTCATGTGCTCGCAGGGGGCACACGCGTCGCACTCGCGCCGTTCCTCTACAGCATCGATCAGCTGCCACGGCATCACGTCGAAACCTATCGGCTCGCTCAACAACTGATTCAAGCCGCTCTGAACGGCACCGCGGCGAAGATGAACTTTGGAGATCTGCCGGAAACCTCGCCGATTCTCGCCGACCCGCGTTTCTTGCTTGCCGTTGTCGCCGCCCCCGTCGGTGCCCCCCTCTTTCGTTGGCAAGAAGAAGAAAACGGCGTGCGCATCGAGCGCGGCCAGTGCCTCGAGCAGTGGACGACGCAGGGCGGCGCGAACCTCGCGCTCGTTCTGCCGGGCTGCGAATTCGAATGCCTCTTGCCCGATGCGTACTACTCGGCATGCCGAGACGCCGACGAACGCGTGCGCCCCCATACCGTGCGCACGGCCATCCGCTATTTGTTCGACACCATCGGTGCGACGCCGCAAGACTTGCGCGCCGTCGTCGCCGGCTTTGGCGACCGCCGCATCGACGAATACCGCGTCGGCTTCACGCGCCGCGGCAGCAACGATGTGATTTACGGCGTCGTTTGGCCGCTATACGGCCGCGAGAACGGCGAGCTCGCGATCGACGAGGAGGCGGAAGATACGGGCGGCCCGCTCGAGGAAATCATCGCGTTGCTCAAGGAAGCCGGCGTGACCGACGTGCGCCGCCACGCCGGCCGCTTCGAGCCCGAATACTGCGACGATTGCGGCGTTCCGCTCTATGCCGACCCGCTCGGCGAAATCGTCCACGCCGAAATGCCGGAAGACGCCGAACCGGCGCAACCTCACTTTCACTAACCCCCAGCCTCCTGTCCCCCGCATCGCACCGTCGCCGCCGCCCGCTGCGCCGACGGTGCGTCCTATGCCGTTAGGCTAGCCGCGCCGCCGTAAGGAATTTGTCATGATTGTGCGACGGCGCAGCATGGCCCGGCCCCGTTCGTTCGGGCTCGGGTTGCCGCGCTATCCGTACCGACTACAGGAGGCAAAAATATGCGGTTCGCAGTTCTCAGTCCGGAAGCTGAACGGCGTGACGGGCTCAAGGCCCTTTTGCGGCAAATCGACCGGCAGGCGCGCTTTTCCGAGGCGCGCGACTGGTCGCAAGTCAGCCGTGCAATGCAGCGTCAGAGCGCCGAGCTACTCGTCGTCGACTGGCAAGACTCGATGCGCGCCGGCGCCGTGCGCGCCTTGCTCAACGAAGATCCGCACCTGCGCGTGGCCGTCTTCGTCGACGATATCAGTCCGGCGCGCGTGCGCACGCTCGTCGATGCCGGCATCCACGGCATCATTCCGCGCGCGACGAATCCCCTGTTGATCGTACGCCTGCTCGAACTCGTCGTGGCCGGTGGCCACTACGCGCCGTTTCTCGCGGAAGCGCCCGAACACGCCATGCCGCCCGCCTTGCCGCCGCGCGAAGTGACGACAGAGCCGCCGCGTCGAAAGCGCTTTGCTGCGGTGCTTTCGCCGCGGCAAGAGCAGATCATGCGGTGCGTTCACATGGGCAGTACGAACAAGATGATCGCGCGCACGCTCGGCATCAGCGAAGGCACCGTCAAGATCCATCTGGCCAGCATTTTCCAGCAGTTGGGCGCGCCGAATCGCGCGGCGGCGGTCGCGATTTACAACGGATGGCTCACACCGCAGCTCGAAGTGCTGCGCACCGACGGGCAAAGCGCGCCCAAGCCCGTGCTCGGGCGCGGCGGGCCGGTGCCCCTGCGTCGCGCCGCATCGTTCAAATATCCGCTTTCCCGGCGAGATCTCACCATCGACTTGCCGCTCGCCGCAGAGCCCGAGACCCCGTTCGGAGGCACGGCGCCTGGCGTCGGCTGACACCACAGGGCGCAAGGCTTGCTATAACGTTTGAGTAGGGAGTCGCCGTTCGTTTGCACGCGCTCCCACCTTTCTCGGGCCAACGAGTAATATGGACGCCATGGGCTTCCTGTATACGCCGCTTCCGCTTTGGGTCGCCGTCGGTGGCTGGGCCGCCGCGGCATGTCTGCTCGCGCTCGCCCTGGCGCGCAGGCCGTTTCGGCGTCTGCAGGACGGCACGCTTCAGCACGTCTGGCTGGCCATCATCGTGGCGATTTCGGTACTTTGGGCTACGAACGCGTGGCTGGACGACGGGCCGGTCATGCATTTGCTCGGCGCGACCTTGCTCGTGACGCTGTTCGACTGGGCGCTGGCGCTGGTTGCCATGGCAGCCGTTTCCGGGGTCGCCGCAGTGGTCTTCGATGCCGCATGGCAAGGCGTCGCACTGACATTCCTCGTCTACGGGGCGATGCCCGTCGGCATTTCCGCGCTGTTCCAGCGCGCGTGCACGGCTTGGCTGCCGCGCAGCTTATTCGTGTTCATTTGCACACAAGGGTTCGTCTCGCCCGCCATCGCCGTAGCCGTCGCCGGCCTTGCGGCTGCAGGCACGCACGTCGCGCTTGCGCACGGTTCCCCGGCCGTCGTGCCGGTCGGCTACGCGTTCAGCGTTTTCCTGCTGGCGGCCGGCGAGGCATGGTTCACCGGAATGTCCACTGCGCTCATCGCCGTCTACAAGCCCACGTGGGTCACGACCAACGATGTTCGCCGGTACCGGCTCGGCGGGCCTCGCACATAAAAGCCCGGAATTCGGCCGGCGGCCGAACCGATACGCACGGCATGCGCACAATGCTTGCAGCGAATCGTGCTGACGAACCGCCCGCGGCACGCACGCGGCCGCGGCGCCTCCGCCCGCTCCTGTCAAAATTTATTCATCTCGACATTGAACTCCGTCTCCGAGTGGGGCATCTTACGTGCCTGTGTCTCAATAGCGCCTATCGGATGGATAGCTCCAAGATTTCAAGCCCTGTGCGACGGCTCGCAGCCCGGCTCGCTCTTTCGGCGGCCCTTACCCTGCCGTTGATCGCGGCCGCTCCTGCGCACGCCGACCTGCTGATCGATCAGCGCAACGAAATGATCGCTCATTTCATCAACGACAATCACGCCGATCCGCTCGTCGCCGATTGTGCGGCTCACGGTAATTTCGTCGCGAGCACATCGACCGCGATCGATCATGTCGATTTTCCGCCCGAAGCGTTCGATTCGGCTCATGCCGAAATCAAACCGTGGAATCAGCCGTTCGATCAGGGCAAGCAACGCGTGACGGTCGATAACGTCGTCACCGTCGAGGGCCACGGGATTCCACGCGAAAGCTCTCACGCTCCCTATCCGCTGACGTTTCGATGCGGCTACGTGGGCACGCAAATGCTGGCGTTCAGCTGGAACGACCCGGTGCCCGCGCTCAAGCCGCACCACGAGCGGTCGTCAAAGAAAAAAGGCAAGGGCCGCCACACCGGCCATACGACTAAGAGCGCGGTCAAGCATTCGACCCAGAAAAAGAAGTCGTCTTCCAAAGCTGCCAAGCACTGAGCGCATGCTGCGGCGCGGCGCAACGCCGCGCGCACGCCGATTCCTCGGCGCGGGCACACGCCCGATGCAACGCTCGCCCGCTCAGCCGAACGTTTCGATTTGCCGCAGCACCGCGCCGAGCATCGCCGCGCCGAGGGCGGCGCTGCGCTCGCCGTTCCAACCGACTCGCTCGTCGGGCAAGTCCGCGTTGTCCTTGAACGGCATCTCGAGCGTCAGCGACAAGCACCCGAACGTGTGACCGATGTACTTCGAAGCGAGCTTGAGCGCATCGTCCCGGTACTTCCCCGCCTCGTAGCCATGCACGTCCTGGAAATCCGGGCTCGCTTGCTTGAACGTTTCGATGAACGCGCGCTGCTCCTGCGACTGCCGCTCCGTGAAGCTCGGCAGCATTTCGCTGCCTGCCACGAACACGTAGGGCAGCGCTTCATCGCCGTGTATATCGAAGAACATGTCGCAGCCGGTCGCGTGAATCGCCTCGCGAACGACGAGCACTTCAGGGCTGCGCTGCACGTCGGGCTCGAGCCATTCCCGATTCAAATTCGCGCCGGCTGCGTTCGTGCGAAGATTGCCGTGCGCACTCCCGTCCGGATTCATGTTCGGCACGATATAGAACACGGCATGCTCGAAGAGCTTTCGCGCAACGGGATCGCCGGCCCAATCTCCCCACCCCGCCAGCCGCTTGACGAGGCCTTCGACGAACCATTCGGCCATCGTTTCGCCCGGGTGCTGTCTCGCGATGATCCACACGTGCTTCTTCGGCCGGCCCTCGTTCGTTTCGGGCGTGCCCAGCACGAGCATCGACAGCGGACGGCCTTCGACCGTGCGGCCCAACTCCACGAGCGTGGCGTGCGGCATCTGCTGGACGGCGCCCAGGAATTGCGCGTGACGCTCCTCGCTGTAAGGCTCGAAGTAGGCGTAGTAGATCGAGTCGAATTCGGGCTCGTGATCGATCGTCAACGCTTGCCCGTCGAACGACGTCGGCACGCGGAACCAGTTGACTTGGTCGTAGCTCGCCATCGCGCGGTAGCCCGGCCAGCCCTGCACGAAGGCGCATTGCGCGGCATTTTCGAATGTCATCCGACAGCGTTGGCCGCGCGCGCCGGAAACCCGAAAGTGGAACCACTGCGCGAAATCGGCGCAATTGTCCGAGCGCACGCGCAAGCGAATGTCGTCGGCGCGCTCGCAAGACACGACTTCGATTGCGCCCGCATCGAAGTTGCTCGTAATCGAAAGGCTCATGAAAATTCCTCGGCGGGTAGGATGTGCGCGAGTCAGTCGCCGATGCGGCGCCGGAAGACGAAGGTCGCGTCGTTCGATGCGGTCGGGTCGAATTCATACCCTTCGACGGCGAAATCCTTCAACTGCTCGGGCGAAGTCAGCCGGTTTTCGACCGCGAACCGAGCCATCAAGCCGCGCGCCCGCTTCGCGTGAAAGCTGATGATTTTGTAACGCCCGCCCTTCCAGTCTTCGAACACCGGCGTAACGACCGGCGCGTCGAGACGCTTGGGCTTCACGGACTTGAAATACTCCGTCGACGCGCAATTGACGACGACGCGCGAGCCGCCTTTGACGCGGCGCAGTTGCGCATTGAGCGCCTCGGTGATGCGCTCGCCCCAGAACGCGTAAAGATCTTTGCCGCGCTGGTTCGGCAGGCGCGTCCCCATTTCGAGCCGATACGGTTGCAGCAAATCGAGCGGACGCAGCACACCGTAGAGCCCCGACAACACGCGCACGTGGCGTTGCGCAAAGTCGAGATCGGCGGCCGAGAGCGATTTGGCGTCGAAGCCCTCGTAGACGTCGCCGTTGAACGCGAGCACGGCCTGCTTGGCGTTGTCCTTGGTGAACCGGGGCGACCACTCGGCGTAGCGTTGAAAATTCAAGTGAGCCAGCGCGTCGGAAATGTCCATCAGCGAGGCGATCTGCTGCGGCGAATATCGCCGCAGCGCATCGACGAGCAGCGCCGCATCGTCGATGAAATCGGGAATCGTGTGCTTGGAGACGTGCGCGGGCGTCTCGTAGTCGAGCGACTTGGCCGGAGACAAAACAATTATCATGGAGGCTCGCCGGCACGCCGTGCCGAGCGGTAGAAACGAAAAGCCCGATTGTAGCGAATGCCCATTACCGATGCCGAAGCCCTGAAGGCTGCGCCGCGCGTGGTGCTCGATTCCAACGTTTGGATCGATATCCTCGTGTTCGACGACCATGCGACACGTCCGATCCGCGCCGCGCTTGAGCGCGGCGACCTGCACGCCGTCATCGATGCGCGATGCTTAGCGGAACTCACGCGCGTGCTCGACTATCCTCAATTCGTCGCACGCACCGTCGACAAAGCGGCGGCGCTCGCCCACGTCGCGCGGCTCGCCACGCTCGAACAACGGCAAAACGACCAGACTGACGGCGCACCGCTACCCAAATGCAAAGACCGCGACGATCAGAAGTTCCTCGAACTCGCGCATGCGGCGAAGGTGCAGTGGCTCGTCTCGAAGGATCGAGCGCTGCTCAAGCTGAACAAGCGCACCGCACGCGACTTCGGATTTCGTATCGCCGAGCCGGCCCCTTTCGCCTCGGCTTGTTTTCCGCTTGCCCCTGACAACGCCCCAGCATAATCGCGCCATGAACGCTCCGCTCGAACAAACGAACCCGTTGCCCTTCGCGCTCGCCTCTCGTCTACCCAACGTCGGCACGACGATCTTCACGGTCATGAGCGCGCTCGCCAGCGAGCGCGGCGCCGTCAATCTCGGTCAAGGCTTTCCCGATTTCGATTGCGACGCGCGGATCGTCGACGCCGTCGCGCGCGCCATGCGCGACGGCCATAATCAGTATCCGCCGATGGCGGGCGTCGCGGCGCTGCGCGAGGCGATCGCTCGCAAGATCGAGACGATCCACGGCCGGGCCTATGATCCGCAGACGGAGATCACCGTGACGGCCGGCGCTACGCAGGCCCTGTTGACGGCGATTCTTGCCACGGTCCACCCCGGCGACGAAGTCGTCGTGCTCGAGCCGACCTACGACAGCTACGTGCCGTCGATCGAGCTTGCGGGCGGCAAGCCCGTTTTCGTCACGCTGGAGGCGCCCGATTACGCAATCGATTTTGACCGGCTCGCGGCAGCGATCACGCCGCGCACGCGCCTGATTCTCATCAACACGCCGCACAATCCGACCGGTACGGTGTGGCATGCGCAGGACATGCGGCGACTCGAAGATATCGTGCGCGGCACCAACGTACTCATCCTGTCCGACGAAGTCTACGAGCACATGGTGTACGACGGCGCGCCACACGAAAGCGTCGCCCGCTATCCCGAACTCGCGCGGCGCAGCTTCATCGTGTCGAGCTTCGGCAAAACGTTTCACGTCACGGGCTGGAAGGTCGGTTATGTCGCCGCGCCCGCCGAATTGACCGCCGAATTTCGCAAAGTCCATCAGTTCAACGTGTTCACCGTCAATACGCCGATGCAGGCGGGGATCGCCGAGTACCTCGCCGATCCCGCGCCCTATGAGACCTTGCCCGCCTTCTATCAGCGCAAGCGCGACTTTTTCCGGGCCGGGCTGGCCGGCACGCGCTTCAAGCTGCTGCCTTGCGAAGGCACGTACTTCCAATGCGTCGATTATTCGGCCATCAGCGATCTGCCCGAAGCCGAATTCTCGAAGTGGCTCACGACCGAGATCGGCGTGGCCGCCATCCCCGTCTCGGCGTTCTATCACGAGCGCCATGAGTCGGGCGTCGTGCGCTTTTGCTTCGCCAAGCGCGAGGCCACGCTCGCGACCGCGCTAGAGCGGCTGGCCCGCCTTTGAACGACGCCGGTGCGCGGGTATTCGTCGTCATGCGCGCGCATCGCATGACGACTCGACCAGCGGGCGCGGCTGCGAGGCGCCGTCGCGCTTCAGTTGCTCTTGGGCCTCGAAAACTCGATCGTCACGGCCTTGCGATCGGCCGCAACGCGCCGCGCAGCGGCGTGTTCGTGCTCGATGCGCGCGACGTAGGCCTTCCAGTCGATGCCCGCTTCGAGCAACATATCGCGACCGAGCACGTTCTTCGTCGCGAGCCCGATCGGCGGCAGGCTTGCATACGCCGCAATATCCGCGAACGTGAAAGTTTCGCCTGCAAGATACGGGGCGAATTTGGCGATCCGCTTGAATCCGGCGATATTGCGCGTCAGCACGCGTTCCACGCGCGCCTTCGTCTCGTCGCTCGTGACCCGGCCCATCAGCATTTGCGGGTAAAGTTCGCGCGCCGCGAGTTCGAGATGCAATTCGAGCACCGCGACAAGCTCTCGTACCTTCGCGGCTTCGAACGCATCCGCGGGAAAGATCTGCTTCTCGGGGTATCGCGTAGCCAGGTACTCGACGATCACCTGCGATTCGCTCAAGTCGCCGTGCTCCGTTCGAATGAACGGGACTTTACCGAGGGGCGTACGAGCGAGCGTCGCATCGTCCGTGATCGGCAAGGCCACACGGACTTCCTCGAACGCAATGCCATGCTCGAGCAGCACGAACTTGACCTTGTTGTAGTAATTCGAAAATTCAATGCCGTGAAGCTGAATCATGGTTCTCTCCAAGTCGGGGCGAAAGCGGGACTTGCCGCGGCGTTAGGATGCAGCACCGGGTCATCGTTTTAAATAAAACGATCGTTCTATTCTAAACCACCCAAGGAATTGCCATGAGTGCCGAACTGCTCGCATCGCGACCGCCCGAGAGCGAGTCGACCCTCGTCTTGACGTTGTCGAACCCGGGCGCGCGCAATGCGCTGCATCCCGACATGTATGCGGCAGGGATCCAAGCGCTTGAAACGGCCGAGCGCGATACGTCGATTCGCGCCGTCGTTCTAATCGGTGCAGACGATTTCTTTTGCGCGGGCGGCAATCTCAATCGGCTGCTCGAAAACCGCGCGAAAGATCCGTCCGTGCAGGCGCAGAGCATCGATCTGCTGGCGCAGTGGATCTTGGCGCTGCGCACGTCGAGCAAACCGGTCATCGGAGCCGTTGCGGGCGCGGCCGCGGGCGCAGGATTTTCGCTCGCGCTCGCCTGCGATCTCATCATCGCAGCCGACGACGCGAAGTTCGTCATGTCGTACGCACGAGTCGGCCTGACGCCCGACGGCGGCGGCTCGTGGTTCCTTGCGCAAGCCCTGCCGCGTGCGCTTGCCACCGAAGTATTGCTCGAGGGCAAGCCGGTCTCCGCCGAACGCCTTCATACGCTCGGCGTGGTGAACCGGCTCGTCAGGACAGCGCAGTTGCGCGACGCCGCCATCGCCTGGGCCGACGAGCTCGGGCGCGGCTCGCCCAATGCGCAAGCCCGGATCAAAGCACTTGTCGCCTCGGCGCGCAGCCGGCCGCTCGCCGAACACCTGAACGCCGAGCGCGACGACTTCGTCGCATCGCTTCATCACGCCGATGCGCTCGAAGGCATCACCGCCTTCCTCGAGAAACGCAGCGCGCACTATCGCTGATCGCGCATCATCGTCCGGCCGCGCCGCCGCCTATTCCCTTCCCTCGGCATGGACTTGTGCCGCTGCCGGCGAGGCAAATCGATCTATGCTAGCTTGCCCGTGCATCGGCGCGGCACGTCGCGGCGCCGGCGAGCGCGCAAGGAGCGGCAATGATCGACCTCTACAGTTGGGCCACGCCCAACGGCCACAAGATCCACATCATGCTCGAGGAAACCGGTCTCGAATACCGCGTTCATCCGATCGACATCGGCGCGGGCGACCAATTCAAGCCCGAGTTTCTTGCTATCAGCCCAAACAACAAGATTCCTGCGATCGTCGATTCGGACGGTCCCGAAGGCTCGCCGATCTCGCTGTTCGAATCGGGCGCCATCCTCGTTTATTTGGCCGAGAAGACGGGAAAGTTTCTCCCGGCCGATCCGGCGAGCCGGTACGCTACGCTGCAGTGGCTGATGTTCCAAATGGGCGGCCTCGGGCCGATGCTCGGGCAGACGCACCACTTCCGCATCTACGCGCCCGAACGGATCGAGTACGCCGTGAATCGCTACACGAACGAAGCGAAACGCCTGTACGGCGTAATGGATCGGCAACTCGGCAAAACGGCTTATTTGGCCGGCAACGAGTACACGATCGCCGATATAGCCGCCTTTCCTTGGACACGATCCTGGCGCAATCAGGGCCTTGAATTGGCCGACTTCCCCAACGTCGCGCGTTGGCATGAGACGATCGCCGCAAGGCCAGCCGTGCAACGCGGCGTGGAGGTGTTGACGTCGGCACGACGCGAGCTGACCGACGATAAAGCCAGGGAAATGCTGTTCGGTGCAGCGCAGTATGCCAAGCGCTGATGCATTAGATCTGCCCGAGCACTTGCTTCCAATTCGCGGGAGTCGGCTCCGCATCCGATACTACGGCGCTGAAATGCCGCTCCTGCGCGTGGCTGCCGAGCAGCAGCGGGACGCGCGCCTGCCCGCCGGCAGCGAAAGTCGCTTCCGACGTCTCAAAGCACGCACCCGCTATCGACTCGATTGGCGATCATGCTCCGCCCTGAATGGCAGATACAGTTGCCAGAGTTCCGCAAAGATATTGCCGAGTTCGCCCGAGAACGATCTGGCCGAAGCCAATCGCGGTTCCGCCTGCGTTCGTCGCGCTTCCAGCTCGCGAAGCCGACTGGAAAAGTCGCCTAGGAGGTCGCCCTGGTATTCGAGCATTGCGGCTCGCTCATAGCGCAGTTCGTTGCGCCTCGCACGAGACAGAGAAATATGCGGTCTCAACCCATGCACCCGCGGCAGCGGGCGCGTGAATGCCATCGTCAATTTCTGCTGCATCTCGACATAGAGGTCGATTGCATCTTGCCGGAGCCGATACGTCTCCGGCTCCCACCGCTCGAAGGGAATGTCCCCGTCGGCCAGAGGGCGCATTGGTATTCCGGAGCGACTGGCATTCGCATACGCGCACTTGTGGGCTCGATACTCCGCCACCGCCGAAGTATGCATTTGCCGCAGGCTGTCTATTTGTCAACGCCGATTTAAATCTGACCCACTTTTCGACGAATCGCCGAAGTAAAACT
>CBIHRA010000067.1:0-12465 GCA_966212325.1 uncultured Burkholderiaceae bacterium | reverse complement strand
CGCTTGAAATCGACCGCCATCAAAATGTTCATACACCACTCTTGACGTTAGCTCTACTTGCCACTGTCCCAATCGCTGCATCCAGCATGGTATTCACGAGTTCGGCGTCTGGGCGCGTGCTGATCGACCAACTGACAACGAGCCCATCGAAGCAGTCGATCACAGGCGATAGATACACCTTGCCGGCTGGAAGTTGGAATTCTGTGATGTCGGTGAGCCACTTTTTATTCGGCGCTGCCGCCCGAAAGTCGCGATTGATGATGTTCTCTGGCGCAGGGCCTATTTCCCCTTGATAGGACCCGTAGCGACGCCGGCGGGCACTGCCGGCGTTCAAGCCTTCTTGCTTCATCAAACGTCGCACGACTTTCTCCGACATGACGACCTGCTGCTTGCCCAGTGCCGCGCGTATTCGGCGATAGCCATAGCAGCGATAATTGAGCTCGAAGATGTCTGCGATGACACGACGCACGCGCGCATACTTGTCATCGACAAGCATTCGTGCTCGATGGTAAAAGTACGAGCTACGGGCAAGCCCCAATACGGCGAGCAGCTCCGGCAGCGCGTAGGTTTGTCTCAGGGCGTCAACCAGCGTCGTCTTCTCCCGATTGCTCAGGAGCTGCGGATCGACGCCCAGGCCTTTTTTTAACAGTTCATTGGCCTTCTTCAGGATGTCGTGTTCGAGTTGCAACTGCCGTATGTCCCGTCGAAGCGATTCGACCTGCCGCTCCAGCTCGGCCTGCTCAGGGACCGGTGTTGGATTCTTATGGCATTTCATGGATGCCGGGGCCTCACGGCCGAGTAAGTTGTTTTTCCAGTTGTATAGCGCTGGCCTACTTACGCCTATCTTCTCGGCGACCACGCGCGCACCGCCGTTTCTGGTGCATAGCTCAACGACCGCTTGATGCTTCAATTCCGGGGACAACGGCACCTTCGGAGCATTGCTGACAAGGCGTTTCCGAACATCGGGACGCAACTCGTCGACCCACGCGGCCAGCACGGTGTCACACGGATATCCCAGTGCTCGTATGGTCCCTGCAAGACTACGGCCATGACTCAAATAATGCTCGACCGCGATCTCTTTCTGTTCGGCTGAGTACCTTGGCTTGGAGCGGCGATAGGCCGCCGGCAAGTCGCCAGCCTCAATGAACGCACGGTACCATCGCGCCAAGTTCTTGCGTGAAGGATATCCCAGCTCGCGAATGGTCGCCGCGGCGCTTCTGCCGTATTTGATGTAAAGCTGAACCGCTCGAACGCGGTCTTCGTACGAGTACATGAACTACCTCCAGGTAGTCCAAGTTTTCGTCCGCACCCCCAATTGGTCGAAAAGTGGGTCAGATTTAAATCGGCGGTGACACTTACGAGTTGCAGCTCCAGGCGAATGGTGTTTTCGGCGCGGCCTGCGTCTCGTCGAGCATCGCGGTACTTGGCGAAATCTACGCCGCGCAAATTGGCGAGCGTCCTATGGGCAAGCTCGTGTTCGAGCCATCGCGATATGGGCTGTCTTTCCTGCTTCGGATATCGCTTTGCCGGCACGACGTCGCGTTGATAGCGGAGGAGGGCATCTCTCAAGGTGGTGCGCTCGGCTGCCGTCCGATCTACGTAAGCGCCGCAGTCGATTTCGGATTCGACGCGCCGCGCCCACTGCTGGGCTTGCTGCTTCGTATCAAACGTCCGGTACACAGGTTTGATGCCGCGGCGCCGGACTTCTGCGCGCCAGTATTCGCCGCGTTGTGCGATGTATGCCATTTGGGCTCCAGGGTGTCGAAAGTGATGCCTGGTCCAGATGGTCTGCGTCCGGCAGAATTCCGGCAAAGGCCAGTTTTTGCCCGCGCCAGAAAGAAAAAAGGACCTAGCTTTGTGAGCTAAGTCCTTGTATTTCTTTGGTAGGCCGTACTGGATTCGAACCAGTGACCAACGGATTAAAAGTCCGCTGCTCTACCAGCTGAGCTAACGACCCGAAGAGGCGAGATTATATCGGCGC
Organism: uncultured Burkholderiaceae bacterium; assembly: GCA_966212325.1. Taxonomy (GTDB): domain Bacteria; phylum Pseudomonadota; class Gammaproteobacteria; order Burkholderiales; family Burkholderiaceae; genus Trinickia. The sequence continues at coordinate 10,484 of CBIHRA010000067.1, read as the reverse complement.
ATGTGGGGCCCGTCAACCCACCCGTTATGCGCCGCGATCCGCGACTTGCTTGCCCGTTATTTCATCTGCGCCAGCTTTTGCTGAGCCGCCTGCACGACGTCCGAGCCGCTGTACTGCGAAAGGATCTGCTGCAACGTCTTGCGAGCCGCCGCCTTCTGGCCTTGCTCCAATTGGTTGTTCGCGATCGCGAGCAGCGCTTCGGGGGCGCGCGGGTGCTGCGGGTAGTTCTTCACGATGCCTTGCCAAATGGCCGTCGAACCCTTGTAGTCGCGCAGTGCATACAGCGCATTGCCGAGCCAGTACTGCGCGGTCGGCTGATAAGGACTCTGCGGATACTTGGCGATGAATTCGCGAAACGCGGCGGCGGCGCCTTTGTAGTCGCCGCTGCGAAACTGCTGCGACGCCGCGTTGAACGCATCCGTTTCACCGGGCTGTACCGTGCCTTGGACGCCGTCGACCGTCTGAGTCTGCGGCTCGAACTTCTTGAGTCGCGTATCGAGATCGGTGTAGTAGTCCTTCTGCTGCTTTTGCAACGTAGTGACCTGGTTCGTCAGATCCTCGTTCTGCCCGCGCAGCGTCGCGATCTGCTGGTTCAGCTGATCGAGGCGCCCCTGCTGATCAAGCAGCGTGCGTTGCGCTGCCGAAAGCTGGCTCGTGAGGTTATCCGTCTTCGCACGCAAGTCCAAAATGGCTTGACGCGCTTGGTCGTCGTCGAACAGACCCGCGTGCGCCGGCCCGGCGACAAGCGCCGAGGCGGCCACGCATACGGCTGCGGTACCGCGCAGCCAGGAGAAACGGTGCGTCATACGCGTGTCACCCGTTACGAATTACTGATAGACGATGTCCGCGCGGCGGTTTTGCGCCCACGAGGCTTCGTCGTGACCCGTCGCCATCGGCTTTTCCTTACCGAGGCTCACGGCTTCGATTTGCGCATCCGCCACGCCGAGCGTTTCGAGACCCTGCTTCACCGCTTCCGCACGCTTTTGGCCCAACGCGAGGTTGTACTCGCTCGTGCCGCGCTCGTCGGTATTGCCTTGAATCAGGACGTGGCGCTGCGGATGGCTCTTCAGATAGTTGGCGTGCGCTTGCAGCAGCGATTGATACTCCGGCTTCACCGAGTAGCTGTCGAAGTCGAAGTACACGCTGCGCTTCGCGAGCGGGCTGTTCGGGTTGTTCAGCTCATCGACCGTCACCGGCGCAACCGCGTTCGCATTCGGCTGCGTGCCCACCGTGCCTTGCGTCGGGTTTTCATTGAGTTTCGTGCCCGAATGGCAAGCGGCCAGCACACCGACCAGCATCACCGCGAACGCGATACGAAGTTTGGACATCATTTTTACTCTCCTTGTGTGTCATTGCATAAATGGACCCCAAGACGGCTCGCGCACGCTGCCGCCCCGAACGGACAGGATCTGCCGCGTCCGACCATCGGTCGAAACCGCAGCCAACACGCCACGGCCGTTCACCTGAGTGGCGTAAAGAATGTACTGACCATTCGCCGCGAAGCTCGGCGATTCGTCATGCGTCGTGTCGGTCAACGCCGTAGCCACGCCGGTCTGGAGGTCCTGAATGTACAGCTTGAACGCACCGCCCACGCGCGAAATATAGGCCAGTTCCTTGCCGTCGGGGCTCACGCGCGGACTCGTGTTGTAGTTGCCCGTAAACGTCACGCGCTGCGCTGCCCCGGCCCGTTCGCCTTGGGCCGACATCTTGTAGATCTGCGGCTGGCCGCCGCGGTCGCTCGTGAAATAGATCCACTGGCCGTCGGGCGAATAGAACGGTTCGGTATCGATCGAGGTGCTTTGCGACAAGCGGCGCAAGCCGCTGCCGTCCGCATTGACCGCGAAGATCTGCGTATTGCCCGTGCGCGACAGCGCGACGGCGACCGTGCGGCCGTCGGGCGACCAAGCCGGCGCACTGTTGTTGCCCTTCTGATCGGAAATCACCACACGGCGGCCCGTGGGCAGATCGTGGATGTAGACGATCGGCTTGCGCTTTTCGAACGAAACATACGCGACCTTCGTGCCGTCGGGCGACCAGGCCGGTGAAATGATCGGCTCGGGGCTCGACAGCGCAACATGCGCGTCTTGGCCGTCGGAATCGGAAATCTGCAACTGATAGCGGTTGCCCACCTTGATCACGTACGACAGACGCGTGGCGAACACGCCGCGCGTGCCGAGCAGCTTCTGATAAATGTAGTCCGAGATCTTATGGGCGGTCAGGCGCAGGCTATCGGGCGGCGTGGTGAACGACAGGCCCCCGAGGCTTTGCCCCTTCACCGTGTCGTAGAGCCGAAAACGCACGTCATATTGGCCGTTGGCCGCGCGCGTCACGCTGCCGGCGACGAAAGCATTGGCGCCTTTGGCCTTCCAGGCGCCCAAATCGACGGAATCGTTCTCGGACACCGGCGTGGCGCCGGCGTCGATATTCGAGAACTTGCCGCTGCGTTGCAAGTCCTGGCGAACGATTTCGCTGACGGACTGCGGCGCGCTCGCTTCATTGGCGAAATTCGCCGTTGCGATCGGAAATTGCGTGGAGCCGACGCCCGTCACGAGCACGTTCAGCTGCGCGTGCGCTGCACCGGCCGACGCGATCAAACACGACGCCAATAACGTTCTCAAGCCCAGTTTCGTCATCAAACTCATGCTGAAAATCCCAAAAAACGAAAAAATGGCACGACAGCAAAGAGACTGCCGAACGCACGAATCGTTCCTGACCGGTTCGCTTCCATTGCCTCTCGCATGCCGTTTCTCCGGTCAGCCGGCCGGGCGCAACGTGATCAGGAACGACGCCGGCGCCTTGCCGTTGATGTCGAGCGGCATGGGGTTCGACGCGTTGACGGCGTTGAGCGCGGCGGCATCCCACTGGGCGTTGCCGCTGCCCTTTTGGATCGAGGCCGACAGGATCTGGCCGTCCGGTGCGCAGTGCACCGAGACGACGGTCTCGAGCCCTTCGGTCGCGCCCGCCCAAATGATGTTGGGCCTGACGCGCCGGCGCACCTTGTCCGAATAGCCGGGCGAGGCCGCCGTGCCGCCCGAGCCGCTACCGCTGCCGCTCTTCGCGAGGCCGTTGCCGCCGCCGCTCGGGCCCGCCATGCCTTGCAACTGGGCGAGCCGCGCGCGCCGCTCTTGCTCGAGCTGCTGCTTTTGTTTCGCTTGCTGTTGAGCCAGCGCCTTGGCCTTGGCGGCCTTTTCCGCCGCGGCTTTCTCCGCCTCGGCCTTTTGCTGGGCCTCCTGCTGCTGTTTCAATTTCGCCTGCTTTTCCTGCTCGGCTTGCTGCTTGAGCTTTTCGGCCTGCGCCTGCTGCTGCTTGAGTTTTTCGGCGGCCGCTTTTTGGGCCGCAAGACGCGCCGCTTGCTCACGCGCGAGCGCTTCCTGACGCTTGGCTTCTTCTTGCTGCTGCTGCAACGCCTTCTGACGCTGCGCTTCGGCAAGCTGAGCAGCGCGTTGGGCGGCTTCCTGCTCTTTACGCTTTTTTTCCTGCAGCGCGATGTCGGCTTGCTCCTGATCGACAGGCGGCGGCTGCACGCGCACGGGCGGCGCCGGCGTGGGCGCAGGCGGTTGCGTGGGGGTGGGCGGAATATCCGTCCAAATCTCGGCTTCGGCGCCGGCCGGCGTGCTGTTCTGCCAATGGATGCCGTGATAGAGGAACAGGCCGAGCAGCACGTGCATCACGAGCGCGAACGCGAACGCGCGCCCGGTGCCGCGCTCGCGAGGCGGTTGCAGGGGGTAGACGGACTTCTTGCGGTTCATTGCGATTTGACGAGCAGTCCTACGCGTTTGACGCCGCGCGCCTTCAGGTCGGACATCACGTCCATGACGGCTTCATACTTGACGGTCTTGTCGGCGGCGATCACGACCGGTTGATCGGGATGCGACGCCTCGCGTTCGGTCACGAAGGCGCCCAGATCGGCGCGCGTCATCGATTGCTCTTGCGAGCCGCCGCCGTCGTCCTTGTAGCGCACGCTCATTTTGCCGTCGCCGCGGATGTTGACGACGACGGGCGGCGTTTGCTGCTGGGGCGCGGCGCCGCCGACCGTGGGCAAATTCACGATCGAAGGCGCGACGAGCGGCGCCGTCACCATGAAGATGACGAGCAAAACCAGCATGACGTCGATATACGGCACGACGTTGATGTCTGCCATGGCGCGGCGGGAACGGCCGCCGCGCATGCTCGAGCGATTGGTGGAGCCGGCCATCGCGTACTCCTTAATGCGCTTGGCGCTGCAAGATGTTCGAGAATTCTTCGATGAACGTTTCGAAGCGGATCGCCAGGCGATCGATGTCGTGCGCGTAGCGGTTGTAGGCGACGACAGCCGGAATCGCCGCGAAGAGGCCGATTGCCGTCGCGGTCAACGCTTCGGCAATGCCGGGCGCGACGTTCGCGAGCGTAGCCTGCTGCACGTTGGCGAGGCCGCGGAACGCATTCATGATCCCCCAGACCGTGCCGAACAAGCCGATATACGGGCTGACCGAGCCCACCGACGCGAGGAAAGCGAGGTTGGCCTCGAGCACGTCCATTTCGCGCTGGAAAGCCGCGCGCATCGCACGGCGCGCGCCGTCGAGGATCGCGCCGGGGTCGTTGATCCGGCGCTCCTTGCCCTTCAAGAATTCACGCATGCCCGATTCGAAAATTCGCTCGAGCCCGCCGATCGTGTGGCGATTGTTCGCCGCGCTTTGATAGAGCGCCTGCAGGTCGCCGCCCGACCAGAAATCACGCTCGAATTGCTCAGTCTGCGCCCGCGCGCGCCGGATGGCAAACCACTTGCGGAAGATGAAGGTCCACGACATCAGCGAGAGCAGCAGCAGCAGCCCCATGACCGCTTGCGCGAGCACGCTCGCATTGAGGACCAGCGAAACGATCGACAAATCTTGTGCGTTGTTCATAAAAAGTTTTGCTTATGCGTCAGAACGGGCAGGGCTCGCATGCCAAGGCGCGAGAAGGGTTCGAGTCGGCCACTTGAAAGCTTGGACGTGGCGATGCGCAACCCCGCTTGGTATCGACCGGCACGATACAAGTTCACGGACGTAGTCACAACGGAAATCAAGCATGCGCCGTTGACATCCCCTCTTGGAATACGGCCGGTGCGCGGCGCAGTGCGTCCGATACCGACTGCGGAAGCGCAGCGGGCCGCAGCGTGCCGTGCTCGACGCAGCCGACGCGAATCGTGCCGGCTGCTAGAACAACCTCGCCGCGGCGCGCTTCCTGGACGAATTCGACGCTCGCCCGGCCGAGCCGTTCGATACGGCTGACGATGTTGAGCATGTCGTCGAGGCGGGCGGGCGCACGGTATTGCACCGCGGTTTCGCTGACGACGAAAAGCAGGCCGTGTTCTTCGGCGAGCGTGCGCTGATCGACGCCGCATGCCCGCAGCCATTCGGTGCGGGCGCGCTCGAAAAACTTCAGGTAATTGGCGTAAAAGACGATGCCGCCGGCGTCGGTATCTTCGTAGTAGACGCGGATCGGCCAATCGAAGCCGTGCGGCACGCCGTTGCGGCGGGTAGGCTGGTTCATGGCCCGGCATTTTACCGGATCGCGCGAATCGTCTCGAAATTGCGTAGCGTCGGCCGAGGCGCGGCCCCCAATGCCGCGCGTTCGGCGGCCCGGCCGGCCGCGCGGGGCCGCCGTCACCGTCCCAATTGCCTATTGAGTGCGCTTCCAATACACTATTGCGCTCATCCCTGCGTGACTGGCGATAAAACCCTCCGGGGTCAAGGTGGAGCAACCCACCGTGAAGCGCAGGGTGCCGTTTTGCCGTTCGCCTGGGCAGCCGAGTTTCGCGCGCCGTTTCTTGCGCCGCCAGCGGTTGTCTTGCCCGCGTAACGGAATCCTCCGCCACGTCAGGGCTGGCCCTTCGCCAGCAGCGCAAGCGTACGACCAGTACGTGTCCCGCGCGCGGTTCGGCGAACCTGTTCACCCTTTACGGAACGCGTATGTTTGACAGAGCCCAAAGCACCATCGCCAACGTCGATCCCGAGATCTGGAACGCCATCCAGCAGGAAAACCGCCGCCAGGAAGAGCATATCGAGCTCATCGCGTCGGAAAACTACACGAGCCCGGCAGTGATGGCCGCGCAAGGCTCGCAGCTGACGAACAAATACGCCGAGGGCTATCCCGGCAAGCGCTATTACGGCGGTTGCGAATACGTGGACGTGGTGGAGCAGCTCGCGATCGATCGCGTGAAGGCGTTGTTCGGCGCCGAGGCCGCCAACGTGCAGCCCAATTCGGGCTCGCAGGCGAACCAAGGCGTATTTTTCGCGATGCTCAAGCCCGGCGACACCATCATGGGGATGAGCCTGGCCGAAGGCGGTCACCTGACCCACGGCTCGCCCGTGAACATGTCGGGCAAGTGGTTCAACGTGGTCAGCTATGGTTTGAACGCCGCGGAAGACATCGATTACGAAGCGGCCGAGAAGCTCGCGCAAGAGCATAAGCCGAAGCTGATCGTCGCGGGCGCTTCGGCGTTCGCGCTGAAGATCGATTTCGAGCGCCTCGCGAAGATCGCGAAGTCGGTCGGCGCTTATTTGATGGTCGACATGGCGCACTACGCGGGCTTGATCGCCGCGGGCGTCTATCCGAACCCGGTGCCGCATGCCGATTTCGTCACGACCACGACGCACAAGAGCCTGCGCGGCCCCCGCGGCGGTGTGATTCTGATGAAGGCCGAGTACGAGAAGCAAATCAACTCGGCCATTTTTCCGGGCATCCAAGGCGGCCCGTTGATGCACGTGATCGCCGGCAAGGCCGTTGCGTTCAAGGAAGCGGCTTCGCCCGAATTCAAGGCGTATCAGCAGCAAGTCGTCGAAAACGCGCGTGTATTGGCCGAGACGCTCGTCAAGCGCGGCCTGCGTATCGTATCGGGCCGCACGGAAAGCCATGTGATGCTGGTCGATCTTCGTGCGAAGAAGATCACCGGCAAGGCAGCCGAGGCGGTGCTGGGCGCGGCGCATATCACGGTCAACAAGAACGCGATTCCGAACGACCCGGAAAAGCCGTTCGTCACGAGCGGCATTCGCTTGGGCTCGCCCGCGATGACGACGCGCGGCTTCGGTACGAAGGAAGCCGAACAAGTGGGCAACTTGATCGCCGACGTGCTCGACAACCCCGAGGACGCCGCGACGATCGAGCGCGTACGTGCGCAGGTGGCCGAGCTCACGCAGCGGTTCCCCGTCTATCGTTGATCGGCCATGCGCTGCCCCTTCTGCCGGCACGAAGATACGCAAGTCGTCGACTCGCGCGTATCGGAAGACGGCGCCGCGATTCGGCGGCGCCGGCGCTGCCCGGCCTGCGACAAGCGTTTCACGACGTACGAGCGGGTCGAGCTCACGCTGCCGGCAGTCGTCAAGAAGGACGGCTCGCGCAGCGAGTTCGACCGCCGCAAGATCGCCGCGAGCATGCAGCTCGCGTTGCGCAAGCGCCCGGTTTCGGCCGAGGCGATCGACGCGGCGGTGGCTCGCATCGAATATCAACTGCTCGGCAGCGGCGAGCGCGAGGTGCGCAGCGAGCGGCTGGGCGAGCTCGTCATGAACGAGTTGCTTCAGCTCGATAAAATTGCCTATGTGCGTTTCGCCTCGGTGTACCGGCGCTTCGAGGACGTATCCGACTTCGAAGACGTGATCGAAGAGTTTCGCAGGCCCAAAGCCGATAAGACGCCGCGCAAGCGCTGACCCGCGTTTCCGGCTTTCTTTCCCTTCCCGCTTCGCCATTCTTTCCCTCTTGCCTGATCGATACGACGCGCCATTGTCGGCCGTCGGCGCCCGTGTGCGCCATTAGGCCGAACGGACGATGGCGGTGCGCACGTTTCCCCGATAGATTGGCGGCCTGTTCAAGACGGGAGGCTGCGGGCATGCACGATAGCTTGGTGTCGGGACGCGAGGCTCGGTGTGGATATCGGCGCGGCCGCGGGTTTTCGATCGTTGAAATGCTCGTCGTTACGGTGCTCGTCGCAAGCAGTGCGATGGCGGCGGCTCCGCTCCTGTCGGCCTGGCACGCGCGCGATCGCGTGGACGCTGCCGCGCGAGCCCTGCTTGCCGGCCTGACGCTTGCGCGCGGCGAGGCCATCGCCCGGGGCGTGCGTGTTGTCGTGTGCCCGGCCTTGGACGGCGCGCGTTGCTTGCGAAAGGGCCGAAGTTGCGCGGCCGGCGTATTCGGTTGGTCATGCGGGTGGGCGGTCGTCTTGGACGCTCCCCTCCCGGGCCAAGCGTTGCGAGCCTATCGGCGTACCGCCGGCATTTCGATCGTCGCGACGCCTGCTCAGGTCGAATTCACGCCGCCGGCGGGACAAATCATCGGCGGGTTTCGCCATTTCGAAGTGATGGCGGCCGGCGTCATGTTGCCCGGCGAACGCGATGTCCTGCGCCGCTGCATTCGGGTCGCGGCCGGCGGTAGGGCAAGGCTCGATCGCGGCGGTTGCGATGCGGCGGGGAACGCATGAAGGCGGGGCCGGCAGGCAGGGGCCTCAGCCACGGATCTTCTTTGCTCGAAGTGCTGATCGCGTTATCGCTGCTCGCCACTTCGATCCTCGGTGCGGCCGGCGCTCAACTGGCCGCGCTACGCAGCGCGCACGAGCAGGTCCATCGAGAACAGGCGTCGTGGGTCGCCGCGTCGATCGTGGAGGCGATGCGCTCGCCTGAAGGCTACATGAGCGCGTTGGTGCGCGAGAAAGCGCGTGCAAGCGCCATGTTGCCCGGGGGATCGGTCTCATTAGCCGATGAGCCTTCGGGCATCGGCGCGGTCGTCGTCGCGTGGACGCGTGCCTCGGGTGTGCCGACGGCGGAGCAGGCGCAAGGGTTCGGTGCCTGCAAAGTCACCGATGGCGTCGCGCGGGGCCCCTGCGTCACGCTGCCTTTCATCGGCGGCAGCCAATGAAGACGAGGCGTGCGGCGGCGCAACGTTTGGGGGGCGGGCAGGCCGGACACACGCTGCTCGAGTGGCTGATCGCGGTCGCGTTGGCGCTCGCGGCGATCGGCGGCGCGCTGACGCTCTATCGATCGCAGCGCGAAGCGTTCTCGCGGTCGGCGGATGCCGCGAGGATGCGCGAGGCCGGGGCAGCCGCGCTGACGCTAGTGGGTCAGCAGATCCAGATGGCGGGGTACGCGCCTATCGAGGTTCCCGACCTACGCGCCCGCGTGACGCCGGGACTATTCGGATGCGAGTCGGCCCTGCCGGTGTTGAGCCCCATGGATGGCGAGCCAGGCTGCGCGCCTCATCGCAACGCCCATTCGAGCGCCAGCCGGTCGCCGGGCTCGCGGCATCCTTCGGGCATTTCGGCGTTTCCGCAACTTCGGGGCGATTGGAACTCGGCAGGCTCGTGGGATCGGAATGATGCCCGGGGCGCAGCGAGCCGATCGTCCTCATTGGATTCCGATGGAATCGTCGTGCGCTACATCGACGACGCCGTCGCGACATGGCCAAGCGCATCGGGCGAGCCGACCGATTGTCTCGGTCAAGGCGTGACCCGGCACCGCGGCCATGCCGTCATCGTCAACCGCTTTTATGTCGCCAAGCCGCCGCGCCGCGATGCGCCGGAACTGTACTGCGGCGGCAACGGGCATGCGACTACGCCTCAGCCGCTCGTCCAAGGCGTCGAGCGCATGACGTTGCGCTATTGGCTGCGAGGCAGCCTAGAGCCTGTCGGCGCTCGCGCCATCTTACCGGCTCAGTGGGCCGACGTCGTGGCCGTCGATCTGTGTGTCGTCGTTCGCGGCAGCGAGACGCGGGCACGCAGGGTCTTTATGGATTGCGACGGCCACCGCGTGCAAAGCGCGGATGGGCACGAAAGGCTGGCGCTGTCGCGTCACCTCGTATTGCGCAATCAGGAGCCGCCAAGATGACAGCCCTTACCGTTCGACGCACGCATCCTCGAGATCGCGGCATGGCGTTGCCGGCTGCGTTGATGATTGCGTCGATGATGCTGACGACGTCCGCCGCTTGGTTCGAAGCCTCGGTCGCGCAAGAGCGTCTGTCCGCGAGCGTCCACGAGCATGTGCGCGCGACGCAAGCTGCCGATGCAGCACTCGAGCTTTGCACCGACGCATTGCGAACGGGCGCCGCGCCCGTGCAGCTCGCGTTACCGGGCTTGCCGCCTGCATGGACCAAGGCGGGGAGCTTCGACGGCCCCTCGGCTTATGAACCGATTCCGTCATGGCCCGGCTCGATCCGGGCGCCGCAATGCGTGATCGAGACGGTACACGCCGAGGGCGGCTCCGATCTACGCGCTTATCGCATCACTGCGCGCGGGTTCGGGGCGAGCGCTGCGGCACAAGCGTGGCTTCAGCGCGCTATCCGGTACGAGGACGGGGGCGAGCGCAGGACATGGCGGCGCATCGTCACCGTGCCGGCGCCTTGATCGATCTCAGGTACGGCGAGTCTAGAAAGCGAGCGATTTTATAGGCGGAACGGCCGAGCGTGGAGGGCTGAACGGGTGACGACGAACGAGACCAACGAGACCAACGAGACCAACGAGACCAACGAGACCAACGAGACCA
>CBIHRA010000066.1:0-13662 GCA_966212325.1 uncultured Burkholderiaceae bacterium | reverse complement strand
CGCTTGAAATCGACCGCCATCAAAATGTTCATACACCACTCTTGACGTTAGCTCGAAGTTTGCCGACGCCAAGTACTGCGTTGGCCATTGGCACGTCAAGATCAAAGACGACGATACCCTGAGCTTCTACTGCGACGCGCGGGAAGCGCCGCGGCGATAGTCCTTCGTCGCGCACGCTGTCCCCTCAACGGCGACGACGTCGCTACGTATCGGCGTCGCTGCCGCTGACCACGCTCCCCCACGGTACTCGATCTTCCGCGAAATCGGGGGCACTCGCTACTACGGGGATTCTCGGGCGGATACGATTGGACGAGATGCATGAGAGTGCTCCTGAAATGGCATATAGCCCGGACGGGGCCGGGCCATATTGGGTGAAGAGGAAGTGAAAGGAAAAACAGATCAGCGTGCGCTGAAGGTGTGACCACAATCCAGACAGCGGAAGTTGTCGAGTACGTGGGTATCGATGGCGTCACCGAGGGCGGCGCCGGCAGCGCAGCCAGTCGAGCCACCGATGAGGCCGCCGAGGATGGCGCCGGCAATGCCGCCGAGCGCAGCACCGACAGGGCCGGCGAGCATGCCAAACGTAGCGCCGGCTTCCGCACCGGAGACCGTCATGGCGACGCCGCCGGCAGCACCCGCGAGGGCACCGGCCGCGCCTCCGATCTTGGTTGCGCGGTTGAGAGGTTCGGTATGCGTGGACTGGCAGCGGGGGCAGGGAATCGTCATCAATATTCCTGAGCGAAGTTGCGCCGGTGCGGGATTGCATCGGCGGAGCGGCCGTAGCGGGCCGTGCTCAGGTGGGTGATATGTGGCTCAAATTTCTTTGAATCGTCGGAAGCATGTCCTAGTTGCTGATGCTGATTCGTTTGCATAGAGCGGACACTTTGTTTCGCGAGTTCGCATCCTTGGTGTGATTTGGCGAGCGAAGTGCAACACATCGCCGGTTGAGTTTGGCTAAGGCGCTTCGACGCCAATGGCAATTCCGGCGCGGCACCATGGATGAGGAAAGGGCTCGCGCCAAGTTTATGACAGGCCTGGATAGGCATGCAGCGCAAAATGCAGTACATTTGCGTGACATTATTACTGAGGCGCCGTCATGTCACGCCTGAAAGACGAAACCCTTTCCATCCGCACTTCTGCGGACATCAAGCAACTGCTGCGCAGGGCCGCTGCGCATGAACGCAGGTCGGTGGCATCGATGATCGAGATTCTGGTGCTGGAGTATGCGCAGCAACATGGCTTGGACGCAGACGGTCCTCGGCACGCGTCGCCCAAGAGAACACAATCCAAATGAATCGTCCGTTGCCAACTGTTACCCTCGGCCAGCTCGAAAGCCATCTCTGGGAATCCGCCAACATCTTGCGCGGCCCCGTGGATGCGGCTGACTTCAAAACCTACATCTTCCCGTTGCTGTTCTTCAAGCGTATCTGCGATGTCTGGGACGAGGAATACCAGGAGATCGTCGACGAGACTGGCGACGAGCAACTCGCCTGGTTCCCGGAATCGCACCGATTTCAGATCCCGGAAGACTGCCACTGGAACGACGTTCGCAGCAAAGCCAGCAACGTCGGGGCAGCGCTGCAACGCGCGATGCGCGAAATTGAGAAGGCCAATCCAGACATGCTGTATGGCGTGTTCGGCGACGCGCAGTGGTCCAACAAGGAACGCCTGTCCGACGCGCTGCTCAAGGATCTGATTGAGCATTTTTCGGCACTGCCCCTTGGCAACGACAACGTCAACTCAGACGTGCTCGGAGATGCCTACGAGTACCTGATCAAGAAGTTCGCGGACGCAACGAACAAGAAAGCGGGCGAGTTCTATACCCCGCGCAGCGTGGTACGACTGATGATCGACATGCTGGACCCCAAGGAAGCAGAGACCATTTACGACCCAGCCTGCGGCACCGGCGGCATGTTGTTGGCTGCCGTTCAGCACGTCAAAGAGATGCACGGCGACGTCAAGCGCCTGTGGGGCAAGCTGTATGGGCAGGAAAAGAATCTCACCACTTCATCCATCGCGCGGATGAACCTGTTCCTACATGGCATTGAGGACTTCCAGGTCCTGCGCGGTGACACGCTGCGCAACCCAGCCTTCTTCGAGGGCGACTGGCTGGCCACCTTTGATTGCGTGATCGCCAATCCGCCGTTCTCGTTGGAAAAGTGGGGCGAGGACCTGTGGCTGAACGATCCTTTTGGCCGCAACTTTGCTGGACTGCCACCGTCATCCAGCGGTGACTTCGCCTGGGTGCAGCACATGGTCAAGTCGATGGCCGACCTGACCGGCCGGATGGCGGTGGTGCTGCCCCAGGGCGCCCTGTTCCGCAAAGGTGTGGAAGGCAGCATCCGCCAGAAACTGCTGGAGTTGGATCTGGTTGAGGCCGTGATCGGGCTCGGGCCCAACCTGTTCTACGGCACGGGGCTCGCTGCATGCATCCTCGTCCTGCGTAAGCGCAAACCGGCCAAGCACAAGAAGAAGGTGCTGATCGCCGATGCCTCACGACTGTTCCGCCGGGGGCGTGCCCAAAACTATCTGGAGCCCGAGCACGCCGCCGAAATCCTGGGATGGTATCGCGGATTTGCCGACGTTCAGGACGCGGTTCGCGTGGTCAGCCTCGACGAGATCAAGGCCGAGGACTGGACCCTGAACATTTCGCGCTATGTGCTGCCCCCGCTGCAGGAGGACGTCCCGCCGCTGCCCGAGGCCATCGCGGCATTCAAGGATGCGCTTACCCATTGTCGCGAGGCCGAAGAGCGGCTCGCGCAGGTCATGACTGAAGGGGGGTGGCTGCAATGAGTTCAGGCCGTCCCTTTAAAGACAACAAGATCTTCACTGAGGAAATGGCGAGCGCTGCGCGTGCGCGACTGAAGGAGAAGTTTGCCCAAATGGAGCAAGAGAAGACTGGCAGCCCTAAGCGCATCAGCCAGCAAGAGCTGGAAAACTACCTGTGGGGAGCTGCCGTCCTGCTGCGCGGCCTGATCGACGCGGGTGACTACAAGCAGTTCATCTTTCCGCTGCTGTTCTATAAGCGCGTGTCGGATGTATGGGACGAGGAGTACCAAGCGGCGCTGGCGAACTCCAATGGCGACCTCTCCTACGCGCAGTTCGCCGAGAACCATCGCTTCCAGATCCCCGCTGGCGCGCACTGGAATGACGTGCGACAGACTCCAAAAAACGTTGGCGCAGCCATTCAGAAGGCCATGCGCGCCATCGAGACGGCCAACCCGGATCTGCTCGATAGCATCTTCGGCGATGCCCCTTGGACCAACCGCGAGCGCCTGCCCGACGAAACGCTGAAGAACCTGATCGAGCACTTCTCGACCCAAACACTGTCGGTGGCCAACGTCCCCGAGGACGAGCTGGGCAACGCCTACGAATATCTGATCAAGAAGTTCGCGGACGACTCCGGCCACACGGCCGCCGAGTTTTACACTAACCGCACCGTTGTCCACCTGATGACGCAACTCCTGGCGCCGCAGGCGGGCGAGTCGATCTACGACCCCACGTGCGGCACCGGCGGCATGTTGATTTCAGCGCTGGACGAAGTGAAGCGCTCCGGCGGCGAATACCGCACGCTCAAGCTCTACGGGCAGGAGCGCAACTTGATCACCTCATCCATCGCCCGCATGAACTTGTTCCTACACGGCGTGGAGGACTTCGAGATCATCCGGGGCGACACCCTGGCCGACCCCAGGCACATCGAGGGTGATCGTCTGCGCCAGTTTGATGTGATCCTGGCCAACCCGCCGTACTCCATCAAGCAGTGGAACCGCGAGGGCTGGGGCAGTGACAAGTGGGGCCGCAACTCGCTGGGCACGCCGCCGCAGGGCCGCGCCGACTATGCGTTCCAGCAGCACATCCTGACCAGCCTCACAGCCAAGGGCCGCTGTGCGGTGCTCTGGCCACATGGCGTGTTGTTCCGCAACGAGGAACAGGCCATGCGCGCCAAGATGGTCGAGCAAGACTGGGTGGAAGCCGTGATCGGCTTGGGGCCCAACCTGTTCTACAACTCCCCGATGGAGTCGTGCATCGTCATCTGCAACCGCAAGAAGACGGCAGCACGGAAAGGCAAGGTGATCTTCATCGATGCGGTGAACGAGGTCACCCGTGAGCGAGCGCAGAGCTTCCTCAAGCCCGAGCACCAGGAGCGCATCCTGGCCGCCTACAAGACGTTTGTGGATGTACCCGCTTTCGCCAAGGTCGCCGCCTTGACAGAGATCAGTGTGAACGGCGGCAACCTGTCGATCCCACTATACGTGAAGCGTATCGCTGCAACCGTCGCGACCGACGGGAATGGCGGCGCGGTATCGCTACGCTCGTCTTGGGAACAGTGGCAAAACGAAGGCCGCGCCTTCTGGCAGCAGATGGACGCGCTGATGGAAACGCTGGATGGACTGATCATGGAGGACATCGAGCGTGTCTGATAAGAAGAACAAAAACCTTAAACCCGGCTGGCGCCAAGTGAAGTTCGGCGACGTGGTGCGGCTCTCGAAGGCACGCAGTCAAGATCCAATGGCTGACGGCTTCGAGCGTTACGTTGGCTTGGAGCACCTAGAACCGGGCGATTTGCGTATCCGCAGTTGGGGCAACATCGCTGATGGCGTCACTTTCACCAGCCTGTTTCAACCTGGACAGGTGCTGTTCGGCAAGCGCCGCGCCTACCAGCGCAAGGTAGCTGTGGCGGATTTCTCCGGCGTGTGTTCCGGTGACATCTATGTACTGGAGAGCAAGGACGTGCAGACCTTGCTGCCGGAGTTGCTGCCATTCATTTGTCAGACCGACGCTTTCTTCGATCACGCGGTTGGCACATCTGCCGGCTCTTTGAGCCCTCGCACGAACTGGACGAGTTTGGCGGACTTTGAGTTTCCCCTTGCCCCTTTAGACGAACAGAGAAGACTTGTTGACGCTTTCCAAGCGCTTGAGCGAACCAGCGAAGCGCATCGAAGAGTTGGCGGGGTGGCCGACCAGCTTGTTCGCTCTTTGCTGTCCGACATACTAAATCGGGAATGGCCTCTTGCCGAACTGGGCTCGGTTGTCCAGGGAACACAGTACGGCCTTTCAATCAACGCTGGATCGGAGGGTCAATATCCGATGCTGCGAATGATGAATATTGAAGATGGGCTATGCGTCGAAAATGACATTAAGTATGTGGACCTCAACGATAAAGACTTCGAGGCGTACCGACTCGTTCACGGCGATGTGCTTTTTAACCGCACCAACAGCTACGAGTTGGTTGGCCGAACAGGTATTTACGAGCTCAATGGTGATCACGTATTCGCTTCGTACCTCGTGCGAATAAAGACAAACTCAGAAAAGCTGGAGCCAAAGTTCCTCGCGCTTTACCTGAATTCCGACTTTGGGCGCCGACAGGTGCTTGCCTATGCGACTAAAGCGGTAAGCCAGGCGAACGTGAACGCCAGCAATTTGCTCCGTGTCCGTCTGCCGTTGCCGCCGCTGGATGTGCAACAACAGTTGCTGGACGAGATAGCGAAAGCGAAGTCTGCGGAGAAGGCAGCGATGGAACGCCGCACTTCCGCAGAGGAGATGAAAAAGCAGTTGTTCACAGAGATCTCGGGGGGCGCAGGATGAGTTTTTTCAACGAATCAAATACCGTCGAAGCTTACGTCCGCGACCTGCTCGCTGGCCCGATCAAGGCATCACCGACAAATACCTTCGAGGAGCCAATTGCCAACTGTGGACTGAGCCAAAAAGGCATCGGCTGGCGCTACGCTGCCCCTTCCGAGGTGCCACGTCAGATTCAGGAGGTGCTGGTTGAGCGTTGGTTGCGCGATGCGCTGATCCGCCTGAATCCCGAAATCGCCGCCCAGCCCGACCGCGCCGATGAAGTGCTCTACAAGCTGCGCGCCATTCTTCTGTCGGTGCGCTCCGATGGCCTGGTCCGTGCCAACGAAGAAATGACCGCCTGGATGCGTGGCGAGCGCTCAATGCCCTTTGGCCCCAACAACGAGCATGTGCCGGTGCGGCTGATCGACCTGGATAATCTGTCGCAGAACCAGTACATCGTCACTCAACAATTCATCTACCGTGCAGGACCCACCGAGCGCCGCGCCGATTTGGTGCTGTTGGTCAACGGTTTGCCGCTGGTGTTGATCGAGGCCAAGACGCCGGTCAAAAAGTGCATCAGCTGGGTCGATGGTGCGGTACAGGTGCACGACTACGAGAAATTCGTGCCCGAGCTGTTCGTCTGCAACGTGTTCTCTGTGGCCACCGAGGGCAAGGCCTACCACTACTGTTCAATCGGCCTGCCGGTCAAGGACTGGGGCCCTTGGCATCTGGATGGCGACGGCGACGACGGTCAGCACCACCCACTGAAATCGCTCAAGTTGTCGGCCCAGAGCATGCTGCGCCCGCATGTGGTGCTGGACATCCTCGGCAGCTTCACTCTGTTCGCCACGGACAAGAAGAAGCGCCGCATCAAGATCATCTGCCGCTACCAGCAGTACGAGGCGGCCAACAAGATCGTCGATCGCGTTCTGGCCGGTTACCCCAGGAAGGGCCTGATCTGGCACTTTCAGGGTTCCGGCAAGTCATTGCTTATGGTGTTCGCCGCGCAAAAGCTGCGCATGCACGCCGGGCTGAAGAACCCCACGGTACTGATCGTGGTGGACCGGATTGATTTGGATACCCAGATCACGGGCACCTTCACTGGGGCGGACATTCCTAACCTGGAGAAGGCCGACACCCGCGAAAAACTACAGCAACTGCTGGCGCAGGATGTGCGCAAGATCATCATCACCACGATCTTCAAGTTTGGCGAGGCCACCGGCAGTCTCAACGATCGCAGCAACATCATCGCGCTGGTGGACGAAGCCCACCGCACCCAGGAAGGTGACCTGGGCCGCAAAATGCGCGAAGCCCTGCCCAATGCGTTTCTGTTCGGCCTGACCGGCACGCCCATCAATCGCGCCGACCGCAACACCTTCTACGCCTTCGGTGCCGACGAAGACGAAAAGGGCTACATGAGCCGCTACGGCTTCGAGGAGTCGATCCGCGACGGCGCCACGTTGAAGCTTCACTTTGAACCACGCCTGATCGACCTGCACATCGACAAGGCCGCGCTGGATGCCGCCTACAGAGACCTGACCGGTGGCCTGTCGGACCTGGACAAGGACAACTTGGCCAAAACTGCCGCCAAGATGGCCGTGCTGGTCAAGACGCCCGAGCGCATCCGCAAGGTGTGCGAGGACATAGTCGAGCATTTTCAGACCAAGGTGGAGCCTAACGGCTTCAAAGGTCAGATCGTCACGTTCGACCGGGAGTCCTGCCTGCTTTTCAAGGCCGAGCTGGACAAGCTACTACCACCGGAGGCCAGCGACATCGTGATGTCGGTGCAGGCGTCCGACAAGAAAGAGCACCCAGAGTACGCGCTCTACGATCGCAGCCGCGACGAAGAAGAACGCCTGCTCGACCGCTTCCGCGACCCGGCCGACCCGTTGAAGCTCATCATCGTCACGGCCAAGCTGCTAACCGGCTTCGACGCGCCCATCCTGCAAGCCATGTACCTGGACAAGCCGTTGCGCGACCACACCTTGTTGCAGGCCATCTGCCGGGTCAACCGCACGTACTCCGAGCAGAAGACACATGGCTTGATCGTCGACTACCTCGGAATCTTCGATGACGTGGCTGCGGCGTTGGAGTTCGACGACCAGAGCGTCAAGCAGGTGGTCAGCAACATTCAGGAGCTGAAGGACAGGCTGCCCGAAGCGATGCAGAAGTGCTTGGCCTTCTTCCAGGGCTGTGACCGCACGCTGCAAGGCTACGAAGGCCTGATCGCGGCGCAACAGTGCCTGCCCAACAACGAGGTGCGCGACAACTTCGCGGCCGAATACAGCCTGCTCAACAAGATCTGGGAAGCGCTGTCACCTGATACGGTTTTGGGGCCCTTCGAGAAGGACTACAAGTGGCTGTCGCAGGTGTACCAGTCGGTGCAGCCGTCTAGCGGCCATGGCAAGCTGATCTGGCATTCTCTCGGCGCCAAGACCATTGAGCTGATCCATCAGAACGTGCATGTGGATGCGGTGCGAGATGACCTCGACACTCTGGTACTGGATGCCGACTTGCTGGAAGCGGTGCTTTCGAACCCCGATCCGAAGAAGTCCAAGGAAATCGAGATCAAGCTCAACCGCAGGTTGCGCAAGCACGCGGGTAACCCGAAGTTCAAAAAGCTGTCGGAACGGCTCGACGCGCTGAAAGACCGCTTTGAGTCTGGACAGATCAACAGCGTCGAGTTTTTGAAGCAGTTGCTGGAGATCGCAAAGGAAACCCTGCAAGCCGAGAAGGAGGTCCCGCCTGAGGAGGACGAGGATCGCGGCAAGGCGGCGCTGACAGAGCTTTTTAACGAAGCGAAGACTGCCGAGACGCCCATCATGGTTGAGCGAGTGGTGGCAGACATTGACGAGATTGTGCGCTTGGTTCGCTTCCCGGGTTGGCAAGGAACGCAAGCCGGGGAGCGTGAGGTGAAGAAGGCTCTGCGCAAGGCCCTCTTCAAGTACAAGCTGCATGCGGATGAGGAACTGTTCGAGAAGGCCTACAACTACATCCGGCAGTATTACTGAGGGGGAAAGATGAGCGATATCTCGTGTCAGACTTGGTCTTATCCTGGTGCGCGCTGGTGGAAATTCGACTTCCATACGCACACGCCTGCGTCCAAGGACACAGCCGCCTGGCAGGCGGTTATCGACACGCCTCAAGCGCTTACGCCCGAGACCTGGCTGCTCAAGTACATGGAAGCGGGGATTGACTGCGTGGCCGTGACCGACCACAACAGTGGTGAATGGATCGACAAGCTGAAAGCCGCCTATGCCGAGATGAAACGCCAGGCCGATGCCGGCAGCGCGCCAGCAGGTTTTCGCGAGTTGCATCTGTTTCCCGGCGTGGAGATTTCGGTCCAGGGCGGCTTCCACCTCCTTGCCATTTTTGACCCCACCGCCTCCAGCCAAACCATCAGCGATCTATTGGCCAAGGTGGACTACTCCGGCACGCGTGGTGACAGCGACGGCGGGACGCGCGAAGGGGCGGGCAAGGTCGTCGAGCGGGTACTGGCTGAGGGAGGCATTGCCATTCCCGCACATGTCGATGGCGATAAGGGGCTGCTCCAAACCGAGACGGGCACGCGCAAATGCTTGCTTGACACCACGACCGTCAAGCAGGTGCTTCAGGAGCCTGGCATCCTTGCCATGGAATGGGTTACGTCAAGCAGCCCAAAACCCACGATCCTGGATGAACTGAAGCTGACCTTTGCGAGCGTGGTGGGCAGCGACTGCCACACCTTCCAGGGCACAGCCGTTCCCGGCTCTCGCTACACGTGGATCAAGATGGCAACGCCAAGCCTGGAAGGCTTGCGTTTGGCGCTGCTTGATGGGCAAGACGTGTCAGTTCGTCGCAGTGACGCTAGTGCTGGCTTTACGCCCTTCAACACACCTGAACACTTCATTGAGTCTATCGAAATCCGCAACGCGCGCTTTATGGGGCGGGGTAAAGCAGCCGCGCGCTTACCATTCAACCCATATTTCAACGCACTGATCGGTGGGCGCGGCACCGGCAAATCGACCATCGTCCACGCCCTTCGCTTGGCCTACCGGCGTGAGAAGGAGCTGTCCTTGCCCTCGGAAGCTGGGCAAACCTTCAATCGGTTCAATAAGGTCGCAAAGACTCGAAATGACGATGGTGGATTGCGAGCGGATACTGTTATCAGCGTTCAAGTTCACCGCGACGGCACCTCATATCGCCTGCTGTGGCAACAGGACGGCCAGGGCGATGTGGTCGAGGAATGGGACCCCGTCACTCAGTCCTTCAAGCCCTCTGATAGCCAGGCCATTACAGAGCAGCGCTTTCCCGTTCGACTATTCAGCCAGGGGCAAATCGCCGCGTTGGCCGGTGATAGCCAGCAAGCCCTGTTGAAGGTGATCGACGATGCGGCCGGTACACGAATGCAGCAAGAGGCATTCGACGAAGCCAAACGCGCTTTTTTGGCGACGCGGGCACACATGCGCGAGCTGGAAGGCAAGCTTCAAGGGCGCGAATCCTTGAACCTGTCGCTGCAGGACGTGCAGCGCAAGCTGGCCCGTTTTGAAGGTGCCGATCATGCGGCGGTGCTGAAGAACTACCAGCGCACCAGCAGGCAAAGCCGTGAAATGGAGCGCCAGTTCGAAAGCACCGCCGAGCTTTCAGCACGCCTGAAGAAGTTCGCCGCGGATTTGCTGGCAGAAGACCTGCCGGACGGGCTGTTTGACGCCAGTGATGACAGCGCTGCGCTGCAGCTTGTTCAAGAGCTGAAAGCCGCCGTTGACAAGGCCAGGGAGGACGTAGAACGCACTGCCTCAGCACTGGAAGCGGGGGGACGCTCGCTCCGAAGCCAGTTGGAAGCCTCTCCGTGGTTCGCTCGAATTGGCGAGGCGAAGTCGGCCTACGACAAGCTGAAAACCGACCTACAACAGCAGGGGATCAGCGATCCAAGTGAGTACGGACGACTCGTGCAGGAGAAGCAGCGAATCGAAACCGAGGTGAAGCGACTGGATGCGCTAAAGAAGCAGCATGAGGCCCTGAGAGAAAAGGCCCTGTCGCAATTAGAGCAGGTGCAGATTGCGCGTCAGGCTATCAGCGCCCAGCGCGCGACATTCTTGCAATCGACTTTGCACGACAACCCTTATGTGCGCATTGAACTGGTTCCGTACAGCAGGGATGGGCAGAGCATCGAGCGTTCGCTGCGAGACGTGCTGGGCGCAGCTGAGGGCAAGTACATTGACGACTTGTACCTGGAGGCGCAAGACGATATACCGGCCAAGGGCCTGGTGGCGGATTTGATAAGCATGGTTGAGCTCGTTGAGAAACCGGGCGAATGGGATACGGCAGCGTTTGAACAGTCCCTGAAGACACAAAAGAAGCGCCTGACCAAGGCGGGGCGCGGCGAGGGTGAATTTGGTGGATGGTTCAACAAGTTCCTAAAGGCCGAGGCTGACAAGCGACCCGAGTACATCGATCACATCCTTTGCTGGTTCCCAGAGGACGGTTTGCAGGTGGAGTACAGCCGCAAGGGGGATGGCAAGGATTTCCAGTCTATCGGCCAGGCATCGGCAGGCCAGCGCGCTGCCGCCATGCTCGCTTTCCTGCTAGCACATGGCAATGAGCCGCTGGTACTGGACCAACCTGAAGACGATCTGGACAACCACCTGATCTACGGTTTGGTCGTTCAGCAGATTCGCTCGAACAAGCTGCGCCGCCAGCTCATCGTCGTCACTCACAACCCGAACATTGTCGTTAACGGTGACGCCGAACTCATTCACGTGCTGGACTTCAACCACCAGTGCCATGTCAAACAGACAGGCTCTCTGCAGGATAAGGCGATGCGCAGGGAGGTGTGTCAGGTGATGGAGGGGGGCGAGGAGGCCTTCGAGCGTCGCTATCAACGCTTGGGGAGAGAGGTTTGAAATGTTCGACAACATCGCGGACTTGATCGAGAAAATTCGTCTGGGTGAAGATTCCTTCCTTGAGTTGAAAGAAGTGCGCTTTGCCGGTCAACGGGTGTCTGCGCCTCACCGTGACGCTCTGGCCGATGAACTGGCTGCCTTTGCGAACAGTCGTGGCGGCGTTTGCGTGCTGGGGGTGGATGACGCGCGTGAGGTGCTTGGCATTCCCCTGGAGCGCCTGGACTTGGTGGAGGACTTTGTGCGGCAACTCTGCCTGGACAGCATTAATCCTCCACTGGCGCCGGTGATCGAGCGCTTGAGGCTGCCGAGCACGACCGGCGAGCAATTGCCAGTATTGAAGGTCGATGTGAGCGGCAGCCTGTTTGTGCATCGTAGCCCTGGTGGCTATCTGCACCGGGTAGGTAGCGCGAAGCGCGAGATGGCTCCGGATTACTTGGCCCGCCTGTTCCAGCAACGCAGCCAGGCTCGCATCATTCGCTTTGATGAGCAGCCCGTGCCGGGAGCAACGCTTGACAATCTGACAGACGAGCTCTGGCAGCGATTTGGCAGCCCACGCATGCAAGACACACGAGAGGTGCTGCTGGACAAGCTAGCCATGGCGCGCCCGGACGCTGACGAAGTGGTTCGTCCGACGGTTGCGGGTGTATTGATGGCAAGCGCCGATCCCCGCCAGTGGCTCCCCAATGCGTTCATTCAGGCCGTTGCTTACCGTGGAACCGAAGTGCTGCCGCAAGGAGACGCCGCCTACCAGCTCGATGCCCAGGACATCACTGGCCCTCTCGATACCCAGGTGCTAGCTGCATGCCACTTCGTCAGAAAAAACATGCAGGTGTACGCCATGAAAGATGAGGGGCGACATGACCTGCCTCAGTACGACATGACCGCTGTTTTTGAGGCACTGGTGAATGCAGTCGCTCATCGCGACTACTCCATTCACGGGGCGAAGATTCGACTGCGCCTGTTCGCGGACCGTCTGGAGTTGTACTCGCCCGGCGCCATTCCTAACACCATGACTGTCGAAAGCTTGCCGTATCGCCAAGCCGCGCGGAATGAGGCCATCACGAGCCTGTTGGCAAAATGCCCAGTGCCAGACGCGGATAAGGCGATCACCGGTCGCAGTGCGATGATGGACAAGCGCGGTGAGGGAGTTCAGATCATTCTCGACCTAAGCGAACGATTGTCAGGCAGGCGTCCAGTGTTCAGCTTGGTGGATGAGTCTGAGCTTTTGCTGGTCATCCCAGCGGCAGCACCACCTCAAGCGGACCATTGAGACGGGGAAGGGAAAGCCATGGCTAGGGCGGGCGACGATCAGGCATAGCCGACAGACAGCCTTTCGCCGGACGTGGCGGGCATTGTTTAGGGTGCGTGGATGACCCAGCGGTGGGTTTGCCGTGGGCGGAGCCGAGGGTTCGTCCAGTGCAGTACGGTAGGCTACAATCTTGGCTAGAAGTCAGTTGTTGCCGTGAGTGTCGAGCTTGCCCAGTGAGTGCGCTGAATTCAGATTGACAACCGAACCAAAGTGTTCCTGAAAATTGGGGGCGCATTTGGGGGCATGCTGAGATAGCCGGATGGCTCAAAGCCTTACGCCAAAAGGGTTCGGATCATTAATTCCATTCCTGCAGCCGCACCAAATCTGACGGGGGGTTACGCGATGTCTGCGTAACCCCTTCGCGTTTCCAAACACCCTGTACGTTTCAAAAATCATTAGCCGGGCTGTCCGGGCCTATAGCGTCGCGCGCGTGTGGCTCCGTTTCGCGCTTGATTCGTCATCCGCTCACAGACCGCTTCGTGCCGTTTCTGGCACCGCCCTGTCACAAAAACGCCGCCAGCCGGCGGCTCGCCCGAAAACTCGCCACCGCGCTCGCTCGACCTTATCCAGTACGGACAACGCGCGCCAGGGATCAACGTTTGCGTCTGAGGAAGTACATATAGGCGGCGATAGCGAGAACGCCGAGGGCATCAACTCCTGCCAGGACAGGCAGCGGATTGGACCATTTGTCCATGTTCGTGGTCCGGCCATAGTACGGCGGCCCATTGCCAAACGCCTCGGTCAGATTGATCGCGTTGAACGCAACGATCAACAGCACGAGAACGAGTAACCCCGCGCCCAGGGCCATACGCGCCGCTCGATTCGTCGCCATGTTAGTACGCGTACTCGACGGTTAAGTGTCAACGCCGATTTAAATCTGACCCACTTTTCGACGATTCGCCGAAGTAA
>CBIHRA010000065.1:0-14005 GCA_966212325.1 uncultured Burkholderiaceae bacterium | reverse complement strand
ACGCGGGGATGAAGCTATTCGCGGCGAAGGGCAAGGTGGAGGTGCAGGCGCATTCCGATGGCATCGAGTTGAGCGCGCATAAAGGCGTGAAGGTGATTTCGATTACCGAGGCTATCGAAATGGCGGGCAAGCGCGAAGTCTTGCTGACGTCGGGCGGGGCTTATATCCGAATCAAGGACGGCAACATCGAGATTCATGCGCCGGGCACGATCGACGTGAAGGGCGCGAACCGGGTTTTTGCCGGGCCGGTGAGCGGCAATTACCAGATGCATGGGGTAGAGGGGCAGGGCGGCATGAAGCCGGGCCGGTCGATCGATTTTTCGGGGTGATGGGCTCGTCTCTCGTTTGCATCGACATTCACGTTGACCGATTAAAAAAGAAGAGAAGTCATGAGTACAACGAAGCCGCAGCACCCACCGGGCCCAAAGCATCATCCTGCACATCCGGCGCCTGCTCCCGCGCCGGCCCCTGCGCCGCAAGCGCCCGCCTATGTGCCGCTGAAATGGAGTTATCCGTTCGCGACCGACGACAGCAAAGATGCGCCCGACGCGCACTCGTTTTTCGAAGCGCTGAGTAATGCGGGGGATGGGTTTTACCCCTTGGGCGCGAACGGCATTTGGCACGGCGGTATTCACTTCGACTCGGCGACAGGGAAGATCCTGAAGCAGGAAGACGGGGTTCGGGCGATTGCCGACGGCGAGGTCGTCGCGTATAGGCTCGATGCAGAGTACCCCGTACTGAAGTATGGGGACGGCAAAAGCTGTATGTATTCGAGCGGGTTCGTGCTCGTGCGGCATAAATTGGTGTTGCCGCCGGCGCCGGGCGCCTCAAGCCCGGCGGGTGGATCGACGCGGGCGCCAGCTACGCCCGCAGCTGATGAAACGCTCACCTTCTTCAGCTTGTACATGCATTTGCTGGACTGGAACACTTACAAGGCTGCGATTGATGCGCCTGCACCGGCGGCCGATCCTTCAAAGACGTCGAACCAGCGTGCTGTGTCGCCGCTGAAATGCATGCCGTATTGGAAGGGTGAAAAGCGGTACAGAGTGAGCGCCAGCGCTACGGATACGCAGCGCGAACCCACTCCATTCAACTTCCCGGTTCCCGACCCGCTGCGTATCAATCCGCCTGACGGCAGTTTGTTGCCGGGAGGGACGCCTGGTCCCTTCGACCCGTCGCTCGCTCCGCTGGGCTGGCCTGGCTCGCTGAATGGTCCGCAGGGACCCGACTCGACAGACCCATTCCGCTTCGATCGACCGCCGCAAAACAAGCCCGCGCCGAAGCAGCCGCCGGCCAAAGGCGCGCAGGTATATGGCAAAGCGAAGGGTGACGCGATTGGGCTGCTACCGATCGGTACCGAAGTTCAACTCGGTCCGGTGACAGACAAGGAAAAAGGCTGGGCGCCGATTACTAAGATCGTCAAGGGTGAGCCTGTGGGCGTCGTCGTCGGCGATCCAGTGGACGCTAAAGTGGCGACGGGCTGGGTCAAGGTCGACCAATTCGATCTCCTCATTCATCCACAGCAGTTGGATTCAATTGTGGTACTTGATACGCCGTATCCGGTTGACGCAGGTACGGTCGTCGGATACCTGGGCGAGTATCAGCGTTATCGCGAAGCGTCGAAGTTGCCGCCTGCCCCGCAGCGACCGCTTTTGCATCTGGAGGTGTTTGCTGGGCCTGAGTTGCCGGCCTTCATCGAGAAAAGTCAGGCCCGCGCCAAGCAATTGCCGGATCAGAAGACGTTCCTCGAAATATCGGAGGGGGCGACGCTTGTTGACGTAGCAGAGGCCACCGAGACGGTCAAGAGCGGACTCTTGCTGAAGCCGGTCGCAAACGATGGAAGCCAGGGGGCATGGATCAAAGTCCAGCCGACGCGCGTGACGATGCCGCCGCCGAAACCGGATCATGCCCACGGACATCACAAGCAGCCGAAGGTGAAGCCCGTCGAGACCCCGGAAGGGGCACCCGTCTGGGTTCAGCGGGCGCTGGCCGGCAAGCCGGTACCGGCGGACATTAAAGCCTGGCGTGATTTTCCGCTGCAAGTGTCGAATGCTACAGGGCCGGCGGCGGGGTTCGATGAAGTCTACTCGCGCGGGGAGTTGGACAAGTTCGGCGCTGATGCAAAGGCAGTGGATGATAAAAAGGCGAATTGGTGGAAGATCACAGTCGGCACGGCTGACGGTAATAGTCGTGAAGCGTGGGTGTGCGGCACGGGGCACCCGCGCGTGCAATGGCACAGCCCTTGGGAATGGCCGGGGTTTCAACTCATCGACAACACGAGCGTCTCGCTGGTCGACTTGTTCAAGCGGCACCTGTACGTCTACGACATGTTGTTCGACGGCGATAAGGAGCAGTTCGAGCCGAGTGCACTGAGCGTGAACGGTAGCTCGCTGATCACGAAGTTGGAAAAGATCGTCGATAAGCTCGGGAATAGCGACGGGAAGGTGAGCGCGCAGGAGTTAGGTCGGGCTCAGAGAACTCGATGGGTCGCACACGCGTTGTCGCACCTCGTAGTTCGTTATGAGAGCGAGTGGGGCGGAGATCTCAGCAAATGGGATTCGCTGTCTTCGTTGATGAAGGAGCGCAAGTACATCTGGCAAGGCGAGTTGGAGCGGATCGAGAAGCTCCGGTGGTGGGACAAACTGAAGGGCGCGGTCAAAGGGTTGCCGTCGGAACCGGCTGTTTATCATTTTCAGCCGGTGGGACTTATTTCAAACTTCCAGGTTCCGGATTGCGATTGCGCCGCGCGCTTCAAGAAAATATCGAAAGTCATTTTGAGGCACGAGGGCGGTTACGTTGATCGCAGCGAAGACAAAGGTGGGGCAACGAATCGTGGCATTGCGTGGCCAACGTGGAAAGCCTATGCAAAGGAAGACCTCGGCGTTGAGCCAACGCTTGATAATCTCAAATCCCTCACAGAGCAACAGGCGGAAGTGATCTATCTAAAAAGGTACTGGCAGCCGAAGGGGTTTTGCGAGTTCAAGGATGAGCGGCTCGCCCTGATGGTCTACGACTGGACGATCACGTCCGGAGGGGCTGCTAAAAAGATCCAGGAACTCCTGAAGGATAAGTATGGCTCGCAAATAGCTGTGGACGGCGGTGTTGGGCCGCAAACGGTCAAGGCTATGAATGCCGTGACAGATCAAGATAAATTACTTCAAGATATAGCAGCGATCAGACGTGCATACTATACCCAGCTTACGATCGACGATCCTAAGCAATTGGTATTTCTTAAGGGTTGGTTGAATCGGGTCGACGATTGTCTGCAGGTGTCACTATGAATTTGAGAACATATTTCTTTGCGTTCGCTGCAATTGCTTTTGGGTGCGTGGTTGCGGGCTCTCGTGCTGCTTGTGCTTCAGAACAATCTTTTTACGGGACCTGGGAGTATGTTGAATATGTCAATTCCGCAAAAACTCCATTCGGCGTATACAATATTAGTTTAACAGAGGCAAGTGATGGCGCGATCAGCGGGTATTACTGCTTCGTGACGCAAAGTGGCAACAGAGTCGACTGCGATCCCGATAAGTCGGCAAAAAACATAACAGGTAAGGTGACGGCGGACCCAACTCGAGCCATTGTGCACTTTTCGTCCTTTTTCGGGGCAAAGGACGGCATAGCGGAACTCACCCTCGCGGGAACCACTCTGTCATGGAAGGTGGTTAGCGAGCCAACTGGCGGCTTCTTCTACGGGCCGTACAAACTGAAGCTTACTAAATCATTGCAAAATGTTCCCCGGGGAGAGCGTGTGGTGGTAGTGGATCGAGCGTATCTGTATGCATCGCCGGCGACGATTTTAGAGGCGAAAACGTACATCATAAAAGGCGACCGCGTGAAGCTACTTGCTCTGTCGGACGACAGAAAATTTTGGAAGGTGTCGTACACGGGTAAGAACGGAAAAGTCTTACTCCGCTGGATAAACTGCACTGCCATCGATTTTTGCCCCTAGGAAAAGGCTGCCTATCTCGCTGGATGGGTGCTGCCGGTCGACAGTCGCAAACGGCAGGGCGAAACGGCGAGTGGGTGGGCTACCTGGGCGAGTATCAGCGTTATCGCGAAGCATCGAAGCTACCGCCTGCTCCGCAGCGGTCGATTATGCGCTTGCAGGTGCTCGCGGGGCCGGACCTGCCGGCGTTCATCAAGAAGAGTCAAGCGCGGGCGAAACCATTGCCCGACCAGAAGACGTTCTTCGAAGTGTCCGCGGGTGCGATGCTCGTTGACGTGGCGCAGGCGCAGGAGGCCGTTAAACGCGGACTGCTGTTGAAGCCATTAGCCAAAGACGGCGGCAACGGGCTCAGGGTTAAAGTCCAGCCGACACATGGGAATGGCCCGGGTTCGCGTTCATCGATAACACGAGCGTGTCGTTGGTCGATTCGTTCAAACGGCACCTGTACGTCTACGACATGTTGTTCGACGGCGATAAGGAGCAGTTCGAGCCGAGTGCACTGAGCGTGAACGGTAGCTCGCTGATCACGAAGTTGGAAAAGATCGTCGATAAGCTCGGGAATAGCGACGGGAAGGTGAGCGCGCAGGAGTTAGGTCGGGCTCAGAGAACTCGATGGGTCGCACACGCGTTGTCGCACCTCGTAGTTCGTTATGAGAGCGAGTGGGGCGGAGATCTCAGCAAATGGGATTCGCTGTCTTCGTTGATGAAGGAGCGCAAGTACATCTGGCAAGGCGAGTTGGAGCGGATCGAGAAGCTCCGGTGGTGGGACAAGGTGCATGGCGTTGCCGGACTGCCGGGGGATGCGTCTGTTTATCATTTTCATCCGGTGGGGTTGGTGGGGAATTTTGCGAAATCTTGCGATTGCATCAAATACGAGGTTATGTATGCGAGCCGAGGGCCCGCTTATCGTGACGATCAGGTCATAGCCAAGAGCCACTACAAAATGCCAATCGATAATTCGCCGGGGCGGTTGGCTGGAAATAGTCGCCGTCACGGGGATGCAAGCCGGGACACACAGAAAGCAGTTATTGATATTCTCGTTGATGCGGCGACAGTCAATGGTCTAGACAGGAAGGATCTCGCAATGTTGCTGGCCATGGCCCATGTCGAATCGGGTTTTAATCCCGATGCGGCGGCTGGAACCACGACGGCTTCCGGGCTGGGGCAATTCGTTGATGCAACGGCGAAGATTTATGGGATAACGACCGACGCAGAGCGGTTCGATGCAAAACAGGGCGCTTCGGCATTGGTAATGCATTATTTGGAAAATAAAAGGGTGTCGCGACGACACTATTCCGGGAGAGAGATGTATGTCATGATCTACGCGCTCCATCACGATGGGCCTAGCCTGGCTTACGGAGGTAGGGCGATATCCGAGGCGGAAGTAATGCCAAAATACGATCTATATTTAGAAAATATATGTTCTGATGTTTTGGGGTGATTATTGCAATGAAAAATATATTAAAATTTCTGCTCGGATTTCTCTTTGCGTTTTGTGCGGGTTCCCGGGCGTCGGCGCTAACCATCGAGGATGACGCTATCGCTGAGTTGGGCAATAACATTTCTTCTGTGGTCTATGGGGATCGATCTTATATTCCGTTTAAAGACTATTCCTGTAAAATCGTCGGAGAAAAGATTCCGCTGTCAGCGACGCCGACAGCGACGACGTACTTCTTAACTACAGCGAATGCATGCGGATGGGGAGCTGCATTGGGGCCAATCTGGTTGGTCAGAACAGAGGGAGGCGCGACTTCCGTTGTGCTCAGTTCTGGTGGGTATTCGATCGATGTTCTCAAGGAGGCGAAGCACGCGATGCACAACGTAAGAATACGAAGTGCGACGACGGCACGTTCGGCGTCGGTTATATATGAGTTTGATGGGCTTGCTTATAAAAGATGTGATAAGAAGTGAAGGCCGCTGCGCGGCACGGGCTGAAGCTGCGGCAGAACTACAACCGCGAAGCGCCACGACTGGCGGGCCAGATTGGTCGCTACGCGCATGCAAAGCAGTACAAGCGGATGAAGAAAGCGCTGCGCACGTTGCGTTCGCGAGTGGGACGCGTGATGCGCGACGTCGAGCGGCAACTGGATGACGTTGCTCAGCAGAGCCGGGCGGCGCTGGAAGATCTGATCGGCCGCACGAGGCGCATTCTCACGCAGAAGCAGAAGGACAAGAACAAGCTGTACGCGCTGCACGCGCCGGAAGTGGAGTGCTTGGCGAAAGCGCAAAGCTCGCAAGCCGTACGAGTTCGGCGTGAAGGTGTCGATCACGACGACGCACAAGGAAGGTCTGGTGATCGGAGCGCGCTCGATGCCGGGCAATCCGTATGACGGGCACACGTTGGCCGAAGCGTTAGAGCAGGCGGCGATCTTGAGCGACGTTCAGCCGGAGATCGCTGTTGTCGATCGCGGCTACAAGGGCGTCGCCGTCGATGGTGTGAAGGTCTATCACCCCGGATTGCGACGCGGCATCACGCGAGGCTTGCGCGCAATGATCCGCCGTCGCAGCGCCATCGAGCCGGCCATCGGGCACATGAAGGCCGACGGCAAGCTCGATCGCAACTGGCTCAAGGGTTCGTTGGGCGATGCAATTCATGCGGTGCTGTGCGGCGCAGGTCACAACCTGCGGATGATTCTGCGCAAGCTGCGGCTTTTTTACGTCCTGTTTCTCGTCGCCTTGCTCAGCCTGAAAACCGCTGCGCCGTCGGCGGCTTAGCTTCATCTGCGCGACAAAACGAATTGTTCAGGGCTGACTAGATAAAGAAACTCACGCTACCGAGCACGTTGTTGGGGCATTGCGGAGAATCGGGACCGCACTAAAGCATTCGGCGGAGTACTTGGAGAAAAAGATGCCGAAGGACTATGTGGCCTATTCTTTAATGTACGTTCCTTAATAGGGCTGTTTTGTCAAAACAGGTGGTGCAGGTGTCATCCATTGTGAATGTTTCTACTGATTTCGTCTTGGAGGCGGTAAAGAAGATCGCTCCTATGAGTGTGTTGTTTCCGGCGCTCGGCGCCGGGGTTTCATATGTCGCATATGCAGGCGATCGGAAAGTGTCAAGCTGGCCATGGGAAATCGGTGTAGCGATTTTGCTTGCGTGTATACTGGGATTGTTTGCTGTTTATCTTAAAGCGCGTCGCACTAACGAGCTATGGGCGTGTGGTGTGATTGTCGCCATTGGTGTTTTCGCTGTTTACTATTTTTTTGGTGTTTTCGCTTATTTTTTCTACTTTCTGTTTGCGCCAATGCCGATGACTGCGCGCTTATTGGGATTGGCCGGCGGTGCTGGGCTGACCGTATGGTGGCTACATGTGTCGCGGAAGAGTGTGCGACATACTATCGAGAAGACGTCCTTTGTGGTGAAGGCTTTTGCGGAGGATGATCAAAAGATCGCTTACATTCCTCAGGTGGGCATGAGATTGTTCGAGAAGCTCCATAAGGAGCGACTGCCGTTTCCGAGAGTTTATGTCTATGTGGTTTACGGTTTGGCGCCTTTTTGCTTAGTATTGAGTCGAGTTTTATTGGAGAATTTTGGATCGAACGGCGTTCTGCTCTATATGGCAGCCTTGGGTATGCCCGTCTCATTGTGGTTTGTCGGGTTGTTGGTGAGGATATGGTTGATTATGATTGAATTACCGATTGAGATTAAAAAAGAGCGAGATAAGTTAGTTGTTGTCATTGCTTGAATGTCATATTCTTTGAATGTGATTTGTTGGTAAATATCGAAAATTCATTGGCCAGTGCGTATTTTAATCTTGCTGTGATGAGAGAGGCTGAGCGGGATCGGGTGCTAATGTTGATCGCCCTTGGGTTGATGGTTGCTCTGCTTTATGGCTCCCACGGCAAGACTGCAGAGTGGAAAACGATAGCGACGAATTTTGGCCGAAACGATAAGCCTTACGGAGGAGGCGCGTTTCGTATTCGCAATAATGATGTCATTAGTCTAAAGCTAGCCGGACCTCAGATCACGTTTAAACCGAGGAGTGAGCAGAATACGCCAGGCGTCGCGGAGCCGACTGAAGAATGGATGAACGATACAGCCGAATTGTTGAATCGGCGAAAAGTGTACTTCCTTAAGGGCACGCTCGATGGTGGTTTGGTTCGTACGTTCGAGGAACGCGGACAGAGTCCTGCCTGGTGGTATTCACCCGATTGGCGCACGGTGTATATCAGCGCAGGATGGACGGACTATAAAGCGCCAAAGCCATCGAGCGGCCTCTTACCGCAAGTGACGAAGCTATGGCGTTCCCGCGATGGTGGGCAGACGTGGACTAGGTTGGCACACGAGCCCTGCGAAGATCAAGCCCATCGAGACACCGGTGGGAGCGCCGGTGTGGGTTGAACGCGTGCTCTCCGGCAAGACGACGAAGGCGGAATGTCGCGAGCGAATCTTCGTCTCTTCGCGAAGGAAGGCGAAGCCGTCACGCCCATCACTCCAACGATGCGCAATTGTCCGGACCTCTAAGCCCGGCACCCCGCACGCTACTTCAAACTCCCCGCCAAGAACTGCTGAAGCCGCTCGCTCTTGGTATTGCCGAAGACCTCATCGGGGTTGCCTTCTTCTTCCACGCGCCCTTGGTGCAGGAACATCACGTGGTTCGACACGTTGCGCGCGAACCCCATCTCATGCGTGACGACGATCATCGTCCGCCCTTCTTCGGCCAGCTTTTGCATGACCTTGAGCACTTCCCCGACGAGCTCGGGATCGAGCGCCGAAGTGGGCTCGTCGAACAACATGACGTCGGGATTCATCGCCAACGCTCGCGCAATCGCCACGCGCTGCTGCTGCCCGCCCGACAAATGCGACGGGTACTGCTTCTCCAGTCTCGGCGCAAGCCCAACCTTCTCGAGGTAGATTCGCGCACGCTCTTCCGCCTCGCGCCGCGCAACGCCCAACACATGCATAGGCGCTTCGATCACGTTTTCGAGCACGTTCATATGCGACCAAAGGTTGAA
This sequence comes from uncultured Burkholderiaceae bacterium, assembly GCA_966212325.1. Lineage (GTDB taxonomy): Bacteria > Pseudomonadota > Gammaproteobacteria > Burkholderiales > Burkholderiaceae > Trinickia. The sequence goes on along the minus strand of CBIHRA010000065.1, from coordinate 5,103 downwards.
GTGCTGAAACACCATCGACAGCTTCGTGCGAATGCGCTGCAGTTGCTTTTGATCGGCGACGCGCAGGCCACCGCTCTTATCCTTGTTCGTACGGACTTCTTCGCCGTCGACGTAAATGCGCCCGGCGCTCGGTTGTTCGAGAAAGTTGATGCAACGGAGCATCGTACTCTTGCCCGAGCCCGAGGAGCCGATGACGCTGATCACGTCGCCGGCATTCGCCTTGAGCGACACCCCCTTGAGAACTTCGTTGCTGCCGTACTGCTTGTGCAGATCGTCGATGAAGAGCTTATGCATGAGTTACTTGCCTTGCGGGCGCAGGTAGGCGAGCCAGCGCCTTTCGGCACGGCGAAACAGCGCGACGAGCGCGAATGAAATGGCGAGGTAAAGCAGCGCCGCAATGCCGAACGCCTGGAACGACATATAGGTGGCCGAGTTGGCGTCGCGGGCGATCTTGAGAATATCGGGCACGGTGGCCGTGAACGCGACCGTCGTCGCGTGCAGCATCAAAATGACTTCGTTGCTGTAAAGCGGCAAGGCGCGCCGCAACGCCGACGGCAGAATCACACGCCGATAAAGCGTAAACGTCGACATGCCGTATGCGCGCGCCGCTTCGATTTCGCCGTAGGCCGTCGCCTTGATCGAGCCGGCGAAAATCTCCGTGGTGTACGCGCAGGTATTCAACGTGAACGCGAGCAGCGTGCAATTCATGCCGTCGCGGAAGAAGGCATTGAGCAGCTCGTGATTGCGCACGACTTCGAGGCTATAAAGGCCCGTATAGCACAGCAGCAACTGCACGTAGAGCGGCGTGCCGCGAAAGATATACGTGTAAAGCCAGACGGCGCCCGAAATCGCCTTGTTGCGGGAGACCCGCGCAACGGCCAGCGGCACCGACAGGCAAAAGCCGATGCCGATCGACACGACGAGCAGCCACATCGTGATGGCGAGGCCCGTAACGCGATAGCCGTCCGTGAAAAGATAGTTGCGCCAGTAGTCGTGAATCAGCTCGATCATGGTGTTATGTCACTGACCTTATAGCTCGGCCTTGCGTACGCCGATCGAGTAGCGTTTCTCGAGCCACAACAGCACGAGATTCGAAATCGTCGTGATCGCGAGGTAGATCGCCCCCGCGATCAGCGTGAAGAAGAAAAACCGCAGCGTCCCCTTGCCGGCATCCTGGCTCGCCTTGACGACATCTGCGAGCCCGATGATCGACACGAGCGCGGTGGCCTTCACCATCACTTGCCAGTTGTTGCCGATACCGGGCAGCGCAAAGCGCATCATTTGCGGAAACATGATGCGCGAGAAGGTCTGCCAGGCCGACATGCCGTATGCCGCACCCGCTTCGAGCTGGCCGCGCGGCACCGACAGGAAGGCGCCCCGGAACGTCTCGGTGAAGTACGCGCCGTAAATGAATCCGAGCACGATCACCCCGGCGACGAACGGGTCGATGTCGATTTCGTCCCAGCCGACGAGATCGGTGAAGTTGTTGAGCCAGATCTGGATGCTGTAGAAGAGCAGCAGCATCAGCACGAGATCGGGCACGCCACGCACGAGCGTCGTATAGACCGTGCCGACGCCGTTCGCCAGCCGGTTCTTCGAAAGCTTCGCCGACGCGCCGACGAGGCCCAGCACGAAGGCGAGCGCAAGCGACAGCAGAGAGAGCTTGACGGTCTGCCAAGTGCCGGCGAGGATCAGCGGGCCGTAGCCTTGTAGAAGCATGGTAGGAAGTGCGGTCCTTGACGACGCGAAAACGGGGACGCGTCGCGAAATTCTAGGCGGACAAAAAAATGGCATGCCGCACCGCCGGCTCGAGCGCCGGGGCCCGGCTGCGAGCGTGCGAGATCGCGCTAGGCGGCCCTCGACGCGCCTCGCGGCGCCGTTTCACTGATTGCCCGCGGGCGGGCCAAGCCGTCCAAGGGCGAAAAGCGCGGTATTTTAACCGAACGCGCGGTCGGCGCTAGTGCGGCGAACCCTCGTAGGCTGAAATGGGCGTCGCGCCACTCGAGCGGGGCGGCTCGGGCCCAGCGTCGGATGGCTCATCGGCGACGCAAGAAATCGAGCGCCCGGACGTAGAAACGCCGCGGCCGAAAGGACCGCGGCGTTCAGTTGCCATACGCCTCACGTGCCACGTCGAGGACCGCTGCCTGGGTAGCCCACCGCAGGCGATCCGGCGCGGGTAAGCATCGGCAAAATCGCCGTTTACGGGTTCGCGGGCGCCTCCGAAGCCCCGCCGCGGCGCTGCTGCCAGCGTTCATGCATGCGCTCGCGCATCGATTCCATCTTCGCGAAGTGTTGCTTGAAGGTATCGCTCACGATGGTTTTTTGCTGGTCGTCGAGTGCGTTATAGGCGGCTAGCCAGGCCGTCGCCGTCTCGTCACGCAGCCGAGCGCCGTCTTGCTGCGCCTGCGTATGCGCGGCATGCAGCGCGTTCATGTCGATGATCGGCTGCTGCATCATCGTTTTTAGTTGTGCGTGCATCTTGTCGCGGTCGGTCCGCGCGGCGGCGCGGTCGCGTTTCATCGTATCGAGCGCCGTTTGCCAGAGCTTGTCCTGTTCGGGCGTGAGCTTCAGGCGCGCGTGCAGATCGGCAAGCTGCTTTTCCATCATGAAACCGCCATGGTGGTGTCCCCACCCGGCGCCCGGACCGCCCGGCCCCGGGCCAGGGCCTTCGACGCCGGCCGCATAGGCGCCGAGCGATAGGGTCACGGCGGCCGCCGTGGCTGCGAGCCAGCGCAGCGGGGTGCGAGAAGGGCGAGATTGAACTTTCATCGAAATTGACTCCATTGAGCGAAAGCGACGGTGAGCGGAAAGATTGCGCCCGCCGCCGGTTCGACCAAGGTAGACCCACGGGCGAGCCGCCGTGTTACCTGCTCGCCGTGAGCCGTTACGGTGCATTACGAACGGCTTTCGCCGTAACGTCCAGTAACCCTTCCGGCGAGTGGGTGCATCGTTTCGCGAGCGGCTGGCGTTAAACTTCGGCCCATGGCTACGCAAATTCTTGTCGTCGACGACGACGCCGAACTGCGCGATCTCCTTCGCGACTATCTCGTCCGTCAAGGCATCGAAGTGTCGGTGCTGCACGACGCCGCCTCGCTCGAACGCCGGCTCGAACGCGAGCGGCCGGATCTGATCGTGCTCGACCTCATGATGCCCGGCGTGGATGGGCTCACGGCGCTGCGCAAGCTGCGCGCGACGGGGGACGACATCCCCGTAATCATGCTGACCGCGCGCGCCGACGACGTCGATCGTATCGTCGGGCTCGAACTGGGCGCCGACGACTACCTCGGCAAGCCGTTCAATCCGCGCGAACTGCTGGCGCGCGTGCAGGCCGTGCTGCGCCGGCGCCGCACGATTCCGTCGGCCGCCCCCGAGCAGCGCGAGCCGTTTGCATTCGGCCGCTTTCAGCTCGATTTTCAGTCGCGCATGCTCAATCACGAGGGCCGGCCTCTCACGCTGTCGGGCAGCGAATTCGCGCTGCTCAAGATTTTCGTGAATCACCCGATGCGCACGCTCACGCGCGAGCGCCTGCTCGAGTTGCTGCACGGCCCCGAGTACGACGGCACCGACCGCGGCATCGACGTCCAAGTCTGGCGGCTGCGGCGAATCCTCGAAACCGATCCGTCGACGCCGCGCTTCATCCAAACCGTGCGGGGCCGCGGATACGTGTTCGTCCCCAACGGGGACCCCGATGCGTCGCCCAATTGATTCGCTGTTCGGCAGGCTCGCGCTGCTCGTCGTCGCGGTCCTGCTGATCTCGCACTTCGCCTGGTTCGTGCTGATACGCGTCGAGCGTAGCCACTCGCAAGCGCGCTACGCCGTCGAGGAAGCGGCGTTTCTCATCGATGCCGTCCGTCAGCACGTCGCCCGCACCCCTACGATGCCGCTGCCCTCGCGCGTGCGGCTCGTCGATCCCGCGAGTCCGGAGGTGCCCCCGGCCGATCAGCCGTTGCCCCCGCCCATCAAGCGCTTCGTCGACGATTTGCGCGAGCGCCTGCCGCCGGGATCGCTCGTGCGCATCGGTGCGCCGGGGCGTCCGCCTATTCTTTGGGTGCACGAGGCGGCCGATCGCGATTGGATCGTCGTACCGATGATGTCGCTGCATCCGCCGCGCCCGCGAGACCAAATGCTCGTCTGGCTCGGGACCATATTCTCTTTAGCCGTCATGTGCGCGCTATTCGTGGCCTGGCGTCTCCAACAGCCGCTGAGGGCGCTTGCGCAAGCGGTGGCCCGTTTCGGCCAGGGACATCCCGTGCCGCCGCTCGCCGAGCGCGGCCCGCATGAATTGCGTGCGCTGACGCGCGGCTTCAACCAAATGGTGCGCGAGGTGTCGCGCACCGAGCAGGATCGGGCCGTCATGCTGGCCGGCGTGGCGCACGACTTGAAGACGCCGCTTGCCCGCCTTCGGCTGCGCGCCGAGATGATGGACGAGCCTAAGATGCGCGACGGCGTCGTGCGCGACGTCGACTCCCTCACGCACATCGTCGATCAATTCCTCGTCTTCGCGCACGACGGCACGGACCGCAGCGAGCCGGTAGAAGTGGACGAGCAATGCGACCGTATGGCACGCACTTACCGTGCCGTCGCTCCGGGCAACCCCACTGTGCAGACCGAGCTCGCGGCCGGGCCGGGCTTTCGCCTGCCTACGGCGACGCTCGAGCGAATCCTATCCAACCTGCTCGATAACGCGCACGCTTATGGGGCGCCGCCCGTCGTGATCGCGACGGCTCGGACCCAGACGGGTTGGGAATTGTCGGTCAGCGATCACGGGCGCGGCATCTCGCCGCAGGACCTCGCGAATGCCAGCCGGCCGTTCGTGCGGCTCGATCCCGCGCGTGGGGGCAACGGGCACAGCGGCCTTGGGCTCGCGATCGTCGATCGGCTCGTCAGGCGTCTCGGGGGCGCATGCGAGATCGGCAATGCACAAGGGCACGGACTGCGCGTGACGATGACTTTTCCGTTCGCCGCCACGTCGCGCGCTGCGCCTCAATCGGAAAGCGCCTGGTAGCGCCGCGCCGCCGCTTACGCGCGGCGCCAGCCGCCGACTCGCGGCCGCCGACTCGCAGCCGCCGACTCGCAGCCGCCGACTCGCAGCCGCCGACTCGC
>CBIHRA010000064.1:0-14399 GCA_966212325.1 uncultured Burkholderiaceae bacterium | reverse complement strand
AAGCCGAAGTCGACCACGAAGCCGAAGCCGCCGCCCAAGCCGAAGCCTAAGCCTAAGCCGAAGCCGAAGCCTAAGCCGAAGCTCACAGACTCAATACGCCATGAGGTCTTTATAGTTTTGCGGCGTGATCAACTTGAACGGAACGTCTACGGTGCGCGGTGGATTCGGCTCGCCCTTCTTCATGCCGATCGCCAGATCGACTGCCGCGACGCCCTGCCCTTTCGCATCTTGATAGACGGTGGCTTTCAATGCGCCGCGGTCCATCTGAGCGAGCGCATCGGGCGTGGCGTCGATGCCCATGATGAAAACGCTGCCCGGCGCGCGTCCGGCCTTGTGCAACGCAATGATCGCGCCGATCGCCATTTCGTCGTTGTTCGCGACGATGGCATCCAAGTGCTTGCCCTGCGCGAGCCATTGCGAAGTCATCGTCATCCCCTTCTCGCGCGACCAATCGCCCACTTGCTCGATCACGAGATGCATACCCGGATAGTGAGCGAGCACGTCTTTGAAGCCGCGCGTGCGCAGCACGGCGGCGTCGGTGCTCAGCGCGCCGACCATGAGCGCGATATCGCCTTTGCCGCCAAGTTGCTGAGCCACATAGTCCGCTTGCATCTGACCGGCGAGCAGATCTTGCGATCCGACGTACGCCATCCCTTCGCCGATCGGCTCAGAAGGCGTGCGATTGACATAGACGAGCGGCACGCCGGCTTCGCGCACGGCTTTCGTCATCGTCGAGGTAGCCTTCGAATCGACGGGCAGGATCACGATCGCATCCAAATGGTCGTTGGTCATCATCGACGCTATCTCGGCGTTTTGCCGGCTTTGATCGGAATGCGCGTCGGCGAACACAGGCTTCCACCCTTGCTTGCGCGCCTCCTTCGACATCGCCTCGCGCAGCAGCGTGGGGAAGTTGTCGTCGAACTCCGCCATTGCAATGCCGATCCTCGGCTTGGCGGGCTCGTTCGTCTGCGCGAGTGCGCCGGTATGGCATGCCGCCCAGACAGACAGTGCGGCGGCGCATGCGCTCATCAAGCGAATCGGTCTCATGCGGCGCTCACCTTGAATACGGCGACGAGCGAAGCAAGCCGGTCTGCCTGGTCGCGCAACGACGCCGCGGCGGACGCCGATTCCTCGACCAACGCCGCATTCTGCTGCGTAGTTTCGTCGATGTGGTCGACGGCTTCGCGCACTTGCCCGAGATCGCGCTGCTGCGCTTGCGAGGCATCGGCGATCTCGCCGATGAGCGCGCTGACGTGACGCACCGCTTCGATGATGTCGCTCATCGCGCCACCCGCTTCGCCCACGAGCCGCCCGCCCGCATCGACGCTGCCGACCGACGATTCGATGAGCTCCTTGATTTCCTTCGCCGCGGCAGCCGAGCGCTGCGCAAGTCCCCGCACTTCGCTGGCGACGACCGCGAACCCTCGGCCCTGCTCGCCCGCACGCGCCGCCTCGACGGCCGCGTTGAGCGCCAGAATGTTCGTTTGGAACGCGATGCCGTCGATCACGCCGATGATGTCGTTGATCTTGTTCGACGACGCCGTGATTTCGCTCATGCTCGTCACGACGCGCGCGACGATTTCGCCGCCGCGCTCGGCCGCGTTGTAGGCCTGCCGCGACAGCGAGTTGACTTGCACCGCGGTATCGGTCGCGTGCGAAGCCGATTCGCCGAGCTGGTTCATATAGGTGGCCGTTTGCTGCACGCTGAAGGCTACTTTTTCCGTGCGGCTGCTCAGATCGAGATTGCCTGATGCGATTTCGTTCGAAGCCGTGTTCACCGATTCGACGCCCTCGCGTACCTCGGCGATCAATGTGCGCAAGCGATCCGACATTTCGGACAACGAACGAATCAAGCGCGCCACTTCGTCATGGCCGTTCGTCCGGATGTTCACCGTGAGGTCACCGCCCGCCACGGTTTGGGCGAAGTCCACGGCCGCATTGAGCGGCACACTGATCGCGCGGGCGACCAGCGTCATCAGGACGGCCGCGATCGCCGCGGCAAAGACGACGGCGACAGCGATCAACGCCAGCGACCGATGCGCGGCGCTCGTCGCGTCTTCACCGGCGTGCGTCGCCTCGGCTTGGCTCGATGCGGCGAGCGCCGCCAACTCCGCCGTCAGGCGCTCGAAGCTCTTCGCGCTGTCTTGCATGATGATGGCCCGAGCGGCGTTGGGCGACGCGTTGTCGACTTCGTCTTGAATCCTCGCATCGGCGGCGAGATAGTCGCGCCACTCGGCACTCGCGCGCTCGTATGTCTTGCGCTCTTCATCGCCGAGCTTCAGTTCGCCGAACGCCTTGAGCTGCGACGACATCTCGCCGATGCTCTTCTTGAGCTCCGGCAGAACCTGATCGCGTTGATCGTAGCGAACGAGGATGTAGGCGAATTCCTTGTTCCGCACGGTAGCTGCAAGCTGAGCCGTGCGCTGCGCCTGCATGGCGGTCGGCATCCAACGGCCGCCGATCGCCTCGCTCTGAGAGGCGATGCGTGCAATTTGAATGGCGCCGAAAACGCCGACCAGCAGAAGGCTGGCCAAAGCGACGGCTAAGACGATCTGCAGCTTACGCGCCACAGAGACCTGAGAAAGAGCGTTCATAGTTGAGAGTCGAAAGTCCGCACGTTTTGCAAAAATGCATTGCATGTGCTTCTTATCGGCAGGGCGGTGAAATCACAGTAGTCTTTTAAGTAACTTTTTATTTAGCGACGGACCCTGCGGCCAGGAATGGCATCATGCGATTTCGATTCGTGCTCAAATCACGGCGTCGCGGCACGGCCCAGTTGCCGCCCCATCCTGTCCAACGAGGTGCTTCATGAGCGGTGACCCGGCCCAGTCTCGAATCTCGCATCCGGCAACACCGGCACTGCCCAAGCCTGGCAGGCATTACAGCCACTTGACCGTCGCGAACGGCTTCGTCTTCGTGTCGGGCCAGTTGCCGATCGCGCTCCATTAGCCACCCACTCCTACCACGATGGAAAAGAACCGGCTGGAAGCATTCAGCGATGGCGTGATCGCCATCATCATCACGATCATGGTGCTCGAGCTGAAGGTGCCCCATAGCGAAGACTTGGCTGCGCTCGTCCAGCTGTGGCCGATTGCGACGAGCTATGTGCTCAGCTTTGCCTACGTCGGCATCTATTGGAATAACCACCATCACCTGCTGCAAGCCACGCGTCGCGTGAACGGGGCGATTCTCTGGTGGAATCTGCACTTGCTGTTTTGGCTGTCGCTGTTGCCGTTCACCACGGGCTGGATGGGAGAAAACCATTTCGCCCGCTGGCCGACCGTGCTTTACGGCGCCAACTTGCTCGCGTGCGCCCTCGCTTGGTTCGTCCTTCAGACGGGGCTCGTGCGTCATCACGGCCCCGATAGCCTGCTTGCCCAAGCAATCGGCCGCGACATGAAAGGCAAGGTTTCGCAAGGCTCGTATCTCGCCGGCATCGCGGCGGCATGGGCCGGCTATCCGAGCATCGGTCTCGCTCTCTTCGCCGGCATGGCGTTGCTTTGGTTCGTTCCCGACCGCCGCGTCGAACGGCTCATCGCCGCGAGAGAAAGCCGCGACGGCCGTTGATTGGCGCTGCGATCACGAGCAGCCGCGTGGGGCCGCGGCATTCTCGTATGCTCTTCGCCCTTCTCGATTTCTCGGACTTTTTCTTGATCGGGCTATAACGACGCCCCGGTTCGGCCGAGCGACGACGCCGGTCAACCGTCGCGTTCGAGCACCGTTAACGGGAGGAGGCGATTCGCTTCACAACACACTTAGGAGGAAAGGTCATGTTGAACAAATTTGTCTTGGCGGCGATCGCGGGCATGTTTGCGGTGGGCATGGCCCACGCCCAAGCGTCGGGCGCAGCGGCCGCCAGCGGCGCCGCCGCCATGAGCGCGGCATCGGGCGACTGCGAGGCCCAGGCGATCGGCAAGAACGGCAAACCGCTCGCGGGCGCAGCCAAATCGTCGTTTGTGAAGAAATGCAAAGCCGACAAGATGAAGTCGGCCAAGGCGGACTGCGAGACCAAGGCGGTCGGCAAGAACGGCAAGCCGCTCGCAGGCGCAGCCAAATCGTCGTTCATGAAGAAATGCGAGGCAGACGCTGCCAAGTAAGCGTCGTTGCAAAAGGCAGCGCCGGCACGAGCCGGCGCGCCTTCTCGCCGGAGCGCCGGAGCGCCGGAGCGCCGAAGCGCCGGAGCGCCGGAGCGCCGAAGCGTCGAAGCGTCGAAGCGTCGAAGCGGCCTCGGGCCTAGCCGACGCTCGGCTCTCCTTCTCCCGGCCGCTGCCCGGGCTTATCCGCAGGCGACTGCTTACGTCCTTTGTCGTCGCGTTCGGGCATCCGACTGCGCGCGTTGTCGCTGTGGTGCGCCGGCTTCGGTTGATCGGCCATCCGTTGCGGCTCGTTGGTGCTGCGGTTCATGGTAGCCCCCAAGGGTCGTTGGATCGGATCTATCCCTTGCAATAAACGGGCCGGCATCCGGCGCGCCGCGACGCTCCTAGACCCATTTAATTGCCGACCCGCTAGGCGACGCCTGCGCGGAGGCGGCCTTTCCGGGAAGCGAGGCGATGCCCGGCCGATTACCCGAAAGGCCGGCCGTGCCCCATTTTTCGAGATTTTCCCGGACGTAAACCCGCCTTTAGTTTTTGCCGAACGCGGCCGACAACCAGGTACGCAGGAAGTCTCTCGTCGCGAAACCTCGAGGGACGCCGTTCGCAATTCACGCAGAGGCACGCATGTCCAGCCACGACATCATGCACGATGAGCGCACGCAGCTCACGAGCAAAAACAAATTCGAACTCCTTCTCTTCCGTTTGGGGCAAGCGCGTCCCGGTGTCGATCCGGCGCTGTACGGCATCAACGTCTTCAAGGTTCGCGAGATCATTACGAACCGGGAGATCACGCCGATCGCCGGGGCGCCGGCGTGCGTCTCGGGCGCGATCGACATTCGCGGGCAGATCATTCCCGTCATCGATCTCTGCAAGCTGACGGGCAATACGCCTTCGCGCGAGCCGAACATCTTGCTGATCACGGAATTCGCGCGCACGACGCAAGCGTTCGCCGTCGAGGATGTGGACGACATCGTGCGCCTCGAATGGAGCCAGGTGCATCCGGCCGAGTGTGCGGGCGGCACCGGCTATATCACGAGCATCGCGCGCTTCAACGGAGAATCGGGCGAACTTCGTCTGGCGCAAGTGCTCGATGTCGAGCAAGTGATGCGAGACGTATTCCCCGAGCAGCATCGCGACGTCAACAAGGCCGAGCTCAGCGCGGAAGTGAACTATGCGGCCGGCGGCAAGATTTTGGCTGCGGACGATTCGGCGTTCGCGCGCACGCTGCTCGATCAAGCGTTGACGGCGATCGGCGCGCCGCACGTGCTGGCTACGACGGGCGAGGAAGCGTGGCAGATGCTGCTGCGCTATGCGGACGAAGCGGAGAAAGAGAAGGTGCGGGCGCGCGACAAGATCGCGCTCGTCATCACCGATCTGGAAATGCCCGAGATGGATGGGTTCATGCTGACGCGTCGAATCAAGAGCGACGAACGGCTCAAGCACATTCCCGTCATCATTCATTCGTCGCTGACCGGGTCCGCGAACGAAGCACACGTGCGCAATGCAGGTGCAAACGGCTATGTCGCGAAATTCGCACCGAAGGAGTTGTGCGAAGCGATTACGGAGGCGTTGGCGTCGTAGCCGGCCAGAGCAGCCATAGGCGCGCTTAGAGCAGGAAACGGAGACGGCAATCGTCTTTCCCTCGAATCGGCTCGATCGTACCGCAAAGTAGAAACTGCGTTGCCTTCCTAATTCGCCCGCACCAAGCTCTCATTAAGTGGGACGCTCCGGTTTCGACTCCCGTCGCTCACAACGGCGGCTTAGTCGCCCGTATAATCTGCAGCCTGATTGATTTCGATCAGGCGAACGTTATCGCCCGATCCGCACGGCCCGGGCGAATAACAACGAGTCCTCGGCCAAGATGTGAATAACGAAAACCGAGGAGCCAATGAGCGAAAACCGCCGGCCAATCAAATCGAGATCCAATCGGGCAATCGTTGCGCTCGCCGGTTGGCTCGCCCGCAGCGCCGTCACGCCGAATCAAATCTCATCCGCAAGTGTCGTATTCGCCGCCATCGGCGCGGCCGCGCTGATGCGCCTAGATAGCGTATTGGCAATGCTGTTGGCGATCGTGGGGATTCAATTGCGTCTGCTATGCAACGTCATCGATGGCCTGGTGGCCGTCGAAGGCGGAAAGCAGTCGGTGGTCGGTGCGCTTTATAACGAGTTTCCCGACCGACTAGCCGACAGCCTGCTGCTCGTCGCCGCCGGTTACGCCGTGGCTGCGCCCTCCCTCGGCTGGGCGGCCGCCCTACTCGCCGCGTTGACCGCGTATGTCAGAGTCTTCGGCGGCGCCGTCGGGTTGCCGCAACGATTCATCGGCCCCATGGCCAAGCAGCATCGTATGGCGTTGTTGACGCTCGCGTGTGCCGCTACCGTAGGCGAACGCCTGCTCGGCTTGCCTCACCGCAGCCTGTGGATCGCGCTCGCCATCATCGCGGCCGGCAGCGCCGTCACCTGCGTCACCCGCACCCGCGCAATCGTTCAAGATTTGCAACGAGCCAACGGCGGCGCCTCCCATGCGTAACATCCTCCAAAGCGCGCTTCTGGGCGTGGTGCGGCTGGTCGTGGGTGCGCACGGCCGCTACGATTCGGCCCGGCCCTCTGACCGCCAAACGATCTACTTCGCCAATCATGCGAGCCACGTCGATACGCTCGCCATTCTCGCGGCCCTTCCCGCCGATGTGCGCATGCGCGTTCGGCCGGTTGCCGCGCGCGATTACTGGGATTCATCGCCGCGGCGGCGTTTCATCGCCCATCGCGTGCTCGACGTCGTCTTCGTCGAACGTAAGCGCGAGGGCGGCGGCGACCCGCTCGAGCACGTCAAAGACGCGCTCGCGGCCGGCTCGTCGTTGATCATCTTTCCGGAAGGAACGCGCAGCCTCAGCGGCGAAATCGGCCCGTTCAAGAGCGGGCTTTACTGGCTGTCCAAGCAGTTTCCCGATGTCGCGCTCGTGCCGGTCCATCTATCGAATCTCGCTCGTGCGATGCCCAAGGGCGCGTTGTTGCCCGTTCCGATCAGTTGCCATGTCTCGTTCGGCAAGGAAATAGCCCGCGCGGCGAATGACGACAAGGACGCATTTCTCGCCGAAGCGCGCGACGCCGTCGTACGTCTGCAGCACATCGTCAAAGGATAACCATGCCCCACGTGTTTTGGACCACGCTCATCGGAATCCTCGCGCTGCTCGCTGCGTTCACGGCCGGCGGCGCCGTGTTGCGCATGCGCTTCGGCGCGGGCAACGCGACCATCGCCAATATGAATGCGCGCATATCGGCGTGGTGGGTCATGATCGCCGTCGTCGCCACCGCGTTATGGCTCGGCGCGAACGCGACGATCGCGCTGTTCTTCCTCTGCTCCTTCTTCGCGCTGCGTGAATTTCTGTCGGTGACGCCGACCAAGCCGTCGGACTACTGGTCGCTCGTTCTAACGTATTACATCGCCCTGCCCGCCCAGTACCTGTTGCTCGTATTTCATTGGTACGGCCTGTTTGCGATCTTTATTCCGGTGTATGCGTTTCTCGTGCTGGCCGCGGCCGCCGCGTTCTCGCAAGACACCGCCGATTTCTTGGAGCGCACGGCAAAGATTCAGTGGGCGCTCATGGTCTGTGTCTATTCGCTCAGCTATGCGCCGGCTCTCCTGCTGCTGGATTTTCCGCACTACTTCAATAACAACGGGCCGTTGCTGCTGTTTTTTCTGCTCGTCGTGCAATCGAGCGATGTCTTCCAATACGTCTGCGGGAAGCTTTGGGGAAAGCACAAACTCTCGCCGCTCGTGAGCCCGTCGAAAACGTGGGAAGGGCTCATCGGAGGCGGCGCGCTCGCGATTGCGCTGGGTACGGCGCTTTACCGATTGACCCCGTTCAACATTTGGCAGGCCGCTTTGATGTCAGCCGTGACCGTCGTGTGCGGGTTCACGGGGGGGTTGGTGTTGTCGGCCGTTAAACGATCGCTGGGCGCGAAAGACTGGGGCGTCATGATCGCCGGACACGGCGGCATGCTCGATCGGGTCGACAGCATTTGCCTTGCCGCACCCGTGTTCTTTCACCTCACGCGGTTCTTTTTTACGCATGGGTGAAGGGCGATCTCAAGAATCAAGTGCAACGTGTAGCCAATCCAGCGGCGGCCAATTCCATCGCCATCGCCTCTTCAGGGGTTTTCCAGTCGAGGGTTTGACGAGGACGGCCGTTCATCAATTTGGCGATGTCGTTCAACTGCATCTGCGACACGCCTGACAGGTCCGAGCCCTTGGGCAGAAACTGACGCAACAGACCGTTAGTATTCTCATTGCTGCCCCGTTGCCAGGGGGCGTAGGGGTCGGCAAACCAAATATCCAGATTCAGGCGCTTGGCCAACTCGACATGGCAGGTCATTTCCGATCCGCGATCGTACGTCAGACTCTCACGCAGAAAGGCCGGGAGCTTTTTCATCTGGCGCGTGAAGCCTTCCAGCGCGTCCTGAGCCGTGCAGCCGTCCATGCGGCACAGCACCACGAACCGCGTCTTGCGCTCGATCAGGGTGCCGACGCAAGAACGATTGAAAGCGCCTTTGATGAGATCGCCTTCCCAATGCCCCGGCCATTGGCGCGTTTCGATTTGCTCAGGCCGATGGATGATGCGCAGTTCCTCCGGCACCAAACTCTTGCGCGACAGCGTCTTGCGTGTATTGCCGCGCACTGGCTTCTCCTGGCGCAGAGCTTCGATCATGGCTTGCTTCAAACGTTGTCGGCCAGCGCACGCTCTCTTTCAAAAACGCTTTGCGCGAAGGCAGACATCTGTTGCAGCGCCGGCGTCGACGCCATCATGCCCAAGCGTCGCCTAAGGCGCCATTCGAGAATGCTGCCCAACTCTGATGTCGCCTCTTTATAGATCTCCAGTGCATCCGTGAACAAGCTGCATATTTCGGCACTCATGCCAATCAGGAGCTTCTCTTCGCGGGGCGCCGAGGCCGCCATCTCACGAAATATTTCCGGCTCGATGGTATAGACAGGGAGTCGGTTAATGTTGAACCACTCCGCGGGGTCGTTCCCCGCCTTGAAAGGCACGGATCAGTTCGACATAGCCACGCAGCGTCTCCTCGCCGGAAGTTGCTTGCAACTTCGCGTCTCGCACATCCTCGCAACGCACCTTGATCGGGAATTGCAGAGAACTTATTTCAGAGATGCCACACCTCGCGGCCAGGAGTCTTTCCTCCATTGGTCACTGGACACCTCGCGCATCGGGCAATTCGCCGGCACGGAGCCGGATACCGGACCCGCATGGTCCAGAATAAGGTGGCCATCTGGGGTTGGTTTGCATTGCAGTACAATGGTTTCGAGTCCTTGTTTGCAATCCTGCTGAGCCATATAGATCGAGGAGGGTAGGCCCGGTCGCCGGTCCGTGATCTCAATCTCGATGGGGGGATCGGCGTGCTCGAAATGTGCGAATAGCAGATGACGCCCCTGGTGTAGTAGCTATCGCCGTAGGTCCGGCGCAGATAGCTCTCGCAGGCGGCCGCACTCGGGGCGGGCATCTCCAGCGGGCCGAATGGGACCCTTTCCAGCCTTTCCAGTTCGCTCCCCTCAAAATATTGGCCTTCCCAGCGCTCGCGGCAGGCGGGAGAAAAGAAGGTCCATCTGCCGTCAATCTTTTCGAAGGGTGGCCGGGAGACGTTGCCTTCAGAGAGGAGAAGACGGCCTTCCAGAGGATAGAGCTTGAGGTTGCCCATGCGTCCGAACGAGCAGCCAACGCCGAGGGACTCCAGCTCCGGTACAACTAGCTGGCGCACCTTCGCAAAATGCCGAAGCTCGACCGCCAGATCGCCGTCATCGTCCCAAGGAATCACACCGCCGTGACGCCGTGCCCCCAGCAACGTTCCCCCGATCATAAAGTAGGGAACGCCATGCTTTTCCAAAGCCAGGTCCACCAGGTGAAACGCTTTGTAAAGCACATCCAGGGTGTGCTGATCGGTCAATGGGAGGGCTGGCATTTCCAACGTTTCGCTCGATGTCATTGGTGGTCCTACTTTCGACAAGGGTGTCGCACCCGGGAATCTGTGACGTCCGCGCGCAGGCTTGTCGGCACTGTCGCTCGCGGCGCCGGAGGTCAGGGTTGCAAAAATTGCCGATTCCACTGGCCTTTGACAAGGATGTACTGCTCGCGCACGTGCAGCCGGTCTTCCTTGAAGGTCAGGAATTCGACGTTGACGGGATCGATCGTATAGCCGCCCCAGTTGTCGGGCACCGGTATCTCGGCCCCACCGAACGACGCGCGCAGCGCGGAAAACTGATCGCGCAGTTGGCGATCCGAGTCGAGGGGCTGGCTCTGTCGGCTGCACAGCGTCGTCAGCTGAGCGTCGCGCGTACGGGATTGCCAATATTTGCTCGCCGTTGACCTGGAGATGCGTGCCGCAGTGCCCTGCACACGGACCTGGTAGTTGACGCCCTCCCACCAGATGGTCAATGCGACCTTCGGGCATCGTTCGATTTCGATCCCTTTGCGCGAATCGAAGAAGGTGCAGAACGTGAATCCATCCTCCGTGGCCGCCTTGAGATCGACGAAGCGAGCGTTCGGGAATCCGAACTCGTCAATCGTGGACACACACACAGCGCCCTTGTGCTTGAGCGACTGATCGCTCTTGGCTTGACGCCACCAGTCCTGGAACTTACCGATGAATTCGTTTTTCATGATGACGTTTGAATGTACTGAAACCAAGGTGAGTAGGGTGGCTGGGCTCGCAGGCACCAGCCACGGCGGTGTCTTCTCAGGCCGCTTCCGTGAATACTTGCTTCACCAGCGCGACCATGTCATCGAGTTCGCCGCGCGTAATCGTCAACGGCGGGGAGAAAAGGAATGCTAGGGCCTCTCCGCGAGCGCCGGCGGAGCGGCAAGCGTAGAGGTCGATGCCCAGCCGATGCCCGGTTTCGACGAATGCACCTGCTTGCCTGCGGTCGAGCCCTGTCTCAACGGCCCAGAGTAGACCTTGGCCTCGCACGTCCACCACGAAGCCCGGTTCAAGCAACTGCTGCCGCAACAAATCACCGAAGTATCTTCCCTTGTTCGCAATCTCATCGTATCCGCCCGAGAATCCCCGTAGTAGCGAGTGCCCCCGATTTCGCGGAAGATCGAGTACCGTGGGGGAGCGTGGTCAGCGGCAGCGACGCCGATACGTAGCGACGTCGTCGCCGTTGAGGGGACAGCGTGCGCGACGAAGGACTATCGCCGCGGCGCTTCCCGCGCGTCGCAGTAGAAGCTCAGGGTATCGTCGTCTTTGATCTTGACGTGCCAATGGCCAACGCAGTACTTGGCGTCGGCAAACTTCTCCCGCCAGCGATTCGAGAGTTTGCCGATCCAGTCACGTGCTTCCGATGGCATCTGCGGCGAGGCGGCCAACTGCTGCAGCATCTGTAGGTAACTGGGGTCGCCCCAGCGGGAGGTGGCCGCGACATGCGCGTTCCAAACGAGCACCACCAGCTTGTATATCTCACGCACCACGGCGATCGGCGTGTCTTCGGTAATCGCCTCGGAGAGAAGCGGCTCGCCGAAGTCCAGAATCGTCTCGGAGATCTTGCGTTCGGGCTTGCCCGCGCTTGCCTTATTCATCGTTTCGTTCCGCTTGATGCGCGAGCTCGATTCAGTGCCGCGTCGCCGAGCTGGCAACCGGCAAGGACGACGTCGACGCCACGCTCGATGCCGATCCGGCCACGCCAGAGGGCTTCCAGTTGTAGGGTGCCAATTCCTCGATCCGGTTGATCGGGTGGTCGTTGATTCGCCCGAGCACGTCGCTCAGGTAATCGTACGGGTTGATATCGTTGGCCCGACAGGTCGCCAGCATGCTGTAGAACACCGCCGCGGCTTTGCCCCCGGCCTCGGGGCCAAAGAACAGATGGTTCTTGCGAGCGATGGCGACTCTGCGGATGGCCCGCTCGATCAGGTTCGAATCCATCGCCAGATTGCCGTCGTCCACATAGCGCGTAAGCGCTTCCCAATTGGACAGCGAATAGGCAATGGCCCGGCCCAGGGCCGACTTGGGCAGCACTTCGTTCGCCTTGGCCTGCAACCAAAGCTGGTAGTCGCGTAAAACGGGCGCCGATTCCAGTTGTCGCACTCGTCTTCGCGCTATCGGATCGGCATCGCGCAGCTTGCGCTCGATGTCGTAGAGCTTGCGGATCCACGCCAGTGCCTGCGCGGCCACGCTCTCGTGGGCGGTCTGCGGCGATTCCTTGCGAAGCCGCCGGTAGATCTTGTAGAACATCCTGCGCGCGTGAACGTGACAAGCCACGTGCCGAACCTTGCCGCCGCGAAACAGCGCCGCCCAGCCCGAGTAATCGTCGGCTTGCAGATAACCCTCGTAGTTGCCCAGCAGCGCCATCGGATGGCGGCCGGCCCGGCTCGACGTGTAGTCGTAGTAGATCACCTTGGGAACGCTCACCCACTGACCATCGAGCAACATCGCTCCCGCACTCGCATAGCCCCACAGCCGGACCGTCTTGGTGCGATCCAGTTGTTTGCACAACTGCGGAAACGGCGTGTCGTCGCCGAAGATCACCGGCGCGCTGAGCAACTGCCGAGCGAATACCTCGTACAGGGGCAACATCAGCTTCGAGAGCCGAATCGTCCAGTCGCTCATCGTATTGCGCGCAATGCGCAACCCGTGCATCGCGAACTCTTCCTCCAGCCGGTAAAACGGCAAGCCCGAGTCGAAGTGCGCCACGATGATGCGCGCGAGCAACTCCGGGCTCGCGTTGCTCTTCATCAGCGGGGACGCTTGGAACGTCGTGCCGCGCACCGTCGAGACGCCGTTCTTCACCAGTGCATAGCGCGGGCACACATGCTCGACTACCGACATCTTGGCCGGGGTGTACTTGAGCGTTCGCGTGACGGTCTCGCCGATCACGGTCACCCGGTCGTATTGCGACAACTCCTGTTCCGGCATCGGATGCACGACGCGCTCGATCGGCAGATCGCTGGGCAACGCTGGTCGGCCCTTGCTGCGGCGCTTGCGCCGGTGCCCCTCCACGGGAATCGATAGATCGGGCTGCTGCGGCGGCAGCGGTGCCTCGTGTGCCTGATCGAAGATATCCAACTGCCACGCGCTCATGCGCTCGCGGCTCGCCCCGAACATCTCCTGCCGCGCATGGGTCAGTTTGGCCCGCATCTCGAGCAGTGCCTGCTGGGTCTTGGCCAGCACCTCGCTTTGCCCTTCGACCCGTTCGCGCAGTTGTTCGATCTCGCACTGCTGCTGCTTGATCGTCGCATCGCGCGTCGCAATCGCGTCGAGTAATTCGGGAAGGCTCCATGCCCCCAATGCCATCGGCAAGGGTTGTTTCGAGGCAGGGACGTTGAGCGGTTGCATAGGTCAGCATTATCGCTGCGATCGACCCGCTCATGGGCATATCCTCGCGATTCATGCGACCACCGTTGCGTTCACCGCACGCACGCGGCGGCGCACACCGACATCGATTCCTTCGAGCCACGTCGTGAGCTCGGCGAGCGAGATGCCGCGACGCGCGATTGCTGCGGGATCGGCCAGCGAGCCGCTCTCGAATCGCTTGTACATCAGCCAAAAACCTGTGCGGTCGTAGACCAAAACCTTGATCTTGTCGCGGCGCCGACCGTAGAAGACGAACACATGTCCGCTCAGAGCATCCTGATCGAACATCGGACGCACAAGCATCGAAAGCGAATCGATCGACTTGCGCATGTCGATCGGCTCGGCGGCGATGTACACCTTCACTGCCGTCGACAGCATCATCATCGCGACCCCGCACCGATACGGTCGATCATCGCCTGCAGCAAAGGCTCGAGCGCATACGTAGGCAGCCGCAGCCGAACTCCATCGCCCAGGATCAACTCCGGCACGTCGCACGAACTGCCGTTGCCAGCAGCGTCCATAGCGCGATCGACGATGCCAACGCGCATAAAGCCCGCCATGTTCCGAGCGAGCGCAACCGTGGCACCCGCGTTCTGTTGCGCGTCACCGCTTCGCTCGGCATGGCGAGCAAGCGCCAAGTACCTCGTCATCGAGGAGCGGGAAATCCCACTTCGCTCGCTATAGGCTTGGATCGTCAACCCACTTGCTCGAAACTCGCCTATGACCTCTCGCCACGGCCGTGTGCCACGCTTGCGCCGCTTTCTCGCCGGCGGCGAAGTTACACCCGCCGAGTCCCCAGCCAACTTCTCCGTTTCCTGCATGGACATCCTCCCCTCATCGCAATGGGAGAATCGTCAGCCATCAGCGACGTTCGCTCAATAACGGGGGTTCTCGGGCGGATACCGTCGAGATGCCCTTCAGATACAGCCACGGCAGCGCTGCGCTTACGCGAGGCGA
>CBIHRA010000063.1:0-22875 GCA_966212325.1 uncultured Burkholderiaceae bacterium | reverse complement strand
TCTTGCCATGATCCACGTGACCGATCGTGCCGACGTTCACGTGCGGCTTGGTCCGTTCGAATTTACCTTTTGCCATGATTCTCTTCTTTCAAAAGTAGTCGATGAAAAAGCCGGATGGCTTACTTGCCCTTCGCGCTGATGATCGCCTCGGCGACGTTGCGCGGTGCTTCGGCGTAATGCTTGAACTCCATCGTGTACGTCGCGCGGCCTTGCGTGAGCGAACGCAGCGAAGTGGAGTAGCCGAACATTTCCGACAACGGCACTTCGGCGCGAACGATCTTGCCGCCGCCAACCATGTCTTCCATGCCCTGGACGATACCGCGACGGCCCGACAAGTCGCCCATCACGTTGCCCATGTAGTCTTCCGGCGTCTCGACTTCCACGGCCATCATCGGCTCGAGGATGACCGGGCTCGCCTTGCGCATGGCTTCCTTGAACGCCATCGAACCGGCCATGCGGAACGCATTTTCGTTCGAGTCGACGTCGTGGTAGGAACCGAACGTCAGGTGAACCTTCACGTCGACGACCGGGAAGCCCGCCAGCACGCCGCTCTTGAGCGTGTCTTGGATACCCTTGTCGACCGCGGGAATGTATTCGCGAGGAATGACACCGCCCTTGATCTCGTCGAGGAACTCGTAGCCCTTGCCTTGCTCGTTCGGCTCGAGGGTGATGACCGCGTGGCCGTACTGGCCGCGACCACCCGACTGCTTGACGAACTTGCCGTCGACATCGGCCGCCGTCGCGCGAATCGTTTCGCGATACGCGACTTGCGGCTTGCCGACCGTGGCTTCGACGTTGAACTCACGCTTCATCCGGTCGACGAGAATTTCGAGGTGCAGTTCGCCCATGCCCGAGATGATCGTCTGACCCGATTCTTCGTCCGTTTGAACGCGGAACGACGGATCTTCCTGAGCCAGGCGATTGAGCGCGAGGCCCATCTTTTCCTGGTCGGCCTTCGTCTTCGGCTCGACTGCCTGCGAAATCACGGGCTCGGGGAAAATCATGCGCTCGAGCACGATCGGGTTTTGCGGATCGCACAACGTGTCGCCCGTCGTCGCTTCCTTCAGGCCGACGGCCGCCGCGATGTCGCCGGCGCGCACTTCCTTGATTTCTTCGCGCTGGTTCGCGTGCATCTGCAGAATCCGGCCCAGACGCTCCTTCTTGTCCTTCGTCGAATTCAGAACCGTATCGCCCGAATTGACCACGCCCGAGTACACGCGGAAGAAGATCAGCTGGCCGACGAACGGGTCCGTCATGATCTTGAACGCGAGCGCCGAGAACTTCTCGTCGTCGGCAGCCTTACGTTCGGCAGCATCGCCGTTTTCGAGCTCGCCCTTGACCGGGGGAATGTCCACCGGCGACGGCAGGAAGTCGATCACGGCGTCGAGCATGCGCTGCACGCCCTTGTTCTTGAACGCGGTGCCGCACAGCATCGGCTGGATTTCGCAGGCGATCGTCCGGTCGCGCAGCGCCTTGACGATTTCCTCTTCGGACAGCGTTTCGCCGCCGAGGTACTTTTCCATCAGCTCTTCGCTGGCTTCGGCAGCCGATTCGATCATCTTCTCGCGCCACTCGTTGCAGGTATCCACGAGTTCGGCGGGGATGTCGACATAGTCGAACTTCGTGCCTTGCGACGCTTCGTCCCAAATGATCGCGCGCATCTTCAGGAGGTCGACGACGCCCTTGAAGTTTTCTTCCGAGCCGATCGGCACCACGACGGGCACCGGGTTCGCCTTCAGGCGCGTCTTCAGCTGGTCGTAGACCTTGAAGAAGTTCGCACCGGTGCGGTCCATCTTGTTGACGAACGCGAGACGCGGCACCTTGTACTTATTGGCCTGGCGCCACACCGTTTCCGATTGCGGCTGCACGCCGCCCACGGCGCAATAGACCATGCACGCGCCGTCGAGCACGCGCATCGAGCGCTCCACTTCGATCGTGAAGTCGACGTGCCCCGGGGTGTCGATGATGTTGATCCGGTGTTCCGGATAGTTGCCGCCCATGCCCTTCCAGAAGGCGGTGGTAGCAGCCGACGTGATGGTGATGCCGCGCTCTTGCTCTTGCTCCATCCAGTCCATCGTCGCCGCGCCGTCGTGCACTTCACCGATCTTGTGGTTCACGCCGGTATAGAACAAGATGCGCTCGGTCGTCGTCGTTTTGCCGGCGTCGATGTGAGCGCTAATACCGATGTTGCGGTAGCGCTCGATAGGTGTCTTACGAGCCACTTTGATCCTCTATTGGGATAGCGCGAAGAGCCAGAGATTGTCTTCGCGCCCTAACACAAACGGGCGAGGCGCTTGATAAGCGCACCCGCCCGGAATTTTTTCCGCTATTGCCTAAGCGTCGGGCTTAGAAACGGAAATGCGAGAACGCCTTGTTGGCTTCCGCCATCCGGTGCACTTCGTCGCGCTTCTTCATCGCGCCGCCGCGACCTTCCGCGGCTTCTTGCAATTCACCGGCCAGACGCAGAGCCATCGACTTCTCGCTGCGCTTCTTCGCGGCCTCGCGCAACCAACGCATCGCCAATGCCATACGACGCGACGGACGCACTTCGACCGGAACTTGGTAGTTCGCCCCGCCAACGCGGCGGCTCTTCACTTCCACCACCGGCTTGACGTTGTTGAGCGCCACCGTGAACACTTCCAGCGGGTCCTTGCCACCCTTGGTCTGGATCTGTTCGAAAGCGCCATAAACGATACGCTCGGCCACCGACTTCTTGCCCGAGAGCATCAGTACGTTCATGAATTTGGCTACATCAACGTTGCCGAACTTCGGATCCGGCAACACTTCCCGCTTGGGAACTTCGCGACGACGCGGCATGTTTCTTCCTTTGACTTTTCAGTTGGAGCTCGATGACAAGCCCCGCGGCCACCAACTAACCCGATCCATCTTTGACGACTAACCAGCTTGGCCGGGTGACCACTTACTCGACAGCACCGGCGATTCCGGCACCACCGCCTAAACTACCCCGACAGGCGAATTACTTGCCTGCCTTCGCGCGCTTCGCACCGTACTTCGAGCGAGCTTGCTTACGATCCTTGACGCCTTGCGTATCCAGCGAGCCGCGGACCATGTGGTAACGCACACCCGGCAAGTCCTTCACACGGCCGCCGCGAATCAGCACGACCGAGTGTTCCTGCAGGTTGTGGCCTTCACCACCGATGTACGAAATGACTTCGAAGCCGTTCGTCAGACGAACCTTGGCAACTTTACGAAGCGCCGAGTTCGGCTTCTTCGGCGTCGTCGTGTACACACGCGTGCACACGCCGCGACGCTGAGGGCAGTCCTGCAAGGCCGGGCTCTTGCTCTTCGTCGTTTCCGACGCGCGGCCTTTGCGAACCAGTTGATTGATGGTTGGCATTGTGTATTCCCGAAATTGAACAAAAACATCGCACCGCGTGCCGGGCAAAGCGGCCTCGATGCGTGTCAAACGTCCTGCCTGGACTGTCTGATTCGCGGGCTCACTCACGCGTGAGCGTACCCTCGACCCAGGAGCCAAGAACAGGAACCCAGCATGATATTTCAAAAAGATCAAGCGCGTCAATAGCTTGCGGCGTTGAACGGAGAGGCGAACGCTTTTTCGCGCCGAGGTCCACCGAAGAAGGACTGCCCCCTGACTAGATCATCGTCCGATGATCGGCCGCGCCTTTCGACACACAGCGCCGCACGAGTCGCGCGAGCGGCATGCCGGCCGAGCCCCGGGTCGGAAGCAAAGCACACCCCTGTCCTCCGTCGTTGTTTCGAGATGAAACTCGCCATAACATTACAACTTCATTACGGTATTTTTACGGAAGACATGCTGCGAGCGATGTGTGACATTGCTCCTGCCATCGCCCCGGTGGCGTCCCTTAAGGAGATCGGCATGTCCGAAGCGAACTTGGATTCAGTTGTCAGAGCGGCCGCGTCTGAACTGGAACAGGAAACCATCGATGAAGCTAGGAGGCGAACCGAGGCCGAGATTAGCGACGAGTGCTGGAACCGAAACGATCGCTTGAACATGATTGCATACGAGGATCGCCGGTAGTGCGGGCCGGGCGCAGCCTCGCTGCGCCCGACCTTTCAATCTTCCGCCAAAGGAGGCGATCAATGCTCATGCAAACGGGTGTGGAAGCACAAATCCAGACACTGGTAACCCTGGCGGGGACGACTGACTTTCAAGGGACTAAAAGGCTCTGCTCCCTCCACGAGCTTAAAGTGCGGTACCGCCGTTTTTTAGCAGCTCTCTCGCAGCGAAGCATCGACATCCATGGCCGAGAGCCCGCTTATGTGACTACAGCCAAGCAAGCTGAGCATTTGGCAACGCTGTTTTCGAATGACTCGATCTTGGACGACAAACTGCAATCGGACGTCATAACAAGAGTGGACGATCCCGAACGCGCGCAAAAGCAAGCACGGGTCGAAGACGCACTGCGCGAGCTGTCCCGCTACTCGTCCTCCTATGCAGCCGTTTTCAGAACGATCGTTACCGACATATTCATCTTGCCATCTGCCGTCGCGAGGGCCGGATCGACATCAGGGGCGATCGGCGCCATCTGGTTGAATCCCAAGTTAAGTCACCCGGTGGCCGATTTGATGGAAATCCTGGTCCACGAGTGCAGCCATCAGGCGATGTTTTTAGACGAACTTCGATATGGGCACTACGCCTATGAATCCATCGCGAATCCGTCGACTTGGGCCACATCGGCGATCCTCAACCTATCACGTCCTCTTGACAAGGTTCTGCATAGCGTTGTCGTTGCTGCCGAAGTTCTACTCCTGCGCGACCAGCATATCGGGCATCCCACCGCACCACGCGCACACCCACCGACCGACATTCTGGTGCAGCAACTGGAAGAGTCGCTAATTTCCATCGACGCGATCACTCGCAAATTCCCGACGATATTCATGCCCCGTGCGAACAAAATAGTTGCCTATATTCGGCGTCTTCTCGGTAATCGGGCGCATGCGAATCCGAATGAGCCGACACCAGCCCGCGCACGCTAAGAAAACCGGAAGCAACAAATGACCGTCGACGTTACGCACATCCGACACAAATGCGACGATTTTCCGTCCCGTAGATCCGCGCCCTGGCGCGATTGGCAGACCATTTTCATACATCGGGCCGCGATAGCCAGTCTTTTACTGGTGACAGTTCACCAAAGCATCGTCGCCAGTTCAACATTTTTTTTGACGGAGGCGATTTCGAAATTTGAATCGGGTCGCGACTATTTTGCGGACCTCTCCCTCTACCTGATCGCGATGGCGGCGCCATACCTTCCCGGCTGCGCATCGTTCGTCATGCTGCAAAAATGGATCAATCAATCTCACCGCGCACTCGTTGACAAGTTCGCGACCACGGCCGCCTCAAATCGCTGCAATTATTGCGACCATACGACGCGAGAAAACGTAACGGCGGTGTTATCTAGAAATTCATTTCCCGTTCTAAGAGATTACATTTCGTTCATCCACGATCTCGCCAGCTTTAGCCTCAACAGCCTGCTCAGCATCGCCGTCATTGTCTTGCTATTGCCGCCTCGGCTCGCAGCGGGTTATTGTCTCAGCCTCGCTTTGTGCTTTCTGATCGTCATCGCTTTGCAAGGATCGATCGCACACGCGTCTTCTCGGTGCGAGTACGCCTACTTGCAGTATTCGGGACTGTTGAGCGGCTTTTGGTCTAATACCGTCCTCGGAAATGAACACAACAAGGCGATCTGGTGTAGGCAGCGCGAATCGTCCGGAAAAACGTTTTATGCCGCCTCGAATCGACTAGAGGTGCTACGCCAATGCGGCAATGTGCTTCTCGCAGCAGCATCGCTTGGTCCAACGATCTTTCTAATCATCAACATTACGCACGAAAATGACGTCGAACCAGCATTGATCGCAGCGTTGATCGTGAGTTTGACACGCATATTTCTTATAGTGAATTCGTTGAGCACCCTTGTTTACAGGGCACTTGACTATATTTCCGAGCATGCCCGCATCAAGGTGCTACTTGGCGCACTAGCGTCGCTGCGCGGCCGCTCGATCGCCGTGCCGGCGGAGGCCATCAACGTGATGATCAACGGTATAACCGTTAGCGATCTCTCGCAAGCTAAACGATTGATTGCACCCTACGAGCGAGGCCGCTTTACGATCACGGGCGCCAATGGAAGCGGAAAATCTACCTTGCTAATGCATTTGAAGAAGGAATACGGCGCCAGCTGCTTCATATTGCCAACGAACTACTCCGATCTCATCTGGGAGAAGGACTATCGATCACTTTCTTCCGGGGAGCGGTTAGTAGCACAGCTCACCGAAATTTTTCAAATAGAGGAAATTCATTTCCTCTTACTCGACGAGTGGGATGCGAATCTCGATAAAGAAAACGTCAAGCAGATCGACGAAATTCTTTCTTCATTATCCACCACAAAAGTAATCATCGAGGTCAGACACCGACGGAGCGAAGCATGATTGGAGAAAAGATCGCACACATACTACTGAACGATCTGCAGTTTCAAGAGGCGCTTAAACGTGAAGTCTTTTGGAAGCGGCGTCTCGATGTCGATCTCTTGTGTCGACTTTTCTCTTGGCAAGAACTGAATCATTGCCTGTCTTTCAATCGAATCACCAACGACAGATTTCGAATGTCGACATGCTCGGAGCATCGCTCCTTGAACAGGCGTGCATTTCGTCAAATGAAAGATAAATTCGGCCGAAATACCGATTATCTTGTCGTGAGCGAGTTACACAAGCTGATGCGTGAAGGCGTCACGGCAGTACTGGAAGCAGTCAATGAGCTATCCCCCGCCGTATGCAGCCTGACCGAGCGCCTATCGGGTGAACTCGGAGCGAGGTCGACCGCGAACGCCTACATGTCGTTCGGCAATCAGTCGGGATTCGGCATGCACAATGATGACCATGACGTAATCATTCTACAGCTAGACGGTTGCAAAGAATGGCGGTTCATCAGAAACCCAGCGTCAGACAAAGCGACGGTTATGGACCTGCGGGACCCTATGGAAGGTCGAGACCACGAATCTATCGTCGCATCGGCTGGTGATGCGTTCTATATTCCTAAAGGGACTTGGCACAACGTGTTATCGATGAACGAGCGGAGCTTGCATCTGACTGTGAGCATCGTATATCCGACGATTGCCGACTTTATCACATGGAGCATCGGCCAAGAGAAGCTGGGAGTGCCGTATGCGGATATCAAGCCCAACGGCCAGTGCATCGAGCGCACCATCCGAAGATGCAGTGATTTTCTAGACACCATCCCAAGCGAGGCGAATGTCGCGAATTTTTTGAGCGCATTCTATGCCGAAAAAAGATGCTCGCGTACGCGGGCAAATTTCCCCGCGCTGAATACGGCCCGTGTCGCTGACGAATTTAGGCGTGTGCCTTTTGAGCTCGTGACCTTGAGCTCGTCTCGACCGGATAGGTACGAGATATACGCGTTAGGTCGCATTCACTCATTGACTCATGGTGAGTACGCAGTTCTCACCGGCTTGCCGCGCTGCGGGGCGATACGAGGAGGAGATATTTCTGCACACGGAGGGGGTTGGGAATCCACCGCCGTCATTCTCGAATCATTGATGGATCGCGACCTTGTTACGACTGTGAGGAGCGAATCTTAGCGCCAGCGGCCTGATTGCGTGACGAACACCGTCTATCGGAGCACGCCAATATCACCTGCTGTCCGGTCAATCATGCACAAACGAAATCGATCGTCCTTCACTGCTGCGCCAACCAACTGTGCATCTGACCATGATTCACCGAAAATCGAAGCGGCGAAAGAGCTAGCGATAACAACGCGACAACTGCAAATCGCTCGGCACGTGGTCGGTGGCAAGACTGCTCGTGAGATCGCATCCGATCTCGCATTGTCACGGCGCACCGTGGAGAGCCATATCGACGCGTTACGAACGCGGCTCGATTGCGCGAATCGCTGCCAGTTGACTGCGAAGCTGGTCCGGCTGGGTGTAGAGCCGGACGAATGACGTGAAAACTTCCTAACTTCGCTGCCACGTCGCACGCTTCCAGCATCAGATGAAAACAGACAGCAGCGCTTTGAACGCGTTCGAGCTCGCAGCAGTTGGCGCCGGCGGCTGCAATAGGCTCAATCGGCAGCTACTACCTCCAACAATTCATCCCCGAACCGCTCGAGCTTGCGCGCCCCGATGCCCGGGATATGCCGAAGGCCGTCGATGGTGCCGGGCGCCGAACGCGCGATTTCGGCCAGCGTCGCATCGTGGAAGATGACGTAGGCCGGCACCCCGTCGCGCTTGGCCGTATCGGTGCGCCAAGCGCGCAGCCGCTCCCACCGCGCACGCTCGCGCGGCCCGAGCCCAGCGGTCGGATCTGCTCGCTCGCCGCTGCGCGAAGCCGCCTGCCGCGTGCGCGTAGGTTTGACGTACCGGCGCAGCGTCACGGATTGCTCGCCCTTGAGAACGGGCTTGCTCGCTTCAGTCAGCATGAACGCGCCGAAGCCGTCGTGATCGACGGTCAAGTATCCGTACGCGACGAGTTGCCGAAAAATACCGCGCCATTCAGGCTCGGACAAGCTCGCCCCAATGCCGAACGTGCTGAGCGTATCGTGCCCGCGCTCGCGCACTTTTTCGGTACGGTTGCCGCGCAGAATGTCGATGAGATGCCCCGCGCCGAAGTGAAAACCGCTGGCGCGACGCGCACGGAACACGCACGATAGGGCCATCTGCGCTTCGCGCGTCGCATCCCACGTGTCCGGCGGCTCGAGGCAGGTATCGCAATTGCCGCACGGCTCGCTCGATTCACCGAAATACGAAAGCAGACGCACGCGCCGGCATGCAGCCGTCTCGCACAAGCCCAGCAATGCGTCGAGCTTGCTCGTCTGCACGCGCTTGTGCGTTTCGTCGGCTTCCGATTCGTCGATCATTTTGCGCTGCTGGACGACGTCGCCAAGGCCATACGCCATCCATGCGTTCGCGGGCAACCCGTCGCGGCCCGCGCGGCCAGTCTCCTGGTAATAGCCCTCGACACTCTTGGGCAGATCCAGATGCGCGACGAAGCGCACGTCCGGCTTGTCGATGCCCATGCCGAAGGCGATCGTCGCGCAAATGACCACGCCCTCTTCACGCTGGAAGAGCGCCTGGTGCCGCTGCCGCGTTTCAACGTCCATCCCTGCGTGGTAGGGCAGCGCACGCACGCCCTGTGTCTTGAGCCAATCGGCCGTTTCCTCGACCTTGCGGCGCGACAGGCAGTAGATGACCCCGGCATCGGTCGTGCCGTCGTCGTTCGTGTGCTCGGCGCGAATGAAATCGAGCAGCTGCGAGCGGGCGTTGTCCTTTTCGACGATTCGATAACGAATGTTCGGCCGATCGAAGCTCGATACGAAGACGCGCGCTTCGTCGAGTGCGAGCCGGTGAATGATTTCGTCCCGCGTGATCGCGTCGGCCGTCGCGGTCAGTGCGATTCTGGGCACCGACGGAAAGCGCTCGTGCAGCACCGAAAGCTGAATGTATTCGGGACGGAAATCGTGCCCCCATTGCGAGACGCAATGCGCTTCGTCGATCGCGAACAACCCGATGCGCGCGCGCTCGAGCAATTCGAGGAAGCGCGGTGTCATTAAACGCTCGGGCGCCACGTAAAGCAGATCGAGTTCGCCGTTGCGCAGCGCTCGCTCCGTCGCCGCAGCCTCGGCACCCGTAAGGGTCGAGTTCAGAAAGGCGGCCCGTACGCCGAGTTCGGTCATCGCCGCGACTTGATCTTGCATCAGTGCGATGAGTGGCGAGACGACGATACCCGCGCCATTCCCGGCTTCGCGCCGGACGATCGAGGGAATTTGGTAGCACAGCGATTTGCCGCCGCCCGTAGGCATCAGCACGAGGCAATCGCCCCCGCCGGCAACGTGCTCGACGATGTCGCGCTGCTGCCCTCGAAAAGCGGGGTAGCCGAAAACTTCATTGAGGATTGCTAGTGCACGCGACATGGAGAACAGGGTGGGCGACTGCGGACGGATGCAATTCTACCAACCCACCCCGTGCAACGACGTCTCTCGTACGCGCGTTAGCCGCTTGGATAACCGCACGCATCGTGCCGTCAATCTGATGCGACGGCGCGATGCGCGCTTTTCACACGCGGTTGTCCGACGGAGCCGCGCGATTGCCGCCGCTCGCAGAATCCGGAGGCGTGCCGCGCGAACCGAACGCCCGGCGGGCAGCGGGCGGGCGCCGCGAATCGCTCGCCCGCGTGACGCCATCGGCATGGCGAGCAGCTCGGACAAGGGGGCGTGGCTCACCCGCTTCGAGCGCGAAGGCAGGCGGGCATCTCCCGCAGAGCGCACAAAAAAAAACCGCTCGGTCGAAACCGAGCGGTTTTTGCGCGACGGGAAAACCCATCGCGAAGCGAAGTCGCGTAAGCGGCGCTACGCGCCGCACAGGCTTACTCCGCCGGATGCTGCTGATGCGGTTGCACCTCGTCGGCCGGCGTGTCCGCCGCCGACGATTCGGGCGTGCCGAACTCGAACGCCTCTTCCGCAGCGATCTGGTCGTAACGCTCGCGATCCGACGATTCCTTCGCCTTGCGCGCCTTGTGGAACGCAAGACCCGTACCGGCCGGAATCAAACGGCCGACGATCACGTTTTCCTTCAGCCCACGCAGATCGTCGCGCTTGCCCATGATCGCCGCCTCGGTCAGCACGCGCGTCGTTTCTTGGAACGAAGCGGCCGAGATGAACGAGTCGGTCGACAGCGACGCCTTCGTGATACCGAGCAGCACGTTGTCGTACGACGCCGGACGCTTGTCTTCCGCGATCATCCGATCGTTCTCGTCGAGCATGTCCGACCGCTCGACTTGTTCGCCCGGGATGAAGCGCGTATCGCCGTTGTCGGTGATCTGCACGCGGCGCAACATCTGACGCACGATGACTTCGATGTGCTTGTCGTTGATCTTCACGCCCTGCAGACGGTACACGTCCTGCACTTCGTCGACGATGTAGCGCGACAGCGCCTCGATACCTTGCAAACGCAAGATGTCGTGCGGATCGGCCGGACCGTCCACGATCATTTCGCCCTTGTTGACGACCTGACCGTCGTGGACCAGTACCTGCTTTTCCTTCGCGATCAGGAACTCGTGCTGGTTGCCTTCGAGGTCCGTGATGACGAGACGCTGCTTGCCCTTCGTATCCTTACCGAACGACACGGTACCCGTGACTTCGGCCAAGATGCCGGCATCCTTCGGCGAACGCGCTTCGAACAGTTCGGCCACACGCGGCAGACCGCCGGTAATGTCCCGCGTCTTCTGCGATTCCGTCGGAATACGCGCGAGCACCTCGCCGACCTGCACTTGCTGGCCGTCCTTCACCGTGATCAGCGCGCCGACTTGGAAGCCGATCTGCACCGCATGCTCGGTGCCCGGGATCTTCACTTCCTCGCCGCTTGCGTCGAGCAGCTTCACCTGCGGACGAACGCTCTTGCTCGCCTGCGAGCCGCGACGCTTCACGTCGATCACGACGAGCGTCGAAAGACCCGTCACGTCGTCGATCTGCTTGGCGACCGTCACGCCTTCTTCGACGTTTTCGAACTTCACCGTACCGCCGTACTCGGTGATGATCGGACGCGTGAGCGGATCCCACGTCGCGAGCACCGTGCCGGCCTTGATCGACGCACCATCGAGCTGCAGCAGCGTGGCGCCGTAAGGCACCTTGTGACGCTCGCGCTCGCGGCCGTGATCGTCGGTGATCATCGCTTCGCCCGAACGCGAAATGACGATCTGCTCGCCCTTCGCATTCGTCACGTAGCGCATCGTCGCCGTGAAGCGCACCGTACCGTTGCTCTTCGCTTCGACCGACGAGGCCACCGCCGCACGCGATGCCGCGCCGCCGATGTGGAACGTACGCATCGTCAGCTGCGTGCCCGGCTCGCCGATCGACTGCGCTGCGATCACACCGACCGCCTCGCCGACGTTGACGAGCGAGCCTCGGCCGAGGTCGCGGCCATAGCACGACGCGCACAGACCGTAACGCGTCTCGCAGGTGAGCGGCGTACGCACGCGCACTTCGTCGATGCCGAGGCGCTCGATCTCTTCGACCGCCGTTTCATCGAGCAGCGTGCCCGCTTCGTACAGCGTCTCTTGCGACTCGGGGTTGACGACATCCGCCGTCGCCACGCGGCCGAGAATCCGGTCGCGCAGCGCTTCGACGACTTCACCGCCTTCCACGAGCGCCTTCATCGCCACGCCGTTGCTCGTGCCGCAATCGTCTTCGGTCACGACCAAGTCTTGCGTCACGTCGACGAGACGCCGCGTGAGGTAGCCCGAGTTCGCCGTCTTCAGTGCCGTATCCGCCAGACCCTTACGTGCACCGTGGGTCGAGATGAAGTACTGCAGCACGTTCAGGCCTTCGCGGAAGTTCGCCGTAATCGGCGTCTCGATGATCGAGCCGTCCGGCTTGGCCATCAGCCCGCGCATACCGGCCAGCTGACGGATCTGCACCGCGGAACCGCGAGCGCCCGAGTCGGCCATCATGTAGATCGAGTTGAACGACTCTTGACGCACTTCGTTGCCGTCGCGGTCGATCACGGGCTCGGTGGAAAGCTGCTCCATCATCGCCTTACCGACCGATTCCGACGTGGCCGACCAGATGTCGACGACGTTGTTGTAACGCTCTTGCGCAGTGACGAGACCCGACATGTACTGACGGTCGTACTCCTTCACCTTCTTCGCGGCGTCGCCGACGATCACTTCCTTCTGCGGCGGCACGAGCATGTCGTCCACGCAGATCGAGATGCCGGCGCGCGTCGCCAGGCGGAAGCCCGACTGCATCAGTTGGTCGGCGAAGACCACCGTCGCACGCAAGCCGCACTTGCGGAAGGCCGTGTTGATGAGGCGCGAGATTTCCTTCTTCTTGAGCGGCTTGTTCAGCACCGAGAACGGCAGCCCCGGCGGAAGGATTTCCGACAGGATCGCGCGACCGACCGTCGTCGCATAGAGCGAGATCTTCGGCACGAACTGCGGCGCGCCTTCGGACGTATCCTCGTTCACCACCATTTCGGTAATGCGAACGTTCACGCGCGAGGCGAGCTCGACTTCCTTGTTCTCGTAGGCGCGCAGCACTTCCGACACGCCCGTGAAGGACATGCCTTCGCCCTTGCCGTTGACCGCTTCACGCGTCGCGTAGTACAGGCCGAGCACGATATCCTGCGACGGCACGATCGACGGATCGCCGTTGGCCGGGAACAGGATGTTGTTCGACGCCAGCATGAGCGTGCGCGCTTCCATCTGCGCTTCGAGCGACAGCGGCACGTGCACGGCCATCTGGTCACCGTCGAAGTCGGCGTTGAACGCCGCGCAAACGAGCGGGTGCAGCTGAATGGCCTTGCCTTCGATCAGCACGGGCTCGAACGCCTGAATGCCGAGACGGTGCAGCGTCGGTGCACGGTTGAGCATGACCGGGTGTTCGCGGATCACCTCTTCGAGGATGTCCCAGACCACCGCCGTCTGGTTCTCGACTTCCTTCTTCGCCGCCTTGATGGTCGTTGCGACGCCCATCACTTCGAGCTTGTTGAAGATGAAAGGCTTGAACAGCTCGAGCGCCATCAGCTTGGGCAGACCGCACTGGTGCAGCTTCAGCGTCGGGCCGACCACGATGACCGAACGGCCCGAGTAGTCGACGCGCTTACCGAGCAGGTTCTGACGGAAGCGGCCGCCCTTGCCCTTGATCATGTCGGCGAGCGACTTCAGCGGACGCTTGTTCGCACCCGTCATCGCCTTGCCGCGGCGGCCGTTGTCGAGCAGCGAATCGACGGCTTCCTGCAGCATCCGCTTTTCGTTGCGGACGATGATTTCAGGCGCCTTCAGCTCGAGCAGGCGCTTCAACCGGTTGTTCCGGTTGATGACGCGGCGATAAAGGTCGTTCAGATCCGACGTGGCGAAACGACCGCCGTCGAGCGGCACGAGCGGACGCAACTCGGGCGGCAGCACGGGCAGCACTTCGAGCACCATCCATTCGGGCTTGATGCCCGACCGTTGGAAAGCCTCGAGCACCTTCAGGCGCTTCGCGTACTTCTTGATCTTCGCTTCCGAGCCCGTGTTCTTGAGCTCCGTGCGCAGCGTCTCGACTTGTTCGTCGATATTGATCGCACGCAGCAACTCGCGCACGCCTTCCGCCCCCATCTCGGCGCGGAACTCGTCGCCGTACTCTTCGACCTTGTTGTAGTAATCCTCTTCGGTCATGATCTGCCGCGCCTTGAGCGGCGTCATGCCCGGTTCGATCACGACGTAAGCTTCGAAGTACAGCACGCGCTCGATGTCGCGCAGCGTCATGTCCAGCACCATGCCCAGACGCGACGGCAGCGACTTCAAGAACCAAATGTGCGCGACGGGCGAGGCCAGTTCGATATGGCCCATGCGCTCGCGACGCACCTTGGCGAGCGTCACTTCGACGCCGCACTTCTCGCAGATCACGCCACGATGCTTCAGGCGCTTGTACTTGCCGCACAAGCATTCGTAGTCTTTGATCGGCCCGAAGATCTTCGCGCAGAACAAGCCGTCGCGCTCGGGCTTGAACGTACGATAGTTGATCGTCTCGGGCTTCTTGACTTCGCCGAACGACCACGAACGGATCTTGTCGGGCGAGGCCAGACCGATCTTGATCGCGTCGAAAACTTCTTCTTGTTGGACTTGCTTGAATAGATCGAGCAGAGCTTTCATTGCCTTCTCTCCGTAGTCCGATTAGTTGCGGTCGAGGTCGATGTCGATGCCGAGCGAGCGGATTTCCTTCACCAACACGTTGAAGGACTCCGGCATGCCCGCGTCGATTACGTGGTCGCCCTTGACGAGGTTCTCGTACACCTTCGTCCGGCCCGTCACGTCATCGGACTTCACCGTCAACATTTCCTGCAGCACATACGAAGCGCCGTACGCTTCGAGCGCCCACACTTCCATTTCACCGAAGCGCTGACCACCGAATTGCGCCTTACCACCCAGCGGCTGCTGCGTCACGAGCGAGTACGGACCCGTCGAACGTGCGTGCATCTTGTCGTCCACCAAGTGGTGCAGCTTCAGGTAGTGCATGTAGCCCACGGTGACCGTACGCTCGAATGCCTCACCCGTGCGGCCGTCGTACAGACGGACCTGATTCTTCGACTTCGTCATGCCGAGGTTCTGCGCGATGTCGTCCGGGAAGGCGAGATCGAGCATCTTCGACATTTCTTCTTCCGTCGCACCGTCGAACACCGGCGTCGCGAACGGCACGCCTTCGCGCAGGTTCTTCGCGAGCTCGATGATGTCGTCGTCCGAGAACTTGTCGAGTTCTTCGGCGCGGCCCGACTCGTTGTACAGCTTCGTCAGGAACGCGCGCAGCTCTTCGACCTTCGCCTG
The DNA here is from genome assembly GCA_966212325.1 of uncultured Burkholderiaceae bacterium. GTDB lineage: Bacteria > Pseudomonadota > Gammaproteobacteria > Burkholderiales > Burkholderiaceae > Trinickia. Next base: position 7,566 of record CBIHRA010000063.1, on the reverse strand, counting down.
ACGCTGCAGCATTTCGCCGATGCGCCAGCCCAGACCCTTCGCGGCCCAGCCCAGGTGCACTTCGAGCACCTGACCGACGTTCATCCGCGACGGCACGCCGAGCGGGTTCAGCACGACGTCGGCGGGGCGGCCGTCGGCCATGTACGGCATGTCTTCGATCGGGACGATCTTCGACACGACACCCTTGTTACCGTGACGGCCGGCCATCTTGTCGCCAGGCTGCAGGCGGCGCTTGACGGCCAGGTACACCTTGACCATCTTGAGCACGCCCGGGGGCAGCTCGTCGCCTTGCGTGAGCTTCTTGCGCTTTTCTTCGAACGCCAGGTCGAATTGGTGACGCTTCTGCTCGATCGAATCCTTGATCGCTTCGAGCTGAGCGGCTGCCTCTTCGTCGGCCAGACGAATGTCGAACCAGTGGTAGTGATCGAGATCTTCCAGGTAAGCCTGGTCGATCTTCGTCCCCTTTGCGAGCTTCTTCGGACCGCCGTTCGCGACCTTGCCGACGAGCATACGAGCCAGACGTTGGAACGCATCGCCTTCGACGATACGCAACTGGTCGTTCAAGTCGAGGCGATAGCGCTTCAGTTCATCGTCGATGATCTGCTGTGCACGCTTGTCGCGTTGAATCCCTTCGCGCGTGAACACTTGCACGTCGATGACCGTGCCGCTCATGCCCGAGGGCACGCGCAACGACGTATCCTTCACGTCCGACGCCTTTTCGCCGAAGATCGCGCGCAAGAGCTTTTCTTCCGGCGTCAGCTGCGTTTCGCCCTTCGGCGTGACCTTGCCGACGAGCACGTCGCCCGCTTCGACTTCGGCGCCGATATAGACGATGCCCGACTCGTCCAGACGGCCGAGCTGCACTTCCGCCAGGTTCGAGATGTCGCGCGTGATTTCCTCAGGTCCGAGCTTCGTGTCGCGAGCGACGACGTTGAGCTCTTCGATGTGGATCGACGTGTAACGATCGTCGGCCACGACCTTCTCGGAGATCAGGATCGAGTCTTCGAAGTTGTAGCCGTTCCACGGCATGAACGCGACGAGCATGTTCTGGCCGAGCGCGAGCTCGCCCAGGTCCGTCGACGCGCCGTCCGCTAGGACGTCGCCGCGCGAAACCATATCGCCGACCTTCACGATCGGACGCTGGTTGATGTTCGTGTTCTGGTTCGAGCGCGTGTACTTGATCAGGTTGTAGATGTCGACACCGACTTCGCCGGCCACCGCTTCGTCATCGTTCACACGAATGACGATACGGCCCGCGTCGACGTAATCGACGACGCCGCCGCGCAGCGCTTGGACCGTCGTGCCCGAGTCGACCGCCACCGTCCGTTCGATGCCCGTACCGACGACCGGCTTTTCCGGACGCAGACACGGCACGGCCTGACGCTGCATGTTCGAGCCCATCAACGCGCGGTTCGCGTCGTCGTGCTCGAGGAACGGAATCAGCGAGGCTGCCACCGAGACGATCTGCGACGGCGCCACGTCCATGTACTGGATACGGTCGGGCGTGACCATCAGCGTTTCGCCCGCTTCACGCGACGAAACGAGTTCGTCGGTCAGCGTGCCGTCGTCGGCCACCGCCGCGTTCGCCTGCGCGATCACGTAACGGCCTTCTTCGATGGCCGACAGGTAATCGATCTGATCGGTCACCTTGCCGTCCACGACCTTACGGTACGGCGTTTCGAGGAAGCCGTATTCGTTCAGGTGCGCGTACAACGCCAGCGAGTTGATAAGACCGATGTTCGGACCTTCCGGCGTTTCGATCGGGCACACGCGGCCGTAGTGGGTCGGGTGCACGTCGCGCACTTCGAAGCCTGCGCGCTCGCGCGTCAGACCGCCCGGGCCCAGTGCGGAAACGCGACGCTTGTGCGTGATTTCCGACAGCGGGTTCGTTTGGTCCATGAACTGCGACAACTGCGACGAACCGAAGAACTCGCGGATCGCCGACGAGATCGGCTTCGAGTTGATCAGATCGTGCGGCATCAGGTTTTCGCTTTCGGCTTGGCCGAGGCGTTCCTTCACCGCGCGCTCGACGCGCACGAGGCCGGCGCGGAATTGGTTTTCCGCGAGTTCGCCGACGCAGCGAACGCGGCGATTGCCCAAGTGGTCGATGTCGTCGACCTCGCCCTTGCCGTTGCGCAGCTCGACGAGGATCTTGATCGTCGCGAGGATGTCGTCGTCCTGCAGCGTCATCGGGCCCGTGATTTCGTCACGGCCGACGCGGCGATTGAACTTCATCCGGCCGACCTTCGAAAGGTCGTACGCGTCTTCGCTGTAGAACAGACGGTTGAACAGCGCCTCGACCGCTTCCTCGGTCGGCGGCTCGCCCGGACGCATCATGCGGTAGATCGCGATGCGCGCAGCCGTCTTGTCGGTCGTTTCGTCGATACGCAACGTCGACGAGATATACGGGCCTTGATCCAAATCGTTCGTGTAGAGCGTTTGGATGTCCTTGACCTTTGCTTCGCGCAGCTTCTCGAGCGTGCCTTCCGTCACTTCGTCGTTCGCGTTCGCGATGACTTCGCCCGTTTCGGCGTCGATGACGTTCTTGGCCAACACACGGCCGAGCAGATAGTCCTCGGGCACCGAGATGAACTTCGTCTTCGCGTTTTCGAGATCGCGAATGTGCTTCGCGTTGATCCGCTTGTCCTTCTGGACGATGACGTTACCGTCGCGGTCGCTGATGTCGAAGCGCGCGACTTCGCCGCGCAGACGCTCGGGCACGAACTCCATCTGCGCGCCTTCGCCCATCAACGTGAAGTTGTCGAAGACGAAGAAGTTAGCGAGGATCTGTTCGGGCGTGAGACCGATCGCCTTCAGCAGGATCGTGACCGGCATCTTGCGGCGACGGTCGACGCGGAAGTACAGAACATCCTTCGGGTCGAATTCGAAGTCGAGCCACGAGCCGCGGTAAGGAATGATGCGCGCAGAGAACAGCAGCTTGCCCGAGCTGTGCGTCTTGCCCTTGTCGTGTTCGAAGAACACGCCCGGGGAACGGTGCAGCTGCGAGACGATGACACGCTCGGTGCCGTTGATCACGAACGAGCCGGTCGGCGTCATGAGCGGAATTTCGCCCATGTACACTTCCTGCTCCTTCACTTCCTTGACGACGGGCTTGCTCGGCGATTCCTTGTCGAGCAACACCAGACGCACCTTGGCGCGCAGCGCCGAGCAATAGGTGAGACCGCGCTGCTGGCATTCCTTGATGTTGAACGCCGGCGGCGACAACGCGTAGCTCACGAACTCGAGGCGCGCGAAGCCGTTGTGCGAAACGATGGGGAAAACGGACGTGAACGCGGCCTGCAAACCCTCGGGTTTGCGAGCATTCGCGAGTACGTCAGCTTGCAGAAACGTGCTGAATGATTCAAGCTGGGTGGCCAGCAGGAAAGGTACTTGGTGAACGATGGGGCGCTTCGCAAAACTCTTACGAATGCGCTTCTTCTCGGTGAAGGAATATTGCATACGATCTCCGAATCACGGCGGGCATGTTGTCGAGGCTATAGGCGCCAGGTGAGACAACCCGAGTGTTCACCGACTGAGACCCGATGGCCGTCCTGAGGCTTGAACGAGCCTAGAAGCTTGGTGGTTGGCCGCTACCAACCGCTGGCTGACGGCAGCGGATGCCAATGTTGCCCGCTGCCCGACCAAACTTGCCTTCTGCAGTCGCTTCAGAAGACAAAGAGAAGTGCCGGTCGGCGAGCCCCAAGGGCAGGCGAAAGGCAATTTTCTTTGGCTTCTGGGGCCTACGTTTCGGCGGCGCGAAGCCTAGCAAAACGCAGTCCCCACAAAGCACAAAAAGGCCGGCGGTGGAAAAACCGCCAGCCTTCGCACAACGCGAGGGGCCTTACTTGATTTCGGCCTTCGCGCCGGCTTCTTCCAGCTTCTTCTTGGCTTCTTCGGCAGCTGCCTTGGGCACCGCTTCCTTCACGGGCTTCGGTGCACCGTCGACCAGGTCCTTCGCTTCCTTCAGGCCCAGGCCCGTCAGTTCACGAACGGCCTTGATGACGGAAACCTTGTTGGCACCGGCTTCAGCCAGGATCACCGTGAATTCCGTTTGCTCTTCAGCAGCGGCAGCAGCGCCGCCGGCGCCTGCCGGGCCCGCCACTGCGACAGCAGCAGCCGACACGCCAAACTTCTCTTCGAACGCCTTGACCAGTTCGTTCAGTTCCAGAACCGACATCGAGCCTACGGCTTCGAGGATGTCTTCTTTTGCGATTGCCATGTGAAATACTCCTAAATTGAATTCGGATACAGCCAGCGATCAGTCACGCTCGGCCGAAGTGCGCCATGCGCTGCCCGTTTAGGCAGCTTCGCCCTGCTTCTTCTCGGCGAGCGCAGCGAGTGCGCGCGCAAAGCCCGAAACAGGCGCTTGCATGACGAACAACAGCTTGGAGAGCAGTTCCTCACGGCTCGGGATGTTCGCCAGCGCTTGCACGCCAGCCTTGTCCATCACCTTGCCTTCGTATGCACCAGCCTTGATGATCAACTTGTCATTGCTCTTGCCGAAGTCGTTGACGACCTTGGCTGCGGCAATGGCATCTTCCGAGATGCCGTAGATCAGAGGACCGGTCATCTGCTCGGCCAACGGAGCAAACGGGGTACCTTCGACGGCGCGACGCGCCAGCGTGTTCTTCAACACGCGCAGATACACCTTCTGCTCGCGCGCTTTCGCGCGCAGCTTCGTCAGATCGCCAACCGCGATTCCACGATACTCGGCCAGGACCATGGTCTGGGCCTTCGCGACTTGCGCGGAAACCTCAGCCACGACGGCCTGCTTATCTTCTTTGTTCAGTGGCACGGTTAACCTCCAGATTCGATGCGTCGGGCGGGAGGCCCGATACACCGCGTTCAACAACGGCGTCCGAGGGTTAGGAGTATTTCGTCCGCCGGCCTCACGCATCGCTGCGTGTGGCCCACGGCCTCAATCACTGCAAAACTTGTTCGGGTTCGCCATCTGCGTTGGCTGGTATTAAGGAAACGCCTGCCTGCTGCGGTCCCGCCAACGGTCTTTGACAACCGGCCGCGCGAAGCGTGATGCCCTCTCGCGACCGCCCAAAGCCCTTTTGAATCGCGCCGGCCAGCAACGGCCGCACCGGACGCGATCAATACCTTTCGTTACTGCTGCGCGGCGAGCGACGCGTGGTCGACGCGAACGCCGACGCCCATCGTGCTCGACAATGCGATCTTACGCAGATACACACCCTTGCTCGTTGCCGGCTTCGCCTTTTGCAGCGCTTCGACGAGCGCCGACAGGTTCGTGCGCAGCGCGGTCGGCTCGAACGATGCACGGCCGATCGTTGCGTGGATGATCCCGGCCTTGTCGACGCGGAACTGCACTTGACCGGCCTTCGCGTTCTTCACAGCCGTTGCGACGTCGGGCGTGACCGTACCCACCTTCGGGTTCGGCATCAGGCCGCGCGGGCCGAGAATTTGACCCAGCGTACCGACGATACGCATCGTGTCCGGCGATGCGATCACGACGTCGAAATTCAGGTTGCCGCCCTTGATTTGCTCGGCGAGATCTTCCATGCCGACGATCTCGGCGCCGGCAGCGCGTGCTTGCTCGGCCTTTTCGCCTTGAGCAAACACCGCGACGCGGACCGACTTACCCGTACCGGCGGGCAGCACGACAGAGCCACGAACGACTTGGTCCGACTTCTTCGCGTCGATGCCGAGCTGAACTGCGACGTCGATCGACTCGTCGAACTTCGCCGTGGCGCATTCCTTCACGAGCGAGAGCGCTTCGTCGATCGGATACAGCTTCTGGCGATCGACCTTGCTTGCGTATGCTTTCAGACGCTTGGAAACCTTAGCCATTTACACGCCCTCCACGGTGATGCCCATCGAGCGGGCGCTGCCTGCGATCGTACGAACCGCGGCGTCCAAATCGGCAGCCGTGAGGTCAGGCATCTTTGCCTTGGCGATGTCCTCGGCTTGCGCACGCGTGATCTTGCCGACCTTGTCGGTGTGCGGCTTGCTCGAACCCTTGTCGATCTTCGCGGCCTTCTTGATCAGCACGGTGGCCGGGGGCGTCTTGAGGACGAACGTGAAGCTCTTGTCGGCGAATGCCATGATCACGACGGGAACGGGCAGGCCCGGTTCCATCGCTTGAGTCTGCGCGTTGAACGCCTTGCAGAACTCCATGATGTTCAGGCCGCGTTGGCCCAGTGCCGGACCAACCGGCGGCGACGGGTTGGCTTTACCTGCAGGGATCTGCAGCTTGATAAAGCCGATGATTTTCTTTGCCATGTCGAAAACCTCGTTGGAACGCTTCAGCGTTCGGTGAGTAGTAGCGCGCGTTCACCGCGTTGGACTGCGATTACTGGCGCTCCTCAACGGTCATAACGCGGACCGTAAGCGCGAAAACGGACCGCCCGCTGCCGGGCGACCCGCTGAATTCCATTACAACTTTTCGACCTGTCCGAATTCCAACTCGACAGGCGTGGCTCGCCCGAAGATGGTGACCGATACGCGCACGCGCGATTTCTCGTAGTTCACTTCTTCGACGCTGCCATTGAAGTCCGTGAACGGGCCTTCCTTGACGCGGACCATCTCGCCCACTTCGAACAGCGTCTTCGGCCGTGGCTTCTCGACGCCTTCCTGCATTTGCGACATGATCTTTTCGACTTCCCGCGGGGAAATCGGGCTCGGCTTATTGCGCGTGCCGCCGATGAAGCCGGTCACCTTCGCCGTGTTCTTGACGAGGTGCCACGTTTCATCGGTCATCTCCATTTCGACAAGAACGTAGCCGGGGAAGAAACGACGTTCGGTCACCGATTTGTGACCGCCCTTCACTTCCACGACCTCTTCCGTCGGAACGAGGATTTGGCCGAACTTGTCTTGCATGCCTGCGCGTTCGATACGTTCTTGTAGCGCGCGCTGCACACTCTTCTCCATGCCGGAGTACGCATGCACGACATACCAACGCTTACCGCTCGGAGATGCCGGAGTATCGCTCATATCATTTCCAACCCAGAATCGCCGAGAAAATGACCCATTCGATGGATTTATCGCTGATCCACAGCAGCACCGCCATCACCAGCACGAAGCCGAAGACTACGAGCGTGGTTTGCGTTGCTTCCTTGCGAGTCGGCCAGACAACTTTGCGGACTTCCTTATAGGAGTCCTTGGCGAAAGCGATAAAGCTCTTACCGGGGGAGGAGAGGAGACCAACCACAACACCGGCAACGACGCCGACAGTAAGCGCCGCGCCGCGCACATACCATTCCTGGCCGCTCAGCCAGAAGAAACCCACGAATCCGGCCAAGACCAGCAGTACACCCGCGATAACCATCAACTTGTCGCTGGAAGTATCCACAGCTTCGACGGAAGGATTCGCCATAACACCCTAACATGCGCCTGCATCGGCGCAGAATTTTGGCAGGGGCAGAGGGAATCGAACCCCCAACCTTCGGTTTTGGAGACCGACGCTCTGCCAGTTGAGCTATACCCCTAAACCATTTGGGGCCGACCCTGCAGCCAGCCCCGAAACCACAGATCAACGAGAATTAACTGGCTTACTCGATGATCTTCGCAACGACACCTGCGCCGACGGTACGGCCGCCTTCG
>CBIHRA010000062.1:0-23043 GCA_966212325.1 uncultured Burkholderiaceae bacterium | reverse complement strand
CCGGAGCCGCCGGAGCCGCCGGAACCACCGGAGCCGCCGGAGCCGCCGGAGCCACTAGAGCCGCCGGAGCCGCCGGAGCCACCGGAGCCACCCGAGCCACCCGAGCCGCTGGAGCCGCCGGAGCCGCCGGAGCCACCCGAGCCGCTGGAGCCGCCGGAGCCACTAGAGCCACTAGAGCCACTAGAGCCGCCGGAGCCGCCGGAGCCACCAGAGCCGCCGGAGCCGCCGGAGCCGCCGGAGCCGCCGGAGCCACTAGAGCCACTAGAGCCACTAGAGCCACCAGAGCCACCAGAGCCACCAGCGCCGCCGGAAGGTCCGCTTCCGCCGCCCTTGCCGTTACCGCTATTTCCGTTACTGCCGCCGTCTCCACGCGCGCCGCCGAACGCGCCGCCGCCGACCGATCCCGTGCTCCCGTCCCCGCTAGCGGACGTGCCGTCGCTCGAGCCGCCGAGTCCACTGGTCGTCGCTTCGTCGTCGGGATTGTCAACGCAGGCCGCGCTGCCCGTGGCGGTTCGGCACCGCGACGTGGCCGAATCGGCCGAAGAAGCGGAACTCGAAGACGTCGAAGTCGCGGAAGTCCCCGCTCCGCCCGTATCGCCCGCCGTGTCCGATGTCGATACGACGCCGTCGTCATCGGCGGCGTGCGCGGCGGCGAAAGACGATGCATCGAACGGCGCGGCGTTCAGCGTCCTCACCGATGGCCCGCCCGCAGCGCTCGAATACGCCGTTGCATCCTGCATGGCGGCGCCGGTTCCAACACTCCATCCGCCTATGAAGTCCGCGGCGGCGCCGGCGTGCGCATGGGCCGCGAGCAACGCGAATACGGCGACGGCCGTGGCTTTGAGAACCCCAGGAGTTATGTAGGACTCCTTATTAATTGCTTTGGTCTTCATCGTCATCTCCCCGGCAGGAACGACGATCGAATGTCGCCGTACTCCTGTCGCCCATAGGCGAGCATGGCTGCCCGAGCTAGATGCGTGCGCGTGTCACCGAAGGTCTATCGCTCGAATGTGCGTACGCGCACACATTGATGGATGCAACATCGCAAGATCGTCTGTCGTCGGGCTCGCGTTGGTCACGCGGCCATGTGCGCCCGTCGTTGCGATAACCGTGCCATTGCGTCGCGCGGCCCGCCGTATATGGCGTCGCTGACGAACGACGGAAAAGAGCGCGCGAAAACCCGCTGCGTATGTTTCAGCGATGAAACGTCCCTTCGCCGGGTCAATGAGCGGCAACAGACGAAAGCCGTATGAAGGCGCCGACCGGGCGACCGAAGCTCAAGCGCTTTGCGTTTCGCGCTGAGACGTGCGCAACTGTTCGACAGGGATGTGGCATCGAATCCGATGTCCCTCGCCCGCGTCGGCGAACGGCGGATCGTGCTCTTCGCAAATGGCTCCGAGCTTGCGCGGGCACCGCGTATGGAACACGCATCCGGACGGCGGCGACGCTGCGCTAGGCGGATCGCCCGCTAACCGGATGCGGGCCTTCGAAAGAGAGTCGCCGCTGCGAAATACGGGCATAGCCGATAACAGCGCCTCGGTGTAAGGATGCTGCGGCCCGTCGAAGACGGCATGGGCGGGCCCGATCTCGAGCAACCGGCCGACATAGAGCACGGCGATACGATCGGCGACATAGCGCACGACGTGCAGATCGTGCGAAATGAACACATAGCTGACGCCGCGCTCGCGCTGCAAATCGGTCAGCAGGTTAAGGATGGCCGCTTGCACGGAAACGTCGAGCGCCGACGTCGGCTCGTCGCATACGACGACACGCGGGTCGCCTGCAAACGCCCGCGCAATGGCAACGCGCTGTTTCAAGCCGCCCGATAGCTGCCGCGTGCGCGCGTCGAGATAACGCGAGGGCAGCCGCACGGCTTGCGCAAGCGTAGCGAGCCGTGCGCCGTGCGCGCGTCCTCGTAGCGCCGCGAGCTTGGACAGCGCACGCCCGATCAGCCGCTTCACCGAATGGGCGCGATTGAGCGCCGAATCGGGGTTCTGAAAAACGATCTGCAACGACTTGACTTGCTCGTCGTCCCGCCGCGCGACGCGCGCCGGCAGCAGCTTGCCGTCGAGCTCGAGCGTGCCGCCCGGATCCGGCGCGATCAAGCCGACGAGCAGTTTCGCCAGCGTCGTCTTTCCGCTGCCCGATTCCCCGACGAGGCCAAGCGTTTCGCCGGCGGCCAGATCGAGCGAGACGTCGTCGACGGCACGCAGGCGCACACCCGCGGCATCGAACGTCTTCGACAAATGCGCCGCGTGCAGTGCAAGCGGCGCAGCGGCTTGCGCGGCGCTGGGCGAAAAGGATCGGGCGACAGGCTCGGCAGCCGAGCGCGGCAGCTGCGCCGCCCGCTCGTGATAGTGGCAGCGGGACATTTGCGGCCCATGGGCGGACTGGAATCGATGCGGCGGGGGCGCGTCGCGCCGGCACCGGTCGTCGGCCAAGCGGCAGCGCGCGGCAAATGCGCAGCCTTCGACGATCGCGCCGGGCGGCGGCAGACTGCCGGCGATCGTATCGAGGCGCTCGCGGTCCTTGCTGCGGCCGGGGCTCGGCAGGCACCGCAATAAGCCGACCGTGTAGGGGTGACGCGGCGCGTCGAACACATCTGCCGTCGAGCCTTCCTCGACGAGCCGTCCCGCATACAGCACGCCGACGCGGCTGCACATGCGGGCGATCACGGCCAGGTTGTGGCTGATGAAGAGCACCGCGGTGCCGTCTTCCTCGCGCAGCTTCGCGACGAGGTCCAACACTTCGGCCTCGACGGTTGCGTCGAGGCCCGTCGTCGGCTCGTCGAGAATCAACAGGGCGGGCTTCGATGCGAGCGCCATCGCGATCACGACGCGCTGCTGCATGCCGCCCGACAACTGATGAGGGTAGCTGCTCATCACACGCTCGGGCGCGGCGATTCGCACGCGGCGCAGCATATCGAGCGCTTGGGCGAAGCTGTCGGCGCGCGTCGCTCCCGCGACCTCGAACGCTTCGGCGACTTGACGCCCGATCGTCATCGACGGATTGAGCGCGCGCGACGGATCCTGATAGACCATCGACACCGTGCGGGCTCGCACCGACCTCAATGCATCGGCCGACAGCGAAGCCACGTCGCGTCCCGCGATCGCGATGCGTCCGGCCTTGATCGACCCGTTGCGCGAGAGATAGGCGAGCGCCGCGAGCGCAACGGTCGATTTGCCGCAGCCCGATTCGCCGACGAGCCCATACGCTTCGCCGCGCCGAACACGAAACGTCAAGTCGTGCAGCACTTCGCGATCCCTGCCGCGCACGCGATAGGCGACGCTGAGCCCGACGACGGCCAGTGCATCGTCGTCGGCGGGCGAGGCGGGCTCGAACGCCGGGAGGGGGCGGCGCACGGCTGCGGTCATCGGTCCAGCACTCCCTGCACGCTATCGGCGATCAGATTGACGGCGACGACGAGCGTGGCGATCGCGGCCGCATCGAATACGACGGTCCACCACGCGCCGCCCGTCATCAACGAATACGATTCAGACAACGCGAGTCCCCAGTCAGCCGACGGCGGCTGTATGCCGAAGCCTAGGAACGACAGCGTCGCGACCGCGAAGATCGCGTACCCGAGCCGCACCGTCGCTTCGACGACGATCGGCGGCAATATATTCGGCAAAATTTCGGCGAACATGATGTACAGGGCGCGCTCGCCTCGCAGTTGCGCCGCATCGACATAGTCGAGGTGCCGCTCGGAGCGCACGGCCGTGCGGACCGTGCGTGCGGTGATCGGCATGAACGTCAGTCCTATGACGAGAATGACGGTCACGTTCGACGCGCCGAGCGCCGCAAGCGCCGCGAGCGCGAGCACGACGAGCGGCAGCGCCAACAGGGCGTCGATGATGCGTCCGACGGCATTGTCCAGCCAACCGCCGAAATAGCCGACGACGAGCCCCAGCGCCGTGCCGGCGAACGTGCCCACGAGCGTCGCGAGCGGCGCGATCGTCAAAATGTCGCGCGCCCCGACGATCACGCGCGAGAACACGTCGCGGCCGAGTTGATCGGTGCCGAACCAGTGCGCGCGATCGGGCGGCACGAGCGAGTTGAGTGGATCGGACGCATAGGGATCGAGCGGCACGACGAGCGGCCCGAAAACCGCGCAGCCCAGCCAAAACGCAAGGATGGCCGCGCCGACGATGAAGCTCGGCGAGCGGGCGAGTGCGCGCAGCGTCTCGAAGCGCTGCTTCGTTAAGACGCGTTCGTTCGCCGGCGCGTCCGGCGATGGCGCGGCGCCGTTCATTGCTCGCCCCCGAGCCGCATGCGCGGATCCAGCATGACGATGAGAGCGTCTGCCGCCAGATTGGCGACCGCGTAGACGACGCCTACCGTCAGTACGCCGGCCTCCAGCATGGGAAAGTCTTTCGCCGTCGCCGCGTTGTAAATGAGCGAACCGATGCCTTGATAGTGAAACAGCGTTTCCACGACGACGAGCCCGCCCACCATATAGCCGAATTGCGTCGCCGCCACGGTGATCGTCGGCCTCAGCGCGTTCGGCAAGACGTGACGGACGATCACGATGCGCCCGGGCAAACCTTTGAGGATCGCTGTGCGTGTGAAATCGGCGTCGATGGCTTCGACCGTGCCCGCTCGCGCCATCCTCGCGATATAGCCGAAGAAGACGAAGACGAGCGGCAGCGCAGGCAGGATCAGATGCCGCAGCGCCGTCCCCCAACTCGCATCGGCGGGATAGCCCGCTTCGCTCGGCAGCCAGCGCAGCCATACGCCGAACACGAGAATCAAGGTAATCGACGACACGAACTCGGGCACGACCGTCGCCGACAAGCCTACGACCATGATCGTCCGGTCGAGCCATCGCCCCGCGTGCAGCGCAGCCCATACCCCGGCTGCGATCGCGAGCGGCACGACGATCGCGAAGGCCAGAGCGCCGAGCTTGGCCGAATTGAGCAACGCATGGCCGACGAACGGCGCGACCGGCGAACGATAGGCGTACGAGTCGCCCATGTCGCCGCGCACGAAATGGCCGATCCATTGCGTGTATTGAACGAGCACCGGCCTGTCGGTGCCGAGTTGGTGATCGAGCGCAGCCACGGCGCGCGCGTCGGCGAGCGGACCGAGGATCGCCCGGCCGACGTCGCCGGGCAGCAACTGGCCGAGCGCGAACACGATGATCGACAGCAGCCACAAAGTGACGAGCGACAGCAAGAGCCTCGTCGCGAGGAATCGAGCGATGCGTTCGGCGCTGCCGCGTGCGGCGCGTCGTCGGAATGAAGCGGCGGTGTCGGGCATCGTCGGAGCGATAAGCGGTTCGTCCATCCCTCGGGGCGGCTTGCCGTCAGGCGTCAGGCGTCAGGCGTTAGACCAAAGGCGTCGGGCTCGCATGCGCGGGCCGGGCGCTCACGCTTTCACTTGCGCGCGATCGAAATACATCTGCGAAATCGCCGTGAAGCGTACGCCCGTGACGTTCTTGCGCGTGGCGATGAGCTGATCGAAGAAGTACGGGATGATCATCGGCGTCTCTTCGAGCAGTAGCGCTTCGATCTGGCCGGCGAGCCGCTTTTGCGAGGCGACGTCGACGGCGCCGACGAATTCGCCTACGAGTTTGTCGTATTGGGGGTTCTTGAAATGGGCGGCGTTCCAGGCGCCGTCGCTGACGAGCGGCGCGTTCAAGAACAAGTTCGGCACGCCTCGGTGACCGTAGTCGGTTATACCGAGCGGCGCATCGAGCCAATCGGAACTGCCGAACGTCCCTTTGCCGTAATACTGGCTTTGGCTTTCGACCTTGAGCGCGAGATCGATGCCGATCGCCTTCGCCTGGTTCTGCAAGACGACGGCCAGATCGGGAATCTCCATGAACTTTTCCGTGGTCAGGGTGGCGGCGACGCGATTGGCGTGCCCCGCGTCGGCCAGTAATTTCTTCGCCTTGGCGGTGTCGATGCGCCGCAGCGGAACGGACGGATTCGTCGAAGGAAAGATCGGTGCGAACGGGCTGTCGTTGCCGACGACGGCCCGCCCTTTGAAGAGCCCGCGCACGAGCACCTCGCGATCGACGGCGAGCGCCAGCGCCTGGCGGACGCGCTTGTCGTTGAACGGCGCCATATCGCAGCGCATATGGATTTGACGATGCGCACTCGACTTCACGCTCTGAACGGCGAACTCCGGATTGTTCAGAATCCCGAGACCGCCTTGAACGGTCAGATCGCCCATGACGTCGGCTTGGCGGCCTTGAAGCGCGAGGATTTGCGCCTGCTGATCGGCATAGAAGGCGAATTGAACGCGCGCGGGCAGCGCTTTGTCGCCCCAGTAGTCGGGGTTCCGAACGAACGATGCGCCGCGTTTCGTCTCATATCGCTCGAGCTTGAACGGCCCGGTGCCGATGAAGCTCTGTTCGTAGTCGCCTTTGAGGTTGGCAGGCAGGATGACCGCGTTGTAATTGTCCGACGACACGTAGTACGGGAAATTGCCGTTCGGCGCATCCAGATGAAACGCGACCGTGTGTTCATCGACGGCGCGCGTTCCGCCTTTCGACAACACCCCCTTGAAGACGGAGAGGGCGGCGGACCCGCTTTTGGCGTCCGAGAGCCGATCGAACGTGGCGGCGACATCCTTGGCGCTCAAGGTCTGACCATCGTGAAACTTCACGTTCTGCCGCAGCTTGAACGTCCAGACGTCGCCTTTGTCGTTCGATTGCCACGACAGCGCGAGGGCCGGCTTCAACGTGGACGCATCGCCTTCGTCGTTGACGAGGAATTCGCCCGTTTGCGCAATGAGGCAGAGGCCGGCGGCATCGGCGACGGTCAAAGGATCGACGCGCCCCGCGGGCGTCAGATGCGCGACGCGGATCGTCGCGGCGGTCCCGCTCGCGCCTTGCGCCAGCGCACGCCGCGGGACGATGAGCCCCCCGGCCGCGGCGGCGACGCCGGAGCATCCCAGCACGCTTGCATAGCGAAGCAGTTCGCGTCGGGAGAGGCGATGCGCGAGATATTCGTCGATGGCGTGATTGCCGAGTTCGCCGGCGTCGCGGCGGGCGGCATCCAAAGCGAGGCGAAGCGCGGTCGGTATTTTCATCGGGGAGTCCGGTTCGTGTGGGAAGCGTGCTAGAGGAGCAGCGCGGCGTTGACGAGCGGTACGGCGGCGACGAATACGCATGCAGTTTAGCGCGACTCTCGGCCCGCGCGCGCACGAGTGCTGTGCGATGCGAGCGGCGACGCGGCGCTCGCGGCCGAAAGAAAGCCTGTCGAGGGTGCGGCGCCCCGACAGGCTCGGCAATTGCTGACCCGGCGCGGGGCGCCGGAGCCATGCGCGGACGTATGCGCGCCCGCGCTGGGCGCTACTTTCCTTTCGCGTTGACGATGGCGTCGGACACGTTGTTCGGCGTTTCCGCGTAATGCTTGAACTCCATCGTGTAGGTGGCTCGGCCTTGGGTCAGCGAGCGCAGCGACGTCGAATAGCCGAACATTTCGGCGAGCGGCACTTCCGCGCGAATGACCTTGCCGCCGCCGCCCGCGATGTCTTCCATCCCTTGCACGATTCCGCGCCGGCCTGAGAGGTCGCCCATCACGTTGCCCATGAAATCCTCGGGCGTCTCGACCTCGACGGCCATCATCGGTTCTAGCAGCACCGGCTTCGCACGCCGCATGCCTTCCTTGAACGCCATCGAACCGGCCATGCGGAAGGCATTTTCGTTCGAGTCGACGTCGTGGTACGAACCGAACGTCAGCGTCACTTTCACGTCGACGACGGGGTAGCCCGCCAACACGCCGCTCTTGAGCGTTTCCTGAATGCCCTTGTCGACGGCCGGAATGTACTCGCGCGGCACGACGCCGCCCTTGATCGCGTCGACGAACTCGTAACCCTTGCCCGGCGGCTGCGGCTCCATCTTGATGACGACGTGGCCGTATTGGCCGCGCCCGCCCGATTGCTTGACGAACTTGCCTTCCACATCCTCGGCGCTCGTTCGAATCGTTTCGCGGTACGCCACTTGCGGCTTGCCGACGGTCGCCTCGACGTTGAACTCGCGCTTCATCCGGTCGACGAGGATTTCGAGGTGCAGCTCGCCCATGCCCGAGATGATCGTCTGGCCCGATTCCTCGTCCGTTTGAACACGGAACGACGGGTCTTCCTGCGCCAGGCGATTGAGCGCGATGCCCATCTTTTCCTGGTCGGCCTTGGTCTTGGGCTCGACGGCCTGAGAGATCACCGGCTCGGGGAAGATCATCTTCTCGAGAATGATCGGATTGGCCGGATCGCAAAGCGTGTCGCCCGTCGTCGCTTCTTTCAGGCCGACGGCCGCGGCGATGTCGCCCGCGTAGACCTCCTTGATCTCCTTGCGATCGTTGGCGTGCATCTGCAAGATGCGCCCGACGCGTTCCTTCTTGTTCTTCGTCGAATTGAGCACGGTGTCGCCCGAATTGACGATGCCCGAGTAGACGCGGAAGAAGATGAGCTGGCCGACGAACGGGTCGGTCATGATCTTGAACGCGAGCGCCGAGAACGGCTCGTCGTCGCTCGGATGGCGCTCGGCTTCCTTGTCGTCCTCGTCGTGACCGAGAATGGCGGGCACGTCGACGGGCGAGGGCAGGTAGTCGATCACCGCATCGAGCATCGCCTGCACGCCCTTGTTCTTGAACGCGCTGCCGCATAGCATCGGCACGATTTCGTTGGCGATCGTGCGTTTGCGCAAGCCGCCCTTGATCTCGGCTTCCGTGAGCGAGGTGTGATCCTCGAGATACTTTTCGAGCAGCTCTTCGCTGGCCTCTGCCGCCGCTTCGACCATCTTTTCACGCCACTCTTCGGCCGTTGCGCGCAGGTTCTCGGGGATGTCCTGGTACTCGAACTTCACGCCCTGGCTTTCCTCGTCCCAAATGATCGCTTTCATCTTGACGAGGTCGATCACGCCTTGGAAATGCTCCTCGGCGCCGACGGGAATTTGAATCGGCACGGCGACGCCTTTCAACCGTTCGCCGATCTGACGCTGAACGCGGAAGAAGTCGGCGCCGACGCGGTCCATCTTGTTGACGAATGCGATGCGCGGCACCTTGTACTTGTTGGCCTGGCGCCAGACGGTTTCGGACTGCGGCTGAACGCCGCCCACCGAGTCGTAGACCATGCAGGCGCCGTCGAGCACGCGCATCGAACGCTCGACTTCGATCGTGAAGTCGACGTGTCCGGGGGTGTCGATGATGTTGATGCGGTGTTCGGGATAATTGCCGGCCATGCCTTTCCAAAACGCCGTGGTCGCGGCCGACGTGATCGTGATGCCGCGCTCCTGTTCCTGCTCCATCCAATCCATCACCGCCGCGCCCTCGTGAACCTCGCCGATCTTGTGGCTCACGCCGGTGTAGAACAGGATGCGTTCGGTGGTCGTGGTTTTGCCGGCATCGATGTGAGCGCTGATGCCGATGTTGCGGTAGCGCTCGATGGGAGTCTTGCGGGGCACGTCGATCTCCTTGGAATGTGGGCGCCGCGAACTTTCCGGGCTGGCCCCGGACCGTGCGGCACGTGCGGTGTTGCAAACAGCCTTACAAGCATAGCGCTTGCCCAGGCCTTTTGCAGGGACGGCGGCAGATGCCGCCGTCCTTCCCCTCACCGCGTTCCGCCTTCGCGCCGTGCTAGCAAGCGCCGGGTCTCGACGAGCAGGCCGCATTCACGATCGGCACGATGTTGCCGCTCGTGAACGGCGATGCGCCTTGCTGCTTGACGGTGGTATCGGTGTAGCCCCAGCTCGTCACGCCGACGACCGTGTTGCGCGCGGCGGCGCTGCCGAAACCCGTGCCCGATAGGCTCGGTGCGACGCCGAGGTTGACGTGCCACGGCCCGCCGCTGGAGCCGCCCGTCATCAGCGACCCGATGATGGTGTTATTGGAGAAGCTCGAAGACCGGTAGCCTTGCGAATCGTTGCGCTCCATCAACGCGCCGCTGTCCAGCGCGACCGGATAGCCGAGTTGATCGATGAGCGCTTGAGATGACCCGTTGAAACCGTAGCCGTTCCACCCATAGCCATACCAGCCCGCGCGATTGCCCGCGTACGCGCCGCTTTGCGGCGAGAGAATCAGCACGGCGACATCGTCCTGACACACGACGCCGCTCACGGCGCAAGAATCGGTGCCGTTGTAGTACGCCGTCAGCACGACGGCGGATGCGGCCGTCCATACGCCGTAGGGTGCGCTGCCATTGCTGTAGGCCGGCACGAACCGCCAATTCGAGTAGAACTGTTGCCTGCCGAAGTTGGCGACGCAGTGAGCGGCCGTGACGACGATTCCGGGCTTGATGAGCGAGGCGGAGCACACGTAAGTGGCTGTGCCGATGTTGAAGAACAATTTTCCGGTCGGACGAAACGCGTAGTAGAACTGGGTGTTGTCGCCCAGCGCGTCGACGCGGTTCGTCGTGAACGGTTGCGACGACGTGCCGAATTCCTGCGGGCTCACGCCGTCTTGCGAACTGACGCCGTCTTGCGTGGCTAGCGGTCGAGGCGGCGCGAGTTGAACGGCGGCGCGTTTGCCGTCGCCTGCGCCGCCCGTCGTGTGGCCCGGCGCTCCGAGCCGACTGGGGGCGACCAGCGACGACTCGGCTTGCGAGGGCGCGGCGAAACCAGGGTTGGGAAGCGGCATCGGGAGCGCGTGTTCGAAGTCGATCAACGCGCCGGCATCCGAGTTTTGGGCCGGCAGCACGAACTGCGTGACCGAGCCCAGCGTTTTGACATGTTGTGCGCTCGCGTCGAAGGCGATCGTCGATCCGGCCAGTGAAACGGCGGCATACATCAGGAGCTTCTTCATTTAAAACCCCTCATTTGACATTGCTTCTGATTGATTGAAAGTTGCAAGCGAGGCTGATTGATCGGCGCGTGTCGTTGCGCCGTCCGCATGCATGGTGGACGGCTCCGGCGATGCCGATATAAGCGTATTCAACGATTAATCCGGGCAATGCTCGGATATCGCTTTAGTCGATGCCAATAAACGAAAGGCGGAGACGGCCGCGGCCCGGGTGGTCTGCGACCGGCGCGCTGTCGGGCGGTCCCGCCCACAGGGCGTACGGGACGAACGGGAAGGCGTTCGGACGACCGCATCGACGACCCGGCCCGACGCAAACGGCGCGGCAAGCACGGGTATCCTTCGAAGGCATTAAGATGGAGCGGATTTTTTTGGTGTGTTGTTATTTTTATTGGTCGTCAGTAAATCACCTGACTGAAAGGACGACAACTGTAATAAATGTCAGAGTACCGGTACCACGATAAACCGCCGGTGAATTCGGCCGGGTGCGGCCACACTGATTCCGGTTTTAGCGAGTGCGATGCGGTGCTGCTTGCGGATGTTGCCGATGCCGGCCGGTGCGCCTTGCCGGCCGGCGATGCGCCGTCGGTCGAGCCGCTCGGCGTACGGGGCCGGCGCGGGCCGGCGCGGGCCGGCGCGAGTCGGCGCGAGTCGGCGCGAGTCGGCGCGCGGGGGGGTGGGGGCCCCCGACGGGTGCCGGCGGGCCACGCCGACGCCGACGACGCCCACGACGACGCCCACGCCGACGACGACGGCGACGGCCGCTGCCGGCGCGACCGGTGCGGCGGCGCTGCTGTGCGATGGCGCTACTGCGGCCGGGGTAGGCCGTCGATCTTCATGCCGGGCTTGATGCCCTTGGCCGAGAACCAGCCCTTGCTCATTTCGAGTGCATAAACGCCATTGTTGCGCGGGCAATGGTTGTTCGTCGTTTCGGCCTGCATTTCGTCGATGTCGGTGATCGTGCCGTCGGCGCGCATGAATGCGATCGAGAGCGGGATCAGCGTGTTCTTCATCCAAAAGCAATGGACGGCGTTTTCACCGAACACGAACAGCATCCCTTCGTTCGGCGCGAGCTGCGTCCGGTACATGAGGCCTTGCTCGCGGTCGGGATCGTTCGCGGCTACGGCCGCGTCGATGACGAACATGCCCGCCGTCAGCTTCACGTGCGGGAACGCTTCGGGCGGCTTTGCGCCGGCGGGCAGCGACTGAGCGAGCGCTGCTCCGGGCACGAACTGTGCGGCCGCGAGCGCGCAAGCGGGCAAAACGAGGCTGAGCGCCAAGCGCGCCATCCCCGAGCGAAACGAAAGTCGCACGGCATCACTCCTTTTTCGACGACGAGAACCCGCGCATGTTACGCGAGCGGGCGCGGTCGATGCAAAGCGACGGCCCGGAAAAGAAAAAGGCAGGCGCCTTGCGGTCACCTGCCTCCAACGCCGTGAAGAACGGCAGTACTGCGTGTTCTTGACTGCGTCGTTACAACGAACTTACTCCGAAGCGGCCGAAGCGGCTTCTGCCTTGGCGGCCTTCTTCTTTGCGTGCTTCTTAGCGTGCTTCTTGACGTGCTTGGCGGGGGCCGAAGCAGCAGCCGGAGCAGCAGCCGAAGCGGCTTCCGTGCCCGATGCTTGTGCGAAAGCAGCCGTTGCGAACAGGCCAGCGACCAGAGCGGCGATCAGTTTGCTCATTTGTAAATCCTCAGCTTGAGTTAATTAACCAAATGACCCGGTCAATGAGTCATGTCGGTAAACGCGCCATCCACCTTTCGGTTGACAGCCGCATCGAACAAATAGGCCGACACGTCTGCGGGCGCTTCGGTCGACGTTCCGTACAGCGAAAACGGCACGGCGACGGGGCCGAAGGCGAATGCCGGATAGCTTTGAACGGCATCTGCGTCGGATAACGCGCGAGTTGCGCAAGCGGTTGACGCGTTTTTTTCGATTTAACGAAAGGGGTGTGTAACGAGATGTCAACGCGCGCCGAATCGCCAGTGCCCGATCTATTCCGCTGGCGGCTGTCGCCGTTAAAACCCGTGTACTTACAATGCGTTAGCTGAGCACCGGCCTAATCCGCCAGCCGCTTGGCGCGCGGTCGGCGCGACGAGCCGTCCCAGGGTGCCTCGGGCGGCAGCGCCCGCCATTGACCGGGCGCGAGACCGAGCGTCATGAGATCGAGCGCGCCGATGCCCACGCGCACGAGCCGCAGCGTCGGATATCCGACCGCTGCCGTCATGCGGCGCACTTGCCGATTTTTTCCTTCCGTAATGGCCAGCTCCAACCATGTCGTGGGGATCGCGGCGCGGTAGCGGATCGGCGGCACGCGTGCCCAGAGCGCCGTGGGCGTGTCGATGACCAGCGCGCGGCAGGGGCGCGTCACGTAATCGCCCAGGTCGACGCCCGCGGCCAACTGAGCGAGCGCCGCTTCGTCCGGCGCCCCTTCCACTTGCGCCCAGTAGCGTTTGACGAGCTTGTGACGCGGCTCGGCGATCCGCGCTTGCAGGCCGCCGTCGTCGGTGAGCAGCAGCAAGCCCTCGCTGTCCGCGTCGAGACGGCCCGCCGGGTAGACGCCGGGCACGTCGACCCAATCGCCCAAGCTGGCGCGCGTTTCGTGGGCCGAGAATTGGCAGATGGTGCCGAACGGTTTGTTGAGGGCGATGAGACGCATGAGTTCGATCGAGGCAAAGCGTAAGGGCGGAGCGATGACGACGAGGCGGCCCTGCGAGGAAGCGCACGCCCGCACGACAGATGCGCCGCGGGCGGGTCGCCTGGCCTCTATGGCAAATGGCGGAATCTTAATGCATAATACGGAACGTCTAAGTCTTTTGTCTTATATAAGACCCAAGACTGACCGCCGTGCCTTGCCATACGTCTTCCCGTGCCGCTGCAGCCGAGTGACGGCGCATCGCGTGCTCGATGCCCGGTTCGGTCCATGCGGCGCGCGCAGCGCTGCCGCCGATCCGACGTGGGCTAGAATAGCCATCCAGCCGCATTGGCGCGGCCGCATCGAGCGCGCCGAACCGAAGATTGGGCAAGTGCTGCGTGTCGGCGCTCGGGAGATTGCGCCCGGGCGCGCCGTAACCGCACACCATTGCTTTCCACCCGCACAGCCAACACTGGAGTCGATCATGCCGTATCAGCACATCAAGGTTCCGACGGGCGGTGACAAGATCACCGTCAACGCGGACTTCTCGCTCAACGTTTCCGACCAGCCGATCATCCCCTACATCGAGGGCGACGGCACGGGCTTCGACATTACGCCTGTGATGATCAAGGTAGTCGACGCGGCGGTCGAGAAGGCGTACGGCGGCAAGCGCAAGATTCACTGGATGGAGATCTACGCGGGCGAGAAGGCGACGAAGGTCTACGGCCCCGACGTATGGCTGCCCGAAGAAACGCTGCAAGTGCTGAAGGACTACGTCGTCTCGATCAAGGGCCCGTTGACGACGCCGGTGGGCGGCGGCATTCGCTCGCTGAACGTCGCGCTGCGCCAAGAGCTGGACCTGTACGTCTGCCTGCGGCCCGTTCAGTACTTCAAGGGCGTGCCCTCGCCGGTGCGCGAGCCCGAGAAGACCAACATGGTGATCTTCCGCGAGAACTCGGAAGACATCTACGCGGGCATCGAATGGGCGGCGGAATCGGAGCAGGCCAAGAAGGTCATCAAGTTCCTGCGCGAAGAAATGGGCGTCAAGAAAATCCGTTTCCCCGAAACGTCGGGCATCGGCGTCAAGCCGGTGTCGCGCGAGGGCACGGAGCGTCTCGTGCGCAAAGCCATCCAGTACGCGATCGACAATGACCGCCGTTCGGTCACGCTCGTGCACAAGGGCAACATCATGAAGTTCACGGAAGGCGCGTTCCGCGACGCCGGCTATGCGCTGGCTCAAAAGGAATTCGGCGCCGAGCTCGTCGACGGCGGCCCGTGGATGAAGTTCAAGAACCCGAAGACGGGCAACGACATCATCGTGAAGGACGTCATAGCCGACGCATTCCTGCAGCAAATTCTGCTGCGTCCGGCCGAATACGACGTGATCGCCACGCTGAACCTGAACGGCGATTACATCTCCGACGCCCTGGCCGCGCAAGTGGGCGGCATCGGCATCGCGCCGGGTGCGAACCTGTCCGATTCCGTGGCGATGTTCGAAGCCACGCACGGCACGGCGCCGAAGTACGCGGGCAAGGACTACGTCAACCCGGGTTCGGAAATCCTGTCGGCCGAAATGATGTTGCGTCACATGGGCTGGACGGAAGCCGCCGACGTCATCATCTCGTCGATGGAAAAGTCGATCCTTCAGAAACGCGTCACGTATGACTTCGCGCGTCTGATGGAAGGCGCGACGCAGGTTTCCTGCTCGGGCTTCGGTCAAGTCATGATCGAAAACATGTAAGAGGGTATCGCGGTTAGTATCACGCAGTGCCATGCAGTAGCAAAAACGCCGATAGATCAGTGATTTACCGGCGTTTTTATTTTTGAATTGTAGTGTCAAGAGGTGTCGCCACGTGGAGGGGGATCGACTTCGCCTGGAGGGGGATATGGAGGGTAGGTGCTGAAATTCCCCTCAATGTTGACCGTATTGGAGGGGAACCCGTGAACGACGATTTGACGATGCTCATTCGTCAATGGCGGCACGTCGCCGAGAACGGCGTCACGGACTTTTGAGAAATGGGCATCTTCGTTCAAGCGAGAAATATCGCGTCTGCGCGAATTTAACGTTTCTTGAAGTCTGAAAAAGCCCGATCCGGCTATGCTGCCCCTGAGCGATGGTAAAGTTCAGACAAAACAGTGCTGAGAGAGGGCCACTTGGCGAAAGGCAGCATTATTTGCGTCGGGGACACCACGTCCCACGGCGGCAAGGTACTTGAAGGAAATCCCACAGCGACGCTGGACGGCAGGCCAATTTCGGGAGTCGGGCACATGGTCGCGTGCCCGCAATGCAAGGGCACATTCCCGATCCTGCCTGATCTGTTGGGGCGTCGTTACCCGCATATCATCGACAAACGCGATACTGCGGTCGAAGGTATGCGCACTGCATGCGGCGCGACGTTGATCGCCTCGCAATCGAATTCCACGATCAGCGACGACGGCGAGGGTCACGCAAATACTGGCGCAGCCGTCGCCGCAGCGGCTACTGCACTCCCGTTGTCGCCAACCCCGACGCTCTGCCTTGAATGCTTGATCGCGGCAGCAAAAAGCGGCGCAACGATGGTCATGCGGGGGTGAGTCGTGCAGCCCGCAAAAATCGAAGTTTATTTTGCGCAGCGCCAAGCGCAGGCCTCGCTTCCTGTGCGGCTGTACGCGCTTGTTGACGCGCTGCTGTACGGACGCGGCGAAACAGTTGCACGGCCCGCAGCCACTATTGGATTATTCGACGGAACGCCCGACGCGTCTTTGGCCGACGCTGGGCCGTGGCTGATCGATTTCGCCGACGCGTCGAGCGCCGTGCAACAGTCTCTATTTACGATGGGAGCGGGCGATGAGGGCGTTTCATGGCTTATCAGTGCCTACCCCTTTCCGGCGCTTGCCGAAGAGCTTGCAGGGCGTTTGAACGCCCGTATGCCGGGCGGTCGAACCGCCTTGCTCCGCTTTTATGACGCACGCCTGATGAGCGAAATCGCGAGGCTGTTTTCGTTCACCCAACGGATCGAATTTTTCGTGCCGACGTTCGATTGGCTCGTGGAAATCAACGGCGAACTGACGAAGGTACATCCGCATGCTTGAACTCACGACAGAACAGGTTGCGGCGCTTGCGGAAATCGACGCCAAGCGGTTTGTCGAAGGCGTGCGCGCGGATTTGTGTAAAGACGATCCGAAGCTAGCCGACGATACGACGCTTTCGTCTCGGCTGTGGCGTGCGTACAAAGCGGCGCGGGAGGTCGGCATCGAGCGCGATGGAAATCTGATCGCGTTTCTTCGCGTCGAAGCGTACTCCCCCGGTTTTTACGAGCAGCCCGCGATACGCGCGTGGCTGACGCGTCCAGGCCGCTCGGCAGACGAACGGTTTCACGACTACATGCGCGTGGTGCGCTGGCATATCGAACATCCTGAATTTCAGGGAGGATTGAATAATGGCGGGTCTGGCAGTTCCGGTAATAGAGGGGGCAGCGCGAGCACTTGGTCCGGTCTTGGCGCGCGCTGGCGCGGCCTTATTGGGCGGGGCAGCGGTGGGGGCAACGGGTAGCCTGTCCGGCGACACGAAGAAAGAGGACAGCAAGGCAGCGCCTGCTGCGCGTACGCTGCCGCGCACTGACGAGAAGTGCAAGAAATGTCCGCCCGAAGGTGGGGTCTCCAAGCGCGCCAATCACAACATGACCGCAGCCGCGCGAGAATACCAGGGTCGTATCACTGGATGGCCGTACAGCGTTGAGGAAGGATGGAGCCAGGAGTGGGAGTGGCAGGACATTGATTTCGACGGCTTCATTCCTGCGCAGTGTATGTTGCAGGAAGCCAAGGGCAACTATGACCAGTTTCTTGAGATGCCGTGGGCGATCAAGGCTTTCAAGGGGTCGACAAAATGGCGTTCACGATCGTCTCGCAAGGCAAGGCCGTGCGAGAGAATCCGCCTACCCGATTGACGTGGTACTTCCAGGGGCCAAAGGCTCGCGCAAAAATGGCGCGCCTGCTCATGCAGTGGGGTATCCAATCCGTTGTTGCACCTTGAGGCACTGACATATGGCGCAGATGGAAATTAATGCTCAATTCCGAGACGCAACGCTTTCGCCTACCGACTTCGGAACGGTGCTGGCTCGGCTGGGCAGAATCATCGATTCGATGGCCGAGAAGCATGATGAGCTTGCGAAGACGAGATGGTGCCTGAAAGGCGACTCACCGGGTGAAGCACAGCTATACCGCGCGTTTGACGGTGACGAACCTTCGTCGGCCGCTCTCGCCGTTTTAAAAGAGGAATTCCGCAACTCCCCAAACCAGTCTTACGTAGCCATTTGGGACGGGAACGAAACTTCCGTTGCTGGTGGGAACATGACCTGCCACGTGTTGCCGCAGGGCGATCCGAATTCCCTGACTGTGTCGTTGTCGGGCGGCCCGGAGCTGGTCGGTTTCGATGACTTCGTGCGCTACGTCAGCCGGGTCGCGCACGAATTCAACCCCATCTACGCCGAAGTATCGCCACCCGAATATTTCGAACGGCGCGTGTTCGATGACAAGCCCGGTGTCGGCTGGATGCTGTATTTGCCGAAGGTCTTGACGGTGCAGCAGATTCCCGAGGCCCGCGCGCTGGTTCCTGTGCTCGGAGCGGGCAGAAAGCAGACGGGTACGATCATCGTTAGCGTTACCGATGCTGTGTTTTCCGTGGACAACCCTGAGCATGTCGAGGTCGCGAACCGTATCGAAATTCGCTTAGTCGACCAGGACCTGCTACCGGCCTACGCGGATATCTGAGCACACAATCCTCAGCATCCGCGGTGTTTGCTGGAGGCGGCAGCGTCGCTCGCTCCGCGCTATCGCGTCGAGTCGAAAGAGGAGGGCATTAGTTGGGTTGGTAGGATGCGTTCGGTGCGCTCGGATGAGCGAGAGACCGGAGGACGAAGATGAATCCGAACATTTACCATCCCAACTCACACGGGACGATGGGGAAGAACTGCCTTGGCAGGACCAAAGAGCATTGGATTTTCGAGCGTGACGAGCGATCCATGCAGGGCTTTCTGAGCGAAGATCGCGCGAGCACCGATGCGGACCGTGCCCTGCTGTTCTGGCAGTCGCAAGCGTCTGGTCGATCATACGAGGTCGTTCACTGGGAAGATCAAACCGTTCCTGTCCTATTGACGAGCGAGCGCTCGGATGCAATATCGGGATCGGACCTTGACCATTGGTGCGCGATGTTTGGCGTGCGAAGGCGACCGGCTAACCCGGAGCGGCGCTCAACCACCTTGCGAGAACGTGCGCCATGAAATCTCGGCATCGCGGTTTGTAGACAGGCGGCGAAGCGGTGTTGTTTCGAGCGCACAGTCGCGCTGGCGTGGAAATCGGAGGGGAAATTTCCTCGAATAATTGAGGGAGCATTGCGCCACAAGGCTCGCGGGCCGATTTCGCGGGTTTGATCGAAAACATGTAAGATCGCTTCTCGCGTTTGTGCGCGGTATCCGGTAAGCCCCGGTGAGCATGATTGTGCCGCCGGGGTTTTTGCATTTTTTCGCCTACCCATATTGCCCGGCATGAAAGATTCAATTTTGATTCGTCCGTACGAGTCACGCGATTTGCACGAAACGGCTCGATTGTTCGATTTATATCGACAATTTTATGAACAGTCGCCCGATTTGTCGGCGGCCGAGCGGTTTATTCGAGCCAGAACCGAGCGAGCCGAATCGGTCATCCTCGTAGTGGACCGCGCGGGTGGTACGTTAGGCGGTTTTTGCCAGCTATATCCGTCGTTCTGCTCGGTCGCGGCGGGGCCGATCTACGTGCTCTACGATTTGTTCGTCGCACCCGATGCGCGCCGGCGCGGTGTCGGCAAGGCGTTGCTGGCCGCCGCCCATGAACGCGCTCGACGCGACGGCAAGGTGCGAATGGATTTGACGACTGCCAAGACGAATCTGAAAGCGCAGTCGCTTTACGAATCGATGGGATGGGTGCGCGACGAAGTGTTTTTCACCTACACGTTGGACGTCGCGAGCCCGCGCTGACGCGCTTGCCGATGCTGATTGGGCGTCCGACCGCAGCATCGCGCCGCCCGAACGAAAAAAACCCGGCCGGAGCCGGGCTTTCATAGGCGCTGCAGTCGAAGCAGTCTTAAGCGTCAGACTGGATGTTCGATGCTTGCTTGCCCTTCGGTCCTTGCACGACCTCGAAGCTCACCTTCTGGCCTTCCTTGAGCGTTTTGAAACCGTTCATCTGGATGGCCGAGAAATGCGCAAACAGATCCTCGCCGCCTTCATCGGGCGTGATGAATCCGAAGCCTTTCGCGTCGTTGAACCATTTGACCGTACCAGTTGCCATACCAACTTCCCCTGTAACTCATGTCCTACCACGAGCATGCTCGAAAAGCTCGACAGCCGCTCGATGCGACCGCCCCCTCCGCACTAGCTCACCTCGGCATTTTTTTTCGTACTCCCACTTCCTGCGGCTAGCTGAAAAAAGTGCCAGCTTGATTGTTGGATCTCTTTAAGCAGGTGTCAAGTGAATTTTGAGACGTTTCTTGGAGCGTTGCGTCGAACACGGGTTTCAGGGTTTCTCCCGCATATGGTTTTGTGCGCTAGCGCAAGCGGTGGCCCTTGAAAAGTCGCATAATCGACTCAGATGTGTTCGGTGCGGCTCGGCGAGCGCCAGCGCGGGGCCCCCGGCAAGGTGGCGTCGGGAACGTCGGCACGCTCTGTGCGATACTCGATGCGGTCGGCAGGTTCGTTCCGTTGCGATTGGAAGCGGAGCGGGCAGGGCGGCGGCGCGAGGGTGCGCACGATGCGGGAAGCCGGGCGGCTTGAGCGCGAGAAGCGCGTGCGGGTTCGCCGTGGGGCGGCCCGGTCCACCAACCGGTTGGTCGGGTTTTTCGTAGGATTGCGAGCCCGGCCGAGTTGTTTAGAATGGGTGTATGGCGATTATCCCAGACAAGCAGGATGGCACCGTACTGGAGCGGCAGGAAAAAGAGCTGAAACCGCCGTCCATGTATAAGGTTGTCTTGCTCAATGACGATTTCACGCCAATGGAATTTGTCGTGATGATCGTGCAGGAATACTTCAATAAAGACAGAGAGACCGCTACGCAGATCATGCTGAAGGTGCATCGCGAAGGGCGGGGGGTATGTGGGGTCTATACGCGGGATATCGCGTCGACCAAGGTCGAGCAAGTTGTTACACACGCAAGGCAAGCGGGGCATCCGCTGCAGTGCGTGATGGAGGAAGCATGATTGCCCAGGAACTGGAAGTCAGCCTGCACATGGCGTTCATGGAAGCACGCCAGGCGCGGCATGAGTTCATTACGGTCGAACATCTCTTGCTGGCGTTGCTGGACAATCCGACGGCCGCCGAGGTGTTGCGCGCGTGCGCGGCCAACATCGAGGATCTGCGCCAAAATCTGCGCAACTTCATCCACGACAACACGCCGACGGTGCCCGGCACCGACGACGTGGACACGCAGCCGACGCTCGGTTTTCAGCGCGTGATTCAACGCGCGATCATGCACGTGCAGTCGACTTCGAACGGCAAGAAGGAAGTGACGGGCGCCAACGTGCTCGTCGCCATCTTCGGTGAAAAAGATTCGCACGCGGTCTACTACCTCCAGCAGCAGGGCGTGACGCGGCTCGACGTCGTCAATTTCATTTCGCACGGCATCGCCAAGACGAGCAGCAGCGATGCCGCGAAGGCGGGCGACGCCAATGCGGAATCGGAAGACGCCGCGTCGCAGAAGGAAACGCCGCTTGCGCAGTTCACGCAGAACTTGAACCAGATGGCCAAGGACGGCCGCATCGATCCGCTCATCGGGCGCGAGGCGGAAGTCGAGCGCGTGGTGCAGGTGCTGTGCCGCCGGCGCAAGAACAATCCGCTGCTCGTGGGCGAGGCCGGCGTCGGCAAGACCGCTATCGCGGAGGGGCTCGCGTGGCGCATTACGCGCGGCGAAGTGCCCGACATCCTGGCTGATGCGCAGGTCTACTCGCTCGACATGGGCGCGCTGCTGGCCGGCACGAAGTACCGGGGCGATTTCGAACAGCGACTGAAAACTGTGCTCAAGGAGCTCAAAGAGCGGCCGCACGCCATTTTGTTCATCGACGAAATTCACACGCTGATCGGCGCGGGCGCCGCATCGGGCGGCACGCTCGACGCGTCGAACTTGCTCAAGCCGGCGCTGTCGTCGGGCACGCTCAAGTGCATCGGCGCAACGACGTTCACCGAGTACCGCGGCATCTTCGAAAAGGACGCGGCGCTCTCGCGGCGTTTCCAGAAGATCGACGTCACCGAGCCTACCGTCGAGCAGACGGTAGCGATCCTGCGCGGGCTCAAGTCGCGCTTCGAGGAACATCACGGCGTCAAGTACTCGTCGGGTGCGCTGTCGGCGGCGGCCGAGCTTTCCGCTCGTTTCATCACCGATCGCCACTTGCCCGACAAGGCCATCGACGTCATCGACGAAGCCGGGGCAGCCCAACGGATTTTGCCGAAGTCCAAGCAAAAGAAGACGATCGGCAAGGGCGAGATCGAGGAAATCATTTCGAAGATCGCGCGCGTGCCCGCCCAAAGCGTGTCGCAAGACGATCGCAGCAAGCTGCAAACGCTCGATCGCGATCTGAAGTCGGTCGTGTTCGGTCAAGATCCGGCGATCGACGCGCTCTCGGCCGCGATCAAGATGGCGCGCGCGGGCTTGGGTAAAACCGACAAGCCGATCGGCGCATTCCTGTTCTCCGGCCCGACCGGTGTCGGCAAGACCGAGGTTGCGCGTCAGCTGGCGTTTACGCTCGGCATCGAGCTGATCCGCTTCGACATGTCCGAGTACATGGAACGGCACGCCGTCAGCCGCTTGATCGGTGCGCCGCCCGGATACGTCGGGTTCGACCAGGGCGGGCTACTCACCGAAGCCGTGACGAAGAAGCCGCACTGCGTGCTGCTGCTCGACGAGATCGAGAAGGCGCATCCCGACATCTTCAACGTGCTGCTTCAGGTGATGGATCACGGCACGCTGACGGACAACAACGGACGCAAGGCCGATTTCCGCAACGTCATCATCATCATGACGACGAACGCGGGCGCGGAATCGATGCAGAAAGGGACGATCGGCTTCACGACGCGCCGGGAAACGGGCGACGAGATGGCCGACATCAAGCGGATGTTCACGCCGGAGTTCCGCAACCGCCTCGACGCGGTCATCAGCTTCCGCTCGCTCGATGAAGAAATCATCATGCGCGTGGTCGACAAGTTCCTCATGCAGCTCGAAGATCAACTGCACGAGAAGAAGGTCGACGCCCTCTTCACCGATGCGCTGCGCAAGCACCTCGCCAAGCACGGTTTCGATCCGTTGATGGGGGCGCGGCCGATGCAGCGCCTGATTCAGGACACGATCCGCCGCGCGCTGGCCGACGAGTTGCTGTTCGGCAAGCTGATGAACGGCGGCCGCGTCTCGGTGGACGTGGACGAAAGCGACAAGGTGCAACTGACGTTCGACGAAAACGCCGCGCCGCGCAATGCGAGCCCGGAGACCGTCGAAGTCGAGTAATCGAGCAGGGACAGGCGAAGGGGTTCGCCGACGCAAGAACGGCGCTTCGTCGTAGGAAGCGCCGTTTTTGTTGTGCGTTCGTTTCGCTTGGCTTGGCAGAGCCGATTAATCTTGATCGACCTATCGACCTATCGACCTATCGACCTATCGACCTATCGACCTATCGACC
>CBIHRA010000061.1:0-26264 GCA_966212325.1 uncultured Burkholderiaceae bacterium | reverse complement strand
GTGGGTCAGGTTTACTTCGGCGAGGTGGGTCATTTTTACATCGGCGCTAACACCTTGGCCAGTGGCGGCAACGGATCGAGCCTGCGGCATTCGGCATAGGCTGCACGAGCGCCCACCGTCACCGAAGCGCCGAAGCGCCGAAGCCATCGCCGAGATAATCAAGATGTGAACGCCGGTCTAAATCCGACACTAAACGACGGCGTCATGGAAATTGAGCGGTTAAGCGACCGGGGATTGCCAGGCGATGTTCAGGGAAGGTTCAGCCGGGCATTGATGACGCTTTGCGCGGGGTAAGGAGCCCGTAGGGCGAGTGCAGACGCGCAAAGCGCGGTGAAGGATGACGGTGCGCAGCGGTTGCGGTAGAAAGGCATACCGCCGAAGAAACTACCGGCGCGACACCGGTCAAACCGCCAAGTTCACCCCGGGGCCGCGCCACACAGGACATATGCAAGGCCATGGGGCCAAGCACAGGCACACGTGCAGCCGCAGTATTCCACGGCTGACGGTCCCTGTCGATACGACCTGCCTTCGGCGTTCCATGGGGACCGCCGATGCAGCCCACGGGCCGCTTCTTTCTGTGTGCCCGCTGTCGGGCGCAGGTGTTCATTTGTCGCCGCTGTGATCGCGGCCAGATCTATTGCGCCAACGGCTGCGCCCAGGCGGCTCGCCGCGCAAGTCTGCGCGAAGCGGCCCGGCGTTACCAGCATTCTCGCCGTGGACGTCTCGCCCATGCGCAGCGCGCCCGTCGTTACCGGGCACGACTCAATAAAGTGACGCATCACGGTTCACCAGCACCGGCATGCAGTGCTCTACTGCCTGCGGAGTCGATGCGCGCCGCCCTCGCTCATCATCACGTCACGGCATTGGTGCCGGCGACGACGCATTGCCACCTATGCGGCAATGCGTGTTCGCCGTTCGTACGCCTTGGCCCGCTGCGCCGTCGAGCTCTCCATTCCATCTACCGATTGCGGGGAGGCTCTGAAGGTGACGATTGACGCTGAACTCGAAGCCCATATCCTGCGGCTCTATCACGTCGAGAAGTGGCGCTGCGGCACCATCGCGCGGCAACTGCACGTGCATCGCGACACCGTCAAACGGGTGCTCGCACAGGCAGGGTTGCCTCGTCATGGACCGGCGCCGCGCTCTTCGATGATCGAGCCATATCTGCCATTCATTGGCCAGACGCTCGAGAAGTATCCGACGCTCACCGCCAGTCGCCTTTACGGCATGGTGCGCGAGCGCGGCTATCAGGGCGGCCCCACGCACTTCCGGCATCTGATCTCGCTGCACCGGCCACGCCCGCCTGCCGAAGCGTATCTGCGGCTGCGCACGTTGCCCGGCGAACAGATGCAATGCGACTGGGGTCACTTCGGTCACTTGCAGATCGGTCGTGCACGCCGGCCCTTAATGGCCTTCGTGATGGTGCTCTCGTACTCGCGCGATCTGTATCTGCGCTTCTTCTTCGACGCGCGCATGGAGAACTTCCTGCGCGGTCATATCGGTGCCTTCACCCGCTGGGGCGGGCTCGGCAGGGTCATCCTCTACGACAACCTCAAGAGCGCCGTGCTCGAACGCCAGGGCGAGGCCATCCGTTTCCATCCGACGCTGCTCGCCTTCGCCGCGCACTATCGGTTCGAGCCCAGACCGGTAGCGATTGCCCGCGGCAATGAGAAGGGCCGCGTTGAGCGTGCGATTCGTCATGTCCGCGACGCCTTTTTCGCAGCCAGGCAATTCGCCGATCTGGACGATCTGAATGCGCAAGCCGAGTACTGGTGCCGCACGCAGGCGGCTGATCGCCCGTGCCCGGAGGATCGGGCGATCAGCGTGCGTCAGGCGTCCGCCCAGGAGCAGCCCACGCTGCTTGCGCTGCCCGAGAATCCGTACCGTCCTGCTGTCCCATCGCGGACAACACGCGCTCATACTGAGCGCGCATAGCTTTGCTATCGCTGATCACCCCATTAACCGCATCGACGAATTACTACCCTGGAACGTGGCAAGTAAGCTGCCAGGGACGTTTCGCCCGCCTGCCTCCACGGGCTGATTGCCAGCGGGCCAACCCGAACGCCCGATACCCAATCATGCCTTACGTGCGCGCCGTGTTGCGAACGGCCTTCGCGAGGTGCTTACGCCCGACCTCATAACGGACGGAATCCAAGTGCTGCGTGAGGCGTTTGGGATTTCGCGGGCGGCACTGGCTCGGGAGATGAATGTGCAAACGTCCTTGCTGGACGAACTGCTCGCGTCCCGCTTTGATGCTGGGGGCGATACACCAGCGATCGATAACGTTGTCTCAATGTCCGTGGAGCGCCGCACGCGAGCCGGCGCGGCGAGGGGCGATACAAAGCGCTCTCAATAGCCTCACTGCGCCTTGTTTGCCGTTGCAATCTGATTGGCTACGCGCTCGGTGAGAGCCCTCTTGCGGCCGGTGCCGTGCGCACCGGCCATTCTTCTAACACGAAGCTCGATCAGGAGGATCGGTGGGGCATCCCCCCCGGCCGGAGACGGAGCGGTTCAGCGCGCACAGCAGAACCCGAACCCCGTTTCCCGAACCCCGTTTCCCGTTTCGATCATGCAATTGTTTGCAGCCCTTTCGGGACCTAGCCGCCCGAACGTTCCATGCGGCATCAATCCTGATAGTCGCCGCGCGCGCTCTTGAGAAGATCGGAGATGAATTCGCGGTGCTTATCCAGATCGGCTTTGGTGAGGCGGAGTTTGTAGCGTCCCTCTCTTGTATTGTATTCAAGAACGTTGAGGCCGGCATCTTCGAGTTTTGACTCGATCGTGTTGTCTTGAGGCAACCGAATCTCCACTCGCAGCCAGTCCTTCTTCGGCTTGAAGATGACAAAGTTGTCTGAGCTGCCGTTGCTGTCCGCCAAGCCGATATAGAATTTGTTATATTTAAGCGAAAGTTTCGGTTCGGATGCGTTGATGAGACTAAGAACGTCGTCTGCTAGACTGACCGTGGCTTTTGTGGCTCGCCTCTCCCAGTACGAGCGGTCAGTGCTTTCTGCTACCTCTTCATCATCCTCAGTCAGTCCAAGTGTACGTTCGTCGAGAACGGTGGTGAAAACGAGTGATATGGTTTCGTTCACCTGTTGCGCTCTAACCTGGATAGCAACTAGCGGAATGAACCCATTAAATAGATTTACAACGTTCAGGAAACGACTCGTGATGTCTTCGGCTACGATGACTGCAACGTGCTCGTACTGTGGATATCGTTTTCGCTCGATGTCCCAATATTCAATGGTTCGGATGATATGCGATTCGTCGGTTTTCCCAAGTTGAATCTCGATTTCATAGCGTCTGTTTGAGTCTGCATCTTGGCAGAGCATGTCGAGGCGTCCGGCGCCGCTGTGAATCCTCTCTTTGTCTTTCAGGACCAAGTCGCCAAGGCCGAGAATTGAAGGATCTTCCGCGATTCGGTCTTGTAGCCACCGTTCGTTGAACACCTGATGCTTCTTCATTTGTATAAATTTGGCCTTGACGTACTTAAGGGCCGATAGTTCGCTCATATCACGGCTCGCAGTAGTGATCTACTCGAATACGGTCAACAGAAAGGGTATCGGGAGAGTCTTATATTGTCTTGATGGCTCGGTCGCGTTGGTCAGTCTGATAAGAAAGTATCTCACAGATTCATGACCTCTGACGCGTCCCGCCCACACTCCGGCCAAGTGGTCCGCAAGGATCGACGAGACAGGCCCGAGTGTTATGTTTGCTTTCGTTGGCACCTAACAACGCGCAGTGGGTTTGGTGAACTCGTTCATGTCGCGCAGGGCTCGCTGGACGCGCTCGAACGTAGCATAGAGAAATCGACTTCGAGGGAAACGGAACTTACTGGATGCTTGTACGATCGGCGGCCGGGACGAATCGCGCGTTCGGCGATGACTCCCAGAATCGGAGCGCAGTCGGAATTTTCTTTACCTGTTTCACGCGATACCAGGCAGAAAGGGCTAGCCATTCGCCGGCGCCCATGACGAATATGGTGACCCAGAACGTCCAATCCGCAGAAGCTGCCGCATGTCCGCCGTGTATCAGATCGACCGCCGTCTTGACCACGGCACCTGCCATCATCATGCTACCAATCCATAGGCTCCAGGTTTCCGCCCGCCGTTGTCGCTGCCGACGACGGCTGTCCACGATATCAATCTCATAGAGGCGCTGTTGTTGGATCGAGCTTTTCATCCCGTTCACTGGCCCAGATAAGCTGAAGGTGACGGGCTCCTGGCCGGTATATTCGATTTCCAATACCAGCCCGTGACCGGATGCGAGATAGGAAAATGTCAGGACCCTCTCGGTCAAATGGTGTTTTGGCCTGCGCAGGAAACTTCGTTCCCCGGTCAGCTGAATGCCTGCCGTTTGGTCGCTTTCGAAGCGGACTCTGGCACGGTTCAGTTGCCCGTCGCCGGACAGCATTAGCTTCAGAGGCTTGGATTGGAAAAGGTCGTCGGTCCTTAGCGGAATTCGACCGCTGTTGAAGACAAATGCGATTGCCTTTTTTGTCGGGGTTCCCGCCTGCGTTGCTTGCTGACCCCGTCGCATGATATGGGTCTTGACCTTCGACGCGATAAAAGTCATCCAACGAGGTAGGCGACGAGGTCGTCGTTGTACGCCGTACCAGCAGACGAAGGCCAGACCTTTTGCACCGTGCTTTTCCTTGCGTATGCCGTCAAACCAGTCGAGCCCATATCTGAACGGCACAGCAAGAACTGCTGGAGCCGCGAGAAGCTGCCAGAGTGCATCGGCATTCATTGCTAAGTCCTCCTTGGAGATTATTGCTACCGGTGTTTGTCAGCGCGGTAGTCGTATCACTTCGTTCGTGCTGCTCTAATCGGGTGCTGGTCATCCGCTCCCGATCGAGCCAGATCTCGACACCCAACTTCCAATTATGATTCGAGTGGGATCAACGCTGTGGGGGATGCCTTGAGTTGCTCAATGAGCCGCCCCTTCGGCTTTCCCGTAGCGCCAGATGGGAGGCTGATCTCGCTGATTTGATGAACCTACGTCAAGCGAGGATTTCCGCTTTGTCGACGCTCAATCGATATCGTTTCAGTTCGATGCCGCTTCGTGCAAGGCCCTGGGCCAGGTCCCGAGAAAGGTGCTCGTCGGCAGGCAGTACCATCACGCGTCGACAGCCATTGCCAGCCGAATGGACGGTCAGTTGTCCGATCGCCGTGTACACGTCGCTCCGTGTGGTGCTCGTCTTCACTTCGTAAACTTCTGTCAGCTTCGCACCTTTCTTCACGCCGAGGTCGATCGAAACGTTCTTCGCCAACTTTTCGCCCTTGGACAGCCCCACAGCTTTACGCCAGTCCGCTAGCGCATCGACTACCTCGCCGTGCCTCGACAGATAGTCAATATCCGTCGATCGTCGCTTGCCCCGCCTCCGGCCAGATGCTTCGCGAAAATAGTCGCTCAGAAGCTTTGCGCGAGTTTTTGTATCAGGGTTCGAGGCTTCGCCCACGCGCACGGCTTTTTTGAATTCAATGACCCGCCGAACATAGGAGACAAGTGAGCGAGTTGCGCCTGCACCGTCGACGGGCATGATAACAATGCCTTCGCGTGCTCGCCCTTGGGAGTCGATTACGGTCGTTGGTTCGAGCCCGCTCCAAGCCAGAAACGCTTCCCTGCTGACGCCTTTTGCTCCGCCGCCGACGCGTCCTGTATGGAAGAGATAGACCCTACCGGTCTCGGTATTTCTCGCAAAGAATCCGGCGACCATGTCATTCCGACCTTCGTATGGCGTGTTGATCTCAACGGCGATCTGTACCCCAGGACCATCGCCGAAGACGCCGAACCAATTTAGCTGTCGGGGGTTCTTGGCCTCGCGCTTGAACTCCGACGACCAGTACCAATAAGGCCCGGATGTTCGCAGCTCCGCCGCAAACTGTCGTCCGCCCTGCCAACCAATATCTTTTGCGATGGTCGTTCCGAATTCTTTCTTGATCGAGCCGTCCAGTTTCTTGTATGCAGCGGCGATTTGTGCACGCGATTCGACTAGCAGATACATTTGCCTTCCCCGTATTGTGAGCCAGTGGTGTTGCCACAGCGCCTGCAAGTCACGCTGCGCATAGTCCGTTCGCCGATGTAATGACGTGCGGAAATGCACGGCTTTGATCGCCCGTCCGAAGTGGGGGCGATCAGAGAACGTAGCCATCGCTCGCTATCGCCCCACGTGCGTAAATATGCGGTGTTGCCTCAGGAAATACAAGCCCAGCATCCGAACGCGGCTTTGCGTCGGACCGTCTCATCATCGACAAAAAAAGCCGGCTGGTATTCCGGACGGCCGGAAATCATTCGGTTTTGCTCTGAAGGAAATTGCGAACGGCTCTCTGACAGGCTGCACTCACTTCGCTGTCGATGCGGCGACGCAATTTCGATATGCCACAGCGTCAAAGTCACTCTTTCTGGCCCAGCCCGCGAACGAGTATGCCGGATTCTTTTCGTAATAGCGTGGATCGGCAAGCTTGATGAAGCCGTTCTTCGTGGCGGTCACGTAGTACGCAGCGACGTCCGTTATCTGGTGCGGAAACATGGGAAGGTACCTCTGTTTTCTGGCTGACGCTTTCCCATCCATCTATCGGAAATTCATGCATGATCTTCCAACACGCTGAAATCCTTTCCCTGTAAGCGGTTCAGCCGACACGAGTTCCTTACGAGATACTTATACACGTCTAAACTTACCGATACGAGTTCGTTGTGTACTCCTTTTGTTTCCCTTATACTCGGGCCCCAACAAGGAGAACAACGATGCCAAAGACGCCCGCTACCATCGCTGAAGAGATCGCCGAACAGATGCGCAAGCAAGGCGTGCAAGCCCTCACGTATCCCTGGCAGGAGTTCTACAAGACGGCTGGCCGCGATCGGATCAGAGAGGCATTTCAAGAACAACTCTCGGATCGACTCGCGGAGAAGAGCCTCCTGATTGCATATGGCCGTGCGACAGTCGTGGTCGCCCAGGATTACAACTTCAGCCCGGTCAAACGATAAAGGCGCGTGCCCGGCCACCACGGTCGGTTGAACTGCACCGCGCCGATGAGGGCGCAGTGACGTCCAGTCGCGACCACAGGGCAATAGGCCAGCCCACAATGACCACCAGATCTGGACCACACATGGCGCGCCGATCAAAGAAAGAGCCCTCACAGGCGGGAACAGTCCGTATGACTGTCCGCTTCTTTTTTGACCTGTCGATTTCATATCTGATTCCGCGCAATCCG
The DNA here is from genome assembly GCA_966212325.1 of uncultured Burkholderiaceae bacterium. Lineage (GTDB taxonomy): Bacteria > Pseudomonadota > Gammaproteobacteria > Burkholderiales > Burkholderiaceae > Trinickia. The sequence continues at coordinate 19,050 of CBIHRA010000061.1, read as the reverse complement.
CATAACCGGCGGGACGGCATCACCGACGCATCGTGGGAGCAGGGATGGACCGATGAGGCTACGTCAGGCCTTGCCGAAGTGCTCAAATCGCGAGGCTTCGAAATCGCGTACAGGACACATCAGTTGGTCGACAAGGAGCATCGCCTCTACGCTGTTCATTTCGCGGTGTCAGCAGCGAGGGTTTTTGATGTTCAGAGGGCGTCGGTGAGACGAAAAGGCCGTGCGCAGTACGCGCCCAGACCGAGCGAACTCGCACGAAAGAAATCACAACTCGAAGCCGACTTGCGCGGCGCCTTGCAGGACAGGTGGGTGGCAAACGCGATCACCTACAACTATGCCGCGGCGTGGCACTTCACCTTCGAGGTAAAGATAGAAGGCGTCGTGGCGCTCAGGCGCGTTTTCGCGCAAGACGACATCGCCGACGCCGGGGGCAGCGTGAGAGACGCTATCGAGAGTTTTAATAGCGACGTTGCTGACTCGCTTGAACCGCTCGGGTTTTCAGCATTTCCTCGCAGCACCGCAAGACGGCCGAAGGACGATATCTACAGGTTTGACGTGCTGTCCGTGCAATATCTCTGCGTTCCGGAGGACAATGTCTGCGGCGATTTGTCTCTGATGACCAGGAACATGTCGGCGAAAGAGTTTCCATATCTGGAAATCAAAAACGCGCAGGACAGCTTTAGTGGGCATGTCGAAGACGCCTTAACGATGCTCGAGTACCACGATTATCCAGAAAGCGCAGACGTTGTGAGCGCCACACTCGAGCTGGGTGAAGTGGACGAAGAAATCTGCGAGCACGTCAATTTCCTAGCTCTTTAGCTAGAGTTACAGGCCATGGCGCGGAGGCCCAAAAAATAGAAGCATAAGATCACCGAGGCGACGCATACCAGCGCTGCCACGGCAGCGCCTTAGCGCGGCATTGCCTGCAATTCTGGAAACGGCGGGCACGACTGACATGGCTCGCGTCGAATCAAGCGGTGCTACACACAACTATCGCTGAATCGATAAGGACACGTACTCGCGCGGTTACCACATAGCTAAGCATAGACTTCGCAGTTTTTCGAGAAAATCTTGTTTATCCACACGGGACTATCGTATGACGGCAAGCAGAGATGATTTTTCGCAATCGGTTAAGACTATTTTGGCAGGTCGTGCCGGCTGGAAATGTTCATTTCCGGACTGCAATCGCTCCACTGCAGGTCCGGCAATTGAATCTCATGATAAATGGATAAAAAACGGTATTGCGGCACATATCACCGCCGCTGCGCCTGGAGGGCCGCGATATGACGCGTCGATGTCGTCGGAGCAGCGCAGCGATATCTCTAATGCCATATGGATGTGCCCTACTCACGGAAGTTTGATAGATAAGGAAAAAACTGCTTATACAGTCGAAGCGATAAAAGGCTGGAAGATCGCAGCTGAAAGTCGTGCCACGCGCGAGCTGGAGCACGACAGCACACACCTATCGCAGAGGACCTCGCGATACTCTTCGAAAGATACCGCAATCCTTGCAAGCTACAGCGAGGTTATGCCTTATCACACGATCGAGCTTATAAGAAACGAGCCATTTGGGCGTTTTGTCAAGCACGATGTGACTAATCCGCTCTACCATATCCTGGATATGAATGGCAACCCACGGTATAAATTTCAGGATTCCGCTCTTGAAAGGCTCCGCCAAACTCTAAACTCAGAAGTGGAGGCGTTCTTCAGGCATTTCGGCCAGCAAAGTGCAGGTCTGCCTACAGGTTACGAGTACATTAACGTTTCGGAACTCAGCAGAAACGACCCAGAGAGTCGTTCCTATTGGGAGGAACAGATATACGAGACCCAGAGGTTGGCTCAAAAACTCTGCTCCACTGCAATGCAGTTGCTCGAAATTAAAGAGAACAATTAAGCGTATTCCGACCTTCAGACAGTCGTTCAATACTGCCTGAGGGCGCAACACCTTGTAGTAAGCGATTGAACGGCCGCTAGTTGTACGCGCAGCAGCAGAGGTGGAGGTCGACGGAGTCAACCAGGATGAGATTAATCGGAGTAACGCTATTGCGACGATCCTCGCTTGAGAGGAGGCTGACGACGCATCAAGACAAGGATGATACCGGCATCCAAACTATAGGAATAATCCGGCTGATCCAGAGGCGTTCACGATCGCCTGCGTTGAATCCGTCGCCAAGTTCGTCAAAGCAAACAGAACGCGTCCCGTGTTCGCCAAAGCACAGACGAGCGGCTTGATCGAACTTGCCGGCGACTCGACGCCGCCTTCCGGGGCCTCGCGCTCGGCTTTGACCCTCGTCTGCTGCTCCTAGTCGGTCCGCTGCTGCGCGGCCTGCGTCCAATCGCGGGCCGCGCCGCGCTCCTGCCGTTCGGCGAGACCTTGACAGTGCTGACGACCCCTCGATGCGCTGGCCCAGTAGATCAATCATCATCACCGAAGCCTCCGCGCCAAGTCCTCCGCCCTCAAATGGGTATAGCGCATCAGCAATTGAAGTGTCTTGTGACCGGTAATTGATGCAACCTCGACAGGATTCAGTCGTAGCTCGAAAAGACGACTGGTCGCTTCATGCCGAAGGTCATGAAACCGGAGATCAACAATTTTGGCACGAGCGCACGCACGGATAAAAGCGCGCTTTACTGCTTCCGCCGTCAGGCCCGGAAACACCCCCGCATTAAGCTCATCAGCCTCACGCTGCAACGCCTGCAAAACCGCTATTGCACGACTGGACAGGGGAACTGCTCTGGAATCCCCATTCTTTGTGATCACAAGAAACGTTATACGCTTATCGAAATCGACATGCTTCCACTCCAGGCCGACGATTTCGCTCTGGCGCATAGCCGTCTCAATCGCGAGCTGCACAACCGGCAACAAGAATGGATTCCGCGCATCGCTACAAGCAGCGAAAAGACGCGCCTCCTCATCGCCGACAAGTCGCCGGCTCCGCGCTCTAGCCGGGGCGGGACGGGACGGCGAACTAGGCTGACTGGATTGTCTGGGAGCGCGATGCGCCATTCACGGCGAGCCGTCTCGATTACGTGCCGAAGGAGATTCAGCTCCTTGTTCACAGTCCCTGACGAGACCTCGCGCAAACGCTCGTCGCGGTAGCACGCGATGTGTGCGCTGGACAACGCAGCAATCTTGTACTGGCCGATCGTCCGGCGCTGGACGGCCTTGAGTCGCGAAGTTTCTGGAGCCGCTCCACGTTTGAAAGGGGTCACCTCGCGGAGGTAGCGCTCGATCAGATCGGCAACGGTATTTCGCTCCGCCTCGGACGGATCGAGAAAAGGGCCCCGGTCCATCTCCCGCTCGATCTCGCGCGCCCACTCTTCGGCCAAGGCGTGAGTATCGAAGCTACGAGTCTGTGCTGGATAGCCTTTACGGCGAATCTGGACCCGCCAGTATTTGCCTCGACGCTGAATATTTGCCACGCGCACATTCCTGTGAAATCACTTGTTGATTTCACTGTGCCAAGCATGTGCCAAATGAACATTCGACGCAGAAAGACGAAATCGAATGACTCCGTAACTTACTGATTTTCTGGTCTATTTTTGGCGCGCCCGGCTGGGATCGAACCAGCAACCCCTGCCTTCGGAGGGCAGTACTCTATCCATTGAGCTACGGGCGCTTAGACATGTGGCGCGGCTGCGCGCGTGCGAAATGCCGAATGCGCTGCGCCAAGCAAGACCGAGAGGATACCCCGTTTCGCCGAACGCGTCCACCGCGCCCGGCCCGCGGTGGGCCGGGCATCCGGCCCTGACCGCGGCCTCCGGCCCCCAAAGCGCCACAAAACCACCGCCCCGACACCACCCACAGCCCAAAAAATCACACAAAAGCCGGGTAAACGCGCCCCCCGCGCCACCCCTGCCCCGCTCGCCCACGCCAAAACGTTGCGTCTATAATCGACCGTGTTTGATCGAATTAATTAAGTCGTTGCCGACTTAGCCGTTTCAGGTTTTCAAGCTGTTGCCGTTGCCGTCGCGCTGTACCGCTCACCAACAAAACTCCCGGGAGACGAGACAAGCATGAGCGAAGCACCACACGGAGCCCCGATCAAAACGCCCGGCCAGTTGATCGCCGCGGTCATCGCATCCTTTGCGGTTCCGATCGTCGTCATCATCCTGCTGGCGTATTACGTCAACCAGTCGGTACGCACCGGCGCCGGCACCGACGGCCTAGCCGATGCCACCGTCGCAAGCCGCATCGCCCCCATCGCCAAGGTCAGCGTGCGCGACGCCAACGCGCCCCACGTCTTCAAGACCGGCGAAGAAGTCTTCAAGGCCGTCTGCACCACTTGTCACACGCCCGGCGCCGCCGGCGCACCCAAGTTCGGCAACAACGCCGATTGGGCGCCGCGTATCGCCCAAGGCTACGACACCCTGCTGCACAACGCCCTGAACGGCAAAAACGCCATGCCCCCGCGCGGCGGCACGAGCCCCGACGATTACAGCGATTTCGAAATCGCCCGCGCGGTCGTCTATATGGCCGATCATTCCGGCGCCTCGTTCCCCGAGCCCGCCGCACCGGCCTCGGGCGCCGCCGCCACGCAAACCGCGGCTGCCGGCGCATCGGCCCCGCAAAGCGCCAGCGCCGCTACCGGCGCCGTGAACGACCAAGCCGCCGCAGCAATCGCGGCATTGCCGAGCACCCCGGCGCCGTCGTCCAGCTCGAGCGCCGACAAGGAACAGGCCGGCAAGGCGCTGTACACGCAAGTCTGTCAGGCCTGCCATGCGGCAGGCGTGCTCGGCGCGCCGAAGTTCGGCAACAAGGCCGATTGGGCGCCGCGGCTCAAAGATCCAATGGATACCGTCTATAACTACGCCCTGCACGGCAAGGGCCAGATGCCGCCGAAGGGCGGATCGAATGCGTCCGACGACGACGTCAAAGCAGCCGTCGACTACATGGTCAACGCCGCCAAATAAGGCATAGGCACGGCGCCAACCCGCGCTCCCGGCCGTATGGACCGGGGGCGCCGGCCCACAGCCTACGGCTTCTGCAGCAGCGCCTTCAAACTCGCCAGCCGATCCTTGGGCGTCATCGGCGCTTCTTCAGGCGTCGGCGGCGGCGCCTCGTCCAGCCCCATCTCGGGGATAAAACGCGAAGGCTCGCACACCACGGTTTCGCGCGCCCGCTTGCGCTTCTTGCACCAATTCAGATGCAAGCTGCGTTGCGCACGCGTAATCGCCACGTACATCAAGCGCCGCTCTTCCTCGATCCGCGCATCGTCGATCGGCTCGTCGTCGGCGCCGCCGCGGTGCGGCATGATTCCTTCTTCCACGCCCACGAGAAACACGTGCGGGTACTCCAACCCCTTCGACGCATGCACGGTCGAGAGCCGCACCGCATCGGGGTCTTCGTCCTTGCCCTCGAGCATCGACATCAACGCCACGGTCTGAATCAAGCCCAATAGGTTCTTGCCGGTGTCGCCCAAGCCGTCCGCGTTGTCGTAGCCAGTCGCTTCACCGTCCTCGGCCTCTTCCGGCTCGGGCTTCGTGCCTTTGCGCTTGAGCCATTCGAGAAACTCGAGCACGTTCTGCCAGCGCGACTGCGCCTGCCGTTCGTCGAACGTGTCGTACAGATAAGCCTCGTAATGGATCGCTTCCATGAGGTCGTCGAGCAACGTCGTGGCCGGGTCCTTCGTGGCGCGATCGGCAATTCGCTGCATGAAGTCGCAGAACACGCGCAACGGCTCGACTTGCCGCGCCGATAGGCGCGCCTCGATTCCGCCCATGTAGACGGCCTCGAACAACGACACCTTCGCCTGCCCCGCAAACGAGCCGAGCGCTTCGAGTGTCGTGTTGCCGATGCCGCGGCGCGGCGTCGTCACGGCTCGGATGAAAGCCGGATCGTCGTCGGGGTTGGCAATCAGCCGCAGATACGCGCAGATGTCCTTGATCTCGGCTTTGTCGAAAAACGACTGTCCGCCCGAAAGCACATAAGGAATGCGCTCGCGCCGCAGTACTTGCTCGAAGATGCGCGCCTGGAAGTTGCCGCGATACAGAATGGCGTAATCGCGAAACTGCGCGCGCCGCTCGAACTTGTGCGCCGACAGACGGAAGACGACGGATTCGGCCTCGTGCTCTTCATCGTTGCAGCCCGTCACGGTGATCGTGTCGCCCATGCCGTGCTCGGACCACAGCTTCTTCTCGAAAAGCTTGGGGTTGTTCGCGATGACGTTGTTGGCCGCCGTCAGAATCCGCACGGTAGAGCGGTAATTCTGCTCGAGCTTGATCACGTGCAGTTTCGGAAAATCTTTGCCGAGCTGGGCAAGGTTCTCCAGCGTAGCGCCGCGCCAGCCGTAAATCGCCTGGTCGTCGTCGCCCACGGCCGTGAACGCGGCGCGCGGGCCCGCCAGCAGCTTCAGCAGTTCGTACTGGCAAGCATTCGTGTCCTGGTACTCGTCGATGAGCAAGTAGCGAAGCTTGTTTTGCCAACGGTCGCGCACGGCTTCGTTCTGCGCGAAAAGCTCGGCCGGCAAGCGGATGAGGTCGTCGAAGTCGACGGCCTGGTAAGCATGCAGCGTCGCCACGTAATTGCGGAAAACGATCGCCGCTTGATGTTCGTCCTCGTTCGCCGCGTTCGCCGCGGCCGTCTGAGGATCGATGAGGCCGTTCTTCCACAGCGAAATGATCGACTGAATCTTGCGGATGAACCCCTTATCCGTCGAGCCCACCTGCTCTTGGATCATGCCGAAGCAATCGTCGGCATCCATAATCGAGAACTGAGGCTTCAGACCGAGATGCTCGGCCTCTTGCCGTAGGATCTGCACCCCCAGCGAGTGAAACGTGCAGACTGTCAGCTGATTGACGGGGACCTTCCGGCCCTCTTTGCCGGGCGTGGTCAACGTCTTGCCTTCGAGCAGCTTGCCCACGCGCTCGCGCATCTCGGCCGCCGCCTTGTTCGTGAACGTCACGGCGGCGATATGGCGCGGCTCGAAGCCCTTGTTTTCGATCAGATGGGCGATCTTTTGCGTGATCACGCGCGTCTTGCCGCTGCCTGCGCCGGCCAGCACGAGGCACGGGCCGTCGAGGTAGCGCACCGCTTCGCTCTGCGCGGGGTTCAATCCTGCGGACATCGTCTGTGGATGGGTGTAACGAGGTTGGCGGCCCCGCGCCGGGACGCATCGATGTTGCGGCGAATGCGGCGCGCGTAGCCGTGGAGGCAAGTGCGCGATGTTAACACGGATGAGCCGCTCGGCCCGGCGCCGGAGATGGGATCGGTTCCGCCCCGTCGCGAGCCATGCCACAATGGCCGACTCTTTTGCCGCGCGGCCGGCGCCGCTCGTGTCGGGCGAGCTCGGCGCGCGCCTCGTCCACGTGTCGTAAGACGGAGGAAAGCACGTATGGCTTCGACGTTGAAAATCGGTTTGATGGGATATGGGTTCGCGGGCGCCACCTTTCATGCACCCGTGATCGACCACTGCGGCGCACCGGCCGATGCCCCCGATACGCCCTATGCCCGCGTCGCGGCCATCGCCACGAGCCAGCCGGAGCACGCCCGCGCGGACTACCCGGCGGCGGAAATCGTGGCGGATATCGACGCGCTCATCGCTTCGAGCAACGTCGAATGCATCGTCATTGCCACGCCGAACGATACGCATTACTCGCTCGCGGCCAAGGTGCTCGCGGCGGGCAAGCATGTCGTCGTCGACAAGCCCGTCACGCTGACGGCGGCCGAAGCACGAACGCTCGCCCGGCTCGCGGCCGAGCATGGCGTGCTCTTCGCACCGTTTCATAATCGCCGCTGGGACGGCGATTTCATGACGGTGCGCGCACTGATCGAAAGCGGCGAACTCGGGCGGATCGTCCATTTCGAATCGCACTTCGACCGCTTTCGGCCGGAAGTACGCCGGCGTTGGCGCGAAGAGGCGTCGCGAGGCGGCGGTCTGCTGTTCGACCTCGGCCCTCACCTGATCGATCAAGCGCTGGCGCTGTTCGGCGCGCCGGAATCCGTCTACGCCACGGTCAAGCTGCACCGCGACCAGGCGAGCGCGCCCGACTACGTTCACCTGCTGCTCGGTTATGCCGACAAGGAGGTCGTGCTGCACGCGAGCGCACTTTCGGCCATCGAGCCGCCGCGCTTTATCGTTCACGGGACGCGCGGCAGTTACGTCAAAACGGGACTCGATACTCAGGAAGATCAGCTCAAGGCGGGACTGCGGCCGGGCCAGCCGGGCTTCGCGGGCGGGAACGCACCAGGCACGGTGCGTGCTCTGCAAGGCGAGCGCGAAGTCGAACGCGTGCTGCCCACGCTCGACGGTGCGTACGTCGAGTTCTACCGCGCCGTTGCAAACGCCGTTCATCTGGGCGCCGCCTTTCCCGTCACGCCGCAAGACGCCGTCGATGTCATGACGATCATCGAACTCGCGAACGCAAGCGCGCTCGAAGGCAGACGCCTGCCGTTCGTACGCGTGCCCGCATGAGGTTTCATCGTGCGAGTCAGCGCCCGCTCATGGCGGATTCGTCTCGCATCCTGTCATCGAACGGGCCATGTCGAACGTTTGATACGCCGTATGCGCCAAGACCGCCACGCCGATGAAGCCATGAAAGAGCACAAGCACAAGGAGACTTGGATGTATCGCCCGATTCGCGCACTCGCTTGCTGCGCGCTGATTGCCCTGCTAGCCGCCTGCGCCGCGCCGCGGCCGCCGCGCCGGCATCCGCCGCCGCCTCCACCGCCGTCGGCGCCGCCGCCCGCAGTCGTGACTCCCGTGCCGACGCCACCGGTCGTGCGGCCGAATCCGCACGAAGCCGATATGGCGCGCTTCGGGCAAGTCGACGGACGCATCGACAACCTGAATCGCCGCATCGACGAGCGCGTCAACCAGGGCTATTACCCGCCGGCCACAGGCAGTGCATTGCACCATCGGCTCGACGTGATTCGCCAAGAAATGGGCGATATGTCGTCACAGCACGACGGCGGCCTCTCGCCGGGCGAACAGCGCATTTTGAATCAGGAACTCGACGGCGCGGCCAGAGCCATCGGCAATTGACCGGCTCCAAGTCAGAAAGGGACGGCAATCCGTTCCTCGATGTTTCCCACGCGGCGGTGCCCCATCGGCTCGCCGCGTTTTTGTTTTGGTTTTGGTGTTGGTTTTGGTGTTGGTTTTGGTTTTGGTTTCGATTTCAGTTTTGGCCGGTCCTCGAGTGACGGCTATCGGCCGATGTCGATTTCCATACGGCTCGTTCGTCGAATGACAGGAGGCCGAACCGAGCCGCCGGGCAACCGCGCGCTTCGGCCATGCCCATCCGATGTCTACCCGTACGGAGGACTCATTCATGACAGACGCATCTGCATCCAAGCCGGCCGCTACGCTGCGCCCGGCCGCCGAGTTGTCGAGGCTGCCGCGCCGTTTCCCCGGCGAAAGCGAGGCCTACCGCGAGGCGCGCAACGCACTGCTAGCGGAGGAAATCGAACTGCGCCGCCACATCGAGCGCGTGGCCGCGCAGCGCCGCGCGCTGCCGCCGGGCGGCCAAGTGCCCGAAGACTATCGTTTCGAGGGTGAAGGCGGCGCCGTGTCGCTATCCCAACTGTTCGGCAAGCACGATACGCTCGTCACCTACAACTGGATGTTCGGGCCCCAGCGCGAGCGCCCCTGCCCGATGTGCACGTCGCTGTTGAGCGCCCTCGACGGCGAGATGCCCGACATTCTCCAGCGCACGGCGTTCGCCGTCATCGGACGCGCGCCGATCGAGCGGCTCATCGCGTTCAAGCACGAGCGCGGCTGGCGCTATCTGCCGATCGTCTCCTCGGGCGGCAACACGTTCAATCAAGTCTACGCGGGCGAACAGCCCGATGCCGGCGATAACCCGGCACTGAACGTCTTCGTGCGAAAGGACGGCATCGTCCGGCACTTCTGGGCGGAGGAGATGGGGTTCGAAACGGCCGACCCCGGCCAGGACCCGCGCGGCGCGCCCGATCTCATGCCGATTTGGACGATTCTCGATAAAACGCCGCATGGGCGCGGCGTCGATTGGTATCCGAAGCTGGACTACGGTCCGGCCGGCTCCTGAGCCGGCGCGAACCGCGAACGGTGTGCGATCAGCGGCGCGCCTGCGTCGCCATCCGCACAGCCAAGCCGGCGAGCACGGTGCCCATCAGCCAGCGCTGAACCATGACCCAGCTCGGCCGGGTGGCGAGGAACGCGGCGATCGAGCCGGCCATCATCGCGACCACCGTATTGACAGCCAGGCTTGCCGCGATTTGGAGGCTGCCGAGCGTCAGCGACTGCGCGAGCACGCTGCCGCGGTGCGGGTCGATGAACTGAGGCAACAGCGACAGATAGAGCACCGCGATTTTCGGGTTGAGCAGATTCGTCACGAGCCCCATGACGAACAGCTTGCGCGGGCTATCGGGCGATAGCTCGCGCACTTCGAACGGCGAGCGTCCGCCCGGTTTCAAGGCTTGCCACGCGAGGTAGGCCAGGTAGAGCGCGCCGCCCAGCCGCAGCACGTCATAGGCGAACGGAACGGCCAGCAGCAAGGCGGTGATGCCGCACGCGGTGCTGACCATGTAGAACACGAAGCCGAGCGCGACGCCCCCGAGCGAAATCATGCCCGCTGCTCGGCCCTGGCAGAGCGAACGCGAGACGAGATAGATCATGTTGGGGCCGGGTGTCAGCGCGATGCCGAGCGCGACGAGACCGAAAGCGAGTAGCGAACTGGACGTGGGCATTGCATCTCCTCGATCGATGGTGGATGGCCGTACATGCCCAGGCGCGCGGCGATCCTAACGTCCGAGCCGAACGCTTCGATGCTCGGCTCGGTCCGCGCTTCCCGATGGTGGTCTCCATCTCACGGCGCCAGTCGCGCGGACGGATCGATTATTCCATGCTTTGCGAGAATGCGTCGGCAAACACGTGCGTTCCTACGGATTTACGCAACAGCTGCTGTCGCCACGGCAGGCCCGAGCCGCGCTTGCACTTCCCCGATGAGGCGCTCGATCCAGCGATGCAAGACCCCGTCGAAACAGACGGCCGCTGTCGACGCCGCGACGAGGCGGTATACGTCGTTCCGGCCGATCTTCGAAATCTTCTCCGGATCGAGCCAAGCATCGTTCTCGGCCAGCCGCTTCAGCGTTTCGAGCCCGATGAGAATCGGCCACAGGCAGGCCAGCCGAAGCCGGATGGACAGCCTTGGAATGGCAAACGTGTAGTCGGCGGCGGCGCGGTAGTGGCCGAGCGCCGTCGTCATCAGTTCGACGAGCACCGGCCGCGCGCGCAACGAGGCTTCCGCTGCAAGCAGCGACGCGGGCGAGAGCCCATGACGCTCGAGCAATAGCGCGGGCAAATAGCAACGGCCGATGCGTAAATCCTTCGCGCAGTCGCGCAGGATGTTAGTCAACTGCAGCGCTTTGCCGAAACGCACGCCGCGTGCGACGATCGTCTCTTGCGGCTCGTCGAAAGTGCCGGGCACATGCGCACACGTCATCTTCGTCCAGAACTCGCCGACGCAGCCCGCCACGAGGTACGTGTAGCGATCGAGCTCCGTCATGTCGCGCAGCGCAACGATCTGCCCAGAGTCTTCGGCAGGGAACGTGCACAAGTCGAACTCCATGCCCGTCGTCAGCGTGGTGACGATCTCGCGCACGGCGGCGCGATCGGAATCGCCCAGCCGATCGAGCATAGCCAGCGCCGAGTCCAGCGATTGAAGCAGACGCTTTTCGTCGGGAAGCGCTTGTCGGCCGGCCACTTCGTCGGCCACCTGGCCGATCGCCGTCGCCGTGTCGGCGATCGTATCGCCGCGGACGGCGGCGCGCAACGCCAGCAACAGCGACAACCGGCGCGCAGGCTCGATCAGCGACGTGTCGGCGATCGTATCGGCCGCGCGCGCCAGCAGATACGCGAGGCCGACGGGATCGCGCATGCGCGCGGGCAGCACGCGCAGCGTCAGATAGAACGAACGGGAGACGCTCTCGAGAAGGGGGCCGAGCAGATCGGCGCTAGCAGTATTCGGCATGGAGCGAATACTACCAGCGCGCCTCGGCTCCCCGCCCTATGCGCCCGAATCGGCGCGAAGCACCAGCGCAAGACCGGCCAAGATCGCCGCCATGCCGAGCACTTCCGTCGCATGCAGTCGATTTCCGAGAAACGCGTAGTCCATCAACGCCGTGACGATCGGCACGAGATAGAACAGGCTCGTGACGTTCACGAGTTCGCCACGCTGCACGAGCCGGTAGAACAGCAACTGCGCAAACACGGAGATGACGAGGCCGAGCCAGAGCAAGGCGACGACGAGCGTCGTATCGAGCTCGACCGTCAGCGGCACCGACGGCGCAACGACTATGCAAAGCACGAGACTGACCGCGTTTTGCAGCGGCAGCACATCGATCGGCGCTTGCCCGATGCGTTTTTGCAGGATTGCTCCGGCGGTGATGCAACCGAGCGAGGCCAAAGCGAACGCCGCTGCGCCGGCCGACGCGGCCGCCCCGCCGCCGCCCGGATGGACGACGAGCGCGAGGCCCGTCAGCGCAACGCCGAGGCCCGCGAGGCGGCGCGGCGAGTAGCGTCGCTGCGTGGCGAGCAGGGTCAGGATCGGCTGCGCCCCGAGGATCGTCGCGAGCAGGCCTGGCGTCAGACCGCGCGCGAGCGCCAGGAAGTAGAAGATCGAATAGCCGCCCGTCAGCAATGCCCCGGTCAAGGCCACGCGTATGCGTGTGCCGCGCGCCGGCAGCCATTGTCCGCGGTGCAGGCCGAACAGGGCCAGCACCGCGGAGGCCAGCGTAAAGCGCAACAGCAGAAAAGCGAACGCCGATGCGTGCTCGACGCCGAGTTCGGCGAAGATCGCGCCGCTGCTCCACAGAAGAATAAAAAGCGTGGTCGTACCGTAAGCCGTCATCGCGGCTTTGATGGAATTCATTTGCAAGCTCACCTGTGCCAAATGTGCAGGGACCCGCGCGAAGGCGCACGCCGTCCGCGTTCGGTCTGAACCGAACGCGAAGCCAGGCGCAGTGGCGCCCGCGGGAGTGGGTTTTGAAGTCGGCGCTTAGACGCGCGCTACCGGAGGCGCGGCGATGCCGACGACGGCTTGCCTGAGCGGAGGAGGCGAGCCGGCTTGCACGTGCACGACGAGCGTCGAATACGAACCGCCATGCGGCATGCGCCCCACGCCGACGGGAAAGTCGGGCGCGCGGGTAACGGCACGGCACGGACGCATGGAATTCGTCATCGAAGTCGAATCGGTGATGGGCTTGAGCGTCGAGCGCATGGCATGCGATCGACCGTTTGAGAGACTACCCGCGACGCCGCGTTTGCGCAACAGGTAGGTGGAACACCGGTAAGTGGAAATCTCTTACCGATCGAGTGCACGCCCGCCGGGCCGCAACGCGTCGAAGCGCGAAAGCAATGCCATACTGACCGCCTTCCATTCGCCGATGAGCGAGCGCCGCTCGATGCCCTCCATGACTGCCATGGCCGATGCCGTTCTCGTCTTGCATGCGCTCGTCGTATCGTTCATCGTCGGCGGGTTCGCTGCGATCTGGCTCGGCGCCGCGCGTCATTGGGAATGGGTGCGCGAACGCCGCTTCCGCTTCACGCACCTGCTCGCCATCGGCATCGTCGCGCTGCTGTCCGCGCTCGACATTCCCTGTCCGCTGACCGCGTTCGAAGCGTGGCTACGCACGGGCAGCGCCGGCCCGGAAGGGTTCGTTCAACACTGGGTCGGCCGGTTGCTCTACTACGAATTGCCCACGTGGGTCTTCACGCTCGCCTATGTCTTGTTTGCACTCGTCGTGCTGCTGACGTGGCGGTATGTGCCGCCTAGGGCGAAGGTGCGGCGGCGTTAGGCACGCCGTGCTCGGTCGAAGGCGAAGGCGAAGGCGCCGGCTCGCGCAGCTTGCTCAACGTCTGTCGAGCCGCTTGCGCTTCGTGCGTTCTTCCCATATCGCCGTATAGCTTCGCGAGATTGCCGAGCACACGCGCGTAGTCGGCGCGGTAGGCGGCCGGGTCTTTTTTGTCGAGTGCGCCGTACAACGCGACGGCGCGCCGAAAGGCCTCCTCGGCCTCGCCCTGACGCCGCGTCTTGCTGAGCAGCACACCGAGGTTGTTCAATGTGCGCGCCTCGTCGGCGCCGAACGCACCGGGCTCGCCGCGCTCGAGCGCTTGCAACGTGCGCAGCGCCTCGCGATAGGCGTGCTCGGCCCACACGGACCGGCCCTGCTTACGATAGAGCACGCCCAGGTTCGTCAGCGTGCGGGCCATGTCGGGCGCGTCGTGCGCGGGGCTTTCGTGCGCGAGCCGCCGGCGGATCGCCAGCGCTTCGCCATACGCCTGCTCGGCATCGACGAGCCGGCCGCCATCGCTGTAAAGGTTACCCAGATTGTTCAGCGTCCGCGCCAGCGCCGCCTGGTACGCTAGCGCATTCTCGCGCACGAGCGCACGTTGAAGTTCGAGCGCCTCGTCATAGGCGTGCTGCGCTTCGTCGCGACGATGCGTCATGGCATAGAGCACGCCCACATCGTTCAACATGCGCGCCAGATCCGACGCATAAGCGCTCGCGTCGTGCTGCGCCAGCGCGTGCTCGAGCTTGAGCGCTTCCCGGTACGCGTCGATCGCATCGCCGGGCCGGTCCGCTTCGCGATAGAGCGAGGCGAGCGCGTCGAACACTTGCGCGACGGCCGGCCCGTACCGGTCCGGATGCTCGCGCGCGAGGCCCCAATACACGCCGAGCGCACGCAAATCCGCCATCTCGGCATCCTGCGGCAGCGCAAGCGCCGCATAGAGCCGCCCGAGCCTCGCAAGCGAGCGCGCGAGGCGCGGTTGCCAGATATCGGGCTTGTCCTGCGCCAGGACTTGGTAACGCAGCGCCAGCGCTTCCGCGACGGGCTGAGCCTGTTCGAGCAGATGCGCTTCCTCGAGCAGATCGCCATAAAGCGCGGCGATGGCGATATCGGTCGGTTCGAGCGCGTGCGCCACGCGCACGAACGCCAGCGCGCGTTTGGGCGAAAGGCGCAGCCACTCCACGATGCCCGCATCGAAACTGCGGCGGGCAGTCAGCGCGTCGGGCGCACCGGGTTCCGCCAGTTCCGCGGCCAACAGCGCGGCCGCTGCGTCGAGATCGAGGACGGCCACCGCGGCATCGGCCTCTACCTCGAGCGGATCGTCGGTCCACACGATGCGCGTGCGACTGCGCAACAGCGCGTAACGCCCGCTCCACGTGCGTGCGAACGCCGCGAAATCGAGGTCGGCCCGGCCGCCGCCTTGCGCAGCCAATAGGACGACGAGCGAGGCGACGCGCTCGAACGCTTGCGCAGGTGCCGCCGCAAACATCAGATTGGCGGCTTTCGCCAACGCGACCCGCTGGCTGCCCGGCAAATGCGCGCGGCGCGCGGCGCGGCCGGCTTCGGCGGTGAATCGCTCGAGCTGCCGCGCGGCGATACCGCAATCGCGATCGAAGCGAAAGCCGCGTTGGACATCCGTCACGGAAAGCGCCGGCACGCACGGGGGCAGCGGCGTATCCGCCGAATCCGCGGCCGTCGCCGTCAGGGCTTGCGCCATCGCGAGGCTCGTCAGCCACCGATGCGCGCGCCGAATCGTCATGCTCGTCTTCTCGTGGCAGGAGGCCGTCGATCGGGATATGAAGAACGACCTGAGCGCGGCCGTATGTTGGCGAGCGCACGTCCGTAAGCCGTCGCTCGTTGCCGAGGTGCAAACCGCGCCACATAGTGCCCAGCATAGGCGCATTGGCTCGTTCTTGTCGGGCGAGATTGCGCCGTCGGTTCGATACCATGCGTACGCAAACGATCGTCCATCCCGCGCGCCGTCGGCATTGCCGCGCCTGCGGCGCATCGGCGCCTCTTGGCGCGGCGGCGTGCCCGCAGTGCGGCCGGCCGTTCGCGGCCGAACTCGCGCGGGCGGCGGGGACGACGGACACGGGTGGCGGCGCCCGCGCCGGTGGGCGTCGTGCCGGAGAAGCGCGCTTGCGGCCCTGGACGAGCGCCGATCCGAACGGCGCGCGCCGATGGGGGCTGAGCTTCGGAGCGGGCGTGGTGTTGTGTGTCGTCGTCGGTGCGGCCGGGGCATATATGACGATCGAAGCGTTCGACGACGAAAATGCTCGGGGTCAAGCGAGCGAAACGGTCAGGCGAGCAACGCGGGCAGCCGCGAGCGACGCGCTCGCACGGCACCAGGTGGCCGCAGAACCGAAAAACGCGCTCGTCGCGTCGTTGAAGGCGCAGATCGCCGCCGCATATGCCGAGGCAGCGAAGGACGCAGACCGGTTACGCCTCGCGGCAACGGCAGCGTCACCGTCCGCGCGATCGACGCCATCGAAATCTCCGACGCCTTCGCCGTCGACACCGTCCAAGCTGTCCGGGCCGTCTATGCCGCATCGCACGAACGAGCCGCCGCGCGTCGCGCCGCAGGCACGCGAAGCCGGGCCGGCAGTGATGCCGTCGCCTGTGTCCCCGATCCGGTCTTTGCCGCCTTCGCCTTCGACACCACCCAAGCCATCTGAGCCATCCACGCCACGCCGCGCGAACCCGCCGCCGCTGGTCGCGCCGGACGCACGCGGAGCCAGGACAGCGGCGATCCCGTCGCCTATCTCTCCGATCCGGCCTTCGCCGCCTTCGACCGCGCATCGCCCGTCGAAGCGAACAGCACCGAGGCTAACGGCGCACGCGGTATCGCACTCGTCGATCGGCGACGAATCGGGTGCGATGCAGCCGACGGAACCCACGGCCCCGCCCGCGGCGCCGCCAGCCAACGCGACGACACACGCGGTCGAGCCGGCGACGAAACCGGCTGCCCCGACCGATGCCGCGGCGGAAAACGCCAAGCAAGGAAGCAATCGTCCTGGGCGGTCCGCAGCGGGGAACAACGCGCGCCACACGCAGATCGCCGATGCCGGCTCGCGCCCTCCGGCCGCCGCGGCGCCGCCGCCCGCGTTCGCACAGCCCTCGCTATCGGCGCGCACGTCGACGTCATTCAATTTGTCCGACAATGTGCGCGAGCTGTATCGCGGGCGTTGATTGCGCTGACGAATGTGCCGCCACTGCGGTCAGCGCTCGAACAACGCTCGCAAAGTCATCGCTACTACGTCGTGCTCGCTCGCGCTTTGAGCGCCTGCTCGCGAATGTCCCCGAGCGTCGCGGACGGCGTGCTGACTTCCTGCGGCACACGGATCTCGATCACAGCCGGCAACCGGCTCGCCACGCATCGGTCGAACGCGGGTAAGAACTCGGCCGTGCGCTCGACGGTCTCGCCGTGCGCGCCGAACGCACGAGCGAACGCGGCAAAATCGGGATTCGTGAGCCCGGTGCCATGCGTGCGCCCAGGGTAGTGACGCTCCTGATGCATGCGAATCGTCCCGAAGTGCCCGTTGTTGACGACGATGAAAACGACGTTCAGGCCGTATTGCACCGCGGTGGCCAATTCCTGCGAGGCCATCATGAAACAGCCGTCGCCGGCCAACGCAACCACCGTGCGTTCGGGATAAAGCGCCTTCGCCGCGATCGCCGCCGGCACGCCGTAGCCCATCGAGCCGCTCGTCGGCGCGACCTGCGTGCGCCACTGCCGATAAGCGAAATGCCGATGCAGCCAGATCGCGTAATTGCCGGCGCCGTTCGTGACGATTGCATCGTTCGGCAGCCGCTCGCGCAACTGCACCATGATGTCGCCGAGCTGCACGTCACCGAGCATCGGTCGTGGCGCACGCCACTCGAGGTATGCTCGGTGCGCCTGCTCGGCCTGCCCCGACCAGGCCGGCGTGCCGGACGGCGTGAGCGCCGCGAGCGCTCTCGCGATTTCCGGCATGCCCGAGACGATCGGCAAGTCGGCCGCGTACACGCGGCCAAGCTCCTCTGCGCCCTGGTGCACGTGTACGAGCGTTTGCCGCGTCTTAGGGATATCGAGCAGCGTATAGCCGCCCGTGGTCGCTTCGCCCAGCCGCGGGCCTATCACGAGCAGCAGATCCGATTCGCGGATGCGCTGTGCGAGCGCCGGATTGATGCCGAGCCCGACATCGCCGGCGTAATTCGGGTGGTCGTTGTCGATCGTGTCTTGATAGCGGAACGCGCAGCCGATCGGCAAATGCCACGCTTGCACGAACCGGCGCAGATCGTCGCACGCCTGCGCGGTCCACCCGCTGCCTCCCGCGATGACCATCGGCCGCTGCGCGCGCTCGAGCTTCTCGCGCAGGTCGTCGATTTGAGCGGCGGAGGGCGACGCAGCGATACGCTTGAACGGCGGCGCACCGGCCATGTTCGGGCACGGATCGGACAGCATATCCTCCGGCAGCGCCAATACGACGGGCCCCGGCCGCCCAGCACAAGCGATATGGAATGCGTGACTCATGTACTCGGGAATGCGTCGCGCGTCGTCTATCTGGGCGACCCATTTCGCCATCTGGCCGAACATGCGCCGATAGTCGATCTCCTGAAACGCCTCGCGATCGAGATGTTCGCGCGCGCATTGGCCGACGAGCAGAATCATCGGCGTGGAATCCTGAAACGCGGTGTGCACGCCGATCGACGCATGCGTCGCGCCGGGCCCGCGCGTGACGATGGCGACGCCGGGCCGCCCCGTCAGCTTGCCCGTCGCCTCGGCCATGTTGGCAGCACCGGCTTCGTGGCGGCAGACGAACGTGCGAATGCGCTCGGTTTCGTCGTGAAGCGCGTCGAGCACGGCGAGAAAGCTCTCGCCCGGAACGCTGAAGACGCGATCGACGCCATGCGTGAGCAGCGCATCGACGAGCAAGCGCGCTCCGTTCACGGCGCCCGTATCGGCGGCATTCGACTTCATGCGGCAACCTCCTGACTGTCTGTGACGTTGTTCGAAAAAGGAACGAAATCGTTCGCGCAAGGAACCACCGAACAGCAAAGCGAGAGACGGCGCCGACAGCTTACGCCTGCCTCGCGCGGCCTGTCACTGCCGAGCCATTTCGGAGGCGCGTCAGACGAGCGCGGGGGCGCGCACACGTCGAGGATGGGGATTGCGCGCCCCGGTTGCCGAGCGCATTCGAAAAGGGAAAGGCGAACGCCTCGGCTTTGCTTGAAGGAGCGTAGGAGCGAAGCGCGAAAGACGAAAACGACGAACGAAGGGTGAAGGGTGAAGGGTGAAGGGT
>CBIHRA010000060.1:0-26413 GCA_966212325.1 uncultured Burkholderiaceae bacterium | reverse complement strand
GCCCGAGTGCCCGAGTGCCCGAGTGCCCGAGTGCCCGAGTGCCCGAGTGCCCGAGCGGCCGAGTGCCCGAGCGGCCGAGTGCCCGAGCGGCCGCACGACAGCGAGGTCCGCCCGAAAAAGGACCGCGGGCCGGCCGCCGCACGAAGGCGGCGCCGGCCCGCAGGTCGGACCGAAACCTGTCGACCGCTTGAAACCGGCAACCGCACTCAGCGCGCGACGGCCCGCCGGAACACGCGCCAGTGCCGGAACATATTGAAGGCGACGAGATTGCCGAAGACGACGAGCGCGAGCCCGATCGCGGCCGCGACCGACCACTGATAGCCTTCGAAAACCGTCGACACGGCAAGCGCCACGAACGGAAACAGCACCGTGCAGTAGGCGGCGCGCTCGGGGCCGATGCGGCCCACGAGCGTCAAATACGTCGTAAAGCCGATTACCGAGCCCGGCACAGCCAAGTAGAGCAGCGCGCCGAAATAGCGCGGCGTCCATTCGGGCTCGAACGAAAACCCGGCCGCGAGGCTGCCTACGGTCAAGATGCATGCGCCGATCAACATCGCCCAGCCGTTCGTCACGCTAGGGTGAAGCCCCATCGATTGCATACGGCTCGACAGCAGGTTACCCGCGGAAAAACACATGGTGCCGACGAGCGTGATTGCGAGGCCGAGCCACATCGTCCGGTCGCCCGCGTGCCCGGCGATCTCGGGCGCGAACAGGCACAAGATGCCGACCAGCCCGAGGGCCGCGCCCACGATGGCGCTAGGCTGCAGCGCGCGCCCCATGAACACGCGCCCGTTGATGGCGTTGAACAGCGGCGCGGTCGAGAAAACGACCGCCACGAGCCCGCTGGGCACGATCTGCTCCGCGTAGTAGAAGCACAGGAAGTTGCAGCAAAAAAGCGCGAGCCCCTGGGCTAGCAGCAGCGGCCAAGCCGCACGCGGCGGCCGCATCGGGCGGCGCATCAGGCGCACGATCGCCAGCATGACGATCGACGCGAGGATGAAACGGAATGCGATCGAAACGGGCGGCGCAACGACGCCCGTCTGCCATTTGATCGCAATCCAGGTCGTGCCCCAAATGAGCACGGTAGTCAGGTAGAGCAGCAAGTTCATCTAAGCACTCTCGGGCGATTCCAACGGGCCGGCATGGCCCGCACGGCTTTTTACTATGCGACGGAGCAGCAGACTTCGCGTTGTCTATCCTTGCGGTTTTATTCGCGCGCCGCGGCGCGAGCGCGCCGGTTTCTCTATACTCATACCGTCATCATCCGTCCCCCGCAGCCGCCGTGAACGCGAGCCCCTTCGCCCCCGCCCCCGCCCCAGCCGATACGTCATGCGCCGAAGCGCCGCCGTTCGGCATGCATTCGGTCGGCGTCACGCTTGCCAACGCGAACGCGACGCTCGAGCGCTTCGTGTGGCTCGGCGACCACCTCGCCGCGGCCATTTGGCGGCGCGACATCGTCGAGGACGAGACGGCTTACGAGCGCCCGGGCCATCACACGCTTTCGTGCTATCTCAACGGCGGCTATCGCACCGAGCGACAGAAGCTGCCCGGGCAATACGGCGCGCCGCAGCGGCTATGCGCGCTGCCCGGCGATCACGAATCGCGCTGGTGGGTGCGCGGCCACATGCACTTCATGCATCTGTACTTCCTGCCCGAGCATTTCACGCGGCGAGCGGTGCAGGAGCTCGATCGCGAGCCTCGCGAGCTGACGTTGGCCGATCGGACCTACTTCGAAGACGCCCGTATCGCAGCGCTATGCCACTCGCTCGCGGCCCAGCCATGGGATGCGCCCGACGAGCGCCTGCGCGCGAACGAAACGGCTCACGACATCCTGAGCCTGTTGCTGCGAAGCCAAGGGGTGCGGCGCGACGACGCGCCCGTCAAAGGCGGCCTCGCCCCCGCGGTGCGGCGGCGGCTGCGCGATTTCATCGATGCGCGTCTCGCCGATCCACTGACGCTCGGCGATCTGTCGGACGTGGCGTGCCTGTCCGAATTTCACCTTTCTCGCATGTTCCGCGCCTCGTTCGGGATGCCGCCCCATGCCTGGATCGCCTTGCGGCGGGCCGACGCGGCGCGGCACCTGCTGCGCACGACCGCGCTGCCGGTCGATGAAATCGCCGCTCGCACGGGCTATGCCGATGCGAGCCATTTCGGCCACCGGTTTCGGGCGGCGGTGGGAACGTCGCCCGTCGCTTACCGCCGCGCGATGAGGTAGCGGCGCAGGGCTTCGACGACGGCGGCTACTTTCGGCGAAGGCTGGCGCGCCGAGGGAAAGACGGCCTGAATCGCCGCCGGCTCTCCCGCCCAGGCCGGGAACAGGCGCACGAGCCGGCCCGCCGCGAGATCGTCTTCGATCGAAAAATCGGTCATCAACCCGAAACCCGCGCCCGCCAAGGTGGCCGCTCGGCAGGCATTGGCCGTATTGGCCATGAACGTACGCCTGCAGCGTAGTTGCATGCGCCGCCCGCTCGCATCCCTCAGCGAGAGCGTCGACGGCCGCCGCAACGTCGACAACGCCACGAGCGGCAGCTCACTCAACCCGCTCGGCGATTTGGGCAGCCGCCGGTTCGCCAAGAACTCCGGGCTGGCTACGAGCCATCGTAGATATTGCCCCAGGCGGGCGGCGCGATAGCTCGAATCCTTCAAGTTTCCTAAACGAATGGCGACGTCGATCCGTTCGGCGACGAGATCTGCGTAGCCGTCGCCGCAAACGAGCTCGATCTCGAGGTCAGGATGCGTGCGCTGCAGCGCCGCGAGCGCGGGCGCCACGACGAGCGCGCCGTAATCGACCGGCGACGCCACACGCACCGCGCCGCGCAACGGCCCGGCGGCCGGGGAAATCGCGGCAAGGCCTTCGCTCGCGGCGCGCAAGCATGCGCGGCTCGCTTCGTAGAGCGTACGTCCGGCTTCCGTCAGATTAGAGCGGCGCGTCGTACGGACGATCAACGTCGTTCCCACCTCCGCTTCGAGCCGCTGCATGTGCGTGCTGACCATAGTCTTGGCCATGCCGAGACGCTCGGCGGCGCCGCTCAGCGAGCCCGCTTCGACGACAGCGGCAAAGACGACGAGCCGATTCAAGTTGATGTCGCGTAGATCGGGCATGGGCGATTGTCCATCTTTAGCGGATTGTGATTCATCGATTATCCATCTTATGCGTTCAATCGCAGCGCGATAATCTTTGCGACAGGAAGACATGCGGCGGCGCGAGCCGCCTTCGCCCGCTCACCACCACCAGGAGTTGCTTCATGCCTCTCGCTCGCCCCGACCGTCCGATTCGCCTTCACTCCATGCGCTATTCGGGCCACGCCCATCGCGCAACGCTGTTCTTGAGTCTGCTCGGGCTGCCGTTCGAACTGATCGAGGTGGACCTGGGCGCCGGTGAGCAAAAGCGTCCCGCGTTTCTCGCGATGAACCCGTTCGGACAGGTGCCGGTCATCGAAGACGGCGAAACCGTTTTGTCCGATTCGAACGCCATTCTGGTCTACCTCGCCAAGCGCTATGGCGACCCGTCGTGGCTGCCCGACGATCCGGTCGGCGCCGCGCGCGTGACGCAGTGGCTCTCGATCGCGGCCGGGCAAATCATGTATGGGCCATGCGCCGCCCGCCTCGTCAAACTGTTCGGGCGCTCGTTCGATTACGACGCCGCCGTGCGCACGGCATTGACGCTGTTCGACGTCATCGAGCCCGAGTTCGGCAAGCGCCCCTTTGCCGTCGGCTCGCAGCCGACGATTGCCGATATCGCCGCGTACACGTATATCGCTCATGCACCGGAGGGCGGCATTTCGCTCGAGCCTTATCCGAACATCCGCGCTTGGCTGGCCCGCATCGAAGCGCTGCCCGGTTTCGTCGCCATGCCCGCATTCGAACGCGCGGCGGCGTAGACGCCCGCTTCGGCGATTCGGATCGTTCGCATTCCCGCGTTGCGATCGCGGCAATCGCCGTTTTTATCGCTTTCGCCGCTGCTAACGCCCTCACCGTTTTTCTCAACGAGCTCGTCATGACCATCGAAGCTAGCGTCAGCCGCCCCATCGCCGCGCCTACCGGATGGGATCTCGAAGCCGCCCCGTTTCACGACGGCGAGATCGCCGTTCAGACGCGCGCCGGTGTGCGCGAGAAAGCGGAGATCGGCGGGCGTCGCGGGATTCGCCGCTATATGCCCGACCAACATCGCCAGTTCTTTGCTCAGTTGCCGTTCATGGTGATGGGCGGTCTCGACGGGGACGGGCAGCCCTGGGCCACGCTGCGATTCGGTGAGCCGGGCTTCATGTCGACGCCCGACGCTACGACGCTGCGCATTGCCGGCGAAACGCCGCCCGGCGATCCACTGGCGGGCGCGTGGCATATCGGCGCGGCGTTCGGCGGCCTCGGCATCGAGCCGCCCACGCGCCGGCGCAATCGCGTCAACGGCATCGTGACCGACGATGCCGGCGGCGCGCTGACCGTGCGCGTCCGTCAGAGCTTCGGCAACTGCGCCAAATACATCCAAAGCCGTACGCCTTCGCGTATCGGTGACGGTGGTCGGACGACACCGTCAGCGCACACGCCCGAGCGCGCAGTGCAATTGGACGCATCGGATCGCGCGCTGATCGGGCGAAGCGATACTTACTTCATCGCCACGCGCAGCAAGCTGGGAAATGATGGCCCGTCGCAAGGCGTGGACGTCTCGCACCGCGGCGGGTTGCCCGGCTTCGTCCGAATCGAGGACGCTCGCACCCTTCTCACGCCGGATTACCGAGGCAACCTCTTTTTCAATACGCTGGGCAACCTCGCGGAAGACGATCGCGCTGGCCTGGTCTTCATCGATTTCGAGCAGGGCGACCTGCTTTTTGTCGCGGCGCGGGCAAGCATCGTGTGGGACGGCCCGGAGCTCGCGACATTTCCCGATGCACAGCGGCTCGTGCGTTTCGAGGTGGAGCAAGTGCGGCGCAGTCCTGCCGCGTTGCCGTTTCGTTGGTCCGAGGTGGAGTACGCGCCGCAATGGCAAGGGCAGGCGACCGTCTAGCCGTAGCCGCCGAGCCGGACCCCTTTGGGCCGGGCGATGAATCGCATCAATTTATAAAAACAATTGTAAATTCAACGTCGATAGCTTTTATCATGCACCTAAGAAGATGACGAACGAGGTGCGCGATGACGACTGCGCAGATGCAACTGGGAATGAGCGGCCGCGCCACGGCCGCCATGGGCCACGCCCTCGCCGGCACCGGCGTGCGCAGTTCCAATGCGCGTCTGCGTTCGGCGCTGCTCTTTGTCGGACCGGCCGTCGTCGCATCGATCGCCTATGTCGATCCGGGCAACTTCGCCACGAACCTGCAAGCCGGCGCGAAATACGGCTATTCGCTGCTTTGGGTCGTGCTGGCCGCGAATGTCATGGCGATGCTGTTCCAAAGCCTTTCCGCGAAGCTCGGTATCGTCACGAACCGCAATCTGGCCGAAATCAGTCGTGCGTACTTCCCGGCGCCGGTCGTCTACGCGATGTGGGGCGTCAGCGAAATCGCCGCGATGGCGACCGATCTCGCCGAATTTCTCGGCGGCGCGCTCGGCTTGTCGTTGTTGCTTCATGTGCCGCTTTTGGTCGGCATGGCCATGACCGGCGTCGTGACGTACGCCATTCTGGCGGCGGAGCGAAACGGCTTTCGCCCCCTGGAGCTCATCATCGGCGCGCTGATCGGCACCGTCGCGCTTGCCTATG
This sequence comes from uncultured Burkholderiaceae bacterium, assembly GCA_966212325.1. GTDB lineage: Bacteria > Pseudomonadota > Gammaproteobacteria > Burkholderiales > Burkholderiaceae > Trinickia. Next base: position 20,724 of record CBIHRA010000060.1, on the reverse strand, counting down.
TGGTCGAATTGATGCTCGTCGACGTGAACTGGGGCGAAGCCGCGCGCGGCGCGTTCGTGCCGCAGTTGCAGGGCAGCGGCGCACTGTCGATCGCAGCCGGCATTTTAGGCGCGACCGTCATGCCGCATGCGATCTACCTGCATTCGGGCCTGACGCAAAACCGCGCGCCCGCACGTAACGATGCGGCGCGGCGCAAGCTGCTTCGCTTCTCCAATCTCGAAGTGATCGTTGCGCTGTCCGTTGCGGGTCTCGTCAACATGGCGATGGTCGTGATGGCGTCGGGCGCATTCCATGCCGGTCACAGCGATATCGCCGAAATCGAAACGGCCTATCGCAGCCTCGCGCCGCTGCTCGGCGCGGGGGCGGCTGCCGTTTTCCTCGTCTCGCTGCTGGCGTCGGGCATTTCCAGTTCCGTCGTCGGGACGATGGCCGGGCAGATGGTGATGCAGGGCTTCGTCGGTTTTCACATTCCCGTCGGCCTGCGCCGCTTGCTGACGATGGCGCCCGCATTCGTCGTCGCAGCGCTGGGCGTCAACGCGACCGACGCGCTGTTGTACAGCCAAGTGGCGCTGAGCTTCGCGTTGCCCGTTCCGATGATCGCGCTCGTGATCGTGACGAGCCGGCGCGACATCATGGGAGCGTTCGTGAACAGCCGGCGCACGACGATGGCCGCGATCGCCGCAGCCATCGTGATTCTCGCGCTCAATGCGGTGCTGTTGCTGCAGACGTTCGGCGCGATAGGCTAATCGACCGGCCGGCGGTAGCCGAACGGTAGCCGCGCCGCACAGAAAACGAAGCGCTAGGCGCCGGCGCGCATTGTACCGGCGCCTGTTTTCACCGTCCGCGATCTTATCGCGCCGACGCGGTGGTGCTGACGTTATAAATCGCCGGATCGGCCTTCCCCGTCACTTCGAGCAATCCGACGAGGCCCCTGCCCGCGCGCGTGAGTGCGTGGTCGACGAGCATGTACTTGCCCGGGTATTGCATCTTCATTTCGACGATGGCCGCGCCGCCTGGGGGCACGAGGGTCGTTTGAACGTCGTGACGCACGCCGTTGAGCGATCCTTCTTCATAGACGGTATCGAACACGCCGCCGATGATATGGAACGACGACATCTTGTTCGGCCCGCCCACGCCGAAATACACCCGGACCGTTTGACCCACTTCGGCCACGAGTTTGTGCGTCTTCGTCAGCGAACCGACTGCGCCGTTGAAGACATAGTAGTCGGGCTGCTCGGCCGAGAGCTTGGTCAGGTCCGCCTTCTGGTGCACGTGCGCGCCGAACGGCTGACTCGTGTAGATCTCGCCCTGCATCACGTAGTACTCCTTATCGACGTTCGGCAGACCACCCTCCGGTTCGACGAGGATCATCCCGTACATGCCGGCCGCGATATGTTCCGGCACGAGCGGCGTTGCGCAGTGATACACGTACAGCCCTGGATGCATCGGCTTGAACGTGATCGTCTTTTGCTGGCCGGGCGCCACCTGCGTATCGGCGCCGCCGCCCATCCCACCCATCACGGCATGCAGGTCGATGGAGTGATTCATCTTGCTCGTCGGCGCGTTCGCCAGCGTGAGCTCCACCGTGTCGCCGACGCGCGCGCGCAGCATCGGCCCCGGCACTCTTTTGTCGAAGGTCCAATACGTGAACGTCGTGCCGTTGTCGAGCTTGCCCGTCACCTCGTCGGTCTCGATGCGGTATTTCAGCGTTTGCGGCGCCCTCGCACCGATCGATGCCGGCACGGCAGACGGATCGCCGGCCACGCTGATCGCATCGGGAACGGCAGGCGCCGGGGGCACTGGAGAGCCCGCGTAGGCCACCGGCATCGGCATGGCGTGACCGTCGGCTCCGCCATGCGCCGACGCCGGCTCGACGCCGCCCACGTCGGCACGCGGCGCAGGCGCCGCAGCCTGCTCCTGCGCCGTCTTGGCCGCGCCCGCGACGATGAGCCGGCCCTCCATGCCGGCTTCTTTGTGACCCGCTACGCTGCAAAAGTAGGGAAACTCGCCGGCGCGGGAGGCGACGAACCGCAATGTCGTCGGCCCGCTCGCGCCGCTGAAGCGCTTCGACGACACGTTCAGATCGGGGAACGTGATGTCGTGCTCGGCGCCTTCGCTGCTAGCCATTGCGATTTCGACGGTGTCGCCGACTTGAACCTTCAGGTCGGGGTCGGTCTTGCCATGCTCGTCTTCATAGACGAGTCTGCCGTCCGCAATATTGGTCCGGAGCACGAAGTGCCTGATTTGGCCATGCGCGGCGGCGGACTGCATCGTCTGCCCCGAAACGCGCGAGGGCGTGCCGCCGGCAAAGCCAGGCGTGGCGTTGCCGGCGGCCAGGAGCGCGACGGCGAGATAAATGGGGGCGGTGAAACGGAAATTGCACATCGTGTGCTCCATGACCAGATAAGCGTCTTCATGACCGACGCAGCGCCCGGCACGCGGCCTACGTGTGCCGGGCGCGGCTGTCGGCGCTCTTGAGGCGAGCGACCCCGCCTCGCGGAGCTTCGCCTGACCATCGCAGTCGAATGCGGATGCTTCGCCGCGTCCGTTGCACGGACCCGCATCAAGTTCGAATGCATGAAGAACTTTGGAATCCTAATTAATTCGCCTGCCGCGCGAATCGAGGAATATCCAACGGCATCGCATTTCGGTTTGGGTCCCGGTTCAGGATATTCAAGGCCCGGTTTCCGATGCAACGCCAATCTCCACACATCAATCGTAGTGACCGGCGCCTCAAATAAAATTGAGCGTTATCAAGTTAATACGGCGGTGCGATTCGAGCAGCCTTTCACCGTTCGCTCGATCTGCATGTTTCCCGCGTTCGGCCTTATCGGGCGCGTTTCTCGCCGCCGTTGCGTTGTTTCGCCGCACGGCGGGATTTGGCAATCAGTTTGAGTAAGCGCGCGTCGTCGCGCGGCGCGTCGGATTCACTCGCCATTGGCGTACGCTTCCGTTCATTGCCGTTCACCCGTTGCAATGTGCGCGCCGTTCGTTCGGCTGCGGTCTCTTGTCGTTTGGCCTCGCGTTTGGCCTCGCGTTTGACGCGTCGTGTTTCGCGCGCCAGCAACGTGGCGAATGCCGCCTCGTCGGCTTTTAACCCGCGGCGCGTCCTCACTTTCGGCAGGCTCTGCAGCTCGCCCGCTTCGAACGCCTCGATGACAGCGGGGTGGATGTAGCAACGCCGGCACACCGCCGGCGTGTTGCGCAGCGTGGCGGCGACGGTCTTCACGGTTTCGACGAGTTGCTTGTGCGCGTGCGCCGCGCTCTCCGGCTCGATCGCGCGTAGCGCGGCCAGCGCGAAGACGCTGCCCGCCCAGGTCCGGTAATCCTTCGCGGTGAAATCGGCGCCGCTCGTTTCGCGAAGATATTCGTTGATGTCGGCCGAGCCTACTGGCCGGCGCTCGCCGTCTTCGTCGATGTACTGAAAGAGTTCCCGCCCCGGCAAATCCATGCACTGCCGCACGATGCGTGCGATTCGGGGGTCGTCGACTTCGACCTCGTGCTCCACGCCGCTCTTGCCTCTGAAGTGGAACCGTAAATGGCCCGCACGCACGGCTGCGTGACGCTTGCGCAATGTCGTGAGACCGAACGATTGGTTTTCGCGCGCGTACTCCGCGCTGCCGACGCGAACGAGCGTGACATCGAGCAACCGCACGACCGTGGCGGCGACCTTCTCCCATGGCATGCCGGGCAACCGCAAGTCGCGCGCGACGCGCGCGCGGATCTTCGGCAACGCCTCGCCGAACTGGGCCATCCGCTCGTATTTGGTGGCGTCGCGGATTTCGCGCCAGCGAACGTGATAGCGATATTGCTTGCGCCGTCGCGCATCGCGCCCCGTCGCTTGCAAATGGCCGAACGGATCGGGGCAAATCCAGACGTCGGTATAGGCGGGCGGTACCGCAAGCGCATTGATGCGTTTGATCTCCGCTTCATCGCGTATGCGTTTGCCTTGCGGATCGAAGTAGACGAAATGCCCGCGCACGAGCTTGCGCGTGATCCCGGGCCGGCGATCGTCGACATAGCAAAGGTCCTTCGGCAACTCGACGGGCGCGGCCTGCGGCGCACGTTCGTCGTCACCCGGACCGCCGGGGGCTGACGTGCGCCTCGAAGGGCGCTTCGGCGTGCGGGAAGGCGTTGGCATCGAAGGACCCGAGCAAGTTCTGTTGCGCTGCATCTTTGCAAGGGCTATGCCACGAACCGCCGCCCTCCCCGCCTATGCGCCGGCGGTGCGCGCGCATGTAAGGCACGCGTCCGCTCGAGCACGCCGCACGCCGCACGCCGCACGCTGCTCGCCGCACCCCGCACCCCGCCCCCCCTCGCCGGAGCGTCAGCCGAGATGACCGGCGCCGAATCGGTCGTTGAACGTATGGAACTGCGCCATGTATTTCTCGTATCCCTGCTCGGCCGCGAAGCGTAACGGATAAACGCGTTTGACGAGCACTTCGCGCACGTCGGGCTGCGTTTCGAGAATCGTCATGACTTCGTCGATGAACTCGGCGAGCGGCATGGCGTTCGGATCGTTGGCTTGCTGCTCGCCCATGAGCTCGGTCGCCACATAGGGAGGCGCAATTTCGACGACATCGACGGACGTATCGCGCAATTGATACCGCAGCGAGTCGCTCAACGCATGAATCGCCGCTTTGGTCGCGCTGTAGGTCGGCGTATGCGCGAGCGTCAGGAACGCCAACCCCGACGATACGGTGATGACCGTCGATTTCCGACGCTTGAGTTGCGGCAGCAGCGCCGCCGTGAGCCGCAGCGGGGCGAGCAAGTTCGTCGCGATGGTCGCTTCCGCGATCGATAAATCCACTTCGTCCGCACGCCAGTCCTCCATTTGCATGATGCCGGCGTTGTTGAGCACGACGTTCAGCTTCGGAAACTCGTCGGCCACGCGAGCGGCGAATCGCTTGATGGCGGCAGGGTCCTGAACGTCGAGCACGGCGGTTTTCATGCCGGGGTTCGCTTCGGCCACCTTACGCAACGTATCCTCGCGACGGCCGGCGATGATGACTTCGTTGCCGCGCCGATGAAAAGCCTCGGCCAACGCGCGGCCGATACCGGAGCCGCCGCCCGTGATGAGAATGGTGTTTCCAGTCACTTGCATGATGTCTCTCCCGTGGTTGACGCAGGCCAGAATAGACTCAATACTCTCTTTTAGGAAGTAGGCACTTTTCTGTGCAATACACACATACTGGTAAGTAACTTATCGTTCGAGTCCGCAGATCGTGGCAACGCAAAAACAGAAAACCAGGGGGCGTGCCGTCGTCTTCGAATCACTCGCAGGCAAAGCCTCGACGCCCGAAATCGACGACGTCGTGATGGAAGTCATCGGCCGCGTAGCGGACAAGTGGACGATGTGCGTGCTCGAAGTCCTGGAACAAAACGGCGTCCTGCGCTTTACGCGGATCGGGCAACTCGTCGGCGGCATCAGTCAGCGCATGCTGACCAAAACGCTGCGCCAAATGGAAGAAGACGGATTCGTCACACGTACGGTTTATCCCGAAGTGCCGCCGCGCGTGGAATACCAATTGACCGAACTCGGACGAAGCCTGTGCGCCGCGTTCTGCGGCGTCTGGCTCTGGGCCGAAAAGCATTACGTGCAATTGCAATCGCTGCCGAAGCGGCAAAAGACCCAATGAGAAAGGCGCGGCGAGCGCAAGCGCGTATGCGGCAAAGCGTGAGCCCGCGTTCGCCGGGCGAATGCGGGCGGCTCTCGCTTTTGCAACTTAACGGTCAATAGGTCTTGTTTTAGCGCAATCTGCGCCGTTGTCTCCTCAAATCAGGAAGATCGATACCCCCGCCCGGCCTGCCGACGTCGACATCGACATCGACATCGACATCGGCGTCGACATGCGCACGGGTCTGGGCGGGCGAACGGTAATCCGCATCGATCAACGCAATCGTGGAGGCAACAATGAAGTTACCGCATTCGATTCGCTCCTCTTCGCGCGCCGCAATCGCCGCGTCGACACTCTCATTCTTCAGCGCATTGCCCGTCGGTGCGTATGCATTGCCGGTCATGTCCTCGCCGGAAGCGAGGGTCGCGCAGGGCGTCCTCGTCGGCGATCGTACGATGGCCGGCACGCAATCGCTCGAGGTATTTCGCGGCGTCCCCTACGCGGCGGCGCCCACCGGCAGCCACCGCTGGCGCGAGCCGCAACCGGTCGCGCCTTGGGCCGGCAAGCGCGAGGCCAAGCGATTCGCTCCGCGCTGCATGCAGATGGATGTGCCCGGCACGACGTTTCGCTCGGCCGGCATGAACGAAGACTGCCTCTATCTGAACGTGTGGGCGCCGGCTGCGCGCGAGGCCGGCGGCAAACTTCCCGTGCTCGTCTATTTTCATGGCGGGGGCTTCGCATTCGGCGATGGGTCGGAGCCGCGCTACGACGGCTCGCACCTCGCCGCACGCGGGATGATCGTCGTGACGGTCAACTATCGGCTCGGCGCATTCGGCTTCATGATGCACCCGGAGGCCTCGCGCGAGAGCACGACCGGGGCGGTAGGCAACTATGGCCTGCTCGATCAGCAAGCGGCGCTGCGCTGGGTGCGCGAGAACATCGCGGGCTTCGGCGGCGACGCGACGCAAGTGACGATCGGCGGTGAAACGGCCGGCGCGATGGCCGTGAGCGCCCATATGGCGGCCCCGTCGTCACGGGGTCTCTTCGCGCGCGCAATCGGGGAAAGCGGCGGCGCCTTCACGCCTAACGGCTTTTGGCGGCGCGACAAGGCGGAACGCGTCGCCGAGTCGCTCGCAGGGCGTCTGAAGGCGCCTTCGCTCGAAGCCATGCGGGCGATGCCCGCCGAGCAGGTGCAGCAAGCCATGGGCACCTACCAGCAGCCGCAGCCGTTCTTCTGGCCGACGATCGACGGCCGCTTTCTGACCGACGCGCCCGCAGCGATCTTCGAGGCCGGCGGGCAAGCGCCGGTGCCTCTGCTCGTAGGATCGAATTCCCAGGAAAGTCACTTCCGGAACGTCTCGGGGCCCTTCGAGCCGACGCCCGGGAACTGGGCAGTCATCCTCGAAGCGGTATTCGGAAGGGACGTGGCCGAAGCACGGCCGTTCTACCCCGGGAACGACTCCGCGCAAGTCGTACAGTCGGCGTCCAGGCTCGCCAACGATTTGACGTTCAGCCACAGCGCTTGGCGCTGGATGGATCTGCATCGGCGAACCGGTCGCGCACCGGTCTATTTCTATGAGTTCGCGCATCGCCGCCAAGCCGCCGAGGCGGCGTGCGACGGGCCGGACGCCGCGCATCGCTCGCCCGACAGGGGCGCGCCGCATCGGTCGGAAATCGTCTACGTATTCGGCAACCTCGATCGGGATCGGCAGACTCGATGGACGAACGAGGACCGCACCGTCGCGCGCACGTTTTCCGGATATGTCGCGCAGTTCGTCAAGACGGGCGACCCCAACGGCGCGAACGATGCGCGCGTCTATGCGCCAATGTACGAGGGTGCGCAAAGCGAGCGATTGCCGCAATGGCCGGCCGTCCGCGAAACACGAGGCGGCCTCCCGCGGCAGGTGATCGATGTAGAGACGCGCACGAGCCACGATACGAGCGCGGCGCGCCAAGCGCTCGTCGAGCGGATTCTCAGCGCGCGCCGCAGAGATTGATCGGCCGCCGTGCCGATCCGTCAGCGAGCGGCGGCGTACGCGCGGAATCGGGCGTGCAAACGCGGCGCGGATGGGCGCAATACTCGATACCCTACGGCGAACGGCTTTGAGCCTCGGCGGCCGGCTGCGCGCCGCCGGTTGCTGCGGCGCGCGAAGGGCGGCGCACCACCCGCACCTTCCCGCTGCCGCCGCCCCCGCAAAAAAAGCGGTCTTTGCCGTCCGATTCGAGCCCAGCCACGCCGACGCCCTCCGGCATGACGAGCGTTTCGATGACTTCGCCCGTCTGCGCGTCGATATGCCTGATTTCGCTTTCCTCGGCTTCCCACGTGCCGTGCCACAACTCGCCGTCGACCCAAGCGATGCCCGTCACGAATCGATTCGACTCGATCGTTCTGACGACGGCGCCCGTTGCCGGATCGATCTGAAAAATCTTGCGTTCGGAATACCGGCCGAGCCATAGCGAGCCCTCGGCCCATGCGAGCCCGGAATTGACGCCGCCAGAGGGTGCGGCGATGGTGCCGAGCACATCGCCCGTGGCGAGGTCGATCTTTCGAATTACTTCGCCCGCGAGTTGATAGAGGTGCTTACCGTCAAAAGCTGTCCCGGCCGGTGCGGGCACGTCGATCGCCCGCAGCAACTGCCCGCTTGCGGGATCGAGCGCACACAGCTTGTCGCCTGCGGCCAGCCACACGTTTTGGCCGTCGAACGTGACGCCGCCCACGGCGGCGATCCCCGGCAGGGGCCCGTATTCCTGAATGATTTCGGCGTTGGATCGTTTCATAGTTCGATCATCCTAGTCGCTCGGCAACGGTGAAGGGAGTAACAAAGCGGTCGCGAATCCGACGACGGGCGGGGTCATCCATTTGCGCGCCCTTCCTTCTCCCACCGATCGAATCTTCCCTGCGGACGCCAGCGCATCGAGCGCTCGCTGCACCGATCGTTGGCTCGCGCCCAACGCCAATGCCAACGCGGAGCTGGACCACGATTGGCCGTCGGACAACAACGCCAGCACCGAAGCATGCTTTTCCTCGAACGGGCGCGCCAGCACGACGATTTCACGGGCGCCGGCCGGCATCAACGCAAACCCGCGCTTGGTGGCCGTCAGATCGGCAAACGGTTTGAGCAATGCGCGCAAGCGGCCTATCTCGACACGCAGCCGCGCACGATGGGACTCGTCGATGTGCTTGGTGCGAAACGCACACGCGATCAGCGTTTCTCTCGTTACGTCGTCGGGCCATGCTTCCCCCAACATACGAGCCAGCGTGAACAACACGGGACGTGTCGAAAGCGACACCGTCGTGCGCGCATCGCGGACCGCGTAGCGGCACGCGTCGACGACGATGCGTCGCGGCGACGCCAGCGCTTGCGCTTCGTCGAGCGTCAACGATCTCGTCTCGCCTCGCGCGATCAAACGCGCCGCCGGGGCGGCCAAGGTTGCGGCGGCGTTTTCGACTTCGGCGTTCAACGAGGCGATACCCGATGCGCGCGCCGCTCGCGCCGCCCGTTCGAGCGCCTGACGGGCGGCGTCCGGCTGCAAACGCCGGATGGCGATGCCTGCCGCGACCAGATCGAAGCAGGCGCGCAGTGCGGCGGGAAGACTATCGGGCAGGCGATCGGCAAGGGCCCGTTCGGCTTCGTCGAGACGGCCCAGCAGCAAGAAGCGCTTTGCCGACAGATAGCGTGCATGCGCGGCATTGAGCCGATCGCCATGCGCTTCGAGCGCGGTGCGCGCGGTATCGAGCGACTTCTCCGGCCAGCGAAGATCGCGCGCCGCCAGCGCGACCTCGGCTTCGGCGACGACGCAGCGTGCGCGAGAGAGCGCTTGCTTCGGGCCGAAGGCGCGCGCCGCGTTGCGCAGCAATATCTTCGCGCGAACTAGATCGCCCAGTTGCGCCATCGCGATACCGCGTAGCGCCAAGGCGGACGCATCTTCGCGCAGCGAGACGCAGTTCAGCGCGCCTAGCGGATCACCGGCTGCTAATGCGCGCGCCGCGGCCGAGATCAGCGCGTCCATTCGAATCCCGCCACACTTGTCACTCCCACCGTTGGATGCCGGTCACTAATCTAGCACGTGACATGTCAAGACATGTGGCCGTTCGACGAAGCGCGATCGCACGCGCGCAGCGATCGGACGACGAACTTCATCGATTCAACGGAGTAGATCATGGCGACACACGCAACAGGAACGCGCGCCGAATGGCTGGCCGCACGCATCGAACTGCTGGAAGCCGAGAAGGCACTGACGCGCCAAGGCGACAAACTCGCACGGCAAAGGCAAGCCCTGCCCTGGGTGCGCGTCGATAAGGACTATCGATTCGAGACCGAGAAAGGCAGCGCATCGCTGATCGATCTATTCGATGGACGGTCGCAACTGCTCGTCTATCACTTCATGTTCGGGCCGGACTATAAAGCGGGCTGCCCGTCGTGCTCGTCGATCGCCGATTCGTTCAATGGCGTCTACGTGCATCTGGCCCATCACGATGTCACGCTGACCGCCGTTTCGCGCGCGTCGATCGACAAGCTGCAAGCCTATAAGCGGCGCATGGGCTGGTCGTTTCCGTGGGCGTCGTCTTCGAGCAGCGAGTTCAATTTCGATTTCAACGTGTCGTTCACGGAAATGCAGCAGCGCGACGGCGAGATCGAGTACAACTACGCACGCGGCCGCCATGCGATGGACATGGAGCCTGCGCCGGCGCCTGTGAAGGCATTCGCCGATACGTGCGGGACCGATGCGCGTACCTATGCCCGAGACCGGCCCGGCATCAGCGCATTCGTCGTTGAAGACGGCGTGGTTTATCACACCTATTCGAGCTATGCGCGCGGCGTCGACGCCGTGTGGGGGATGTACCAATGGCTTGATCGCGCGCCGCTCGGGCGCAACGAGACAGGCATCTGGTGGAAGCGGCACGACGAGTACGCGCAGGCGTGAGGCGGCGGTGACGTGCGTCGATCTTCGCGCGCAAGCGCGCATCGAACGAAGCGATCGCGCATGCTCCCGTGCGGAGCGTGCCGGACGCACGGCGCAGCGTGCACGCTTCGTCTCGATCGTGCTACTCGTGTTCATCGCCGGCACGGTCGCGACGATCGCATTGTGCCGGTCGATGGAGGCGATGCCCTCGATGGCCGGCCTTCCCATGCCGGGCGGCTGGTCGGTTTCGACCATGTGGATGCCCGGATCGAGCTGCGGACAAACATGGTTCGGTGCCGCGGCGGCGTTTGTCGGAATGTGGACGGTGATGATGGTTCCGATGATGCTGCCGTCGCTGGCCCCGGCGCTGTGGGCGCATTGGCAAAGCGCGCGTGCGTCCGGTCATGAACGCGCCGTGTTGTCGACGCTGTGCGTTTGCGTCAGCTATTTTCTCTTTTGGTCGCTGATCGGCGCGATCGCTTTCGCCGCCGGCACGGCGATGACCGCAGGCATGCTTCGGTCTACGTTGCTCGCCCGCTCGATGCCCGTGCTCTCGGGCATCGTCACACTCCTGTGCGGGATCGTGCAGTTCACGGCATGGAAAGCGCATCGTCTCGCAGGATGTCGAACGTTGCGGCCGCATCGGGCTCGCCGTTCGGCATTGAATACGTTGGCAACGTTCGACACGTGCGCAGTGTTCGATGAGTCTAGTGCGTTCGATGCGTTCGATGCGTTCGGTGCGTTGGGCACATCTCGTCGCTTCGGTACGCTCGCCGCGTGCGGAACCGGCTTTCGGCTATCCGCGGAAAGCCTCGGCTGCTGCGCGAATCTGATGACCGTGCTTTTCACGTTGGGCGTCATGGATCCGCTTGCGATGGCGGCCGTGACGGTGGCCACGAGCGCCGAACAGCTCACCCGTGCACGAGGACTCGCCTTGAAAGTCACCGGAACCGGTGCCATCCTTGCCGGCATTGTCATGATCGCAGTGGCCGTCCAGCGATTTGCGGTGTAAGGTATCGAGCCGCGAGCCGCCATGCGCGTGCCGAGCACGAATGCATGCTTCCGCCCCCTTACGTATTCCTACGTAGCACCCTTAAGTAGTTATGCGCTTGCGGCCAATATATCGAGCGCGAATACTACGCCCGTCAATCGCAGCCGATTTGCACGAGAGCGTCCTCACCGCCTCCAAGCAAGCTTTGCGTTTGGCTCGATTCTTCCCACGATAGTTCAAATAAAGACAGGAGCGGCGATCCGTATTCGCGGAACGTCTCTCGATTCATCGTCAGCCCTAAGGAGCAATCATGGAGACCTCCAACCCGCCACGCCGCGCGTGGTTGCCGTTGATTTTGCTGTTGCCTTATTTCGCATTGCTTTGGCTGCCGTTCTATAACGGCGCGCATCCTTCCCTGCTCGGCTTTCCGTTCTTCTACTGGTACCAGTTCCTCTGGGTGCCCATCACGTCGTTGCTGATGTACACGATCTACCGGAGCGCCAAATGACCGAGCCGACTGCAATCAACACCACCGCCCTCGCCATCTTCGTTGCATTCTTCGCGCTCATCACCGTGCTCGGCTTCGTCGCCGCGCGCTGGAAACGCGGCGATCTCACGCAATTGCATGAATGGGGACTCGGCGGGCGCCAATTCGGCACCGTCATTTCGTGGTTCCTCGTCGGCGGCGATTTCTATACCGCCTATACCGTCATTGCCGTGCCCGCGCTCGTTTATTCGGTGGGTGCCTATGGCTTTTTCGCATTGCCCTATACGATCATCGTCTATCCGTTCGTGTTCGCGGTCATGCCCAAGCTTTGGCAGGCGTGCCACCGAGGCAACCACATTACGGCGGCCGATTACGTGCAAGGCGTGTTCGGCGGAAAGTGGTTCCCGGCCGCCATCGCGATAACCGGCATCGTCGCGACGATGCCCTACATCGCGCTTCAGCTCGTCGGCATGCAAGTGGTCATCAAGAGCCTCGGCGTCACGGGCGAGCTGCCGCTCATCGTCGCGTTCGTGATCCTCGCGCTCTACACGTATGCCAGCGGTCTTCGCGCGCCGGCCATGATCGCGTTCGTGAAGGACATCATGATTTATATCGTCGTGATCGTCGCGGTCTGCTGGATTCCGGCCAAGCTCGGCGGCTACGGTGCGCTGTTCGATACCGCCGACAAGTACTTCACGGCGAAGGGCGGAGCGACCGGCATTTTGCTGAAGCCCTCGCAATTCACGGCCTATGCGACGCTCGCGCTCGGCTCGGCGCTGGCGGCGTTCATGTATCCGCACACGATGACGGGCGTGCTCTCGTCGAGCTCCGCGGCTACGGTCAAGAAGAACGCGATCTTCCTGCCCGCCTATACGGTGCTGCTCGGCCTCATCGCGCTGCTCGGCTATATGGCGATCGCCGCGGGCGTGCATGTAAAGTCGCCGTCCGACGTCGTCCCGACGCTGTTCCTCACGCTGTTCCCGTCGTGGTTCGTGGGCTTCGCCGCCGCGGCTATCGCGATCAGCGCGCTCGTGCCGGCGGCCATCATGTCGATCGGTGCAGCCAACCTCTTCACGCGCAATCTGTATAAGCCTTTGATTGCGCCGAACGCCACGCCCGAAAAAGAAGCGAAGAACGCCAAGCTGGTATCGCTCGTCGTGAAGTTCGGTGCGTTGCTGTTCATCATCGCGTTGCCCACGCAATATGCGATCGATATGCAACTGCTGGGCGGTGTGTGGATTCTGCAGATCTTCCCGGCAGTCGTGTTCTCGCTGTACACGCGCCGACTGACGACGCAGGGCTTGTTCCTCGGCTGGCTCGCGGGGATTTCGCTCGGCACGGCGCTCGCCGCGATGCAGGGCCTGAAGCCGGTCTATGCGCTGCATATCGGCGGGGCGACGTATCCGACGTACATCGGCTTGATCGCGCTCGTGGTCAACGTGGCTGTGACGGTGGTCGTCTCCGCAGTGACGGCCAAGAGCCGCGCGGCACAGCCGAACATCGCCGCCCAGTAAGCCGCAAGCCGCGGTAAGCGCGGTAGGCGGTTCCATCTCTCGCAGCAGCAGGCAGCGGCCATCGTTCGACGATGGCCGTTGTCACGTTAATAGGACGGACATCGTGGCCGCTTCGCATTGGGTCGCGTCGCTTTGCATCGCGTCGCATCCCATCCCCTCACGCCACGCCGCCAAATGCAAGCTTCCCCTATTCCGGGCAGCGATTTGCGTCTTACTCGACGAAAGGCAGCGGCGCATCCTCGCTCGCTCGCATCTCGAACACATTGAGCGTCATCGCCACGAGCGCGTAGTAACCGAGCAGCCCGACCAAATTGACGGTCGTTTCATGACCGAAGCGCTTCATGGCGTTCTCGAAGGTGGTATCGGAAACGCGCTTCGTTTCGTACAGCTCGACGGCGAAATCGTAGATTAGCGCTTCGTCCGAATCGGCGAAGACCGGACGCCGGCCTTGTAGTAACGCTTCCGCGATTTCCGCAGACACGCCCGCCTGCACCGCTATCGGATAATGGATCTGCCACTCCGCTTGCGCGCGCCATTGCGCTGCCGTGACGAGGATCGCCAGCTCGGAGAGCCGCAACGGCAGGCCCGTCCGATACCGGCAGAAGGCGCCGAGACGTTGCGCATGCTCCGCCAGCTCGGGACTTGCTATCCACGCGAGGAAGGGACCATCGAGATTGCCGCGCGGCCCCGACAAGATTTCATCCAGCACGGCTTCTTGCTCGGGCGTAGCGGCGGCCCGATCGAATGGAGGAAGGCGTGCAGCGCTTCGTTCTGTCGTCATGGCGTTCAATCCTTCGTCGTGCGGCTGAACCGCGATATCGCTCATCGAGTGCTTGCCGTCGTTGCTCCTGTGACAGCGAGCGCCGCTTCGATCGCATCGCCCAAACGCTCGACGATACGATCGATATCGTTAGGTGCGCAGATGAACGGCGGTGCGAGCAAAACATGATCGCCCCGTCGCCCGTCGATCGTACCGCCCATCGGATAGACCATCAACCCGCGCCACATCGCTTCCTGCTTGATCGCCGCGTTGAGCCGACATTGCGGATCGAATGGCGCTTTGCTCGCGCGATCGCGTACGAGCTCGACGCCGACGAAGAGCCCCCGCCCTCGGATGTCGCCAACATGCGGATCGTCGCCGAGCCTCGCACGCAACGCCGCGCGCAATTGCTGACCGCGCGCGACCACATTGTCGAGCAGCCTCTCTTCCTCGATCACGCGCTGAACTTCGAGCGCGGCGGCGCAAGCGGTGGCGTGCCCCATGTACGTGTGGCCATGTTGAAAGAACCCCGAGCCTTTGACGATCGCATCGTAGATGCGGTCGCTGGCCAGCGCCGCACCGATCGGCTGATACCCGGCCCCGAGTCCCTTGGCGATCGTGATGAGATCGGGCGCGATGCCCTCTTCCTCGCATGCGTACAAACGGCCCGTGCGGCCCATGCCGCACATCACTTCGTCAAGGATCAATAGGACGCCGTACTTGTCGCAAACGGCGCGTATCTTGCGAAAGTAACCGGCCACGGGCGGCACCGCGCCCACGGTCGCGCCGACGACCGTTTCCGCGACGAACGCCGCGACCGTCTTCGGGCCCAATTCGACGATCTTGCGTTCGAGTTCGTCGGCTAGACGCTGCGCGTAGGCCTCGTCCGATTCGCCCGCGAGGCGGTCGCGATAGGCGTAACACGGGCTGACGTGGTGCGCCTCGATCAACAGCGGCAGGAACGGCTCTCGGCGCCATGCGTTTCCGCCTATCGCAAGCGCGCCGAGCGTATTCCCGTGGTAGCTCTGCCGGCGGGCGATGAAATGCTTTCGCTCGGGCTCGCCGATTTCGACGAAGTATTGGCGCGCGAGTTTGAGCGCGGCCTCCATCGCCTCGGAGCCGCCCGAGACGAAGTAGGCGTGACCGATACCTTCGGGCGCTGTATTGACGAGCTGCTCGGCGAGCGCCTCCGCGGCCTCCGTCGTAAAGAACGACGTGTGTGCGTATGCTAGCTGCCGCGCCTGCCGCTCGATCGCATCGATCACCCGCTGGTGACTGTGACCGAGGCATGAAACTGCAGCGCCGCCGCTCGCGTCGATGTATCGCTTGCCGGTGGAGTCGATGATTTCGATGCCGTCGCCCGCCACTGCTACAGGCAGCGACTTCTTCGGCATCCGATGGAAAACGTAGGACATGCAGTACCTCGAAATCGAAAGATGGGTAGTGGCGGTTGGCGCCGAACCGGTTAGTCCGCATAAAAGCCTGCCGCCCGAGAGATGAATTGCTCGTACACGCGCTCGCCCTGCTGATGGACCTCGCATGCCACGCCTCGAGGGCCGATACGCATGACCGCCGTCGCCAGCGTGTTCTCGTCGTCGGGATCGCGGGGGTCGTCCCGGTATATCGGGAGTCCCACCGCGGCGCGATCGCTCAGCACGCCCAGCAATGCTTCGTTGTTCGACTCGTTTCCGAACGCGGGCAGCAGCTCGTCGAGCCGCTTCTGCCTGTCACGCGACGAATCGGTCACGACCTGGGGCTCCTGCTCATGCCCTCGATGTATCAAATGATTGGCATGGCCTGAAATGCCGTTGCGATGCGCACAGTGCGCCCCGATTCGCTCGACCGAACACCGATGCGGCGTGGCTTCGACGCTGAAGATGCGCGCATCGCCGGCGCATCCGATCGTGTGATGAAAACCGCTCGCGCGCGGCGCGTCGCTCAGCGTCGCGACGGCACTGTCCAGCGACCTCGCGTCCAACACGGCTCGCGCAAGAATCATGCGCGGAACGCCCGGCGCGGTATGCGCGATGCGGATGTTGTTGATCGCTTGTGCGACGCCGGCCCGCGTCGCGGCGAACGTATGGCCGGGCAGCGAGCCCGGATAGTAAAAGCTCACGAAACCTGGCTTGCCTTCGGGACGCACGTCCACGAGCATGCACTTGCCCCTCAGATACGGGTCGCCGTCTTCGTTATGGGCGATGACGCCGCCCATGTCGCCGCGCCTACTTTCGATGGCCAGCGTCGTGCAGCCGTCTTGCGTGCGATGACTCAGTTCGCCGCGGCAATTCCAGAGAAAGAGGTCGTCTCGCGACCACCCCAACGCGTCGGCCATCGCATCGAGTTCGGCAACATGACCGGGGAAGCGTTCGACCGCGATGCCGCGCAGCGCCTTCACGTATGGAGCTCCACGCCAAGGTTGCAGACGCTTCCACGCGGCGCTTTGCAACATGTAAGCATCGAACACGGGCTTGGCGAGCGCGCCCAGCGCTCGGCCGATTTCGACGGGGCTGCCTGCGACGGTGAAACATTTCAATGGCGACATCACTGACCTGCTTTTCAAGACACCCCATGCTTTCCGGCGTACGCTCATCGCTGCCTGCTTTGCTCCGGCTTACGCGACATGCTTCAGGAAATTCTGCAGCCGTACCGTCGGCGGACGATCGAGCAGCGCCGCGGGCGGTCCGTCTTCGACGATGACACCTTGATCCATGAACAATAGACGCGTTCCGACGCGCCGCGCGAATCCGACCTCATGCGTCACGACGATCATCGTCATGCCTTCGGTCGCAAGATCCTGCATCACCTTGAGCACCTCGTGACGCAGTTCGGGATCGAGCGCCGAAGTCGGCTCGTCGAACAGCATCAGCTTGGGGCGGATCGCCAATGCCCGAGCAATGGCCACGCGCTGCTGCTGACCGCCCGACAGCTCCGACGGATAGTGGCCCGCCCGCTCGGCCAAGCCGACCTTGCGCAGGAGGGCCAGCGCTTGCTCGCGCGCATCGGCCCGCGTGGCGCCGCGTACTTGAATGGGGCCGAACATGACGTTTTCGAGGGCGGTCATCTGTGGAAACAGATTGAACTGCTGGAACACCATGCCGGCCTCCAGGCGAATGCGGTGAACGTCCGACGAACGCCCCTTCACGCTCAATCCATCGACGAGCAGATCACCGCCCGAAATTTTTTCGAGGGCGTTGATGCACCGGAGCATCGTCGACTTGCCGGACCCGGACGGGCCGAGGACTACCACCACCTCGCCGGCATCGATGCGCAGATCGATGTCTTTGAGGACCGTCAAGTGCCCGAAGTTTTTCGACACCGATTTGAATTCGACCATGCTCATAGCAAGCGCATCCTCTTTTCGACGAGCCGGAGCACGAGCGTCATGACGCCCGTGAGAACGAGGTAAATGCAGGCGACGGCCGTCCAGATCTCCACCGCGCGGAAATTGCCGGCGATGATTTCCTGCCCCTTTCGCGTCAACTCGCCGACACCGATCACGATGAACAGCGACGTGTCCTTCAAGCTCACGATGCACTGATTGCCGAAGGGGGGAATCAGACGGCGGAACGCGAGCGGACCGACGATCTTCAACAACGTGCGCGGCATCGAAAGCCCCATCGCGAGGCCCGCTTCCGTCAGGCCGCGCGGGATCGACAAGAACGCGCCGCGCACGACTTCGCCAAGATACGCACCCGAATTCACCGCAATGGCGATCACCGCAGCGGTGAGGCCGTCGATGCGGACGTGCGCGAGCAACGGCAACGCGAAGTAGAGAAACATCACCTGCACGACGATGGGCGTGCCGCGAATGAGCTCGATGTAGCCTTGGGCCAGGACGTTGAGAACGAGCGGCCCATAGGCGCGGGCCAGGCCCGCCAAGAGGCCGATCAGCGAACCGCCGACGAGGCCTAGCACGGCGATCATGATCGTGAGCTTTACGCCGTCCAGAAGATCCGGCAATGCGCTCCAGATTACCGACGAATCGAAATCCACTGCTTGCTCCTGCTACTGGGAGAAGAAGGCGGCGCGCCGCGCGCGCCGCGTGACATGCTGGGCCGCACGGACGTACCCGCCACCGCGCTTACGTTGCGACTCATCCATTGCCGATCAAGACTTCGGCGGCTCGGAGCCGAACCATTTGCGATAGAGCGTCGCATAGCGGCCGTCGGCCTTGATCCGCTTCAATTCTTCGTTGACCTTCGGCACGAGCGCGCTGCCCTTCGGGAAACCGATGCCGTATTTGTCGCCGCTCACAGGCGATCCGGCCACTTTCACCTTGCCCTTGCCAGCCGTGTTGACGAAGAACTGAACGTTCGGCGTGTCGTGCATCGCTGCATCCACGCGGCCTGCTTCGAGCGCCATATATGCTTCGTCGGTGTTCGGGAATTGACGAATCTCGGCGGGCTTCAAGTGCGCCTTGATCCAGTCGATCGTGGCCGTTCCCGTCTTCGCCGCGATGACTTTGCCGTTCAGATCGTTCATCGAATGGATCGTCGTGTTGTCGACGCGCACCATTGCCGCCAGGCCGCTGTCGTAGTACGGATCGGAGAAGTCGATCACCTTCTTACGCTCCTCCTTGATCGTCATGCCCGAGAGCGCGACGTCGATGTTGTGCGTCTGGAGTCCGGGGATCAGGCCCGCGAAGTCCATCGGCTGCAGCGTGTATTTCAGGTTCAAGTCTTTGGCTATTTCCGTCCAAAGGTCGATATCGAAACCGACGTACTTGTCGCCTTGCTTGAACTCGAACGGCATGAACGATGTATCGACGCCGACGGTGAGCGTGGTATCCGCCTGCGCGGGTATGAGCGCGGCGGAGCCGAACAGCGTCGCGGCGATCAGCGACATAAAAAGGGAACGACGTTTCATAGTGGCCTCCACTGCCAGTTGAACTGCTGAGCGCCCAGCGCGCACAGGCGGCCCGCTTTGGACGAAACGACAAACGCGTGAGACAACGAAGTGAAGGCCGGCCCGGAAGCCGCACACACAACAACGATTGATGTGTTTTTATACTTCGTTGCAACATATGTTGTCAACGCGAATGCTAGCGCGCCAATAAAGAACGTCAAGGGGGATAAACGCGGGGGAAGACGATGCGATGCTGCGAAAGAGGCCGCAGGACGGTGCGCGAAGGGATCGAGGTGGTGAACCGAGGGGAAACCCTAGCGACGGAAAGACGTCTCGCTAGGGTGGGTGGAAGGTAAATCGAACGGGAGGGCGATGGCGCGGCCGATTCTGCCGATGAATGAGTTCGCCGGCCCCTTACTCCGCGTCAAGTCGACGTTAGCTCGCCCGTATCGCCCGTATCGCCCTTATCGTCCTTATTGAGCCGCGCGATTGACGCCGGGCCATTTCGCAAATGCGAAAACCCACAGCATGATCAAGTTGACGCCCGGCACGAACATGGTGAGCAGCCACCAGGCCGAATAGCCGGTCCGGTGAAGGATTCTGACGTAGGGATAGATGGCGCCCACGAAGACCGCAATGACGACCAGCCAATACCAAAGGCTCATTGTATGCATTCTGTTTCTCTCAGGATTTGGTGACAGTGGCGAAACGGCAGCACGATGCTACTCGCTGCGCCGAACCCTACTTTACAAGGTAGGCGAGGCGATTCCCATAGAAATTTTCTTAGAGAACAGCAGAGGGCCTCTTCGAATGGCAATGCTTTTGCAATTCATGACTCAACGCAAAGCCCAGTTTTCTTATGGCATTGCTGCGCCTGGAACAGTGATGGCTGAGGGCCGCCCTAGCGGCCCTCAGCCATTCAAATGCGTCCAACGACCTCCAACTCGTCCCATAGCTGGGAGCGTCCCATCTCCTTCATGTATGTGCCATAGTCTAGGAAGGGCCGATCGATTTCCAAGTGCCGCGGCAAAGCTCGTCTGAGCTTCCCGGCGGGTCGAACAAGCCGTTCATCCCTTGGATGCAGGTCACCGACGCGCTACTCGGCCACCTCGGCTTTATGCCCGGTGAGCACGTCCATTTTTCGGTCGATTACACCAAGCGGCACATCTTCATCAGGCAAGCCTTCGATTGGTCGCCGCTTGAATGACAGAGGGCCGCGCAAGCGGCCCTCTGTCATTGCTCTTAGTGGTCGGTCAGTTTGACCTTGTCTTGATTGATGGCAATCACATCAACGTGGTTTTCGTATGAGAAATTGGATATCGCGTCCTGCAAATGCAGGTGCTCCGCATCGTTCATATCCATTTCATAAGCAGCATTGATCAGGAACACCCCTAGCGCACGTATCACTTCGGCATTGCCGAGGATTGAAATCTCATCCAACTTCAGAGACTT
Organism: uncultured Burkholderiaceae bacterium; assembly: GCA_966212325.1. Classification (GTDB taxonomy): domain Bacteria; phylum Pseudomonadota; class Gammaproteobacteria; order Burkholderiales; family Burkholderiaceae; genus Trinickia. The sequence goes on along the minus strand of CBIHRA010000060.1, from coordinate 152 downwards.
GTCGCTACCTTCAAGTGTTCCAAAAATCTTAAAGTCACCGAGATCGCTCATAGGTTGAAGCCCTTATCGCACAAATAATCCTTCTCCGTTCGCGTAAGTGTTAGCGCCGATGTAAAAATGACCCACCTCGCCGAAGTAAACCTGACCCACCT
>CBIHRA010000059.1:0-27273 GCA_966212325.1 uncultured Burkholderiaceae bacterium | reverse complement strand
ACCCCCGACAGCCATAGCGCTCTCGGGGGTTTTGCTTTTGCACGTCCGAAGCATCGCCACCCGGCTCCAGTCGGAGCTAGTGCTCCAACGCATTACTCGATCACGCCACGCTCGACCAATGCAAAGCCCCTGCGGCCGGTGATGCCGCACAAGGCGCTTGCCGAGCACCTAAAAGTCGTCGGTGGCGTGCCAGGGCAAGCGAGAGGCAGACCTGACCTTCTCACGCCCCGTGTAACGGATCGTCGCCTTATCGAACGTCCGCTGCCCTGCCCGATTTAGCGGCTGACGCTCTCTTTCAAATAGCGCTCTGCGAGCCGTACCCAATACGTACTGCCAACGGGAAGCAATTCGTCGTTGAAATCGTAGCTCGCGTTATGCAGCATGCACGGCCCGGCGCCGTGGCCCGCATCGCGGTGGCCGCCGTCACCGTTGCCAAGAAACGCGTAGCACCCCGGTTTCGCTTGCAGCATGAAGGCGAAGTCTTCGGCCCCCATCGTCGGATCGACGTGCGCGTCTACGTTGTTCTCACCGACGATCTCGCGCATGACTTCAACGGCGAAACGGGTCTCTTCGGCGCTGTTGATCGTCGGCGGATAGTTGCGGTTGAACGCGACCGTCGCCGAGCAATCGAACGCCTGCGCGGTTGCCTCGACGATCTTGGTCATCCTCGACTCGATGAGGTCCAACGTTTCGGTCGTAAAAGTCCGCACTGTTCCCGCTAGCCAAGCGTCGTTCGGAATGACATTCACCGCGTCGCCGGCATGGATCTGCGTGATCGAGAGCACCGCCGTATCGATCGGCCTTTTGTTTCTCGTGATGATGCTTTGCAACGCATTGCCGATTTGCATGGCGGCGAAAACGGGATCGCGCCCGTTGTGCGGCATGGCCGCGTGCGCCCCGACGCCTTTCACATCGATTCGGAATTCGTTGCTCGACGCCATGATCGGACCTTCGGTCACGCCAAACGTCCCTGCCGGCATTCCAGGCCAGTTGTGGACGCCGAATACGGCGTCCACCGGAAACTGCGTAAACAGGCCATCTTCGATCATGGCTTGAGCGCCCGCGCCGCCTTCTTCGGCCGGCTGAAAGATAAAGACGATCGTCCCGTCGAACTCGCCGTGCATTGCAAGGTGCCGCGCGGCGCCAAGCAGCATCGCGGTATGTCCGTCGTGCCCGCAGGCGTGCATCTTCCCGGGGGTCTGAGAGCGATGCTCGAATGTATTCAGTTCTTCGATCGGCAGGGCGTCCATATCCGCCCGCAGCCCGATCGACCGCGTGCTTGTTCCTCGCTGAAGCACGCCCACGACGCCGGTTTTGCCCAAACCGCGATGAACCCGCAGCCCCCACTTTTCAAGACACTGAGCGACGAGGTCCGCCGTGCGGACTTCTTCATAGCGCAACTCGGGATGGGCGTGAATGGTTCGTCGAAGGGATTGAATTTCGTCTCGCGCGGCCAAGACTTCGGGGATGAGTTTCATGATGCGTTCGACTGTTGGGTGAGTTTCGAGAATGAGAACGGCCATCGAACAGACCATTCTACGCCGAACTGCGCGACGCCAATTTGGTGCAGCGAGGCATCGAGAAGTAATAGAATTGTCGGCTCAGCCGCTCGGCATCACAGTTCCCTACGGATCGCCCTCATGAACGCGCCCCTCGAATTCGCTCGCGCCGTTTGCCCGCACGATTGCCCGGATACGTGCGCGATGCGCGTCACCGTTGCCGATGGCCGCGCCGTCAAGGTCGTCGGCGATCCCGACCATGGTCCGACGCAAGGGGTGCTCTGTACAAAGGTGAGCCGGTACCCCGAGCGGGTCCATCATCCGCAACGGTTGACGACGCCTTTGAAACGCATCGGCCGCAAGGGAGAAGGCCGCTTTCAGCCGATCGGCTGGGACGAGGCGCTCGCTCTGGCTGCAGGACGCCTGTCCGACATCGCTCGACGCGAACCGCAAGCCATCCTGCCCTATAGTTACGCGGGCACGATGGGACTCGTGCAGGGCGAGAGCGTCTCGCAGCGCTTGTTCCATAAGATTGGCGCTTCGCGGCTCGATCGAACGATCTGCTCCGCCGCGGGCATGGCCGGACTGAAGTACACCTACGGCGGCGCGCTCGGCATGCATCTCGAATTTTTCGAGGAAAGCGAGCTCATTCTTATCTGGGGCGCGAATCCGATCGCCTCGAGCCTGCATTTTTGGACGCGCGCTCAAGAAGCTAAGCGTCGCGGCGCGCGGCTTGTCGCCATCGACCCATACCGCTCGTTGACTGCCGAGAAGTGCCACCAGCACATTGCGCTGCGGCCGGGAACCGACGCGGCATTCGCGCTCGGCATGATCAATGTGCTCATCGCCGAAGACCTGATCGACCACGCCTACATTACCGCGCATACGGTCGGCTTCGATGCGCTCAAAGCGCGTGCGGCCGCCTACCCGCCGGCTCGCGTCGCCCGCATTTGCGGCATCGGCGAGGCGGAGCTGGTCGACTTGGCGCGTCTCTACGGCAAAACGCGCAAAGCGGCCATCCGTCTCAACTACGGTATGCAGCGCGTGCGGGGCGGAGGCAATGCCACGCGCGCGATTGCGTGCTTGCCGTCTCTCACGGGAGCATGGCGCGACCGGGCGGGCGGCTTGCTGCTGTCGGCCTCGGGCTGGACTCCGTTCGACAACGCCGCGCTGCAGCGCCCCGACTTGCTCCCAGGATGGCCCAACGCTCTGCCGCGCGTCATCAACATGAACGCAATCGGCGATGCCCTGATGCACCCGGGCGATGACGCGTTCGGGCCCAAAATCGAAGCCTTGGTCGTCTATAACTCGAACCCCGTGGCCGTCGCACCTGATTCCGCGCGCGTAGCATCCGGTTTCGCGCGCGAAGATCTGTTCACCGTCGTCCTCGAGCACTTTCAGACGGACACGGTCGATTACGCCGATCTCGTTTTGCCTGCCACGACGCAACTCGAGCATTTTGACTTGCACCGTTCGTATGGCCATACGTATGCGATGGTCAACCGACCCGCGATCGCGCCGGTCGGACAAGCGCGCCCGAACACCGAGATCTTTCGAGGGATCGCTCGCCGAATGGGGCTCGACGAGCCCGCGCTTTTCGAAACCGACGAGGAGATCGGGCAAAGCGCGCTGCGCTGGGACGATCCTGCGCTGGAGGGCGTCGATTGGGCGCAGCTTTACGAATCGGGGTGGGTAAGAATGAAGGTGCCGGACGCACCCTTCGCGGAGGGCGGGTTTCGAACGCCGTCGGGCAAGTGCGAGTTCGCAAGCTCGCTGCTTGAACGGGAAGGCGCCGATCCGCTGCCCGACTATTTGCCGCCTCACGAATCGCCCGACGGTTCCCCGGAGCTCGCGGCGCGCTTCCCGCTCGCCATGATCTCCCCGCCCGCCCGCAATTTCCTGAACAGCACTTTCGTCAACATCGACAGCCTGCGAGCGGCCGAGCGCGAGCCGCATCTCGACATTCATCCGACGGATGCGGCCGCGCGGGGGGTCGCCGAGGGCGATCAGGTCCGCATTCGTAACGATCGCGGCGCATTCGTCGCCCGCGCACGGGTGACCGATCGCGCGCGCGTGGGCGTGGTGGTCGGATTGTCGGTCTGGTGGAAGAAGCTCGCACCGGACGGATGCAATGCCAATCAAGTGACGAGCCAGGCCCTCACGGACCTCGGCGGCTCCGCAACCTTCTACGATTGTCTCGTCGAAGTCGAGCGCATTGGGACCTGAATGTGGTGCAAGCGGTTTCTCGAAGTTCGAAGTCGGTATCTAATTCGGTTGTTTCGGGAGAGGCGACCGGCTAGGATGCGTTTTTTCGCACGACCATTCGAAAAGTAGAGGGAGACGCCGCATGGAAAAAATTTGGTTGAAGTCCTACCCGCCCGGCGTCCCTGCCGAAATCGACGCGTCGGCGTATGCGTCGGTCGGCGAATTGCTCGAAGATAGCTTCCGGCAATATCGTGAGTCGCGCGCCTTCGCTTGCATGGGCAAGTCGATCACATACGGCGAGCTCGACACGCTGTCGCGCAAAGTGGCCGCCTGGTTCCAGTCGAAGGGGCTTGCCCGCGGCGCACGCATCGCGATCATGATGCCCAACATCCTGCAGTACCCCGTGGTGTTGGCAGCCGTCCTGCGAGCGGGCTATATCGTCGTCAACGTCAATCCGCTGTACACCCCGCGGGAGCTCGAACATCAGCTCAAGGACAGCGGGGCGGAGGCGATCGTCCTGCTCGAAAATTTCGCGGTCACGCTGCAGGCGGTGGTGCGCAACACGGCGATCAAGCACGTCGTCGTCGCGTCGATGGGCGACCTCATGGGGGCCAAGGGCCTCATCGTGAATTTCGTCGTACGGCGCGTGAAAAAGATGGTGCCGGCCTGGAGCCTGCCTGGCCATGTGAAGTTCAACGATATCGTGGCGCAGGGCGCCCGTCTGCCGTTTGCCGCAGTTCAACTGACGCAGGACGACGTTGCATTCCTCCAGTACACGGGCGGCACGACCGGCGTAGCAAAAGGCGCGACGCTCACGCACGGGAACATCGTCGCGAATGTGCTGCAATCGGCCGCTTGGCACGAACCGGCCCATACGCTGCACCCGGAGGTCGAGCAGATCGTCAACGTCATCGCGCTGCCGCTGTATCACATCTACGCGTTGACGGTTTGCGCCCTGCTGACGGTTCGCACCGGCGGCCTCGGCATTTTGATTCCGAACCCGCGCGATATCGGCGGCATGATCAAGCAGCTGCAGGGCTACAAGATCAACACGTTCCCCGCCGTCAACACGCTTTACAACGCGATGCTCAATCATCCCGACTTCGGCAAGCTCGATTTTTCGAAGCTAATGGTGGCCAACGCCGGCGGCATGGCGCTGCAAGAAGCGGTGGCGAAGCGGTGGTACGAGCGCACGCATGTTCCGGTGATCGAGGGGTACGGCTTGTCCGAAACCTCGCCGAGCGCCTGCTGCAACCCCGTGACAGCCACCGAGTTCAGTGGGACGATCGGCCTGCCGATTCCGTCGACGGAACTGTCCATTCGCGATGACGACAACAACGAGTTGCCCGTCGGCCAGCCCGGCGAGATCTGTATTCGCGGGCCGCAGGTCATGGCGGGCTACTGGAACCGGCCCGACGAGACCGCGAAGGTCATGACGGCCGACGGCTTCTTCAAGACGGGCGACGTCGGCATCATGGACGAGCGCGGCTACTTCAAGATCATCGACCGCAAGAAGGACATGATCCTCGTCTCGGGCTTCAACGTGTACCCGAACGAAATCGAGGACGTCGTCGCGAAGCACCCCGGCGTGCTCGAGGTCGCGGCGGTGGGAGTGCCCGACGAACACTCGGGCGAAGCCGTCAAGCTGGTGATCGTCAAGCGGGACCCGGCGCTTACGCAAGCCGACGTCATCGCATTCTGCAAAGAGCAATTGACGGGCTACAAACGGCCTAAGGTGGTGGAGTTCCGTACGGAACTGCCGAAGACGAATGTCGGCAAGATTCTGCGTCGGGAGTTGCGCGATCCGGCTGCAGCGCGTCCGGCTGCGCCGGTCGCGCAAGAGCGCAGCGCTTGACGCCGCAATGCGGCAAATGCGCCTGCCAAAGTCGCGACTTCGGCGGGTGCTATCTGCGCCCATCAACATCGTCTAAAATGCACGATTGACCGTCGTTTTGCTCTGAACTATGCGGGCGCTCCACTTAGTCTCGGCATCGCGCGGCGCGACGCTGTGCATTGAGCGCGTTCTTTCGGCGCGACATTGCTGCGTTGCATGGAGAATGCAATGACGCTTGACGAGTTGATTACCGAGTTCGACAGAGGGCTGCGTTCGATTGCCGGCGTGAGCCGCATGAGCCGCCCGGTCCCCGCGCCGGCGCCGGCCGTCGTCGGCGCGCCCGCCGAAACCGAAATGACGCTCCCTGAGCGCGCACACTCGGCGGCGCTCATGCGCGTGAACCATGTCGGCGAGATTTGTGCGCAAGCCCTCTATCAAGCGCAAAAGTTCGCGACGAACTCGCCGGTGCTCAAGGACGCGTTCGAGCATGCGGCGCGCGAGGAAGAAGACCATCTGGCTTGGACCGCTGCGAGGCTGCGAGAACTGGATTCGCGGCCGAGCTTGCTCAATCCTGTCTGGTACACGGGTGCCCTGGCGATCGGCTTTGCCGCCGGTTGTTTTGGCGACAAGGCGAGCCTGGGCTTCATGGCGGAAACGGAGCGTCAGGTTGAGCGGCACCTCGACGGGCATCTCGACATGCTTCCGGAGGCCGATCGCCATTCCCGCGCCATCGTCGAGCAGATGCGGGAAGACGAACGCACGCACGGTCAATCGGCCATCGATGCCGGGGGCGTCGAATTGCCGATGCCCGTCAAGGCGCTGATGCGTGCGGCGTCCAAAGTCATGACGCAAACGGCCTATTACGTTTAACCTGAAGTGGGAGCGGCGCGCTCGCGCCGCTCGTCCGATCGCCCGGCTCGATTCACTTTCTCCTCCCACCATTTCCCGGCGCCGAGCGCTTGTAGCGTCGGCGCTCGGCGCGAGCTTTTCAGGTATCACATTCACAAACTGCACTAGTTCTTTCTTTTTTAACGCTTTTCCGCTTTCTCCTTTGCATGAAGGTGTGCGCGTAAGTCCTTGTTCTTACAAACAAAATTCTCTGAAAAAACGGGCTTCTCCCTTGACCCGCCTAGGTCGTTACTCTAAAGTGGGAGACAGTGTGAGAAAGTGTATTTTTGTGGATTGTTCGGATCATTCCGGCCGGTTTTTCGAGGGATGGGGCATCGGGCTCCGAAGGGGAGAGAAGCGTGTTTCAGGGGGCGTCGGCGCTGACGCTCGATGCGAAGGGGCGCATGTCCGTGCCCTCTCGGTATCGCGAGGCGCTGCAAGGCGAGGCACAAGGACGGGTGACGCTCACGAAGCACCCGGACGGCTGCCTATTGCTGTTTCCCCGCCCCGAATGGGAAGTCTTTCGCACCAAGATCGCCGCATTGCCGATGGACGCGCATTGGTGGCGGCGCATTTTTCTCGGTAACGCCTCCGACGTCGATCTCGACAGCGCGGGACGCATTCTGGTCTCGCCCGAATTACGCATGGCTGCAGGTCTGGAAAAGGAAATCATGTTGTTGGGCATGGGAAGCCACTTCGAGTTATGGGACGCGCAAACCTACGCGGCCAAGGAGCAGGCGGCAATGGCGCAAGGCATGCCCGAGGCGCTGAAGAATTTCACGTTTTAATCGCGGTTTGAAATAGGGCGCTGCGATGGAAAACGAATTGCAGCATCGGACGGTGCTGCTGGACGAAGCGGTGAATGCGTTGGTGACGCGTACGGACGGTGTCTATGTGGACGGCACGTTCGGGCGCGGCGGCCACAGTCGCGCCGTGCTGGCCAAGCTGGCTGAAAACGGCCGCTTGATCGCGTTCGATAAGGATCCGCAAGCCATCACGACGGCACATGCGATTGCCGATCCGCGTTTCGAAATCGTGCATGAGAGTTTCGCGTCGTTGGCGCCGGCGCTGGCGACGCGGGGTATCGAGCGTGTCGCCGGCGTATTGCTGGATCTCGGCGTGTCGTCGCCGCAACTCGACGATCCGACGCGCGGGTTCAGCTTTCGCGCCGACGGTCCGCTCGACATGCGGATGGACCCGACGCGCGGCGAGTCCGCGGCCGAGTGGCTCGCGCGGGCGAGTCAGCAGGAACTGACGGAGGTCATTCGAGATTATGGGGAAGAACGGTTTGCTGTTCAGATTGCAAAGGCGCTTGTTGCTCGCAGGGCAGAGTCCGACCGTCTTGGGCCTCTCGTCAGCACGGGCGAGCTTGCCGAAATCGTGGCTCGCGCAGTCAAGACCCGTGAGAAGGGCAAGGATCCGGCCACCCGCACCTTTCAGGCTATACGGATTCACGTCAATCAAGAGCTTGCGGAGTTGCAAGTCGTTCTAGAGGCAGCGCTGTCGTCGTTGGAGCAAGGGGGGCGGCTGGTGGTCATCAGCTTTCATTCGCTCGAGGATCGAATCGTCAAGCGATTCATGCAGGCGCACGCAGCGGCGCCTGCGATAGACCGTCGCTTGCCGATTCGCGCCGTCGATTTGCCGTCCGCGCCAATGAAGATCATCGGGCGCGTCTTCGCGAGCGCCGCCGAAGTCGAGGCCAATGCGCGCGCCCGCTCGGCGGTCATGCGCGTCGCGGAGCGCGTCGCGCCATGAGCCGTCTCAATATCTTCCTGGTGATCGTCCTGCTCGGTTGCGCTCTTTCCGTCGTCAACGCGACCAACCAGCAACGACAGCTGTTCGTGCAGCTCGAGCGCGCGCAGTCGGAAGAGCGTCAATTACAGCAGGACTATGCGCAACTGCAGTATCAGCAAAGCGCGCTGTCCAAGACGTCCCGCATCGAGCAGCTCGCCACCGCCACGCTGAAGATGCAGCCGGCTTCGACGGGCGAAACGCAATTTCTGACGCTGGCCCCGGGGGCGAGCGTCGCCGAGAATGCCTCGATTCCAACGCTGCCGGCCAGTGCGCCGGCGAGCGTCGCACGCGCGGAGAAACCCGCCGCGCGCACGAACAGCGGCGGCGCCCTCCGGCCGTCCAACCGCAGGGGGGCGCAATGAAACACGCGCCGAAGAATAAGAGCGTCACGTTCTCGTCGAGCCCGGTCTTGTCCGTGCGCTTGCCCATGTGGCGCTCTAAGCTCGTTGTCTTCCTGCTCTTCGTCGCGTTCGCCGCGCTCGCCGGCCGTGCCTTTTGGATCCAAGGCCCCGGCAACGCCTTCTATCAAAAGCAGGGCGAGAGCCGCTACGAGCGCACGATCGAACTGCCGGCCACGCGCGGAAAAGTGCTCGACCGCAACGGCCTCGTCCTGGCGACGAGCTTGCCGGTGCGCGCCATTTGGGCGATTCCCGAGTCCGTGCCCGAGGATATCGATCCGGCGAAGATCGCCGCGCTCGGCAAGCTGCTCGGCATGACGCAAAAAGAACTGCACTTCAAGCTGTCGGGCGACAAGACGTTCGTCTACGTGAAGCGCCAAGTGCCGATCGACGTCGCCGAAAAGGTCGCGGCGCTCAACATCCCCGGCATTTACCAGCGCGAAGAATACAAGCGCTTCTATCCCGAGGGCGAAATCACGGCTCACCTCGTCGGCTTCACCAATATCGAAGACGAAGGGCAGGAAGGCGTCGAGCTCAGCGACCAGAAGATCCTTTCCGGCACGCCCGGCATGCGTCGTGTCATCAAAGACCGCATGGGCCGCATCATCGAAGACGTGGACGAGCAGGTGGTGCCGCACAACGGCAAAGACGTCGAGCTGTCGATCGACAGCAAGATCCAGTACATCGCCTACTCGGACTTGAAAGCCGCCGTCGAGAAGTCGAAGGCCAAGGCCGGCGCGGCGATGGTCATCGACGTGCAGACGGGCAACGTGCTCGCGCTCGTCAACTATCCCACGTACAACCCCAACGACCGTTCTCGTTTGACGGGCGAGCAATTGCGCAACCGCATTCTCACCGACGTATTCGAGCCGGGCTCGATCATGAAGCCGCTCACCGTTTCGCTCGCGCTCGATCTGCATCGCGTGACGCCGAACACGCTCGTCGATACAGGCAACGGGCGTTTCACGCTCGATGGCGCGACGATCACGGACGACAGCGGCTTCGGCGTGTTGACGGTCGGCGGCGTCATTCAAAAGTCCAGCAACATCGGGGCGACGAAGATTGCGATGACGCTCAAGCCCGAAGAAATGTGGAATATGTATACGAGCGTGGGGCTCGGGCAGGCGCCGAAAGTTGGCTTTCCGGGCGCGGCCGCCGGCCGGCTGCGGCCGTGGAAAAGCTGGCGCCGCATCGAGCAGGCCACGATGTCCTACGGCTACGGCTTGTCGGTGTCTCTATTTCAGCTCGCCAGGGCTTACACGGCCATCGCGCACGACGGGCAGTTGATGCCCGTTTCGATCTTCAAGACCGACCCGAATCAACCGGTGACGGGCCCGCAGATCTTCTCGCCCACGACCGCACGCGAGGTGCGCAAGATGCTCGAATCGGTCGTGACGTCGGCCGGCACCTCGCCTGAGGCCGCTGTTCCCGGCTATCGCGTCGGCGGCAAGAGCGGCACCGCTTACAAGCACTCGGGGCGCGGCTACGATCACTCGAAGTATCGGGCATCGTTCGTAGGGATGGCGCCGATGCCGAACCCGCGCATCGTCGTCGCCGTTTCGATCGACGAGCCGACCGCCGGCAGCCACTTCGGCGGCTACGTGTCCGGGCCGGTGTTCGCGGGAATCGTCGGCGACACGCTGCGCTCCCTCAACGTGCCGCCCGATATGCCTGTCAAGCAACTCGTCGTGTCGGACGACGCGGCGAAGGCCGCGGGCGGTGCGACCCAGAAGACGCCGTCGTCACCGTCCGCGCGCACGCTGGCTGTGTCTGCCGATGCACGCACGCATCCGGGGGTGGTCCGATGAGCATGCCGAACTACGACGACCACATGCGCCGGCAAGTCGACGATGCCGTCGACTGGCTGCGCCGGCATGCTGCGCCCGACGCTCAGATGCACGGCGATTCGCGCACGCTCGCGGCGGGCGACGTCTATTTTGCTTATGCGGTCGATGGCGCCGACAACCGTTCGTATATCGACGCGGCGTTATCGCGCGGCGCGGGCGCGGTGCTTTATCAGCCCGAAGGATTCTCGGGCAGCGTCGACGCGGCGCGTGCGCTCGCGGTGCCGGGCCTCGATCAACTGGCCGGCGAAATCGCGAGCGGCTGGTACGGCAATCCGAGCGAATCGATGTGCATGATCGGCGTGACGGGGACGAACGGGAAAACGTCGTGCTCGCAATGGATTGCCGCAGCTCTCACAGCGCTTGGCGAGCCTTGTGCGGTGATCGGCACGCTGGGTACCGGTATGTGGGGCCATTTGGTTCATACGGGCTTTACGACGCCCGACGCGCCGCAGACGCAGCGCTCGCTGGCACAACTGGCCGGCGCCGGCGCGCGCGCCGTCGCGATGGAAGTGTCGTCGCACGCGCTGCATCAGGGGCGCGCAAACGGGACGGCCTTCGACATTGCGGTGTTCACGAATCTCACGCAAGATCACCTCGACTACCACCAGACGTTCGAAGCCTACGAGGCCGCGAAAGCGAAGCTGTTCGATTGGCCCACGCTCAAGACCGCCGTCATCAATCGCGACGATGCGGCCGGCCGGCGATTCATTGCGCGCACGCAACCGCGCCTGCCGACGATCGCCTACGGCATCGGCGCCACGAGCGATGCGCCGAGCGCGCATGCGGCCCTCGTCGCCACGAACGTACGGGCCACGGCGACGGGCACGGCGTTTCATTTGTCTTCGGACTGGGGCGTCGCCGACGTCGAAGTCGGCACGCTCGGCGAGTTCAACGTCAGCAATCTGCTCGGCGTGCTCGGCGCGCTGCTTGCGGCCGACGTCCCGCTCGACTCGGCGATTGCGCAGCTGACGAAGCTCGAGCCCGTCAACGGTCGCATGCAGCGGCTCGGCGGGCGCTTGGCGAACGACGAGCCGCTCGTTGTCGTCGATTACGCTCATACGCCCGATGCGCTCGAAAAGACGCTCGAGGCGCTGCGTCCCATCGCGCAAGCGCGGGGCGGCCGGCTCGTTTGCATGTTCGGATGCGGAGGCGACCGCGACGCGACCAAGCGCCCGCTGATGGGCGCGATCGCGCAGCGGCTAGCGGACGCCGTGGTCATCACGAGCGACAACCCACGCAGCGAAGATCCCCGCTCGATCATCGAGCAGATTGCCGCCGGCATGAAGGAGCCGGACCAGGCGCGGCGCATCGAAGACCGCGCCAATGCGATCTTGCACGCCGTGCGCGACGCGGCGCGAGAAGACGTCGTCGTCCTGGCCGGCAAGGGGCACGAAGCCACACAGGAAATCATGGGTAAGAAGCGCGTCTTTTCCGATCAGGACCACGCCCGTCTCGCACTCGCTGCGCGGGCGACGCAGCCTCGCGGAGGTGCGCAATGACGCTGCTCTCGCTCGTCGAGGCCGCCGACACCATCGCGGGCGCCGCCGTTCGAGGGGACGGCAGCATCGCCTTCGAGCGCATCAGCACCGATAGCCGCACGGCCGGCCCGGGCGATTTGTTCGTTGCGCTCAAGGGCGATCGATTCGATGCTCATGACTTTCTCGCCGACGTCGCCGCCCGCGGCGTGACAGCCGTCTTGGCCGCACGGTTGCCCGACGATTGGACGGTGCCCGCCATCGTCGTGCGCGACACGCGCGAGGCGCTGGGGGCGCTTGCTCGGGGCTGGCGCCGTCGCTTCGACATTCCGCTCGTCGCCGTCACGGGCAGCAACGGCAAGACGACGGTCAAGGAGATGATCGCGTCGATCTTCGCGCAAGCAGTGGGCGAGACTGCGCGGCTCGCCACGGCCGGCAACTTCAATAACGACGTGGGCTTGCCGCTCACATTGCTGCGGTTGAACGAGGCCCATCGGCTTGCGGTCGTCGAGCTCGGCATGAATCATCCGGGCGAAACGGATCTGCTCGCCAAGATCGCGCTGCCCACGATCGCCGTCGTCAACAACGCGCAGCGCGAGCATCAAGAGTTCATGGCGACGGTCGAGGCCGTCGCGCTCGAGCATGCGAGCGTGATTCATGCGTTGCCCACCGACGGCGTCGCCGTGTTTCCGGCCGACGACGCGTATGCCGGAATCTGGCGAACGGCTGCGTTAGGGAACCGCATCGTCGATTTCGCGCTCGAAGACGCTTCGCGTTCGTCGACGCCGCGCGCTGCTGTGACGGGTTCGCTCGAGGGCAACCGTTTGCGCGTGCGAACGAGCGAGGGCGAATTCGGGGCGACGTTGCAGGTGCTCGGCGAGCACAACGCGCGCAACGCGTTGGCCGCGACGGCTGCGGCCATCGGTGCCGGCGTGCCATTGGATGCCGTCGTGCACGGCTTAGAGGCGTTTTCCCCGGTGAAGGGGCGGCTGCAAACGAAGCGCGCGGCCGTCGGCTCGCTTGCGGGAGCGACCGTCATCGACGACACGTACAACGCCAATCCGGATTCGATGCGCGCGGCGATCGATGTGCTGGCGGTGCGCGCAGCGCCGCGCGTGCTGGTGATGGGCGACATGGGTGAAGTCGGCGACAACGGCCCCGAATTTCACCGCGAGATCGGCGCCTACGCTCGCGAGCGCGGGATCGACGCGCTTTTGGCGCTTGGCGATGCGACGCGCGAATCGTGCGCGGCATTCGATGCGTTCGGCGCGACGGCGGGTTCCCCGGCCGGCAATACGCGCCATTTCGACGATGTTTCGACACTCGTCGAGCAGTTGTTGCAAGCGGGTTTCGGATCGAGCGCCACGGTACTCGTGAAGGGCTCGCGTTTCATGCGAATGGAGCGCGTCGTCGATGCGTTGACCGTTTCGCAACCACCCCATGTGCCGGGCGGATCGCCCGACACGCACTGAAAGAGAAGGACGAGCATGCTGCTGGTGCTGGCGCAATGGCTGCAGAACGACGCAAGCTTTTTGCGCGTATTCAGCTATCTGACGTTTCGCGCGGTGATGGCTACCATCACCGCGCTCGTGATTGGGCTCGTATGCGGGCCGTGGGTGATCCGCAAGCTGACTCAGATGAAGGTCGGCCAAGCCGTGCGCACCGATGGGCCGAAGACGCACCTCGTCAAATCGGGCACGCCGACGATGGGCGGCGTGCTGATTCTCATCGGCATCGCCGTGTCGACGCTGCTTTGGGCCGATCTGACGAATCGCTTCATTTGGATCGTGATTCTCGTGACGTTCGGCTTCGGCGTGATCGGCTGGGTCGACGATTATCGCAAGGTCGTCTACAAGGACCCGCGCGGCATGTCGTCGCGCGAGAAGTATTTCTGGCAGTCGGTCATCGGGCTCTTCGCGGCCGTGTACCTCGCATTCAGCGTTTCCGAGGCAAGCAACGTCCGCGTCTTCGATTTGTTCATGGCGTGGGTTCGCAGCGGCCTGTCGATGGGGCTGCCGGCGCGCGCCGACCTGATGCTGCCGTTCTTGAAATCGATCAGCTACCCGCTCGGCGTCTGGGGCTTCATCGCGCTGACCTACCTCGTCATCGTCGGCGCGAGCAACGCCGTCAATTTGACGGACGGTTTGGACGGCCTCGTGATCATGCCGGTCGTGCTCGTGGGGGCCTCGCTTGGCGTGTTCGCCTACGTGATGGGCAGTTCGGTGTATTCGAAGTACCTGCTGTTTCCGCACATCCCGGGCGCCGGCGAATTGCTCATCTTTTGCTCGGCGATGGGCGGGGCCGGGCTCGCGTTCCTTTGGTACAACACGCACCCGGCGCAAGTCTTCATGGGCGACGTCGGCGCGCTGGCGCTCGGCGGTGCGCTCGGCACGATCGCCGTGATCGTCCGGCAGGAAATCGTGCTGTTCATCATGGGCGGAATTTTCGTGGCCGAGACGCTCTCGGTCATGTTGCAGGTGGTCTGGTTCAAATACACGAAGCGGCGTTACGGCGAAGGGCGGCGCATTTTCAAAATGGCGCCGCTGCATCACCACTTCGAGTTGTCCGGATGGAAGGAAACGCAAGTCGTCGTGCGCTTCTGGATCATTACGTTGATGCTCTGCCTGTTCGGGCTGTCGACGCTCAAGTTGCGCTGATGCGCAAGGCAAACACAAGGAAACGAGGGAAAGTAAGCGATGTTCGGCGAGATGTTCGTTGATCGGCAAAAGCCGATGGTGCTCGTGCTGGGGCTCGGCGAATCGGGCCTTGCGATGGCGCGCTGGTGTTCGCGCCAGGGGTGCCGCTTGCGCATCGCCGATACGCGCGAGGCTCCGCCGAACTTGTCCGCGTTGGCCGAGCACGGCATCGACGCCGAATTCGTCGGCGGCGCTTTCTCGCCGGCTTTGCTCGACGGCGGCGTGCAATTGGTGGCGTTGAGTCCCGGTCTTTCGCCGCTCGCACAAGATCTCGTGCCGCTCATCGCCAGCGCGCAGGAGCGCGGCGTGCCGGTATGGGGCGAAGTCGAGTTTTTTGCGCAAGCGCTCCGGTATCTCGGCGAGAGCGGCTATGCGCCGAAGGTCGTTGCTATTACGGGCACGAACGGCAAGACCACGACGACGAGCATGACGGGCCAACTGTGCGAGCGAGCCGGGAAGAAGGTGGCTGTCGCGGGCAACATCAGCCCCTCGATGCTCGATCGGCTCATGGATGCGATCGATGCCACCGCGCTGCCCGATATCTGGGTGCTCGAGCTTTCGAGCTTCCAACTCGAAACGGCACACACGTTCGCGCCCGATGCGGCGACGGTGCTCAACATCACGCAAGACCACCTCGATTGGCACGGCGGCCTCGATGCCTATGCGGCGGCCAAGGGACGGATTTTCGGGCCCGGCACGGTGCGCGTGCTCAATCGCGACGACGCTCGCACGATGTCGCTCGCGCCGAAAGACGATGCTTCCGGCGTAACCGCGCCGCCCTACGTGACCTTCGGCTTGAACGAGCCGACTCGGCTGGGCGATTACGGGCTTGCGCGCGAAAACGGCATCAATTGGCTCGTGCAGGCGCGCGAGCGCGAACCGTCGGACGAAACGGCGAGCCCGCGCCGCCGTCGTCAAGAAGCGGCCGCTCCTGCCGAACTCGCGTTGACGCGTTTGATGCCAGCCGATGCACTGCGTATCCGCGGCCTGCACAACGCGGCCAATGCACTGGCCGCGTTCGCGCTGGCGCGTGCGATCGGGTTGCCCGCGGCGCCGTTGCTGCACGGATTGCGCGATTACCGGGGCGAGCCCCATCGCGTCGAGCTGATTGCCTCGCTCGACGGCGTCGACTATGTCGACGACAGCAAAGGGACCAACGTCGGCGCGACGGTTGCGGCGCTCGACGGCCTCGCTCAGCGCGTCGTGCTGATCGCGGGCGGCGACGGCAAGGGGCAAGATTTCGCGCCGCTCGCAAGGCCAGCGGCGCGCTGGTGCCGCGCCGTCATGCTGATCGGGCGCGATGCGCCGTCGATCCGTGAAGCGCTCGTGGGGACGGGGGTGCCGCTCGTCGATCATTCGACGCTCGAGGCGGCCACCCGCGCCGCGTCGGCGCTTGCGCAACCGGGCGACGCCGTTTTGCTCTCGCCGGCTTGCGCGAGCCTCGACATGTTCGACAATTACGCGCATCGCGCGGCCGTGTTCCGTAGCGCGGTCGAAGACATCGCGGCAGAGAAGGGGACGATGCTATGAGCTGGACCGATCGTTTCGGCTCACGAATGCTGCCGCAACGCGAAGCCGCGAGCGGCAGGAAAACGCCCAAGGCCGGCGGCGCGGCCTCGTCCGGCGTCGGCGGCCTGGCAAGCGTGGTCAGCGGTTTGCGTCCGACGCGCTCGCGCATGCTCGATTACGACCACTCGCTGCTGTGGGCCGTGATCGCGCTGCTCGGGCTCGGCGTCGTGATGGTCTACTCGGCGTCGATCGCCATGCCGGATTCGCCGAAGTACGCCGCGTATCACACCTACGCATTCTTGCTGCGCCACGTCATCTCGCTGGGCGTGGCGTTGGTCGTGGCGATCGTCACGTTCAAGATCCCGGTTTCGGTCTGGGACAAGTACGCCCCCAAGCTCTTTCTGCTCGCACTTGCCGCACTTGTGATCGTGCTGATTCCGCACATCGGCAAAGGCGTGAACGGCGCGCGCCGCTGGATTCCGCTCGGTCTCATGAACATGCAGCCGTCGGAGATCATGAAGCTCGCCGTCACGATTTATGCCGCTAACTACACCGTGCGCAAACAGGAGCACATGCACAGCTTTGCCAAGGGCTTCCTGCCGATGGGCTTCGCTGTCGGCGTGGTCGGCGCGCTGCTGCTGCTCGAGCCCGACATGGGCGCGTTCATGGTCGTCGCCGCCATCGCCATGGGCGTGCTGTTTCTCGGCGGGGTGAACGGCAAGCTCTTCGGCGGTCTCGTCGCGACGGCGGTCGGCACCTTCACGCTGCTGGTCTGGGCGTCGCCATGGCGGCGCGAGCGGATTTTTGCGTACCTGGACCCCTGGGACGACCGTTATGCGCAAGGCAAGGCGTATCAACTCACCCACTCGTTGATCGCCTTCGGTCGCGGCGAATGGTTCGGCGTGGGGCTCGGCGGCAGCGTGGAAAAGCTCAACTACCTGCCGGAGGCACACACCGACTTCATTCTCGCCGTCATCGGCGAGGAGTTCGGTTTCGTCGGCGTGCTGATCGTCATCTTGTTGTTTTACTGGATCGTGCGCCGCTCGTTCGAGATCGGGCGCCAGGCCCTCGCGCTCGATCGCACGTTCGCAGGCCTCATGGCCAAGGGCATCGGCCTGTGGTTCGGTGCGCAAACCTTCATCAACATGGGGGTGAATCTTGGCCTGCTGCCGACGAAAGGCTTGACCTTGCCGCTCGTCAGCTACGGCGGCTCAGGCATCGTGCTCAACTGCGTGGCGTTGGCCGTGCTGATGCGCGTCGATTACGAAAATCGCGTTCTGATGCGCGGGGGGAAGGTATGAGCACAACCCCGCAGCGCACGTTGATGGTCATGGCCGGCGGCACCGGAGGGCACGTCTTTCCGGGGCTAGCGGTCGCCCATCGCATGCGGGCATGGGGCTGGCGCGTCGTTTGGCTCGGTAATCCGACGGGCATGGAAGCCTCGCTCGTGCCCAAGCACGGGGTGCCCATCGAGTTCGTTCGGTTCGGCGGCTTGCGCGGAAAGGGTTTGAAGACGAAGTTGATGCTTCCGCTCAATCTGCTGCGCGCGTGCTTCGAAAGCCTGAGCGTGCTGCGGCGAGTGCGGCCGGACGTCGTGCTCGGCATGGGCGGCTACATCACTTTCCCGGCCGGCATCATGACGGCGCTCACCGGAACGCCGCTCGTGCTGCACGAGCAGAACTCCATCGCGGGGCTCGCGAACAAAGTGCTGGCCAAGCTCGCACGGCGCGTGCTCGTCGCATTTCCCGACACGCTGCCCGGCGCGGAGTGGACCGGCAATCCGTTACGCGACGAGATCTGCCACGCGGCGGAGCCGAAGGTGCGCTATGCGAGCCGCACCGGGCCGCTTCGGGTGCTCGTCGTCGGCGGCAGCCTGGGCGCTGCGGCGCTGAACGAATGCTTGCCGCGCACATTGGCGCTGCTCGCGCCGAACGAGCGCCCGCATGTGATTCATCAAGCCGGTGCGAAGCACATCGATGCCTTGCACGCCAATTACGCACAAGCGGGCTTAGAGCCGGGGGATGCCCTGCGGCTCGTGCCTTTCATCGACGACATGGCGGCGGCGTACGGAGAGGCCGACCTCGTCATTTGCCGCTCGGGCGCGATGACGGTGGCCGAGGTCGCGGCGGTCGGCGTCGCGGCGCTGTTCGTGCCGTTCCCGTACGCGGTCGACGACCATCAAAGCACGAACGCCGAGTTCCTCGCTTCCCAAAACGGAGCGGTGCTCGTGCAGCAGCGCGACTTGTCGCCCGAAAATTTGGCGGACTGGCTGCGCACCCAAACGCGCGAGACGCTTGCCGAAATGGCCGAGCGCGCGCGTGGGCTCGCCAAGCCAGAAGCCACCGATCGCGTCGCGCAAGTATGCGCGGCCGTGGCGCTCGCGCCCCCGGAAGGAAAGCAATGAAACACATCGTCAAACACGTTCACTTCGTCGGTATCGGCGGCGCCGGTATGAGCGGCATCGCCGAGGTGCTCGTCACGCTCGGCTACCGCGTGAGCGGGTCCGATCTCGCGCGTAGCGCGTCGACCGATCGGCTCGCCTCGCTTGGTGCGCACATCGCGATCGGTCACGACGCCGCCAACATCGAAGGCGCCGATGCCGTCGTCGTTTCGACGGCGGTGCGCAGCGACAACCCGGAAGTGCTGGCCGCGCGCCGCACGCGCGTGCCCATCGTGCCGCGCGCGGTCATGCTCGCCGAACTGATGCGCTTGAAGCAAGGCATCGCGATCGCCGGCACGCATGGAAAAACTACGACGACGAGTCTCGTCGCAAGCGTGCTCGCAGCCGGCGGGCTCGATCCGACGTTCGTCATCGGCGGCCGTTTGACGAGCGCCGGCGCCAATGCCCGCTTGGGCACGGGCGACTTCATCGTCGCGGAGGCCGACGAATCGGACGCGTCGTTCCTGAACCTGCTGCCCGTGATCGAAGTCGTCACGAACATCGACGAAGATCACATGGACACCTATGGGCACGACTTCGCACGCTTGAAGCAAGCCTTCATCGAATTCACGCACCGGCTGCCGTTTTACGGCATTGCCGTGCTCTGCGTCGACTGTGCGAACGTGCGGGAAATCCTGCCGTTCGTCTCGAAGCCGGTGATTCGTTACGGCTTCGCCCCCGACGCACAGGTGCGCGCCGTGAACGTATTCGCGCGGGAAGGGAAGATGCATTTCACCGCGCTGCGCGAGGGCGCGGCGCCGCTCGACATCGTGCTGAACATGCCGGGCACCCACAACGTGCAAAACGCGCTTGCCGCGATCGCCATCGCGACGGAACTCGACATCCCCGATGCCGACATACAGCGTGCGCTGGCCGAGTTCACAGGCGTCGGCCGGCGTTTTCAGCGCTATGGAGAGATGCGCGCGTCAGGCGGCGGGACGTACACGCTGATCGACGACTACGGCCACCATCCCGTCGAAATGGCGGCGACGATCGAAGCCGCGCGAGGCGCATTCCCCGGAAAACGGCTCGTGCTGGCGTTCCAGCCTCATCGCTACACGCGCACGCGCGATTGCTTCGAAGATTTCGTCGGCGTGCTGTCGAGCGTCGATGCGCTGCTGTTGACGGAAATTTACGCGGCAGGAGAGGCGCCGATCGTCGCGGCGAATGGACAAGCCCTCGCACGGGCTGTGCGTGCGGCGGGGCAAGTGGACCCGATATTCGTCGAGACGGTTGACGAGCTGCCGCGGGCGTTGTCGGCGCTGGTGCGCGACGGCGACGTGGTCATCACGATGGGCGCCGGCTCGATCGGGGCAGTACCCGGTCGCCTCGCTCAAGAACTGAAGGTATGAGATGGAACAACTCCCACGTTCACTCGCGTTCGTTGCTCCCTGCGGGAGGCTGAAATGAGCGGTGCGATCGATCCGAAAAGTTTCGGCAAGGTAGCCGTTCTGCTCGGCGGCGAATCGGCCGAGCGCGAGGTGTCGCTCAAATCAGGTTCGCTGGTGCTGGGGGCGCTTCGCAACGCCGGCATCGACGCGCATCCGTTCGATCCGTCCGAGCGGCCGTTGTCGGCGCTCAAAGACGAAGGTTTCGTGCGCGCGTTCAATGCGCTGCACGGCGGTTACGGCGAAAACGGCCAGATTCAAGGCGCGCTCGACTTTTACGGCATCCGCTACACAGGCAGCGGCGTGCTCGGCTCGGCCCTCGGCCTCGACAAGTTCCGCTCGAAGCTCGTCTGGCAGCAATTGGGCGTGCCGACTCCGCCGTTCGAAGCGGTGCTGCGCGGCGACGACTACGCCGCCCGCGCCGGCGAGATCGTCGCGAAGCTCGGGTTGCCGCTGTTCGTCAAGCCCGCGAGCGAAGGCTCGAGCGTCGCCGTCACGAAGGTGAAGCGCGCGGACGCGTTGCCGGGCGCGCTCGAGGAAGCAGCGAAGTTCGACAAGATCGTCATCGTCGAGAAAAGCATCGAAGGCGGGGGCGAGTACACGGCATGCATCGCGGGCGAGCTTGATCTGCCGATCATCCGCATCGTCCCGAAAGGCGAGTTCTACGACTACCACGCCAAGTACATCGCCGAAGATACGCAGTACTTGATTCCGTGCGGGCTATCCGCCGAGGAAGAAACGCGATTGAAAGCGCTGTCGCGCCGCGCGTTCGACGTCCTCGGCTGCACCGACTGGGGCCGCGCCGATTTCATGCTCGATGCGGCCGGCAATGCGTACTTCTTAGAGGTCAACACGGCGCCTGGCATGACCGATCACTCGCTGCCGCCGAAGGCTGCGCGCGCGGTCGGCATCGAGTATGGGCAACTCGTCGTCGGCGTGTTGGCGCTGACGCTGAAAAACTGATCGCACGCCATGTGGAACAACGTACGCCAACTCAACCTAGCCGCCAACGCGCTCTACGCGCTGTTGGCGCTCGTGTTGTTGGCTGCGGGCGCGTATTGGTTGACGCAACGGCCCGCGTTCGCACTGCGCGCAATCGCGATCGGCGGCGATGTCGAGCACATCAATGCGCCCACCGTGCGCGCGGGCGTCGTGGGGCATTTGAAGGGCAACTTCTTCACCGTCGATCTCGACAATGCGCGCCAAGCGTTCGAACAGATGCCGTGGGTGCGCCGTGCGAGCGTGCGCCGAGTCTGGCCCAACGCGCTGGCCGTCACGCTCGAGGAATACAAGCCGCTCGGCACCTGGGGCAGCGATCAACTGGTGAGCGTCAACGGCGAGCTCTTCACGGCGAACCAGGGCGAGCTCGACGACGATTTGCCCGCGTTCGACGGCCCGAGCGGCACGGAGAAAGAAGTGGTCGCACGCTACTTCGATTTCAAGAAGTGGCTGGCGCCGCTCGGTGCGACGCCCGACGAAGTGACGCTGTCGCCGCGCTATGCGTGGACGGTGAAACTGTCGAACGGCACACAGATCGAATACGGCCGCGAACGCGATCCGCAAACGCTCGCCGCGCGCAGCCGGCGGCTGACGTCGGCCTGGAAAGCAGTAACGGCTCGCTGGGGCGAGGACATCGAATACGCCGACTTGCGCTACCCGAACGGCTTCGCGATTCGCGCAGCCGGAATGCGCTTCATCGGCAACGCGACCGCGGGCAAACCCGCGGCGAAGTAACAAGACACCACACGCAATGAGCACGCTATGAGTAAAGACTACAAGGATCTGCTGGTAGCCCTGGACATCGGCACGGCCAAAGTCGTGGCGGTCGTCGCCGAATTGCGCGGCGAGGGCCACTACGAAGTGATCGGGCTGGGGCAAAGCGAATCGAAGGGTCTCAAGAAAGGCGTCGTGGTGAACATCGAGGCCACCGTGCAGTCCATTCAGCGAGCGCTCGAGGAAGCCGAGCTGATGGCCGACTGCAAGATCACCAACGTGTTCACCGGGATCGCCGGCAGTCACATCCGCAGCTTCAATTCGAGCGGAATGGTCGCCATCAAGGACAAGGAAGTGACGCAGGCCGATGTCGCCCGCGTGATCGAGACTGCGAAGGCGATCAACATTCCGACCGATCAGCAGGTGCTGCACATCCTCACGCAGGAATTCATCATCGACGGCCAGGAAGACGTGCGCGAGCCGATCGGCATGAGCGGCATCCGCCTCGAGGTGAAGGTGCACATCGTGACGGGCGCCGTATCGGCCGCACAGAACATCGTCAAGTGCGTGCGCCGCTGCGGGCTGGAAGTGAACGACTTGATCCTTCAGCCGCTCGCCTCGTCGCTTGCTGTCCTGACCGAGGACGAGAAGGAGCTGGGCGTCGTGCTCGTCGACATCGGCGGAGGCACGACCGACATCGCGATCTTCGGCGAAGGCGCAATTCGCCACACGGCCGTAATTCCGATCGCGGGCGATCAGATCACGAGCGATATCGCAATGGCGCTGCGCACGCCGACGCCCGACGCCGAAGACATCAAGGTGAGCTACGGGATCGCGAAGCAGGCGCTGGCCGATCCCGACGAAATGATCGAGGTGCCGGGGCTCGGCGAGCGCGGGCCCCGTACGTTGTCGCGCCAAGCGCTGGCGGCCGTGATCGAGCCGCGCGTCGAAGAGTTGTTCTCGCTCGTGAATCAAGTCGTTCGCGAGTCGGGTTACGAGGAACTCTTGAGCTCCGGTGTCGTTCTGACGGGCGGTGCTTCGATGATGCCGGGCATGGTCGAGCTCGGTGAAGACATTTTCTTGAAGCCGGTGCGCATCGGTGTGCCGGAATACGCGGGAGGCCTTGCCGACGTCGTGCGCAATCCGCGCTACTCGACGGCGATGGGGCTGCTCGTCGAAGGCTCGTCGCAACGTATGCGCGGCCGTAAGGTCGCCGTGCAGGCGGGCTCGATGGGGCAGGTTTTCTCGCGAATGAAAGACTGGTTTTTGGGCAATTTTTGATTTCGAAGAAGGCCCGGCGCGCATCGACGAGATGCGCGCCGGGCCGGCGGTGAAAGCGCGGGTGCCGGCGGCTCGCGTGCGACGAAGGGTTGCCCGACGCTTCGTCGAATAACGCCGGTGAGCAGGATTTTTTTCTTTGCGGAGGCAATATGGAATTCCAGATGTTGGAAACGGAAACCAACGGCACCATCATCAAGGTGGTGGGCGTTGGCGGTGCAGGCGGCAATGCCGTCGCGCACATGATCAGCAAAGGGGTGCAAGGCGTCGATTTCGTCGTCATGAACACCGATGCGCAAGCGCTGTCGCGTTCGCGTGCGCCGAACGTGATTCAGCTCGGCAGCACCGGGCTTGGCGCGGGTGCGAAGCCCGAGATGGGACGTGCGGCGGCCGAAGAAGCGCGCGAGCGGATCGCCGATGCATTGCGCGGCGCGCACATGGTCTTCATCACGGCCGGCATGGGCGGCGGCACGGGCACGGGCGCAGCGCCGGTGGTCGCGCAGATCGCCAAGGAAATGGGCATTCTGACCGTGGGCGTCGTGAGCAAGCCGTTCGAGTTCGAAGGCGGCAAGCGCATGCGCGTGGCTGAAGCTGGTTCGCAACAACTGGAGGATCACGTCGACTCGCTGATCGTCGTTCTGAACGACAAGCTGTTCGAGGTGATGGGCGATGACGCCGAGATGGATAAGTGCTTCCAGTGCGCGGACGATGTGCTCAACAACGCTGTCGCCGGTATTGCCGAAATCATCAACGTGGACGGCCTCGTCAACGTCGACTTCGAAGACGTGAAGACGGTGATGGGCGAGCAAGGCAAGGCGATGATGGGCACGGCTACCGTGGCCGGTGTCGATCGCGCGCGTTTGGCGGCGGAACAGGCCGTCGCGAGCCCGCTGCTCGAAGGCGTCGATTTGTCGGGCGCGCGCGGCGTGCTCGTGAACATCACGTCGAGCCGCTCCCTGCGTCTGTCGGAAACGCGCGAAGTGATGAACACCATCAAGAGCTATGCGGCGGACGACGCCACGGTGATCTTCGGCGCGGTGTACGACGACGCGATGGGCGACGCGTTGCGAGTGACGGTCGTTGCGACGGGCCTTGGCCGCACGGCCGCCGGTGTAGCGAAGAAGCAGCAACCGGCGCCGATGACGCTGCTGCGCACGGGCACGGACAACCAGCCCGTCATGCAGCACGGCTACACGCCGTCGTCGCATGCGAACACGGGCGATTACGGCGCGTTCGATACGCCGGCGGTCTGGCGCAATTCGCGCGAAACGGCTGCGTCGCACGTCCAGGCGCTGCAGGAAAAGGGCGTCGATACGTACGACATTCCGGCGTTCCTGCGCAAGCAGGCCGACTGAGCGAGCGTGCGACTCGTCGCGCGTGCGCCCGGGCCGGGCGCCGCGCCGACGAAGGACGGCATCATGAACGGCAACGGCGTGAGAAGGCTTCGTCCTGTCGGACGGCCGCTCGCAGCAGGTTCCCGCAACGCGCAAGCGAAGCGTGTGGAACGGCTGTCGGCGCGTCCGAGACCGGGCGGTGCGGCGCGTGCGCGGGCAGTAGGACGCCCTCACGCGATCGCATCGGTCTGCGACAGGCGGGTTTGGCAACGAGCGAGCCGGTGAGCGCATCGCCGCCCTTTCGACGGTGCCGACGTGCAATTTTGCGTCGGTAGTAATCGTCAAGGGCGCGGTCGTCCGGCCGGCTAATTTCCGGGCATCGCGGGCAAGATGCTCGGGGAGGCGGCATCGCCAAAATCCTGGCAAGCAATATGCGTCGCTTGCAGGAGGAGTGTTGCGCCGTCGCGCCGGCGGTATGCCGGCGATGCGGCGTTGCACATCGGCAACGCCGGCGCCGCGGCTTTTGTGACCGTCCGTTACGGCCGGCGACTTGGAATGCCTCCGTTCCAAGGCGCCGGCCTCGTTTCATCGTTTGCCGTAATTGGACGAAACAGATTGATACGTCCGCTGAAAGGACCCGTTTCGTCGGATGGAGTATAATGTGGGCTATGAACTAAAAAAGGCCGATTGAGGAAAGCAATCGCACGGAACCATGTTGAAGCAACGCACCATCAAATCGATCGTCAAGACCGTCGGTATCGGCTTGCACTCCGGGCGCAAGGTCGAACTGACGTTGCGCCCCGCTGCCGCGAACACCGGCATCGTGTTTTCGCGCGTCGATTTGGCAACGCCCGTGGACATTCCGGCTTCGGCGCTTTCCATCGGCGATACGCGGCTTGCTTCCGTGCTGCAGAAGGACGGCGCGCGCGTGTCGACCGTCGAGCATCTGATGTCGGCGTGCGCGGGCTTGGGGATCGATAACCTTTACGTCGACGTGACGGCTGAGGAAATTCCCATCATGGACGGCAGCGCGGCGTCGTTCGTGTTTCTGATGCAGTCGGCCGGTATCGAAGAGCAAAACGCGCCGAAGCAATTCATCAAGGTGAAAAAGCCCGTGGAAGTGCGCGATGGCGATAAATTCGCGCGCCTCGATCCCTATTTCGGGTTCAAGCTCAAGTTCACGATCGATTTCCGCCATCCAGCCGTCGACAAGACGGGGCAGGCGCTCGAGGTCGACTTTGCGACGACCTCGTACGTGCGTGAAATCGCCCGAGCGCGAACGTTCGGTTTTGCGCACGAAGTCGAGATGATGCGCGAACTGGGGCTCGCGCGCGGCGGCAGCATGGATAACGCAATCGTGCTCGACGAGTATCGCATCTTGAACAACGACGGTCTGCGTTACGACGATGAGTTCGTGAAGCACAAGATGCTCGACGCGATCGGCGATTTGTACGTCGTGGGCCACCCGCTGCTTGCCTCCTATACGGCATACAAGTCCGGCCACGGTCTGAACAATGCGTTGCTGCGCGAATTGCTCGCGCACGAGGAATCGTACGACGTCGTGACGTTCGATCAAATCGAGCACGCGCCGAGCGGCTTCGGCTACGATGCGCAGACCGCTTTCGCCTGACGTTTCGAGCGCTTCGCAGTCGTAGCGCGTAAGCGAAAGTCTTACCCGTAATGAGCGGCCTTCAGGCCGCTCATTGTTTTTCGTCGATCGGTTTCCCGTGCCGCGCCGCCATGCGCGCCAACGCTTCCTGCAGCGGCGACGGCGCAAGCGTGCGGCTCAGCGCCTGCAACGCGGCAGCGCCTGCCGGGGTCATGCGTGCCTGTTTAGGGGCGGGCGGCTCCTTTACGGCGCGCGGCCGCACCTTGACCGCGAGCGTGCGCACGGACCAGCCGCGCTGCTGCAATTCCGACAGGAGCCTCGGTTCGAGATGGCGCAAGCGCGCCGCGAGCGCGCTGTGCGCAGCAAACAGCGTCAGTGTGCCGTCCTTGATGAAGCCCGGTTCGATGTTCGTCGCGAGATAGTCGGGCAAGAGCTGCGCCAAGTCGCGCTCGAGGGCGGCGATCTGCTCGACTCCCGCGCGCAGGGCCGCGAACGCGTCCGTGCGTCCCAGCACTTCGGACACGGCTTGGGCCCGACGGGGGCCGGCGAACTTGGAAGAAGACGAAAAACGGCTCATGGGGCGATTGTACCCGCGGCGCCCGCGCTGCGGCGGCCGTCGGCGCGTGGCCGCGCCCGGCTGCCGACACGGTACGTTAAGGCTCGCGTGCTAAAATGCGCGATTCGAATTCACACATGGAATAAGCCGCCGAGGCCCTCCGAATCCGGGCATCCGACGTGACCGAACAGGCCGCGCCGGCACCCGACCGAAGCCGCGACGCATACTCGACCCGATGACCACCGGTTTTCTACAAAAGATCTTTGGCAGCCGCAATCAGCGTCTCGTCAAGCAGTATCAAAAGACCGTCGCGGTGATCAATGCGCTCGAGCCGCAAATCGAGCAATTGACGGACGACCAACTGCGCGCGAAAACGGACGAATTCCGCCAGCGCGTCGCCAGCGGGGAATCGCTCGATAAACTGCTGCCCGAAGCATTCGCCGTTTGCCGCGAGGCGAGCCGCCGCGTGCTCAAGATGCGTCATTTCGACGTGCAGCTGATCGGCGGCATGGTGCTGCACTACGGCAAGATCGCCGAAATGCGCACCGGCGAAGGCAAAACGCTCGTAGCGACCCTCGCTGCCTATCTGAACGCCCTCTCGGGTCGAGGCGTGCATGTCGTGACCGTCAACGACTACCTCGCTCAGCGCGATGCCGAATGGATGGGCAAGCTGTACAACTTCCTCGGCTTGTCCGTCGGCATCAATTTGTCGCAGATGGATCACGAGTCGAAGCAGCAGGCGTACGCGGCCGACATCACCTACGGCACCAACAACGAGTTCGGCTTCGACTACCTGCGCGACAACATGGT
>CBIHRA010000058.1:0-27431 GCA_966212325.1 uncultured Burkholderiaceae bacterium | reverse complement strand
GTGGCCGTGGCCGTGGCCGTGGCCGTGGCCGTGGCCGTGGCCGTGGCCGTGGCCGTGGCCGGCAGTGACGAAATCATGCGGATCACGGATATCGCATGATGCCGGAAGCCCGGCCTCGATTGTCCCACCCGTGAAACGGTGAGTCCGCCCTGTATGGCTTCCGAGGCCCCGAGCGTTAGCCTAGACTGCATAGCCATCGACGCCTTGCATGCCTCATTCGTTCGGCGTCCTAACGTTTTGGAGAATAACGATGATCGAAATCCGGCAAGCAGCAGATCGCGGCGTTGCGGAGCATGGCTGGCTGAGCTCGCGCCACACATTTTCGTTCGCGCATTACTTCGACCCGGAGCAAGTCGGCTTCTCCGACCTGCTCGTCATCAACGACGATCGCCTGGCCGCGGGCCAAGGCTTCGGCCGTCATCCGCACCGCGACATGGAGATTTTCTCGTACGTGCTCGAAGGCGCGCTGGAACACCGCGACTCGATGGGCACCGGGTCGACGATCGTGCCCGGCGACGTCCAACTGATGAGCGCCGGCAGTGGCGTGGCGCATAGCGAATTCAATCCGTCGCAGAAGGAGCCGGTGCACTTCCTGCAGATATGGATACTGCCGTCGGAGTCCGCTCTCGGAGCGCAGCCGCGTTATCAGCAGATGCACGTGAGCCCTGAGCAAAAGCGCGGCAAGTTGCGCCTGATGCTTTCGCCCGACGGCGCCGACGGCTCGCTCGCGCTGCGCCAAGACGCGCGCGTGTACGCGACGCGGCTGGACGGGGACGACACGGCTTCGCTGACGCTTCCGCCCGAACGCTACGCGTACGTGCACGTGGCGCAGGGCGAAGTGACGCTCAACGGCATGAAGCTGAAGGCCGGCGACGGCGTCAAGCTGCGCGATGAAACGTCGCTGACGCTGACGGATGGGAACGACGCGGACGTGCTCGTATTCGATCTGCGTGCTCGCGAAACGCCGCGCATGCGATGAAGCGATAAAGCGGCAAAATCGCGAGCGGGAAACTCGGTGAAGCGGCGCTACTCAGGAGCCTAACAGAGCCGCGGCCATGTTCACCGAAAGCCCCAACACCGCCGCGTTGAAAAAGAACGACAAGATCGATTGCGCCAGGGCCGTTCGCCTGGCGCGACGCGAACATAGCGATACGTCGGAAGTTTGCGAAGCCACCGCGATCGTGAACGAGAAGTACAGGAAGTCCCAATAGTCGAGCCGTGCGTTTTCTTCCGGAAACTTCAGCGACGCCTCGTTTTCGCCCGCCTGATGGTAGTAGCGCGCGTATTCCAACGTGAACACGGTCGGGATCAGCAGCCATGCGCCGATCATCGTGGCGCCCGTCAGCGCGTAATTGATGCTCGCTTGCCCCGCGCCCAGGCCCTTCGCCGCCGACAGCTCGACGACGATCGCGACCATGCTCGCTATGGCGGCGCCCGTGATGATCGCGAGCACGGCCGTCGCGCCCTCG
The DNA here is from genome assembly GCA_966212325.1 of uncultured Burkholderiaceae bacterium. Taxonomy (GTDB): domain Bacteria; phylum Pseudomonadota; class Gammaproteobacteria; order Burkholderiales; family Burkholderiaceae; genus Trinickia. The sequence goes on along the minus strand of CBIHRA010000058.1, from coordinate 25,962 downwards.
TCTTCCCGTTCGGCCACGCGTTGGACATCCTCCGGGCTCGCTCTCGCCATCAGCATCCATATCATCGCGAGATACGCCCACATTCCCACGTCCCAAGCGAGCAGCGCCTGCTGAATCGGCCTCAAATGCCAGGGCTCGGCGATGTAAGCGACGATGCCCACGGCCACGCCGATGAAGATACGCGGGCGGTTGCTGAGAAAGCGGACGATACGCGCCGATCCAAGCATAGCGTTTCGATCGAGTTGAGTAAGGGCTGCCGCTGCCGTTCGTGGGCAGCGGCCGGCCGCTATTATCGCCGCTCGGAGCCCGTACCGGCCATCGCTAGGCGGTGCGCCCGGAGAATCGAGCGCCCGCCGCTACGATTTTGCTATCATCCCTGTATATTTATACAGTCTTCGTACAGCCGCCGTGTCGTCCGCCGCGCCTTCGCCCTATTACTTGGTCAACTTCGAGCGTGCCCTGGCGTGGATCGCCGAGCGCTACGACGATTTGCTCGATGCCGACGAACGCCTATTTTTGCGCGCGTTCGACGGCCTGCCTCTTGCTTCGCGCGCGCTGTTCGTCCGCATGCTGATGCGCCAAGGGCCGCTTTTTCGCGCGAGCCGCCTCGTCTATGACGAAATCGGCTGTCCCAATGCAGCGGCCGCTCCATTAGCTGCGCTCGGGTGGGTCGATGCCGATGCGCCGCTTACGATCGACGAATTGTTCAGCGTCGCGACACGCCCGGAACTGTCGCGCATGTTTGCCGGCGCCGGGGGGAGCAAGCACGCGCGCAAATCGGCGTGGCTCGATACGCTGCGCCCGGCCTTCCCCGAGCTTCGGCGCTACACCGAATGGGACACCGGTGCGAGCGATCGAGCGCTGCGCACGGCCATCGATCCGCTTTGCGACCGCCTGCGCCTCATGTTCTTCGGTAATCTGCACCAAGACTGGTCGGAGTTCGTGCTTGCCGATCTCGGCATTTTCCAATACGAATCGGTGCCTTTTCCACCGTCGGCACGCGCATTTCGCCGGCGCGCCGACATCGATGCCTTCATCTCGCTGCATGATTGCCGAGCGGCCCTCGACACCGCGGTCGAAGCGCGAGAGATCGGCGCCCTCGTCGCGGCGGCAGCCGCCGTCGCCATCGACAACGACAACCCCTGGCTCGAAACCCGGCGCGCGAAACTGCTCTTTCGAATCGGCCGGCATGCCGAACGGCTCGCTCACTGGCCGTGCACGCGTGACGCGTACGCGCGCAGCGCATGGCCCGGCGCGCGCCATCGCAGCATCCGCGTGCTCGAACGAGAGGGGTGCCTGGCCGAAGCGCTGGACTTGGCCGAGCAGGCCAGACGCGAGCCAGAAAGCGAGGCGGAGAGCCAGCGCATCGAGCGCATGCTGCCGCGACTGGCCCGAGCGCTCGGACAACCGTTCGAACGCCGAAGCGCGCGCGAGCGTGCGCAGGAAATCGCGCGCGAAACGCTCGTCTTGCCGTATCCCGACGAGCCGTTTTACGTCGAGCATGTTGCCCGCGACCGCTTGAGCACCGATGCGGCGCCCGTCTTCTATGTCGAGAACGGGCTCATCAATTCGCTGTTCGGCTTGCTCTGCTGGGACGCCGTGTTCTCGGCCGTGCCCGGCGCATTCTTCCACCCGTTCCAGCGCGGGCCCGCCGATTTGCATGCGCCCGATTTCCTCGCGAGACGGGCCGAGGCGTTCGCGCACTGCCTCTCGCTGCTCGATAGCGATGCTTACTGCGCGACGATTTTGCGGAACCTCGAAGCCAAAGCCGGCATTCAGTCGCCGTTCGTGTTCTGGGGCATGCTGACGCCCGAGCTCGTCGAGTTGGCGCTCGGCTGTTTGCCCGCGGCTCACCTGAAACTGTGGTTCACACGGCTGCTCGCCGACATTCGGGAGAATCGTTCCGGCTTGCCCGATCTCGTTCGCTTTTGGCCTTCCGAGCGGCGGTATGAATTGATCGAGGTAAAGGGCCCCGGCGACAAGCTGCAGGACAATCAAGTTCGCTGGTTGCGCTATTGCGTCGCGCACGGCATGCCCGTGCGCGTGCTCGACGTTCGCTGGGAGGAGCGCACGCCGGACGAACCCGCCGGCGAGGCGGCAGCATGAGCTACGTCGTCGCCGTCCGCACGCTCTGCGAGTTCACGGCCAAGCACGGCGACCTCGATCTTCGCTTCACGCCTTCGCCCACGGCGCTCGAAGGAATGGAAGGCCATGCAACGGTCGCAGGGCGGCGCGGGGCCGGCTATGAGGCCGAACTGACGCTCAGCGGCGTTTATGACGCGCTGACCGTGCGCGGGCGTGCTGACGGCTACGACCCCTCCCTCAATCGGTTCGAAGAGATCAAGACCTACCGAGGCCGGCTCGAGGCGATGCCAGAGAACCATCGGACGTTGCATTGGGCGCAAGCGCTCGTCTACGGTCACCTGCTCTGTCAAACGCGGGCTCTGGCCGAACTCGACGTTGCGCTCGTGTACTTCGACATCGGCTCGCGAAAGGAAACGGTTCTCACGCGTGCCTGCGATGCGGCCACGCTACGCGCGTTCTTCGATCAACAGTGCGAACGATTTCTAGCGTGGGCGCAGCACGAAAGCGCACATCGGCAAGCGCGCGACGCCGCGCTTGGCCGGCTGACCTTTCCGCACGGAGCGTTCCGCAGCGGCCAGCGCGAGTTGGCCGTGGCCGTCTATCGTGCGGCGCGCGATGCGCGCGCGCTGATGGCGCAAGCGCCGACGGGCATCGGCAAGACGCTCGCCACGCTGTTTCCGGCGCTTAAGGCCTGCGCGGAAGGACACGTCGACCGCGTGTTCTTTCTGACCGCGAAGACACCCGGCCGAGCACTGGCGCTCGATGCGATCGATTCGCTGCATGCCCATGCGGGGCCATTGCCGCTGCGGACGCTGGAACTCGTCGCGCGAGACAAAGCCTGCGAACACCCGGACAAAGCGTGCCACGGCGATTCGTGCCCGCTCGCGAGCGGCTTTTACGACCGGCTCGGCGATGCGCGTGCCGCCGCACTCGCAAACCGCCGGCTCGATCGCGACACCGTGCGCAACGCTGGGCTCGCTCACGGCGTCTGCCCTTATTACCTGGCGCAGGAGCTCACGCGCTGGGCCGACGTCATCGTCGGAGACTACAACTATTACTACGACAGCAGTGCGCTGCTGTACGCGTTGACACGCATCAACCAGTGGCGTGTAGCCGTGCTCGTCGACGAAGCGCACAACCTGCTCGAGCGCGGGCGCAAGATGTACACCGCATCGATCGAACAGAGCGCATTCAAGGCCGCGGGCAAGGCCGCGCCGGCGAACTTGAAGAGACCGCTTCAACGGCTGCAGCGCGAATGGAACGCGCTCAATCGAACGCAAGACGATACCTACCGAGTCTATGCCGACGTGCCGCAGCGCGTCTTGTCGGCGGCGCAAAATCTCATCGGGGCCGTCACCGACCACCTTGCCGAAGCCCCGCTTTCGATCGACGAAGCCGTGCTGCGCGTGTTCTTCGACGCCATGCATTTTGTTTCGTTGTCCGAACAATTCGGCGAACATTCGGTGTTCGACGTTCGTTTGACCGGAGCCCGGGCAAACGAACCGGGCGATCGAGGACGCCTTGCTTCGACGCTTTGCGTGCGCAACGTCGTTCCCGCGCACTTCCTCGCGCCGCGGCATGCTGCGGCGCGCGCAACGGTCATGTTCTCCGGCACGCTGGCGCCCGAGCAGTTTTACCGAGACATGCTCGGTTTGCCCGATGGGGCCATGGCCTTGTGCGTCGATGGCCCGTTCCGGGCGCAACAACTGAAGATCCACGTTTGCGCGAACGTTTCGACGCGCTGGCGCGATCGCGAACGCTCGCTAGTACCGATCGTCGATTTGATGGCCCGGCAGTACGCCGACTTGCCCGGTAACTATTTGGGGTTCTTGAGCAGCTTCGATTATCTGGGCCGGGTCGCCTCGCTCATGCGAGAGCGTCATCCCGCCGTGCCGATTTGGACGCAGGCGCCGGGCATGGACGAAGCCGCGCGCGACGCCTTCCTCGATCGCTTTCGGGTCGCGCGCAGCGGCATCGGCTTGGCGGTGCTCGGCGGCGCATTTTCCGAGGGCGTCGATCTCGTGGGCGAGCAGTTGATCGGCGCGTTCGTCGCGACGCTCGGCCTGCCGCAAGTGAACGAGGTCAACGAAGCGATGCGCCGCGCGATGCAAGCCAAGTTCGGCAGCGGGTACGACTACGTTTACCTTTATCCGGGCTTGCAGAAGGTGGTACAGGCGGCGGGACGCGTGATTCGCACCGAGACGGATGTCGGCGTACTGCATCTGATCGACGACCGCTATCGACGCACGGAGGTCAGACGGCTGCTGCCGGCATGGTGGGCGCTGCCGTGAAGGCGCGCCAGCGCCAGCGCATGCGCCGAACGCGGCGAGGGTGCGCCACCGCTCAGACGTCGTGGCGTGGGCCGCTCACAATGCACGAACCTGGCAAAAAGACGCTGGGCCAGCCGGCCACCGTTTCTCGCCTGTGAGCCCGCCCGCCATCGAACCGGAACTCGAATCACCGGGGACGTCGTGATGACTCGTCGCATGACGCGGACCGCCGCCGGCCTCATCCTACTGTGCTTGCAAACGGCCGCACGCACGGCGCCCTTGGAAGCGCCCGCGTTTTCGCTGCGGCCGCCGACGCAGCGAGCCGCGGCCGGCGCCGCGCCGGCTACGCCGCCCGACGCGCTTCAAATCGAACGATTGCTGGCGAGCCAGCAACTGAGACCGGGCCCCGTGGGAACGGCGCAGCCCCCAAAGGACGCGGCTAGCGAAATCTCGAACTGCGTCGTCGAGAACATCCGTAACGTCGATCCGAGCAATCCGAACTGGAACGAGAGCGACCCGCGCTGGAAGATCATGAGGCAAGCGATCGCATTGGACTGCGCGCGACGCCGGGAATATCGAATCAAGCGGATCGAGCCGGCGTTGCAGCGCATGTATCGCGACGCCCTCGCAAATAGCTATGCACATCGTCTATCGCGTCATGACGCCGACGCCCTGCTCGGCTTTTATGCCACGCAAACCGGCCGCCGCTTCCAAGCGTTTCAAACGCGTCTGACGGCGATCGAATTCAGCGCCATGCAACAGTTGCAGGCGCAATCGCACCGCGACCGTTCGGAGGGCGCAGCACCCGCTGCGCCGCCGATCACACCGCCTCCCGATGTCATGAAGCTGCGCACGGCGATCTTGTTGATGTCGCGGCAAACGCTGCTGATGCTGCAATGGCAAAGCGACGCTTCGCGAACGGGCGGCGACGCCGGCGCGGGCGCCGTCGCACCGCTCGTGATGAACCTGGCGGCGACGCGCGAAGGCGACGCCATCGATCGCATCCAAAAGGAATTCGCGCGCGATTTGCCGGCGTTCTCGGCGTTCCTGTCCTCACCCGCGGAGAAGAACGAAATTCGCGCGCTGGCCGATGCGCAGTTGTCGTTCGGCAAAGCATCGGCAACCCAGCTCATCAAGCTCGCCCCGGAATGGAACGGCGATTTGCAGAAATGGCGCGACCAGTATCACCGGTTGAAGCCCGACGCCGCCGCCGGCGCGAGTGCGCCCCGCGCACCCAGCGCACCCAGCGCACCCAGCGCACCCAGCGCACCCAGCGCACCCTCTCGAAGCAAATAATGCCGGCAGCGGTGCCTCGGCGGGCGATCGCAAGCAATGGATGGGCGGATTCAACTGCCCCCGGGTGCATCCAACGCCGGAGAGCGGCCGCTCGTGTAACGGCACGTCATCATGCCGGTTGGCCCTGCTCGACCGGTCGATCCGACCATTCGCCTACGATGCGTCGAACGCTTCCGAGCAAGTGATCGACATCGGCAGGCGTCGTAGCGAAAGACGTGACGAGCCGAACCACGCCCGGCCCCCAACGGTCGCGATAGAACTGAAACCCTTCGGCCACCAGACGCTCGATGAGCTCGGACGGCAGCCGGCAGAACAGAATGTTCGCTCGCGGCTCGCCCATCACTTCGACGCAGGCAAAGGCTTGCAGTCCTTGCATGAGGCGCGCGGCCATCGCATTGGCCTGACGCGCGTTTCGCAGCCACAGATCGTTGTCCAGATACGCGTCCATTTGCGCCGACAAGAACCGCATTTTCGAAAACAGATGACCCGCGCGTTTTCGCCGGAACGCCATCTCGCGCGCGAGGGCCGTGTCGAACAAGACGATCGCTTCGGCGCCGGGCACGCCGTTCTTGGTCGCCCCGAACGATAACGCATCGACGCCTGCTTTCCAGGTCATTTCGGCCGGCGTGCACCCCAGCGCGACGAGCGCATTGGCGAAGCGCGAACCGTCCATATGAAGGCGCAGCGAGGATGCCTTGCAAAGCGCACCGATCGCCGCGATTTCGTCGAGCGAATAGACGCTGCCGACTTCGGTCGCTTGCGTGATGCTGACGCAGGAAGGTTGGACCGAATGCACATCTCCGGCTTTCGCACGGGCGGCCACGCGCAAGGCTTCCAGGTCGACCTTGGCGGATGCGCCGTCGACCGGAACCAGTTTGGCCGCCCCCGTGAAGAATTCCGGCGCACCGCATTCGTCGTTGTTCACATGACTGCCGGGGTGGCAAAGCACGCTGCCCCAGGCAGGCGTCAACGCGGCCAAACACAAGGCGTTGGCCGCCGTCCCCGTCGGCACGAGCAGCACGGCGACTTCGCGTTCGAACAGCTCGCTGAACTTGCGCTCCACGCGCGCGGTGACATCGTCGGCGCCGTATCCTGCCGCTTGCCCGACATTGCTGGCGACGATGGCCTCGATCACTTCGGGCGAGGCCCCGGCGATGTTGTCGCTGGAAAAGCTCAAAGCCGGCCGCTCTGCGCGCGCCGGCGACAGTTGATTTCGATTCTCCATGTATCGCATCGACTCCCGTATCGAACAGGGGACAGCGCCCCAAACGTTGCATTGAGGGAAATCGTATCGGCTGCGATGCGGCGCGAATTGTAAAAAATTGACGAAACGCCGTCTGCTTCAATAGTTGGACGGCGCCACGCCGAACGCTTGGCGAAATGCCCGGTTGAAGTGGCTCTGATCGTAGAAGCCCACGCCTTGCGCGACTTCCGCGATCGTGCACGAGCTGCGCGACAACAGCACGCAAGCGTGCTCGAGCCGAAGCCTCAGCAACCATGCATGCGGTGTCATTCCTACCGTCTGCTTGAACTGCCGCAAGAATTGGAAGCGGCCTAGATCGCACAATTGCGCAAGTGCATCGAGCGTGATCTTTTCGCCGAGGTGCGCGAAGCAGTAGTCTTTGACGCGCTGCCATTGCGCGGGCGAGAGCGCGCCCACCGTCCGCTGCGGCACGATCGCTCGCGAGCGCACGAGCATCAGGTTCATGAGCCGCAGCCATTCGGATTGCACGGCGATCGATGCGCCTTCGTCGCTCGCGCGCATGACATCGAACAAGCGAACGAAATGCATCGCCAACTCGGGGTCTTCGAGCAATGCACAGGACAATTCGGGCTCTCGGTGCGTTCCGCTCACTTCTTCGGCCACGCTGCCCAGCAGGTCGCTCGATAGACGGAACGTGCGCAGCGTATAGCCGCGATCGGACTCGATGACACCGTCGTGTATTTCGCCGGGCGGCATCAACGATATGCACCCGGGACCGATCAATACCGTCTTGCCCCTGAACCGCTGCCGCTGCACGCCCCCGGTCACGAGCCCGATGTGGTAGTCGAGATGAAAATGCCGGTCGAAGCTGAACGTCGTGAACTGCGCCGTGCCCAGGACGAGACCCGGCATCTCCGGGATATGCCGGTACTGCACTAAATTGGACATAGGCAACGCCTCAATTGTTGCGCATGATAGCCATTCTTCTGGCCTGGCGTGCGAATTATTCCATGACATCGCCGAAGGCGAAGGAAGATGTTTCTGATTACTCGCGCAAGCGGCAATACCGGCGGGCAAGTCGTCGCAGCGCACCGCCCCCATTGACAAGTCCTACGCCTCGCCGTTTGAATGGCTGACGGCACTTGAATGTTGCGGCCCAAGCGGACTATGCTTTCCGGTTGGTCACCCGAGGGAACGAGCATGGACCGCATTCAAGCCATGGAAGTTTTTACGCGCGTCGTCGACGCCAACAGCTTCACGCGGGCTGCCGAAACGCTCGGCATCCCGCGCGCATCGGTCACGACGATCATCCAGAATCTCGAGGCGTTTCTCGGCGTGCGGCTCATGCACCGAACGACACGCCGGCTTTCGCTGACGCCTGACGGCGCCGCGTACTACGAGCATTGCATCAAGATCATCACCGAAATCGCCGAAGCGGACGCGAGCTTTCAGGCCGGCAATCGCAAGCCCAGCGGCGCACTTCGCGTGCACATGCCGAGTTCGCTCGGGCGGCGCATCGTGATTCCGGCGCTCTCGACGTTCCATCAGCGCTACCCCGACATCACGTTGGACCTGGGCTTGTCCGATCGCCCCGTCGATCCCGTGGAAGAAGGCGTCGATTGCATGATCCGCATCGGCCCGCTCGAAGATTCGTCCATGGTCGCGCGGCGCATCGGCATGCTCAAGCGCGTCACCTGCGCCTCGCCGAGCTATCTCGCGCGGCACGGCGAACCCGACGGCATCGAATCGCTGGCTTCGCACCATGCCGTGAATTTCCGCGCGGCGCATGGGGGGCGTCCCGTCCCCTGGGTGTTCGTCATCGACGGCAAGCCTGTCGAAGTCAAGATGAACAGCCTCGTCTCGGTCAACGATTCCGATGCCTACGTGACCTGCGCGATCGAAGGATTCGGCATGATTCAACCGACGCTGTTCATGGTCCTGCCCTATCTGCTCGACGGCTCGCTCAAGGAAGTGCTGACCGCATTCAATCCCAAGCCGAAGCCCATTTCGATCGTCTATCCGCACAATCGCCATCTCTCGGCGAAAGTACGCGCATTCGCGGAATGGATCGGGGAATTGTTCGATTCGATGCCCGCGCTCGAAAATGAACCCCGTACGCGAGCGCCGGCTGCGGGAAAAGAGGGACGGCCGCGCCGCGACGCCGTCACGGCATAGAGCTCGGCCCGCGCCGAGTCGCGTCGCGCGCTCTTCCGTTCCCGCTCGGAAACGCGGGTCGCCCGGCGCCGCAAGCCGCCAAAAGCGCGCGAAACTTGCGACACTTGCAACGCAGCCGCCCGCACCGGCACCCAGGCCCGAACCATGACACCTAGCTGGCTTTCACTGCGAGGCGCCGATTCCCGCGCCGACGGCAAGATCCGCGCGTACTTGCGCACGAAAGCGCTCGCGACCACGCTCCTAGCCACGATGGCCGCCGTCTACGCGCTCTCGCGCGCGTTCGAGGCGAGATCGCCCGTGCTCGGATTCGTGCGCGCCCTGGCCGAAGCCGCGATGGTCGGCGGCATCGCCGACTGGTTTGCCGTGACGGCGCTGTTTCGTCATCCGTTGCATCTGCCGCTGCCGCATACGGCCATTATTCCGCGCAACAAAGACCGCATCGGCGACAATTTGGCGAAATTCGTCGAGACGAACTTTCTCGCGCCCGAGCTCATCGCCGGCAAGCTCGAGCGCATCGACCTCACGATGCAGTTCGCTCGATGGCTCGCGCAACCCGAGCGAGGCCGGCAGATCGCTCGCTGGGCGCTCGATTTTCTTCCCAGCCTGCTGGCCGCGATCGACGACGAAGACGTCCGCCGCTTCCTGCACGACAACCTGGCCCGGCGCGTCAGGAATCTCGACACCCCGTCGATCGTCGGCACGATCGCCGACACGCTGCTCGAGGACAATCGCCATCACGCCGTCGTGACCGAATTGCTCGCCCAATTGACCGTGCTGTTCGAGGAGCACAAGCCGACGATCCGGCAGCGCGTGCGCGAGAGCACGGCATGGATCTGGAAGAAGCTGTCGATCGACGAGAAAGTGTCGGACAATCTCATCGCCGTCGTCGACGAGACGCTGAAAAATCTCAGCGAAAACCCCGACCACGCATGGCGGCGCGGCTTCGACGACGCCATCCGCAACTTCGTCGTCGAACTGCGGACATCGCCCGATTATCTGGCCAAGTGGGAAGCGCTCAAAGAGCGCTTTATCGATCACCCGGCCGTCAAGGACTACTTAGCGATCGTCTGGCACGACATCAAGACCAGCATCGAGCGCGACGCCGCCGCGTCGCCGTCGCACATCGAAGGCCGTATCGAAGAGGCCATTGCAGGCATAGCAAAGGGCTTGCTCGAAGATCCCGCCATGCGCGAACGGCTGAACGCATGGTTGCGCGACACGATGCTCGCTGTCATCGACAACCAGCGTCATGGCATCGCACGGCTGATATCGGATACGGTCCGCCATTGGGATGCCCAGACGGTCACGCAAAAAATCGAATTGGAGGTCGGCCGCGATTTGCAATTCGTCCGCATCAACGGCACGGTCATTGGCGGAATCGTCGGGCTCGTGCTGCATACGATCGACGTTTTGATCTTCTGACCATTCAGTCATTCAGGCGTCCTTATCTTCGGACGTATCGTATCGCTCCGCCGCACGCGCGAGACTACGATCGCCCCGATATTTTTTCGAATTTTTTTAAGCCCTGTAGATAACCCGTCTTCGGGACAATCGCCGATCGCGTGAGTTTTTTTCCTTGCCCCGGAAAAACGTCGAAGCTACGCTAAGTCGCGCATCGATAGACAACCAAGCTCTACCCCTTCATCCACCGCAGTCGTGCGGCGAGACCAATCGTTCCGGCGTCGGGCCGGAACCGCAAGCATCCGGTTTGCGCGCAGCGGCACACGCGCAGGCCGAGCATTCCGGCACGTTCCGCCATGTCGACATGGCCTCACGCGCCGGGTGCTTCGCAAGAACCCAGGCAGACAGATCACCGGCTTTGCGCGGGTCGCGTCAGCGCGTCCTTCGTGCATGCGGGGTCGTGTCTGCTCGATGAATGACGCATTCATCGACAACTCGACTATCGACTATCGACTAAAAGGCAGAGGCGACATGTTGCATAACATCAGTTCACGTTTCATTGCGATCGGCATCGTTCTTGCACTCGCAGGCTGCGGCGGCGGCGGAGACGGCGGTTCTCCAGCCGGCGCGGGCAGCAGCGCCGGCGGCGCATCCGGCGGTTCGTCCTCGCCGACACTCGCAGCAGCCACGGCCGTCGTCGACGGTTCGGCCATCGGCAAGGCGAACTGGCAGCCAGGCTCGACTGCGACGGGCGGCCTCGGTCAACCCGTGAGCGGGCTTCCTTGCGCCACAGCGGGCAGCAGCTATAGCTACACGCATCTGTCGATCTACATGAACGGCACGCAGCTCGCGGTGCCGGCCAATATCGGCACCGTCGCACCCACGCTGACCGCGCCGAAGGGCTGCGTGTATCCGCTCAATACAGTCGACCAGACCGGCAAGATCCGCATGGATACGTCAAGCGGCGCGTCCTACACGTTGGGCCAGTTCTTTGCGATCTGGGGCGAGCCGCTCACGACGACGAACGTCGCCGGTCTGCAAGGCGCGGTCACGGTCTACGTCAACGACGGCGGCACGCTCACGAAATACTCCGGCGACCTGGGCAGCTTGGTGCTGCCCGCGCACGGCGAAGTCACGATCATGGTCGGCAACCCGCTCACACAGATTCCCACCTACACGTGGTCCGACCCGCCCCCGTTCGATCCGACGCCCGTCACGCTCGCGTACGGCGGCGTCGTGGGCACGGCGCACTGGCCGGACGGCAATACGTCATCGGGCGGAACGGGCTCGGACGTCGACGGCTTGACCTGCGCTCCCGGCATGTCGGTCAACTACCATGTGCACGCTCACCTCGCGATCTTCAACAACGGGCAACAGCTCGCGCTGCCGAAAAACATCGGCATTCTGTCGCAGTGCGACTATGAAATGCACACGCACGATCAGACCGGCATCATCCACATCGAGGCTCCCAGCATCAAGAACTTCACGCTCGGCGCATTCTTCGATATCTGGGGCCAGCCGCTCACGAGCACGAACGTGGCGGGCGTCACCGGCGATGTCGTCGCGTATATCAACGACAACGGCGAAGCGCGCCGCTACATGGGCGACCTGCGCGATATCACGCTGACCTCCCATCGCGACGTTACCCTGCAGATCGGCACGCCGGCCGTTACGACGCTCGCGACGTATTCGTGGTATGAGCCGCAATGAGCCGCAATGAGCCCCACGAACTGACGTAGGCAACGGCGGCCGCGCACGCTTCGAAAGGCGTGCGCGGCCGCTGTTCGTTCACTTGGCGAAAAGCTGGCCGATATCCTTGAACGCCTTGAACTCGAGCGCATTACCGCACGGGTCGAACAGGAACATCGTCGCCTGTTCGCCGACTTGCCCTTGAAAGCGGACATACGGCTCGATGACGAATCGAACGCCGAACGACCTCAGCCGCTCCGCCAGCGCTTCCCATTGCGCCCACCCGAGCACCACGCCGAAGTGCGGAACCGGCACGTCATGGCCATCCACCGGATTGGTGTGAGCCTGCTCTTGCGACGCGGTGCGCGGATGCGCGTGGATCACGAGCTGATGGCCGAAGAAGTCGAAATCGACCCACTGCTCGCTCGAGCGTCCCTCTTCGAGGCCGAAAACACGCCCGTAGAAATCGCGCGCCGCCGGCAGGTCGTAAACGGGGATCGCCAGATGGAAAGGGGAAAGACTCATCGTTTGCTCCGTGCGAATGGTGGGGCGCTAACGGCGCTGAGCATGCGGCGCCCGCGCAGCCGCAACGGGAGCGGACGCCGAACGCGCCGTCGCGCCACGCACTTCGAAATGTACCGCATCGACGCTCGCCCCGTGCGCGTCGACGAGCTCGAGAACATGGCGCCCTGGCCAGGGTAGCCATCGCACACGCTCGGCATGTCCGAGCGGCTTGCCGTCCAGACGCCAGATACTGCTCGTCGACGATCCGCTCACGCGCTCGAAGACGATGCGTTGCCGGGCGGCAGGGATGTCGGGATCGAGGGCGAACAAGGTGCCGTCCGTCGGCGCGCCGATGCGCGGCGCGCCGTTTTCCACGGGCTGCGAGCGTGCCTTCGCATCGCCCGATGCCGGCGCAAAGCGTCCCCGCGCATCGGCGGCAAGGCCGATCGTCGATACCTCCGAACCTTTGAGGAACCATTCGTCGCGGGCCGGTTCGACATCGTGCTCGAATGCGACGTGTGTTCGCACGACACCGCTCGGCATGGACGGAGCGACGCTCGGCGTATGCCGATGCAAATAGCCGACGATCGCGGCCCAAATAGGCGATGCACCGGTCACGCCCGATACGTCCCACATCGCATCGCCATCCGCATTGCCGACCCACACGCCCACCGTATAGCGCGACGTGAAACCGATCGTCCAGTTGTCGCGCATGTCCTTACTCGTTCCCGTCTTCACCGCCGAGAAAAAGCGCGTCGCAAGCGGACTGTCGAAGCCGAACGTGCGCGTTCTGGCATTGTTGTCCGAGAGCACCGTCGTGATGATGTACGCAGCGTCGGGGCCGAATACGCGGCGCGAGCCGTTCGGCGCCTTGCCGCCGCCCTTCACCGCCTCCCGCACCGGAACGTCGTGCGTTTGCGTGGCGATGCCGCCGTTGGCGAGTGCGCGATAGGCGTTCGTCAACGACAGCAGCGTCACATCGGCGCTGCCGAGCGCGAGCGAATAACCGTAGTAGTCGCCGCTCTCGGTCAGCGGCAGCCCGAGCGCCGTCAAGGTCTTGGCGAAGCGATGCGGCGTCACCATCACCAACGTCCGCACGGCCGGGACGTTCAGCGACGAACCCAGCGCCGTTCGCACGCTGACCCAGCCCTTGAAGTCCTTGTCGTAGTTCTGCGGTATGTAAAGCCCTCCGCCGGCGGCGAGGTCGAGCGGCGCGTCGTCGAGCAGCGACGCCGTCGTCAGCCGGTGCTCCTCGATCGCCTGCGCATAGAGGAACGGCTTGAGCGTCGAACCCGCCTGACGGCTCGCGAGCACCGCATCGACATCGCGCGCGCTCGATAGTCCACCCGACGAGCCGACCCATGCCAGCACGTTGCCGGTCGCGTTGTCGAGCACGACGATCGCGCCGTCGTGCACATTGCGCGCGTGAGCCGGCGTATTCAACTCGATCAGCGTACGCCGCAACGTATCCACCGCGAAGCGTTGCAACCGGGCATCGAGCGTCGTCACCACGCGCGATCCCGCCTGCGGATGCATCTCTTGCGCGACGCGCCGCGCGAAATGCGGCGCGAGCGTCTCGGCATCGGGCGACACGGAGAGCACGGCCGGTGCGGGGCGTGCAAACGCGAGCTGTACGTAACTGGCCAGGTTCTCGCATCGCTGCGGCGCGTTCATGTCGCGCAGGATCCGGCACGCCCGCGCACTGACCTTCGCATACGGCGCGTTCGGCGCGCGGATCAGCGCCGCGGCCACCGCGGCCTCGCGCTCGTCGAGCCCCGAAGGCGCCTTGCCGAAAAGAGTCAGCGAGAGCGCCGACAACCCGATCGTTTCGCCGCGAAACGGCACGAGATTGAGGTACGCCTCGAGAATTTGGTCTTTACGCCATGACCGCTCGAGCCATAGCGCACTGACCGCCTGCTCGGCTTTCTGCGCGATGGACCGCTGCCCCGAGCGTTGCCGATCTTCGTTCAGGAGCCCTGTCAATTGCATCGTGACCGTCGACGCACCGCGCGTGCGGGTATTCCACAGATTGGCCCACGCGGCGGCCGCCGCCCCGCGCCAATCCACGCCGCTATGTTCGTAGAAACGCTTGTCCTCGGATACGACGATCGCTTCGCGCAGCGCCGGCGAAATGTCGGCCAGCGCGACCCAATCGCCGCGCCGCTCCTGTTTGTCGACGCGCGTTCGCTGCAGCGTCACGCCGTCGCGCGAGACGAGCAGCCAATCGGAGCTGCGCCATTGTTCGCGGACACGATCGAAGCTCGGCAGCGCGTGCGCATGCGGCGCCGCGACGAGCATCAAGAGACAAAGCATGGCGCGCACGCGCGGCGCGCCCAGCATCCGTTGCATCGAATCCTCTGCTTCCACTTATTGCTTTACGGCCGGCTGCCGGACGACGATGCTCGCATTCGGCAGCACGCCGTATGTCGACGGGGCGTACAGCGCTTCGACACGCGTCGGCGGCAGTCCGAAGGTTCCGGCGTTGTTCAGCCGGACCGTGTATTCGACCGACAGCTTGCCCTTCGGCAGATAGTCGTAGTACGCACGGTACCCTTCGAAAGTGCGCTCGACGAACGCGGGCCATACGCCGTCTTGCGGCTTCTCGCCGGCCGTGGCCGCTTCCGAATCGCGGCCCAGGCCCGAACCGAGAATCGTGGCGCCTGCCGGCACAGGATCGTTCACGACTACCCATGTCATATCCGATTGCGCATCGATGTCCAAATGCACGCGCACGATGTCGCCGCGCGTATAGACACCCTTGACGGCGGGATCGACCGGCGTAACCGTCTTCGTGATCCGATAGCCGGCCGCGAACGGCGCTTTGAGCGCGACCGCCGCAAGGCTTTCGATCGTCGCCCACGGCTTACCGGATCCTTGTTGCGTGAGCGTCAACGGCACCGGAGCCGTACGGGCCTGCGGCGGCCACGGCAACAATTGGCTACGCGTGTTCGCGGTCTTCGTCACCGCCGTCGCGGACGCCGCGTTCGATGCAGACGACGCCGGCTGGCTCCAATCGATCGTTTTCGCCGTCTCGCCCAGCACGAGCTTCGTTTGTCCGGTGACGGGGGTACTCTCGAATGCGCGAGAAAACGCCTGCACGGCCAGCAGGCCCCAGACGTTGGATGTCGTCGTCGACCACGCGCCATGGTTTTGCAGTGCAAGCAATCCGGCGACGAGACGCGGCATCTCGTCCTTCCATCCCGGCGCATTGACGAACGTCAGCGCGGTACGCGCGGCGTTGGTCTCAGAGCCCGTCATCAGCCACCACAGATCGTCGCTGTCGGCCGTCGAGAAGGTGAGACGCGTGCCTTGATAGGTCAGGCGGGCACGGATGATCTGTTCGGCTTGCGCCATCTTTTGATCGCGCTGCGGCACATCCTTCACCCGGGCGAGGATCGCGTAGTAGTCGAGCACGGCCGACGTCGGCCATTGATTCGGCGCGACTTCGATCGAATCGAGCATGCTGGCGCGCGCATCGCCGAATCGCGACAACGCCTCGATCGCCTCGAGCTTACGAAGATCGAGATCCTTGCGCGGCGACCAATAGTTGCGGCTGATTTTTCCTTCGACGAAATTGATCAAACCGCCTTCGAGCTTCGCGCGCAGATCGTCGGGCAAGGCAAAGTGCGAATCGAGCTTCGCCGCCTCATCGGTCGCCGACAGCAGATATGCGCTCAGCGTCGGGCTGCCCGTGTTGCCGCTGTCGTCGCTCGGCGGAAAGTAGTTCGCGAGGCCGTCGCGATCGAGGTAGACCGGCATCCGCGCGACGACGGCCTGCCATTGCGCGACGTCCGACATCCCCAGCGCGCGCGACGTCAACTGCTCAAGGCAGCCGTAGGGATAGCGCTCGAACCAGCGGCGCACGCCGGGCAGCCCTTCCGAGAGCTTCGGTTGCAGCGAGACCGCGATGCCGCCGCGCACGGCGCCGGCTTGCGTCGCCTCGGCGGCGGCCGGTGCGGCGACGGGCAGCGTGAAGGCGCCGTCGATCTGCGTCAGGGTGGCCTGCTGCACCGTCACCGGAATCGCAGCCGTCACGCGCTGCGCTACCTTCAGCGCATCGCTTGCATGCGGCCCGCCCTGCTCCGCAGCCGCGACCGTCCACGTCAACGCCGCGGGCGTCGCCTCCGAAAGGCCGTCGGGCGGGACGACCGTCCAGGCGACCTCCTTCGCCAAGCCGGCCGCGACGTCGACCGTCTGCGGGTCCAACTGCAGTCCCGGCACCTTAGGCGTCACGACCACCTTCATAGCGCGGGCCGTCGTATTGCGTACCGTAAATTGCGCGCGGAACCGGTCGCCTTCGCGCACGAGCGGCGGCAGCCCGGAAATCAGTTGAAGATCCTGCGTGCTGCGGATCGAAGTGCTGCCGGTGCCGAACGCGCCGTCGCCCACGGCAGCGATGGCAACGATGCGAAAGCTCGTGAGCGCATCGTTGAGCGGCACGTCGACGGCCGCTTCGCCGTTCGCATCGAGCGTCACGCGCGGATTCCACAGCAGCAGCGTGTCGAACAGTTCGCGCGTGGCGCTATGACCGCCGCCGCCGCCCGCCGGCACCGCTTTACGGCCGAAATGCCGGCGCCCGACGATCTCCATTTGCGCCGTCGAGGTTTCCACGCCATAAGCGCGACGCTGCAGCATGGCGTCGAGGACATCCCAGCTGTCGTTCGGCATCAGTTCGAGCAATGCCTCGTCGACGGCCGCGACGGCCACTTGCGTGCCGGCCGGCGCCGGTTTGCCGCCGGGCATCTGCACGCGCACCTTGACGTGCGCCTTGCCGCGCACGGTGTACGTCTTGGCATCGGGCGTAACCGTCACCGCAAGCTTATGCGCGGCGGTGCCCACCTTGACCTCGGCCAAGCCGTACCGGTACGCAGGCTTCGAAAGATCGACGAGCGGCGTCGGCGCCTCATAGCGGCGGCCTTCATACCAGAATGCATGCACCCATTCGAGCGGCGCCTTCCAGCCCCACGTGAAGAACGAGTACCACGGCACTTCGTGAATGCGCCCTCGCAGCGCGAGAACGGACACGTACACGTTCGGCCCCCAGGCGTCGCTCACTTTCAGCGACACGGTCGGATCCTTCCCGTCCAGCTTGACGACGTGCGTTTCGATGACCCCCTCGCGCTCCACGGCAACGAGCGCCGTGGCGAAACGGAATGGCATGCGTACTTGGAAGCGCGCGGTTTCGCCCGGCTCGTAGGCCGTCTTCTCCGGCAATACGTCGATACGGTCGGTGTTTTCCCCGCCGAACCAAAGATCTTCCTCGCGCGTGACCCAGACCGACGTCGTCGCCGTCGATGCATGGCCGTCGCCGTCTTTCGCCGCGACGATGAGATCGACGTTGCCCGCCTCCTTGAGCTTGGCGTCGCACGTCATCAATCCGTGGTCGTCGCTCTTGCCGCTGCAAAGCGTGCCGAGATCCTTCGTCTCGGTGCGATTGTCGTAGGCGTAGAAGCCGCCGACCATGCGCTTGCGCGTCGAGATCGTAATGCGCGCGACGCCTCGCACTTCCAGCGGAACGCCGGCACGCGGCTTGCCTTGCAAATCGAGCGCAAGCGCTTTCACAGGCACCGTGTTGCCTACCGACACCCACTGGCCCGACTTCACGCCGGCGACCACAGCGGCCGGCCACAACGTCGCGCCGCCGCTGATCGTCTGCACTTCGCCGTTCGGGTCGGCGAACGTCGCTTCCAAAGCCAGTTGCTTGGGCGCGTCGACCTTCGGCAGATTCTTGAGCGTCAAAACGCCCGCGCCGTTGCGATCGAGCGTCACCGCCTCCTTGTCCGCGATGAGCTTCGACGAATCGTCCTCGGTTTGCTGCTCGGTTTGCGCTTCGTCGTCCGACGGCGAAGACGAAGCGTCTTGCTTCGGCTTCACGTACGGCGTGAAGCTGAACTCCGGATAGGTGTCGGCAAACGCCGGATACGTCGTCTTCATCAGCGCGGAAACCTGCACGGGCAAGCCCGATGCGCCGCCGCCCGACGTATAGTCGATCTGCAGCGTCAGCGGCGCTTGGCCGGCCGCAACGAGCGGATGCGCCTTCTCGTCGCGAACGCCGATCGAGCCTCTGAACACCGGTAAGCGGAATTCCTCGACGCGGAAGCTGCCCGAATCGTAGCTATGCGCGGGAGAACCTGCCGAATCGCCGCTACCGCCCGCTTCGTCCGCGTCGTCGCTCGAGTCCGCGCCCGGGTTGCCGTCGTCGAGCGAGACGTCGTACTCGCCCAGCTTGGCCGATGCCGGAATAGCGAAGGTCGAGTCTGCCGTGTGATCGGCCGTCCACTTCAACGGAAAATGCCAGGTTTGCCCGCTGCCGAGATGGCGGATGGTCAGCCGCGTTGGATAAGCCTTCGGAAATCCGAGGCCGTGCATCGTTTCGACACGGATGAAATGCTTCATCGAAACGGTCTCGCCCGCGCGCAGCAGCGTGCGATCGAACACGGTATGCGCACGTACGGTGCGCTCGAGGCTCGTGTTGGTCGGAACGTTGAAGCGCCACGCTTCGATGCCGCGGTTCCAATCCGAGCGCACGAAGGCCATGTCGTGGCCCGTCTTCGGATCGTCTATACGGGCCGAGACGAACAAGCCCGAAAAGCTATCCTCGCCGCATTCCTCGGGCGACGCGAGGGGCTTGTCGATCGTCAGGACGCCTTGGGCATCGGTTTTTCCCGCTGCGAGCTCGGTGCCGTTGCAGTCGCTCACGTGCACGTCCGCGCGCGGAACGGGCTGCCCCTTATCGAGCGTCGTCACCCAAACGACACTGCTTTCTCGGCCTTGCTTCAGATGCACGCCCAGATTCGTGACGAGCACTGCGGTTCGCACGTACATGGGCGCTTTCTTGCCGAGCAGCGACGCGCCGAGGGCCGGCGAGGCCAACTCGATGATGTAGAAGCCAGGCTTGTTGACAGGCACGCCGACGACTTCGAACGGGCGCAACGTTTTCGGATCGGCTTTGGGCAGTGTCAGCGTTTCCACACCGGGCATTCCGGCCAATAGCGAGAGGGAGCGAACGTCGATCTCGGGATTTTTGCGATCCTCGGCATCGCCGCGCTCGGTATTGCCGCGCCGCACGATGACCGGATGCGGATTGTGAGCAAGCAGCTCGGGCATTTGCCGGTTGATTTCGTTGCGGGTCATCGAGTACCCGTCGAATCGATCGACGCTGCGCATCCACCTGCGAATGTCGGTATCGGCCTCGACGCGCATCGAAGCGAACCGCGCACCGCCCGCGTTGAGCCCGGCGATGTGCAGATCGGCCTCGACATTTCGCAGCGTGACGGGCACGAGCGCAGGCATGCCGGGCTCGGCGAAACGCTCGATGATGCCGAACGTGCCCGACGAGAACTTGGCGAGCGGCGGCAGCGGCGCCGTCGTCGTTTTCAGCGGGAACAAATCGGCGTTGGAAAGCGAGCGGCCGCTGACGTCTTTCAAATTCGACGGCAGCACGATCTTCAATTCGGCGCGCTCGGGCAAAGGCGCGGCAAATTCCACCGTCTCGGTTTGCGGATCCTTATCGTCTTCCGAAAATGACGGCTTGATGTCGCCGTTCGGCCCAGCGATTCGAATAGCCTCGGCTTCGGCGCGCGAAATCGGCGCGTTGAACGTCAGCCGAAGCGGCCGCAGCGGCGTGCATGGCGCCTTTGCGTTTTCGCGCTCGCACGTGAAGCTGGCGGCGAACGGGTCGCGCACCGAGAAATTGAAGCGGCGTTCGACGTCGTTCGCGATTCCGCTCGGGCTCGCGACGCCTTTGCCGTAGACGATCTGCGCTTTCGTGCCCGAAGGCAATGCCTGCTGGCACGAAAGCGTCAGCACGCGCGAAGCCTGCTTTTGCAGGTCGAAACGCTTGAGCAGCGCCTTGCGGGTGGCCGCGTCGACGTTCTTGATCGGGATACGGTTGCCGAGCGCGCTCGATTCGCACCATATGTTTTCGCGCACCGATGCATCGGTGGCCGGCCCGTTGAGCCGCAAGACGAATGCTTGGTTCTCTTCGATCCGGCCGCCGTACGGCTCGATGCTTTGAACGAAGGGCCCGCCCGTTTGGAACGTGTAGTGCTTCGGGCCCGCGAGTGCCGTACCGGCCGCCGTTTTCAAGCCGTCTTTCAAATCGACGGCGCAGGCCACGCCGGGGGGAAGATCCTCCGTGAAATCCCACGCCCAGGTTTTGTCGTCTATCCAGCGCGATTGACCGGCGCTCGCCGACGCGTCGTTACACTTGACCGCGGCAGGGGCCGGTAAATCGGCCGCCCCGAATGCGACCATCGACTCGTCGAACTTGACGACGATCTGCCGCACTTTCGATACGGTGCCCTGCGGCGACACGCGCGTGATGCGCGCCGCATCGGCCTGCCATGTCGTGGCGGAGAGCATTCCCAGCGCCGCGACGGTCGCGGCAAACCATTTGCATTGTTGTTTAATCGTGCCGCGTCGCATAAAGCGCGCTCCCAGGTTTCATTGTTTTTCGGAATCGGGGGCGATTTTAACCGAGTCGCGAGGCAATTCCAGAGCGCTATTGCAATAGATGGCGAATGCGGAGATTTCAGGTTCAAGCAACGACAGCTAGGGGCCGCAGCGCGGACAAATCGGCTCTGGCCGCTTCTTCTAGGTCATAGTCGGCCTGCAAGCCGAGCCAAAATTGAGGCGTCGTGCCCAACACGATCGCAAGCCGGAGCGCCGTATCGGCCGTGACCGCGCGCGCGCCGTGGACAATCTCGTTGATCCGCCGCGGCGGAACGGCCATCGCCCGCGCCAATGCGTTCTGGCTGATGCCGAGCGGAGCCAAAAATTCCTCGTTGAGCACTTCGCCCGGATGGACGTTGGACAGTTTCTTCATGGCCGATCCTCAATGGTAGTCAACGATTCGCACTTCGTGGGCGTTGCCCTCGTCCCAGCGGAAACACACACGCCACCGGTCGTTGATTCTGATGCTGTGCAGCCCCGCGAGATTGCCCTTTAACGCTTCCAGGCGGTTCGCAGGCGGAATCTTCGAATCGGTGAGCGAATGGGCGCTGTGGAGCATCCGCAACTTGCGCCACGCGACCTGTTGAATGTCCGCAGGCAGCCTTCGCGATCCGTGCCCCGACCACACCAAAGCCGTTTCCCGATCTAAGAACTCATGGATTGCCATCGTTGATATACCGCAACTATGACGCACGACGTTATATGACGCAAGACGTTATGCGCAACTTAGCATGGCAGTGCGGCCCAGAGCGCGCTCGCCCGAGAAATCGGACGGAATCAGGGCAAGGTCGGGGCGATGCCGGCCGCGCTTCGCGTCCCGCATGCGCCGCCGGCGCCAGTCCGGCCACTCCCGCCGTTTGCAACGGACGCCGACATCGCGCGGGCGACGCATTGACGGGCAAGCACGTCCGTCGGATCGACCAGACGCACGCTCCGCCCCCGCTCGCTCGTGTAGACGCTCCCGGGAAGCAGTAACGGCAGTTCCGTGCAACCGAGCACGACCACTTCGACGCCAGCCTCGATCAGCCCCTCCAAAGCCGCGACGATGTCTTCTCGCGCGCGGCCGTGGACGAAGCCGGCTTTGACACCCTGCTCGCCGTAGATCGCGTCCATCACGCGGGCCTGCAAATCGCTCGTCGGCACGACCTGTCGCAGCCCTTGCGCCGCAAGCGCGTCGCGGTAGACGCCGCTTTCGATCGTGCCCGACGTTGCCAGCACGCCGATCTCGAGCAGCATGGGATAGGTCGCGCGCAAGTAGTCCACGGTAGCCGTCAGCATGTTGACGATCGGAATGCCGAGGTAGGGCTGAATGCGATCTACGAATGCATGCGCCGTATTGCAGGGAATCGCGATCAGATCGGCGGCGCCCTCCTCCAGCTTCTTGCAAGTGGCGTACAACGAAACCGTCGGATCGGCGCCGTCGCCGATCAAGTGCTCGGTGCGATCGGGGATTTGCGGATTTTGCTCGACGATGAGCTTGACGTGGTCTTGATCTCGCGATGCGGGCGTGTTGCGTACTATCTTTTGGAGAAAATCGACCGTCGCGGCGGGCCCGACGCCGCCGACAACGCCGATCTTGAATGCAGCGGGCTCCGGGCCGCATGCGGCCTCGATCGCATACTGTGCATAGGCCAAGTTCGAATCGATCATCGGCACGGCGAGCCGCCCCACTTGCTCGGCCACGAGCGCGATCTCGGTCATGCCGGGCACGATGACTTCGGCCCCTTGCGCGATCAAGTCCTCGCAAGCCCGGCGCAGGAGGTCGACGGGACGCCCGCTCAAATTCCCCGTCTTGATCCCATTGGCGCCGTAGACCGCTTCGGTCACGCAATCGACGCCGTCGGCGCTGCGCGGATGCAGCAGTTCGAACGGCGGCGCCGAAAAGTAGCGTTCGAATAACCGCTTCTCTCGCGTGAATCGGGAGGCCAATACACCGACGCGCGTGGCCTGCGGAAACCGCTTGCGCACGTTCCGACGCACCGCTTCGACGATATCGACGATCGCCAATCCCGAATTCGCGCGCAATTCGTCGATGAACGTGTGGCTCAGGAAGCACGGCAGCAGGACGGTCGTGACCCCGCGCTTTTCGAAATCGCGCAGCAAATCGAAAATGTATAGCTTGCGCTCAGTCGTGGCGGCATCGTTCGGGCCCGCGCCGGGCCAGGCGTGCTGCTGGAAGATGACGTCGAATTGTTCGGCGCCTGTCGACGCGGGCGCAGCCTTCATCAATTTGAAGAGCACATCTGCACTGGCCAACTGACCCAGCCCGCCGATAACGCCGAACCTGCGAATGCTGTCGTGCTTCATTTCGTTTCCGCGGGCGCCGGATCGAACGCAGTCAATTCTCCGGCGAGGCGGCCGGCGCCTTCGCTTTGCACCGTGCCGCGGCCCGCGTTTTGACGCTTCGCTTCCCACTTCGCGATGACGGCGGTCGCCACGCTGTTTCCGATCACGTTCGTCATCGTACGGCCCATATCGAGAATCTGGTCGATGGCCAGCACCAAGGCCACGCCGGCCGCAGGCAGGTGGAACAGCGGCGCGACGGCGGCGACGACGACGACCGAGCCGCGCGGCACGCTCGCCATCCCTTTGCTGCTCAGCATCAGCACGAGCAGCATCAAGATCTGCTGCGACAGCGGCATGTCGACACCGAACGCTTGCGCGATGAAGATAGCGGCGAACGATTGATACATCATCGAGCCGTCGAGGTTGAACGCATAGCCGAGCGGCAACGCAAAACCCACGACTTTCTTATCCACGCCGAATTTTTCCAACTGCTCGGCAAGGCGCGGATAGGCGGCCTCGCTGCTCGCCGTCGAGAACGCCAGCATGGCCGGCTCGCGAACCGCCTTGAGCAGTGAGCCCACCCGAGCGCCCAGGAACAGATAACCGGCGCCGATCAAAACGGCCCAGAGGATCAGGAGACCCAGATAAAACGAACCGATGAGCTTGCCGTAGGTATAGAGCACATCCAGCCCGCGCAGCGTCACCGCCGATGCGATCGCGCCGAACACGCCGAACGGCGCCGCTCGCATCACATAGTCGGTCAACCGCAGCATGACGGGCACCATGCCTTCGATCGCCCGAACCAGGCCCGCCACGCGCGGGTCGTGCTTCAATGCGCCGAGCCCGAGCCCGAAGAACAGCGAAAAGACGAGGATCTGCAGGATGTCGTTACGCGCCATTGCGTCGAGAAGGCTCGTCGGGAATGCATGCGTCACGACGTCTTTGACGTTCAGCGCCGACGTATCGAGCCCCGCGACGCCTTCGCCGGCGCTCGCGACGAGATGCAGACCGGAGCCTGGCTGCAGTGCGTTCGCCAACATCAAGCCCAGTGCGAGAGAAATGAGCGAGGCCGACAAAAACCAGCCCACCGTGCGCACGCCGATCCGCCCGACTTCTCCGCCGCCCTCCATACCCGCCAGACCCGACACGAGCGTGACGAATACGAGCGGCGAAATGATCATCTTGATGAGCCGCAGAAAGATGTCGGTCATGATCGAGAAGTAGCCGGCCGCCGCCTTCGCTGCGGCGGCATCGGGCGCACTGGCATGGCAGACATAGCCCGCGAAGACGCCGAGGACCATGCCCGCGGCGATGTACAACGTAAGGCGATTTTTCATGTTTCAAGCCGTCCTGGGTTGGCGCGCCGGGCCGAGCGAGCGGCGCGCATGAAGAGGCGAGCGTCCTTGGCGGGACCGGACTCGCGGAACAAGACGGATGGTAGGGATTGCGGAAAAAACCGCGATGCTGGTCCTGCATCGGCCTATGCGAAGCTCGCATAACCCGGGAAAACCCTTTGGCAATCGGGCGCCGCGTTTACGCGCTCGTGCGAAGGTGCTGCCAAAGCGTATCCAAGAAGTCGTTGCGGTTGGACGCGTCGCGATAGACGCGCAACTCGACCTGGAGCGTCCAGTTGGCCGGCCCCGCCGGCACGAGCGCGCCGCTCGCTAGCTCGTGCGCAATTGCGCTCTTCGGCAACCAGGCCACGCCCTCGCCTTCTATGACCAGCTTCTTCAAGACTTCGGCCATGTCGGACTCGTAGTGAAGCTGCAAGGCGGCGGCCGTGCCCGCACGTTCGAGAAGCAATGCGAAGCAGCGTCCGAAGTAGCTCGTTTCGGTGTACGAAATGAGCGGCAACGGCTGCTTGGCCGTGCCCGGCAATCGATAGAGCGGCGCCGACCGCGCATTCGGCTTGCTGGCCGGCATGAACGTATCGATGCCCACGGTGAGATGCTCGTACCGCACCGGGTCCAAGTGCAGCGGCAATTCCGGATGGTGATAGGCAAACATGAGCTCGCAATTGCCGTTCACGAGCATCAAGATCGAGTCGTGCACGTTCGTCGGAATGACCCGCGCCCGGACATCGCCGAAATGCGCCGTGAGGGTCTTCAGCCATGCAGGCAGGAAATTCAGCGATATCGTATGCCCGGCTGCGATTTGCAGGCTTTTACCGCCGATGCGCTGCTCGGTGCGTATCACGGCGCGCGTATCGAAGAGCTTATGAAGGACGTCTTCGGCCACTTCCCGGAACAAGCGTCCCGCGGGCGTCAGCACGGGCGGAAAGCTGCTTCGGTCGATCAATTCGGCGCCGACCCATTGCTCGAGCGATTGAATCCGTCTGCTGAAGCCCGATTGCGTGACGTTTCGGAATTCGGCCGCGCGCGAAAAACTTTGGTACTGAGCCAGCGCGATGAAATCCTCGATCCATTTGATTTCCATAGTCGATGGGCAGTTAGCGCGGCCGGCGGGGAAGTTTCGGACAGCCGCATTGTACGTCCGCGTGGCTCGATCTCGGAGGCGGATAGGCGGTTGCGCGTTTCGGCGTTTCGGCGTGTCGGCGTGTCGGCGTGTCGGCGTGTCGGCGTGTCGGCGTGTCGGCGT
>CBIHRA010000057.1:0-29177 GCA_966212325.1 uncultured Burkholderiaceae bacterium | reverse complement strand
TCGGAGCGTTCGGAGCGTTCGGAGCGTTCGGAGCGTTCGGAGCGTTCGGAGCGTTCGGAGCGTTTGCAGCGTGTGCGGCAGGCGCCGCGACGCCCAGCCCACGAGACCTGCCCAACGTGCCCAACGTGCCCGACGCGGGCGGCGCGCGGCGCGCTGCCGGCGCCGTCGCAGGCCGCTCCGAAGCCAGCACGAGCCGCGGATCGAAATTCGTCAGGGCGGCGCTGAAGTCATAGTGCCGGCTCGCGTCCTGCGCGAGCTCGCCTTTGAGTTCCAGGTGCCCGTCGCCCGCGTCGATGCGCACGGCGTGCAGCGCGATGCGCCCACGCTCCAACGCCACCTGAGCGCGCGCCCGCAAGCGCGCCCGCGGATCGTTCAGGTCAAGCGACAGCGATCGCGTCGCGCCGTCCAAGACCACTCCGATCGGGCCGGAAAAATCCGTGCGTCGCACGTACGGCGTCAGCGTCGCCAGGTCGAGCCCCTTCGCCGCCAGATCGAAGCGCCCCTTGCCGTGCGTCAATGTGCCGCCGCCCGTCAGCGTCGCGTCGTGCACGAGCCGCACCGTCAGGCCGTCGAGCCGCTGGGCGCGCTCGTCGAGCCGTACGTCCGCATGCGCGTCGACGATCGGCAGGCGGTGCTCGGCAAGCGGCCCCGGCGATGCATTGACGATGGCGACTGGCCCGGCGACGACGAGCGGGCCGGCACCGGGCACCGGCGCTAGCGTCGCGGTCAGCGACAAATCGGCCTGCGGCGCGCCGGCACTGAACACGCGCGGGTCGACGTGATCGACGGCGATCGTCGCACGCTCGAGCGGCACCGGCGAGAAAGGCGTGGCTTGAATGTGAGCTCGCCCGGTCAGCTTCATACCGCTCGCGGTAGTATCCGCGATAAGCGACTGCAGCGAGCCGGAGAGCTTCGCCTGCAGCTGCGCCGGTGCACCGGACAGCGTGCCCGTGGCCGACAACGCCCCGCTCAGCGCGAACGGCCGCACGCCGTCGAGCGACATCTGCGCCGCCAGCGATCCGTAAGACGTCTCGAGCCCATCGAGCGATAGCGCATGATGCCGGCCGTCGCTGCGGCCATGAGCCCGCAGTCGATCGATTTCGGTCGCCGATGTGCCGTTGTGCAAGATCAGCTTGTCCACGCTCAGCGCCCGGAGGTCGAGCTCGATAGGCAAGCGAAGATCGGCGGGAAGCGGCGTCGGCGCCTTGTTCGACGATGGCGCAAGCCGGGCATCGATCGTCCCTGCCCGCAGCGCCTCGACGGTCAGCCGCCACGGCGAGCGCGTCAATACCCATCGGCCCGAGAGACGATCGATGCGAATGTCGGTCGGCGGCGCGCCCGGCAGCCCCGCCGAATCGCGCCAGCGCACGTGCGCAAGCCTGACGCCATCTGCGAGCGTGCCTCCTTCGAACGTACCCGACAGCCTCGCGCCCGTTATCGCGACGGCTGCCCGCCACGCGAGCCGCGTGCCGGGCTCGGTTGCGACCGCGCCATACAGCGCGGCGGCAACGATCGCCACGAGCACGACGAGCGTCGACGCCGTCCAGGCGAGCACGCGCAGTCCTCGACGCTTACGTCGCGGCGTTTGCGGCTCGTCCGGTTCCTTTGCACCGGGGGGCGCGCCCGGCTCGTTCGGGGCGCCGCCGCCCGCCTGCGCCGCCTGCGCCGCCAGCGCCGAGCCGGCGTCCGGACGCTCGGCGTCCGTCACGTCTTGTTGCGGCGGCGGCGAATCGTGCGTCATGCGAATGGGTTCCTAAGCGATGTCGAGCAAAAAGCGGGATCACCAAGCGGTCCGAGGCGTCAAAAAGCAATGCCGAGCGTCAGATACGGCCGCACGCTGCGGTTGCGCATGCCGTAGGCGAGATCGACGTTGATCGGCCCGACAGGGCTGCGCCAGCGAACGCCGAGGCCCGCGCCCGGATAAAACACGCGCTCGCCCCATGCGTCCGCCGCGGTGCCGATGTCGTAAAACACGGCCGCTCCCCAATCGTGCGTGAACCAATGCTGATACTCGGCCGTTGCGGTCAGCAGATACTTGGTCGGCAGCACCGATCCATCGACGTTGTTGCCGATGCTTTGGAAGCCATAGCCTCGAACGGAGTTGGAGCCCCCGGCGCGAAACAGCAGCGATGCCGGAATGCCCGTGGAGCCGCCGCTCGTGAATACGCCGCCTAGCTCGGCGCGCAGCAGAAAGAGGTCGCGCTTGAACAGCGGCACGTACTGTACGCCGCGTGCGTACCCGCGCGTAAAGCTTTGATCGGTGGCGAGCCCCTTCACGGCGAATCCCGCTTCAACGTGGATGAGATTGCCCTTACGCGGGAACAGCGGATCGTCGACATTGCGCCGCGTCCACGACCATTGCGGGACCAAAGCGTGGCTCGTCGTCGGCCCCGACGCGTTTTGATCGAGCCGGTCCGCGTAGTACTGAAGCGAGTAGGCGTAGTCGATGAACTGCGCCGTGCGCGTGCGCTCGAGCCCCGCGCGTGCGCTGTAGATGCGTGTGTCGGACACCTGCGTGTTCGTGTACGACGCAACCGCGGCGTTCACCCAGCCTCGCTGGCCCGGCGGCATCGCCAACCGAACTTGCCCGTACTGCTGGATCTGGTCGATTCGCCCCTGGATCGAGAGCGGCCAGGCCGCGCCGAAAGTGTCGAGATACGTGTAGGCGCCTTGCACGTGCGCGCCCGTATCGGTCGCATAGCCCACGCCGCCGCGTACGCTGTTGTACGGATATTCGCTCACTTTCACATGGACGGGGGTATCGTTCGGCTTCGCGACATCGCTGTCCACGTCGATCGCGACGCTCGCGTAATACGGCGTGTTTTGAAGTTGCCGCTGCAGTTCCGCGATGCGCTCGGCATCGTACACCTCGCCCACGCCGATCGGATTGACGTTCGTGACGATGCGCCCCGGATAGCGGCGCACGCCGGAGACGTCGAGCCGGCCCAGCGTAAATGTCGGGCCGCTGTCGAATTCGACCGACAGTGCCGCCTGGCGCGTATGCGGATCGATGCGCGCCTGCGACTGCGCGATTTTCGCGCCGAGATAACGGCGTGCCTGAAGCGCCTTGAGGGCAGCGTCTTTCGCGTCGGTCCAGGCCGCCTGCGTGAACGGATCGCCCGTATGGAGCGAAAAAGCGAAGCGCGCCGCGTTCTCGCGCTGCGGAGCTTCCTTCTCGACCGCCCCCGAGAACGTCAGCTCGACCGACGACACCATCGTCTGCGGGCCCGGATCGACGTGCACGGTCACGCTCTTTTTGCCTTTGTCGTCGGCGCTGACATCGGTGCGCACGACCGGCGAAAAATAGCCGTCGGTCGCGGCTAGATCCCGCACCTGTTGCGGCGTAGCCGTCACGAGGAAGTCGAATTGATCGTCGGTGACGTCGGCGCGCGAGGCGAACCGTGCGAGATCGAGGTGCTTCTCGAGCAGCTTGCGCATCGCGCGGGGCGCGTCGATCGTGATGTCGTACTTGGCAGCCGCGGGCGAGGACGCAAACGCGAGCACCAAGCCCAGCGCGAGCGGCAGCCATGCCGGCCGCACCAGCGCCGCCCGACGTCGTCGGATGCGGCCGGTGCGAAACGATTCGATCATGGCTTCCCGCAAACAGAATCTCCCAAACGTTGAAGACACGCCCGCGCGGGCGAACGGCTGCACCGACGAAAGCGAACATTTGACCATAACGGCTGCGCCGCGAGCCGCCGCGCCGTCGCTTCCCCCGCGCCGGCCTGCACAACGAAGGTTCGGCGAAGCCGCGCCGGGGCAGCCCGGCGGACCGGCGGGGCCGGGAGCCGGCGGGCCGGGTCAGCCGCCACAGCCCAGCAAAGCCCGCCAAAGCCCACCAAAGCCCGCCGGGCGCCCGCTTTCGACGCCCGCAAGCGCCCGGTGTTCCGCACGCGAGCGCATGCGCTAAAATCGCACCTTGCCCACCGGACGGGCGGCGCCCGTTCTGGCTATGTCCCCATTTTTAGGATGATCGCATCATGTTGTATCAATCGGACATCACGCAGTTCATCAACCAGCTCAAGACGCAGAAGCCGACGTTGGAAGAGGATCAGCGCCGCGGCCGCGCGCTGCTTTGGGACAAGCAGCCGATCGACCTCGAAGAGCGCTCCGCTCAGCAGCAGGCGCGCGTGAAGCAAACGCCCTACGTGTACTACCAGAACTTCTGAGCGTGAACGCCGCCGACGAAGGGCAGCACGGCCCAGCGCCCGACGCGGCGCTGACGGCGCCTTCGACCGATACGACGCCCGACACTGTCGACGGCATCGCTTTCGCGCGCCTGTACGGCGAGCCGCTGTTCAAGCTGCCGCAGGATCTGTACATCCCGCCCGATGCGCTCGAGGTGTTTCTCGAGACGTTCGAAGGTCCGCTGGATCTGCTGCTTTATCTGATCCGCAAGCAGAACTTCAACGTGCTCGACATCCCGATGGCCGACGTGACGGCGCAGTATCTCGGTTACGTCGAGCAACTGCGTAAGACGAATCTCGAACTGGCGTCCGAGTACCTGCTGATGGCGGCGATGCTGATCGAGATCAAGTCCCGCATGCTGCTGCCGGTGAAGAAGGCCGACACCGGCGAAGAGGCCGAGGATCCACGGGCGGAACTCGTGCGGCGCCTGCTCGAGTACGAACGCATGAAACTCGCGGCGCAGCGGCTCGATCAGTTGCCGGTGCTCGGCCGCGATTTTCTGCGGGCCGAGGTCTACATCGAGCAGAGCATGGCGCCGCGGTTTCCCGACGTGGCGATGGACGACCTGCGCGCAGCCTGGGCCGACGTGCTCAAACGCGCGAAGCTTGTCCAGCATCACAAGATCTCGCGCGAGGAGCTTTCGGTGCGCGAGCACATGAGCCTGATCCTGCGGCGGCTGCAAAACGTGCGCTTCGTCGAGTTCTCGGAACTCTTCGACGTGTCGCGCGGCGTACCTGTCGTCGTCGTCAATTTCATCGCCATGCTGGAGCTGGCGCGGGAATCGCTGATCGAAATCACGCAGCCCGAACCGTTTGCCCCGATTTACGTCCGTCTCGCGTATCTGCCCGCATAACGGGCGAGCGCCGCGCCGCCTCGTCGTCGAGCCACCGCTTTTTCGATGCCAGGGGTCGCCAAATCCACTACAATCGGCGCGCCTTCGGCCCGAGAGGGTCACGCGCCGCCCAGCACCGCCCAACGTACCTCGTCATGAAAGTCATCAGCTCGATCCAGGAATTGCGCGACCAGTTGCGCGGCCAAAACCGTACGGCCTTCGTCCCGACGATGGGCAATCTCCATGAAGGTCATTTGTCGCTGATGCGTCTCGCGCGCCAGCACGGCGATCCGGTCGTTGCGAGCATCTTCGTCAATCGTCTGCAGTTCGGGCCGAACGAGGACTTCGACAAGTACCCGCGCACGCTCGAAGCCGACATCGAGAAGCTGCAAAAGGAAAATGTCTACGTGCTGTTCGCGCCGACCGAGCGCGACATGTATCCGCAGCCGCAGGAGTACCGCGTCCATCCTCCGCACGATCTAGGCGACATTCTCGAAGGCGAGTTCCGTCCGGGGTTCTTCACGGGGGTGTGCACCGTCGTGATGAAGCTGATGTCGTGCGTCCAGCCGCGCGTCGCGGTATTCGGGAAGAAGGACTATCAGCAACTGATGATCGTGCGGCAGATGTGCCAGCAGTTCGCCCTGCCGACAGACATCGTCGCGGCCGAAACCGTGCGCGACGCAGACGGTCTCGCACTGAGCTCGCGCAACCGTTATCTGAGCGAAGCGGAGCGCGCCGAAGCGCCGATGCTCGCGGGCACGCTCGCGCGCGTGCGCGACGCCGTGCTGGGCGGGCGGCGCGATTTCGACGCGATCGAGCGCGAAGCCATGGCGAGCCTTGCCGCGCGCGGCTGGCAACCCGATTACATCGCCGTGCGCAAACGCTCGAATCTGCTTGCGCCGGCCGCGCACGAGCTCGATGCGCCGCTCGTCGTCTTAGCTGCGGCCAAGCTCGGGGCGACGCGCCTCATCGACAACCTCGAAATCTGATGCGCCCGGCGAGCACGCCGGCTACCGTTTGACGTTTGAAGATCGAAGTCCGAAGGAACGACCATGCAGCGACACATGCTGAAATCGAAGATCCACCGCGCCGTCGTCACGCACTGCGAGCTGCATTACGAAGGCTCCTGCGCGATCGACGAAGATTTGCTCGACGCCTCGGGCATCGTCGAAAACGAGCGCATCGACATTTGGAACATCAACAACGGCGAACGGTTTTCGACCTATGCGATCCGCGGCGAACGCGGCAGCGGCATGATCTCGCTGAACGGGTCGGCCGCGCGCCGCGCTCAGCTCGGCGATCTCGTCATCATCGCGGCATTCGCGATGGTCGACGATGCAGAGATCAAGGCCGGGTGGGAACCGAAGCTCGTGTTCGTCGACGAGCAAAACAAAATGAAGGGCAGCCGGGGCCACGTGCCCGTTCAAAGCTGGACCTGAGCGGGCCGGGCCGCCGCCCCAACCTCACAGCGGCGGGGGCGCCGTCGAACCTGCCGAGGTCGACATGGCACGGCACGGCACGGCGGTCACCGCTACGCGCGCCCTTCGCATGCTCGCTTCCCCTTCGCAGGGCTCACGGCTTTGGCCACCTCACTTGGCTGCCCACGCCCTGATCGGCTCCCACTGTTCGAGGTCTTTCTCGACGCGGCTTTGCGGCACGTCCCAAAGCGTGAGCCCGTGCGCGGCAAGCTGAACGTAGTTTTGCGTATCGCGCAAGAACCCGAGCACGGGCAGCTCCAGGCTTTCGACGAACCGATGCAGTTGGTCGGCCGAGCGCGTGCGCGCATCGACGCGCATGCCGACGACGCCGACCTCGATTTGCCCTTTGCGCACGGCCTTCTCCTTGGCCAGCCGCTCGAGAAAATGTTGCGTGGCGAGGATATCGAACATCGACGGCTGCAGGGGAACGACCACCTTGTCGGCCAGCTCGAGCGCTGCGCAGAGCCGCGCGCCGTGAAGCCCTGCCGGCGTATCGATGACGGCGCGCTCCAGCCCCCTGGGCGGCTTGGCTGGGGCATCGGGATCGACGCGCCAGGTTTCGATCGGCGGCAACCCTTCCGGCCGTAGGGCGAGCCAACCGTGAGACGACTGCTGCCGATCGAGGTCGGCCAGCGCCACCCATTCGCCGTTCGCCGCAAAGGCGCCCGCCAAGTTCGTCGACAACGTGCTCTTGCCGACGCCGCCTTTGGGGTTCGCTACCACGATCACCGTCATGAAAACTCCCGAGTAGAAGGCCGCATGGCGCGGCCGGTTAGCCCGTTACGCTATCAAAATGCATCGCAGCTCCCGATAATATCGGCAAATTCGGCCATCGTCCCCATTTCGAGGAGGCTCATTCGATGTCGACCCTACGCCCCGATTACACGATCGAGACCATCCATGAGCACCAGCAAGGAACACTGCCCGAACTGCTGGGGGTGCGGGTCGTCGCGCTCGCGCAAGGCACGCTGACGGGCAAGCTGGCCGTGCGGCCGCAACTGCTCGCGCCGAACGGGTTCCTACACGCGGCCACGGTCATCGGGCTGGCGGACACCTGCTGCGGCTACGCCTGCTTCGCGCATTTGCCCGAAAACGCGCGCGGCTTCACCACCATCGAGCTCAAGACGAACTTCCTCGGCACCTGCCGCGCGGGGACCGTGCGCGCAGTGGCGTCGGCCGTTCATCTCGGCCGCAGCACGCACGTTTGGGACGCCTCGGTTTTCGATCCCGACGGCCATACGATCGCCCTTTTCCGTTGCACGCAGATGATTCTGAACTAGCGCTCGCCTGCCGCCCATACGCCGTCCGGCCTATCCGTCCGACGAATGTTACGCGGCCGCCCCGCCCCGATACAATCGCCCGATGACCACACCGGATCTCACCTTCGTCCTCGGCGGCGCCCGCTCCGGCAAGAGCCGCCACGCCGAGCAATTGGCGCAGGCGCTCGCCGCGCCGCCCGAGCGCCACGTCACCTACGTCGCGACCGCCCGGCAGGCCCACGACGCCGAATTCGCCGCACGCATCGCGCATCACCGAGCGCGGCGCCCGGCTCATTGGCGCGTGATCGAGGCCGATGTCGATCTCGCGCACGCCATCCGCGAGGCCGACGACGGCCGCACCTGCCTCCTCGTCGACTGCCTGACGCTCTGGCTCGTCAACCTGATCTCGCCCGCCGGCTCGCAGCAAGACGCCTGCACGCCCGAAGCGCTGGCGATGCGCGTCGATGCGCTGGAAGCGGCGCTCGCGCAAGCGAAGGGGCCTGTCATCGTCGTCAGCAATGAAATCGGCATGGGTGTGGTGCCGCTGGGCGCGATGACGCGCCGCTATGTCGATGAACTGGGGCGGCTCAATCAGCGCGTCGCGGCGCTCGCGCGCGATGTCACGCTGATGGTGGCGGGCCTGCCGATGACCGTCAAAAGCGGGGGCGTCCGATGATCGGCGCAGCCGCACGGCACGCGCGGGCGAGGCAATGCCCCTGCTTAGCAAGACGGACGGATGCGAAACGGAGCTCGTCGGACCGCGCGGTCGGGCGATGCACGCCGCGCCCTAGTGTCCATGAGCGAGCGGCGCTCGGGTCGGCCATGCTCACCCTAGCCGCGGCCCTTGTGTGTTGCGCTTCCCGAGTTGCCTTTGCATCGGCCCCGGCCCCAACATCAACATCGACATCGACATCGACATCGACATCGACATCGACATCGGCATCGGTCACCGACGATGCAGGCGAGCGCGTGACGCTCGCTTCACCCGCACGGCGCGTCGTAGCCCTCTCGCCGCACGCCGTCGAGCTTACCTATGCGGCGGGCGGTGGCGCGCGGCTCGTCGGCGCGGTCTCTTACAGCGACTATCCCAGTGCGGCGAAGGCGTTGCCGCGCGTGGGCGACAACAACGCGCTCGATCTCGAGCGCATCGTTGCGCTCAAGCCCGATCTCGTGCTGGTCTGGCGGCACGGCAACGACGAGCGCCAGCTCGATCGCCTGCGCGCGCTCGGCATCGCGCTCTACCACAGCGAGCCGCGCAAGCTAGACGACGTCGCGACCGATCTGCTCGCGCTGGGCAAGCTGTTCGGCACCGAACAGCAGGCGCAAGCGGCGGCATCCGACTACCGCGGCAAGATCGCCGCGCTGCGCGCCCAGTACGCGGGCCGCTCGCCGGTCAGCGTCTTCTACCAGGTGTGGGACGATCCGCTTATGACGCTGAACGGCACGCATGTCGTGAGCGACATCATTGCATTGTGCGGCGGACGCAACGTGTTCGCGCACCTCGCGCCGCTCGTGCCGACTGTGTCGACCGAAGCGGTCGTCGCCGCGAACCCGGAAGCGATCGTGACGACGAGTACGGGCGCCACGCCGGCCGACCCGCCGCTGCGCAGCCTCGCTTCATGGCGCGTCTGGCCGCGTATGACGGCCGTGGCACGCGGCAATCTGTTCGCGATAGACGGCGATCTCATCAACCGGCCGGGGCCGCGGCTCGCGCAGGGCGCCGCGCAACTGTGCCGCGATTTGCAGAAGGCGCGTGAGCATCGGCCACCCGGTGCAACAGCGGGAGCACAGTGAACCCGGTTACCCGTTCCAATGCAGCAACGTCCAGCTATCTGCATCGGACTCGCGCCGCAGCCAGACGATCGAAGCCATATCCAACGGCCATTTCAGCGTGATTTCCAATGGCTCGCCGAGCGCGAGCGACGTGACCATTCTCATCACGCCTGCGTGCGTCACGGCCAGGACGCACGGAGAAGGCGACGTTTCGCGCGAGCGCCACGAACCCAACCATTCGGCCACGCGCGTCTCGAACTGCTCGACGCTCTCTCCGCCGTGCATTCGCGCCCGACGCAAGTCGGCCGCCCACGCATCGAGTGCGACGCGGTCGATCGCATCCCAGCGCCGCCCTTCCCAATCGCCGAAGTCGATTTCCTGCAAACGCGCGTCGATGTGGCGCTCGCAGCCGAAGTGCCGTGCGAGCAGGTCCGCCAAGTGCCTGCATCGCTTCAAGGGGCTCGTGGCGAGATGCCCCGGCGTGGGTGCGCCTAAAGCGGCCAGTCGCGCCGCCACCGCCTGTGCGGTGAGAGTCGCGTCTTCGATCAGCGGCACGTCGGTCTTGCCGTAACAGATACCGAGGTCGATCGCAGGCGCGGGATGGCGGATCAGAACGAGGTCCACGCCAGGGCGGAGAGATAGAAAGAGAGCTCGAAAATCTGCTGAGCAAAGCCTAAACAGTCGCCTGTATAGCCGCCCAGCCGGCGGGCGAAGTAGCGTGCAAGCAACCAGCGCAACGATACGGCCACGGCGAGCGCGAGCGCACCCGCGCGCGGATCGGGAAGAAACAGCCACGGCAAGCCCAATGCGAGCGCTATGCCGAGCGAGCGCGGCGACATGCGATGCGAGACGGCTCGGGCCTTGCCCTCTTCACGCGCATAATCTTGCGTCGCCAGAAAGCTGACGGCCAAGGCGCGGCTTGCGGCATGGGCACTCACCATCGTCCATGCCGCGGTCGCCACCGGCAACGCCGCGAGCGTCTGCCATTTCAGCGCCAGCGCCATCACGAGCCCGACCGCCCCGAACGCCCCGAGGCGCGGGTCGCGCATGATGCGCAGGGCGTCTTCGCGCGTCGCGCCGCCGCCCAATCCGTCGCAGCAGTCCGCCAGGCCATCCTCGTGCAAAGCACCCGTCGACAGCAGCGTTGCGGCCATCGACAGCAGCACGGCGACCGTCGCCGGAAATACGCTCGACGCGACGAGGTACACGAGCGCACCGGCCAATCCGACGAACACGCCTACGAGCGGAAAATAGCGCGCGGCTCCGGCCAGATCGCTGGGATCGAAACCGATGGTCCGCGAAACCGGCACACGCGTGAAGTAACCGAATGCGGCGACGATATAGCGCAGTTGGCCGCGCAACAAAAACATGGGCCGGCGAGACAGCGAAGCGTTGGCGCCGCCCGCATGCGCGGATTTTCGGTCTTGGGCACGGGCTCGTTGCTCGCTCGTGCCGTCTGCGTTCGAGTTTGGCGTGTCCGGATCACCGATGCTTGGTCCGCCGATGCTTGGATCGCCGGCGCTCGGCTCCGCGCTGTTCGCCCTCTGCGTGTCGCGTTCGGTCATCGCGCTTCGCGCCCCGCGACGCCGGCCGATTCGAAGCTCGCCATTTCATTCAGAAACGCGACGGCCGCGCGCAAGACCGGCAAAGCCAATGCCGCGCCGGTTCCTTCGCCGAGCCGCAAATCGAGCGTCAGTAGCGGCTTCGCGCCGAAATGGTCGAGCATGCGCCGATGCCCGGCCTCGTTCGATAAATGAGCGAAGACGCAATAGTCGCGCACGGCCGGCGCGATCGCATCGGCCACGACAAGCGCCGCCGTCGCGATGAAGCCGTCGACGAGAATCGTCATGTTCGCTTCGGCCGCCGCTAGATAGGCGCCGACCATCATCGCGATTTCGAAACCGCCGAACGTGGCCAAGACATCGATCGGCTCGGCCACGCCCGAATGCAAGGCAAGCGCCGAGGCCAGCACATTGCGCTTGCGCGCTAGACCGGCGTTGTCGAGACCCGTGCCGCGACCGACGCAATCGTCGATCGGCACTTCGCACAGGCGGCTCATGAGACACGCGGCCGAAGAGCTGTTGCCGATACCCATCTCGCCGAAACCGATCACGTTCGTCCCGAGCGCCGCATGATGGCGCACGCGCTGCGCGCCCGCGAGCATCGCTGCGCGCGCCTGCTCGTGCGTCATGGCGGGCTCGCGCGCGAAGTTGCGCGTGCCGGCGCCGACCGGCACGTCGACGAGGCCCGGCAACGGCGCGAGCGGCGTGGCGACGCCCGCGTTGACGACTTCCAGCGTGAGCCCCGACACGCCGCTGATCGCGTTGATCGCGGCGCCGCCCGACAGAAAGTTAGCCACCATTTGCGCGGTCACCGCCTGCGGATAAGGGCTCACGCCTTCTTCCGCAATGCCGTGATCGGCCGCGAAGACGATCATCGCCGGACGCTCGATCGTGGGACGCGTGCTCCTTTGAATCATGCCGATCTGGCGCGCGAGCACTTCGAGCATGCCGAGACTGCCTTGCGGCTTCGTCTTGGCATCGATGATGCGGGTGAGCGCCTCGCGCAACGAACGATCGAGCGGTGCGACGACGGGCAGCGGAAGTGAAGCGTTCATGCTCAATAAAAAGGGATGGCGAGATGCGCGACGGATACTTGCGCGCTCTATCGAATCCAACGCCCCGCATCGAATCCGACGGCGGAAGCAAAAAAGCACGCCGCGCATCGCAAAGGCGTCACCATACTCGCATCGGTGGGCCTGCTTCAATTCGGTAAAACCGCAGCGCGTCCGGCTAGCCGCATCAGGGACATCACTATGTGGGCGGCCCCTGTCCGCACGACCCGCTAGCACGATATGTGCAGTCCGTCAGCGCGGCGCGCCGGACAGCGCGGGCACGAGCGCTTGGTAGCCGTCTTGTTCGATCAGCACGAAGGGGTACCCGAACGCGCGGCTCGTCAGCGCCGGCGTGAGCACATCGCGTGCCGCGCCCGTGTGCGCGATGCCGTTACCCTCGAGCATCAGCACGTGCGTGGCGAAGCGACGTGCGAGATTGAGGTCGTGACACGAAAAAACGATCGTCCGCGGAGCGGTCCGGGTCCATTGCACGAGTGCCGTCAGACAGTCGATTTGATGATGCCAATCGAGAAACGCAAGCGGCTCGTCGAGCAAGAGCAGCGGCGCCTCCTGGCACAGCGCAGCGGCCAGCGCGACGCGTTGCCGCTCGCCGCCCGACAGCGAAAGCACATCGCGCGATGCCAGCGACTCGAGCCCGAGCGCCTCGAGCGCCGCATGGGCGGCCGCGCGATCGGCGGGGCGCTCCCATCCCCAACCTGTCAGATGCGGAAAGCGATTGATCAGCACGACGTCGAGCACGCTGGCGCCGAATGCATCGTGCGTCGTTTGCGGCATCAAGGCTCGCCGGCGCGCAAGCGTTGCCCCAGGCCACGCATCGATGCGCGCTCCGTCGACCTCGACATGCCCGCCGGCAGGTCGCGCGAGCCCCGCGAGCGTCGTGATGAGCGTTGTCTTGCCGGCGCCGTTCGGGCCCGCGACGCACCAGATCTCGCCCGGATAGAACGTATGCGTGAAGTCCTCGAGCAGCGTGCGCGCGCCGGCGCGTAGCGTCAGATGGCGGGCCGACAGGCAAAGCCGATGCGCCTTGGCATCGATGTTCGTCAGCGATTTCATCTGCGTCTGCCGAGCAACATCCAAAGGAACACGGGCACGCCCACGAGCGCCGTCACGACGCCCACGGGCAGTTGCGCCGGCGCGATCGCCGTGCGCGCCACCAGATCGGCGCCCATGACGGCAACGCCGCCCGCCAGCGCGCTCGCCGGCACGAGCATGCGCTGATCGTTGCCCAGCACGAGGCGCAGCCCATGCGGCACGACAAGGCCGACGAAGCCGATCGTGCCGGCCGTCGTCACGCTGGCCGCGGCGGCCAGCGACGCGACGACGTAGATCCGCAAACGCAGTCGCGTCGCGGGCACGCCGAGCGACGATGCGAGCGCGTCGCCGCGCAGCAGCACATTGAGCTGCGGGGCGACCGGCACGCAAATGCAAAGCGCAAGCAGGAGCACAGCAAACGCCGGCCAGGGGCTTGCCGCCCCGTTCAGATCGCCCGTCAGCCAAAACACGATGCCGCGCAACCGATCGTCCGGCGCGAGGGCGATGAGCAGCGTGATCAATGCGCCCCAGCCGGTCGCCACGACGACGCCCGTGAGCAGCAAGCGCGGCGATGCCTCCTGCGGCTCGCCGCGCCAAAACTCGCGGCGCGCGAGGCCGAGCACGAGCGCAATCGAGAATACGGCTCCCCCGAACGACGCGAGATCGACGAGCCACCAGGCGCATCCCGCGAGCAGCGCGGCCACGGCAAACGCGGCCGCGCCGCCCGAGACGCCGAGCACGTACGGCTCGGCCAGCGGATTGCGCAGCAGCACTTGCAGCAGCGCGCCCGCAAGCGCAAGCAAAGCGCCGCACGAGAAACCCGCAACGGCGCGCGGCAAGCGCAGCGTGCGCACGATCTCGCCGGCGAGATCGCCCGCTTGCGCGCCGACGCCTTCGCGCGCCGATCCATGCACGAGCGCGAGCGCGGCCTGCCAGGGCGGAATCGTCACGCTGCCGAGCGCGAGCGCGGCAGCGAAGACGATGAGCGCAGCGACGCCCAGCACGAGCCAGACGAGCGCGGCGCGGCGTGCATCACTGCTGCTGCCAGCCGAGCGTGATGAATGCGCTGCGGCGCGGCGTGTTGTACGTATAGGCCAGCTCATAGTTCTTGTCGAACACGTTGTCGATGTGGGCGCTCACAAACCAGGCCTTCGTGATGTTATAGCGCGCCGACAGATTGACGAGGCCGTATCCGCCGAGGTTCGTGCCGCTGTCGTTGCGCGGCCCGCTGACCAGCCACTCCCCGCCTAAGCGCCAGCCGCCGAACGAGCGGTTCGCGGAAAACGTCGCAAAGTGCCGCGCACGGCGCGAAAGATCGGTATTCGAATCTTCGTCCACGGGATTTTGCACCGTAAGCGCCGCACGCACGTCCGTCTTGCCGACATGGCCGCTCCACGACCCTTCGATGCCCTGCACCTTCGCGCGCCCGACGTTCTCGGCGACGAAGAACAAGCCGCCTTGCGTCGGAATGTAATTGATCAGATCCGAATAGCGCGTTTGAAACGCCGTGAGCCGCAACACTCCGACCTCATCGGAAGCATATTGCAACGCCGCTTCGATCGAATGACTGCGCTCGGGCCGAATCGACGTGTTGCCGCTGCCCGGAAAGTAAAGATCGTCGAAGCTCGGCGCCCGGAACGCGCTCGAATAGCTGGCCGTCGCCTTCCAGTGCTCGGTGAAATCGAACCCATAGCCGAGATAGTAGGTATTGGCGCCGCCGAAATCCGAGTACTGATCGCGTCGCACGTTCGCTTGAATCTGGTTGGCGCCGAAGCGCGCCGTGTAGCCGGCGAAGACCGAATTGACATGTCGATCGGGCGCCGAGAACGAATCCGATTCAAGGCTTTGCTCGAGCCGCTCGTAGCCCACCTGCAGTTTCTGCTGCGCGGCGAGCTTGAAATCGTTCTGCCATGTGAACTGACGGTTATCCGTATCGAACCGGTTGTTATAGACGCCATTGGTCTTGTCGACCGCGCGATCGTCGCCGAGCGCGGCGGTCACGTGCGTCGTCCACCAATCGGTGAGCTTGCCGTTCGCGAAGACAGAGGCCTCACGCACTTTGCTGTACAGATAGTTGATGTCGGTCGGCGCGCCGAACGCATTGTCGAAGCTGTCCTTTCCGTTCGATTGGAAATAGCGCAAGCCCGCGTCCCAGCGATCGTCGAATTTGTGACGCAGCATTGCCGACACGCTTTCGTTCAAGTAGCCGTTTGCATCCGGATTCGCGCTCGGCGCGAGCGCCGGGTCGATCGAGGAAAAGCCGTTGTCCTTGAAGCGCGAAACGCTGAAGCTGAACGTGGTCTTGCCGTCCTTGTCGAGCGCGCCGCTCACGCCCGCTTGCTGCGTTTGCGTGCGATAGCTGCCGTAGCCCACGGAGAAATTGAAGCGCGGCGGATGATTGCCGCCGTCCTTCGTGAAGATCTGCACGACACCGCCCATCGCGCCGGAGCCGTAAAGGGCCGATACGTCGCCATTGACGACTTCGACATGGTCGATTTCCGACAGCGGCAGCGTGCCGATCTGGGCTTGGCCGAGGCTGACCGAATCGACGCGCACGCCGTCGATCAGCACCAGCGACTGAGTGGCCGAGCCGCCGCGCAGGAACAGCGTCGCGTTCGAGCCGGGCGGGCCGTTACGGATGATCTGTGCGCCGGGCGCTTGTTCGAGCAGCCCCGGCAAGTCCGTGGCTGCGGAATCTTGAATGTCTTGACGGGAAAAGCGCGTCGTTTGCGGAATGGCTTCCGCGAGCGGTTGCGGCCCGCGCTGCGCGGTGACGACGATCGGGGCGAGCGCGCCGCCGTTTTCGACCGCGCCGGACGACGTGGAGGCGGCCGACGAAGCGGACGGCTGCGCCGAAGACGACGCGGCGGCCGAAGAAGAAGAAACGGCCGCTCTAGCATTGGACGAAGCGCCGGATGAAGAAACGGAGCTGCTCGGCGCGGACTGTGCAAGCGCGACGAGCGGCAGACCGGCGAACGCAAGCAGCGCCGCGCGGACGTGAGGCGTGGACATCGTGTGGTTTTCCTGTGGGATCGGCATGCAGCCTGCTCCCCGCAGACTGCTTTGTCATCGAGCGGCCGCCGGCGCGCGCGGCGCGTGGCGCGGCGCGAGCACGGCGTCGCGCTCCCCCTTTGGCCGGTATCCGGGCTGACGACGCGGCGCATCCGCCTTCCCACGTGGGTGACGCAGTGGCATTGGATGCGTGTGCGCGGCGGATTTTGAATGCCGCGCGTGTCGCTTACCGTTGGCGGGGGCAGCACAGGTTGGCTCGTCCGGGCGGACTTCGCTCCCTGTTTCCCGTTTAACCGCGCGCATGGGAGTGCCTAGCGCGCGAGCACCAAAGTGCCGCAAGTGTATGAGGGCGCGCAGGGGGCGTCAAGAATCGCCAAAGCCCCTGCAAACGCCGTGCGAAAATGCGCATTTTGCAAAAAAAGCCTACAACGGTTACGTCTCGATACGAGACCGCGGTCGGAAGCGAGCGCATTTAGCGCTAAAATGCGGGGTCTTTAGAGGACGCAGCGGATGCTCAACGAACTCGAAACCCTGTCACAGAATATCGGCCGGCTCATTGC
This sequence comes from uncultured Burkholderiaceae bacterium, assembly GCA_966212325.1. Lineage (GTDB taxonomy): Bacteria > Pseudomonadota > Gammaproteobacteria > Burkholderiales > Burkholderiaceae > Trinickia. The sequence continues at coordinate 12,408 of CBIHRA010000057.1, read as the reverse complement.
CATCAACGAGCGCCAGCAACAGGCACGTCATGCGCTCGAGGAGCAGCTCGCGCAATTGCGCCAGGACAACGAGGCGGCGCATGCCGAACTCGCGCTCCTGCGCGAAGAACGCAACGGCCTGCAAGCGGAACGCGATGCGCTCGTCGCCAAAATCGACGACGCTCAGGTGCGCCTGAACGCGATCCTCGAAAAGCTGCCGCGCGCCAAAGGCCCGTACGATTCCGACAGCCAACTCGATCTGCTCGCTTCGCAGCAGGAAGGGCGCGCTGGGGAAGGCGCAACCGCGCAGCACGGAGAAGATGCATGACGACGAAACAAATCGAAGCCACGATTCTCGGCCAGCCCTATCGCCTGGCGTGCTCGCCCGAAACCGAAGCGGCGCTGCTCGAAGCGGTGGCTCGCGTCGATGCGGAGATGACGAAAATCCGCTCGATGAGCAACGTGCGCGGCACCGATCGCATCGCCGTCATGGCGGCGCTCTCGCTGGCCTCGGAGTTGCTCAAGCTGCAACAGAGCGTACGTCACGGCGAAGCGTTTCCCGCGGAAGAAATCCGGCGTACAATGCGCCAAATGAACGAAAAGCTCGGTGCGGTGCTCGATCAGCACGAAGCGCTGTAACGCTGCGGCGAGCTGCGGTTTCGCATAACAGGTTTTACGGCTTCCCTGCCTGGTTCGCCAAGGTCATAGATTCCTTGAACCAATGCCATGTGCACGGTTGCGGAAATTTGTAGCACGGGTGTGCGCGTCACTCTGTCTGATGTACCCGAAGTGCTGCTAACTGCGACCAATTCTGAACCTCCGGTTCAGGATGCCGGCCTAGCGGCTAAGGCGGGGACTTTATTCAACGGCATCGGTCCTACCGATGCCGTTTTCATTTGGGGCCTGCCTCCATGCGCTATTGGCTCATGAAGTCCGAACCGGACGAAGCAAGCATCGACGATCTCGCCGGCGCCCCGAAGCGCACGCTGCCGTGGACGGGCGTGCGCAATTACCAGGCGCGCAACTTCATGCGCGACATGATGGGAATCGGCGACGGCGTGCTCTTCTATCATTCGAGTTGCCCGGAACCCGGCATCGCGGGAATTGCCGAAGTCGTGTCGGGCGCTTATCCCGATCCGACGCAATTCGACCCGAAGAGCCCGTACTACGATGCGAAATCGTCGCGCGAAACGCCGCGCTGGATGCTCGTCGACGTGCGCTTCGTGAAGAAAATGCCGCTCGTGCCGCTTGCCGAGCTGCGCGCCCATCCCGAGCTTGCCGGCATGCGCGTGCTTGCAAAAGGCAACCGGCTCTCGATCACGCCCGTGACCGACGACGAATGGCGCTTCATCACGGAGCGGCTCGCGTAGCACAGGCAATGCAAGCGGCTCGCACGGGTCGCCCTGTATCAACGTCTACGAACGGAGCAAAACAATGAAAAGAACAACCGCGGTGCTGGCCTTCGCTGCGGCGGCCGCCGCACCGCTAGCCCTCGTCGCCTTGCCCGCACGCGCCGACAATGCCGTCGTCATGCAGAGCGTGCCGTCGGGCGTACTGTCGCTCTCCGCGCAAGCCAGCGCCGAAGTCCCGCAGGATGTCGTCGAAATCACCCTGTTCTACGAGCAGGAAGCGTCCGACGCCGCCTCCCTTACGAACGCATTGAACCAGCACGCCGACGTCGCGCTGAAGCAGGCGAAGGGGGTAGCGGGGGTCAAAGTCCGCACGGGCACGTTCTCGATTTATCCGGCGACCGATCGCGACGGCCGCATTTCGGCATGGCGCGGCCGCACCGAGATCATTCTGCAATCGCGCGACTTCGCCGCCGCGTCGAGGCTCGCGGGTCAACTGAACTCGACGATGCAAGTGGGCAGCGTGGCCTATTCGCTGTCGCCCGAAGCGCAGCGGGCCGCCTCGGAAAAGTTGACGACCGAAGCGATCGAAAACTTCAGAGCGCAGGCCAAATCGTCCGCCAACGCATTCGGCTATTCGGGCTATTCGATTCGGGAGGTCGATGTGGGCCGCAACGCCGCCCCACCGCCGCGCCCGATGTTCGCCATGCGCGCGATGGCGGCCGAAGCGAAGGCGGCGGCTCCGCTGCCCGTCGAAGCCGGGACATCGACGGTGACCGTCAACGTCTCCGGCTCGGTGCAGATGACGCGGTAAGCGATGCGCGAAGCCAAACCGAAAACGAAGCGCTAATCGGCCGGCGCGCCGCATTTACTGCGCGCGCGCGCCGGCCGGCGCCGCCTGTGCGCGGCGATACGACCAGACGAGCATCGCGATGCCGACGACGATCATCGGCAACGAGAGCCATTGCCCCATCGACAAGCCCAATGCGAGCAGCCCGAGGAAATCGTCGGGCTCGCGCGCGAACTCGACCGTGAAGCGGGCCAGCCCGTAGCCGATCAGGAATACGGCCGACGCCGCACCGACCGGCCGCGGCTTGCGCGTAAAGAACCACAGCACCAAAAAGAGCGCTACGCCTTCCAGCGCGATTTCATAGAGCTCGGAGGGGTGCCGCGGCAGCATGTGATAGCGCGCGAACACGTCCGCCAAGTTCCATTTCGCAGCCAGTTGGGGATGCGAAGCGAGCCAGACCGCATCGTCGGCCGAGGAATTCTGGAACAGCATGGCCCACGGCGCGGCCGGGTCGGTCACGCGCCCCCAAAGCTCGCCGTTGATGAAGTTGCCCAGCCGGCCCGCGGCCAGGCCGGTCGGCACCATCGGCGCGACGAAGTCCGTCACTTGCAGCCAGGTGCGCTTGCGCTGATAGGCGAAGACGATCATCGCAAGCGTCACGCCGAGAAAGCCCCCGTGAAACGACATGCCGCCCTGCCACACTTTGAACACGTCGAGCGGATGGGCGAAGTAGTAATCGGCCTTGTAGAACAGCACGTAGCCGAGCCGGCCGCCGAGGATGGTGCCGAGCACGCCGTAAAACAGGATGTCGTCGATGTCCTTCGTCGTCCAACCTTGCGCGGCGACGTGCGGCAAGCGCAGCCTCAACCGCGCGATGACGACCGCCAGCACGAACCCGACGAGATACATGAGCCCGTACCAACGCACGGCAAGCGGGCCGAGATGAATTGCAATGGGATCGAAATTCGGATGAATCAGCATCGTAAGGCGTCAAGTATCGAGAAATGAGGCGTTGAACGAGCCGCGAGGATACCGCGTAAAACGGCGCAAGCCGCGTTATCCGTGCGCGTCCTTGCGCGGCTTCGCGGGGCCACGCGCGGCAGTCTGGTGCGGCGGTGGCGCATGCACGCTCGCGTGCGCGCGCACGACGTCGATGAAACCGGCCAGGACCGGGCTGACGTCGGCCGTACGCCAAACGAGCCCCGTCTCCACGAGCGGCGTGCCTTCGGCCAACGGCCGATAGACGACCCCGGTGCGCCGCAGATTACGCAAAGATTGCGGCACGAGCGCGGCGCCCATGCCCGCCGAGACGAGACTGACGATCGTCTGCATCTGGATCGCCTCTTGTCCGATGCGGGGCGTCAGACCGGCCGCGCCGTAGCAGCCCGTAATGATGTCATAAAAGCCCGGGGCCAAACGCCGCGGGAAGATGACGAGCGGCAAACGCCCCACTTCGGCCAGCGAAATCGGCGTGTCGATCCAATCGGGCGGATGGTCTCGGCCGCGATGCGAAACGCTCGCCGCCGGCAACGCGGCGACGAGCGGCTCGCGCATGACGGGCAGGTACGTGAGCGTCGCCGCATGGCGCGGCGGCAGCGGCGGAATGATGAGACCGGCGTCGATTCGGCCAGCGGCGAGCTCTTCGATCTGCACGTCGCTCGTCGCTTCGGCAAGGTTCAAGCGCACGCGCGGATGCCGCACGGCGAATTCACGCAGCAACTCGGGCAGCAGGCCGTAATCGGCCGTCGACACGAACGCGAGCGAGAGCGCGCCCGCCTCGCCCCGCGCGAGACTTTGCGCGAGCGGCGGCAGCGCATCGGCCTGCGCGAGGAGCTTGCGTACCTCCGGCAGCAAGTCCGCGCCTACCGCGGTGAGTTCGACCGTGCGTTTGGTCCGAGCGAAGAGCTCCACGCCTAGCGCGTCCTCCAAGGCCCGAATCGCTTGGGACAACGGCGGCTGGGTCATCGACAGCTTGCGCGCGGCTCGGCCGAAGTGCCGCTCCTCCGCGACGGCGACGAAGTAGCGCAACTGGCGCAAATCGGGGGTCATGGCGGGCGGCTCCTGGCGAGATATCGTTGATCCAAGGCGAATGATCGATGACGTATTGCGAAGGCACGCGGCGCGATCGAGCGGTGTCGTCGATATGCATTTCGACCTAATCCGCCATGAATCATATATTGGACATGCGAAACGAGGCGCGGCATGCTGATCCGAGCTTCTCGCGCGGTGCTCGTCCCGCGGTGCTCGCCTTGTTCGCCCCGCTTCATTCTCCGACGGCTGCCCGCGCGCCTTTCGATCCACGAACCGGAGTCCGCCCATGGCTTACAACCGCCGTTCCCAGCACATCACGCAAGGCGTCGCCCGCGCCCCGAATCGCTCGATGTTCTACGCGCTCGGTTACAAGAAGGACGACTTCGACAAACCGATGATCGGGATCGCAAACGGTCATTCGACGATTACGCCCTGCAACGCCGGCCTGCAAAAGCTGGCGGACGCCGCCGTCGCGGCCGTCAACGACGCGGGGGCGAACGCGCAGACGTTCGGCACCCCGACGATCTCCGACGGCATGTCGATGGGCACCGAGGGGATGAAATATTCGCTCGTGTCGCGCGAGGTCATCGCTGATTGCATCGAAACCTGCGTGCAAGGTCAATGGATGGACGGTGTAGTCGTAATCGGCGGATGCGACAAGAACATGCCCGGCGGCATGATCGCGCTCGCCCGCATGAACGTGCCCGGCATCTACGTGTACGGCGGGACGATTCGGCCCGGCCACTGGAAGGGCAAGGATTTGACGATCGTTTCGTCGTTCGAAGCCGTCGGCGAATTCACGGCCGGGCGCATGTCCAAGGAAGACTTCGACGGCATCGAACAGAACGCCTGCCCGAGCACGGGCTCCTGCGGCGGCATGTACACGGCCAATACGATGAGCTCGTCGTTCGAAGCGCTGGGCATGTCGCTGCTTTACTCGTCGACGATGGCGAACCCCGACGACGAGAAAACCGATTCGAGCGCGCAGTCGGCGCGCGTGCTCGTGGAAGCTGTGAAGAATGACCTGAAGCCGCGCGACATCATCACGCGCAAATCGATCGAAAACGCGGTCGCGCTCATCATGGCGACGGGCGGCTCGACGAATGCGGTGCTGCACTACCTCGCCATCGCGCACGCGGCCGAAGTGCCGTGGTCGATCGACGATTTCGAGCACGTCCGCAAGCGCGTGCCCGTCATCTGCAATTTGAAACCGTCAGGCGAGTACGTCGCCACCGATCTGCATCGGGCGGGCGGGATTCCGCAAGTTCTGAAGATCTTGCTCGACGCCGGCCTGCTCCACGGCGATTGCATGACGATCACAGGCAAGACGATGGCGGAAGAGCTCGAGCACGTGCCCAGTGCGCCGCGCGCCGATCAGCAGGTGATCTTTCCGATCGAGAAGGCGCTGTACGAGCAAGGCCATTTGGCGATTTTGAAGGGCAACCTCGCCACCGAAGGCGCCGTCGCCAAAATTACGGGCTTGAAGAACCCGGTCATCACGGGCCCGGCACGCGTGTTCGACGACGAGCAAAGCGCGCTGGCGGCCATCTTGGACGACCGCATCCGGCCCGGCGACGTGCTCGTGCTGCGTTACCTCGGCCCGCAAGGCGGACCCGGCATGCCCGAGATGCTGGCGCCCACGTCCGCGTTGATCGGCAAGGGGCTGGGCGAATCGGTCGGCCTCATCACCGACGGCCGGTTTTCCGGCGGCACGTGGGGCATGGTGGTGGGCCATGTTGCGCCCGAAGCGTTCGTCGGCGGCGCGATCGCGCTCGTGCAGGAGGGCGATTCGATCACGATCGATGCGCACCGGCTGCTGTTGCAATTGAACGTGAACGACGCGGAACTCGAGCGCCGCCGTTCTGCCTGGACGCCGCCCGCACCGCGCTACACGCGCGGCGTGCTCGCCAAATTCGCGGCGCTTGCGCGTCCAGCCCATCAGGGCGCCGTCACCGGATGACCCGGGCTACCGCTCCGACGTATGCCGTGCGAGTTCCTCGCGCACGGCATCGCGCACCCAACCGGCCACCTCGGCCTCGAGCGCGGACACGACCTCGCGCGTGACTTGCCGCACGAGCCAGTTCGTATGTTCCTCGACGGCATCGCGGCATCGCGCTTCGATCACGCGGCGTGCATCGTCGCGCAAATACGTGGAGAACCGCCCGCGCAAGCGCTCGGCGATGAATTCGACATCGCGCGCATCGAACGCGACGGCCGGTGCAGCCGACGCGGCTCGAGCCCCGGCGGCCGGCGCGGGCTCACCCTCGGGCGGCGTCTGCGCCGGCCGCCCGACGCTCGGACGTCCGGGGACGATGACATCGGTCAGCATAGGAATCGAATTCGGATCGTGGGGCTCGGTCATGCTTGTCTCCCTAATGCCAGAATGCGGCCACAGTTCGCGTATGGATGCTGCAGCACGTTACGCGCCTTGCTTGTAGTTGTTGAGCAGGTAGCCGCGATCCCGATAGAAGCGGTAGCGCTCGCGCCCCGAAGCAAGTTCGTCCTCGCTCGTGCCCACGACCTCGAGCAACCGCTCGAAGCGCGCGAACTGCGCCGGCACGGCGGGCGCGAGATTCAACAGAATGCGATGATGCGGCGCTTGCTCGAGATCGGCCGTCAGGACGATTGGCGTGCGCTCGGCGAGCGCGCTATCGGCCGCGCAATGCGGCAGGAAATCGAGCGGGGAAAACGTCCAAAGCCGCTCGTCGAATGCGCGCAGACGCGCCGGATCGGCCACGACGACGAGCGGCTGGCCCGCCTGATACGCCTTGCGGGCAAGCCGGCACGCATAGAGCAACGCATCGCCGACGTTCGTATGGAAATCGATGCGCGTCACAGCCCGCTCCCGCCCGCGCTCCTGCCTACCGCCATCACTGTCCCGCGCGATCGATCAGGAACTGCGTGAGAAGCGGCACGGGACGGCCCGTCGAGCCCTTGGCGGCGCCGCTCTTCCAAGCGACGCCCGCGATATCCAAGTGCGCCCAAGGATAGCTTTCGGTGAAGCGCGAGAGGAAACACGCCGCGGTGACGCTGCCGGCGGGGCGGCCGCCGATGTTCGCGAGATCGGCGAAGTTCGACTTCAATTGATCTTGGTACTCGTCGTCGAGCGGCATGCGCCAGGCGGGGTCGGAAGCCTCGCGCGACGCATCGAGCAATTCGCCGGCCAGCGCGTCGTCCTTCGAGAACAGCGCGGCGTTGTGATGGCCGAGCGCGATGATGCAAGCCCCCGTGAGCGTGGCGATGTCGACGACGGCGGCCGGCTTGAAGCGCGCCGCGTAGGTGAGCGCATCGCATAGGATGAGGCGGCCTTCCGCATCGGTGTTGAGCACTTCGATCGTCAAGCCCGACATGCTCGTGACGATGTCGCCCGGCTTCGTCGCTTGGCCGCTCGGCATGTTCTCGACGGCCGGAACGATCCCGACGACATTGAGCTTGAGCCCCAGCTCCGCCACGGCGCGCAGCGTACCGAACACCGACGCCGCGCCGCACATGTCGTACTTCATTTCGTCCATGCCCTCGCCCGGCTTCAGCGAGATGCCGCCGCTGTCGAAGGTCACGCCCTTGCCCACGAGCACGACCGGCGCGGCCTTGGCGCCGGCGCCCTGGTATTGCATGACGATGAACTGCGCCGGCTCGGTCGTGCCGCGCGTGACCGACAGCAGCGAGCCCATCTTCAACGCTTCGAGCTGCTTTTCGCCGAGCACCTCGACCTTGAGCTTGAACTCCTTGCCGAGCTTTTTGGCCGTCTCGCCCAGGTAGCTCGGCGTACAGACGTTCGCCGGCAAATTGCCGAGATCGCGGGCGAGTTCCATGCCGTTCGCGATCGCGAGCCCCTGTTTGACGGCGAGCTTGGCCAGCTTTTCGTCATCGGGACCGACCGATACGACGATGCGCTTGAGCGCATACTTGGCCGGATCGGGCTTGCTTTTCAGTTGCGTGAACTGGTAGGTCTCGCCGCGCAGCGCGAGAACCGCGGCGCGCACGGCCCAATCGGCCGAACGTTCCTTGACCGGCAACTGCGCCAGCGTGAACGTGACTTGAACGATCTTCGTGCCGAGGATCGCGCGCCATGCGGCGCGCGCAGCCTCGGTGTAAGCCTTTTGTCCGAATGCGTCTTGCTTGCCGAGCCCGACGAGCAGCACGCGGGAAGCGCCGATGCCTTCCACCTCGTGCAGGAACAGCGTCGCGCCGCTCTTGCCTTGCATGTCGCCTGCTTTGACGATGCGCGTGAGCAGACCCTTCGTCGCCGCGTCGATTTCGAGTGCGGCGCCGGACAGCGATTGCCCCTCGAACACACCGATGACGATGCAATCGGATTTCCCCGTCAGGAACGTACCCGTCGTGCCCTTCGTCCAGTCACAGGCTTTTATGCTAAAGTCCATCGCGCTTGTCCTCGGATAAAATCGGCTTAACTCTCGTAACGAAGCCGCAATTATCCGCTATTTTTTCTCCGGTGTCGGATTGCGCTGCACGACATGCGGCGCCGCCCGGCCCTCTCGCACCGACGATGATCTTCGAACGCTCCCTGCAGCGCGAGCTAGCCTATACGGCAGGCGCCGTATTCATGGTGCTGCTGACTATCTTCCTGACGACGATGATGATACGCATCGTCGGCTATGCCGCGTCCGGCGAAGTCGATCCGAAGGACGTCGTCGTCCTGATCGGGCTGACCGTGATCGGCTATATCGCCGTGATGCTCGTCGTCACGATGTTCGTGTCGATCCTATTCGTGCTCACGCGCTGGTATCGCGACTCCGAGATGGTCGTTTGGCTCGCCTCGGGCGTGAGCCTGACGGCCTTCATCAAGCCCATCGCCAAATTCGCCGCGCCGCTCGTCGTGCTCGTCGCGTTCTTCGCTTATATCGGCTGGCCCTGGTCGAACGCGCAAAGCAAGCTCATTCGCGCACGCTTTCAGCAACGCGACGAAATCTCGATGCTCGCGCCGGGCCAATTTCGCGAATCGCCGGCGACGAACCGCGTTTTCTTCATCGAAAAAATGACGTCCGATCAGGCACACGTGCAAAACGTGTTCGTCGCGAGCACCGAGCACGGCAAGGTCAGCGTCGTCGTCTCGCAGAACGGCCACACCGAAACGATGAAGGACGGCTCGCGCTTCGTCGTTTTGGAAAATGGGCGCCGCTACGACGGCGAGCCGGGCAAGCCCGACTTCCGCATCATGGAATTCCAGCGCTACGGCGTGAAGATGACGCATCAGCCGATCGTCAATACGAAGACGACGACCGGCATGTCCACGGTCGCACTGCTGCGCCATCCCACCCGCGACAATCTGGCGGAATTCGCCTGGCGCACGGGGCTGCCGCTCATGGCCATCAATCTCATGCTGCTCGGCATTCCGCTCGCCTATCAGAACCCGCGCCGCGGGCGCACGATCAATCTCGTCATGGCGGTGCTGATCTTCCTGACTTATTCGAACCTGCTCAACGTGGTCCAATCGTGGCTCGAGCAAGGCAAGATGTCGTTCGTCGCCGGCCTGCTCGGGCTGCACATCGTCGCGGCAGCGCTCGTCGTCGTCGTGTTCTGGCTGCGCGTGCGCAATCGTCCGCTGATTCCGCGGACATGGTTCACCCTCTCGCGAGGAGCGTGACCGCATGCGCATCTACGAACGATACTTCGCCCGTCAGGTGTACCTCGCGTTCATCTTCATCTTGTTCGCGTTCTCGGGCCTGTTCTTCTTTTTCGATCTGATCAACGAGCTCAACACGGTCGGCCACGGCAACTACAAGTTCGGCTACGCCGTGCTGCGCGTCGCGCTGCAAACGCCGTCGCGCTTCTACGAGATCATCCCCGTGGCCGCGCTGATCAGCGCAATCTACGTGTTCGCCCAGATGGCCGCGAACTCCGAATACACGATCTTTCGCGTATCGGGGCTGTCGACGGGACAAGCGCTGCGCTCGCTGCTCAAGATCGGCATCCCGCTCGTGGCCGTCACCTACTTCATCGGCGAGGTGGTCGGGCCGTACACCGATCAGTTGTCCGAGCGCGTACGCCTCGAAGCGCTCGGCTCGGCCGTGTCGAGCAATTTCGCCTCGGGCGTCTGGGTGAAAGACACGCTCACGGCCAGCGAGGACGGCCAGCAGGTGACGCGCTTCGTGAACGTCGGCGAATTGATGCCCGACGCGTCGATCAGCAACGTGCGTATCTACGAGTTCGATCCGGCGTTCAAGCTGACGAACGTGCGCACCGCCAAGACAGGCCGCTACGAAGGGCAAGGGCACTGGCTTCTCACCGGTGTGACCGACACGAAGCTCACGGGCCTGCCGCCGCCCCCTAACGCGCCGGCCGATGCGCTCGCTCCCGTCTATCGGGCGACGCAGGTCACGCTGCCTCGATATTCGCTGCGCTCGGAGCTCACGCCGCAAATTCTATCCGTGCTGCTCGTCGCGCCAGACCGCATGTCGATGTTCAACTTGTTCCGCTACATTCAGCATCTGATCGAAAATCATCAGGATACGCAGCGCTACGACATTGCATTGTGGAAGAAGGTGCTCTATCCGTTTGCCGTGCTGGTGATGCTCGTGCTGTCGCTGCCGTTCGCATATCTGCATACGCGCGCGGGCGTCGTCGGCGTGAAGGTATTCGGCGGCATCATGCTCGGCATGAGCTTTCAGCTCGTCAACACGCTCTTCTCCCACGTGGGTATGCTCAATACCTGGCCCGCGCCGCTGACGGCCGCGTTGCCGGCGCTGATCTATCTGGCGCTCGGGGTTGCGGGCTTGAAGTGGGTCGATCGGCACTGACGCCGAACAAGCGGAGGAAACGATGAGCGCAGCGGCTACGACACGCGGCATCGTATTGTTCGCACACGGCGCGCGCGACGCGCGATGGGCCGAACCGTTCGAGCGCCTCGCCGAAAAAGTGCGGGCCGCCGCCGGCCCCGGAGTCACCGTTTCGCTGGCCTTCCTCGAGTTGATGTCGCCGGATTTGCCGGCCGCGGTGGCTGCGCAAGTGGCGGCGGGCTGCGCGTCGATTACGGTCGTGCCTGTGTTCTTCGGCCAAGGCGGCCATGTGCGGCGCGACCTTCCCGCCATTCTCGATACGTGTCGCGCGACGCATCCGGGGGTGGACATCCGCCACGCGGTTCCTGTCGGCGAAGACGATGCCGTGCTCGACGCCCTTGCGGCGTATTGCCTGAGCCAGCTAGGGTCGCTCGGCTGAGCGATCCAGCGTGCCCAGCCTCGCCTGTGTCGATGGCGCGACCGGACGGGCGCTCGGAGCGCCAACCAAGGCGATACAAAAGAAAAATGGGTCGAGCCGTCCCTCGAGCGGCGCGAGCGCACTCCGCGAAGCACCGTCGCGTTACGTCATCCGGTAATGCGGCCGCTCCGGTAATGCTGCCGCTTATGCCGCGTGCGCAAACGCATCGCGCGCGTGACCGCCATCTTCCTGCGGTGTCCGAACCGATGCGCGCTCTGCGAACGCCTGCCCGATCATCAGCAGGCTCGGCTGCGCCGGATCGAGCCATAGTTGGGCCTCGCCCATGGCCAACGCTTCGAGCGTGAGCGTCAGCGTGCGTTCGCGTGCCGTGCTGCACGCCTCGACGATCGCGACGGGCGTCTCGCCCGGACGGCCCGCGTCGATCAATTGCTGCGCGATATCGGGCGCGCTGTCGCGGCCCATGTAGAAGACGAGCGAATCGGCATTGACGGCCTCGCGGATCGCCTCCGAATCGGGTGCACGGCTTTTGGTGGCCAGCGCCACGCTGCGCGAAACGCCGCGCAGCGTCAGCGAGCGCTTGACCGACGCCGCCGCCGCGAGCGCCGCAGTGATGCCGGGCACGACTTCATAGTCGATTCCAGCTTCCTCGAGCGCGCGCATTTCTTCGTCGGCCCGGCCGAACAGCATCGGGTCTCCGCCTTTGAGCCGCACGACGACATCATGCGTACGCGCGGCATCGACGATTTGCTTGTTGATGAAGTGCTGCGCGGTGGAGCGTTGGCCGCAACGCTTGCCTACGGCGATCTTACGGGCGTGCGGGGCATACTCGAGCATCGCCGGTTCGACGAGCGCATCGTGCAGCACGACGTCGGCCATGCCCAATAAGCGGGCGCCGCGCACCGTGATGAGATCCGCCGCTCCCGGTCCTGCACCGATCAAATACACCTTGCCCATCGCCCTTTCATCCTCTCGCGTGTGCGGGCGGCGCGCGCTGCGCCGCCTCGTTCCTCAGTCACGCGGAATATGCACGAATCATGCCGGCCGCAACGGTATGATGCGTGGCTTCGTCGATGAGCACGAAAG
>CBIHRA010000056.1:0-29770 GCA_966212325.1 uncultured Burkholderiaceae bacterium | reverse complement strand
AGACCAACGAGACCAACGAGACCAACGAGACCAACGAGACCAACGAGACCAACGAGACCAACGAATCCATCTCCGCCGGCCGGACAGCGACGATCGATCGAATGCCTTTCGAGACGGCAAGCGCTGCTGTCCAAACCGCACCGCTGCGCGCCCGGGCGGGCTTTTCCATGCTGGAACTCGTGATCGTGCTGGCGATGGCGGCGGTGCTATCCGCGTATGCGGTTCCGGCCTACCGGTCTTATGCGGCGCGCGGGCATCGGATCGACGCGATGATCGCGCTGCATCGCGCCGCGCAGCATGTCGCCGAAAACGCGCTCGTTGCGGACCGGACTGCCACGCTGCCGCCGGGACTCGGTCGTTCGCCCGAGCAAGGACGTGCCGTTTATCGATTGGAGATCCTGTCGGTGGGAGACGGGAGCGGTGGATATGAGTTACATGCGACGCCGGTCGACAGCGGTCCGATGCAAGGTGACGCATGCGGAACGTTCGTGCTCGACGGGCTCGGCGTACGGTCGAATCGCCGCGGCGCGGTTTTGGATAGCCGCGCGATCGATGCGTGCTGGGCAGGTCGAGCCGCTTCGTCCACCGTTTAGCCAGTGGGGGCGCCTCGGAAGCCTCTGACAATCCCGGCAACGCCGATAGCCCGCAGCCCCGGCCGCCCCAAACGGCCGCCCCAAACGGCCGCCCCAAACGGCCGCCCCAAACGGCCGCCCCAAACGGCAGACCCAAACGGCAGACCCAAACGGCCGCCCCAAACGGCAGACAAACGGCAGACCTTCCCCGTCAGACGCTACTCTTCCTCGTTCGCGTCGCCTTCAGGCCGCTCCTGTTTTCTGCGCGAGTACCGGCTCCAAGCGCTGAGCCCCGCCCAAGCGGCGGCGCCGAGCGCCCCCCACTTGAGCACCGGCTTGGCGCCCGCCGCCAAGGTAGCGCGTAAAGGCTTGGCCAAGACGGCCGACGCGAGCGAGCTAACGAGCGGGTGGCTGAAAATCCAATCGGTGAGCGTTGCATTGACGCCGCGCCCCGCGCTTTTGCTTCGCCCGCGTCCGAGTCCGAGGCCGAAGCCTGGAAGGAGCAACTTGATCCAGCTCATGTTCGCGAACTTCTGGTGCAGTTCCGCGCGTGCCTGCACGAACTCGGCTCGTTCGACTTCCGCGCGCAGCAGCAGCAACTCTTTGCGCACCGCTCGCATTTGCGGCGTGCTGGGATCGCGCACGGGCGAATGCCTGCGGTGCGTTCCGTTGGGCGAGGTGGTTTGGCTCATGGCAGGGGTGGGGTTCGTCCAAAAAGGCCGAGGATCGGGCCGCAAGCGTGGCGCGAGCCGCGGCTCACGGTTCGCGGAACATCTCGCGGTCCTTCTCGAACTCGTGCAGCGTGGCTTCGAAGACGATCGGGGCGCCGTGCAGGCCGCTGCGCGCGCGCAGCGCGCAGATCAACGCGCCGAGACCATAAACGGCCGTGATGCCGGCCAGGACTTGCCACCGGTAGCTGTCCCAGAACGCGACGGCAATGAGCGCGGTAAGGCTGATCAGCGCCATCATCGCGAACATCACGGCCACGAGCCCGAGAAAGATGACGGCGATGATCCGCTCGCGCTCTTCGGCAAGCTCCACGCCGATCAATTCGAGACGAGACTGGAGCAGCGCGAAGACCGATGCGATCATGCGACGCAACGGCCCATGGCTGCTATGCGGCGAATGGGTATCGTTAGGCATGGATTGGCGAAAGCATGCAATGCGACGGCCGGAGCAAGGCGTCGAGCGCGGCGCCTTACGCACGAGCCGCTCGTTCGCCTGCCTTTCCGGCGAAAGCCCGCGCGCAGATGAACGCGGGCCGCCCTTCGCGCGAGCGCGCTTACTTGCGGTTGATCAAGAGACCGACGACCACACCGACGCCGGCCGCGATGCCGATGGCCGTCCATGGGTGCTCGTGGACGTAGTCGTCAGTGGCGCGCGCAGCTTTTTTGCCCTTTTCGACGACGACGACTTGGACGTCCGCCGCTTTTTCCTTCGCTTGCTTCAGGCGGCTCAGCGCGGTTTCGCGCAGCTCGGAGGCACGCTCGCCCGTCGCGCTCGCGGCTTGTTTCAACAGATCCTCGGCGTCCGCGAGGACGGTTCTGATATCGGACATCAATCTCTCCTTGTTGACTTCGGACATGAGTGCCCCCTTGTGACTTCCATGCATCGTATCAAAGATAGGTCGGTTGGCGGCGCACCGCAGCATGACTCGGGCAGTGCATGAATCGTTCCCGGCCAAGCACGACAGAGCATGCGCGCAGCGCGCCCGCAAGGCAATGACATGGGTCAAACGCCGCAACCGACTTCGGGAGCGAATGGAAGCGCCTTCGACAAGACATCGATTTCGGCATCGAGCATGACCCGGGGGCCGCGTAACGGCGATCGAGCGATCGCACGGCGACTCGGGCGCGAGCCGACGGGAGGTCGTCCCGCTTACCGCGCCAAGGCGAAATTACAAAGATGCAAACATGCGCCCACGCGACGCAAGCGGCGCTCGCTCGATCGCACTCGTCAGAAGAATGCTTGAATGCCCGTTTGCGCGCGGCCAAGGATCAGGGCATGGATGTCGTGCGTGCCCTCGTAGGTATTCACGACTTCGAGGTTGACGAGATGACGGGCGACGCCGAACTCGTCGGAGATCCCGTTACCGCCCAGCATGTCGCGCGCAAGGCGAGCGATGTCGAGCGCCTTGCCGCACGAGTTGCGTTTCATGATCGACGTGATCTCGGTGGCCGCCGTGCCTTCGTCTTTCATGCGGCCGAGGCGCAGCACGCCTTGCAGGCCAAGCGTGATTTCGGTCTGCATGTCGGCAAGTTTCTTTTGAATCAGCTGGTTGGCGGCGAGCGGGCGGCCGAACTGCTTGCGGTCGAGCACGTACTGACGCGCCGTATGCCAGCAAGATTCGGCGGCGCCGAGTGCGCCCCAAGCGATGCCGTAGCGCGCCGCATTCAGGCAGGTGAACGGGCCGCGCAGGCCGCTCACGCCGGGCAGCATGTTTTCCCGCGGGACGAACACTTCGTCGAGCACGATCTCGCCAGTGATCGACGCGCGCAACCCCACCTTGCCGTGGATCGCGGGCGCGGACAGGCCTTTCCATCCCTTTTCGAGGATGAAGCCTCGGATGGCGTCCGCGCCGTTTTCCTCGAGCTTGGCCCAAACGACGAACACGTCGGCGATGGGCGAATTCGTGATCCACATCTTCGCGCCCGACAGCGAGAAGCCGCCGTCGACCGGGCGCGCCCGCGTGACCATGCTGCCCGGGTCCGAGCCGTGATTGGGCTCGGTCAGGCCGAAGCAGCCGATCCATTCGCCCGTCGCGAGCTTCGGCAGGTACTTCGCCTTCTGAGCATCCGAGCCGAATTCGAAGATCGGCACCATGACGAGCGAGGACTGCACCGACATCATCGACCGGTATCCGGAATCGACGCGTTCGACTTCGCGCGCAATGAGCCCGTAGCTGACGTAGTTGAGCCCCGGCCCGCCGTAGGTGTCGGGGATCGTCGGACCGAGCAAGCCCAGCTCGCCCATCTCCCGGAAAATGCCGACGTCGGTGCGCTCGTGACGGAATGCCTCGGTGACGCGCGGCAGCAGCTTGCCCTGCGCGTAGGCGTGCGCGGCGTCGCGCACCATCCGTTCGTCTTCGGTCAACTGCCGGTCGAGCAGCAGCGGATCGTCCCATTGGAATCGGGCGGCGTCGGCCATCGCTATCTCCTTTTCATGCCGGCTGAGGCTGGACTTTCAGCGCGAGCAAGTCTTGGGCTCGAACAGCGGGCCTTGGACGAAGCGCGCGCCGAACTGTTGCAGCGAATCGAACTGCGCTTCATTGGTGACGCGATCGAAAATCAGCGGAATGCCGATTCGATTGGCGTAGCTGAGCAGCGGTTTGGCCATCGCGTCGCGCAGTACGGCGCCGCCGTCGATCTTGATGAAGTCGAGCCGCGCCATATCCGAGACCGACAGAATGTGCCCGGCGTTCGGAAGATTGCCCGCGACTTTGAAACCGAAACGCTGGTAGCTGTTGACGAGATAGCCCATGAACGTGCGATGGGCGACGGCTGCGCTCGGCAGCTCGATGATCACGCGAGAGGGGTTGAGCCCGAACCCCAGCAGCACCGACGAAAAGTGCTGGCCATGGTCGTACTTCACGCTTTTTAGCAGCCGTTCGTGTACGCGCAGGAACAACATGCCGTGCTGCTGCGAGCCGAAGAAGTTGATCGCGTGCAGCGTGCGCGCGAGCCGGTCGAGCGCGACGAGCTCGCGGTCGTCCGCCACCGTGTCGAACGGGTCGAACGGGGCACCGTCGGCGCGTTCGGTCAGCGCCTGGAAACCGAGTTCGTCGCCGAAACGGTCTGCCCGCTCGGGCGAGGACCACAGCGTCTGAATTCCGTTCATGCTGACGTCGAAGATCGGCTGATAGGCGCTTTCGAGCCGCACGCCGCGAAAACGCGCATAGGCGACCCCCTCGCGTTCATCGAGCGACACGTGCTCGCGCAGAGAAGGCTGATCGGCGGCTCGGGCAACGAGCGCAGGTATGGTCGGCGGGATCATTCGGAGGAAAAGGGCACGCAGCGACGATAGTACCAGGCTGCGCGTCATCGGCTTCAGCCAAATACTTATATCGACAGAGCGACGGGTTCTTCCATCGGGGTTTACGTTGATTTAACAATGCATAATCCGTTTTACTATTCGTAAATCCTGCCGTGACGGATCGTCGCGCGGCGAAAACACCCGGAGACATCACCGATGAGCACCCAGCCGGCGCCCGCCGACGTTATCGAGATCGAGCGCGTGCTCGACGGGACGCATCACCCCGCGTTCCACTTCATGTTGTTGATGCTGACGGCGCTCGCGCTCGTCATCGACGGCTTCGACGCGCAAGCGATGGGCTATGTGGCGCCCAGCGTGATCGCCGAGTGGCAGGTTTCCAAGGCGGCGCTCGGCCCCGTCTTCAGCGCGAGCCTGTTCGGCATGTTGCTCGGCGCGCTCGGTCTGTCGGTGCTCGCCGATCGTGTGGGCCGCCGTCCGGTGCTGATCGGTTCGACGCTCGCTTTCGCCGCGCTAATGCTCGCGACACCGCTCGTCACGACGATTCCCGCCCTGATCGCACTACGCTTTCTGACCGGGCTCGGCCTGGGTTGCATCATGCCGAACGCGATGGCGCTCGTCGGCGAATTCTCGCCGCAGGCTCACCGTGTGAAACGAATGATGCTGATTTCTTGCGGCTTTACGGTCGGCGCGGCGCTCGGCGGGTTCGTCAGCGCAGCGTTGATTCCGGCTTTCGGTTGGCGCGCTGTGTTTTACGTGGGCGGCGCCGTGCCGCTTGCACTCGGCATTGCGATGATCTTTGCGCTGCCCGAGTCGCTGCAGTTCCTGGTCTTGAAAGGCCACGCGGCGCGTGCGAAGGCGTGGCTTGCGACGTTCGATCCGGCGCTCGCGATCGGTCCGGGAACGCGGCTCGTCGTGCGCGAGCGCAACGGCGAGGGCGCGCCCGTCGTCGAATTGTTCCGGGCCGGGCGCACGCCGGTCACGTTGCTGCTCTGGTCGATCAGTTTCATGAACCTCATCGACCTGTATTTTCTGTCGAACTGGCTGCCGACCGTCATGCGCGCAGCGGGCTATACGCCCGGCACCGCCGTGCTCGTCGGCACGACGCTGCAAACGGGCGGCGTCATCGGCACGCTACTGCTCGGCTGGTTCATCGAACGCCACGGGTTCGTACGCGTGCTGTTCGCGTCGTTCGCTTGCGCGGCCGTCTTCGTCGGCCTCATCGGCAGCGTTGCGCATGTGCTGCCCTGGCTGCTCGTGGCGGTTTTCGCCGGCGGCTTTTGCATCGTCGGCGGGCAGCCGGCGGTCAATGCGCTGGCCGGCCAGTATTACCCCACCGCGCTGCGCTCGACCGGTATCGGCTGGAGCCTCGGCATCGGGCGAGTCGGTTCCGTGCTCGGGCCGCTCGTCGGCGGGCAGTTGATCGCGCTGCAATGGTCCGACGCCGCGCTGTTCCATGCCGCCGCCGTGCCGGTCGTCTGCTCGGCGCTGTTCGTGATCGTGCTGGCCGGTGTGACGCGCGGGCGCGGCACTCGATCGCCGGCCGCCGTCTGAGGCAACGCCAACCCTTCATCGCTTGATCGGAGAACGCAATCATGCAGGACGTTTCTCGCCGCGACGCGGCACCCGGTTACCAGCCGGGCTTCGCGAACGAATTCGCTACCGAAGCGCTGCCCGGCGCGCTGCCCGTCGGCCGCAATTCGCCGCAACGCGCGCCCTACGGGCTCTACGCCGAACAGCTTTCGGGCACGGCCTTCACGGCGCCGCGCGCGCATAACCGCCGCACGTGGCTCTATCGGATTCGCCCAGCGGCCGTCCATCGGCCCTTCGAGCCGTTCGAACCGGCTGCGGACCCGGCGGACCCGGCGAACCCGGCGAACCCGGCTCAGCGCCCGGCAAGCGCGGCCCGTCCGCGGCTTGTCGCCAACTTTGCCGAAACGCCCCCCACGCCGCCGAACCAGTTGCGGTGGGACCCGCTGCCGCTGCCCGATGCGCCGACCGATTTCGTGCAGGGCCTCGTTACGATGGCCGGCACCGGCTCGGCGGAGTCGATGTCGGGCTGCGCGATCCATTTGTATGCCGCCAACCGGTCGATGGAAAGCCGCTTCTTCTACGACTCCGACGGCGAACTGCTGATCGTCCCGCAGGAAGGACGCTTGCGGATCGCAACGGAAATGGGCGTGCTCGAGGTCGAGCCGTTCGAGATTGCCGTTGTGCCGCGCGGCGTGCGCTTTGCGGTGACGCTCGTGGACGGCCGCGCGCGCGGCTACGTCTGCGAAAACTTCGGCGCGCTGCTGCGTCTACCGGACTTGGGCCCCATCGGCTCCAACGGTCTTGCCAATCCTCGCGATTTTCTGACGCCGTGCGCGGCGTACGAGGACCGCGAAGGCGCGTTCGAACTCGTGACGAAGCTGGGCGGCCGGCTCTGGCGCGCCGAGATCGGCCATAGCCCGCTCGACGTCGTCGCCTGGCATGGCAACTACGCGCCGTACAAGTACGACTTGCGCCGCTTCAATACGATCGGCTCGATCAGCTACGATCACCCGGACCCGTCGATTTTCCTCGTCTTGCAGGCTCAAAGCGATACGCCGGGCGTCGATACGATCGACTTCGTCATCTTTCCGCCACGCTGGCTCGCCGGCGAAGATACATTCCGTCCGCCTTGGTTCCATCGCAACGTCGCGAGCGAATTCATGGGGCTCGTCCACGGCGCCTACGACGCCAAAGCCGAAGGCTTCCTTCCCGGCGGCGCGAGCTTGCACAATTGCATGTCGGGACACGGGCCCGACGCCGAGACGTTCGAGAAGGCGTCGGCAAGCGATACCACCAAACCGCAAAAAGTGGCCGACACGCTCGCGTTCATGTTCGAGACGCGCACGTTGCTCAGGCCCACGCAGTACGCGCTCGAGAGCGCGCAGCTCCAGGCCGACTACTTCGAGTGCTGGCAAGGGCTGAAGAAACATTTCAACGCGGAGCGGCGATGAGCATGGCAAGCGATCTCATGACTCAACTCGCGGCGACGCGCGACCCGGCCAAGCGCAGCTGGCTCGCCTCAGCCAACGATCCGGCCTGCGATTTCTCGATTCAGAATTTGCCGTTCGGCGTCTTCAGCGATGTGCGTAACGGGGCGCCGCGGGCAGGCGTGGCGATCGGTGACGCGATCGTCGATTTGTCCGCGTTGTGCTCGGCGGGGCTGCTGTCCGTCGATGGCGAGGCAGGCGTCTTCTCGGGGCCTTCGCTGAATGCGTTCATCGCCTTGGGTCGCGATGCCTGGCGCAGCGTACGCGTGCAAGTGAGCACGCTGCTCGACGCGGCGTGCCCCACCTTGCGCGACGATGAGGGGTTGCGTGCACGTGTGCTCGTGCCGATGGCCGACGCCGCGATGCATCTGCCCGTCGACATTCCGGGCTATACCGATTTTTATTCGTCGAAGGAGCACGCGACGAACGTCGGTTCGATGTTCCGCGATCCGAAGAACGCGCTGCTGCCGAACTGGTCGGAGATGCCGATCGGCTATAACGGCCGTGCGTCGTCCGTCGTCGTCAGCGGCACGCCGGTGCGCAGGCCGATGGGGCAGCTCAAGCTGCCCGACCAGGAACGGCCGGTCTACGGCGCTTGCCGCAAGCTCGACATCGAGCTCGAGACCGGGTTCATCGTCGGACGCGGCAATGCGCTCGGCGAGCCGATCGCCTGCGGCGATGCCGAGGATCATATCTTCGGCATGGTGCTGCTCAACGACTGGAGCGCGCGCGACATTCAGCAATGGGAGTACGTGCCGCTCGGGCCGTTCAATGCGAAGACGTTTGCGACGACGATTTCGCCGTGGATCGTGACGCTCGATGCGCTCGAGCCGTTCCGTGTCGCGCAGCCGGAGCAAACCCCCGAACCGCTGCCCTATCTGCGGCACGAGGGCAAGCACGCGTTCGATATCGCATTGGAGGTGAAGCTGCGGCCCGAAGGTGCGCGGCAGGCGACGACGATCGCGCGCACGAACTTCAAGCACATGTACTGGTCGATGGCGCAGCAGCTTGCCCACCACACGGTGTCGGGATGCAACACGCGCGTGGGCGACTTGATGGGCTCGGGGACGATCAGCGGCCCCACGCCCGATTCGTTCGGCTCGCTGCTCGAACTGACGTGGAACGGCGCGCGGCCGCTCGCGCTCGACGGCGACGGCACGCGCACCTTCATCGTGGACGGCGACGAGCTTACGCTCGCGGGCTGGTGCCAGGGCGACGGGTATCGCGTGGGCTTCGGCTCGTGCGTCGGGAAAGTGTTGCCGGCTAGGAACGCGTGATTTTTCCGCCGCGGCCTGCGTCTTCGTCGCTGTCGTCCTCGTCGCTGTCCCGGCCGCCGCCGGGACGCGCGCGCGCGGCTTCGCCGGCCGGTGCGCCGTGGCGTCCCGCTCCGGCGGCGAACCGGGCGGCGCCCGCGATGCCTTCGTCGAACAGGGCGCGGTAACCGCCGGCGCCTTCTCGGCGCAGCGCCTCGGCGAGGTCGTCGAGCATGCTGTTTTCGATGGCCGAGCGGCGATCGGCGAGAAGCGCCGCCTGCGGAAATGCGGCGATTTGCTCAGCTAGTGCTTCGGCTGCCTCGCGTGCGGTTCCATTGGGCACGATGCGGTTGGCGAGACCGATCGTTTGCGCTTCGCGCGCGTCCACCGGCCGCCCAGTCAGTATCAAATCGAGGGCGCGCGATAGCCCGATCAAGCGGGGCAGCCTAATCGTGCCGCCGTCGATCAGCGGCACGCCGAACCGCCGGCAGAATACGCCGAGCACGGCGTCTTCTTCCACCACGCGCAGATCGCACCATGCGGCGAGTTCCAATCCGCCCGCGACGGCATGGCCCGCGATCGCCGCAATGACGGGCTTCGTCAGCCTCATGCGCGTGGGCCCCATCGGCCCCGCGCCGCTGCCGTCCGCCTCGACGACGTTGCGGCGGCTCGGGTCGTCCATCGCCGCCAGGTCCGCGCCTGCGCAAAATGTCCCGCCTTCGCCGAACAGGACGGCGGCGCGGTAGGCAGCATCGGCGTCGAAGCGCGCGAACGCGGCCGCGAGCGCGGCGGCAGTGGGGCCGTCTACCGCATTTCGGCAATGAGGGCGATCGAGCACGATCGTTGCGACGCCGTCGATGCGCGTCTCGATCCGCACGTGTGGGCCGAAGGTTTCCATGATCGCGGTCCCTCCTTATGAGACGAAGCCGTGCAATCAGCCGGTTGGACATCGTCCCGCTGTCACGTTTGTCACGGCTCTGTCATGATCGGACGATAGCCTTGCCGGCTTCCTCGATGAAACGACCGTCGAGGGCCGGCGCGTGCCGCGCCAGGCGTTCCAACAATCATACGTTCGTCATGCCAAACCCCGCATTCACTGATGCGGTTTCTCTCGCACCCCCCGCCGAGCCCGGCCCGGTCTGGCTCATTGCGCTCGCCCATCATCCCCATTACGACCACGTCCGGGTCAAGCGCGTCTTCGAGGACGATCAGAGCCGGCACGTGGTCGTGATCGTCGATGCGCGCAAGCTGCTCGAATGCGCGGATCGCGACGATACCGATTACGTGCTGCCTCCGGTGGGCAGTTGGCACAGCGGGAAGGTCAAGGGAATCCGCGAATTTCTCGATCCGGCCAACCACCGCATTCCCGCCATGCCCTACGTGACCATCCAAACGCGGCGCGTGCACGGCCTGCTGGGCTGGCTCGGGTTGCGGCGCGAAGGTGTCGTCGGATTTCGCAACGGCCAGCACCGCGCGCGGTACTTGGCGCACGCCGGGGCAGTGGCGTTCCCCGTCGAGGTCCACGAACGAGAGGCGGCGCTGCTGAAGGCGTTGTGCGGTTACGAGCCGCCCGCGACGGCGGCGCCGGAAGAAGCGGGTGTAGCGGCAAAAAAGAGTTGCGGACACATGGAAATGGGGCAATGATCGGTATTCCCGTCGCCGCAGCGCACCATTTTCTCGCCGTTTCTCGCGGGGCGGGGCTGCTTGTCAACCCCCTAACCGCCCAGTCATGTCCAGCTCAGCGCCATTCTCAGTCCCTTGCCCCGACGTCGTGTCGCTCGACGCGATCCTCCCCGAAGAACCGTTGCTGATGATGGGCGCCGGCCCCGTGCCGATCCCGGCCGCCGTCGCCAAGGCCAATGCCATCGTCATCAACCACCTCGGCTCGACGATGTCGAAGGTGATCGGGCAAGTCAAGGACATGGCGCGCTATGTGTTCCAGACGCGCTCGAAATGGGTGCTCGGCGTCGCCGGCCCGGGCTCGGCCGCGATGGAGATGGCGATATCGAATCTGGCTTGGCCCGGCACGCGCGTGCTCTCGATCAAGAACGGATTTTTCAGCGCGCGGATGGCCGAGATGGCCAAGCGTTGCGGTGCGCAGGTCGCGACGCTCCATGTTGCCGACGGCGCGGTGGCGAGCCTGTCCGAGGTGGCCGATGCGCTGTCGCGCGAGCGGCCGGAAATCGTGACGATCGTGCAAGGCGAGACCTCCAACACAGTCTGGAATCACCAGCTCAAGGAGATCGCGGCGCTGGCGAAGGCGGCCGGCGCGCTCGTCGTCGTCGATGCGGTTTGCACGCTGAGCACGATGCCGCTGGAGATGGATGCCTGGGGCATCGACGCCGTGATCACGGGCGGGCAAAAGGGGTTGTCGTCGATCCCGGGCGTATCGCTGATCGCGTTTTCCGACGCGGCGTGGCAGCGATTGAAGACGCGCGAGCACGAGAACGCGCATTGGTGCCTGGATGCGTCGCTCGCCGAAAACTTTTGGCACAACGCCGGTTATCACTACACGGCGCCTGTTTCGGGCGTGCTGGCTTTGCACGAGGCGTTGAGGCTCGTGTGCGCCGAGACGCTCGAAAAGCGCTTCGCGCGGCATCTGAAATGCTCGCTGGCGCTGCAAGCGGGCGTGTCGGAGATGGGGCTCTCGCTGTTCGCCCCCGAGCCTTGCCGTTTGAACTCGGTCGTCGGCATTTCCACGCCGGGCGGCTTGAGTCCTGCCGATGTCTGCGGCCATATCTCCCGCCATCACCAAGTCGAGATCTCCGGTTCGTTCGGGCTGCCCATCGTACGTATCGGACAGATGGGCGAGCAGTGCCGCGAACACAATCTGTTCCGCACGCTGCATGCGCTCGGTCGCACGATGCTCGAGCTGGGCGCGCGCGTGGACTTGCCCGCCGGCGTGGCGGCGCTCGAGCAATCGCTGTCGGAGAACGCGCGCGGGCGGTAAGCGCGATGGGGGACGCCCGAGGGGACGATACTTGAGGCTGCCGGGGCTGCCGGGGCTGCCGGGGCTGCCGGGGCTGCCGGGGCTGCTGGGGCTGCCGGGGCTGCTAAGGCTGCTAAGGCTGCTAAGGCTGCTAAGGCTGCTAAGGCTGCCGGGGCTGCCAACCGGCCCCTTGGTGCGCCGAGCCTGCGCAGGGGACAGCGCGCGGCGCACGGACGCTCAGGCGATTGCCAACAGCGCCGCGCCCGTCACCGCCAGCGCGCCCGACCATACCCAATCGAAGTTGATCCACCCGCGCCGCAGCATGCCGACGCCCAGATACTCGTAAGCGGCGAATGCGATCGCGGCGCTCGTGGCCGACGCCACCAGCGTATGGACGGCCGTGACGAGCGCCGCGGGGCCGAGCGCGCCGGGCAGGCCCGCCGTGGCGGCGGCGCCGCAAATCGGCATGAGCGCGGGGACGAGCATGAGGCCCGCGCCGTGGACGGTCGCCGTGGCCGCCGACCACAACGCAAGCCCGACGAATCCGGCCGTCATGCCGACGCGAACTCGATGTCGATGGCCGTACAACGCGTGATACCCGGCCCAGCCCAATAAAACGATACCGGCGATTATGCGCAGCGACGCCGCGTGCACGGCGAGCCCTAGCATGAGCGCCGACGAGGTCACGGCGAAGATCGACGCCGCATGGCCGAGCGCAAGCGGCGGGAGCGCCGCCGCCAACGCCATGCGGTTGCCGCGTTGCATGCCGAGCGCCGTCGCGAACAGCCAGCCCATCGCCGGATTGATGCCGTGAAAGACGCCGCTGCCGAGCACGGCCAGCCATCCGGCCGCCGCGCCCGCGTTGGAAGCCAGATTCACGGCGGCGGCCGGGCGACGCCTGACGGCGTTCGCATCGCCGTGCGCGGTAGTGCCCGTGCCCGGGCGGGGCGCGTGGCGAGCTTGCTCGCGTTCATGGATAGCAGTAGGAATCGGACGATGCGTCGCCGCCTTCGAGCCGGATCTGGTGAGGCCGATGCGTCTTCGGCCATTCCAGATAGAACTCGCGATCGAACGAAAGACCCTGGCCGTCCGGCGCATCGAGCTTGACCATCCAGCCGTCGATTCCATCGGGGTAGAACTGCTCGTCGATGGCGCCGTACAGCGAGTTCGTGAAGTAGACGCGGCGGCCGTCGCGGCTGACTTCGACCATCTGCGGCCCGCCGTTGAGCGGCCGATCGCCCGCGCTGGGGTGACTCGCGCGATCGACGATGCCGCCGATCCGCACGGAGCCGGCCAGTTTCGGTTGCTGCGGATCGGACACGTCGTAGCGCCGCAGCTCGCCCGTGCCCCAGCAGGCGACGTAGAGATAACGGTCGTCGAGCGAAAGGGCGATATCGGTCACGAGCGGCGGCACGGCGCCGAAGCGCTTGAGCATGGGCGGCAGCCGCGCCGGATCGGCGGGTTCGGCCGGAATTTCGATGACCTTGCGGGCGGCCCAACGATCGCCGTCGCGGTACCAGGTCCAGATCGATGCGGACAAATCCTTCAAACTGATGACCGAGTTCACGAAGCCGTGCGCCTTCGTCGGGTCGTGCGCGGGCCGCAATTCGAAAACGAGCTGGTTTTCCTCGCCGAAATCGATCGTCTGCTTGTGCTTACGCGTATTCAGATCCCAGAAGTGCAGCCGATGGCCGTACTTGCCGCCCAAGAGCACCTCCGGTACGAGGCCGTTCTCGAACGTGGCCGGCAGTCCCCATTCGCTGGAAACGAGCGTGTCGAAGCCGAGATGCCACCAGGCGTCGTAGGAAAGCTGTTGCGGGCCGCGGTCGATCTCCCACTGACCGCGTATGTCGAACGTGTCGTGATCCATCAGAAATATGCCGCCTGGCGCGTCCCCCTCGGCGTTGGCGAGCGACACGACGAAGATGCCTTGCGGGCCGCAGTGAACCGTATGCGGACGCGTGTAGCCGGACTTGCGCGCGACTTCGTCGGGCTCCAGCACGCGGACGATGCGCGGGCGGCGCGGATCGGGCTTCGTGTCGAGCACATGAATGCGCGAGCTTCGCAAACCCGGCACGATCAAATAACGCCGCTCGGAATGCGCATGCGGCGCATTGGGACATAGATGCGAACTGCATGCGTTCCAGCCGAAGTGATGCAATTCGTCGCCCGTATTGGGCATGGCGATGCGCTCCACGATGGCGCCGTAATCGGGCGAACCGGGATCGACATCGACGACGGCCAGTTCGTCGGGCGACCGTCTAGTCGGATCGAAGGCCGCGACATAGGCCAGCGTTTCCTTCGGAGCGTCGGCGGCGAGGCGCGCGGAAGGGTAGAACGTCGGATCGGGTTTCCAAGACGACATGGCCGCTTCCTCGATGGGGTGGGGCGATTATCGTAAGAGCCGATGGAGCGAAAAATCAAGCAACAAAAAGGAATAAGAATAAAAGAAGAAATGCGTGCGATCTTTCAGGGGCGTCGCCTATCGGCTTTGGTAGCAAGTGTTTAGCGACGGATAGACGATCGGTATCGTTTTTAACGAGACGTTTATTCTTAATTCGAATGGCGCAAAAATGCCTGCCTACGCGGTTACGCCGCGCCCAGCGTGCGACGCCGCCGGCCGCCGATGGCCCCTTTCGCCGCCGCGCCGACGATGCGTCGAAACGTCGGGCATTCCATATGGCTCGGCGCGGGGCAAGCCGCGGCATGCCGCAGACCGTCGCGCATGGCGGTGAGCTGGCGAATCGTTCTGTCCAGTTCGTCGGCCTTTGCGGTCAACTGCGCGCGGTCGATCTGCGGCCTATCCGGGCGGGCGAACATCCGTGCGATCTCATCGAGAGAAAAACCGGCCGCGCGCCCCAGTGCGATGAGCGCCAGGCGTTCGAGCACGAGCGCATCGAATTGCCGGCGCAGTCCGCGGCGCCCGATCGACGCGATCAGTCCTTTCTCTTCGTAAAAGCGCAGCGCCGAGGCGGGCATGCCGGAGCGCTTCGCGACTTCTGCGATATCCAATCTGCCTACGGTTTTCAACGCTTGACCTCAAGTTTGCTTGAAGTCGTAAAGTCTAGCTCGGGTTGGCCAACCGCATATCGATCAATCGTTGGGCACGGGATAGGAGTTCACCATGAGTGTTTCGAAGACGGGAAACGGCGAGCAGGCCGAATTATGGAATGGCCGCAGCGGCAGGGTATGGGTCGAAGCGCAGCGCGTGCTCGATGCGACGTTCAAGCCGTTCGAGGATGCGCTCGTCGAGGCCGTTCGGGCCGAATCGGCGCGCGATGTGCTCGATGTCGGTTGCGGCACCGGTGCGACGACGCTTGCGCTGGCGCGGCTTGTCGGCGAGCGGGGCCGGTGCATGGGCGTGGACGTGTCTGAGCCGATGCTCGCCGCCGCGCGGGCACGAGCCGAGCAAGAGCGATCGCCGGCACGGTTCGTTCGGGCCGATGCACAGACGTACGCGTTCGAGCCTGGCAGCTACGACATGGCGGTGTCGCGCTTTGGCGTGATGTTTTTCGACGACCCGGTCGCGGCGTTTGCGAATCTGCGGCGGGCGGTGCGTGGCGGCGGGCGCTTGCGCGTCATCGTTTGGCGCACGCCCGCGGAAAACCCCTTCATGACGGTGGCCGAACAGGCTGCCGCCGAGCTGCTGCCCGACCTTGCGCAGCGCCCTGTCGGCGGGGCAGGGCCTTTCGCGTTCGCCGAGCCGCAGCGAATGATCGACGTGCTGCACGCTAGCGGATGGGGCGACGTAGACATCGCGCCGCTCGATCTCGTCTGTACGATGCCGGAATCGGAGCTGGCCGGTGTGTTTACGCGGCTCGGGCCGGTGGGCGCGGCCTATGATCAAGCCGATTCGTCGCTGCGGGCGCGGATCGTCGAAGTGGTTCGGCCTGCCTTCGACCGATTCGTCACGGGAAATACGGTGAGTTATACGGCGGCGTGCTGGACAGTGGGCGCGACCGCGCCCGGCGTTTGATCGCGTCGATCACCCCGCGTCGAGCGCGCGGCGGCCGGCGACGCGGGGGCCGCGCTTTTGCCGCAGGTAGAGGCTGATCGACAGGACAGCCGCCGCCGCGGCCGCGATCGCTGCGACCAGGAACACCGACGGATAGCCGAACGCCCCGGCCACATAGCCGGCGAGCGGGCCCATGATGCCGAGCGAAAGGTCGAAAAAGACCGAGTAGGCCGCCAGGGCGGCGCCGCGGCTGGCGGGCGGGACGAGTTCGACCGCTTCGACGCCTAGCGACGGGAACACGAGCGCGAAGCCGAAACCCGTCACGGCCGCGCCGACGAGGGCCGCCGAGGGCACGCTCGCGAGCCAAAGCGTGAGCAGCCCCGCGCATTCGAACGCGAAGGAAACGAGCGCGACGCGAAAGCCGCCGTACGTGCGGATGGCGTTGGCGAAGAGCAGGCGCGCGCCTACGAAGCACGAGCCGAACAGCGTCAGCGCAAGGGCGGCGTGCGACCAGCCACGCGCCGCGTAATAGAGCGCGATGAACGTCGCGATCGAACCGAAGCCGGCCGTGCCGAGCGCGAGCCCGACGCCGTGCGGCAGCACGCGCGCGAACACGCTCGCATAGCCCATGCGCTCGCCGTGGACGATCGGCACCGCCTGCAGGCGTTGAGCCAGCACGTAACCGAGCGCGGCGAGCGCGATCGTCGCCGCGCCGAGCGCCCACGGCCCTAGCGCATGGGCGAGCGTGGCGCCCAAAGGCGCGCCGATGGCCAACGCGCCGTAAGTGGCGATCCCGTTCCACGAAATGACGCGCGCGTTGTGCACGGCGCCGACGCGCCCGATTCCCCACAAGATCGCTCCCGTGCCGACGCAGCTTTCCCCGAAGCCGAGCGCGAACCGGCTCGCGACGAGCACGCCGAGGCTGACGGCGGGCCAAGCGCGGCAAGCTACCGCCGCGATGAGCAGCGCCCCGCTCGCACCACAGGCCGCGAGACCGATCAAGACCGACCGCTTGGGGCCGAGCGTGTCGGAAAAGCGTCCGGCCTGGGCGCGCGAGAACAGCGTCGCGGCGTATTGCACGCTGACCGCCGCGCCCGCGAGCACGGCGCCGAGCCCCAATTCGCCTTGCACGAAGCCGGGGAGCACCGGCAGCGGCAGCCCGATGATCAGATAGCAGATAAATGTGAAGAAAACGATGGGCACGATCTGAGCCGTAGCGGCGCGATCGGACAAAGCAGGAGAGGCGGCAGACATGGGCGGACGCAGAGACGAGGCGGCGACGATGGTAAGGGAAAACCAGACTTGAAGCGAGGCCGAGGGTGTGTCGCAAACACGCATTGTCTCATGGAACCGGTTTCATTGCAGCGCTGCAATTCCGGCGCCGGCGGCGGTGCCGCGGGCCATATCGGCGCAGGAATATGAGCGGCATGCGATGCCGCCTATGGGTTGGGCATATTGGCGGTGATAGCTTTCGATCGAACGACATGGAAAAAGCCATATCTGTTCGTGCCGCCCGATTGTCGCGGCGGATATGGCCGCTATGTCGGCCAACGAGCGTGCCCCGAGTTTTCCGCTTCCAAGAACGACCATGACCCAACCGATCCGCTTCTTTCATCGCAATGCGATACGCGAAATCAGCGACGCGCCCGTCACGCGTACGGTCCTGCAATACCTGCGCGAAGACGCGCGTTGCACGGGCACCAAGGAGGGCTGCGCGGAAGGCGACTGCGGCGCGTGCACCGTCGTCGTGGCCGAGCCAGACGAGACGGGCGGCGTGACGTTCTCGGCGGTCAATGCCTGCATCCAGTTCCTGCCCACGCTGGACGGCAAGGCGCTGTTCACGGTCGAAGATCTGCGTCAGCCCGACGGCTCGCTGCACCCCGTGCAGCAGGCGATGGTCGACTGCCACGGTTCGCAGTGCGGCTTTTGCACGCCCGGTTTCGTCATGTCGATGTGGGCGCTGTACAGAAAACACGGCGGGGAAGCAGCGGCCGAGGCGGGCGGCGGCTCCGCGTGCGCGAGCGCGGCGTCAAGCCCAGGGGACAACGGCGCAGGCGCTCATGCGTTATGCAAGCACGGCGGACACGGCCGAGGCAGCCGCAGCGGACATGCTTGCGACGGCGAGAGCGCTTGCAAGCCTTCGCGCCAGGAGATCGCCGATGCGCTGACGGGCAACCTGTGCCGCTGTACGGGTTACCGCCCCATCGTCGACGCGGGCGAACGGATGTTCGAGCTGCCGGGCCCGAAGGTCCCCATCGACGTGGCCGCGCTGGCCCGCACGCTGGCGACGATCCAGCGCGAGGAGACGTTCCATTACGAGCAGGGCGGTGACGCGTTCGATGCGCCGCGCACCGTCGACGCGCTCGCGGCGCTCAAGGCCGAGCGGCCGCAAGCGCGCCTGCTCGCGGGCAGCACGGACGTCGGCCTCTGGGTGACCAAGCAGATGCGCTCACTCGGCGATATCGTCTATGTCGGCCGGGTTACCGAGCTTCAGCGCGTCGCGACGTCGGACGAATGGATCGAGATCGGCGCGGGCGTATCGGTCGAGCGCGCTTACGCCGAACTCGCGCGCCATTACCCCGAGCTCACCGAGATGTGGAAGCGCTTCGCTTCGCTGCCGATCCGCAACGCGGGGACGCTCGGCGGCAACGTCGCAAACGGTTCGCCGATCGGCGATTCGATGCCGGGCCTCATCGCGCTCGGCGCGCGCGTGGTGCTGCGCGGCGGGGCGATCGAGCGGGAGTTGGCGCTCGAAGACCTCTACCTTGCATATCAAAGAAAGAATATGGCCGAGCACGAGTTCGTCGTCGCGCTGAGAGTGCCCACGCGCACCGGGGCGCGCGCGGCACTGCGGTTTCGCACCTATAAGCTCTCCAAGCGTTTCGACTCCGACATCTCGGCCGTTTGCGCCGCGTTCTCGTTCGTCGCGGACGGCGACACGATCCGCTCGCCGCGCATCGCCTTCGGCGGAATGGCGGCCACGCCCAAGCGCGCGATCCACGCCGAAAGCATCTTGACCGATGCGGCTTGGCACGAAGCGACCGCGCACGCGGCGATGCAAGCGCTCGCGCGCGATTACGCGCCGCTCACCGACATGCGCGCCACGAACGCGTACCGGCTGCAAACCGCGCAAAACCTGCTCTATCGCTTTTGGCTCGAAACGCGGGCGAACGACCCCCTGCCCCCGCAGGCGCTCAATGTCCGGCTGGTCGATGCCGAGACGCCTGCGTGAGCGGCGGGAAAAGCAGCGCCGCGAAACGATTCACCGTGGAAGCGATGGGAAGTGATGCAACGTCGATGAAGCACAAAGTCGAAGAAATAGAGAGACGACCATGAATCAGCAAGCCGAACCGTTTTTGTCCGAGCTCGCCCGCGACGAGCGCGAGCGCGCGGCGTCTGGCCAAGTGCACGTGTCGCGCCCGCACGAATCCGCGCATTTGCACGTGAGCGGGCGCGCCACGTATACCGACGACATTCCGCTCGTGGCGGGCACGCTGCACGCGGCGCTCGGTTTGTCGGCGCAGGCGCATGCCAAGATCGTTTCGATGAATTTCGACGCCGTGCGTGCGACGCCCGGTGTCGTCGCCGTCTTCACGGCCAAGGACATTCCGGGCAAAAACGATTGCGGGCCGATCGTTCACGACGATCCGATCCTCGCGGACGGCATCGTGCAATACGCCGGTCAGCCGATGTTCATCGTCGTTGCGACCTCTCACGAAACGGCCCGCCTCGCCGCGCGCCGGGCGCAGGTCGAATATGAAGCGCTCCCGGCGGTATTGACCGCGCAGGCGGCGCGCGCTGCCGGTCAGTTCGTCCTGCCGCCGATGAAGCTCGCGCGAGGCGAGAGCGCGCACAAAATCGCACGGGCGGCCCATCGCGACAGCGGGGAATTCACGCTAGGCGGGCAGGAACAGTTCTATCTGGAGGGGCAGATCGCCTATGCGGTGCCCAAGGACGACGACGGCATGCACGTTTGGTGCTCGACGCAGCACCCGACGGAAATGCAGCACCACGTCGCGCACGTGCTCGGCGTCGCATCGCATAACGTGCTGATCGAATGCCGACGGATGGGTGGCGGCTTCGGCGGCAAGGAATCGCAATCGGCGTTGTTCGCGTGCTGCGCGGCCCTCGCAGCATGGAAGCTGCAGTGCCCCGTGAAGCTGCGCCCCGATCGCGACGACGACATGATGATCACGGGCAAGCGCCACGACTTTCATTACCGGTATGAAGTCGGCTATGACGAGGACGGTGTGATCGAAGGCGTTTCGGTCGACATGACGTCTCGCTGCGGTTTCTCGGCCGATCTGTCGGGTCCCGTGATGACGCGCGCCGTTTGTCACTTCGACAATGCCTATTGGCTGCCCGATGTCACCATCGAAGGGTTCTGCGGCAAGACCAACACGCAATCGAATACGGCGTTTCGCGGATTCGGCGGGCCACAGGGCGCTTTCGCGATCGAGTACATCATCGACAACGTCGCGCGCGCGCTGAAGCTCGATCCGCTCGACGTGCGCCGACGCAATCTTTACGGCAAATCCGAGCGCAACGTCACGCCTTACGGACAAACGATCGAGGACAACGTCATTCATGAGCTCATCGACGAGCTCGAAGCGTCGAGCGAGTACCGTCGCCGCCGCGAGGCCGTTCGCGAGTTCAACGCGCGCCATGCGGTGCTCAAGAAGGGCATTGCGCTGACGCCCGTGAAATTCGGCATCGCATTCAACGTGACGCATTTCAACCAAGCCGGCGCGCTCGTGCATATCTATACGGACGGCTCGGTGCTCGTCAATCACGGCGGCACCGAAATGGGCCAGGGCCTCAATACGAAAGTGGCGCAGGTAGTCGCCCACGAACTCGGCATCGACTTCGCCCGCGTGCGCGTGACGGCGACCGACACGAGCAAGGTCGCCAATACGTCGGCCACAGCCGCTTCCACGGGTTCGGACTTGAACGGCAAGGCGGCGCAAGACGCCGCACGTCAACTGCGCGAGCGGCTCGCGGCGTTTGCGGCCGAGCGGTTCGGCAATGGGACGGCGACGCCGAACGACGTCGTCTTCGGCAATGACACCGTTTACGCCGGCGACGTGGCCCTGCCATTCGCGGAAGTGATCGCCAAGGCGTATCTGGCGCGTGTACAGTTGTGGTCCGATGGCTTTTATGCGACGCCTAAGCTCTATTGGGATCAGCAAAAGCTGCAAGGACGGCCGTTCTACTACTACTCGTACGGCGCGGCCGTGTCGGAAGTCGTCATCGACACGCTCACCGGCGAAATGCGCGTGCTGCGCGCCGACGCGCTGCACGACGTGGGCGCCTCGCTCAACCCAGCGCTCGACATCGGGCAGGTCGAGGGCGGCTTCATTCAAGGAATGGGCTGGCTCACGACCGAAGAACTTTGGTGGAACGAGGGCGGCAAGCTGATGACGCACGCGCCGTCGACCTACAAGATTCCGACCGTCAACGATTGCCCGCCCGATTTGCGCGTGCGGCTGTTCGACAATCGCAACGCGCAGGACAGCATTCACCGCTCGAAAGCGGTCGGCGAACCGCCTTTGCTGTTGCCGTTCTCGGTCTTCTTCGCCATCCGGGACGCAGTGGCGAGCGTAGGCGACTACGAGGTCGATCCGCCGCTGAACGGGCCTGCGACGGCCGAGGAGATTCTGAAGGCCGTCGCCGCCGTGCGGGCCGCGCGGACGCACCCGGCCCATCTCGGTGCTGCAGGCGAGGACGCAATGGCTATTGCCGATTCCAAGCCATGAAAGGGCCGGCTTGCCCCGCATCGGCCGGCGCCGCACCGCTTCACATCGTTCTGTTCGGCGCGGGCCATGTCGGTCATGCGCTCGTCGCACTGCTCGGCGCCTTGCCGTGCGCCGTTCAGTGGGTCGACACGCGCGACGAATGCTTTCCCGACGAAGTGCCGGCCAACGTGCAGACCGAAGCCACCGATACGCCCGAGGCCGTGATCGACGCCGCTCCCGCCGGCAGCGGCTTCCTCGTCATGACGCACAATCACGCGCTCGACCTCACGCTGGCCGAGCGCATCATGCATCGGCGCGACTTCGCTTACTTCGGCATGATCGGCTCGAAGACCAAACGCGCGAAATTCGAACGCCGTTTGATCGAGCGCGGCATCGAGCCCGCGCGGCTGCGCGAGATGGTGTGCCCCATCGGCGTCCCGGGCATCGTCGATAAGGCGCCCGCATCGATCGCGGTCGCCGTCTGCGCGCAGTTGATGCAGGTGCGATCGCGCGCAGCGGCTGCGACGGGTGCATCGCAGCCGCCGTCGATCCCGACCTTTTTCTCGGTGCTCGCCTAGCGAGCACTTTCTCCCCATGTCGCGGTCTTCCCGGCAGCATTTTCGGGCAGCATCCCGTATGCTGCTCGGCGATGCGCCCGCGCGGCGCCTGTTCCGCGCCCCCGTGGGCTCGCTCGCCGCCGAGTGCGCCAACCGATCGAGGAATCCGCCATGAGCCGTTCGTTCGAGCCGATGCCCATCATGTTCATCGGCGATCTTGCCTTATCCGATCGCATCGTTCCGCGTGTGGAGCGCGCCGTGCGCGGGCCGACGATCGCCGACCGCTTCATGACCGACCTCGAGCGGGCCGAAGCGGTCACCCAGAACGTCGAGACCGGTGCCGGCCAGCGGTAACCATGTCGGACGGTCAACCTCCTTCACACAAATCGCGGCTGCCCCGTATGCCGCGTATGTTGCGGCCGCCGAGGCCCCCGCGTTTCGTGGCGCGCGTCATCGCCGTGTCTTGGCGCGATCTCGCCGTTTCGACGGGCCCGATTGTGTTGATTTCGGCCGCGGCGATCTGGCTTGCCATTCGTCTGATCCAACCCGCGCCGCCAAACACGTTGACGATCACGGCCGGGCCGCCCGGCAGCTCGTTCTGGAACGCGGCGCAGCGCTATAAGACGGTACTTGCGCGCAACGGCATCACGCTGAAGGTGTTGCCTTCGGCGGGGTCGCTCGAGAACCTTGAGCGCTTGTCCGATCCGAAGGTGGCCGTCGATGTGGGCTTCGTGCAGAGCGGCGTAACGGCCGTGGTCGCAGCGGCATCGGCCCCGGCTTCTGCTTCCACGTCTGCGTCTGCGTCTAAGTCGGCCTCTACCGCTGCGTCTGCGTTGGCGTCAGCCTCTGCTTTGGCCTCCGCCTCCGCGTCGGCCTTGTTGCCGTCGGCCGCTTCGCGATCGGCGCCGAGCGGGCCGGCTGCCGAATCCCTCGTCTCGCTCGGCAGCGTTTCCTATGTGCCGCTCGTCGTCTTTTACGAGGGACGCGAGCGCTCGCGCTTGTCTGGATTCGCGGGCAAGCGGATCGCGATCGGTCCCGAGGGCAGCGGCACGCGCGCGTTGGCGCTGGCGTTGCTCAAAGCCAACGGCATCGAGCCCGGCGGCGACACGACGCTGCTGCCGCTGACCGGGGAAGCTGCGGCGCACGCATTGACGGCTCACGAGATCGACGCAGCGTTTCTCGCGGGCGATTCTGCGCAGCCGCCCGTTATGGCCGGGCTCTTGCGTACGCCGGGCGTGCGGCTGTTTTCGTTCGCACAGGCGCGGGCGTATGCGCGCCGCTTTCCGTATCTCACCGACATCGAGTTGCCCATGGGCGCATTCGATCTCGGCAAGAACTTGCCGCCGGCGCCCGTGCACACGGTCGCGCCGACCGCCGAGCTCGTCGCGCGAGATTCGCTCCATCCGGCGCTGTCGGACTTGCTGATCGAGGCCGCCAAGGAAGTGCACGGCCGCGCGAACCTGTTGCAGCACGCCGGTGAGTTTCCTTCGCCGGTGATGCACGACTTTCCGATCAGCGACGACGCCGCGCGCTACTACAAGTCGGGCAAAGGCTTTTTGTACCGCGTGCTGCCGTTCTGGCTCGCGAGCCTCGTCGACCGGTTGATCGTGCTCGTCGTGCCGATCGTGGTCGTGCTGATACCGGGCGCGAGGCTGATTCCATCGCTTTACGGCTGGCGCGTGAGGTCGCGCATCTACCGCTGGTATGGCGCGCTCATCGCGATCGAGCGTTCGGCCCTCGACGAAACCGCCTCGGACGAGGAACGGGCCGCCTCGCTCGCGAAGCTGACCGAGATCGAAGGAGCGGTGAACCGGCTCAAGATGCCGCTTGCGTACGCCGATCAGTTTTATGTCCTGCGGGAACATATCGGATTCGTACGTGCGCGGCTGACCCAAGCCTACGACGAGCGCGCGCACATCGGTGCTCGCGGCGCGTAAGATGCTCCCATCAGGCGGCGATGTTCGCATCGGGCGCCTTGTTGCGCGAGCAGCAACCGGACCAACGGAGACCTTCATGGCCCAATCGATCGACGCGGCGTCGCCGCTGTGGTTCTACGATTTCGTGTCGCCGTTCTCGTACTTGCTGCTCGAGCAGCACGACAAATGGCCGAGCATGCCGTTTTCGCTCGTGCCCGTTTCCGTCCATGCGCTCTATCGGCACTGGGGCCAGCGGCCCGCGGCCGAAGTGCCGCAAAAGCGCATGTTCGTTCATCGGCATGCGCTGTTTCGTGCGGAACAGCTCGGCATTCCGTTCAAGATGCCGCCCGTGCATCCGTTCGATTCGACGAAAGTGCTGCTGTTGGCCGCCGCGATCGAGGCCGACGTCCCCACCGTCTGCTCCATTTTCCGCTTCATCTGGCGCGACGGCCGCGATCCATCGACGCCCGACGGTTTCGCCGATCTGTGTCAGCAGCTGAATTTGCCGCACGGCGAGCGGCTCATCGAGCACCCCGATACGAAGGCGCGCCTGCAACGTAATCTCGACGATGCAATTGCGCTCGGGGTGTTCGGCGTGCCGACGTTCCGGCTTCACCGCCAATTGTTCTGGGGTGAGGACGCCTTGCCGATGGTGCTCTATTGCGCGCGTTCTCCCGGCTGGCTCGAATCGCCCGAGGTCAAGCGAATCAGTGAGCTGCCGAACGGGGTCGCTTCGTGACGCAGCCGACGCGCCGCGCGCCGACGATCGACGAGCAGGGCGAGCGCAACACCGACGCACTCGACATTTGGCTGCTGCGCGTGTTGCGCACGCTCCTGACCGAGCGCAGCGTCACGCAAACGGCCCTCAAGCTGAATCAGACGCAGCCTGCGATCAGCACGGCGCTGCGCAGGCTGCGCGAGGCGCTGGGCGATCCGATCCTCGTTCGCGGCAAGTCGGGCATGGTGCCGACCGAATTCGGCGCGTCGCTGCTCGGGCCGGCGCAGCGCGTGCTGCGCGACGTCGAGTTCGTGGCGACGCCGCACGGCCGCTTCGACCCCGAAGCGACGCGGCGCACGTTTCGGATCGCCGCGCCCGACTATCTGAACGACTTCTTCATGCCGACGCTGATCGCGCGTTTTCGCGAGGCAGCGCCGCACGCGCGGCTCGAAATCGATTCGCTCAGCCCCACGCTCGACCATGCAGCGGCCCTCGAGGCGGGCGAACTCGATCTCGTGGTCGGCAACTGGCCGAAGCCCGATGCACGCTTCGCTCGCAGCGATTTGTTCAGCGATACGGTGGTGTGCCTCATGCGCGACGATCATCCGCTCGCGCACGAGCCGCTGACGCGCGAGGCCTACTTGGCTGCCGCGCATCTCGCACCGACGCCTTATATCGGCGCCCGGCGCAATGCGATCGAAATCGGCTTGGCGAAGGCCGGCGCCACGCGGCGCATCGTCACGACGCTGCCTTACTTCGGCCTCGTGCCGCAGGTGTTGCTGCGCTCCGATCTGATTTTCACGACGACGCGGCGCTTCGCTACCCACTACGCGCAGATGTTGCCGCTTGCCGTCCTCGAGGCGCCGATCGCGTTTCCGCGCATCAAGTGCTACCAACTCTGGCATCCGGATCCCGGCCGGCCCCACGACATCGCATGGCTGCACGCCCTCGTCGACGACGTCTCCGCGCGGCTGACTGCGCCCGCCAGGCGGCGCCCGCCGGGGACGCTCAGCGCTGACGGGCCCGCCGGCGCTCGGTGATTCGATACTCCGTCGGCGACATCGACAAGCGCTTGCGGAACATCTTCGCCAAGCCGTCGCCGCTGCCGACGCCGCAACGCCGCGCGATCTTATCGACGGGTAAATCCGTCGCGACGAGCAGCATG
The DNA here is from genome assembly GCA_966212325.1 of uncultured Burkholderiaceae bacterium. Lineage (GTDB taxonomy): Bacteria > Pseudomonadota > Gammaproteobacteria > Burkholderiales > Burkholderiaceae > Trinickia. Next base: position 3,960 of record CBIHRA010000056.1, on the reverse strand, counting down.
CAACTGGCGTCGAGCCGTGCGCGCAGCAGATATTCCGATGGCGTGACGCCGATTTGCGACTTGAAGCGGCGCAAGAAGCTGCGCTCGCTCATGGTCGCGACTTCGGCCGCTTTGGCGACCGAGATCGGCTGACCGAAGTTCTCGCGTATCCACCGCGCGGCCGTATCGATCTTCTCGCGCGTGCCGCCCTCGTCGAACTCGCCGAGGACGGCGCCGAGGCGTCGCCATGCTCCGGGGGCCGATCGCTCGGCGATCTCGCGCGCGGCCTGCGCGCCGCGGTCGCGCTTGACGACGGCCAGCGCAGCGGCGATCGGGCCGAGCGGGTCGTCGAGCGCGACGGTATGTTCTCCCGGCAGTTTGCCGGGTGCTGTCCCTGGTCCGAAGCGTGCTCGGGCCGGCGGTATTGCGGCAGCCGCGGTGGCGACGGGGAGGCCGGCGCCCGTGCGGGCCTTCGGCGACGCTGGGGCTGAGGCTGGCGTTGAGGGTGGGGTTGAGGTTGAGGTTGGGGTTGAGGTTGAGGTTGAGGTTGAGGTTGAGTCTGGAGTTGGGGCTGTTTCGCCGTCGGACACCACGGCGGCCATGATCGCCGTGCCTTCGCCGATCGCCTTGACGAGCCGTGTGCGCTGCGTCAGCTCGCGAAAGCGGCGCACGAACGTTTCGTCGGCGGCGAGGCGCGCTGCGCCGGTTCCGCTGGGGATGAAAAGCGCATGCAGGCCCGCTGTCGTGTAGGCGTCGAGATTGTCCGACCATACGCGCATGGCCGCGCTGCTTGCGACGCTGCCGCCCGTGCCCGAGAGAACGACTAGCTCATACGGTTCGATCGCCGCGCCCGTGCGTTCGCCTTCGGCCTCGTCGGCGAGCCGGAACACTTCCGCGATGGTGCTCGCTTCGACGAGCGAGAACCCGTCGAAGACGAGGATAGCGATGCGTTTGGCCATGTGAGCGCAATCGAGCGACGGCAGGGCGTTCGATGAAGGCGGCGACTTCGCGCGGTAGGCGTGGCGGCGTGTCGGTGCAAGGCACGCCGCGCCGGCCCATTGGGTCGCATGGTATGCGCGGGCGCAGCGCGCACGGCGTTCGAGTCGGAAAACGGCGAGATGTTGTCAGTTGCCTTCGATACTGCGGACATGGACTGCGAGTTCACGGGGCGACGTAGCCTGCCGGCACGGTAACGTGAGCTTTGATGACCGACGCGTGAGTCGACACGACATAGACCGGCGCTTCGCTGAGCTTCAGCGCCACGCGTCCGTCCGCGTAGGGCAGTTCGGCGGCATTGCCCATCTCGTCCAATACGGTCACCGAGCCGGACGTGTTCGGTGCGTCGATGGCTAGTGCGTAAGGGACGGTGTACGTGTCGCTGAATCCGGACGTCGCATTCCAATGCGCGTTGTCGTGCGTCCATAGCGCCGTGACGATGGGGCCGCCGTTCAGCCGCTGGAAGGCGTATCCGTAGACGCCCGCAGGCGCGTCTTTCAGGTACCCGAGCGTCCTCGTGCCGTCGACGATGCGCGTCATCGCCGCGACCGCCATCGCCGCCGGCTTCGGGCTGATGTCGCTTGCCCCGTAGGCGCCCGTCGGATGCCGAAGATCGAAGAAGAGCCCGTATCCCGGCGGCGATTCCGGTATGTCCGACGAATAGAAGACGTAGGTCATGTCGGCGCCTTCTCCAAGCAAGATCAAGTGCGTGCGCGCCACGACGGCGCCTTGCGCGAACAAGACGTTCGGGGTTGGGTAATCGCTGCCGTAGGACGTACCGATGTCATAACTGATGCCCGTCTCGGTGACGAACAGCTTCGCGCCCGGGCCGAGCATCTTCGTCATCGACGAACGTAAGGCGCGCATCGACGCCGGCAGCGCATTCGCGGCCTCGGCCGGGTCGCGCGCGGTGGCTAGCCGCTCGGGCGGGTGGGAAGGCGAAGTGCCTACGTCGTAGTAGCCGTGAATGGCGAGACCATCTAAATACCGGCCGATGCCGAGCGGTGCGAGGCGCGCCAGCCAGCGCACGTTTTCGCGCACCGATGCGTTCGTTGGGCCCATCACGACGGCATGGGGATCGACCGCATGAATCGCTTCGTAGGTCGAGCGGTAGAGCGCGACGAAATGCGCGTCGGTATCGCGCCAGGGCAGCCCGCCGTCGTAGTCGGGTTCCCAAGTGACCTGATAGTAATTGTTCGATTGCGAGGGGAAAAAGGCGGCGCGAATGCGGGCGGAATCGGCGCCTACGCGGCTCAAGAAGCTGCGATAGGCCGCTTCCGACGTCGGTGCATAGCTGTGCGTCGTCGCGCCGGTCGGGCTCGCCCATCCGGGAATGCCGTCGAGCTGGATGAGCCGCATGATGTCGCCTTGCTTGAAATACGGCGCGAGCGTGTCTGGCCCAGGGGTGAAGCTGTCCGGCTTGTCGGGCTCCTCGATGTACCAGTTGCGGGTGTCGTTGGCCCACGACAGACCGAGCACGGTGTAGAGCGGACGATAGCCGTCGCCGTTGCAGCAGTGCTCGCCGGGGCGCAGATAGTTCGCGCCTTGGCCGCCGAAGCGATGCTGGTCCTGATGGGCATACGAAACGGGTGGCAAGACTTTCGACACGTCGGGCAAGATGCCGAACGTCGCGATGCCGGCGGGCCGTGTGCCGCGTCGCGGTAGCCGTTGGCCGCCATGCGAAAGCGAGGCCGTGAGCACGAAGTAACCTGCGCGCGAGGACGTGCAGCGCATGGCGAACGTTTGCGCGCCGGCATCGACGGGCATGCGCCCCGCTGCGCGCACGATATTCCACGCGTCGCGGATTTGCCATTCGAGCGTGTCGGACTTCGGCGTGCGTGCCGTGAGCGCGATCGTGAACGGCTTGCCGAGCGCGAATGTGCGCGTGCCGTCGCTGTCGAGGGTGTCGGCGTCCACGCCGTTGCCGAGACGCTGGGCCGTCGCCGGCGTGTGTCCGCTGTCGCCCGGTGCGACGAGGGAGGGGGCCGCGCAACTGAGTGCGCCCTTGGTCGGCAGAACGCCCGCAGCCGCGTCCGATGCTGCTGTTTCGCGTCGCGCCTCGGGTTCGGCGCGACGGCATGCCATCAACGCAACGCACAGAAGGGGAATGACATAAAGGCGCGGGAGACTGCGGCTTCGCGCGCCGTGCGGGAGCGCCGATCGTTGCGGGTCTTTCGAGCGCGGCATGGCCTCGGGCCGGTAAGCACGATGCGTGTTGCGTAAGCGAATGAGCGGCGTCCACGAGGGCATGACGAATGTCCGTTGCGAAAAGCGCGGCCATTGACTCCATCACGGGACGGGCACGGTGTCCGTCATCGGTCGAACATTACCGAATCAATGGGTCGTCGCCAAAACGTGCGAAGACAATTTTTTGCGATTGGACGACCGGTTTCTGGCAAAATTCGCAAACTTCAAATCGTCTGATTTTTATGCGATTTGCGAGCAGCGGCATTTAGAGGCTCGACACTAGTTGAGCTTTTTCCGCCCTAATGCCGAATAACGACGAAGTTAAAAAACCTGAGAGAAACCACCGTGAACGTAACCGAGACGTTTCGCACGCTCGCGTCCGGCGCCATCGATTCCAATCGGCGGCCCGTCGCCTTGAACGCGGGGGCGCGCACAAGACGCCGTGGGCCGGCTGCTCGCGCTACAGCATGCCGATATCCGAGAAGGATTGATGACGGGCATTCAGGGCTATTTGACCTGCGTATCGGCCCGTAACGACCTGTCTGCCAAGCTGTTCATGGGCTTGCCGGTTTCCGTGCAAATTGCGACGGACCGTGGTTCCGTGCATACCATCAACGCCATCGTCAAGGGCATGCAGCGCGGGCAATCCGACGGGGAATTGGCCGTCTATCAGTTGACGGTCTGCGGTGCCCTTTCGCTGATGGACAAGCGCATCAATTCTGCTGCAGGCGAAAGCCGACGCAGCGTGACGCTCGGCACGAACGGCGACATCAAGCTGCTGTCCGCATCGCATCAATG
>CBIHRA010000055.1:0-32974 GCA_966212325.1 uncultured Burkholderiaceae bacterium | reverse complement strand
GAGCGCAACCTTGCCAAGGTTGAGGTCGCGAGTTCGAGACTCGTCTCCCGCTCCAGGTATAGGGGAAGCTAGGCTTCCCTTTTTGTTTAGCGGCTCGGGCCAGCTGAACGAAAATCCCGGATGTTGCGCAGCCGCGCGGTTGCGGATGCTCGGGCAAATCCGCTTTCGGCGCGATAGCAAAGCGGTTATGCAGCGGCCTGCAAAGCCGTGTAGGCCGGTTCGACTCCGGCTCGCGCCTCCAAGATAAAAACCCTGACTCGCTTTGGCGCGTCAGGGTTTTTTCTTTGGCGCCGCAGCGTGGGGGCGGCTGTTCCTGGTTGTTCTTCAAGCGGCCGATCCGCAGCCGAGCAGCTTGCCGTCGCCATACTCCCGCATCACCTTCGAAATCACGACGCGATAGCCGTCAAGCCAGCGGCCTTGCTTCGACTTCGCTTCAAGATGCGCAGGATGCCGGATCAACTGCAGCAGCGCTTCTTCCGACTCCCAGAAATAGACGTTTTGGATCAATCCCGCCTCTGCATTTTCCCAAGTCTCTTCGCCGAGATAGCCGGGTAGCGTGCTGGCCATTTCCGCGATGCTTTGATCGAGACGATGAAATTCGTCGTCGTACTGGCCGGCCCGAAAGATGAAGGTGGAAGCGTACATATCGTGTGACGCCGAAAAAGGGGAATCGAATGTTACCGATGCGCGCGGAACCTAGCAGTCTATTTTTGCGCCGCAATCCTCATTTGGAAGACCATGCGAGCAATCTGATGCCTGCGATCCCGAAGACGGCCGCGAGGCATCCTTCCAGCGCTCGGCGAGTGCGCGCATAGAAACGGCGGGCCGAGTCCATCGAGAAGAGAAAGGCGTATCCGCTGAATACCGCGCAGCCGATCAACGCGCAGCCTGGAATGACGGCACCGTTCGCCGTACCAGCACCGCTCGAAGACAATGCAACGATCGAGACCCAGACGAGGACTGCCTTCGGATTGGTCAGGTGCAGGACGGCGCCTTTCACGTAGAGCGCCTTGAGCGATGCGGGGCGATCTGCGCCCAACGACCTTGCAGCGGATTTCGCGAGCGCGCTGCGGCCGGACTTGTACGCGAGCCACAACAAATACAGCCCGCCGAAAACTTTGATGGCGACGATGAAGCGGGAGTACGCGATCAGAGCGGCCGAGATGCCCACGGTTGCGACCGTGGCCCAAAACATCGATCCGGAGATGACGCCGAGCGCAAATGCCAGTGCAGCCTTTCTGCCGCTATTCGCGGCGATCGACATGATGGCGAGGTTGCTCGGCCCGGGACTTGCCGTGCCGACGAAATAAGCGGTGTAGGCGAGCAACAGGTTCGCGGAGACGAAAGTGTGAATGAGCATACTGGATCTCGAGGGGACGGCGCCGCTCAATTCTTGCTGGTTCGGAGCGGCAGGCCAGAGCCAGTTGTTCGGTATTTCGCCTAGACAGTCGCGTCGTTCCGGCCGCGCTGGTGTCGCCGCTATTTGGGCTTTCGCGCGACGGCCTCCGCGAGCATGGCGTCGCCGATCTCGAATTGCCCACGCGAGCGCAGCGCTTCGCCCGCGCCTTCGATATCGGGGACTTCTTTGTTCTGGCCGAGCTTGCGCTTTCCGACCAGCCGCGTAATGTCGATCTGCAAGCCGACGATCGCCTTGAGCATGGCGTCGATATAGTCGCTCGGCGCGTCGCTCATCTTCCACGGTTGCGGCAGTGTGGCTTCATGAGTGCGCGTCAACCGGGCGACCACGCCGCGCACGTATTTCTCGTCGTCCCTGATCGTGATGCGCCCATATGCATGGACGACGACATAGTTCCATGTCGGTACCTGCCGATGGGCCTCGTGCTTGCTCGGATACCAGTTCGGCGAAATGTAGGCATCCCCCCCACGAAAGACGACGAGCACCTCGTCGCCGTCCGCGACGTCCTGCCATACCGGGTTGGCCCGGGCCACGTGAGCGCGCAGCACACCCAGCTCGCCTTCGTCGGCGGCCAATTCGAATGGAAGATGATTGGCGTCGAGGCCGCTCAGGCCGTGCGTCACCAGCATGCCGAACGGATGCCGAACGATGAGCGGGTGCAAGACTTCACGTCGCGATTCGCTGAAGGCTGTGGGTACGTACATGGCGATTCCAACAAGCGGTTAACAGGTTCAATGACCGGAAGCGGCCGAGCGTCCTTGGATCTTCGGCTGTCTCGTGCCGATCATTGTCGTCGAAAACCGGCTTGTCCTACAGGTCCAATTTGCCTCGTTTTTGCAGGACCAGAATGATGGCGAGAACGGCGCGGCCCGGCCTCGTTCCGGGTATCGGCGGTTTCGGTCGCGCGCAACTGCAGGCGGCGGCACAGCGCGCTCGCGGCAATCATCGCGAAAAGGCTCGCGTGTTCGCGCGGCCAGACGTCGAAACTGCGCGTCGAGACTAAAGAGTGAAACCGTCCTGGTAGGCTTCGACGAGCGACGAGGCAATGGCTCGCAGCCGCGAGGGTTCGACCGCCCAAGCATCGTCGATGCCGTGCTCTATGCCGCCCACGTCGACTTCCGCCGGCATGTCGGGGCGCTCCCACGTCCCGGCGAACGCGCTTTGCTTGCTTCGCTTGGCTGTACGCGCCGGATGCCGTACGTTGACGCGCGGCACTGAGAATGCGGCCGCGACGATTCTTCCGTGCAAACTGCTGCCGCAATAGACGCGGCTCGTCGCGATGAGCGCACAGATGTCCCAGATATCCGGCGAAGCCATGATGTGAACGCGTGGCGTACGCATGCGTTGCCGGACGCGTTCGTAGACTTGGAGATCGTCGTGCCACGGGGCCATGCCGGCGGCAAAGAGCGCGACGCCGAGACCGTGCGACGCTGCGGCGCGATCGAGTTGCGCCGCGATGTCGTCGAGCGTACGGTCATCGCCGAAATCCGCGCTGAACTGCGCGGCGACGTAGCCGTTCGGGCAAGCCGCGCCGATCGACGATACGGGCTCGCATGCCGCGTGGTCGCGAATGTTTTCGCCGAAAAGCGTAGCGACCATGACGGCGGGATCGGGTAAAAGCCTAGCTGAAATGCCGGCGGCGGCGAGCGAACTGCGGGTGACCGTGTCGCGTACGGTGACGTCTTGCGCGCCGCCAAGCGCGTGCAGGACTCCAGTTCGCATCGACGCGTCAAGGTTGTCGAGATCGACGCCGCCGACAGCGTTGAAGACGATGCGCCGGGCCGGCGGAAAGAGGGCTCGCGACAGGACATAGGGGGCGCGCGCCGGCAGCCCGACGTGGGCGCGCGCCCATTCGATCGGCGCCGCGCGCCATGCGCGTTGTTCGGCGATGATCGACTTCGCGCCTTGTTCGGACGAGAGCATGACGGCGGCTTCCCTCGCGTCGCACGTGAGCAGTTCGCCGCCGACGTGGACGATGTCGACGGTTTCGCTCCGGCATGCCGATGCAGACGCCAACGCGGAAATCGATTCGACGCGATGCCCGCCGTACGCCCGCATGTCGCGTTCGGCCAAGCCCGCGAAGCGCAAGCGACGGCCGCGCGACATGCGCGCGACGACGTGCGCAAAGATCATGTCGCCGAAGTTGTGCCGATCGAATGCGCCGAAAAGCACGATAGCCGAATCGGACGAGGCGTCTGGCATGGGCTGTCTCGCAAGAAGCAGGCATGCCGTAGCGCGGCATGCAATGCACTAGTACGGACATGGTACGCGCAGGGGGCACGCGCGCCCACGTCGAACGGCTCAGCTAGCACCGTATCGCAAACTGCCTTCATTTGGTCCTAAATGCACGGGCCGACAGTAAGATCTCATCGCCGCCGTACTATCGTCCGTCCCTTGTTCCTTGCGAATAGAGGGGAATCATGAGATCAACGGCGTTCACGTGGATGTTCGAGTGCGGATTGTCAGCGTACCGGGATCTTGGCCTGAACTGCTTGCGATGGTTCGACAACTACGGGATAGATCACGCCAATAAGGTGAATCAGACGCCAGGTAGTTACTTCAACTTTGCCACTAGTGCGGATCGCTCACCGCCCTTTAACGAGACCATCAAGGAGATCGACGAGCACGGTCGGGTGCTTACTTGCTTTCAAATTCATCACCGGGATCAGGCCACATTGATCAATCTGCCGGGTTCTCAAAGTTCGGTCGCTATTCTGATGCACGTGCTCGTGCCGCGAGTCATCGACAACGAATTCGTCGACACCCCCGGCCCGCACTGGGAAATTGGGGAACTCGCCCGTGACGTCGAATGCGATCGAACGACGAATCTCATGCAAGGGGCACAGATCGTCTGGGGTGTGCGCGGCGAACACCGCGCCAAACCCGAACCCATCGAAATCATTTCCGACACCCTCCATTCAACGGAGCCTGAATCCATGCAATCTCACATGACCGTCGCCGAATCTTGGTCGCGCCTCGACGCTTGGCTGCAGGCGATGCCGAACGCTGTTCCTGAAGGATTCAAAGACCCGGCTTGCGACGACGAGATACAAATCCTCGAAGGTGCGCTCGGTGTCAAGCTGCCCGACGATTTCATCGCGAGCCTAAAAATCCATAACGGGCAGGCCGGTCGGTGCACCGGATGCTTCGACGGCGACTACCTGCTCTCCGTCAGAGGCATCCTCAAAGAGTGGACGTCCTGGCGCGATCTCGTGGTCGAAGGTTCGTTCGAAGGGATCACCTCGGATCCGGATGGCGGGGTCAAGGACGACTGGTTCAACCTGCGATGGATTCCCTTCGCCGCCAACGGCATGGGCGATTGTTTATGCCTCGATTTCGATCCCGCTCCCGGCGGCACGGTCGGCCAAGTCGTTCGCGTCTTGCACGACGATGAACGCCGCGAGTGCCTCGCGGCGAGCTTCGAGCAGTGGCTGGACGGAATGGCCAAAGACCTCACCGGCCTCGCACATCAGGACAAGTAGGGGGCGCAACGACGGCAAGCAGCGAGGGCAAGCAGCGAGGGCAAGCAGCGAGGGCAAGCAGCGAGGGCAAGCGGCGAGGGCAAGCGGCGAGGGCAAGCGGCGAGGGGAAAGCAACCCGGGAACAGGGAATAGAGCGAGCTCGCATCGGAAGGCCGGCCTGCTCGCCAGCGCCTTCCATCACGCCGTTCGCGAGGCCGGGATACCCGTCTGGGCCGCTGGCAATTGCCGGCGCGCCGCGGGATAATCGCCGGGCACCGAGTGTCTTTGAACCCTGCCCATGACCGATTCCACACGCGACCCGCACGAATCCCTCGACTGGCGCTGGAAGCCGTTTCCCGCGCTGACCGCTTCGGAAGTCTACGACATGCTACAGGCGCGCAACGCCGTCTTCGTCGTGGAGCAGCAGTGCGTCTACAACGACGTCGACGGGCTCGACCAGGACGCTTGGCACTTGTTCGCTTATTCGGAGCAGGCGGACGAATCTGCGCAGGCGCCGAGCACATTCGGCCGGAACGAGGGGGATGTTAGACCCACACTCGCCGGCTATCTCCGTGTTTTGCTACCCGATGCGTCGGACAGCGACGTGCGTATCGGCCGTGTGCTGACGACCGCAGGTTTTCGCGGTATCGGCCTAGGTAGCGCCATGCTCGAGCAAGCGCTCAAGCATATCGTCGCGCAGTGGCCCGAAGCAGCGATCAAGTTGCATGCGCAGGCGCATCTGCAAATGTTCTATGGAGCGTTCGGCTTCGAACCGGTATCCGAAGTGCATGACGAGGACGGCATTCCGCATGTTTGGATGCGCTCGGTCTAGCGCCGTTGGTTCCCCATCCCAAAGTAAGCCGCCTGCTTCACCTCGATCGCGCTATCGCCGTGCGAAGGAGCCCGTGAGAGAACCGCACGCAGCGCAACGTGTCACGGCGCGCGGGCGGGAGTAGGACGCGGTCTTTCCGACGGTATCTCCCTGCGTTCCTCACGCAGTCGTTCGCGCGCCGATAGGCGCATCCAGTGCCGCAACGCGATCAGCGCGCCGAACACGCTCATCATCGACCCCGGTATCCACAGCAGCAACCCGCCGATCTGTTGATCGCGAATCGGGCTGATCCATGTGAACGCGCGACCGCAGATCGAGTAGATCGGGTACAGCTCTCGCGGCGTGAAGAAGATCAGCGCGCCAAGCACGATCTGCGGCGGAATGGCCGCGATGACCATCATGATCCGCCGGCCCGGCGAGAGCCGCGCGGGTGGCGCGGGACGCGGATCCAATACGAGCCACCAGAACAACAGGCCATCGACGACCATGCTCCAGTTCATGATGCGGTAGAGCCGCCAGTCGAGCATCGCCTTGAAGTGAATCGGCGACAGCAGCCAAAAGTAAATGAGCCCGACGAACAATACGACGGCGACGATCGGATTGAAGACGATGTCGAGTGCGATGCGCGCCGGCGCCGTGCGCATGGCGGGCCCGACGAACCGGCGGCGCCAGCTGAACGGAATGCCGGCGCGCAGCGCGGCGCCCGGATAAGACCACGCGATGAAGAACGGGCCTAAATGATGGAGCACCAAATGCTGCAGCCGGTGCATGAAGAACTCGTGCTCGAAGAAATAGTCGAGGCGAGTATGCAAGGCGATATAGAGCGCGACGAGCCCGAACCAGAACGAGACCTGGCGCAACAGCGAAACGCGAGCATGCTTGACGCCGCGTGCGAACAAGATCGCCGCGGCCAGCACGGCGATGACGACCGTCGGCGACGGCTCCCAGGGCTCCAGCCAGTAAAGCAGGTTCATCGCGACATCCGAATTACTTCGCCGTCCCCGGCGATTTGACGGCGAAGGGCGTTTCGAGCGTCTCGCCATCGGAGAACTGCAGCTTCAGATGGACGGTATCGCCGGGCGCGATTTTGCGGGTAGGCTCTTCGAGCATGATGTGATAGCCCACGGGCGCGATCTTCAAGCTGCCGTGTGCGGGCACCGTAGCCTTGTCGACCATGATCATGTTCGTGGTCGAGCCGTTCTGCACCGTTTGATGGAGCATGGCGCTGCCGTAGTCGGCGCTCGATACGTCGGTGAGCTCGATGCTTTTGTCGCTCGAGTTATTGAGCGTGACGTAACCGGCCGCGGGCAGGTTATTCGGGAGCCAGCGAATCCACGCGTTCGTCGCCGTGATCGCATGAGCGCCCGCGGCATCGGCGGGAGCGGCAACGAGTGTGCTCGCGCAAAGGAGCGCTGCGAGGGTGACGGAACGCATCGCGGTCGATCGAGAAAAATGTGTCGGCATCATTGAATGAACGTTGGTTGTCGTGAGCGGCTTACCGTTTGAGCGCGTAAGCCAAGGTAAGCGCGCAAGCCCAGGTTTCGACGGCGCCATCTTCGGTTGCCCGGCGCTCAAGTACCGTGCTCGATTACGCGCTGCAGATCATGCGCAATAGCGTCGGGCGTATCGCTGCTCGTCGCCAGCAAGCGCGCATGTCCGTCGCGATCGAACACATAGACGGCCGAACTGTGCGTTACTTCGTAGCTGCCGTTCGGGTCGCGCTTCTCCATTTGATACGCCACGCGGTAACGCTTCGCGAGCGATTCGACCTGCGCGTCGGTGCCCGTCAGTCCGCGGATGTGCTGCGCGTCGAACGCCGTCACGTAATCATGCAGCGCTTGCGGCGTATCGCGCGCCGGATCGACCGAGATGAACAGGATGCGCACTTGCTTCGCGTCGGCGGGCGGCAACTTCTCGAGCACTTGCATCAAACGCGCCATCGTTTCCGGGCAGACGTCGGGGCAATGCGTGTAGCCGAAATAGACGAGCGTCGTTTCGCCTCGGAACGCCGACGCTGTGACCGCTTTGCCCGTGTCCTCGGTCAAGGTGAACGAAAGGTCCGGCAGGTGGCCCGAGACGTTGGTCAACTGCCAAGGCCCGTCGTCATGCGAACAAGCGGCGAGCAGCGCCGCGCAGGCCACGGCAGCGAGGTTCCGCAGCCGCGCCGGACCTCGCCCGCGAGAAAGGCGGGCGAGGGCGGAGAGCGGCGCGGCCGCGCCGGCCGATGCGACGGCGGACGATACAGGGACGAAATGGGCCGGTTCGCCGGGCGGCGAGCCGACGTCGAACAAACGTGGCGGCATCGGTGACTCGGGTGAGGGGCTCAGGCGCTACGGCGCTGCGCTACAGGCAGCGCCGCCAGACGGCTGCGAGGCTGGGACTATAGCGCAATTGCCTTACTGATACCGTTCATGCGGCAAATGTGCGCAGCCGGCGAGGCAATATGTCGCAGGAAAGCGCAAGATGCGGGCAAGGGCCGGGTTCCGCTTGCTCCCGCCCGACCCCCGCTCGCGGACGCCGGGACGCCGGCGCTTTCAGGCGCCGTGGCTCGAAAACGCGGCGCAGGCGCGGTAAGATGCGCAAACCTCCCCGGTCCAGCGCGGCCTAACCGCTCTCGACCGTTACGCGAATTGAGCTGATGCAATCTCTACCGGCTTTTCTGTCCCTGCGCGAGACAGCGTTTTTCTTCGATTTCGACGGCACCCTCGTCGAACTCGCCCCCACGCCCGACGCCGTCTTCGTGCCGCCGGCCGTCATCGATTCGCTCGCGCGGCTGCGTCATTTGACGCATGGCGCCGTGGCTGTCGTCTCGGGCCGCGGCATCGAGAACATCGACGGGTTTCTCGGCATGCCCGATCTGCCCGTCGCAGGCTTGCACGGCGCCGAGCGGCGCGATGCCAGCGGCGATACGGTGCGGCTCGGCTTCAACGACGAGCGCCTGTTGCGGATGGAGCGCGTGCTCGCCGAGCTCGTCAAGGCGCATCCCGGCACGCTGCTCGAAATCAAGGGTGCCGCGCTGGCGCTGCACTATCGCAATGCTCCGCTGGCGGAGACCGCCGCGCGGGAGGCGACGCAGCGCCTTGTCGACACGTACTCGGACGCCTATGTCCTGCAGCCCGGCAAGATGGTTTTCGAAATCAAACCGAAGAACGTCGATAAGGGGCGGGCACTCGCCGCGTTTCTCGACGAGCCGCCGTTCGCGGGCCGCACGCCCGTGTTCGCCGGCGACGATTTGACAGACGAAAAGGGCTTCGCCGTCGTCAACGAGCGGGGCGGCGTGTCGATCAAGGTCGGAGCGGGCGAGACCTCGGCGCGTGCGCGCGTCGATTCGGTCGATGCGTTCGTCGGCTGGCTGGCCGATATCGTCGCCGGAGCACAACGCACCTCATGAGCCGACTCATCATCGTTTCGAACCGGGTCGCGCCCATTTCCGAAGGCGGCCCGGCGGCCGGCGGCTTGGCGGTGGGCGTGTACGACGCGTTGAAGGAAACGGGCGGCATGTGGTTCGGCTGGAGCGGCGAGGTCGTGTCCTCGGGGCAGCCTCAGCTGCATCTCGTCGAGCAGGGGCCCGTGACCTTCGCCACGATCGGCCTCGCGCGGCGCGACTACGATCAGTACTATCGCGGCTTTTCCAACGCGACGCTGTGGCCGGCCTTTCACTATCGAGCCGATCTGGTCCAATACGACCGGCACGACTTCGAAGGCTATTGGCGCGTCAACACGTGGCTCGCGCAACGACTCGTGCCGCTTCTGCGTGCCGACGACGTCATTTGGGTGCACGACTACCATTTGATTCCGTTCGCGCAGGCGCTGCGCGCAGCGGGGGTCACGAACCGCATCGGCTTCTTTCTGCATATTCCTTTTCCGGCGGCGCAGGTCCTGCTGGCCGTGCCGCCGCATCGGGAGCTCGTCGAAGCGCTTTGCTCGTTCGACTTGCTCGGGTTTCAGACGCAGGCCGACGTTCGCGCGTTTTGCGACTACGTCGTGCACGAGGCCGGTGGGGAAGTGGCAGGCGCCGGCGCTGGCCGGGGCGCGCCGGTCGTCGCGGGGGAACCCGCGCTCGTGCGCGCGTTCGGGCGGTCGCTGCGGGCGGCCGCGTATCCGATCGGCGTCTATCCCGACGAAATCGCTCAGCTCGCCAAAGCGGGTGCGCGCGGCAAGTACGTCCGCACGATGCGCCAGACGCTGCACGAGCGAAAGCTCATCATGAGCGTCGATCGGCTCGATTACTCGAAAGGGCTCGTCGAGCGCTTCCGGGCTTTCGAGCGGCTGCTCGACCAAGTGCCGTCGTGCCGCAACAACGTTTCGTTCGTGCAGATCGCGCCGCCGACGCGCGCCGACATGCATGCCTATCAAGACATTCGGCTTCGCCTTGAAAGCGAGCTCGGGCGCATCAACGGCCGGTTCGCCGAACTCGACTGGACGCCGATCCGCTACATTCATCGGCAGTACGAGCGTCCGGTCCTTGCCGCGCTGTTCCGCGAATCGCACGTGGGTTACGTCACGCCGCTGCGCGATGGGATGAACCTGGTCGCGAAGGAATACGTCTCGGCGCAAGATCCCGACGATCCGGGTGTGCTCGTGCTGTCGCGCTTCGCCGGCGCGGCGGAGGAGCTGACGGGTGCGCTCATCGTCAATCCGGTCGACATCGACGGCATGGCGCAAGCACTGGCGCAAGCGTTGTCGATGCCGCTGGCCGAGCGGCGCGCGCGCTACCGGGACATGATCGCGCAGCTGCGCAGCAACAATGTTTCGGTGTGGCGCGACACCTTTCTGCGGGACTTGGCGCAAAGCGGCGAGCAGGCGCCCGTGCAGAAAAAAAACGCATCCGAGAAAGCCGCGGCGGCACGCGCCAAACCGGCGCGCAAGCGCGTCGCGGCCTGACGCGCTTGCGCGCCCGCCTCGAGCCTCGAGCCGGGTCTCGAACTGGGACTCAGGCTCGGGCTAACGCTCGAACTAACGCTCGAACGCTAGCTTGGCTCAGGCTCGGCTCGGGCCAACGCTCGAACGCAAGCTTGGACTGAAGCTCCGGCTCAAGCGACGTGCTCGTCGATCTTGCGCCCGCCGCCCGGATGCAGTTGCATGGCTTTGCCGTGCTGCTTACTGAGCAGATCGCGGTAGATGCCCGGACGATTGCGCAGGGCTTCGGGCGTGCCGTCGTCGATGACTTTCCCCGAACTCATGACGATGATGCGATCGAAGTTCTGCAGCGTCGACAGACGGTGCGCGATCGCAATGACGGTTCTTCCGACCATGAGCCGGTCGAGCGCTTGCTGAATGGCTTCTTCCGAGGCGCTGTCGAGCGCCGACGTTGCCTCGTCGAGCAGCAAAATGGGCGCATTTTTCAGGATTGCGCGGGCGATGGCGATGCGCTGACGCTGGCCGCCCGATAGCTTGACGCCGCGATCGCCCACGACCGTATCGAACCCTTCCGGCATCGCTTCGATGAAGTCCGTGCAACGCGCTTCGCGCGCGGCGGCGTAAACTTCCTCGCGGCTTGCGTCGGGCCGGCCGTACGCGATGTTCTCGTAGACGGTCCGATGAAACAGCGCGATGTCCTGCGGCACCAGTGCGATTGCGTGGCGCAGGCTGTCTTGCGTGATGGCGGCGATCTCCTGCCCGTCGATCTTGATCGAGCCGCCTTGCGTTTCGTAAAAGCGCTGCAAGAGCGCGAGCACCGTCGATTTGCCGGCACCCGACTTCCCGACGAGGCCGACGCGCTGTCCCGCCTCGATATGCAAATCGAAATGGTCGAGAATCGCCCGCCGGCGCGGGTAGGCGAAAGTCACGCCCTCGAAGTCCACGCGTCCACCGTGCGGAACGAGTTCGAAGGCGTTCTCGCGGTCGGGCATCCCGTGCGGTTCGAGCAGCGTCTTCACGGCTTCGGCCAGCCGCGCGATGTGCTGCGTGACGTCCACGAGAGCGACGGCCAGATCGCGCGTGCCGTGCAAGATGGTGAAGCCGAGCGAGCTGACGAGCACGATGTCGCCCGAGGTGGCGCGCCCTTGAGTCCACAGCCAGAGCGCCCAGCCGAGCAAGCCGGCCGACAGCAGCGCCGTAATGACGGCATGGAGCAACCGCAGGCGCTCCAGGTAGAGCAGGCTCTGCTGGCGTGCATCCATTTCCGCCTTGACCGTATCGCCGAAGCGGCGCTGCTCGCGCAGCGTCATTCCGAACGCGCGCACGAGCCCCATGTTGCCGATGACGTCGACGAGCTCGCCGTCGACGGCCGCC
Organism: uncultured Burkholderiaceae bacterium; assembly: GCA_966212325.1. GTDB lineage: Bacteria > Pseudomonadota > Gammaproteobacteria > Burkholderiales > Burkholderiaceae > Trinickia. Next base: position 21,030 of record CBIHRA010000055.1, on the reverse strand, counting down.
GCCTTGGCCGCGAATTTGTGGTGGCGAGACGAACCGCGCCCCGCGAGCTTGAACAGCACGATCGCGAGCACGCCCGAACACAGCATCAGGCATCCCGCCATGACCGGGTTCACCGTGACGATCATGACGATGGCCCCGAGCACCGCGATGCACGGCGGCAGCACGTTCCACGCCATCGTGTTCTCGGAGGTGTACACCGCATTCGACGTGGCTGTGATCCGGCTCGCAAGCGTGCCGGGCTGACGTTCCGCGAAGTAGGTGGGCGAGTGGCCGGTCAGGTACTGAAACAGGTCGCGACGCAAGTCGCCCGTGACATCGACGAACGCATGGGCGGCCACCCATCCGCCGATCCGCCAGAGCAGATTGTCCGCGGCGATGAGCCCCACGAGGATCGCGAAGGCCGCCCAGAGCGGGCCCGGATGACCCCGGCCCATGCCGAGCACGTCGATGAGATGCTTGATCGCGTATTGCGACGCGAGCGCGCAGCCGACCGCCGCAAAGACGCTGGCCAGCACGATCGCATGCGAGACGGGGTGGCGCCGGATGTAACTGAGCAGGAACGCCAGAGGGCGCTCGGCATAGCTCGAGAGCTTGGCGTTGCGAGCGTTACGCTCGGCGACGGTCAAATGTTCCAATTGTGGTTCGTGCGAGGCACGCGAAGCGAGTGTCATGAAAAGCATAGTCTGCGTGTGGCGCACCGGCAGCCAAACTCGAGCGATATCGAGATGGCGCGGCACGCCGCCATTGTAAACATCCGCGGAACTTCCCCGGGGCTTCGCCACGAGCGTTGGCTACGAACAACGCCGAGTTGCGGCGCTGCATCGCAGATGGCTGCGCAAGCAAGATCGATGCGCGTCTTGAACGAAAGGTCGACTAAAGGCAACCGTAATTTTCAGATAGAATTACCGGCTGCGTCCGACTGCGGTCAGAAAAAGGAAAAACTGACCGGAATCGGTTGGCATATAGGGCCAGAGCGACGATCCGCTAGTCGGTGCTGCGTGCACCTAAGCGGTGCGTGCGCGGCGCGCGCCGTGGCGCGCGATACGCTTCGGCCTACTGTAGGCGCACACCGCCGAACCGTGGCGGACGAAGTGTTTCGTGGCTGTAACAATGTAAAGAGTTTGAAATGCCTTGCGGCGCAGCATAAAACCGGTCGGATAATCGATCCGGGTTTGCACCTAGGAATTTTTTTGAACGGCGTCAACGTTTCGGCGGGACGCGCGTTTATCGGCATGTGGCGCGTAGCCCCGAGATCGACCGAACGATGCCGTCGATCGGCCTAGGGCGAATCGCACCCGTTCCAATGGGGACGGGTTGCTGCGGCCTTATAACCGGAGCGGGCGATTCGCTTCCAGTCCAACAGCAACGTTTTTCCTGAATTTATTGGAGTTCATCACTATGCGGATCGCTCAAATCGCTCCTTTGCACGAAGCGGTTCCTCCGAAGCTTTACGGCGGAACGGAGCGCGTGGTCTCGTACCTGACCGAAGCGCTCGTCGAGCTCGGACATGACGTGACGCTATTCGCCAGCGGCGATTCGCAGACGTCGGCCAAGCTCGAAGCGTTTTGGCCGCAGGCGCTGCGTCTCGATCCGTCGATCCGCGACACGATGGCTCCCCATATGCTGCTGCTCGAGGAAGTGCGCCGCCGCGCCGACGAGTTCGACGTGCTGCATTTCCACATCGATTACTACCCGTTCTCGCTGTTCTCGCGCCAGCCGGTTCCGCATTTGACGACGCTGCACGGCCGTCTCGATCTGCCCGAACTGCAGCCGATCTTCAACACGTTCAACGACGTGCCCGTCGTATCGATCTCGGATAACCAACGCATGCCGCTGCCGCAGGCGAACTGGCTCTCCACGGTCTACCACGGCCTGCCCGAGAACCTGCTCACGCCGCGCACCGACGTCGAGCCGAGCTACCTCGCGTTCCTCGGTCGCATCTCGCCGGAGAAGCGTGTCGACACGGCCATCCGCATCGCCGAAAAAGCCGGCATGAAGATCAAGATCGCGGCCAAGCTCGACAAGGCCGACCGCGCCTACTACGAAGAGCAGATCAAGCCGCTGTTCGCCTTGCCGCACGTCGAATACATCGGCGAGATCAGCGAGTCCGAGAAGGCCGAATTCCTCGGCGGTGCGCACGCGCTGCTGTTCCCGATCGATTGGCCGGAGCCGTTCGGCCTCGTCATGATCGAGGCGATGGCCTGCGGTACGCCCGTGATTGCGTTCAAGCGCGGCTCGGTGCCTGAAGTCATCGAAAACGGCGTGTCGGGCTTCGTCGTAGAGGACGAACTGTCGGCCGTCGCCGCGCTCAAGCGTTTGCCGTCGTTGCCGCGCGCCACGGTGCGCAAGGCGTTCGAGGAACGTTTCACGTCGAAGGTGATGGCGCAGAACTACTTGGCTTCGTACGAAAACCTGCTGCGTCAAAAGCGCCGCACCGTGCTTCGCGAAGTCGCCGCCGGCTAAGTCTCGACGCGAGCCGCGGCTCGCCTTCGCCGGACACGCCCCGCCTGCCTTACGGCACGCGGGGCGTGTCGTTTGTGCACGGTGCGATGGCCGCGTTCGTTCGGCGCATGGTATGCGACCCGCTTGGATCTCCGATCGTCGAACATGCGCCGAGGCGCTCGGCGCGAATTTGCACGAACGAAGGGGCGCCGACGCGCGCCGAATCCCTATAATGCTGCTGCCGCGAAGCGGGCGGCGATCACGTCTGACTTAGGAGAAGGAGAGCGTCTTGGCGAGAGCGAACCCCACGCGAGCCGAACAGACCCCGGGCGCCGGCACGATGTTCGCGCTACGCGCCATCGGTCTTGTCTTGCTGGCGCGCTGGCTCTATTCGATGGCGCAGATGGGCTATGGCGAATCGCTTTCGGCAATGGCGTCTTCTCCCTGGGCGTCGATCAACGGCGTCTTTCTCTTCCTGCTGATCGCCTTGCCTGGCGCCCGCGCGCGCGCCGAACGCCCGTTCCACCCGTTGCCGCAATGGCTGCGGCAAGCGCTGCGGTTGTTCGCATTCTTATGTTTGCTGTTTGCACTGTGGTCCATCGGCGTTTTCGTTTGGGCGGCGGGCGGTAGGCGGACCGTCTCCGCCATTGCCGACACGAACGGCTGGTTGGTCGCCGCCCCTGCACTTTATGCCGCAGTGCTTTGGATATGCCGGCCGCGCGCGCTTTGGCGTACGAACATCGCGGCGCGCCGGTTCGCGATCGGGCGCTTCGCCATCTCGCTCGACGTCACGACGCGCACGGCTGTGGTATGGGTGGAGAGCCGTAAGCTAGGGCAGTACGATGCCCGCGAGCTATCGGTCAAATGGCCGGCGGCCGCGGCGATCGAGCGCGAGCATCCGGCGGCGCATGTGCCCGTGACGGCCGATGGCGCGCCCCCGGTCTCGGGACGTGCCGGGGCGGCGGCCATCCGCGCGCACGGGTGGGCACGGCGTTCGCAAGTGGAATTGCTATGGGACTCGCCCGCGGCGGTTGGCCACAACCGGCAAACGGTTTTTCGCGCGACGCTCGCGACCGACGGGGATCGAACCGCGGCGCACGCGCTCGACGCGACGTTGCGGCAAGTTTGATCGACGCGCCACTTTGCCGGACGGCGCACCGTGGCTAGGCGCCGGCCGACGCATGTCCGCGCGCGTTGCGGGCGCTTGCGATAGCGGAGGGAAGGGCATGAAACAAGCTCGAATCGACATCCTCAGGGCCTACGACCCGCTCGGTCCCGACGCACGGCCGCGCTTTCTCGTCGACCGCATGTGGCCGCGCGGCGTCACGAAAGACACGCTGCGTCTCGCGGCCTGGCTGCGCGACGTGGCGCCGAGCACGGCGCTGCGGCGCTGGTTCGGTCACGACCCGTCGCGCTGGGAGGATTTTCAAGCACGCTACCGCGCCGAATTGGATGCCAACCCCGAAGCCTGGCAGCCGCTGATCGAGGCGGCCGAGCGCGGGCCTATCGCGTTGTTGTTCGGCGCGCGCGATCGCGAACACAATCAGGCCGTCGTATTGCGCGATTACCTGATGAGCAAGCTGGCCCATCGCTAGCGCGGTGCTAGCCTGCCGGGCCACCCGAATTAACGAACTCGCCGCCGAGCGTCTTACCGATGTCGTCCTCCGTTTCGTCCGCCATGCGTTTGCAGCGGCTCCTCGATGAAATTCGCGCATGCCGGGCCTGCGAAGCCCATTTGCCACATGGCCCACGTCCCGTGCTTCAAGTCGGCCGCGGAGCGCGTGTGCTCGTCGTCGGCCAAGCGCCGGGTGCGCGCGTGCACGCGTCCGGGATTCCCTGGGACGACAAAAGCGGCGCACGCCTGCGCGAGTGGATGGGGATCGGCCCCGAATGCTTCTACGATCCGGATTCGGTCGCGCTCGTCCCCATGGGCTATTGCTATCCCGGACGGGGCGCGTCGGGCGACCTGCCGCCCCGGCGCGAGTGCGCCGAGCTCTGGCTGGAGCGCGTCTTGGCGCAGATGCCGCATATTCGGCTGACTCTGCTCGTGGGCGCCTATGCGCAACAACGCTTCTTGGCCGCCGAGCGCCGCTCGACCCTCACGGAAACGGTCGCGGCCTGGCGCGACTACGGGCCCTCGCACATTCCCTTGCCGCATCCCTCTCCGCGCAACCAAGGCTGGTTCAAGCGGCATGCATGGTTCGAGCGCGAGCTCATACCCGTCCTCAGGGCCCGCGTCGCCGCGGCGTTGTCCGAATAGCGTCAGTGGCTGTCACCAATTTGCGCGCCCTCGCGCGATCAATCGAGTCCCGCAGCCATGCCGACGCTCGGTTCGGCCAACAAAGCGATCGCGACTGCCGCGGCGCTCGGCCAAGTCGCGCAAGCAGGACTATCATTGCACCCCTGGCGCGTCCGTTCATCTCAAAACGAGGGCGCGCATCGTTCGAATAGCGCGTAGAAAGGACACGTCTCATGACCTCCGGCGTCATCCGCATTCGCGGAGCTCGTCAGCACAATCTCAAAAATATCGACCTCGACTTGCGTACCGGGGAAATGACGGTCGTGACGGGGCCGTCGGGCTCCGGCAAGTCCAGCCTCGTCTTCGACACGCTGTACGCGGAAGGACAGCGCCGCTACGTCGAAACCTTCAGCGCCTATGCGCGGCAGTTTCTCGACCGGATGGATCGTCCGCAGGTGGACCGCGTCGACGGCGTGCCGCCTGCGATTGCGATCGACCAGACGAACCCCGTGCGCAGCTCGCGCTCGACGGTCGGCACGATGACCGAGCTCAACGATCATTTGAAGCTCCTTTATGCACGGGCTGCGCAGCTGTTCGACAAGGCGACGGCGGAGGCCGTGCGCCACGATACGCCCGAGACGATCTATGCCGAACTCGTGGCGCGCACGGCCGAGCGCGACGAGCGGGTCGTCGTCACCTTTCCGGTGGAGTTGCCCGAGCAGACGAGCGCGGACGAAGTCGGCCAGTGGCTGTCGGCAAGCGGTTATACGCGCGTGCAAGCCGAGCGCGAAGTGCAGACGCCGGCCGGGGTGCGCAAGGTGCTCGACGTGGTCGCCGATCGCTTTCGTGTCGGCAAGACGGAGAAGGCGCGTGTGGTCGAAGCGATCGAAGCATCGCTCAAGCGCGGGGCGGGGCGCGCCAACGTCTATGTGCTGCCGGAGGCCGACGCTGACTCGGGGGGCGGCGCGCAGGAAATCGCGCCGCGGGTCTGGCGCTTTTCCACCGGCTTGCACTGCCCGGAAAGCGATTTGCGCTACGCCGACCCCCAGCCCGGTCTCTTCTCGTTCAATTCCGCCTATGGCGCGTGCGACGTTTGCCGCGGTTTCGGCCGCGTGATCGGCGTCGACCTCGGCCTCGTCATTCCGGACGTACGCAAAACGCTGGCCGGCGGCGCCATCAAGCCGATGCAAACGCCGGCGTGGAAGGAGTGCCAGGACGATCTCATGCGGTACGGCGCGCGTGCGGGCATCCGCACGACCACGGCGTGGGCCGAGATGGCCGACGCCGAACGCGACTGGGTCATCAACGGCTCGCCCAATTGGAAGGGCGACTGGCAGCGCGAGTGGTACGGTGTGCGGCGTTTTTTCAATTACCTGGAATCGAAGGCGTACAAGATGCACATCCGCGTGCTCTTGTCGAAGTACAGAAGCTATACGCCTTGCGAAACGTGCGGCGGGGCGCGGTTGAAGACGGAATCGCTGCTGTGGCGCTTGGGCACCAAGGCCAACGCCGACGCGGTGCTGGCGCCCGAGGCGCGCTTCATGCCGCGTGGCGTCGCTTGGACGCGTGCGCAGCTCGAAGCGCTGCCGGGCTTGACGGTGCACGATCTGATGCTGATGCCGATCGCGCGCATCCGCCGATTCTTCGACGAGATCACGTTGCCGAACGCATTGCTCGACGATGCGCTGAAACTGCTCGTCGCCGAAGTGCGTACGCGGCTGCGATACCTATGCGACGTCGGGCTCGGCTATCTCACGCTCGATCGGCAAAGCCGCACGTTGTCCGGCGGCGAGGTGCAACGGATCAATTTGACGACGGCGCTCGGCACATCGCTCACGAAAACGCTGTTCGTGCTCGACGAGCCGAGCATCGGCCTTCATCCGCGCGATCTCGATCGCATCGTCGAGGCGATGCGGCGGCTGCGCGACGCGGGCAACACGCTCGTCGTCGTCGAGCATGATCCGTCGGTGATGCTTGCGGCCGATCGTCTTATCGATATGGGCCCGGGGCCGGGCGAGCGCGGCGGCAACGTCGTCTATGACGGCAGTCCGGCCGACATTCGCACGGCGAGCACATTGACGGGCGAATATCTCGGCGCCCGCCTTCGCGTCGCCGACGCGACGCATTGGGCGAGGCGGCCCGTCGATGCGAGCACGCCGCGCCTCGTCCTCGAAGGCGCGAGCGAGCACAACCTGCGCGACGTGACGGTCGATATTCCGCTGGCGCGGCTCGTGTGCGTGACGGGCGTGTCCGGCTCCGGCAAATCGACGCTGATTCAGGACGTGCTCTATCCGGCGCTCGCGCGTCATCTCGGCCGCCCCACGGAATCGCCGGGCACGCACCGCGGCCTCGTCGGCGCTGAGCTGATCGCCGACGCCGTGTTCGTCGATCAATCGCCGATCGGCAAGACGGCGCGCTCGAACCCGGCGAGCTACGTGGGCGCGTTCGACGAGATCCGCAAGCTCTTCGCCAAGGCGCCGCTCGCCTTGCAGCGCGGGTACGCTGCCGGCACGTTCAGCTTCAATTCGGGCGATGGACGTTGCCCGACCTGCGGCGGCTCGGGTTTCGAGCACGTCGAGATGCAGTTCCTCTCCGATGTGTACCTGCGTTGCCCCGATTGCGACGGACGCCGCTATCGCGCCGAGGTGCTCGAGGTGACCATAGAGCGAGGATCGCCGGCACGCGCCTTGTCCATCGCCGACGTCCTCGAATTGACCGTCAGCGAAGCGGTCGGCTTGTTTGCGCAGGACACCGACGTGCTGCGCGTGCTGCAACCCATCGTCGATGTCGGGCTCGAATACGTGAAGCTCGGCCAGCCCGTGCCGACGCTCTCGGGCGGCGAAGCCCAGCGTTTGAAGCTCGCCGGCTTTCTCGCGGAGACGGGCAGCAAGGCTGGCGCGGAAGCGACGCCGGGCGGGCGGCTCTTCATGTTCGACGAACCGACGACGGGACTGCATTTCGATGACATCGCCAAGCTCATGCGCGCGTTCGGCAAGCTGCTCGCGCGCGGCCATTCGCTCATCGTCATCGAGCACAATCTCGACGTCGTGCGCGCAGCCGATTGGATCGTCGATCTCGGTCCGGAAGGCGGCGACGAAGGCGGCTCGATCGTCGCGGCAGGCACGCCCGAAGACATCGAGGCTTGCGACGCGTCGCATACCGGGCGCGCGCTGAAGCAGTACGAGCTTGCGCTCGGCGCCGCCGAGGCGAGCGACGGCGCGGCGGCCGGCAAGCCGCTGCAAACGGCGTTGGCCGCCGTGCGCGCGCGGCGGGCCGTCGAAGGCGACGACGTCGTGCGCATCGTCAATGCGCGCGAGCACAATCTCAAGAGCCTTAACGTCGACATTCCGCACGGCAAGTTCAATGTCGTGACGGGCGTGTCGGGCTCGGGCAAATCGACGCTCGCCTTCGACATCCTTTTTCATGAAGGGCAGCGGCGCTACCTCGAATCGCTGAATGCTTATGCGCGCTCGATCGTGCAACCCGCGGGGCGGCCGGAAGTCGACGCCGTCTATGGCATTCCGCCGACGGTCGCGATCGAGCAGCGTTTGTCGCGAGGCGGGCGCAAGAGCACGGTCGCGACGACCTCCGAAGTCTGGCATTTCTTGCGTTTGCTGTACGTGAAGCTCGGCATTCAGCACTGCATTCACGACGGCACGCCCGTCACGCCGCAAAGCGCCGAATCGATCGCGGCGCATGTCCTGCGCAACTACGCGGGCGAGCATGTCGGCTTCTTCGCGCCGCTCGTCGTCAACCGCAAAGGCGTCTATACCGACCTGGCGAAGTGGGCGAAGGCGCGCGGGCATACGCATCTGCGTGTGGACGGCGAGTTTCTGCCCGTCGATCCCTGGCCGAAGCTCGAGCGTTTCCGCGAGCATACGATCGAGTTGCCGGTCGCCGACCTCGTCGTCTCGGCCGACGATGAAGGGTCGTTGCGCCGTGCGCTCGACGCCGCGCTCGAAGTCGGCAAAGGCGTCGTTCATTTGCTCGCGCCGCTCGACGGTTTGGCCGATGCGCTCGCATCCAAACGATCGACGACCGGTATCGGCGAAATCGAAGTGCTATCGGTCAAACGCGCTTGCCCGGTGTGCGGGACGAGTTATCCCGAGCTCGACCCGCGCATGTTTTCGTACAACAGCAAGCACGGGTGGTGTACGAGTTGCGTCGGCACCGGGCTGGCATTGACGCGCGAGCAGCGTGCGGCATACGACGATACCGTGCTGGGCGCCGAGGACGGGCGAGGGCGCGAGCAGACGCTGCCGTCCGAGGAACAGGAAGTGGAAGGCGTCGGCGACACGCCTTGTCCCGACTGCGGCGGCACGCGTTTGAACGAGACGGCGCGCGCCGTGCAGTTCGACGACCGCTCGATCGTGGACGTCGGCCGCTGGACCGTATCGGACACGCGGCAGTGGATCGATACGATCGCCCTCGGCGGTCGCGAGGCACAGATCGCGCGCGACGTCGTCAGCGAAATCGCGAGCCGGTTGCGATTCCTCGAAGAAGTGGGGCTCGGCTATCTGAGCCTAGATCGCGCCGCGCCGAGCCTGTCGGGCGGCGAGGCACAGCGGATTCGTCTGGCGGCGCAGTTGGGCAGCAATCTGCAGGGCGTCTGCTACGTGCTCGACGAGCCGACGATCGGCCTGCACCCGCGAGACAACCGGATCTTGCTCGATGCGTTGCATCAATTGGGCGACAAGGGGAACACGCTCGTCGTCGTCGAGCACGACGAGGATACGATTCGCCGTGCGGATCACATCATCGATGTGGGGCCGGGCGCGGGCAAGCGCGGCGGGCGGCTCGTGGCCGAGGGCGGCGTGAACGATCTCGCGGCCCACGACGATTCGCTGACGGGCCAATTTCTGGCTCGCCCCATCGTTCACCCGCTTCAGCCGCGGCGCGAAGTGCGGGCCGAAGGCGAGGCGGTCGTACCCGAGCGCTGGCTGACGGTGCACGAGGCATCGCTGCACAATCTGCGCGACGTGACGGCGCGCATTCCGCTCGCGCGGCTCGTGGCGGTGACGGGCGTGTCGGGATCGGGCAAGTCGACGCTCGCGCGCGACGTGCTCATGACGAACTTGCTCGATGCGGTCGGGCGCTCGGTGTTGTCGTCGCCGGCCACTCGGCGCGCGCGTCGCGCTGCGCAGGGGAGCGAGGGCGCCGAGCCGAAAACGCGCGCCCAGCAAGTGCGCCGTGCCACGGCCAGCACGACCCGCGCGCCGCTCGAGGTGACGCACCGTTGGCAAGGATGCACGTCGGTGACGGGCTTCGAAGCGATCGATCGCGTGCTCGAAGTCGACCAAACGCCGATCGGCAAGACGCCGCGTTCGTGCCCGGCAACCTACATCGGCGTCTGGGACACTATCCGCAAATTGTTTGCCGATACGTTGGAGGCACGCGCCCGCGGCTATGCGGCTTCGCGGTTTTCGTTCAACACGGGCGAAGGACGTTGCCCCGCCTGCGAGGGACAGGGCGTGAGAACGATCGGCATGAGTTTCTTGCCCGACGTGAAGGTCCCTTGCGACGTTTGCCATGGGCAGCGATTCAACCCGGAAACGCTTGCCGTGACGTGGCGCGGCAAGAACATCGGGGACGTGCTGACGATGGAGATCGACGAAGCCGTCGACTTTTTCTCGTCGATGCCGAGTATCGGTCATCCGCTGCAGTTGATGAAAGACGTCGGGCTCGGCTACCTGACATTGGGGCAGCCGTCGCCGACGCTGTCGGGCGGCGAGGCTCAACGCATCAAGCTCGTGACGGAGCTTGCGAAGGTGCGCGACGACATCGGTCGCCGCGGACAGAAGGCGCCGCATACGCTCTATGTTCTCGACGAACCGACTGTCGGCCTTCATATGGCCGACGTGGCCCGCCTGATCCGCGTGCTGCACCGGCTCGTCGATGCGGGCCATAGCGTCGTCGTCATCGAGCACGATCTGGACGTGATTGCCGAAGCCGATTGGATCATCGATTTGGGCCCCGAAGGCGGCGCAGGCGGCGGCACGATCGTCGCGGCCGCCGATCCCGAGACGTTGTCTCGCATTCGCGAAAGTCACACGGGACAGGCGCTTTCGCCGGTGCTCGCGCGTGGTGCGGTGGAGGGCGGGGAAGAGAAGAACGAGGGCGGGCGGCTCAGCGCCTGATTCCTCGCACGTTCGCGCGCCGGCGGTTCGCCGGCGCCGCACGTGACGTTCTACTTAGGCCTTGCCGGCTAATTCCGGCGCAGAGCCGGCGACCGCCGGAACTGCATTGGGCGCGCTCTGCATACGAGCGCTGCGCACGCGGCCTACCCAAACCAGCGCGAGCGAGCCCAACGCAACCGATACCCATCCATTGACGCCGTAGCCGACGAGGTGCCCGGCTTGATCGGTGGACAGCATGAGCCCGCCGATCCACGCACCGCAGCCCGTGCCGAGCGATTGGACGGCGCCGTTCGCGCTGAGGAAGGCGCCCCGATGCTGGGGCTCGGGGACCGTCGTCAAAATGGCTTGCATCGGCACGATGCGGCCCGACGAGACGACTAGAAGCAGCGCGAAGCCGGGCACCATGATCGCGAACGGCATAGCGGGCAAATGCGTGAGAATGAGGATGCCCCCGAGCGCAAGAACGCCGAAAATGCGAAATACGAGGCGATGCCCGACGCGGTCGGCCAGCCTGCCGATCGCGCGCGACGTGAAGAACGTCGCCGCGCCGCCCGCCATGTAGAGCCACGAGATCTGGCCGGGCGCGATGCCGTGGTTGGCTACGAGCATCGGCGAGATGAACGGAATCACCAGCATATGCGCGAGCATGACCAAAAACGTCAGCGCAAACGCGCGTACGTGACGCGGGTAGGTCAGCAATCGCACGAGGGCCGGGAGCGTTTGGGCGAGTGACGGCGGCCGCGTCGCGAGATGATCGGCAAGCGGCGGCAGCATGCGCAGCGTAACGACGGCGATCGTCACCGTGAGGATGCCAAGCAACCAAAACGGCGCCGACCAGTGAAAGTACGCACCGAGCAGCACGCCGGCCGGCACGCCCGCGATGGCCGCCATGGAGAAGCCCGTCATGATGATGCCCGTCGCGGCGCCGCGACGCTGCGCCGGCACGATGTCTGCCACGATCGCCATGACGCCGGCGCCGAGCACGCCGCCGGTCAGGCCGGCGAACGCGCGGCTCGCGAGCAGCAACGAATAGCTCGTGGCGCATGCGCAAAGGATGTTCGACACCGCGAACAGCAGGTAGGCCGAGAGCAGCAGCTTGCGGCGATCGAAGCGATCGATGTAAGTCGCCGCCAACAGCGCCGAGAGTCCCGAGCACCACGAATACGCCGATACGGCGGCCGCGAACTTGGACGGCGAGATGTCGAACGCAGTCATGATCTGCGGGCCGAGCGGCAGCATCACCATGAAATCCATGATGAGCGTGAATTGCACGAGGGCAAGCAGCCAAACGAGGCGGCGCTCTCGCGATTGGGAGAGGGCATACATGGTTATTCGATTCCTTTTTGATGTGCCGTTCTTCGAACGGCGGTGCAAATAAGCCGCCGTTGTTTTATTTGACGCTTCGCCCGCCGCGCGCGTGACACGCTCATGGATTCGCGCTTTGCGCGGAAGCCCCCGCGGCCGGTTTGCCTTCGATCTCGGCCGCGGCACGGAGCAGGATTTCCGCCACGCGCTGCTGTTCCTGCTCGTCGGCATCGATGCGTCGCAGCAGGGCCAGCTTCAAGGCATAACGCGCTTGGCGCAGCTTCGGGTGCCAACGATCGCCGTCGCGCCCGAAGGTGCCGCCGTCGTCGTCTTGCTCCGCCGCGTACGCGCGCCGGATCGATTCCATCTTGTGCGCGACGTAGCTGAGCTTCGCGAGAATCATGTCCACCTGATCGCGATTGGCGGCCAGATGTTCGCGGCCCGCCTCCGCAATCTCGTAGCGCTTGCGATTGCCCGTCTGTTCGACGGTGACGAAGCCGATTTCCTCGAGATAAGTCAGTGCAGGATAGACCATGCCGGGGCTCGGCGCGTAAAAGCCGTTCGAACGGGTTTCGATAGCTTTGATGAGCTCATAGCCGTGACGCGCTTCTTCGGCGATCAGCGCGAGCAGCATCAACTGCAAGTCTTCGCCCGTGAATTTGCGGCCGCGCGTGAAGCTGTCGTCGTCGCCGAATCCGCGATCGCCTCGCCCGCCCCAGAATGGACCGCCGCCGCCGTGACGATGCCGCCCGCGCCCGATCGCGTGCCATAACTCGTGGACGATCGAACGCGCGTGGTGACGACCGAAGTGCGCCCGGTGATGACCGTGGAAGGAGGCGTGATCCGAGGCGTCGCCCCTGGGACCGTACCAGTGGCCGTAGTCGGGGCCCACTTCGGCACGCGCGGGATCATGGCCCCAATGCGGGTGTTCGTGATGGGGCTCGGAATCAATGTCGCGAAAGTCGTGCTGGCAATGCAATTCATGAAAACGGTGACGCATGTGGGACTCCTGACAGGCGTGAAGATGTATCTAAAGATATATATCTAAAGATAGTCTGTCAAGTTTGTCGACGGCAGGGGGAGCGCCTGGCCGAACGTATCGGGAATGCTCGTTGCGGGCGCAACCGGACGGCATATCCCGTTCATTCACGATCGACAAGGAGGGTTTCATGTTCGTGCACAACAAGCGGTTGCAGTACACGGTACGCGTCGGCCAGTCGGATCCGGGGCTAGCCAATCTTCTCCTGGAGCAGTTCGGCGGACCGCAGGGCGAACTGGCCGCGGCGATGCGCTACTTCACTCAGGCGGTGACGGAAGAAGATCCGGGGCGGAAGGACATGCTCTTCGATATCGCGACGGAAGAGTTGAGCCATCTGGAGATCATCGGATCGATCGTTGCGATGCTGAACCGCGGCGCCAAGGGCGAACTGGCCGAGGCGGTCGATGCGCAGGCCGATCTTTATCGCAAGCTGAACGGCGCGGGCAACGACAGTCATGTGACGCAGGTGCTTTACGGCGCGGGCACGCCGCTGACGAATTCGGCGGGCGTGCCTTGGAGTGCGGGGTACATCGACACGATCGGCGAGCCGACTGCCGATTTGCGTTCGAACATCGCGGCCGAGGCGCGCGCGAAGATCATCTACGAGCGGCTGATCAACGTCTCGGACGATCCGGGCATACGAGAGGCGCTGGGCTTCTTGATGACGCGCGAGGTGTCGCACCAGAAGTCGTTCGAGAAGGCGCTCTATGCCATCACGGCAAACTTCCCGCCGGGCAAGCTACCGCCCGTTCCCGAGTATGCCGATGCGTACTTCAAGATGTCGCACGGCGCGCCGCCCGAGCGCGGGCCGTGGAACGAGGGGCGCGGGCTGAAGCTCGTCGAGGACCCGCCGATTCCGGTGGACGGCGGCGATGGGTCGGCGAGCGTGCAGTTGAGCGAGAAGGAGCGGACGACGCTCGACGAGATGAAGCGGCGGTTGAAGTCGGACCGCACGCATGACCCGGAGACGGGGGCCGAGCTAGGCGAGGTGCAGCCGGGGGCGAAGGGGTTGTCGGGGTAGCGTAGCTCGTCGCGCGGGCGCAGCTTGCGCGAGCGTTATGAAAATCAGGGTAAGCGCCTCACAACGGTTGTCGTGAGGCGCTTATCGAAGAGGTAAAAATTATATTGATTAATTGCTGTTAAGTTATCGAATTCTCGGTGGTCGATCTGTTAAGTTGATTTTAACGAGGCGGAATGAATGCGATTTCATAAGTAATATGCTAGGTATTTAAAAAAATTGCTGATATGATCCGCCCCCTGTATCCGATCGGATAGCGATCCTTCGTGGAAATTTTCGAGGCGCCGATCGGGATTCGTGCTGTTGAACTGACGGAAATTTCATGAGTGATGATATGGGGGACCCGGTTTGGTATTTTGCTTATGGGTCGAAATGCATCCTTCTCGCTTGATCGATGCGCGCCTTGCCCCGGCTGGCGCCATCTGTTTCGAACGTGTGCTGGGGCGGCTCGACGATTGGGCTTTGACCTTCGATAAGCCGTCGGCATATTTTTTCGGCGCAGCAGCCGCTAATTTGGTGGAATCTGCCGGTACGCACGTCTTTGGCGTTCTAAACCGCATCTCGCCGCATGGACTCGAGGTACTCGATCATTACGAAAACGTGGCGAGCGGTCACTATGAGCGTGTTGTCGTCCGAGTCTCGCGCCTGCCGGTCCCAAGGTGCTGATCGACGCGATGGACCTGATCCAAGGTCAGCAAACGTCAGGGACGTGCTCGATTGCGCAGTGGGCCTCGGTTGAAGCGCTGAACGGCCCGCAGAGCCATCTTTCTCAATTCAGGAAGGCATTCAAGGCGCGCCGCGACCTCGTTATCGGGCTGCTCAATCGTACGCCGCATCTACAGTGCGGCACCCCGGAAGGGGCGTTTTACGTTTATCCATCGTGCGAGGGCGCAATCGGCAAACGCACATCGAAAGGCAAGCTGATTGCTACCGACGAGGACTTCGTCACCGCGCTGCTTGAAGACGAAGCGGTTGCCACCGTGCATGGCAGCGCGTTCGGTCTCGGTCCAAATCTCCGCATCTCGTACGCGACATCGACGCAAGTTCTCGAAGAAGCCTGCGGTCGCATCCATCGGTTTTGCGAAAGCCTGCGGTAATCGCTTCCGCCCTGTTCAGCAAGACAGCATACGGCATTGTTGAAGGGCACCGCTTCGGAAGGCAAGATCAATGGTGGTCTCGGCGCATGGCTCAGATTGCCGAACATTGAGTCGTCGCTGCGCAATTCGCTCAAGCTTGCGCGAAAAGGCCATATGACCGAGGACGGGAACATCACCGTGGCCACCGACGAGAACGGTAGCCCTATCATGATTATCGGATCGGGCTACGGATACACCGGTCTCGATGCGACCAATATCGATGCATTCAGGACATTGCATCATCACCGGCGGCCATAACACCGGCGGGTTCGCGCAAGCGCCGGCCGTTGGAATGGCCGTCGCCTCGTTATTGAACGGAGAGGCACATCCGATGCATACGCTGTACCACCCCGATCGGGCGGCCGTGTTTCTGGCTAGCGCCCGAACGGAACGGCCTATCTTGAGATCTACGTGACAGCCAGGATGCAGCCCGATTCGGGCGGTGTCGAAGCGATAGCGCTGCGCGGGCGTTATGTCAGCTTGATTCCGCTCGATCCCGAGGTTCATGCCGCGCGCTTATATGCCGCCTGCCACGGCCCCGCATGCGAGGCGTCGTGGCGCTTCGTGCGCGACGGTCCATTTGCCGATGTGCCGGCTTACCGCGAACATCTCGAAGCCATCGCTAGGCTGGAGGGGTTCATGCCATTCGTCATCATGGACAACGGCTCCGGCGATGTAGTCGGCAAAGTGTGCCTGATGCGCTACAGTTCGGCGCATCGTTCCGTCGAGATCGGCTATGTGCTGTTTGCTCCCGTACTTCGAAACAGCCGAGGTGGAACCGAGGCGCTTTATCTCGCGGCTCGACATGTCTTCGAGTATCTGGGCTGTCGTCGCTGTGAACGGCGAACCGATACGGCGAATCAAGCCTCCGCTCGTGCGGCGCAGAGGCTCGGTTTCCAGGCGGAGGGTGTATTTCGGCAACACATGATCGTTAAGGCGCGGAGCCGCGACACCGCGGTATTTTCGCTTCTCGACGCTGAATGGCCGGCGCGCAAGGCGGCTCTCAATGCCTGGCTCGCACCCTCCAACTTCGATACGGCGGGCCAGCAAATCGTTGCGCTTAGACGGGTTTCCCACGCTGACTAGTCATTACCGTAGGCTCGTGGTCCTTGCGCACGGCATGCAGAGCATACACGGGTATCCACGTCGTTACGCATTCGTTTGTTGATGTTTTGCTAGGGGAATGCATTTGGCGAGCACGCTGACGATGACGAGTCCGATGCAAAAGCTAATGACGAACATGGTTGCCTCTACGATTGCGCCGTCGTCTTGGATGCCGACTGCGTTTCCGAAAAAAAAGAGCGGAGTGAATGCTTTCCAGGCATCGTGATAGATGAAGAGGTCTTGGAGCGGTCGAAAGTTCGCCAAAGCAAGGTAGACGGGCAAGGTAAGCAGAACGGCGAAGCCGACAAGTGCTAGTTTGCGTTTCATCTGACGATGACTTTCCCGTAGTAGTGGATTTCGGTTCCGGGTATGGTCTCGGGGGAGTGCGCCGTGGGCCACTTTCGGAGCGTGTCGAATTGTGACGGGTGAACCAAGGTGATGCATCCCTCGCTTTTTCCCCAATACCCGACGGGGTGTAAACGGAATTTGCCGCGCCGTACGCCATTTATGACGGTGTAGTCGGCGGGTGGTGAGCCTTCATGAAACAGTGCAAACCATTGAGCGCGATGAGTGCCGTTCGCGATGTCCTCGATTGTCTCCACTAGCTCTTGATGCTTTCCGCCTCTAGGACGATCTACGACGTAATACGTTCCTTTCGGTAGCGGACCATCGTTCGGAACCGCGGCTGAATTTGGGTCGTTGACATAGCGATCGTACCCGGAAAATGCGGGAATCGCGCCTAGGCCAGGGCAGAGCAGGGTGGACGTTTTTTGTCCGTTCAACGTAAAGATGCAAGTCGCGGGCATTTGGATTTGCGTTGGAATAACGGGGATTCAATCTCTTGCCCGAGTGCTCCACTCCACGATGTTAAAGCGGGTAAATCGTTTCCTGAAGGCGAAAAAAAGCACCGTTGCCGGTGCTTTCTGGGAAATGGGTCAGTCGTAGTGGTAGCGGCACTGCATCACGTAGATGATGCTGTCCTGTACGATGTACACCAGGCGGTCGGCTTTCGTGATGCGACGTGACCAGAATCCGGTCAGGTCGCCCTTTAGTGGCTCTGGCTTACCCGTGCCCTTGAAAGGATCTCGCGAAATCTCCTCGATCAGGCCGTTGATCTCCGCGACGATCGCTAGGTTGGTCTTCTGCCAATACAGATAATCGTCCCAAGCATTCGTCGACCATGCAATCTTACAGTTACTTACCGCTGCGGCTTTGTTTTTTGCCTTCTGCTTCTGCGTCATGTGTCAGCAATTCCTTTACAAAGGTCTTGCCGGCCTTGAACTCAGCAATGGACTGGCGCAGTCGATCCGCGTTCGCCGGAGTGCCCAACAGGTGCAGGGTCTCCTGCAGACTGTTGTAGTCCTCGAGCGAAATCATGACGACATGTTCCCCACGCTGACGGGTAATCACCGTCGGCTCGTGGTCCCTGCACACCGCATCCAGAGCCTGCTTAAAGCCGGCTCGCGCCTCACTAAAAGTCAGGATGTTCATATCTAGCTTTCTCACTTGCCTGCTACCCGGTGTCTGGGTGCAAGCGTCTACGTTCATGCTCCGGACCGAAATGACCAGAGCGACGTTTTCGCCGTCCCGTGTTGATGGGGACGGCATCCGGTGAAGGCGTTGCGCGCCTTATCGCTTACGCATTCCTATTGCCCAAGGGTCAACCCTAACAAGGGTAGGCGAATGGAGATTTCATTGTACATAGTTTTGTACGATGCTGCAATAACATTAAGCAAAAATCCTCGTAACATGCGCCCCGATGGGGACAGCGTGCCGCAGGCTCGTCAAGGAGCAGTCCTCACTGCCTTCAAGGAAGTACTAGGAACCATACCTCGTCATCAATCTAGTGACCTTTCTCGTTGTAAAGGTTTTGGACTGCCGAGGGAACGGATGGCGACGGACGATCGCTTCTATTGGAAGTCGCCGCGTTTGCGAATGGTTGGCACCAGACACCTCAAAGAAGAAGTGTGACAAGCATGCGCCAACAATCGGGTTCGATGCCATGCAAGTCTGTATCGGGGCCGGGCGAGCCCATGAGCGGGCCGCCTGACGCATCGGCGGGGGGCGGCGTGGAGGGTGTAGGGGCGAAAATCTCTACGGGTTTGCCTGCCGCGACCGCGCGCATGGTCGACTTTTCGTTGCCGCGAATCTCGGTACCCGTAAATGTGGAACGATGCGCGCCACCGCCGCGCAATTGCAAGATGGCTGTGATTGTTCACCGTCGATAATGCCGGGCAAATCGTGCGATGCGGACGTTCTCGCTAGCCAAGGAACGAACCCAAAATACACCTCTGGGGCAAGTACAGAGTTCGACCGTAGTAAAGTCTTGGTTTCGACGCAAAGAGGGAACACTGGCTATGAGCACAGGTGCAAAGAAAGACAGCGAACCTATCAGCACACTTGATATCAAGCCCCAGGGCTTGGGAGCCTGTTTGGCTGGCAACCTCCTGAGCGTGCCGAAATATCAGCGTGCGTTCTCCTGGGACGATGAAAACGTTGCCAATTTTTTGGCCGATGTGAACACGGCGTTTTCTGATGGCTCTGCGGAATACTTCATGGGCTCCGTCGTACTCCAGGGAGCCAATCAAAAGTATGAGATCGTCGATGGTCAGCAGCGCTTAACGACGGCGACGGTCCTTATCGCGGCGGCACGCGATTTCGTGAAAGCGAAAGGAATGACCGACGTTGCCAAGTCACTAGAGTCGCAATTCCTATTTACCAAGGATACCTGGTCGCAGGAGGTCAGTCCGAGGTTAACGCTGAGCGTCTACGATAACGATTTCTTTCTCAAAAGCATCCTCGAAGGAAGCGAACAGGAGCCGGCGCGGGAATCGCATGAACGCCTTCTTAACGCAAGGAAAAAGTCGTGGGCCTTTATCGAGGACATCAGCTAGCATTTCAATAACTGGTTCGAGCGATTGGCGGGTATTGTTCAGTACTTGGAGCATAAGGCCCGCGTGATTCAGGTTGTCGTTCCAAGTCAGGCCAATGCATACGTTATCTTCGAAACGTTGAACGATCGCGGGAAAGACCTTTCGGCGTCCGATCTTTTGAAGAACCACCTTTTCGGTCGCGCCGAGGGCCGAATCGACGAAGTCCAGGCGAAATGGAATCATATGCTGGGCATCTTGGAAGCCCAGGGTGGCGACGACGTGGTCATTACGTACATTCGCCAATTGTGGTCGGCAACCCGCGAGGTCGCTCGGGAAAAGGAGTTGTTCGCGAAGATCAAAAACACGATTGTCTCGCCACAACAGGCGGTGGACTTCGCTACCGAATTGGTGGATCGTGCAGTTCACTACTCTGCAATGTTGAATCCAGCTCATTCGCTTTGGAAGGAGTACGGCGAAGAGGCACAGGCTATCATCGCCTCATTGAACACACTTAAAGTGGAGCGGTATAGGCCGGCTCTATTGGCACTTCTCGCCGCTTTCTCTGGCAAGGATCTGGTTGCAGCGATGCGATATATTCTCAACGGATCTGTGCGATACCTGATCGCGATCGGCGCCGGCGGGGGCACGCTCGAGGCAGCCTGGTCTGACGTAGCTCGAAAGGTCTCGTTGAAAGAGGTTGCCAGCCCTGCCGCGTTCGCCAAGGAGATGCAGAAGATCGTGCCGAACGACGAAGTTTTTCGATCCAGCTTCAGATCGGCGCGTATTTCGAAGAGTTTTCTTGCGCGCTATTTTCTATCGTCACTTGAGCGCTTCGCGCGAGGCGAAAAGAATTGCGAACTCGTCCCGAACAGCGACGTCGCATCGGTCAACCTTGAGCACGTGCTGCCCGAGAACCCCGGAGACAATTGGAATAACCTTGACCCCGAGGTGGCTGCCGCCTTCTCGCGGCGTATCGGCAATCAGGTCCTTCTCAGTTCAAAGAAGAATTCCGAACTAGGGAATCAGGCATTCGCGGTTAAGCGCGAAGTCCTGCTGGCTTCGGAGTTCATCCTGACCAAGCAGGTGGGGGAAAGGGGTGACTGGGGGCCAGCCGAAATCGACCAGCGGCAAACGGCACTGGCCGACATGGCAGTAGATGTCTGGGCCTATAAGGTCTGACAGAAATCGAGGGTTGTAAGTGCTTCAGGCCGGCGAAGTCTCGCTGCGGTGTCTGCCGACCGCTGAAAATCTGGTCGGCTTGCCCGCCCGTTGACGTCGACTTCCGCCGATTCAGTGCCGCAAGACGGCGTCGCGCTTCTCAACGATAGGCGAATTCGTTGTGAATCCCGACCGCTATAGGGCCGCGATGGCTCAATGGACCTCGTTGCCGAGGGAGCGAAAAAACATGACCAGCCAAAAGAAGGGCGAGCACCGCAAGGAGGACTGCGGTGTTTTTGGGCCGCTGAATCGACTAACTGACACCTTGCACGATCACGACGAACGGGGTTTGATGCTCTCGTTGGCCGCGTTTGCACAGGAAGCCCTGGGACGGCTGATCGAAGCCTTCGTGTTGCCTGTCGAGGCGAGCAAAGATTTGCTGACCGGCTTTAACGCGCCGCTGGGCACTTTCTCGTCGAGGATCAAGGCCAGCTACGCACTCGGTCTGATTAACGAAGAACAGTTCCGGTGTTTGTCAACATAGTTGTCGCGTCGCTTCACGCGCACTGCTTTAATTCG
>CBIHRA010000054.1:0-33129 GCA_966212325.1 uncultured Burkholderiaceae bacterium | reverse complement strand
CTCTATGAAATTTAATTGGGTTTTGCACCGTGTCGGCCGCCCACCAGTGGCGGTGGGGGTGGCGGGGGGGGGGGGGGGGGCGGTGGCGGTGGGGGGGGCGGTGGCGGTGGCGGTGGCGATGGCGATGGCGATGTGCGAATGGCGGTGGCCGCGGGGGGAATCAGGGCGGACGCGGCAGCGCACGCCCGTGCGCGCCGCCGAACAACCGGCGGGCGCATAGCGGCAGGAAGAGGGAAAAGCGTTGTGGCGCGCGGTGGCGAACGCCGTCCGAGACTAGCGCGGGCAGCTACCGCGATCCGGGCCAACGGTTAGCGGCGCCATCGATTCGACGGCCGAACGGGGATGGCTGTCCGGCCGACTACATCGAAGCGGTAGTGGCGGTGATTCCCTTCACCGTTCTTGTCACGGCAACACACGTTGCGCGAATCTGCCTTCGCGGCCGCTTAGGAAGCGAGCGTGCGCCTGGATACAGCACGCTCGTCCGCGGCCATGTGCGCGTCGGGCGTCGGCGTAACGACGTGCACGGTGCGTGTCGGAAAGGCGAACTCGAGCCCGATCCGACCCAATTCGTCCATCAGCGCGAGGTTGATTTGCTGCTGAACGTCCATGTAGAGGTTGTAGTCGGGATCGGTGACGTAATAGACGACTTCGAAATCGAGCGAGCTACTACCGAAGGCTTTGAAATGCGCGCGATCGAATCGCGTATGCCCGGCCGCCTCCACCGCCTTTTTGACGAGATTCGGCACCGAGCGCAATTGCTCGGTCGTGGCGTCGTATGTCACGCCGAACCCAAAGAGAATCCGGCGCTCCGTCATTCGCTTGTAGTTGTGAATCGTATTCTTCAGCAAATCGGTATTGCTGCAGACCACTTCTTCCCCGCTCAGGCTTCTGATCCGGGTGGTCTTCAGGCCGATGTGCTCGACGCTGCCGGCGATGCTGCCGAATACGATGAAATCGTTGTGCTCGAAGGGCTTGTCGAGGCCGATGGCAAGCGAGGCGAATAGGTCGCCCAGAATGCTTTGTACGGCAAGCGCGACCGCCACACCGCCGACACCGAGGCTAGCGACGAAGGCCGTGATGTTCACGCCGATGTTGGCCAGCACCGCTAGGAGAAAGACCGTCCACAACAGCCCGCGCAGTATCCACGAGAGCATGGTCGTGAGCACGGGATTGTGCGTGAGCCCGGCTTCCGGGCTCAAGCGCACTCGGGTCCAAATCGTCACGCCGCGACTGATCCACGCCGCGATTTGAAAACCGATGATGACGAACCATAGATGGCTGAGCGCATTCGCCCCCTTCTCGGGAATATCGAGGAAATTCGCGCCGACCAACAAGCCCGCCGTCACGAGGGTCAGACGGTTCGTGCCCTTCATGATCAGGACGATCATGTCGTCGAAATCGGTCGCCGTGCGTTTCGATATCGCCTCGAGCCGGACGATCGCGAATTTGAGCACTGACTCGAGCGCGACATAAACCAAAACGGCGGCGCCGACAGCATAAAGCCAGTGAGTGGCCGAAATCCCCATGAATGCGTTCAGATCTAACCAGTTTTTCATCGTTCTAGCTCAACTTGCAATGTGGTTTGCGAAATCGCCGATTAAGCCCCCAAATCTAGAACCGGGGATCTAAACCAACTGATCGCACGCGTATTCCTCCTGATCGACACCGCAAGCCTGCACCAGTTCCTCCAAAAAGCGTCTGCGCCACCAATGCACATCGTATTTGCGCAGGCGGTCCATCAACACCGAATGGCGTCGGATGCGTTCTTCCAGCGGCATCGCCAACGCCCGCCCAATGGCTTCGGCCATTTCATTCGTGTCGTACGGATTGACAAGCACCGCCTCTTTCAATTGCTCCGCGGCGCCGGCGAAACGCGAAAGGACCAGCACGCCCGGATCGGACGGATCTTGCGCGGCGAGAAATTCTTTGGCGACGAGATTCATGCCGTCGCGCAGCGGCGTGACGAGCGCCACGCAGCTCGCGCGGAAAAGGCCGGCCAAACGCTTGCGCGCGACGCTGCGATGAATGTAGCGCACGGGCATCCAATCGAGCTCGCCGTAGTCGCTGTTGATGGCCCCGCAGAGACTATCCATCTCGCAGCGAAGATCGTCGTAAGCCGCGAGATCTTCCCGGCTGGGCGCGGCGATCTGAATCAACGTCGCGCGGCTGCGGTTTTCCTCGTGCGCTTCGAGCAAACGGCGAAACGCTTTGAGACGCTGCGGCAGGCCTTTCGAATAATCGAGCCGATCGACGCCGACGAGCAATTGCCTGCGCGAATATTCCTCGCGCATGCGTGCGTACATATCTGTCCCTTCGCGACTGCGCACTAGCGAGGCAAGCTCGTCGAGATCGATGCCGATCGGAAATGCGCCGAGTCGCAACGTGCGCCCGAACGCACGAAAACGGCCGTCGGGCAAGCGTTGTGCGTTCGTTTCGACTTCTAGGTAACGCTCGAAATGCGTCACGTCGGTCTTGGCCTGAAAACCGACGAGGTCGTAGGCGAACAGCGAACGAACCAGCGAAGCATGCTCGGGAATCGCAGCCATCACGAGTGGCGGAGGGAGCGGGACATGCAGGAAAAAACCGATCGGATTGGTGCAGCCCAACGCGCGCAATTCGGCGGCAAGTGGAATCAAATGATAGTCGTGAACCCAGATCGTATCGCCGGGCTCCAGCACCGTGAGCAGCTTTTGTGCGAATTTTCGGTTCACGCGGCGATAACCGTCCGCGTAGCGCTCATCGAATCTTGCCAAATCGAGCCGATAGTGAAAGACCGGCCACAGGACGTTGTTGGAGTAGCCGAGATAGTAGGTTTCGTATTCTTCCCGGGTCAGGTCGGTGGTGACGAGCTGAATATTGTCGACCGTCTGAGTATGCAAGCTAGTGCCGACATCTTGGGCTTGGGCATCGTCGCGCAGTTCGCCGCTCCAGCCGAACCAGATACCGCCCATTTCTCGCAGGCTTTCTTTGACTGCGACGGCGAGCCCGCCTGCGGCGGCTCTACGAGGATTTGCGACACGGTTGGATACGACGATCAGTCGGTTCATCAGCTCCCCTTGAAAATCGAGTTGTCGAGGTTGGCGCCGGCACCGGTCTGGTGCGACGCCGCGGTGTGGCGCAACCAATGCGTCGAAGCGCGCCGCAACATCTCCGCGCCGGCGGCGTCGACCGGCCCAAGCACGTTGGCCGCGCGGCGAAAGACCTCTTTCGCGATCAGGTACACCGCGGTAGGCGTCAAATGCCAGTCGGCGTCGCCCGCGATGCTCATCACCGCCGGCGTGGTTTCGTCGGGTGCCGGCAACGCGGGGAGACCGTAAAACGTGCGGTAGCGCGCGAACTCGGTCATCAATGCGTCGCTCAGGGGCACGTCCGCGCGGCCCGCCCTCTTGGCGGCCACATGCAGCCACCACTGCCCGCCCCGTTGAAAGAAGTCGGCCGCCTTGGCATGAGCGGCTTCGCCGGCGCGCAGCGCCGTGTGATACAGCAAGCGGATCAGCCAGCGGCTGCGCTCGTAGTGCTGCCGCTCACGGATCGTTCCCTTCGGCCAAAGCTCGACCGAATCGAGCACGGCTTGCCAAAGAACGTGGTCCAAATGCCGCTGCGGGCGGTGCGGGCGCGGATTGTCGATCGACCGGGAGCGACGCAGCGCCAGCGGATTGCCGGCCAGATAGCCGGACGCGACCAGAAAGTTGCACAGGCCGGAAAGAATGCCGAGCGCCTGCCGCCGGCTGCCCTCGGAGAGCGGCCCATCGAACAATCGCCGAGCACCGCCGCGACGCGGCAGCGCCGGATCGACCCAGTCCACCGTGGGCGCGGCCAGAAAGCGCTCGTACAGCAGGAAATCCTCACGCGTGAGACTCGACAGCGGTTTGCCGAGGACACGCGTGGCCCACAGCAGCAGGCGCACGGCCTCTTTTCGGTAGCTGCGAAGCGTATGCGGTGAATGGGCATACTCGGCAAGCCATGCGCGCACGGCTTCGAGGTCGGTGTCAGCCGCGATCTGCTGCGTGCCCCCGCTCGCCCGATTGACCCCGCCGCGACCATCCAGTGCGGCAGGCAAGGCAAGCGCCAAGATCGCTTCGGCCGCCGGTGCAGGCAGGTTCATGACCGGTCATTTCTCGTGAGCGACACCGAAGGGTACACCAAAATTTCTTTCGATTACCAGAATTATCGTAAATTTCCGGCCACCGCATGCCCCGCTAGGCCTGCAATCGAAACACCGAAACCTGCTGACTGAGCCGATCGGCCTGATCGCGCAGCGCCATTGCCGCCGAAGCGGATTGCTCGACGAGCGCCGCATTTTGCTGAGTGGTTGCATCGATATGCTCGACGGCCGCACGCACGTGATCCAGGTCGCGCCGCTGCGTTTGCGCCGAATCCGCAATCGTTTCGATCAATGCGTTCACGCGCCGCACCGCTTCGACGATATCCTTCATCGAAGAACCCGCTTCGCTCACCAAACGGCCGCCGGCCTCGACGTTGCTCGACGACGAATCGACCAGGGCCCGAATTTCTTTGGCGGCGGCGCCGGCGCGCTGAGCGAGCATGCGCACCTCTTGTGCGACGACGGCGAAGCCACGCCCCTGCTCTCCGGCACGTGCGGCCTCTACCGCCGCGTTGAGCGCGAGAATATTCGTCTGAAACGCGATGCCGTCGATCACCGTCGTGATGTCGCCGATCTTGCGCGACGAATCGGTGATCGCCTCCATGCTGCCCACCACGCGCGACACGATTTCGCCTCCGCGCTGCGCTGCGCCGGACGCCTGCCGAGACAGCGAGCTGGCCTGCTGCGCCGTATCGGCCGACTGCATCACGACGGCGTTGACTTGATTCATGTATTCGGCCGTCTGCTGCACGCTGAATGCGACTTTTTCCGTTCGCGAGCTCAGGTCCTGATTACCGGACGCGATCTCTCCCGAAGCGATGTTGACCGACTGCACGCCATCGCGCACTTCGGCGATGAGGTTTCGCAGGCGCTGCGACATGTCCGCCAGCGAACGGATCAATCGCGACGTTTCATCGTTGCCCTTCGCTTCGATGCGAAGCGTCAAATCGCCGTCGGCGACGGTCCGGGCGATGTCGGCGGCACGCTCGAGCGGCACGGTTATCGCTCGCACGACGAGCGTCATGAGGGTCGCCGCTACGACGACCGCCGCAATCACCGCGGCAACGATCAAGATGAGCGCGCGCCGCGCAAGTCGGCTGACGCCGTCCCCTGCACGACTCGCTGCAGCTTCGCTCGCATTCGACAATTCGTCGAGATCCGCGGTCAATCGCTCGAAGCTCTTCGCACTGTCCTGCATGATGATTTGACGCGCCGCGCCATGCGCAGCCCGCTCGATGGCATCTTCGATCTGTGCAGTAAACGTTTGGTAGTGGCGCCACTCGTTCAGCACCCGCTCGTAGGTTCTGCGTTCGTTTTCGTCGAGCGGCAATGCCCCGAAACGCTGCAGTTGCTCCGACATCTGAGCAACGCGCTTTTTCAGCTTGGCCGAGACGTTCGTGCGCTCGTCGTAACTCACGAGAATGTAGGCGAACTCCCAATTGCGCACCGCTGCGGCGAGCTGCGTCATGCGTTGCGCTTGCACCGCGGCGGGCAGCCAGCTGCCGCTGATTTGGCCCGTGCTCTCGGCCATTCGGCCAATCTGAGCCGCGCCGAACGCGCCGACGAACACGAGACAGGCCAGCGCGACACCCAGCACCAGTTGCAACTTGCGCCGAACGGAAATTGTCGATAAATAATTCATGGCCGTCTTCCCCGAATCACTGCCGGCTATTGATTAGTAGTCCTACTTAATTCCAAGCTGTTCCGAACTCCGATCGACGCAGGGGAATTCGCATGTCGAATATAGTGCTATTCGGCTCCATGATACGGAGCCATTTCATTATTTTCGAAGGAGCCAGTGCTACGCCAAGCCATCGTTGCGGACGGTCACCCCACGGAACCATCGCCCCGCTGGCCGCGCTTCGGCGGTAGTTTGGACCGATAGGCGGATCGGCAGCGGTCGACGTCGCACCCGGCGCTTGGCAGAAAGTGTTCGGGCGAATCGCCTAGCCAGTCGGGTCGAACCGCGGGCGGCTGTACATGTCATCGGCGATGTTTTAACGAAACAATCCATTGCTCGGGCGCATCCGTGCGCATGTTCAATCCCGGCGCCCCGCCGCATTGGAGAAACCAGGTTGGCTACATCGACATCGACATCATCATCGGACGCGGCAGCACGCACTCAACGCCCCGTTCTGATCGGCGCGCTCGCTCCATTGAGCCGGCCCGGCTTGATCGAAGCGGGCCGGCAGTTGCTTGCCGGCCTAGAACTGGCTGTTCGCGACGTCAATGCCGGCGGCGGTATTCATGGAAGACCGATAGCACTCGCCGTTCGAGACACTGCGGGCGACCCGCTGAAGGCGGCAGCGGCTGTGGATGAATTGGCCGGCCTCGGCGTGGCGGCATTGGCTGGGGAATATCACAGCGTCGTTGCGCGCGCTGTCGCTGCCCGTGCCGACGAAGTGGGGCTGCCCTTCCTGTGTTCTTCAGCGGTGCTCGACGCATTGACGGAACAGCCGACCGATTGGGTCGCGCGCCTGCCGCCGGTACAGTCGCACGGTTGGCGGATCTACGCCGATTTCCTGTTTCGCGCGGGGCACCGGCGAATCGCCGTGGCCATCGAACCGAGCGTCTACTGGGCATCGGGCACGCGAATTCTTCGCGATCGTTTCTCGCCGCGCGGCGGAGCCGTCGTCGAGCTCGATATGCGCGTATCGACGCCAGCGGCCGTTTGCGACGCGCTCGTCGATCATCGCACCAGCGCTTTGTTGCTTCTTGCCGGTTACCCTGAGCCCATTGTGTCGATCGTTACGTCCGTGCGCCGCGACCCGCGGCTTGCGGAGCTCCTGATCGGCGCACCCGCCGGGCAGCCGGAATTCGCCGAATGCCAGGCGTTACTCGGCAACGACAGCGCGTCGATTCCTTTCTTGCGCTACATGCCCGAGCGGTTAAGTCCGCTCGGTATGCACGTCGAGAGCGACTTGCGCGAGCGGTTGGCACAAGCCCCTTCCTTCGTTGCCTTCGAGGGTTACGACACCGTGGCGGTGCTCGCCGAGGCCTTACGACGAAACGGCGATGCGCGTCCCGCCGGGCGCGCCGGATTCTGGTCGTATCTCGCCGTGGAGGGCACGCGCGGGACGATCCGATTCTCACGGACGCCCGGCGTCAGCGTGTGGCAGTGGGCTTGGTCACCCGTGCAAGTCGTCGATCGCGATCCCAATGAACCCGATCGCTTCCGCGTACTCCATGCGGGCTGATGCCGGGGGCGCACCTAGGCCGCCCCCCCTCGTCGATCACGGCTCTGCGCCCCACGAACCGAGCCCCTCGAGCGACTGATCCACAGTCTCTTTGTCGACGAGAATCTGCCGTCCGGCTTCGCCCTATCTTAGCGACCGCTCGGCCAATGTACCGCCGCAGCGCCAAGACGTGGGGGGCCGTTCTAAAATTTGGCGCGTAGACCGAGTTGCGTCGCGATCTGATAACGGCCGCCTGCGCCGGTCGGCCCACCCACCGCGTCGATTGCAGCCACCGCGGCGCCTCCCTCCGCCTTTTGGCATACCACTGCGGCATATAGGTCGGCTCGCTTGCTGATGGAGTAGTCCGCTCCCAGATTGATTTGCAGCCAGCGCGGATGCGTCGTCGTCGCGACATCGGATATCCCGCGCGCTCCATCCACGAAGCCATCGCTATAAATGGCGGCGACGCCCGTCACGAGCGACGGTTGCAACCGCCAGGATAGATTCGCTTCGATGTTGTGAATGCCGAACGACGAGCGATCCGTGTAATCGAGCTTGCTATGGCTGTAGACCAGCCCCGCGGTCGCCTTCCCGAACTGATAGGCCGCTCCCGCCGCTACGACGGCCTGACGCGCGACCGGTCGTACATAGAAGATGTTCGTTGCACTCGTATAGTCGCCCGCCACCGCGCCGTTGACGTTCGTGCCGTTCGCATTCCCCCCCGAGGGATGGTTCACGAACAGATATCCGGCGCCCACGGAAAAGCCGCCCGTGCGATAGCTCGCGCCCATGCTCCACGCGCGATCATTGGCAAAGCCGGTGCCGCTGCTTCCGCCCGCCTGGTTGCTGAAGCCATACAAGGCGCCTAGTGTGACTCCCCGCCACGTCCGGCTCGTGTACTTCACCGAGTTGTTGATGCGAAACGCGTTGAACAGATTGTCTGCGTCGCCAACGTGAGCGCCGTATTGCGTGCCCCACTGCTTGGCCGATGTAAAGGGACTGACGAAATCCACCATGGAATCGTATTGCCGGCCGAACGTGACCGTGCCGAAGCGCCGATTCGATAAGCCGATGTATGCCTGTCGCCCAAAGAGCCTGCCGCCCTGGAGCATCGATCCGTTTGCAACGCTGAATCCATTCTCAAGCACGAAGATCGCCGCATTTCCGCCGCCGAGCTCTTCGGTGCCGCGCAATCCGAAACGCGAGCCGCTGCCCACGCCGGACGTGAGTTGAAACTTGTGGCCGCCGGTGCCGCCGAGCGCGGCGGCGACATTGTTCGCATAGCCGATGCCCGCGTCGATCACCCCATACAGCGCCACGCTGTTCTGCCCGTATGCCTGCGCTACGGGTGCAAGCGCAAGCGCCGTTCCTGCCGCCAGGCCGAGCGGCCAGGTCGTTCTCTTCATCGTCGTTTCCTCTTGTGGAATGCGTGAAATGCGTTATTGCATCTGCGTGGATGCCGGTTCGTCGTAGTCCAGCGACGCGGTCGACGTTTCCGTCAGCCGTGCTTCGTCGAGAGCGCGCGTGCCCCGGTTCTCCAGCGCGTTCTTCAACTTCACGCGATCGAGCTGCCCTTCCCAGGCGCACACGACGATGGCGGCAACGCCATTGCCGATGATGTTGGTCAGCGCGCGGCACTCGGCCATGAAGCGATCGATGCCGAGAATCAGCACCATCGCCGCGACGGGCACGGTCGGCACCACTGACAGGCTCGCCGCCAGCGTGACGAAACCGGCGCCCACCACGGCCGTGGCGCCCTTGGAAGTGAGCATCGTCACCGCCAGCAGCGTGATTTCCTGAGTGAGCGTGAGATGCGTGTTCGTGGCCTGCGCGAGAAACAGCACGGCGAGCGTCATGTAGATATTCGTGCCGTCGAGATTGAACGAATAGCCGGTCGGCACCACCAGTCCCACGACCGCGCGCGTGCAGCCCAGCGTCTCGAGCTTCTTCATCAGTTGCGGCAGCGCGCTTTCCGAGGTCGACGTACCGAGGACGATGAGCAGTTCCTCCTTGATGAAAGCGAGAAACCTGAGGATGCTGAAGCCCGTCAGGCGCGCGACGATGCCGAGCACGACCAGCACGAAAAAGCCGGCCGTGAGGTAGAACGTCGCGATGAGTTTGAGCATCGGCAGAAGAGAGACGATGCCGTACTTGCCGACCGTGAAGGCCATCGCCCCGAACGCGCCAATCGGCGCAACGCGCGTAATGATGCCGACCACGCTGAACATCGCCGCCATGGCGGAGTCGATCAGATCGTTCATCGGCTTCGCTCGCTCGCCGATCAGCGACAGCGCTGACCCGAACAAGATGGCCACGAACAGCACCGGAAGAATGTCGCCGTGCGTGAGGGCACCGAGAAACGTCTCCGGAATCACGTGCATGAGAAAACCCACGACGCCCTCGCCGTGCGCGGCCTTCGACACGTATCCGCTGACAGCCGATGCGTCGAGCGACGCAATCGATACGTTGAAGCCCGCGCCCGGCTCGATCAAATGACCGGCGATCAGCCCCGCCGCCAGTGCGAATGTCGAAACGGCCTCGAAGTAAAGGATGGCCTTGCCGCCCACGCGACCCACCGCCTTCATATCTCGCATGCTGGCAATACCGCCTACCACCGTGCAGAAGATCACCGGCGCGATGATCATCCTGATCATTTTGACGAACATATCGCCGAGCGGTTTGGCGCCTTCGGCGAGCGTCGGCCAGAAATGACCGGCAACGATGCCGAGCACGATCGCGCAGACGACCTGCACGTAGAGGATTTTGTAGATTGGGGTGCTTCCGGTTCGCTGTTTCATGTCTCGCTCCATTTTCCTGATGTGTCGGTGGCGTGCACGCCACTCTTCGTGCTTGCCGTGGCCGGCCCCGTTCAGAGCACGGCCGTCCACGGATGATCCGCGAAATGCCGCTGCTCGAAGGCACGAATGTCGGCTTCGTCCTGCAGTGTCAGGCCGATCGTGTCGATACCTTGCATGATCATGGTCCGATGCCGCGCGCCAAGCGGAAACGCGCTGCGTCCGCCTCCTGGCAACTTGACCGTGAGGGTGTCGATGTCGATGTCTACGCGCGTCGTGGGATCAGCCAGCGAGCGGGTCACCAGATCGTTGACGAGGGCTCGCGGCAACTGAACGAGCAGCAGACGGTTGTTCATCGCATTCGAGTAGAAGATTTCGGCGAAGCTCGGCGCGATGACTGCCTCGAAACCGTATTGCTGAAGTCCCCACACCGCATGCTCTCGGCTCGACCCGCAACCGAAATTGGCCCCGCCGACGAGCACCTTGGCACGACGATAGCGGCTGTCGTTCAGGATCGAGCCGGATCGCGGCGTGCCCGTGCCGTCATAGCGCAGGTCGTACAGCAAACCGTCTGCGAGACCGGCCTTATCGACGATGCGCAGAAACTGCTTGGGCATGATCTGGTCGGTATCGAGATTCTCGACGGGCAGCGGCAACAAGCTGCCCTCGATATGCGTGAAGGTACTCATTGCTTGCCTCCCATCTTGCGTACGTCGGTGATGTAACCGGCGATGGCAGCCGCGGCGGCCATTGCCGGACTCATCAAGTGAGTTCTTCCACCGCGCCCCTGCCGGCCTTCGAAATTGCGATTGGTGGTGGACGCGCAGCGCTCGCCTTCGGCCAAAACATCGTCGTTCATCGCAAGACACATCGAACAGCCGGGCTCGCGCCATTCGAAGCCCGCATCGATGAGCGCTTGGGCCACGCCCTCCGCCTCGGCCTGTCGCTTGACGCGCCCGGAACCGGGCACCACCATCGCCCGTACCCCATCGGCAACACGTTTGCCGGCCACCACCCCCGCCACCATGCGGAGGTCCTCGATGCGGCCGTTCGTGCACGATCCGATGAAGACGCGATCGATCGGCGTACCGGCGATCGGCTGACGTGCGGTCAGTCCGATATAGTCGAGGGCACGTTTCGCGGATGCGGCGCCTTCGACGGTGTCGAAATCCTCCGGCGAGGGCACGAGCGCGTCGATCTCCATAGCCTGGTCGGGGCTCGTACCCCACGTCACACACGGCGCTAGGAGACTGGCGTCGAACTCGAATTGCGCGTCGTAGACGGCGCCGCCGTCGCTCTTCAAGGCGCGCCACGCCTGCAACGCGTCGTTCCACCGCGAATCGGGAAAATCCGTGTGTGCGCGGACGTAGTCGAACGTGATGTCGTCCGGCGCGATCAGTGCCGCTCGGGCACCCGCTTCGACGGTCATATTGCAAAGCGTCATGCGTGCTTCGGCCGACAGGCTATCGAACGTCGAACCCGTGAATTCCACGGCGTAGCCGCGTGCGCCCTGGGCGCCGATACAGCCGATGATCCAGACGATCAAATCCTTCGAGGACGTGCCGAAGGGCAACACCCCGTCGACGTGGATACGCATCGTGCGGGCGACGCGATAAACGAGCGTTTGCGTCGCGAGCACGTGCTCCACCTCGGATGTGCCGATGCCGAAACCCAGCGCACCGAGTGCGCCATAGGTAGTGGTATGGCTATCTCCGCACAGGATCACCATGCCGGGCCGGACAAGACCGAGCTCCGGCGTGACGACATGCTCGATGCCCTGTTGGGGATCATTGACGCCCAGGAGCCGGATGCCGCTGCGCGCGCAGTTTCTTGCGAGGTTCTCCGCCTGATGGAGCGACGCGGCATCGCGGATCACGCGTGGGCTCTGAGCATGTGTCGGAATGATGTGACTCACCACCGCGAGCTGCTGAGCCGGGCGGCGCACGTGCCGGCCACGCGCTTCGAGCCCACTGAACGCCTGCGGACTCGTGTATTCGTTCATGACGTGAAGATCGACGTAGAGCAACACGGTGTCGTCGTCGATCCGCTTGACGGTATGCGATTCGACCAGCTTTTGATACAGAGTACGTCTGTGCATGGCAGTCGGAAGAGGGTGGAAAGTCGAAGGGTCATGCGGCCACGCTGGCCTCAAGGAACGGCATCACACGTTCGAGCAATTCGGCGGGGGCCTCCTCCGGGATGTAGTGCCCACATGGCAGCGCGCCCCCGTCCACATGGGGCGCCCATCTGCGCCATTCGCGCAGGGGCTCGAAGCATTTGCCCACCACGCCGCTGTCACCCCATAGCGCGAGCATTGGGCAGCGAATCTGCTCGCCTGCGGCGAGACTCGCGCGATCATGATCGAGGTCGCAGCCTATCGACGCCCGGTAGTCCTCGCAGATGCCGTGCGCGGTAGCTGGGTCCGACAGGCAACGCAGATATTCCGCATAAGCTTCGCGGGTGAAGGGCGCGAGTCCTGCGCTGCGTGCACCAATCGTCTGCCGGAGATAGAGGTCCGGGTCGCTGCGAATCAGGGTTTCCGGAAACGGCGCCGGCCGCACGAGGAAAAACCAGTGCCAGTAAGCGCGCGCAAAGTCCAGGGACGTTTGCTCGTACATGGCGAGCGTCGGCGCGATATCCAGCGTCACCAGTCGCGTGACGGACTGCGGATGATCGAGCGCCATCCGTACGGCGACGCGAGCACCACGATCGTGGCCGATCACTGAGAACGTCTCATGGCCAAGACCGTGCATCAGCTCAACCTGATCGAGCGCCATGCGACGCTTCGCGTAATTCGCGTGGTTGGCTTCGCCTTGCGGCTTGCCGCTATCGCCATAGCCGCGTAAATCGGCGGCGACCACTGTGAAACGCTCTGCGAGCGCCGGCGCGACCTTGTGCCAGATCGCGTGCGTTTGCGGATGCCCATGCAAGAGCAAAAGTGCGGGACCGCGGCCTCCCTGAATGGCGTGGATAGGTACATCGCCGGCGATCGCCGACACGCGCTTGAAACCATCGAACATTGTTGTCTCCTGATCACAATTCCAGTCTAATTGATGACTTTTGGGATTTGGTTTCCATAAAGGCATTCCACTCGTAACCTGAAGGAACGAATAATTGCCATAGGGAGCATCGAAATGGATGGTTTCTCGGACTTGAACCTGTTCGCTCTCGTGGCGCGACATCGGAGCCTCGCGGCTGCCGCACGCGAGCTAGGGGTAACGCCGCCGGCGGTCAGCAAGCGGCTGGCGCAACTGGAGCGCCGCCTTGGCGTGCGTCTGATGAACCGCACGACGCGCCGTCTGAGTCTCACGCCCGAAGGTGAGCTGTATCTGTCTAGCGGCTCGCGTCTTCTCGGGGAGCTGTTGGAACTGGAGCAGTTGGTCGCACGAAGCAGAGGCGAACCTACCGGCCTGCTTCGGGTCAACGCGTCGTTTGGATTCGGGCGAGCGCGCATCGCGCCGGCTGTGTCGGACTTTGTTGCGCGCTACCCCGCCATGAAGATTCTCCTGCATCTGACGGACCGCCCGATGAGTTTGCAGGAAGAGGGCTTCGATCTCGGAATCCGCTTCGGTGAAGTGCCCGATGCACGCATCAATGCGCGGCTCTTGCTCAAAAACCGGCGATTCGTATGCGCATCGCCCGACTATGTGGCACGGCACGGCGAACCGAGTGTGCCGCACGATCTAACCCGGCATGCGTGCATCGTGCTCCGCGAGAACGAATCGGCTTACGGCACATGGCATTTCTCTCGTGGAAAGCGCACGGAAACGGTCAAGGTCGATGGCGCGTTGTCCAGCAACGACGGCAGCACCGTGCTTCTTTGGACACTCCAAGGTCGCGGGATAGCCGTGCGATCGCAGTGGGAGATCGAGGAACATTTCGACAGCGGCAAACTCGTGCCGCTGCTGGCCGACTGGGACTTGCCGGATGCCAATGTCCACGCGGTCTATCTAGAGCGCAACCAGCTCTCCGTCAAGCTCAGAACCTTTATCGACCATCTCGGAGAGTATCTAAGCAAACCTAGCGGAACCAAGTGACCAGCAGTCTTTTCGGAGGCCGCCTTTCATTCTCTTTCGGCTTGCGCTCAGAGCGCGCGCTTGACCGCTCGCGCCGAGCCGGATATGTCTTTACCTACGCCGTCGACCGTATTGCAGCCCGCCAACGAAGCCGCCGCGCCCACCAACATCAACGCCACCATCCAAGCCTTCAACATAATGTCTATCCCTTCTCCATCAGACTGAATCAACGATTGCCGCGCTTGCGCGCTTCGATCACGCGTTTTGGAACCCACGAGTACAATGTCGCCTCGGCGGAGCTTACAATCCGCCTTCGAATTCGATACGGCTCGGGCAGAGCCCGAAGCATAGCGCTCGCGCCGCCCGGTTGCCACCATACCAACCGGCGTCGCCGTAAGATGCGGCGCCACGAACCCCTTCGCAGAAGTGACGGCCTCACACCCTTCCCGCACCCACAACCTCGCATTAGCGGCGAGCCTTGCCTTGATGGCGTTTTCGCTGCGCACGCCGATTACGAGCGTCGGGCCGATTTTGCTCGAGGCCGCTCGCGCTACGCAACTCACGCCCGCCGGCGCCAGCATTCTAACCACGTTGCCCTCGTTTTGTTTCGGGGTGTTCGGCCCCCTGGCGCCGATGCTCGCACGTCGCATGGGCAGCGAACGCGCGCTTCTCGTCCTGCTCGTGCTGCTCGCGGCGGGCACGGCGTTGCGCGTCGTACCTTCGTGGCAAGCGCTCTATATCGGTCAGACGGTCGCCTGCTTTTCGATCGGATTGATGAACGTGCTGCTGCCCGGCGTGGTCAAGCGGGACTTCCCTCATCATGTCGCACTCATGACGGGGCTCTACAGCGCGGCCATGTGCGCGGGCGCAGCCACCGCCGCAGGCGCCACGGCCCCCGCCGCCAACGCCATCGGTCACATCTTCGCCAATGCGAGCGGCAACGCCTGGGCATGGGCGTTGGCGCTATGGGCCGTGCCCGTGGTCGTGGCGATCGTCATGTGGATCGGCCAACTGCCGTCCGGCCACACGCAAGCCGGAAAACGCGCGCAGAAGGTGCGCGGCTTGATGAAAAGCCCGCTCGCTTGGCAAGTCACGCTCTTCATGGGCACGCAATCGTCGCTCGCCTATATCGTCTTCGGATGGTTGCCTACCGTGCTGCGCATGCGCGGCATGAGTGCGGTCGACGCCGGGCTCATGCTCTCGCTCAGCGTGATGGCGCAAGCGGCTGCCTCGCTGCTGCTGCCGTTCGTCATCGTGCGTTTCCGCGATCAGCGCGCCATCAACGTCATTGCGATGGTATTGGCCGGCGTGTGCCTCTTGGGATGCTTCTTTGCCCCGTTATCGACGATGTGGGGCTGGGCTTTGCTGCTGGGCGTCGCGCAAGGAAGCTCCTTTACGCTCGGCCTCACGGTGATCGGCCTGCGCTCGCAGGATTCGCAAGTCGCCGCGCAATTGTCGAGCATGGCGCAAAGCATCGGGTACCTGCTCGCGTCGAGCGGCCCCTTCGTCGCCGGATCGCTGCTGCATGCAACGGGTTCGCTGTACGGCCTAGCGGGCCTTTGCGTCGGCATATGCGTGCTGTCCGCGGCGTTCGGCTATGCCGCCGGC
Source organism: uncultured Burkholderiaceae bacterium (assembly GCA_966212325.1). GTDB lineage: Bacteria > Pseudomonadota > Gammaproteobacteria > Burkholderiales > Burkholderiaceae > Trinickia. The sequence goes on along the minus strand of CBIHRA010000054.1, from coordinate 17,429 downwards.
CGGCGCGCGCACGTGCAGGTCAAAATGGAAGAGACCGCAGCGTGAGGCGCCCATTGCCCCGAGGTCGTGCAATGCTCGGCCCGGATCGACGATAGCGAACGCGAAGGCATCGTCGGCCCGCTAGTTGTGTGCGCAACGATGCCGCATAGTGCGCGAGATGAAGCTACCGGTCAGCCGGCGTCGCGAAGATCGGCCTTCGGCGGTGTTTTCCTACGCGGGCGGGGCCCTTCCCCTACTCCCGAAACCACCGTATCGTCGGCTCCGAGGAGCCGGCCATCCTGCGAGCGCAGTTCGAGACGCTTAACGGGCAAGCCTTGCTGCTTGTCGACGAGGCGCAACTCGCATTCGTCGTTCTCGAAGAAATAGTCCTCGCCCCACTGCCTGAGCGCCACGAGCACCGGAAAAAGCCCTTTGCCCTTTTCCGTCAGCACATACTTTTGATAGGCACTGCCGTCGGATGCCGGCGCCATCTCGAGAATGCCGTGATCGACCAAATTGCGCAGCCGCGTGGACAGGATATTCTTGGCGAGACCCAGGCTCTTTTGGAATTCGCCGAAACGCTCCAAGCCGTCGAAGGCGTCGCGAACGATCAGCAAGGACCACCAGTCTCCGATCGCATCCAACGGCCTCGCGATGGAACACGCGGTTTCCTTGTGACTCGTTCGCTTTACCATCGCGGCTCTCCAGTTTCGGCCCATTATAAAACCCGGCTCGAGACCGAACAAATCGCACCGCCGTGCGAAGCGGGATCAGTGTGCAGCCTCCGGCGCGCCTTTGCCCGGCGAGAAGATGAGAAAGCTGATCGCGGCGAGCACCCACACACTGAATCCGCCATAGAGCATGAGCCAGCTGAAGCCTTCGATCAGCGCCCCGTGCAACACCGATCCCGACGGATCGGCCTGCGCAAGCACGGGGAAACGCTGCGCTAGCGATTCGATGCTTGCGCCGCCCGCGATGCGCTGGCCCAGCGATTGAAGATCCGCCGCGCTCAAAGTACTCGGTAATGCGTTTCGCAGATGATCGACGATCCCCGCGACGAGAACGAAACCCATGACGGCGATGTTGATCGCGAGACTGATCAAGCGCGCGCTGATGTCCATGCCAGAGGCCATGCCCGCGCGGTTCGACGGCACAGAGCCCGTCGTCGTGTTCGTCGTGGGCGTATTTGTCAGGCCGAGCCCGATCCCGGCGACGAGCGACCCGGGCAACATCGTCCAGCCGCTGGCGACGGACGACACCGCACCGTAGCGCATCAGAACGAAGCCCAAGCCGATCGTGAACATGCCTAGGGGAATGACGACGCCGGGCCGATATCGATGCGACAGCCGCTCGGCGACGGGCGGGATCGCGAGCGTCGGCAACGTGTAGGCCAGCAGAGAAAGGCCCGCTGCGACGACGTCGTAATGAAGACCCGTTTGGTAAAAAATCGGCAGGAAGATGATGAACGGCCAGAAGCTGAAGTTCATGCCGACAGAGCCCATGATCGCGCCGGAAAACTTCCTGATTCGAAACACCGAGAAATCGAACATCGGATGCGAGTGCGTCTGCTCGACGACCACGAAGGCGACGAAGCTCACGAACGTAGCCGCGATGATGGACAACGCGTTGCGGCTCGCAAAGCCGAGCTCGGCGCCTTGCGTGATGTAGTACGTGAACCCGAAGACCGCGAGCGAGAGCGTGACGATGCCGGCGATATCGAGCTTCCTCGCTTCGGGGTCGCTCGATTCTTCGACGCTGCCGACCGAGAGGAACAAGGTGAGAATGGCGAGCGGCACGTGAATCAGGAACACCCATTGCCACCCCGACAACGCGGCGATCGCTCCGCCGACCATAGGGCCGAAGCCCAGGCCGAACCCGAGGAAAACGCCCCAGATTCCGAAGGCCTTGACGCGCTCGGCGCCCTCTTTGAACTGATTCGACAGGATCGCGATGACGCAAATCAACATCGCCCCGCCGCCTAGGCCTTGAGCGAAGCGAGCGGCGATAAGCAGCGCGGCGCTATGTGTGAGACCGCAAATCAGCGAGGCAATGCCGAAAACCGCCAAGCTGAGGATGAACATCCGTTTTCTGCCGTAGCGGTCCGCCAGCGTACCCGCCGCCATCAGCACGGTCGTGCACGCGATGGTGTAGGCATTCATGATCCATTGCAGATCTTTGAAATCCGCGTGCAACAGCTTTTCGAGCGTCGCCAAGATAACCGGCACGCTCGAAATCTCCAGCGCGAACATCAACTGCGCAAGACAGATGGCCGCTAGAGCCAGGGTGTTTCGACTAGAGCGAGTGTAGGCAATATCCATGGGTCGTCCTTCCCAATTCGATAGGAGTGATCCGCCTGCGCGGTCGGCCGGTATTCGCCGCGGCCGGCCGCGGTTTATGACGGGCGGCCAGCCGGCATCGAAAGGCAATACGCGATGCGTCTATATGGTTTCAAGATGAAACTATGAGCATGCTAGTCGAAGCGGTCTTAACTTGCAACCATGTCGGTCGAAATGGCCGGCGCCCGATACCGGTATGGGATGGCCTCGTCGTGAGCGCGAATAGGAGGGAGGACGGGATCGGATGCGAGCGCGGCAGGGACGCGGCGCTGACGATACGAGGGATTGGCGCGGACAGAAAGCCGCAGCGGCATGCACCGCGGCCGGTTTCGAGAGCACGATTGAGCAGGAATGAGCGGACCGTCAGGCGCAGCGGCCCCAGGGCACCGTCAGTCCGGCGTCGGATAGACGCCTGTCAACGCAATGACGAAGTTCGCCACGAGGTACGGGTTGCGAAGCGGTACGGGGCTCACCCCGCCGGTCGAGCCGATGGTCAGCGACGTAATGTCGATGTTCGCGGGCGCGTTGAACGGGGCCAATGTCGTGTTGGGCGCATTCGTCGTGTATTGCGAGGTGGCGTGCCCAGACGCCATGCCGCCCGCCAGCACGGTGTTCGTGCCGGGCGATTGTTGAAGATTGGTCGTGCTGGTGGATGCCGGCACGCTGATCTGCACCGACGAGCCCGAAGCCGATATCGATGCCGAATGAGAATGCAGGGGCATTTGCGGGACCGTCAGCGTCGCGCTTTCCGCGCCGCCTGTCGCCGCCAACTGCATCGGCGTCAGGTTCTGGCCGGTGCCCGCGCCCACAGGGCTGCGGCCGCAAAAGTTGGGCAGTTGGAAAGTGCTCGGCGCCGTGCCGCCATAAAGGTTGCCTATCAACGAATACAGCGCTTGGTTCTGGCCCACCTGCATCGTTTGCCCTTGGCACAGCGCCCAGCCGTAGGGGGCGAACTTGAAGCTGACCATCCGGATCTCGCCGATGTACGGGTCGCTCATCTCAGTCTCCTTTTGTGGTCCCGCCGTTGCGCGGACCGTTGTGTGGAGTCACAAGATTAGTCTAAGGAATAGGCGGCCGGCAACGGAAAGTGCCGTCGGACGTCATTTCTTGTGCAAATGCATCGTCCAGGCGGCGCAACTTCGAGGCGATTACAATGCCCTGCTCTCCGTCATGCGTTTTGCATCAGCGCACTTTCCGTCAATGAAGAACACGGTTCTCGACATTCCGTCTTTCCGCTATTTCGTTTTCAATCGCATTGCAACGACGATGTCGATCCAGATGCTGATGGTTATCGTCGGCTGGCAGATGTACGACGTCACGCACAGCGCGTTCGATCTCGGCCTCGTCGGCCTGGCGCAATTCGCGCCGGCGTTGGCGCTTTGCCTCGTCGTGGGCCACGTCGCGGACCGGTACGACCGGCGCTATGTGTTGATCGCGTGTCAGATCGTGCTGGGCGGCGTCGCGCTACTGCTGACGGCTGGAACGCTGTTCGGTTGGCTCGGGCGCGACCTGCTGCTCGTTGCCTCGCTCGTGCTGGGCACGGCAAGGGCATTTCAGTTGCCGACGCAACAAGCGCTGCTGCCCATGCTCGTACCACTGTCGGCGTTCCCGCGCGCTTTGGCGGTCAATGCGGCCGGGGCGCAACTCGCGACGATTTTGGGGCCGGCGATAGGCGGTTTCATCTATGTGGCCGGCGCGGCTGCCGTGTACGGCGCCTGCGCCGCGATGTGCGTGTTCGCCGTGGTAATGGCCTATCTGATTCGATACGATCACGCACGGCCCGCGCGCGAACCGGTCACGCTGCAGAGCTTGTTCGCCGGCATCGGTTTCATCTGGCAGCGGGAGCAAGTGCTGGGCGCCATCTCGCTCGATCTGCTGGCCGTGCTGTTCGGCGGCGCGACCGCGCTGCTGCCCATCTTCGCGCGCGATGTGCTGCACGTCGGTTCGTGGGGGCTGGGACTGCTGAGATCCGCGCCCGCGGTCGGCGCGCTGCTGGTATCGCTCGTATTGGCGCGTTATCCGATCCAACGACGCGCGGGCAAGATGCTGTTCGGTTCCGTGGCGTGCTACGGACTAGCAACGTTGGTGTTTGCGATTTCGCGCTCGTTTGCCTTGTCGATGGCGGCGCTGGCGCTGACCGGCGCATTCGATATGGTCAGCGTGGTCGTGCGTCAGTCGTTGGTTCAACTCGATACGCCGAACGACATGCGAGGCCGCGTGAGTGCGGTCAATTCGATTTTCATCGGCGCATCGAATCAACTGGGCGAGTTCGAATCGGGCGTCACCGCCGCGTGGTTCGGAACCGTCCCGTCGGTCGTGATCGGCGGCGTAGGCACGATGCTCATCGTCGCGCTGTGGATCAAGCTGTTTCCGACGCTGGCTAAGAGAGAGACGCTGACGTCCGCCTAGTTCGCACGGAAACTTCAGTTGGCTGTGGATCGACGAAGCTGCCCTGCAAGAGACGATCCGGGACCGCCTGCGACGCCGCATCGAAATCCTCACTCCGCACAAGCTCGGTACGACGCCCAGCGCTCGCCGATCGATTCGAAATAGCGAACCGGGCCGTCAACGATCGGCAACCCGGTTCAACGGCTATGGACGAATCAGTTTTGGCCGCTCAATGCAAAGCTGTAGTTCGACGGGTTGTACGTGACGGTGATCGTGCTGTTGGCGTTGAACAGGTTGTCCAGCGTGCCGGGGCCGCCGCGGCTGGTGGTCGCATAACTTTGGCGGATATCAGAGCCGTTCGAATTTTCTTCGACGTCCAATTCATTCAAATAGGGGTTTTGATCGTTCCCATATTGCAGCATGACGGATTTCTCCGGAGCGATCACGGCTGAAACGGGCGGCAGGTTACCACCGCTCGGATCCGAGCCTTTTCGCCCACGCAACACGACGGAAATGGTGACATTCGAATTATTTTTGATCGTTTTCGTGCCGGACATGGTGGATCTCCTTGCTTTGTTGGTAATAAGTAATCTTTCAGATCAGATGCGAATTGGCTTGCCGCTCTTTCGTCGAAGTACCAATGCATTTTGGATAAGACATATCGCCCAACAACATCGTCTCCTTGAGTCAAGTGCCCGAGGGGACGGATCAAACGATGCCACCTGAGATAACCGGCATACAACTGTTATTTATGACAGGTCGTGTGGCTGCGCGAGTAATGTTCGCTTGATTTGGCCCGCACGAGTGTGGAACTCCAAAAATTTTTAGGCGATTACTTGCCGCGAGGAAAACGATTTCACACCCGATAAAATCTTCCCCTTGGAGAATTTCACCGATGACGCGGTGCGGCAAACTACAGGCATTTTCACACCCAACGGATGATGGCATTCAACAGCGGTGACTCGTCAACCGCCGCTGACGTTTGACGACTGGAAGGCCGAGGTGAACAAGATGCGCGCCGTCTACGGCGCACCGCTCCCCCGAAAGCATCGAAGATATTGCCCGCTATCCCGTGGCGATCAATGGGAAACCTTGACGCGGCCCGGGACGGTTGCCCGCCCGGGTACGTGTCAAGCGCGCCACGATATCGGCGGGACGACGCGTGAGGCCGGTCCCGCCATCGGCAGCAGGCGAAACCGGCGGATCGCCAGCGAGGCGCTTTTTACCAGTTGTACCGATACCACGCCTGTCCAAACACCGTGCGTCGGTAGTCGCCGCCGATGTTGCGCGCGTATCTGACGTTCGCGTACAACGTCGAGTGTTTGCCGAAGCTGCCCGCGAGGCCCGCGCCCAGCTCATACCAGGTCCGGCTCAATTGATTGTCCAGCACGGCGCCCCCGATGTTCGTTTGCCCCGGTGCGAAGAAATCGTGCAGCACGTCGGCGGAGAGCCACGGCGTCAAGCTCGAAGTCTTCGCGTCGTTCGACAGATTGGCCTTGAACACTCTGAAGCCAACGCGTCCGCGCATGCCGTTGGTCGAATTGGCGCCGACCGGCGAAATGCTGTCGTCGAAGCCGTTCAAATGCAGATACTGATAAAGCAACTGCACTTGCGGCTCGATGGCGGCACCGGAGTCGCCCAATGCAAACGGTTTTCCAACCTCGCCGGAAACCCCGGCGCCGAAGCCGTTCTGGCTCGCACTATCGCCAAAGACGTCGCCGTAGCGGTTGTGATAGTGCGTCAATTGCCCGACGCCGTCGAAATACATGCCGTCGGGTAGATAGCGCGTCCAGTAGCCGCCGAGCGACTGCGCCTGAGTTTCGACGGTGCCCGTTGCGTTCGACAACTGACCGGTGATACTTCGAAAATTGTCGTTGAACGATGCGGACGTCGAGCCGAACGTCACCGTTGCGCCCGCATGCGTGCTGCCGCCGTTCGTGTCGCGGTTGAGCGTCCAATCTTTGCCGAACTGGGCGAAGAACGTGCGCTCGTCAGCCGAGAACCGGCTGGCCGCGTTGGCATCGAGGCTTTGTCCGCCGATGCGGCCCCACACGCCGTTGCGGTGCGCGGACTGCGCCGCGTCGCCGGTGCCTTGGTCGCCGACACGCTCACGCAGGCGGCCGAGCACGGTGAAGCCGTAGTCGGCGTTCAGCAGCGGCGTGACCGAATAACCCGCGACGGCCGGCCGATATGCGACGGCAGCAACTGCGCTTGCGTTAGCGGCGGCCAGGCCCGACGACGAAGTTGCCGACGTCGCCGCCGCGGCTTCCAATTGCGAGCGCAGATACCAGCTATTGGCATCCGTCGATCCGCCTTGATAAAGCAGATATTGATAGGCGCCCGCTTGGATGGGACCCGCCAGACGGAAGGCGTTCGCTGCCGATGTCCCGCTCACCTTCACGAGTTGAATACCGTCGCCGACGGTCTGCGCACCGATACCCGATCGATTGACCGCGATGGCGGTGCTGCCACTCGCGTTTCCGCCGACGACGAGCCGATCCGACTGCGATGCGGCACCCCCTTGGTTCAGCACGGTGTTGAGGACCACCCGCCCGTTGCCGCTGTAATCGCCGGCGATCTGCAATACGTTGCCTGGGGTGCCGTTCGCCGCCGCGAGTTGAAGCGTGCCGTTGCTCGTGACCGAGCCGCCGATCTGCAGCGTGCCGGTTGGACCGGTCGCGAAGACCGGCAACGCATTCGCTGCCGCAAGCGTGCCGCTGTTTTGCACCGAGCCGGCAATTTGCCCGTAGCCGCCGAGCGCCGCACCAGATGCGATCGATATGTTCCCAGAGCCGCTCGTCGCTTGCGGGTGGGCCGCGTCGCCGATCGCCAAGGTACCTGCGGAAACCGTCGTGCCCCCGCTGTACGTGTTGTCGCCCGTGAGGATCGTCGTACCGGTGCCGATCTGGTTGACTGCGCCGGTGCCGGAGATTTGGCCGCCATAGGTGCTAGCGTCGGAGCGATCGAACGTCAGCACCCCATTGTTCGTCACGTTGCCTGCGATCGAACCCGACGTGCCGCCGTTGCCCAACTGCAGTGTGCCGGCGGAAATCGTCGTTCCGCCGGCGTAGGTATTGTTGCCGGTCAGCACCATCGTGCCGGTGCCAATTTGGTTGACCGAACCGCTGCCGGAAATCGCGCCATCCAACGTCGAAACATCCGAGCGGTCGAAAACCAACGTGCCGTCGTTCACGACATCGCCCGTGATCGAACCCGATGTGCCGCCGTCGCCCAGCTGCAATGTGCCGGCCGAGATCGTCGTGCCGCCCGCGTAGCTGCTGTCGCCGGTCATCACCAACGTACCGGTGCCGGCCTTGGTCAGCGCGCCGACGCCACTGAAAGGCGACGCTACTGTGTCGGTAAAGTTGCCGGTGTCGAGGGTCAGTCCGCCGGCGGCGATGTTGAGCTCCGTGCCGGTAAAACCGCTGACGAAGGCCGTATTGCTGGCGGTGGCGCGCAAGGTGGCGCCGTCGAAATTCACCTGTGCGGTGCCGGCGCCAGCAGTCAGCGACCGAGTCGCCAGGGTGCCGCCGCTCGAGAGGTTGAGGGTGGCCTTCGAGAACGCGGCGAGGGTCGGGGCGGCAGTCATCATCACCGTGTCGGCAGTAGCCGCTGCACCGTCGGAAACCGTCAACGTGCTGCCTTTGCTCCATAAACCGATGTTGAGCGCCCCGCTGGTGCTCAGTTGAGAACCCGAGCCGGTCACCGTGACTGTCCCGGCTCCCGCTGTGCTGAGGGTCGTCCCCCCCAGGGTGATATTGCCCGTGGCGGCCAACGCGCCACCGTTTGCCACAGTGAGCGTTGTGGTGGCAGTGGTGCCGCTGCCCTTGTAACCGACCAGCACGGATCCAGCCACCGACCACTTCGACCCGGCGCCGGAAATGTTTGCGGTGTTGACGGTGTCCGCACCGAGATTCAGTATCGTCGCGTTGCCCGTGGTAAGCGTACCGCCGCCTGTTACGTTCAACGTTCCGCTGCCGCCGCTCTGCCCAAACGTGATGGTGCCCCCCACACTAACCGTGGCGCCATTAGCGACGTTCAGCGTACCGGGAGCGGCCCGCCCCGTGAGGCCGCTGGTGCTGCCGGTGCCGAGTACGAGGCTGGAGGCAGACCATGACGACCCCAGGCCCGTCACCGTGACAATGGCGGATCCCGTGACGGATGAGCCAGCATCCCAGTAACCAATGTTCGAAACGCCAGACGACAAGGAGCTGCCGTTCTGAATGGTGAGCGCGCTCGTGAACGTGTTCGGGGTTGCCGCTGGCACGCCGCTCAGGTAGAGCGTGCCGATCGTCGCGGTCGCCGGGCCGGACACACCGAGCACCGTGGGATTGGGCGAGTTCGTGTTGATCGTGACCGTAGCGGCGCCGGTCGGTGCCGTGCCCGTGGACCAGTTGCTGCCGACCGTCCAGTCGTTGCTCGTCGTGCCGTTCCATGCTTGAGCACTCGCCGGGGACGACCAGCAGCACAGGGCCATGGCACTGGCGCCGATGCCTGCGATCAGGGCCCGGCAGCCGCCGCTATCCCCTCCGCTTTTGCCGCGCCGCGTCGTCAACTCGGAAGCGACCACCCAAGTGCCGAGCGCCTTTGACCAGATGATGCGGAACCTGCGATTCATTCAAATCCCCAAAACAATAGTAATTCTCGAGGTGCAACAAATGCGGCAGCGATCGGCCTATCGCCGCGCATTCGATCGCCGCAAACGCAGTGGGAAGCAACCTGGTGCGCGGCCCGACTAAATTAGGACTACTAACTAAAACGTCGATGTGCTTCCAGCTGCATCGGCTGGCGACGCGAGCCTCGCATCAGCCCGCCCGGAGGCGGAAGCGAAACCGGTTCCTTTCGCTTAAGGCCTAGGAGCCGAACTTCCCGCCGGGAATAGCCATAACAATCGTGTCTTCGTAGCTCTGCATCGACGATTTCGCGGCAGACCGAAACGACACGCCGTGCGCTGCTCAACCACGTTTCGTTTTCCCGCAGCAGGCCAGCCAGACCACACTTGCATGCCGCGGGCACAGTCCTGGGTCAATGACTCGCAATCGGACGTGCACGCCACTTTGCAGGATGTAATGTTATTTGTCTAGATAATAAGACAACGTTGACATTTTTTAAGTTTCTAACGAGCCAAAGGATGGTATCGGCCAAGAAAATCCTTCGCCGCGAACGAATGCATCGTATTGGTGACGCATGTCATTGAATCGACACATTGCAATTGCCGGAGAGGCAAATGCTGCCCGGTTCCGTGGCGTGCTACGGACTAGCAACGTTGGTGTTTGCGATTTCGCGCTCGTTTGCCTTGTCGATGGGCGGCGCTGGCGCTGACCTGCGTATTCGATATGGTCAGCGGTGGTCGTGCTTGAGTCGTTGGTTCAACTCGATACGCCGAGCAACATGCGAGGCCGCGTGAGCGCGGTCAACTCGATTTTCATCGGCGCATCGAATCAACTGGCGAGTTCGAATCGGGCCTCACCGCCGCGTGGTTCGGAACCGTCCCGTCCGCCGTGATCGGCGGCGTGGGCACGATGCTCATCGTCGCGCTTTGGGTCAAGCTGTTTCCGACGCTGGCGAGCAGGGGGACGCCGACGGCTTCGTAGTTCGCATGGAACGTGGCGCAAAGCATTCGAGGAAGGCGACCGATCATAGTGGCCAGTCGCCCTCGATGAGCCTCGCTTCGCTTGATCTCCGAGCATGATCGACCGATCGCGCCCCTACCACTACGGCTGCTTGATTCCTTCGGCTTGAATCTGCAACTTTGTGGCCATGTCGAACCCTAGCTTGCGCCCCACATCGATACCGAAGTCGGCGCGATTGAACTGCGCGCTCGCCTCGACGCCGCAGACTTCGCGCTTGAAGTACGGATTGACGATGCATTTGAACGATTCGATCTTCAGATTGACGGGCCGCGTCACGCCATGCAGCGTCAGCGCACCGACCACTTCGGCAGGCCGATCGCCGTCGAATTCGATACGATCGCCCTTATACGTCACACTCGGAAACGCCTTCGTATCGAAGCCGTCTTTTCCTCGCAGGTTCTGATCGAGCAGCGTATTGCCCGTGTCGATCGACGTTGGATCGATCGAGACGTCGACGGTGCCGGTCTTCTTCGCAACATCGAGCGTGACCGACCCGCTCGACTTCGTGAATTTTCCGCGCCAGATCGACACGCCGCCAAAATGGTCGACCGCGAAGCTCGGATACGTATGCGTCGGATCGAGCTGATAAGTCGTGGCCAAGGCGGTCGCCGAAGCCGATGCGGCCAGGGCGGCCAGGGCGGCTTTAACGAACACGTTACGTTTGATCATTGTCTCCTCCTCAAATTTATCGATGGGGTCGTTTTTCAAAACTTCGTTGCGACGAGGTGAAACTTGATGGCGACTTCATCCGCCACGATCGAGGTGTCCTTCCACTCGCCTGTTCCGATGTCGAACTGCGAGCGCTTGATCGGCAGCGTGCCGTCCAACATCTGAGCGTTGTCGCGTTGGGTCACGGTGACAGGCACCGTCACGCGCTCGGATTTGCCCTTGATCGTGAGCGTGCCCGTCACGTTGTAGCGGTTGCCACCGGCGGGAGCGATAGCGCTCGACGTAAATGTCGCCTTCGGGTAGGTTCGGGCATCGAACCATTCCTTTCCGGCCACTTGCGCGTCGTAGCTGGGGTCGCCAAGATCGTAGCTGCCGACATCGACCGAGATTTGCGCTTTCCCGGCGGAAGGGTTGGCCGGATCGAAGCTCACCTGCGCGCTGAACTTCTTGAAAACGCCCTCCACCGGCACGTTCATTTGCTTCGATATCGCCGTAACGGCGCTCTTTGCAAGGTCGACTTCAGCGTGCGCGAAGCTGGGCGCCACGGCGAAAGCGGCGGAGATCAACACCGGGGCGATGCATGAGTAAAGCGATGACTTCATCGAACGTCCTTTTTCACTTTGTGGCACTTGCGTCACTTGAGGAATGGCAACATGCGTTGGAGCAAGCCGTCTCGGTCGATCCACTGGTGCTTGACGGCAGCGCCGACGTGCCCGGCAACGAGCACGAGCAGTCCGTAATCGAGCGCGATATGAATGGACCTGAACCACCCCTTCAGCACTGAATTCGGCTCGATAAGCGGCGGCAACGGCACGAGGCCGAGATAGACGACGGGGACGTTCGCCGCCGAGCTATAGAGGTAACCCGAAACGGGTATGCCAATCATGAGCACGTATAACGCGGCATGAACGGCATGAGCCGCCCAGCGTTGCCAGGCGCTCATCGTCTGCGGCAGCGAAGGCGAGCGATGCGTCAAGCGCCAAAGAATGCGCAACATGGCCAGCGCCAGCACCGTCACGCCGATCCACTTGTGCCAGGAGTAGAACCTCAGCTTGTCGGGCGTGATACCGGGAATGCGGGTCATCGCCCAGCCCAATGCGAATCCGCCGACGATCAGCGTCGCCATGATCCAATGCAACCCGATTGCCGCCAGCGTGTAGGCGTCTCGATCACCGCGAGCGCGCTCGCGCGTCACGGTTCGGTTCGCGACGCGTGCTCGGCCGTTGCGACGGACGCTGCTCATCTGGCTCATTTCTCCTCTCCTCTTTCTGCATTCGTCCGCCGTTCGATCGCATCCACGCAAACGATCCGTTGCGCGCCTAGTCCAGAAACGCCGGCCTCCACGACATCGCCCGCGCGCAGGAAACGGCCATGATGACTTCCGATTCCGGCGGGTGTGCCGGTGCAAATCAGATCCCCCGGATGCAAAGACGTCTGCGCCGACAGGTAAGCGATCTGCTCGGCGATGCCGAAAATCATGTCGTCCGCGATCGCGTCCTGCATCAACGCCCCGTTGAGCCGCAGCCACGGACGCAACGATGAAGGCGCCTCGACATCCCACGCAGGCACCAGCCATGGTCCGGCCGGTAGCCAGCCTGTTCTCGACTTCGACTGAAGCCAATCCGTTCCGAGCGCGGGCAGATCGCTTCTGATGACGCGCTCGCGTAACGTGATGTCGTTGACGACGCAATAGCCCGCCACATGATCGAGCGCGCGCGAAACATCGACATTGCGAGCGTGCCGCCCAATGACGACGCCGATCTCCACCTCCCAATCGAGCGTCGACTCATCCTTGTCGACGGGCAAAGGGTCGAACGGCCCGGAAACCGCGCCCGAACCTTTCAAGCACACATAAGGCGTGCCCTCACAGCGTCGCTTCGCTATCGACGCAAGCGCGGCCTCGCGCCGGCCGAGCGCATCGACTCCGCGCTCGGCGTCCAACGCCGCTTCCACCACCTGCGCTGCGTAGTTGCCGATGGTGCAGTAGACCTGCCGCGGTGCGATCGGCTCATGAATTTGGAAGCTGCCGAGCGCCGAGCCTCTTTCCGCAATCCGCGCCTGCATGGCCGGGGATCGAACGATCGCCTTCAAGCGATCCGCGTTTGCGCCCCACTCGCTCAGAAATTCGGCGATCGACGATGTGCCGCGCAACCCGTCGCTGCGCCACTGCGCCAACGCCATCACACGGCCTTCGAACAGCAGCGCCGGAAACGGCGCGCATGCAGCGACCGACACATTGACTAACACAGGAAGCATGAGAGATCTGGCCGTTCAAAGATCGTTGATGAAAGGCGCGCCGACAGGATCGGTTTTTCCGCGGGCGGGCGTTCGGCGGCTGGGCGCCGTCTCGACGAGCAGCACGACGACGCCTGCGCCCGCCACAAGGCTGTAGAACGCGAAATCGAGCGTGTGCGCCAAACCGAAATGCTGTGCGATGAAGCCGGCGATGGCGGGTGCGATGCCGCCGCCGAACGTTTCGCCGACGCCCGACACGAAACCGATGGTCGACGCGACGAGCCCGAGCGGAGCGGCCTCCGTGGCGACCGGGCCGCTCAGCAGCGACAGCAATCCGATCGAAAACAGCGATACGCCGAAGAGCAACGCAAACAACGCCTGCGGGTTGGCGCCGGTGCGAGCGAACCAATAGAGCAAAAGCGTCGCGGCGACGAACCCGAACAATGCGGTGGGGCGCCGGCCGATGTAATCGGAAAGGCCCGGCAGCGCGAACGAGCCGGCGAAACCGCCGAATCCGATCGCCGAAGCGACGAATCCCATGCTTCGCGTATCGAGGTGAAGGACGGCGACGAGATAGGTCGGCACCATCGCACCGATCACGAAGATGCCGCTCATCGCGCATAGGATCGCCGCAGTCGCCACGAGGACGTTGCGCGTGCGCAGCAGTTGTGTCCACCGTATCGCCGCAGCGTCTTCGGCGGCGAACGGCGCGGTTTTCCCGGCATGCTCCTTCAGCAACCGCCAGATGAGCGCGGAGACGATCAAGCCGGGCACGGCCGAAATCATGAACACCCAGTGCCACGACGGTACGACGTGCAGCAGTTGCGTTGCCGCGATGGGCGCAAATCCGAGTCCCACCAGCGGGATCATACTCAATTGCAGTCCTTGATTGAGGCCGCGGCGCGCCGGACGCGACGCTTCGCTGTTCGCCGCCAAGCTCGCGGGCGTGAACGCGCCTTCCGCCACGCCCATTGCGGCGCGCAGGAGCAACAGGCTCGTAAAGCCGGTAGCGAATCCGGACAAGCTCGACAGCACGGAAAAGACGATCATCGTCGCGACGAGGATCTTTTTGCGGCCGATGCGATCCGAAACGGGACCCATCAGAATCGACCACAAGCCCCATGCAACCCCGAGCACGCCGATCAGGCTGCCTAGTTGCGAATAGTCGAGGCCGAGGTCTTTCATCATGTACGGAAACATGGGCGCCATCAGCCACCGGTCGAAGCCCACCAATCCGAATCCCAAGCCCAACAGCACGAGCGTTCTTCGCTCGACACCGATGTCATGGCTAGGCGTGGTCATAAATGTCTCCATTGAGTTGTCTTTCATCTTTCGTCTTTCGTATCGCGTTGCAACACGCACGCACTAGCTCGCCGGCGGCACAACGCTCCAACTACCGTCGTCGTGCCGGAAGAAAAAGATCGTCACCGACTGCGCCGGGCGCGACAGGCATACGCGAACACAACGGTTGCGGGTGCGATTTCGATTGCGCCTAACATGCGGTACGCGGCTCACCTGCAACGGCTCGCCACCGTTCCTGCCGAACCACTTTTCCACCATGCAACGCAGGGATCTATCTTCGAGAAGCACGTCCTTCTCCTCCGCATGATCGTCAGACTTGAAGGAAACGATCGCTTCAATTCACGTTCAATGCTAACGTTAGCGTAGATTAGAGGCGTATTTCAACGATGTCAAATGCGGACATCTACCAATTATGTGCGTACGTAAGCACGATACGCCAGCGCGCGCCCCGGTTCGGCGGATGGTTTTTCGGTCGGAACGACCTATGCTTGCGGCAGCAGGCAGCTGTCGACAGCAGATCGATTGTGCTATCGTTTGTCCCACTTAGCTCCACTCGAAACGCCATGGTCACCATCAAAGACATCGCCGCGCGCCTCGAAGTCTCGCCGTCTACGGTCGGCCGCGCCCTCGCCGACGATCCGAGAATCAGCGCCGCCACGAAAAAGAAAGTCACGGAAGTCGCGAACGAAATGGGCTACGTGGCCAATCTCGCGGCGCGGATGATGCGCGGGGTGTCGAGCAATCTGGTCGGCCTCGTGCTGCCCGACATTCGAAACAGCTTTTACTCGACGATCGCGCACGCCTTGTCCAAATGCCTGCAGGGCGCGGGGTTTCAGCTAATGCTGTCGGAAACCGAAGACGATCGCATGGTCGAGCTGCATCATATTCGGGAGCTGGCGAGCGCCAACGTCGCGGGCATCATCATCGTGCCCACGGCAAGGCCGCATCGTGAAGCGGTACGGCTGCTCAAGCTGTCGCCGCACGTCCAATTGATTCGCAGGCAGGCCGTCATCGGCGATCAATTCTTCGGCATCGACGATACGCAGGCGCTATTCGAAGCGACGAGCCATTTGATCTCGCTGGGCCATCAACGCATCGCGTATCTCGGGGGCGTCGACGAACTGCCCACGGGCGCGGACAGGCTCCACGGATACCAAAGGGCCGTGGAGGCGCTACCTCGCAGCGCGAGGCCGGGCGCCGATCTCGTGAGGCTCGGGCCGCCGGGTTCGGTCGAATTCGGACGGGATGCCATGCGCAGCTTGCTGTCGCTGGCCGTGCCCCCGACGGCTGTCGTGGCCGGCTCCGTGCGCATCACGCAAGGCATCCTCGAAGAAGTCATGGCGCGGCGGATCGCCGTTCCAGAGCAACTATCGGTCGTGGGTTTCGGAGACGAACTGGGATTCAGCTGGTGGGGGCCCGGGCTCACGACGATCGGTCTTCCCGTTCACGACCTGGCCACCGCGTGCGGTTTATGGTTCGTTCATCAGATTCGCCAAAACACCGCCGCGCGCTCGCCCTATGCGTCCATCGCGGCTGCCACCTTGATCCAACGCGGCAGCACGCGTGCGCTCGCTGCCGCGTCGCGCGAGCGCGGCGCCGTCAGTAGGAGTAGAAGCCCCGCTTAGTCTTTCGGCCCAGATAGCCCGCATCGACCATTTCCTTGAGCAGCGACGCCGGCCGATACTTGGCGTCGCCCGTTTCTCGCTGGATGACGTCCATGATCGAGCGCACGGTGTCCAGGCCGATCAAATCGGCAAGCGCGAGCGGCCCCATGGGATGATTCGCGCCGAGCCGCATCCCGGCGTCGATTTCCTCGGCGCTCGCCAATCCTTCTTGCAACGCAAAGACGGCCTCGTTGATCATCGGCACCAAGATGCGGTTGACGACGAAGCCCGGGGCGTTCTTCACCTGAATCGCGGATTTCCCGAGGCGCTCCGCGAGCGCAACCGTTGCATCGAATGTCGAATCGCTCGTTTGCATGCCGCGAATCACTTCGACGAGCGCCATCGCGGGAACGGGATTGAAGAAGTGCATGCCGACGAAACGCGAAGGATCGGCCAGCAAGGCGGCCAATTGCGTAATGGACACCGACGAGGTGTTCGTTGCGACGATGGCATCGGGCTTGGCGATCGCGTCGAGCGCGCGCACGATCTGTTGCTTGACGCCGACGTTTTCGGTAGCGGCTTCGATGACGACGTCGCAGGTGCCGAGGGCCGAGAGTTCGGAAGCCGTCCTCACGCGCCCCAATGCCTGACCGGCGTGCGCAGCGGTGAGCTTGCCCTTCGATACCGAGCGATCGTAGCTGGCCGAGAGCCGCTCCATCCCGCGCTGCAGAGCTTTCGCGTCCACATCGTTGAGCACGACGTCCAAGCCCGCCGCCGCGCATACGTGCGCGATGCCTGTTCCCATTTGGCCCGCGCCGACGATTCCTATCGTTTCCAGCTTCAAGGTTGCCCCGTGTATTCGGTTGTTGCGGCGCGATGCCGTCTCGTTTTCGACCATGCGCCAGTCTGGCCCACTCCGCGAGACTCGGCTTCGCTCTTGGCGGCTCTGATCGCGCCGTCGAATGTCGCCTCGGTCGCCAGGCGTATGCGGTCGACGCTCACGACCCAGTTGTCGAACATGTAGTGCCAACGGATGCGGCGCTCCTCCAGTAGCGCGGAGAACCACCGCCAGATCGATGCGTCTTGCGCATTAGCCATCGCGGCGGCGTCGTCGCGAGCCCGTTGCATCGCATCCATCATGTCGTAACCCCGGTAGGTGCGCATAGACGGTCGAGCTGCAACGACCGTCTATGCAAGCGCCGCGATCAGCTCTGGAACCGCGGCAAAAAGATCGCCGACGAGACCGTAATCGGCCACGCTGAAAATCGGCGCTTCCGGATCCT
>CBIHRA010000053.1:0-35111 GCA_966212325.1 uncultured Burkholderiaceae bacterium | reverse complement strand
CCGCCTTCAACTTCCCGCCTCAACTCCCCCGTACACCACTTTCGACTTTAGCTCCTGGCGTGAAATTTACCCCGCAAAACGTTCTGGCGACCGGAACGACGCCGGGCGGGCAAGTGGTCTTCCTTGAGACGGGTTCGTCCAGCGCAGGTCTTCAACATATTATTGAGGGGCACGGTGTTGACTTTGCGAACCAAGGTATTGCTCAGTCCGACATCCCATCCGTGGTCATGGCGGCTGTTACGCAAGGCACGGTGATCGGAACGAACGGCTCCGCACCCGTATATGAAATCTCGTATGGCGGTACCCCGAAATACATCTCGGTTGGTGTGAGCTCAAACGGATTCATCGTCCGTGCTAATCCGGTTAGTAAATGGAAACCTTTGCAATGAAGACACTCCGCTTCCGAGCAGTTTACGGCGCTCCTCCGATCTTTAATCCGGACGTTGATGAGATGGGATATATGGAGCCGTCAGAACTTCGATTGTCGGCCAATCTGCTCGCTCAGTTGGACGAGTGGAACAGAGAGTTCCAACAGACATTCTCTGATGATTATCCGCCGGACTCTGGGTTCGCGTCGGAAGATGACCAACGTCGGCACAATGCGCGCGGCGCTGAGCTAGCCGTGCTTTTACAGCAGGAATTAGGGACGAGCGTGCGGATTGAGTTTATACCGACCAAGTAGCTCGACCTGAACCCGGCTTCGGCCGGGTTCCCCGCCTACAAGTTCGGATCATGCATGCGTGATGACGAGCTTGCCGAGTTGCACTTCGATCTTAAGTCGTTGGTAAGGCATGAATCCGGCGTGCTCGAGCCATCGGCCGGAGAGCTTGAACCAAGGCACGAGAGGCGGTGCGGGCCGTCGGCGAGGCGAGTAGGGTCGCCAGCGCGGCGATTGCTGAATCGTGACACTGCGCGAGGGGTGAGCGTCGTCAAATGCTTTACTATCGGCGTTAGCCATATCGACTCCTGATGCGAGTTGATGGTGGTCAGCGGGTCGTATGGGTTGCCGCCCATGCGGCCCGCGCTGCGTTTACGGCGTTGGAAGGGGAAGCCGATCTCCGGTTGGTGGTGACGTTAAGTCTTTGATTGTATTAAAAATAAGTAGTCCTAACCATTGATCAAATGGCCTAGGACGCTGAGTAATGCAGTGCGGGCCATGCTGCCCGATATCTTGACGAATGAAGAAGTGCCGGTCCGGAGCGGCCCGGAAATCCTGGCCGGGGCCAGGATTGGCAACGAAGGGGTTCAAGCGGGCCCTACGGCCCGACGGTGTGACGAAGAAGGTTCGTGCGGCCCGCTGGGCCGAGGATTACGAAGGGCCGGGGGTAAATCGCGGGCTTCGTCCCTGGCGGGCCGAATCTCACGATTGAACATAACGCGGGACATTATCCACGGCCGGTGCCCTGTCAAAGCCAGAGGCCGTGGATAACGCAGCGTTATGTGTGGCGCCCCCGGCCCTGATGCAATGCCTACGGGATCCCCGTGTTCACGCTGGGCTCTCCGAGCGCGGCCAGCACTACGTCGTCGTTGACCTGGTCAACGGCTACCGGCGTCATCGCAGCCGGCAATGACATGACCATTTTCGGCGGAAACTTGGTCAACGGCGGCACGTTGTACGCGCAACACAACGTGAGCGTGACCGGTGCGACGGTGACGAACCAGGGCGGCGACACACAGCAGAACTCGACGCAAGCCGGTTGTGTCTCGGGCACGAGCAACGCCGCGTGCATGCACGACGGCTACGTCCGCGGCGAAAACCCAACCACGTCGACGTTCACATATCTGCAAGACAACGCCTCGATCATCGCCGGCAATGACTTGACGATATCGGCCGGCACGATCAACAACACCTACGGCAACTTGATTGCCGGACACGACATCGTGGTCACGGGCGTGAGCACGGACGCCGGTTCGACGAGGGCGGCGCAATCGCTGACGAACACGTCGGGCAATATCCTTGCCGGCAACGACATCACGCTGAACGTGTCCGGTGCGGTGACGAATACGTTGCCGCCGCCGGTGCCGGTGCATCAGAACTATGGCTTGGTCGAGCAATATTCCGGCTGCATGACCGCGGGCGGCTACAAGGAGAGCTACTGCGAGGGCTACGTCGACCAGCAATCGGGGGACTCCTCGGTCATCAGTGCGGGCCACAACCTGAACATCTCGGCGGGCACGCTCACGAACGTGGGCAGCTTGATCACCGCCGGGGTGAACGCGACGATCAACGTAGCCGGCCCGGTGGTGAACCAGGCGCAAACGCTGAACGCGTATTGGCACTCGCACTGGGTGCAGGAGACGGGCGACTTCAGCGCGGACAAGCGGCACGAGGTATGGGGTTGCGGCAGCGCGGCGGAATGCACGGCGCTTTACGGTAGCGCCTACACGAGCGTGGGGGGCGCGATCGATCCGCCTACGCCGGTGGGCAATATTGCGGCGACGATCCAAGCACCGAACCTGACGCTGACTTCGGGCGGCCAGATCGTGAACGTGGGCAACGTGATCGGTCAAACGGTGTCGCTCACGGGCACGAACCTGGTCAACGGCATCACGAAGTCGAACACGTATACGCCGGTGGTGGGCAATCCGCCGCAGGTGATCAGTCTCGCCCCGGCGGCGGGCGGGTTGAACTTGTCGATACCGGCGACGCTGGGCGGTTATACGGCGACGCCGATGCACGCGACGCTGGGACCGCAGATCGTGGCGGGCAGCGGCGTCAAACCTTCGATCGGCAGCGGGACGCCGGGCATCGATTACGTGCTGAGCGGCACGGGCACGACGCTGGACCCGGTGACGCCCGAGTTGCTGGTCTCGAACCTGCCGTCGGATTTGCAGCCGAGCACGTCGCTGTTCTACTACAACCCGCAGGCGGAAAGCGCGGTGCTGCAGACGGCGGCGCTCAAGCAAACGGGGCAGGCGAGCTTTGTCAGTGGGCTGTCGACCGATAGCCAACTGCAACTGTCGGTGACCGACCAAGAAAAGCTCGTGCTGTACGCGAACGCGACGGAGTACGCGAAGGCGAACGACATCCGCTTGGGCCAGGCGTTGACGCAGCAGCAGATCGGCGAGTTGACGCAGCCGATGCTGTGGTACGTGGAGCAGACGGTTCCCGAGCCGGGGTGCACGGCGACGGGCACGTTCAGTTGTCCGACGGTGACGGCGTTGATGCCGCAGGTGTATTTGCCGGCCAATACGAGCGCGCTGTCGGCAGATGGGAACATCGTTGCAAGCGACAGTTTGAAGCTGAACTTCGGGAGCAAGGAGAGCGGGGGCAGCGTCCTGAACACGGGCGCGATCACGTCGGGCGGCTCGCTGACGGTGAACACGGGGACGCTGACCAATCAGCAGAACCAGGTGGACGTCGGTCATATCTGGACGAAGGTAAAGGGCGGGTACCTCGACACGACGGGAACGGTGGTACAGCCTGGCGGGTTCATGAGCGCGGCGGCGGGGCAGATGACGCTGAACGTGTCGCAGCTCAATCAGATCGGCGGTCTGCTGGCGGCGGTGAATCCTGACGGTTCGACGAACAACGCGGCTACGCAGCAACTGTTGGGGCAGGTGCTGCAGCAGTTGGGCGGCAACTTCACGCAGAGTACGGTAAGCGACGACCTGCACTCGGCCTTTGTGGCTGAGGGCGGGTTTGGTGTGCAGCAGTTGGCGGCGATGGTGGCTGCCATTGCGGTGTCGATCATCACGGCGGGAGCGGCGGCGGCGGCGCTCGGGGCATTCGCGGGCACGCTGGGCGGGACGATGCTTGTCGGCATGGCGGCGGGTATGGCAGGCAGCCTGACGAGCCAGATTATTTCCGGCAATGGGCTCGATTTCGGCGCGATCTTGCAGGCCGGGGCGATAGGGGCGTTGACGGCGGGGGCGTTCTCTGCGCTGGGCGCTGGTACGGAAGGGCTGCAGCAGTTCGGCAACAAGCTGGCGACCAATATCGGCAGCGTCACGATGTCCGACGTTGGCAATGTGTTCAAGACGGTCGTCGAGCGCGGCGTTGTGACGGCCGGTGTCGACACGGCGATCGAAGGCGGCAGTTTCGGACGGGCGTTCGAAAACAGCGTGATCAGCGATGTGGGGGCGATCGGTGCATCGGCGATCGGGGCTGCGTCGCAGAACCAGGAGTCGGTGGTTGCCGAGCGTAGCCCCGGGTATGTCTTGGCTCACGCGGGGTTGGGATGCGCGTTGTCTGCTGCCGAGGGGGAGGGGTGTGTAGGTGGGGCCATTGGGGGGGCCACGAGTGCGCTTGTTGCACCGGTGATTCGGGACGGGCTGTATGACGGCACGCAGTCGGTTACCTATACGGACAACGGCGATGGAACGCTTACGCAGACGACGAGCTACAACAACTCGGCGTTTAACGCGATCACGGTTGGACTGGCCACGCTATCGGGCGGTGTAGCGGCAGGGCTCGCGGGGCAGAACGCGCAAGCCGGAGCGACGTCTGCCGAGAACGAGGCGCTGAACAATGCCACTTCGACGAAGTCGACGACGGTGAAAGCGCCGGACGCGATTCAGCCGGTATATCCGCTGGAAAATCTGCTGCTGAGTGGCAGTGGGCTCTACCGATTGGCCTCGACGGCTACCGAAATATACGACAACCTATTCGGATCGAGTGCGGATGCCTCTTCCACTACGGATACAACTAGCCCTGCCACGCCAATCGGAAGGCGTGGCAACCCGATCGATGTTAAGCCTGGAACCAATCAGCCCTCGACAGTTAACGGAATTGACTATTCTGGACATGCACTGGATCAAATGCAGGGACGTGGGATCACCCCCTCTGTTGTGGAAGACACGATAGCTACCGGAGAGAAGGCCCCGGGAAATACGCCTGGTACAACGGTCTATACTTCTTCGCAGAACCGGGTTTCGGTGGTCACGAACTCGAATGGTCGTGTTATTACTGTGATAACGAAATAATCATGTCGTATCTGAGAAGACAATTGAACTTGGTGGTCGACGCGGTGGAAGAGTACCGTGGAGGAAATCTTGGGCTAAACACCCT
Organism: uncultured Burkholderiaceae bacterium; assembly: GCA_966212325.1. GTDB lineage: Bacteria > Pseudomonadota > Gammaproteobacteria > Burkholderiales > Burkholderiaceae > Trinickia. The sequence goes on along the minus strand of CBIHRA010000053.1, from coordinate 30,100 downwards.
TGTTCAGCGGATACAGGGGCTGTCAGACGCGATCGACCAGCCCGATTGGCGAGAGGATGTGTTTCCTATTGTTCTTGTATTGGAAGAAATTAATGCGGTGTGTCTCGATGAGCATCGTTCGTTGAGCGAAGCGGAGTCGGAGTTCGTCGCAAAACAGCTCGACCGATTGCAGTCGCTTACCGATTCGTACTGCAAGAAAGATAGCGATGGCGGGTGATTTGCCGAATCGCAACACCTTCGATGCTGCAAGGTGTTGCGCTTCATGCTTGATGCGGACTAATGGCAAGCCGACGGCCCGATCACAATGGAGTTATGACGAGCCGCTCATGTTGCACTTCAATCTTAAGTCGCTGGCGAGGCATGAAGCCGGCTTGTTCGAGCCAACGGCCTGAGACCTTGAACCAGGGGAAGAGCGGCGGGTCGGTGCGATAGGGACGGTTGGTCTTCCATTGGCGATAGCGCCAGGACTGCTGAATGGTGACATGACGCTCGGGGTGAGCGGGACGTGCGTTACTATTGGCGTCAGCCATATCGACTCCTTGTGCGAGTTGATGGTGGTCAGCGGGTCGTGAGTGCTGGTAACACTTGCGGCCCGCGCTGCGTTTACGGCGCTGGAAGGGGTAGCCGTTCTCCGGTTGGTGGTGATGTTAAGTGTTTGATTGTAATAAAAATCAGTGGTTCTAACCATTAGCCGAACGGCCTAGGACGCTGGGTAATGCAGTGCGGGCCATGCGGCCCGATATCTTGACGAATGAAGAAGTGCCGGTCCGGAGCGGCCCGGAAATCCTGGCCGCGGGCCAGGATTGGCAACGAAGGGGTTCAAGCGGGCCCTGCGGCCCGATGATGTGACGAAGAGAATTCGTGCGGCCCGCTGGGCCGAAGGGTAACGAAGGGCCGGGGGTAAATCGCGGGCTTCGTCCCTGCGGGCCAAATCCCACGATTGAACATAACGCGGCCATTATCAACGGCCGGTGCTCACCGCGGACGTAACGGCTTGTTCGAATACGAGTTGCTGTACAGCGCCGACGACGATGGTAAGCCGCACCTGTGCGGGCTGATCGACCCGACTGTCCTAGCAGACGACGGCGCGCGGTCGGGGTCAAGCGATGATCGGTCGGGGTCTGGTCGGGCCTTGGTCGGCGAGCGGCCGGATGCGGCTGAAAGGCCGCAAAGCCATACCGAACAAGGGGAAGCGGCCGATGCGGTCGGGCGTGTGCGAAGTGCGGTTAACGACGGGGGCCTCCTCTCTTTAGCCGCGGTTGCCCTGCCCTCCTAACGATGCCCAACCTTGGAAGGCGCGAACCGTATCCGCCGATCGGGCCGGCGCACGATCCGCTGAGCTTGTATCGGCAGATGATGGACTTCCTGATGTGGTTCGAGGAGCGCAACACGTCGCGGCATACGCTCAAACATTGGGAGCTGTATCTACGGTACTTCGTGAGCTGGTGCGACGAGCGAGGTTTGACGCGGCCGGCGGAGATTACGAGGCCGATCCTCGAGCGCTATCAGCGGCACCTGTTCCTGAAGCGCAAGAAAAACGGTGCGCCGCTGTCGGCGACGACGCAGGCTTCGCGCGTGACGCCGATCCGGAAGTCGTTCCGGTGGCTCACGAGTAACAACCGGGTCTTGTATAACCCGGCAGCCGATCTGGATCTGCCGAAGGTGGAAGAGCGCTTGCCGAAGCACGTGCTGACGATCGAGGAGGTGGAGCGGGTGCTGAACCTACCCGACACGACGACGGCGCTGGGCGTGCGCGATCGAGCGATGCTGGAGACGCTGTACAGCACGGGGATCCGGCGCATGGAGATCATCGGGTTGCAGCAGCGCGACGTCGATTACGAGCGCGGCACGCTGATGGTCCGGCAGGGCAAGGGCAAGAAAGATCGGATGATTCCGATCGGCGATCGGGCGCTGGCGTGGGTGGGCCGGTATCGCGACGAGGTGCGGCCGGAGTTGGCGATCGCTGGCGACGACGGCACGCTGTTCTTGACGGTAACGGGTCAAGCGTTCTCGGATAACAGGATGACGCAGATGGTGCGTAACCACGTGCGAGCGGCGGGGCTGGGCAACATTGGTAGCTGCCACCTGTTCCGGCATGCGATGGCCACGCAGATGCTGGAGAACGGGGCGGACGTTCGGTTCATCCAGGCGATGCTGGGGCACGCGGACATCAAGACGACGCAGGTGTACACGCGGGTGAGCATCCGGGCGCTGAAGGATATCCATTCGGCCACGCATCCGGCGCGGCTTACGCGTGCGACACTGAAACCAGATGAGGCGCCGGCGACGGTGGCTGAATTACTGGAAGCACTGGACGCCGAGGCGCAAGCCGAGGGCGAAGCGGAGGAATAGATGAACTTACTGGAGTGGTTAAAATGGCGCCATGCGTGACTGAGCTTAGGGGCCGAAAAATGGGAACGAGCTACGAAAAGGACGTGGTGGCCTGGGCCAAGGAACAGGCTGCGTTGTTGCGCGCGGGTCAGTTCTCGGCGCTGGACATCGAGCACATCGCGGAGGAGATCGAGGACGTGGGCAAGAGCGAACAGCGTGAGCTAGCGAGCCGCATGGCGGTGCTGTTGGCACACTTGTTAAAGTGGCAATGCCAGCCGGAAAGGCGTGGTGCGAGTTGGCAGACGACGCTGCGCATTCAGCGAGCGGCGATTGTGCGGCGGTTGGACAAGACGCCGAGTTTGAAACCCATGCTGAGCGATGGCGAGTGGATTAGCGATATGTGGGGCGATGCCCGTCAACTGGCTGCCACCGAGATGCAGATCGGCGTGGCGTTGCTGCCGGAGTCGTGCCCGTGGTCGATGGCGCAGGTGTTGGACGAGGGGTTCCTGCCGGGCTGAACGGTGACCTGCCGTAGTCGATGAGCCAGCCTTGGAGCTGGCTTTTTTACGTCCGTGCTCGCGACGGTCGCCTCCTTCTTAGCCGCTCTTGGGCGGTTCTCTCTCCTATCCCCTTCTATCGTCGCTCGGCCGATACAATCGGCACATGGTGCTTGTGCGCCATCGTTCTTTATTACCTTCGCCGACGCCTCGTCGGGCTGCAAAACCGCGTCTAGGCAAAAAATCCCCGAAGCCGAACCTCGTCTAGGCGATGACGGGCCGCACAGCCGCGCCGCGTCTAGGTTTGCAGGCCCTTGCGGTCAGAGGTTGCCTCGGGTGTTGGATATGGGGCCATTGGGGGAGCGACGAGTGCACTCATCGCTCCGAACCTCGTCGAGCTGGCTGGTGGTGCGGCGAATCTGACGAACGAGCAGCGGGCAATAATCGTTGGGGCATCGACGCTGTTCGGTGGTTTGGCAGCCGGCCTTGCCGGGCAGAACGCGCAGGCTGGGGCGTTGGCTGCACAGAACGAGGCGCTGAATAACAGCACGGGGGACCACAACAAGACCGAGGCACAGAAGGACCAAGAGGAGTTCAAGAAGGAATTTCTTGATCACGAAAAGGCAATGCTGGGCGAGGCGCCGCTTACGGTCACCGAGACCGACGGACAGCTTCAGGTGCGATCGTCGGTGCTCCTGTTGGGTGTGGGGGGAGGCCAACCGGTGACGGCCCAAAACTTCTTCGATGGCGCTCAATACACGTTCAAGGTGCTTACTCAAGCCGCATCGGGGGACTATCATGGCTTTCCTCAGTCTGTGGATGCGTTCTCCGGGGACGGTACAGTCACGCCTATCATGGGCGGGGATGGGGTTACGCGCTGGAAGTTGACCGTACCCGGGTCATACAATGGCAAGGCTGGGATATTCGAATACATTCGGAATCCCGATGGCACAATCAATCACCGACTATTTGTACCGAACAGATAAGCGATGCCAATATCGAAAATTCTTGAGCTATACACCCGAAGCGGACGAAGCCTCATTGATAACGGCTTGAATGAGGCAGCGCTTCCCCTGATCGCAGCAGATACCGCGTTGCAATTGTTTGGGCAGCAGCGATGGCGTGTGCTCGGTGGAGATATATATCGCTTGGTCGACGACGGGCGACTCGAGTCAACCTATGAAAACTGGTCTTATGAAGGCACGAGCGGCGAGGAGAGCATTATCGTCGCTCGTGACTTCATACGTGGTCTTGCCGGGCGGGAGGTTTATATCGTGTTCGTCGTCGACGACCGCGAATAGACCACCGCGAGTGTGCCTGCAAACCCGTCGCGCAGTGCATGAAGGCGTACCCGGGTTTCGGCTCGGAATCTGCTTAGGCGGGCGTGCTGGCGTTCCGGGTGGATGATCGGGCCTTCTTCGTGTTCGGCTTTGCGAAGAACGAGCGGAGCAACGTGAGCGAAAAGGAACTGCGGACGTTGAAGCGGTTGGTGTTAGAGTTGTTGAGCTATGACGCTCGGAGGCTGGCGCAATCACTGCGCGCGGGCGAGCTATACGAGGTAGAAAGCAATGAGTGACAGGACTGTTGAAGACGCTGCACGAAACGGCACAAGGGCTGCATGAGGCCGGGGTGATGGATGCGGTGACGATGCGAGAGTTCGACGCGCTGTGTCTGCCGCCGATCAAGCAATACCGTGCGGCGCAGATCAGGCGGCTGTGCCAGCGTGTTAAGGCGAGCCAAGCAGTGTTCGCGGCGTGCCTGAACACGAGCGCCTCGACGGTGCAGAAGTGGGAGCAGGGGCAAAAGCGACCGAACGGCCCGTCGCTCAAGCTGTTCGATCTGGTCGACCGCAAGGGGCTGGAAGCCCTGCTGTAACGTTGTGCATGGGCTGTCGCAGGTGGGTTTAGTCCGCCGGTCGCCTCCTTCTTAGCCGCTCTTCGGCGTATCTGCGCCATCGCTCTTTAACTTCCTTCGAAGCTGACGCGTCGGTGGGCCGAAAACCGCGTCTGGGCAAAAAATCCCCCGAACCGAACCGCGCCTGGGCGATGACAGGCCGCAAAGCCTTGCCGCGTCTAGGTTTGCGGGCCCTTGCGGTCAGAGGTTGCCTCGGGTGTTGGATATGGGGCCATTGGCGGAGCCACATCGGCGCTTGTTGCTCCGTGGCTCGTGGAGCAGGCCGGCGGGTCAAACACTCTGACGGACGGACAGCGCCCGGCTGCCCGGGATCGCTGCGTATGAAATCACTTAAGCATGCGTAATGACGAGCTTGCCTGCGTGAACTTCGATCTTGAGTCGTTGGTAGGGCATGAATCCGGCTTGCTCGAGCCAGCGGCCGGAGAGCTTGAACCAAGGCACGAGAGGCGGTGCGGGCCGTCGGCGAGGCGAGTAGGGTCGCCAGCGCGGCGATTGCTGAATCGTTACGCTGCGCGAGGGGTGAGCGTCGTCAAATGCTTTAAGATTGGCGTCAGCCATATCGACTCCTAGTCCGAGTTGATGGTGGTCAGCGGGTCGTATGTCTTGCGCCCCCGGCCCTGATGCATGTGCTGCGCAAGGATGATGTCAGGGGCCGCTGTGCGGCCATGATGAGGAGTCGAAGTAAATCGGAGCATGGCGCTGGCGCGCAAGAACGAAGCAGCAGTACAGAGCGGAGCAGGTTGTGATAAATGGTGGCACGCGAACATCGGGCGCGAACCCTGCGGCTCGGATCGACGAGCCCCCGAGAAGGCGCCGATATTCACGATTCCCTTGTCTGAACGCCTCCAAGCTCACTCCACCATATTCGCCGCTCGCATAGGTCGCCTCGTAAGAGCTATCCACAGCCCGATGCCGTCCAGGCACGCCGCTTGTTGGTAACCCGCTCTTAGCAAGCATCGCGCACTGCGCACTTGTATCACTCGAAACAAGTCGAGGAGGGCCCCGCTCATGTCTCGCCGCCATACCGCGCTGCTCTGCTCATGGTGTTTGGCTTTCCTGTCCGCATGCGGCGGCTCCGGTGGTTCTGATGGCGGCTCCAGCATCCCTGTGCCGGGAACGTCTGCCGGCACGTCGCGGCAAGTGGTCGATGTATCGGGCGTAACCATGACGCTGAACGGCAGTTCGTGGCTTTCCAAGGGTGTGGTGTTGCAGGCATTCGTACGTCCGTTGGCCGCGTTGCAGGCCGATCCAAGCCAAAGCGGCATACTGAACGCGCGCAACCACTTCGGCCCGACGGAACTGGCGTCGATTCACAACTATCAAGCTGACACGATCTGTTTCCAGATTGGCCAACCCGCTTTAGATGCGGCGTCACCGCTGTACGACCCCAGCTATCTCGGGCAAGTCGTCGGTGCGATCAAGGCAGCGCGCCAGGCCGGATTCGTCGTGATGATCATGATGCAGGACGAGGCAATCAGCGGTGACCCGTCGCTATGCCGTGCATCCGTACCAGCACGGTTCGTCCGACGAGTCGCAATGGGATGCAGAGTTCGGCGTTGCAAGCACGCACGTGCCGGTATGGGCCGACGAGTGGTCGGCGCCGACGGGCCTAGCTCTTGGGCTTGGCAGTCTCAATAGCTATCAAGTGGCCGTCGATTTCCTGAACTACCTGCGCGCGCATTCGATCTCGCTATGCACAGGTGCTTTCGACGTGCCGCGCTTCGTAGTGCGGAACGTTCCCGGTTGGACGCCCAACAATTACGATAACATCGCGCAAAACACGCAGACGGACGGCTCGGGCACCCTGGTCTATAACGACTTCCTCGCCAATTATTCGCGCAAGCTAACGCTTGCCGATGGGCTTTCGCATTGAATTGCAACTCGCGAGGCCGCAGCCGAGCTTGTCACCGGCCGCCGCGCTCGATAAGGCATGACGAACAAACGAACGCGCAAAAGAAAGATGGAGTGAGACAATTCACGGGCGTCTGAACGAATCCCATCGACTGTGTCCGTGACCGTGCTCGCGGTCGGCACAGCTTATGCCGACTCGGAGTATCGTTACCAAATTCCAGTGCGTGGAGTTCTTTCAAATTGGCAGTGGTCCGTATGAGATAGGAGCAGCGAATGATGTGGCGTGCAGTCTCCGCGTTGCTGCTGACGTGCGTCGTATTTGTAGCCGATGTGCCGGAGGGGCACGCAATGGGAATATTCGATCGTCTGGTTCTGTTTTCCGAAGTTCACGGCACGGTGCTGAAGAATGGCAAGCCTGTGGCCGGCGCCGAAATCGTCCAGAAGGTTGTATGGTCGGACGACGCAAATGAAATTCCACCGCAGCGCGCGGTGACCGACAAAGCGGGTACTTTCTCGTTTCCGGCAATCGAGCACAGAGCAGGCTTGCTCCGTTTCATCCCGGCTCAGCCGATCATGCTTCAGAAGATCCTGATCCACTATCAGGGCGCAGAATACATCGCTTGGCAGCATAGCAAGGGTAGCTACAACGCAAACACGGAGCTCGATGGCAGGCCGATTAGACTGGTCTGCGAACTCACCCGTCAGCCGGATTACGAGGGGAAGCATTATGGGATCTGCAAGGCCTATTGAACCCACTAATATTTTCGAGGCAGCCCGCGCTGCGAACCTGGCGGCTACACGCGCCTTTCTCGATGCCGGCGCCAATGTCGACGCCGTAAACGACGCTGGTTTCACAGCGCTTGAATGCGCAGCGATGGGAACGAACGGAACGGCCACCGACCAACATCTTGCGGTGTTGCGCCTGCTGATCGAGGCAGGAAGCGCGCTCGAACATCGAGGTGGAGGCGGTCGAACGGCCCTCCACTTGGCCGCAGAATTCTCACGAGGCCCTGAGGCCGTTCAGTTGCTGCTGGATTCCGGCGCACAACCCGATATTTGCGATGGGCACGGAAACCATGTCGTCAAGAACGCGATGATGCCTGCGGTCAAAACGCTCCTTTCGGAGATCACCGGCCATCCGATACCGAAAAAGCAGGAGGTGCCTGAGCCGAGAAAAATGTCGATGACTCAGTGGCGTGCCGCTCAAAAGAAAATCGACGCAGCGTTCGACATGCTCGAGCGCGCCGGGATCATCGCGCTACAAGATGCTGGCCAAACGCAGGAGGATGGCTTCGCAGACGCTTCCCAATCGTTCAGGGAGCGCGGTGGTCCCGAAGCCGGGCTTGCCGGTCTATGTTTCTACACCAGGCAAGACCTCGGTCGAGCCAAACGCAGCAGTGACCTCGCCATTGCGATCTGGGGCTATCCGGAAGGAGAGGCGGCGTCAACGAAGCGAGTCGGCGAAAAGATTGTCGAGGCATTCGGTATGGTCGGCTTGCCCGTCCGATGGAACGGCTCGGAACGCGTCCGCCCAACCGTGGACCTTCGAACGATCGACTAGCCCGTGGCTAGGCATTCGTTTTTCCCAGGGTTCCTGACCACGTACGGGGATCGAGACTCGATCGCAGTGGCGCTCCTATTCAGAACCCAGGGTAACGTTGCCAATAAAAATCGCGTTCCGGCGCATCATCGTATTCGCCGATTCGCCACTCCCTCACCGTGGCGAGGTCGTCAGCCACCGCTTCGACGACGTCATGCAGTTCCAGCGGCGCAAGCCAGCGCGTCGGAATCGACTCGACTCCCATGAGCGCGCCAAGCAGGTTGCCGGTGATCGCACCGGTCGAGTCGCTATCGCCGTCATGATTGACCGCGAGTACGACACCTGACTCGAAATCCGTTGCGGACAGCGCGCAGTACAGGCTGATCGCCAACGCTTCCTCGGCGGTCCAGCCTTCACCTAGTTCCCGTACCGCATTGGCTGTAGCGGGACAAGTGGCCGCAAGAGCTTGCGCATGCTCGATGGCCTCGAGCGTTTCCTCGTGATCCGCACGGAGGCGCAAAATAGCCTTTGAGCACTCGATGGCCTCGGCGATCGCCGCTCCCCGAATCAATTGAGCAACGATGACGGCGAACACCCCGGCAGCGAGTTGCCCGGTTCGATGTCCGTGCGTAATGGCGGCCATCTCGCAAGCGATGTCGAACGCCTCGGTCACGCGTCCGCCGTTGGTCTCGTTGTCTGCCAGCCAGTTGGCGACGAACAGCCCAACGGGGGCAACCCGCATGACGCCACCGCATCCCTTGCTGTCGTTGCTGGCCAACTCGCCAAACTGCCGAAGCTCAGTCAGTGCGGCGAGGCAGGTGCGGCCGGGCCCCCGCACATTAAACAGCTCGCGGTGACTAAGCAGCCAGCCGGGCGGATCCTGTTTGACTAGCGCCTTTGACGGGTAGTCTTGTGTAAGCAGCCACCGCAGGTAGGCATGTGAGACCACGGCGGCAAAGACCGGCCCGATGCCGCGCATGCGTGCGCGTACATACGCGCGCAGCATGCCTTCGGCTGTGAACAGCGTCATCTGTGTGTCGTCGGTGATCGCACCCAGGCGACCATAAGCCGTTGCGTAGTCGCGAATGCCTCCGAGGCCGAACTGCTTGCGGATTTCTGCGAGGCTTAGAAATTCAACCGGAGCGCCGAGGGCGTCGCCGATAGCCCCACCGAGGAGACAACCGCGGAAGCGGCTGCGCTTGATCGGATCTGACGGCACCCGCGGTAAGGCTGCAAGTTCTCCCATCGACACAGTCACTCACCGTCGACGCCAGTTTCCCTCAACGGAGGCAACGCTTCCAAGCCCACAGGCAGCCCGGTTGCACCGCGAAGCTTTGTGATTGCCCATTTGTCGAGGTCGTTCCACTCGAAGTCAATGTGATAATCGAGCTCGGCGTTCGCACGAAACAAACCGACGCAAAATTTCCGCCCGTTATTGGCCAATGAATCCCGCAGTTGCGGTATGAAGTTCATGATCCCGGCAATGAACGCTCGATGTTCCATGACGTCGATGATCGTGACGCCATTCGCGTCGACGTAAGAAACGCGCGCCCCGCGCTGAGAATCGGTTGGCGCATCCATGCGCACATAAACTTCGCGCCAGGTCGGGAACGTAGTGCGCATAAAGCCGATGACGTGCCGGGCAAGGTCGATTACCAGTGCGGTCGCTTGATCATTCATGGCTTGGTTTCCATCGCCGGCTCCGGCGTACCTCGAATCTTACGGCTGATTTGCAAAACTCCAAAGCCTGGCTTGGGCGTGACCTTGACCTCGGGCCTCCGAAGGCGCCCGTGGGCGCAAATGCCGGGCCTCACCGTCCCCACCGCCCCTTCCCATCCACCCGCGCAAACGGCACGAACTTTCCGTCCTTGACCGTCACCGCCATAAACGCGGCATTCACGCGGTCTCCTTTCTCATCGAACGCGATCTGCCCCGTCGCGCCATCGTATCGCGTCAGCGCGTGCAGCGCCGCGGCGATGTCCTCGGGTTTCGTCGACTTCGCCTGTTTGATCGCTTGCGCCGTAACCCCGATCGCATCGTATTCATACACCGAGTACGGTCCCGGGTCTCTGCCGTAGGCATCGCGATACGCCTTGATGAAATGTCGTGCGCGCGCGCTATCGAGAAACTGCGGCAACGGCGATGTCGTCACGATCATGCCTTCCACGGCAGCCCCGCCTTTTTCGATTAGCGACGGATCTGCCGTGCCGTTTCCCATAAAGTACTTGATCGGCGATTCGAGTTCGCGCAGATGTTTCGCGAGCACCGCCGCTTCGTTGTAGTAGCCGGTGAAGTAAAGCACGTCTGGCTTCGTACCGGCCACCGCCTTGACGATGTCGCCGTAATCCTTCAGCCCGGGCGTGATGGCATTGTCATACGCGATTTCCACGCCGTCTTGTTTCAGCGCGGCCACCGTGCTTTGCGCAAGCACCTGAGAATAGCTGCTGCCGTCGTTGATGACCGCAGCGCGCTTGGCGTGGAGCGTTCCTTTCATGAGCTGCGCGGCCAAGACGCCCTGCTTGTCCGTGCGCCCAATCGTCCGAAAGACGTCGCGCCAGCCGTGTTCGGTCAGTTGGGGAATCGTCGACGCGTCTAAGACGTAGGGGATGTTCCGATCGTGCAAGACGCGGATTTCAGGCAGCGCGGCGCTCGAACAATAACCACCCGCCACGGCCACGACGCCCCTGCCGACGAGCTGGCTCGCGGCATTCGCAGCTTCATCGGGGTTGCACGCGTCGTCTTGCGGCACGATTTCGAGCTTTTTTCCAAGGACGCCGCCGGCTGCGTTGATTTGTGCTGCGGCGAGCTTCGCGCCGTCGACGACGTCTGCGCCAGCGTTCTTGAAGCTGCCCGATAGCGGCGCCGGTACGCCGATCTTGACGACGTCTTGCGCGTGCGTGGCCCGCGGCGTCACCGCCAAGGCGACTGCTACCGAAAGTGCCGTTACGACTCGCCCGTGGACACGCAAGGTGCGTTTGGCCGACCTCCGAGTGTCGAGTAGGTCCGTTTCTCGATGTGTCCGGGTCGTCATCCCGCGTCTCCTTGTGGATTGTCGTAGCTGGCGTGCGTGCCCGAAAGGCCCGCCTCGAATCCTTCACGGTTGCATTGTAGACATGCATACGTGAAATGTTCGATGTCCGCTTGCCGCCGCTGAGCCCCAGCGCGGTCGGCGCCGGCGCGCTGCCCGTCTGGATTTCTCAATCGTCGCTCGCCCCGCGTGCCCATAGAAAATGGTCATGCCATGCGAGGTCGGTGTAGATAACCAAGTGCTCATGAAGGACGAAGTTAAAAAACGAGGCGTCCGGCGAATAACAGGAACGCCGGCTAACAACGTGTAAAAAAATCAATTGACAATTGGATGATCGATTAATGAACGATTCGCTCCCTCGCGTTAAGGATTTTGAAAGGCCCAGCCGGTGCGTCAAATTACCGTCATTCCGAAATGTAGTCGTGCCGGGCGCGTAGCCTACTCAGTAACAACATAAAGTCGGACGATAATCCAGTGACTACATGAAACTGCTTGTGCATTCCGGGGCGCGCCGGTCCGCCCGGGAAGGTGCAGCCGCCGTGCGATAACGGACCACGAACCTTCGGAATGCATTGGAAATACAGTCATATACCGGTATCAGCCTTTCCGCCAATGCGAGTGGGATAAAATTTTCCGAGCGACGTCGATCTGTCCCAAATAGTTAACGACGCTGCAGTAAGTAATACCTATTGCCCGTTCTATTCAGGCTAGCCGCTGAAATAATTCAAAACAGTTCTTGTAGTCAGGCTACTTATGCGCTATTACTAGGTCCGAAGTTTCGCTACATCTCGCGGTAACGCCGTCTCCGCCGGCATCCCTCGGCGGCATCGACGGTAGCCCGCGCCGCATGACTCAGTTTCATCCGTAAGACGCTTTGTTTCGGGACCGCGGTCCCGCGCTTTCGCTTGCCCTTGCGCGGCGTATCGCATCCGCTGCGAAGCGGTGCAGGCCCAAGCCATCAATCACGGAGACAAGCCCATGCAGGCAAAACGTTTATCCCTCGCAATCGCATCCGCAGCGCTGTGTGTCTTCGCTCAATCGGCGGCGCACGCAGCGTCGCCGGTCATGGACAGTCCGTTCATGGACGACATGGCGCATCGCCGCGCCGACATGCTGGTGCGTCAGCTGACGCTGGACGAGAAGCTGCAACTGATTCACTCGAAGTACCAGATGAGCGACGTGCCGGGCGGCGGCGCCGGCTATATCGAAGGGGTGCCTCGCTTGCACATACCTGACATCAACATGGTCGATTCGGCGACAGGATCGGGCAGCACGGTGCAGCCGAGCACGACGTTCCCGGCGACGATCGCGCTCGCCGCCAGCTGGGATCGGTTTCTGGCGTACCGCTTCGGCGCGACCATCGCTCGTCAACTTCGTCAGCAAGGCTTCTCGATGGGGCTGGGCGGCGGAACGAATCTCGCGCGCGACCCGCGCGGCGGCCGGCTGTTCGAATACCTAGGCGAAGATCCGGTCCTGGCCGGCGAAATGTTGGCCGCTCGCACGCGCGCGACTCAAGACAATCGCGTGATCGCGACCGTGAAGCACTACGTCGGCAACGAGCAGGAGACGAATCGGTTCGGCGGTAACGACACGATCGACGAACGAACGCTGCGCGAGCTCTACTTGCTGCCGTTCGAAATCGCGGTCAAGGAAGGTCGGCCCGGCAGCGTAATGTGCAGCTACAACAAGATCAACGGCGACTACGCATGCGAGAACTCGCATGTGCTCAACGACGTGCTGAAGGGCGATTGGCGTTTCCCCGGCCAAGTCCAATCCGACTGGGGCGCCGCTCATAGCACGGCCAAGGCGATCAACGCAGGCCTGGATGAAGAAGAAGATGTCGGCCCGACGGTGTTCCTGACGCCCGATCTCGTCAAGCAGGCGCTGAACGCCAAGCAGATCACGCAGGCGCGTCTGGACGACATGGTTCGGCGCAAGCTCTATGTGATGATTCGCACAGGCGTCATGGACGATCCCGCGAAGGGCGGCCAAACGATCGACTTCGATGCTGCGCGTCGTTTCGCTCAGCATGCCGAAGAGCAATCGATCGTGCTCCTGAAAAATCAGGATCGCCAGTTGCCGCTCGATGCGTCGAGCGTGAAGAAGATCGCGGTGATCGGCGGCCATGCCGATGTCGGCGTAATCACGGGCGGCGGCTCGGGCGATACGCGCGATCCGGTCACGGGCGCCTTCCCCGGCTGCGGCGGGCTCACTTTCCCGACATCGACCGGCTGCAGCTGGTGGCCCAATCCGTGGATCAAGGTGCCGACGCCGATCGTCGCGGCCATCAAGAACCTCGCGCCGAATGCGACCGTCTCGTTCGCGGGTAGTCAAGACATGCAATCGCCGTTCAGGGCCTACACGCAGCAAGAAATCGATGCGGCTGTGAACCTGGCGAAGCAATCGGATGTGGCGGTCGTCGTCGTGACGCAACCTTCGGGTGAGGATTTCGGCGAACTATATAGTCTCAGTCTCTCGAATCCGTCAAATCAGGATGCCCTCGTCGAGGCCGTCGCGCAGGTCAATCCGCATGTGGTCGTGGTCCTCGAAAACGGCAACCCCGTATTGATGCCGTGGAAGGACCAAGTCTCGGCGATCGTCGAAGCTTGGTATCCGGGCGAGGGCGGCGGCAATGCGATCGCGAACGTATTGTTCGGCAAGGTCAATCCGTCGGGCAAGCTGCCGGTTACCTTCCCGTTGCGCGATGCCGATACGCCGACTTGGAACAACGGCACGCCTGCGCAAAATCCCGTCTACTCGGAAGGTTTGAAGATCGGCTACCGTTGGTACGACGCAAAGAACATTCAGCCGATGTTCCCGTTCGGTCATGGTCTTTCGTACACGCACTTCGCCTATTCGGATCTGCGCGTCCGGCCGAATTTCGACGGATCGACGACGGTGTCGTTCATGTTGCGCAACGACGGGCAAATGGCCGGCGCGGAAGTCCCGCAAGTGTATCTGGGCGATTTGAACGATCCCGTCGAACCGCCGAAGCGTCTCGTCGGGTGGGAGAAGGTCAGTTTGAACCCCGGGGAAGTGCGCTGCGTGCGCGTGACGATTCCGAAGCAAATGCGACGCGTCTGGGACACGAGCCGCAACGGCTGGAAGATCGCGCATGGCGGCAAGTTCTATGTCGGCGCCTCGTCGCGTGACATCCGGCTCCAGCAATGAGGACGACTCGAGCAATTGCTGCCTCACTGCTGTCGTGATCGACTAGATTCGCAGCCCTGATCCTCGCCTGCCGCTGAAAGCAGGCGAGCGCCGGCCGGCCGAGTATGTCTCGGCCGGCCTCATTTGCATTTGCCGTATCGGTTCTCGCGGCGGCGCGAAAACGGCATTGCCATGCCGGCGTCACTTGTTGAGATTCATAAAGGGAACCGATGGACATAGCCGGGACCGAGAGGACTTTTCTTCTACCATCTCGGTCACACGAGCTCGTGGGCTGCACTGGCGCCAGGTCGAGTTCGGGCATGGAGGATGGGTTGAGCTTCCTTTCCGCGTTGACGCGCCGCAGTACGTCCCGCCGTTCGGAGCGCGCGCCGCGCGATGGGAGGGATAGAGCCGGCACGCCGGTGACCGAGCCTACCGGCGACATTCGAGAGCAACTCGAAATCACCGTTCCTTGGTACTACCCCGTGTTCGCTAGGGTGCCGCTGATCCCCGAACTCTATCTGCGCTTTCGTAAGGATATCGGCGTCAAACGTTTCGACGATAGGCGCGGGAAGTTCGTGCATGCGGCCGATTTTCAGGTGGTGCGCGTGCCGTCCAAGCGGTACGGCATCGATTATGGCGATGTCGCGGACGCGCTCGTCGGCTACCCCGAGATCGTGCGTCGGATGCTCGGGTTGCCCGAGGCGTTGTCGTGGCGAAAGATCAATAGGTTCAATCTCATCGCCCTTTGGAAAATGGCCGACGACTACGAGCCGATGGTTCGGAGCCCGCACGATTCGCTACGCGTCTTCGTCATGGTGCAGACGAAGGACAAGGCTCGCAATCGCCGCGCACCGAGCCGTTATCCAGTCATCTACGGCGTTGCGATATTCGACGGCATGAACGGCGGGGGCGGCAACGCGATAGTCATCGCTCATCCGCTCACGCAGCCGACGCTGGGCGACGACCGTACGCGCGGCAATATGATTGCCAAGGACTTGATGGGACTTTCCGAAGAGGAATGCGCCGATTCTCGCCCGGCGAAACGGAGTACGGATCGCGGCTGTCATGACCGCTTCGGTTGCGCGTCCGCGGGTGAAGCGGCGCGCGAGTCCTTGGATACCGAATCGTCGAGCCCCAAGCTCTCGACGGACGAAGATTGGTCGCAGAGCTCGAACCCCGATGCCGCACTCGCTACCGCGAAGCGCGCGACGCGATGGGCCAACGCGATGGCGCCGCTTGACCGCGATTTTCGGCTCGCGAAGATCGGCGAAACGCTTTCCGTGATGGCGAATCGTCAACTGATGAAGGAAGGCCGGCTCGCACGCACGCTTACCGTCGAGGTGACCAACGTCCGCAGCAGAACGCTCGCGAACAAATGGGGCGCCTCGCCTCACGTGGACAAGTCATCCCTATCGGACACATAGAAATTGCCAATTGGGGAACGGTTCGCGGACATCCTAGATTGAAATTCGCGGCGCCGCGAAGCACTCGCGCGCCGCAGCGCGTCATTCCGATTCCCCACAGAGCAGAACATATCGGCCGCGCGGGGGCACTGCGCCGGCCCATGAAGGAGGCACACTATGGCTCAGTTGAAAGGCTCCAAGACGGAAGACAATCTCAAGGCGGCATTTGCCGGCGAATCGCAGGCCAATCGGCGGTATTTGTATTTCGCCGCCAAGGCCGATGTCGAAGGTCAAAACGATGTGGCTGCGTTGTTCCGTTCGACGGCGGAAGGCGAGACGGGACACGCGCACGGGCACCTCGAATACCTCGAGGCGGTCGGCGACCCGGCCACGGGGCTGCCGTTCGGCTCGTCTCGGCTGAACCTGCAATCGGCTATCGCGGGGGAAACGCACGAGTACACGGATATGTATCCCGGCATGGCGAAGACTGCGCGCGAAGAAGGATTCGACGAAATCGCCAATTGGTTCGAGACGCTCGCCAAAGCGGAGCGCAGCCACGCGAATCGGTATTCGAAAGCGCTCGAATCGCTCTCGGATTGACCGGCCGAAAACCGCCGCCCGATTCGATCGCCCGCCGTCCGCGCCGCCGCGCATAGGTCCTGCGTCGCGCGCCTGCCGCTGCACGTTGCCGACGTGCAGCGAGTGGCGCGCGTCAGTCATGGAGCGTCAGCCCATGCCCCACAAAGAAGGCAGTCTCGAGGCGCCCACGCGTCATCCGCTCGATTGGCAATCGCCCGGTTTCTACGACCAAGCGGCGATCGACGCGGAGCTCTCGCGCGTGTTCGAAATCTGCGCGGGATGCCGGCGCTGCGTATCGCTATGCGGCGCCTTTCCGACGCTGTTCGATCTAGTCGACGAGACCGACAGCGGCGAAGCACACGATGTCGATCGGGGCGCCTTTGCGAAGGTCGTCGATCAATGCTACTTGTGCGACCTCTGCTATATGACGAAGTGTCCGTACGTTCCGCCTCATCCGTGGAACGTCGACTTCCCGCATTTGATGTTGCGCGCAAAGGCCGCGCGCTATAAGCGCGGTGACGTGGCCCTGCGCGACAAGCTGCTGTCGAACACCGATGCGCTCGGCCACTTTGCGGGCATTCCGATCGTGACGCAGGCGGTCAACGCCCTGAACGAAACGAAGCCCGCGCGCGCGGCGATGGAGCAGGCGCTCGGCGTCGATCGAAAAGCGTGGCTGCCGCAATTCGCGCCGCGTAAGTTTCGTCCTCACGCGAAAGCGTCGCCCGAGACCACCGTGCGCGACGGCGAGCGCACGCCCGGTAAGGTCGCCATCTTCGCGACGTGCTACGTCAATTTCAACGAGCCGGGCATCGGCCACGACTTACTCGCGGTGCTCGAGCACAACGAGATTCCCTACGTGCTCGTCGACAAAGAGGCTTGCTGCGGGATGCCGCTGTTGGAACAGGGCAACCTGGACGGCGTCGCCGCAAAAAAGGAGAAGAACATCCCCATGCTTGCGCGCTACGCGAGCGAGGGGTACGCGCTGCTCGCGGCGATCCCGAGCTGCGTGCTGATGTACAAGCAGGAGTTGCCCCTGATGTTCCCGGGGGACGCCGAGGTGCGCCGAGTCGGCGACGCGTTCTGGGACCCGTTCGAATACTTCGTCTCGCGCCACCGCGACGGCCTGCTCAAGACGGACTTCAAGCATGCGCTTGGGACGGTGTCGTATCACGTGCCCTGCCACGGACGCGTGCAAAACCTCGGCCGCAAGACGTTCGACACGCTATCGCTGATACCCGGGACTCAATTGAAGGTCGTCGAACGCTGCTCGGGGCATGCGGGGACGTTCGGCGTCAAGAAGGAGTTCCACGCGACGTCGATGCGAATCGGAAAACCAGTCTTCAAGGCCATGGCCGAATCGTCGCCGGACTTTATCGCGTCCGATTGCCAACTGGCCGGCCACCATATCGCGCAAGGCATCGAAGAGGAGGGGCTCGCGGGCGCGCCGCTGGCCCATCCGCTGACGTTGCTGCGCAAGGCCTATGGAATTTGACAGCTTATCGAAACGTGCCGTCGGGAGAAAACGTAAATGACCATCTCACGCGAATCGCTGCTGACGCTTGAGGCATATGCAAAAATCCGTGATGAAACGCGGGACCGCGTTATCGAACACAAGAAAAATAGGTGCGTTCAACTCGGCAATCATCTGACTTTTTTGTTCGAAGATGAGACGACGATCCGCTATCAGATACAAGAAATGCTTCATATAGAAAAAATTTTCGACGACGCGGGAATAGCTGCCGAATTGGAGGCGTATTTACCGCTCGTGCCCGAGGGCAGCAACTTCAAGGTGACGATGCAGATCGAATATGAGAACGAGACCGAGCGGCGGGCA
Organism: uncultured Burkholderiaceae bacterium; assembly: GCA_966212325.1. GTDB lineage: Bacteria > Pseudomonadota > Gammaproteobacteria > Burkholderiales > Burkholderiaceae > Trinickia. Next base: position 11,970 of record CBIHRA010000053.1, on the reverse strand, counting down.
GCACTAGGACGACTAATTGGCATCGAAGACCAGGTATTCCTACGAGTCGGCGAGGAGCCGCCCGTGTACGCGGTGGCGGATGAGGACTTGGAGCGGGAAAATAGTGAAAAAACTTCCGCTGTGCATTTTCTTCGTTTCGAATTGACCGATTCGATGAAAAAAAATCTCCGTGCAGGCGCGCCTCTGACGCTGGGCTGCGACCATCCGAACTACCCGGTAGCCCCGTGCCGTCTGGGGGAGGCTGTAGTGCAATCCTTACTGAACGATCTCAAGTAAATTGGGGCACGATTGCTGTGCGCAAACGATTGCGGCTCCGGTTTATTGCGTGAGATGACAGTCTCATGCGTCTTTATGGGCACTGAAATCGTTTTGGAATCACTTCGTTACATATCGTGACATTGCTGTCCGCGAAAAATATTCTAATATGGACACCTCTCACGAAATCACATCGAACGCATGCCGGTGACCTCGCTCGAGCGATAGTTATGCGCGGCATTTAGGCGTGGCATGTTTTTTGTTACGTCGCCGCGATGGTATGCTTTCTGCACTATTTTCCCATGCACGAGCGAGAACGCCATTTGTGCGTCAACAGAGGGCAAAGCCGCACAGCCCGTGTGCGATTTTGATTCGCAGTAAACGAGAACAAACAATTTGTGCAACCTGGCGGTCGGCGAGAGTAGGCCATTCTCGTCGGCCAAGTGTCGCAGCCCGGCCAGGCTGCGTGGAGAAAAACATGTTCTTTGAGGAATTGACCGACGACGAGTGGGCTCGACTTGCGCCGCTAGCGGCCGACGAGCCTGTGCATCCTCACCGCCGCGGCCGGCCGCGCGCCGAGCCGCGTGTCGTAGCCAACGCGGTGCTCTGGATTCTGACGACGGGCGAGCGCTGGTCCAAGCTGCCGGCCCGCTATCCGTCAGGGCCTACCTGCCGGCGCCGCTTTGACGACTGGCTTGCCGACGGCACGCTGGCCCAGATCGTTCAGATCTTATCGGAATTCGGGCGCACGTTCGCGTACGTCCCTCAACCCGAAACGATGGTCCAAGCCGCCCCTAAAGCCGCCCCCGTGCCGGCGCCCGAATCGCCTCGGCTGCGCGGCGTATTCTGGACGAACCCCGAGTCGTGGCACGCAGGAGAGGCGTGCGGCGAGGCCGACGGCTTCGATCGCCATGAAGCGCACGGCGCGAGCGGCGTCGATGGCGTCGATGGCGTCGATGGCGTGGCGACGATAGCGAACGCCGGCGCGATGAATGGCGCCTGTACGCATTCCACGCGTGGCGAGGCGCCCGTCGCCTCGTCGCGGCGCGCGCCGACGCCCGGCGCGACGCTGCGCGTCAACGGCGAACGCCCGCACGATGCCGCGCTCGTCGATTCGTTGACCGTGACCAAGCGCTCCGAAGACTACCGTGACTACATGATTCACGCTTCGGCCCAGCCCGTCGCCAGACAAATGCAGTTGACGTATCGGGCATCGGCCGAGATCGTCAAGGACGGTAGGCGTATCGAACGTTCCGGCCTCATCGGCCCGCGTTTCCCCGATAACGACAGCGCCGAACGTTATGCCCTCGATTGGGCTCGCGATTGGATCGATCGGCACGAGGCCGCTGCGCAAGCGTCGCGGCCTGTCGTATCGGAAGAGAAGCCCGTGGTCGTCCCATCCGAATCCCGGCCGGCGACTGAGCGGGCGGATGCCGAAGTAGCGTCGGCTGTCGCTGCGGCCTCTTCGCATTCGCCCGCTCGCACGCTCGATCCGAGCGTCATCAGTAGCCGCGCACCCGAGTGGCTGCTGCATGCGCACCCGGAGGGACGCGGCGATACGAAGCCGCCGGAGGTGGCGTACCACGCCTGACGGCCGGCGCCCGCTACAGCAGTCGATCTTTTTTTCCACGCGTACGCGCAAAAACGTCTGCTCGTCTGTCAGCGCGCGCTGTTCGAGCGCGCGCGGGGCATGTCGTTGCGCCTGCGTTCCGCGGCGACGGCGTACGCCGCGGGCGCTTGCGCAACGGATCGTAGCCGTGAACTCCAACGTCGACAAAACCACCCCTCGATCTAAAGCGGTTCCCCAAAGTGTGACAGGAAGTAAATCGACAAAAAAACCGTAACGGGCGTCCAAGCGGTTTCCTTGCGTCTGCCACAAAAAAATCCGAAAGATTATCGGGGCATGCAACGAGCGAAATTTTTGCGAATTTTGCTGCGCTTGCCGTCAGCTTTTTGTTATCGCCTGATGAGCGCTTTGCCAGTGGGCTTGCGTCTCCTCTTGCGGCGCGGCCTCGCGTCGCCACCCATTTCTCGTTGATCTTTGAAGGGCCACCACCATGAACGTGACCATCATCGGCTGCGGCTACGTCGGCCTAGTGACGGCGGCTTGCTTAGCGGACGTCGGCAATGACGTATGCTGTTACGACGTCGATCAGGACAAGATCGGCATCCTCGAATCGGGCGGCATTCCGATTCACGAACCCGGCTTGCATGAAATCGTCGCGCGCAACAAGGCGGCCGGCCGGCTGTCGTTTACGACCGACGCGCGCCGCGCTATGACGCAGCGCGAAGCGATTTTTATCGCAGTCGGCACCCCGAGCGGCGAAGACGGCTCGGCCGATCTTCAATACGTGCTTGCCGCGGCCCGCGAAATCGGCCGGCATATCGAAGGCTTCACCGTCGTCGTCGACAAGTCGACGGTGCCCGTGGGCACTGCGCGCCGTGTGCGCGACGCCATCGCCGAGCAATTGACGCAACGCGGCGTCGACTCGATGTTCTCCGTCGTGTCCAATCCCGAGTTCCTGAAGGAGGGGGCAGCGATCGAGGACTTTACGCGTCCCGAGCGCATCGTCGTCGGCTGCGACGACGATGTGCCCGGCGAGCGCGCCAGAGACACGATGAAGCGCCTGTATGCGCCGTACAACCGCAACCGCGAACGTATGTTGTTCATGGACGTGCGGTCCGCCGAATTCACGAAGTACGCGGCCAACGCGATGCTGGCCACGCGGATCTCGTTCATGAACGAACTCGCGAACTTGGCTGAGCGCGTCGGCGCAGACATCGAATCGGTGCGCCGCGGCATCGGCTCCGATCCGCGAATCGGTTATCACTTCCTCTATGCGGGTTGCGGCTACGGTGGCTCGTGCTTCCCGAAGGACGTGCGCGCGCTGATGCAAACGGCGACCGAGTATGGGCACTCGCTTCGTATTCTCGACGCGGTGTCCGCGGTCAACGCGGCGCAAAAGCATGTGCTCGTCAACAAGATCGTGGCGCGCTTCGGCGAGGACCTGAGCGATCGCGTGTTCGGCGTGTGGGGCTTGGCGTTCAAGCCGGGCACGGACGACATGCGCGAAGCGCCGAGCCGTGTCGTGGTCGCCGCGCTGCTGCGCCGCGGGGCGCGCGTGGTCGCGTTCGATCCCGTTTCGATGAAGGAAGCGAAGCGCGCGTTCGCCACCGACCTTCGCGGCGAACCGGATCTGCTCGCCCGCTTGACGCTCGTCGACGACCAAATGGACGTGATCGCCGGCGCCGATGCGCTCGTCGTCATGACGGAATGGAAGGCGTTCAAGAGCCCCGATTTCGACAGTTTGAAAGCCAAGCTCAAGCGCCCGATCGTCTTCGACGGCCGCAATTTGTACGAGCCGATCGCGCTCGACGAGCTGGGCATCGAGTATCACTCGATCGGCCGGCCACGTAGCGGTGCGGACATCGCCGACGATGCGCGCGCGCTCGGCGCCGTCAATGCCGACATGTCCGTCGGCTAAGGTGAGCGTTTGCGGGAAAGGCTGAAGGCCGCCGGTTTCGTCAGGCACGAAACCGGCGGCTGCATCGAATTGGGCGCGGACAAGGGCGACACGTGTATCATGCCCCCGCGCCGCTCAATACCCGATCAGCCCCCATTTACGATGTCAGTCGCCGAACTCAAGCGCCGCCGCACGTTCGCGGTCATTTCCCACCCCGACGCGGGGAAAACCACTCTCACCGAAAAGCTGCTGCTCTTTTCGGGCGCGATTCAAATCGCGGGCACCGTGAAGGGTCGGAAGAGCAATCGATATGCAACGTCCGATTGGATGGAGATCGAGAAGCAGCGCGGCATCTCGGTGGCCAGTTCGGTCATGCAGTTCGAATACGGCGATGCCGTCATCAATCTGCTCGATACGCCGGGGCACGAGGATTTCTCGGAAGATACCTACCGTGTCTTGACGGCTGTCGATGCGGCCGTGATGGTCATCGACGGCGCCAACGGCGTCGAAGCGCAGACGCTCAAGTTGCTCGAAGTGTGCCGCAGCCGCCGCACGCCTATCGTCACGTTCATCAACAAGCTCGATCGCGAAGTCCGTGCGCCACTCGATCTGCTCGACGAAATCGAGCAGCACCTAGGCGTGTCGGCCGTGCCGTTCACCTGGCCTATCGGCATGGGCAAGGAGTTTCAGGGCGTCTACGACATCATCCGCGATCAGGTGCGTGTGTTCCGCGCGGGCCAGGACACGGCCGGCGGGGCGGTCGAAACGCTGTCGGCGCTCGACGACGAAGAGGGCGAACGCCGGTTCGGTTTTGCTTGGACGAAGGCGAAAGAAGAGATCGACCTTATTTGTGCGGCAACGCCTTCGTTCGATCGCGAGGCCTTCTTGGCGGGCCAGCAATCGCCGGTGCTGTTCGGCTCGGCCATCAACAACTTCGGCGTGAAGGAAATCCTCGACGCACTGGTCGAGCTTGCGCCGCCGCCGTCCGCGCGTATGGCCGTCCAACGGCCCGTGCAGCCGGACGAGCCGAAATTCACGGGCGTGGTGTTCAAGGTGCAGGCCAACATGGACCTCGCGCACCGCGACCGCGTTGCATTCATCCGCGTATGCTCGGGGCGTTTCGAACGGGGTATGGCCTTGAAGGTCACGCGCTCCGGCAAGACGTTCCGGGCCAATAACGTCGTGACGTTCCTATCGCAACGGCGCGAGACGGTCAGCGAGGCGTATCCCGGCGACATCATCGGCATTCCCAATCACGGCACCCTGAGCCTCGGCGATACGCTGACCGAAGGGGAAATGCTGCAGTTCGTGGGATTGCCGTTCTTCGCCCCGGAGATTTTCCAGACCGTCGAAGTCGTCGATCCGATGCGCGCCAAGCAGCTTGGCGAAGCCCTCAAGCAGCTCGGCGAAGAAGGCGCCATTCAAGTCTTCCGGCCCGCGTACGGCGGCTCGATCATCCTTGGGGCGGTCGGGCAGCTGCAGTTCGAAGTGGTGTCTCATCGCTTATCGGCGGAATACAAGGTCGACGTGCGCATCATGCCGGCGCGCTATCGGATGTCGCGCTGGGTGACCTGCAGCGACCCGGCCGAACTGCGCCGCTTTACCGACGCCTACGCAGCACGCATGGCGCTCGACGCGGCCAACGCGCCCACTTATCTGGCGTCGCATATTTCGGAGATCGAAGTCGCGCAGAAGGCTTGGCCCAACATCGTCTTCAACGAACTGCGCGAGCATTCGGGAGCGCCGTTCAAGAAGAATATGTGAGCGGGTTGGTTGTGACGTTACAAAAAAGTCTTCAGTGTCACAACAAAGTTTTCAGTGTGGCAAGAAAGTCTTCAGTTCAGTGCGTCGCTGCGCTGGGAAGACTTCGACGCGCCAGCGAACGTAGCGTCCACCGATGCGGCGGCCGATGCGCCACCTCTGGTTAGGACGGTACCGAGCAGCTGATGGGGCGGATGCGCTTAGCCGCTGAGCTAGCTCTCTTTGCCTGCAACAGACCCATCCTATGCTCAAAGGAGGACGGGTGCAGACACTTGAGGAACTGAACGAAGAGTTCTTCCGCAACGTCGACCAGATTGCTGCCGACCTTCTAACAGGATTCGGCCTCAAGCACAGCGGCGACGTCGATGGGCTGCACGTTCCATTGCTTCGGTGGATGGATTTCCGACTGCGGACAATCGACCCCCGCCCGCGCCAGATTTATGCCTCTGACCGGTTTCCCAAGTCGCTTGATGAGCCCGTCGCCAGTGCGCTTCAGTCACTCGAACGCGCCATTCGGAACGGCGAAGATATCAACCCGTTCCAAAGCAAGGGATGCATGCCGTCCGCGAACGTACTTGCGATAGTCACGAGCATCCAGCGACACCCGTATGCGAGTATGGTGATTGGCCGTTGGAGGTCGCGCTATGTCATTGATTTCACACGATTGGCCGCGTCAATTGCGATTTTAGATTTTGTGCGGCCAATGGTTGCGACTCGAGCGGGGATATTCACCGTTCCCGCAAGCCAGCTGAGGCAGGTCGTTGTTGTCGTACACCGGTAACGGCCAGCATGTGGGTTGGTTCGAGAAAGTGTGCGAACTGGCAGGGTACTCTTCTGTGCGGAATTCGCTGGCCGCACGGAATGAGCCGACATCTACCGCTGCGATACCGAAGTGCGCGAAGCCAGCTAGAAAAGGGACCCTGGAGGCATCTCTGGAATGGCGCAAGAATTACCTTCCCCGGCTCAAGCGCAAAACAAAAAACGTTTTCATTCTGAAGTAATTTCCGAATGTGCGCGTTATGAGTTTGGAGTTATCTGCAAATCGGTTGAATCATTGTAATTGCTTGGCCTTCTATTCTATGATTCCCCTCTTTTAATTTGCCGGTGCAGTTGGAGAGGAGTTAATCGATATGGGTAGGTCCGCTCGCTCACTCATGCTCAAGACTGGTATCGAGCAAGCCCACAGAGCGCTTATATTGGAGTCTCCCTTGGGACCCCAGGTGCTTCTGCCGCAGCGAGTCGTGGGCGAATCGCGTATCGGGCGCGAGTTCGAAATGACGGTTGACGTCGTGTCGCGCGAGCGCGCCATCGAGTTGAAGAAGCTGATGGCGAAGGGCGTCACGCTATGGGTCCGCCAGCGAGATAACATCTATCTTCCCTACCACGGGTTCGTTTTCGCGACGAGAAGGCTTGGCTCCGACGGGGCCATGACTTACTACCAGCTTTCTTTCTCGTCGTGGATGCGATTCCTGCAGCATCGGAAGGACGCGAGAATCTTTCAAAACCGCACGACAGCGAGCATCCTGGCCGAGGTATTTGAAGGCCACTCTCACGCACGCGGGCAATATCGATTCGAGTTGTACGGCCGTGGTGTCACGCATTCATACTGCACGCAGTACGAGAGCGACCACAACTTCGTCCATCGGCTGATGGAGTCGGAAGGCTGGTTCACCTACATCGAGCAGGCCAAGGACGGGAAGTCGCATACCGTCGTCATCACCGACGACATGTATCGCTTCAAGCCGCTCGATACGCAGGACGTCGCTTTTTATCGCGCTGATAGGAAACCTGGCGTCGATGCTCTGGTGGAATGGAGCAGCGAGCGCGTCGTCCAAAGCGTTGCCTATGGGATGCGTACGCCCGACTACAAGCAACCAAGCTGGCCCAGGGAGCGCTCTGGCAGGTCAACGGACGAGCACGGCGACGTTCCTAGTGAGCTGGAGGTCTACGAATATCCTGGGCACTACAGCTTTCCCCCGAGAGACACGGGGAGAGACCAGGGCTCGCTTGCGGTCCAGTACCGCATTGAAGAGTATGAGTCGCGAACCAAGCGCTTTTTTGGCGTTGGCAGCGTGCTATGCATGGATGCGGCACGGTGGTTCCACTTGAAGAGCCACCCCGAGCACGATTCGGATAAGCCACAAGACCGGGAGTTCGCCACCATTGCGGTCAGATGGTGCATCCAGAACAACCTGCCGTTGGGTAGTGGCCGTCCGTTTCCCGACAGCCTGCAGCGCCGGATTGCGCGCGTGAGAGCGCAATTCAAGGACCTGGAGTCGCTTTTCACGTCCAAAGACGAGAGCGGCAACGAAAGCTTTTTCTTGGTCGAAATCGAGGCGCAACGTAGACGGGTCCCCTATCGTAGCCCGTTCGAGCACAAGAAGCCCGTCATGCATATGCAGACGGCGACGGTCGTTGGACCCGCGAACGAAGAGATATACACCGACGAACTGAACCGCCTGAAGGTTCAGATGCATTGGGACCGGCTCGGGAGCAACGACCAGTCGTCGTCATGCTGGATGCGGGTCGTCTCGCCGAATGCAGGGCGCGGATTCGGTGGGGTTTTCGTGCCTCGAGTAGGCCACGAGGTCGCAATTGACTATATCGACGGCGACTGCGACCGTCCGGTTATCACGGGTGTGCTGTTCAACGGGCTCAACGAGCCTCACTGGCATACGAACGGGCTGCTGTCTGGCTTCAAGTCGAAGGAATACGGCGGGCGAGGCTATAGCCAGCTGGTTTTTGATGACTCAACGGGCCAAAATCGCGCGCAACTTTTTAGCTCGACGGCCAATTCGTACCTGCACATCGGGTACCTCATTGACCACAGCGGTAATACTCGCGGGAGCTACCTCGGCACAGGCTTCGACCTGAAGACCGACTCGTGGGGTACCTTACGGGCCGGACAAGGTCTCTACGTTTCGACGTACGCGCGCGGCGGCACCTCGAGCCAGCCGCTCGATGTCAAAGAGGCGACTCAGCATCTCATTGATTCTGGCGGCGTTATCCAGCGCCGTTCGCTCGCAGCGGTCGACGGCAAAGCCGAGGGGCTCGACACGGCGCAAACCGCCATCAAAGACTTCGCGGCTGCCACGCAGAGCAACGTACAGGGTGTTCAAGGCGCCGGCCGCACCGCAGGCGGCGGCAGCGGCACTGCTAACGGTTTTTCTCAACCCATCATGCTGCTGGCAAGCCCCGCTGGTATGGGCTTGTCGACGCAGCAGTCGCTGCATGCGGCGGCGACCGAACACGTCAATATCGTGAGCGGTTCGAGCACCTACATATCGACGGCGAAATCATGGATTGCGAGCGTCGGAGAGAAGCTGAGCTTCTTCGTGCAGAACGCCGGAATCAAGTTGTTCGCGGGCAAGGGCAAGGTTGAGTTGCAGGCGCAATCGGACAATATCGAAATTACGGCTGACAAGACCGTGAAGGTTGTCTCGACAGCCGACGCTGTTGCCGTCACCGCGCAAAAGGAAATCACGCTCAACGCGGGCGGTGCAACTATTCGGCTCACAGGCGGAAACATCTTTCTGCACGCGCCGGGGACGGTCGAGGTCAAAGGCGCTCAGTTCGTGGTCGATGGACCGGCTAGTGAGAACGCCTCGGCGGTGCTGGCACCAGCCAAGTCGTGCGCTCAGCAGATGGGTGCTGCGGCGCAGTCCGGCGCCGCACTCGTATAGGTTTCCCATGATTCATTACGTCATTGTTGAACCCCTCAACGGCAAGCTAGAGCTTTCCAATGTGCCGTCCGTGTACGCCGTTGGCGAACTTGTGCCCGATGAGCGGCCAGAATTGGCCGGCAATGCGCCGATACTCCATTGCGCTGAGCATCCCAAGGAACAACTACCGGCGTTGCGTGAGCGAGCGGAACGTGCGCGCGCCTCGGGGGCCCCGCCTGTCATTTGCGCCATTCTTGAATGCGACAAAGCGACTCATCGACTGCACCACCATCTTTCGGCGCGCCTTGCAATGCCGAAACCAGAGGGAGGGACGGCGATTTTTCGCTTCTATGACCCGCGAGTATTTGCGCATCTGCGTTGGATACTGAAGCCCGAGCAATTGGGAGCGTTGATGGGTCCTGTCATGCGCTGGACCTACCTGGACGGTCAGGCCGGATGGGTGACGGTGGAAGGTGCGAAGGTCCCGAAGGACGACTTCGGCCTAACTGATGCCCAGTACAAGAGAGTCACACGCATCGAAATTGTCGAGCGAGCGCTCGAGACACTTCGTAGCAACGGTGCGGCAATGAAGCCCGACATGCCGTCGCTGCTCGATGCTCAACTGGCGAAGGGCGAGATATACGGTCTTTCCGGTGCTGACCTGCTGGCCTTTGCCCTTCACGGCACTGTCGTCTCGCCTTATTTCGACCGGCACCCGCGCGTGCGAGCCGTGCTGCAGGAACCCGAGAAGCACCCCTACGCGGAAACCGTCGCGCGTTGGTCGAAGCCCGACTGGGAGGCGATTGCGCGCGAGAGCATCAAGTACCAGTGACCGTTGCGACGTGACACGTTTGAACCCGACAAAAAAATGGCATACGACTTCGATTTTTCGACTCTCGACAAGCTGACGGCAACGGCGATGCAAGCTCCGACACACGAGTCCGGCAGCTGCAACATGTGCAAAAAGAAGGGCCTCCCAATTTTGCCCGTCCGCTATTCGGTATTCGCCGACACAAAGGCTCACAACGCGTCCGGCGTCATGAGGTTCATGGGCGGCAAGTTTGGCGATGGCGTAACGAACATCGCATTGAAAAAGGCGAAGTACACGCTGCGCACGCTGCGTTACGGCTATGTGTACGTGTTCTATCCAAAGACCGGGCGTTGGCAGGTATACGCGGTGACGGCCGAGGGAAATTTGTACGAATTCCCGCCGGATTTGAACATCGACCGCAGCGCCGAGCGGCCGTTTAGCTGCCATCAGAAGGGACACGCTCAGCTCGCGCAGTGCATCACTATCGAGGACGCCCAAAAGGCAGGGGTCGTGTATATCGCCTTCAGCGAGGAGCGGTGGACGAAGAAGATTCGTGACACGTATGCGACCAACTTCATGGGCTGCCGCGACAAGCGGATGCAAAAATTCGATGCAGCAGGATGGTTCAACGGCAGCATGCAGCAGCCTCATGCGGAAAGCGTGACGCATGTCGCGGAATTGCTGAATGAATACAAGGAAAGCCCGCCAGACGCTCTGACGAGTGCGTGTTTCACCTATCACAACCGCGCAGGGCAAGGACCCGCCCTTAAGAAGGCGATGGACTCCATTACGCCGGACAAGGGGCTCGTCTTTGCACTGTGGGATGCGGCCGGCATCACGCAGGAGCTGAACTTCGAGCAACGGGCCGCGTTTGGCGCCGCACTCGCGCCATACGAGCACGGGGTCTGGGCCACGAGCGCCATTGATGCGCTGCACGAAGCGGTCGTTGCGTCGGCTAAGGAAGACGTGGAAAGTGGCGCCCGTTTGATGGAGGCCAACACGTATGAGGGGCTGGGAGCCAGTGCGTTATTCGACGGCGGCAAGCTGCTCGAAAAGCAGCTCAAGAGCATCGAAAAGATGAAGGAGGCCGGTCTCGTCAGCGCGGGCCCCGAAGCGTGGAAGCCGTACACGACGCATTATCGGCAGCAGGCCATCGTCGATTTCAAACAGAAAATGGCCACTGCATTGAAGCAAGAGCAGACCAGCACGCTCGTGCCGCTATCGCAGGACCACCAGGCCTGGTTGACGAGTCCTGCGTTGCTAAACGTCTTTCAGTTCGACTACGAACAGGGCAATTGTCGCAGCGGCGTCAACTACACGAACGCGTTCACGGCTTGCACCGAAGGGGCGGCGGACCGCAAGGAAACGGTCGACGCGCTCGTCAAATGGGCGAAGGGCGATGTGACGGATACGCGTAATCCTCTGCTGCGCGCACTGGTGCTGAACCATCCTGTCTTGGCCGACAAGGTCAAGGAAGCGTCGAGCTATCCGTACATCGAACTGCGAGAGTTCGTCGCCAAGCTCATCGAGTCGTACAGCAAGATTGAGGCAGTCGAGAAACAGGTGGACCCGGGTATCTCGCGCGCCCTTGCCGGCTCGGTCGCGCACCTTCTGCAACAGGCGGGCGGCCCGATTGTCGAGGCGGTGAGTTCGGGCGCGGACACAGCGGTCGCCAAGATAATCTACGCGTCGATGTGCATGCGGACGAAAACGCTGTTCGAGTTCAAAGCCGTTTGGGGCTCGCCTAACCAGTGGGTCCACTACATCGCGCGGCAGATGCAGGAGATGATGCCGGGGCGACAGCGAATCGATGTACAGGATTTGCAAACGAAGCTGCGCGACAAGGCTACGCCTGCGGGCGACAAAGATTGGGAAGTGAAGGTCAAGCAGTTCGTGCCCGTTCAAAGCGCTGCGGAAGAGGCAGCGGCGCTGTCCAGCGTCAAGGGGACGCCTAGCATGTCAAAGCAAATGGCCGCGTCGACGCTGACGCCGGATGTCGTCGAAAACATCTACATGC
>CBIHRA010000052.1:0-35614 GCA_966212325.1 uncultured Burkholderiaceae bacterium | reverse complement strand
CATTGATGCGATGCGGACAGCAGCTTGATGTCGCCGTTCGTGCCGAGCGTCACGCCGCCGCCGATCTTGATGTAGCTGCCGTCCTCTGCCACGAGCCGAATCGTCGGCGCCGTCACGAGCACCTCGTTCTCGTTCGTGCTGATCTTGATGCCCTTTTGCGCATTGGCGGTCAGCGCGTCGGCTTGCGCCTGCAGCAGCATGGGCCCCTCGCCCGCGACAGCCTGCACACCCGTACCGCGAGCGAACAGCTGCATGCCCTGCCCAGCCGTTGCGTTCAGCCTTTGGCCGCTCATCAACTGAAGGTGCTGCTGCGCGACTTGATCGATGTTCTCGCCCGCGTAGGTCACGTGCGTCTTCGGCGTGACATTGACCGAACCGGCTTGTGCGCCGAAAGCCATCAGCGCCTGTGCGCCATCGATCGAGCTCGCCGCGGCCGACTCCGACTGCCCGCCACCCGGCGTCCAGTGCTTGAATGCCTGCGCAACCGCGTTCTGTCCCGCGGCATCCGCCGCGTGCCCGCCGTGCTGCCCCGCGTAATCGCCCAGCGCCTTGAAGAGCTCGGTGCATTCGCCAAGCAATTGCAGCAGCTCCGTTCGATCCAATTGCCCGCCGCTCGCCTGCGTCCTGGCATAGGTGGTCAGCAAGATCCCTTGCGCCGCGCGCAGCGCCGCCGCGGCATCGGTACGCAGTTCCGCGCCTTCGCCGCGGTCTTCTCCATGACCTTGGCTGCGCGGCTGAGTGAGATACCCGAGATTGAGTTGCGAATGCGCGTGCTCGCTCGCGAGTTGAGCGCTGATCTGCGCAGGCGTGTCGTCCAACCTGAGCTGGTTGTACCGGTTGCCTTTGATCTCCTTCGTCTTGATCCCGCTCACGAACCGATTGGCAGGCAGCGACCCGGTATGGCTGAACTTCGCCGGCACGTTCGTGCCGTTTGCCAGCACGCCGATCACGACCAGTCGATCCGGATCCCCGCCGATGCAGCCCAGCAGCACTTCCATCCCTACCCGCGGCAGCACCGATTCGCCGAAGCTAGGCCCCGCCAGCCCCCATAGCACGCGCACCGGCGCGCTGTCGCCCGCGTTGCCGTTCGTACCGGCGCCCTTCGTATGCGCGTGATCGGCGGGCGTGAGCCCTTGAAGCTGCACACGAATCCGCCCCAGCTCGTCGCAAAACACCTCTTCCCCGTTGGGGCCGACGACGAGGCCTGTCATCAGCGACACGGCAGGCATATCGATCGCCGGGTCGAACGCAGGGGTAAGCGCCACGCCGCGTCGCACGCACGTGAAGGCGTTTTCGTATCGAATGTCCGATCCGGGCGATGGCGTCGTCGGCAGCGACGAGACAGCGTGGCTCAGGTTACGGCTTGCGGCGAACAAGTCGTAAATGCGCCCAGCCGAGTCCTTCGGAAGGTTGTTCCAAATGTCGTGATGCAACGACGTAACCGTGAATTGGCGGGCCTCTTCGGGCTGCCGCTCCAATTGCAGGGAGCCCGCCAGCGTGAACCAGCTGCCGACCGCCAGATCGCGCACGCCGCTCACGCCGTCGAACCGTTCGGCGTCGAACTCATGGGCAAGCATGCGATCGTGCGTCATGCGGTCATGGTCGTCCCAAGAATCGCCCACGTGCGGGATCTCGATCGCCACGTCGGTCAGCAGACGGGAAATGTCGTTGCCCGCTTCGCCTTGGTCGATCTTCGTCGTGACGGACGATTGATCCACGCGGACCATCTTGTAGTCCCATGAAGGCCGGCTCGCCTTGCCCGGGATCAGCGTTTGACGCGGCCCGAACAGTGTGATCGTGTCGCGCTCCTCGGTACCGGCATCGCGAGGGTGCAATCGAATGGTCCCGGCGCTGGCCTGAGGCAGTTTCAAAGGATCGTCGTTGAACACCAACGTGTGCACGGGCGTATCGTCGTTCTCGTTCCGTTGCTGCTTGGCACACCCGGCTCTCGCAAACACGGCGATACCTTCGCGCCGCAGCAAACGGCGTATGAAACGCGTGTCCGATTCGTTGACTTGGCGCGTGAACTCGCGGCTGGGATACCGATCTCGGTCCAAGCCCGACATGTCGAACCGGAATGCGGCAGCCAAGGCCGAACTGCGGTCGCGCCATTCGTTCATCAGCACGGCCAGAATCTCCAAAGCCGTGCATTGGCGAAAAACGCGCGAATTGATGCGCTTGTCCATCAACGAAAGGGCATCGCAGACCGTCAACTGATAGACGGCCAATTCCCCGTCGGATTGCCCGCGCTGCATGCCCTTGACGATGGCGTTGATGGTATGCACGGAACCACGGTCCGTCGCAATTTGCACGGAAACCGGCAAGCCCATGAACAGCTTGGCAGACAGGTCGTTACGGGCCGATACGCAGGTCAAATAGCCCTGAATGCCCGTCATCAATCCTTCTCGGATATCGGCATGCTGTAGCGCGAGCAGCCGGCCCACGGCGTCTTGTGCGCGCCCCCGCGTTCAAGGCGACGGGCCGCCGATTGGAATCGATGGCGCCGGACGCGAGCGTGCGAAACGTCTCGGTTACGTTCACGGTGGTTTCTCTCAGGTTTTTTAACTTCGTCGTTGTTCGGCATTAGGGCGGAAAAAACCCAACTAGTGTCGAGCCTCTAAATGCCGTTTGCTCGCAAATCGCATAAAAATCAGACGATTTGAAGTGTGCGGATTGTGCCAGATTTCAAGCGTCGCAATGCAAAAAATCGTCGTTATTCGGCCGGGATCGGCGACGGGCTGCGAGAAGCGCCGTAACGGATTGGCGAAGCGATGCGCGGCCTCGGGCAACGCATCCTCCTTGCGCGCGAGGATGCCGTACCGGTTGCCAGATACAAGGCCATTGCGCGAGCTCGGCCGGCGAAACCGAGGCTTGTCGTGGTCAACTAATTTCGGACAGGTAGTCAGCCGCTCTGCGGCTCGGGCGTCAAATGCCCACTTTCGGCGCCGTGAGAATCAAACGCAAGCCGAGGGCCGTGATGGCGCCGGCAGCGATGCGATCGATCCACTTCTTCGCCCGCAAGTACATTTCGCGGGGGCCCTTGCTGGAGAAGCAAAGCGCAACGAGCGTATACCAGCCGAACTCGACGGAAAACACGAGCGGCGGCAGCGCAAAATAACACCAAAGTGGGGGATGCTGCGGCAGCAGCGCGGCGAAAATACTGCCGTACCAGATCGCCGTTTTCGGGTTGCTCAATTGCGTAGTCAAGCCGAGCCAAAAGGATTTGCGAGGGCTGCCCGTCCGAGCCGCCGTGTCGCCCGGCATCGCGATCGGACGATCCGCTCCGCGCCATATTTTCGACGCGACGAAAACCAGATACGCGCCCCCTGCGATCTTCAGGCCGATATAGAGCCATTCGACAGCTTGCAAGAGCGTGTAAAGCCCGGCCAATGCGATGCTGCCGAAAAAGATGCCGCCGGCGCCCATTCCGAGCGCGGTGGCAAGACCATCCCTACGAGAAAGCCCGATGGAGTTGCGGGCGACGATGACGAAGCTCGGGCCCGGAATCATCGCGCCCAGCAGGAGCGCAGCTACGATTGCAAAGATGGCAGCCGATGCGGTCATTGAAATCTCCTATTGAAAGACGCGACTCGCGCCCGGAGATTTTCGCAGAACCGCGGCGTTCGAGCACACAGGCAGGCATACGCCCGGTGGCCGACGGCTGCGCCGCGTTTGCGCCGAAGCGCCGGCCCGGTTCACTCGGGCGAGAGGCCGTCAAAACAGGACAGCCATTGCGCGGCGCACCCCTACGCCACCGCACGCGCCGCGTTTCTGCCTCTCAGCCATTCGAGGGCGAGCAGCAGCCCCGTCGAAAAGATGATGAGAATCGTCGCAAGCGCCGCAATCGTCGGCGTGATGTTCTCGCGGATCCCGGTAAACATTTGCCGCGGCAGCGTGGTCTGATCCGCGCCGGCCAAAAATAGCGTCACCACCACTTCGTCGAACGAAGTCGCGAACGCGAACAAAGCGCCGGAAATCACGCCCGGCGCGATCACGGGCAGCGTGATGCGAAAGAACGTGCGCGTCGGATTGGCACCGAGCGAGAGGCTCGCACGCACGAGGTTTCCGTCGAAGCCCTGCAAAGTCGCACCCACCGTCGTGACGACGAACGGCACGCCGAGCGCCGCATGCGCCATGATGAGGCCAATGTAGGTATTCGCCAGCCCGAGCGGTGCGAAAAACAAGTACATGCCCACGCCGACGACGATGACGGGCACGATCATCGGCGAGATCAGCACGGCCATGACGATCGCCTTGCCGCGGAAATTCGCCTTCGCCAAACCGAGCGCCGCCAAGGTGCCGAGCACGGTGGCCAGCACCGTGGCCGAAGGTGCGACGATGAAGCTGTTCTTTGCGGCCATGCGCCATTCGTCGGACATGACGAGGTTTTGATACCAACGCATCGACCAGCCCGGGATCGGATACACGAGGAACGTGCTCGACGAAAACGACAGAGGCACGATCGCGAGCACCGGCATGATCAGATACAGCAGCGTCAGCACGGCCAGGCCGCGCAGCAGGAAATACCACGCGCGTTCGACGAGCGACGTATGCGGTGCGAACAGGGGTTTCGAAAGTTTCATCGCCGGCTCCTCACAGGTTCGGTTGTGCTCGCGTGAAGCGGCCGTAGACCGCGTACAACACGAGCGTCGCTGCGAGCAGCAAGCCGCCGAGCGCGCACGCCATGCCCCAGTTGATCGTCACGTTCGTGAAATAAGCGACGTAGTAGCTGACCATTTGATCGTTAGGACCGCCGAGCAATGCCGGCGTGATGTAGTAGCCGATGGCGAGGATGAACACGAGCAGCGCGCCGGCGCCGATGCCGGGATACGTCTGCGGCACGTAGACACGCCAGAACGCCGCGAACGGGTGGCTGCCGAGCGAGACCGCCGCGCGCTGATACGTCGGCGGAATCGACTTCATCACGCTGTACAGCGGCAAGATCATGAACGGCAGCAGGATATGCGTCATCGAGATGTAGACGCCCGTGCGGTTGAACAACAGCGCGAGCGGCGCGTTGATGAGCCCCAGCCCATGCAACGTGTGATTGACGAGCCCCTCCGTCTGCAAGATCACGATCCACGCGGCGACCCGAACGAGAATCGATGTCCAGAATGGGATCAACACGAGAATCATGGCGAGATTCGCGCGGCGCTCGCTCAACGTCGATATCCAGTAGGCGAGCGGATAGCCGAGCAGCAGCGCCGCCAGCGTCACGACGGCGCCGATCACGAACGTGCGGCCGAACACGCTCAAGTAGATGCGCTGGTCCGGGTCGGTTCTTTCGATATGGCCGAACGCGTCCTCCCGATGGTCGAGCGCGGCCAGCAAATAGAACGGCGAGTAATGCGACCCGTTCTTGGCGATCGCGCGCCAGTAGCGCGCATCTTTCCAGCGTTCGTCGAGATCGATCAGCTTGCCGCGTACTTGGTCCGGCGACAACGCGAGCGGGTGGCCGGAATCGTCGGCGAACGGCAGCGCGCGCGCCGTCTTCGATACGAGCGACCGGAAGCCCGGTATTTCGACGTTGAGCCGCCGCGCCAGGCTGCCCATCGTTTCGCCGTCTTGGGCAGCCGCCAAATCGGCAGCAAGCGCCGCGTATGCGGCCGCAGGCGGTTCGCTCTTGCGATCCCATCCCTTCAATTGCACGACCGTCTTAGGCAGCCCATCGGCCACCTCGGGGTTTTGCACCGCACGCGTCAACAACGCCGCGATCGGTACGACGAAAATCAGCACCAAAAAAATCGCAAGCGGTGCGATCAAGAGCAGCGCCGTTAGTCGTTTGCGCGCTTGCGCAGCCTTCAACTCCCGCTTCAACGTCGCGGTCGATGCACTGCCCGGCTCGCTCGGAATCGTCATCGTTTGCACGCTCATCTCCTGCCTTGCCTCTTGCCTTCTGCTTTCTATCGCCGCGCCGGCCGCCGTTCATGCCGGATGGCGCGGTGCGCTCTTGCACTTACGAACTTACGCTCGAACCGCTCTTGCATCTGCTCGAAAACCGGCGGCGCCGGTGACTGCCTCGGCGCCGCCGTCCATCGAGCCGTCGATCGATGGGCTTACTTCGATGCCCACGAAGCGAAGCGCTGCTCGAGCTCGTCGCCGTAATCGGTCCAGAACGCGGCGTCTTGCAGGACTGCGTTCTTGCCGTTGGCGGGCGAGTTCGGCAGATTGGACAGCGTCTTCGCGTCGAGCGATTTGATCGCGTCGCGATTGGCCGGGCCGTACGCGATGTGCTGCGCGTAGGCCTGCTGCGGCTTGGACGACACCGAGTAGGCGATGAACTGCTCGGCCAGCGCCTTGTTCGGCGAACCCTTCGGGATGACCCAGTAGTCGAGGTCGTAAATGCTGCCGTTCCAAACCACCTTCAGGTTTTTGCCTTCGCGCTGCGCGGCATCGATCCGGCCGTTGAAGGCGGAAGACATGACGACGTCGCCCGCAACGAGAAATTGCGGCGGTTGCGCGCCGGCTTCCCACCACTGGATGTTGGGCTTCAGTTCGTCGAGCTTTTTGAATGCGCGATCCTGCCCGGCCTTCGTCGCCAGCACCTTGTAGACGTCCTTCGGCGCCACGCCGTCGGCCATCAGGGCGAATTCGAGGTTGCCGCGCGCACCCTTGCGCAGCGCACGCTTGCCCGGGAATTTCTTGACGTTCCAGAAATCGGCCCAGCCCGTCGGCGCCGTCTTCAGTTTGTCGGCGTTATAGGCGATGGCCGTCGACCAGACGAAAAAGCCCACGCCGCAGGTGCTCGGCGATTCCGGAATCAGTTCCGATTTCTTCGCGATCTTCGACCAGTCGAGTTTTTCGTACAGGCCTTCGTCGCAGCCGCGGCCGAGGTCGCCCGATTCGACTTCGACGACGTCCCAGTTCACGTGCTTGGCTTCCACCATCGCCTTGATCTTCGCCGTTTCGCCGTTGTACTCGACGGCGGTGACCTTGTCGCCCGTCTTCTTCTCGAACGGCTGGTAATAGGCGACTTTCTGCGCATCGGCGTTCGCGCCGCCGAAATTCACGACGGTCAACTCCGCCGCTGCGGCGCCGGCCGCGGCGAACATCGTCGATGCGACAGCGACGGCCAGCGTCGCAACGGTGCGGCGCGTCATGAGGGTGTTCGACTTCATCTTGGCTCTCCTCTACGTGGATCTTCGTGAATACGTCCGCTGGGCCGCGGACGAGGCGATGCTTGTTCGCGCGAGTGGCGCCCGCTCGCGCACGGGATCACGCAAAAACGCGCAAATGCTCAGGGGCGAACTCCAGCGCGACGCTCGCGCCGGGCACGAAACTATCGAGCGCTTCAGTGCCGAGCGGGACCTTGACGAAGCATTCGTCCTGCTCGGGCACCGCGCAGCGCATCCGCACGTGATCGCCGAAATAGATGAGGCCCCGCACCTCGCTCGAAAGCGCGTTACCGTGACCGTTGCCGTTGGCCCCATGACGGGCGCCGGCATGCGTCGTCAACCGCAGGCGCTCGGGACGAATGCAGGCGACGGCGGATGCACCGGCCCTCGCATTGGCGACGTTGCGGCCCACCACGTGCGTGCCGTCGCGCAGCCGCAACCGGCAAAACTCGCCGTCCACCTCGGAGATCGTGCCTTGCAGGCGGTTGCTGTCGCCGATGAAGTTCGCGACGAACTCGTTGCACGGCGTTTCGTAGAGGCGGTCGACCGTGTCGAGCTGCTGCACGATGCCCTTATCGAAGACGGCGACGCGATCGGACATCGTCAATGCCTCGCCTTGATCGTGCGTGACATAGACGAATGTCAGGCCGAGCTTGTCGTGCAGCGCCTTCAGTTCGTACTGCATGTGTTCGCGCAATTGCTTGTCGAGCGCGCCGAGCGGTTCGTCCATGAGCACGAGCCGCGGCTGGAAAACCAGCGCCCGCGCAAGCGCGATCCGCTGCTGCTGGCCACCCGAAAGCTGCGACGGATAGCGCTTGGCGAAGCTGTCCATGCGCACCATCTTCAACGCCTCGGCAACGCGCTCCGCACGCTCGGCACCGTCCATCTTGCGCACCGTCAGCGGATAGGCGACGTTCTGCTCGACGGTCATATGCGGAAAAAGCGCGTAGTTCTGAAACACCATCCCGATGTTGCGCTTGTGGGGCGGCACGGTGTTGAGCAATTGGCCGTCGAGCCGAATCTCCCCGCCGGTGGGAAATTCGAAGCCGGCCAGCATCATCAGACACGTCGTCTTGCCCGAGCCCGACGGCCCGAGCAGCGTCAAGAATTCGCCCTGGTATATGTCGAGGTCGAGCGATTTGACGACGAGCGTCTCGCCGTCGTACGTCTTACGCACGCCGCGAAAGCTCACAATGACCTGATCTGATTTCATCGTCTTCCTCCGTCGGTCCAAGGGGTGCTCGAGCGCTGACTTGGACCCATGCTTCGCGCCTGACACTATCGTTTACCCGATTGGCTCCATCGACTAGCGAGCACCGCGTTTCATTTGCAATCCAATATAATCGGTTACGGTTCCACGTAACGGAACCATTTCATTATTCCGAAGGGAACCACTTTGGATACGATCATTCTGTCGGACTGGCTGGGCGCCCGGCTGGAGCGCACGGCGGCCGAACCCATGTACCGCCAGGTGCTGCGCCTGGTTCAGCACGCGATCCTGACGGGCCAGCTCGCACCCGGCACGAAACTGCCGAGTTCGCGCACGCTGGCGGAAGATCTCGACATCGCGCGCAATACCGTGCTGCGCGTATACGACCAATTGACGGCCGAAGGCTATGTGCTGTCGAGCACGGGCAGCGGAACTTACGTGGCCGATACGCGGCCGGACACGGCCGCCGTCCGCCCCCGGCCGGCGGCCCGCGCGGCCGAGCCTGCCGTGACGCGCGAGCGCCGCACGCATGAGAGCCTTTCCACGCGGGGGCGGCGCTTGATCGGGCGCGCCGGCGTCGCGCCGAAGCAATGGGGGGCGTTCATGCCGGGCGTGCCCGATGTCAATGAGTTTCCCGCACGGACATGGAGCCGCTTGCAGGCGCGGCTGTGGAAAGAGGCCAATCCCGAACTGCTGACCTATGCCCCGGGCGGCGGCTACCGGCCGCTGCGGCGCGCGCTGTCCGACTACCTGCGCGTGGCGCGCTCGGTCAAATGCTCGCCCGATCAGATCATCATCACCACGGGTATTCATCAATCGATGGACCTCGCCGTGAAGCTCCTGACCGACGTCGGCGATCGCGCGTGGGTCGAAGAGCCTTGTTATTGGGGCGCGCGCAGCGTGCTGCAGGCGGCCGGGCTCGAATTGGAGCCCATTCCCGTCGACAGCGAAGGCCTGAACCCGCGCGAGTTGACGCCGAGCGTCCCGCCGCGCCTCGCAGTCGTGACTCCGTCCCATCAGTATCCGCTAGGCATGGTCATGAGCCTCGCGCGGCGGCGCACGTTGCTCGAATATGCGCGCCAACACGCCATGTGGATCGTCGAAGACGACTACGACAGCGAATTCCGCTACGGCAGCCGCCCGATCGCCTCGTTGCAGGGCCTGGACGACGCCGGGCGCGTGATTTACGTCGGCAGCCTTGGCAAGATTTTGTACCCAGGGCTGCGAATCGGCTATATGGTCGCGCCCGAAGATCTCGTCGACACGTTCCGCACCGCGGTGGCCGAGCTGTATCGCGAGGGGCAGCTCATGCACCAAGCCGTGCTCGCCGAGTTCATTCTGGGTGGATATCTGACTTCCCATGTTCGGCGCATGCGTGCGCTCTACGGGGAGCGCCGCCAAATGCTGATCGACGCCATCACCTCACGGTTCGGCGACGCGCTGCCGGTCATGGGCGATGAAGCGGGCCTGCATCTCGTTCTCGGTCTGCCTGACGGCGTGGACGACCGCGCCGTCACGTCGGCCGCCTTCGATGCCGGCGTGATCGTTCGACCGCTCTCGACTTACTACAGCCGAGAGGAGTCGGCGCGCCGGGGGCTGCTGCTCGGCTATGCCTGCGTGCCGAACGATCGGATCGAACCGGCCTTCGATACGCTCGCGCGCGTCATCGAACGATATCTCGAAGCTGGACTGACGCAGCAAGTCGCTTGAGCGCTATGGAAGTCCGATGGGGCGAGCGCTCGGGAGGGGGCTCGCGGTTGCAGTACGCGGTTGCAGTACGCGGTTGTAGTACGCGGTTGCCGTTGCGATCGCGGTTGCGCCGTAGGTGCAGATCGACGGGCCTGGTTTCCGTCGATCAACGTGCGGGCGTTCGGTCGAGCGATGCCGCTCTGAGCGCCTCCGACGGATTCGCGAAAACACGCTTGCGGAGACCGTCGATTTGCGCGTCGCGCTCGGCCGGCGACAACCCCATCGCCTCGATGCGCGCCCGCTGCGCGGTGTAATCGGCGTACTTCGTTTTCCAAGCGTCGTCGTCCATCTGCATCTTCACGATCCGCTCGGCGGCCTGCGGTCCGAGCGCTTGCGTCGCCTGCGCCCGCAGCGCTTCGATCGAGCTACTCTGCGTTTCGAGCTTGGCGATCGTATCGACGGCCGCACGCGCCCGTTGCCCGCCGTCGACCGCGGCGCGCTCGTCGGGGGGCAAACTCTCGACGAGCGCGGCTAGACGCGCGCGCCTTTGCGCCTCGGTCAACGTGCCGTCCCGGACGATCCGCCGTCGCTCGATCGTATAGCGAGCGCGCCGCCAGTCGGCCCCGAAGAATGCCTCGCTCCACTCGCCGCCTAGCGTGCGGCTCGCCACCGATATACGCCCGTCGAGCTGGGACTGCATGGCGTCGAGATCGAGCCCGCCGCCCGAGGCTGCCGTCGAAAGCGGCGCTAGTGCAGCTAGCGCCCGACGGTACGCGCAATAGCGTTCCCAAACGTCGAGCGCTTCCGGCGCCGCCGCCGTCCCGTCGAGTTGCGCCGCGATCTGCTTCTTGACGAGCGCATCGAGCGCGTCTGGGCGGACCTCGTTTTGCGCCGTGAGGAAATAGTCGAAAAAATCGCGCACGCCGCGCGCCCTGCTTAGCTGTCCGCGCGCATCGATCGGCAGCCGCGGCGGCGTCGTGCCCTGCAGCGAAACGGGCACAGGCAGCGCTGCGGAAACTGGCGCAAGCGGCTGGGCCTTGGCGAGCGGCTCAGCCGGCGCCGTGCTCGCCGCGGCTTTCACGCCCGCGCTCGGCGCCCCGGCCGGCGCATTGAGATACCAAACCGCGGCGGCGGCGACAAGGCCGGCGGCACCGTACGACGCCAGCGTGGCTGCGGTCTTCTTTGCATCGACGGGGCGCGCCATCGTCTACAGCCCCTGCAGTTTCAAACGGTTGGCATGCGTGCGGATCACAGCCACCGGATCTTCCGCATTTCGGCCCAGCACGCCGAGCACTTGATTGATTTCGTCGACGTGATTCCAGTGATAGCTCGTGCTCAGCACCCGGCCGAACAATGCGCTGCACACCGAAACCAGGCCGTCGTTCGGGCCGGCATTGCGGTTGATCATGACGGCGCCGGAGCCGAGCAGCGTGAGCGTCGAGGGATCGGTGAAGTTGGCCGGATCGAACGGCCCCGACACGCTCGTATCGCCGGCGCCGCGCACGCCGAGCACCGACCATGTCGGTTGAATCGCACTGCCGGCCCACGAATAGAGGTAGTGCATGTTGCCGTTGACGGTTTCCGTCGATGCGCCCGTTTGGCAGCTCCCCGCCGCCCCCAGGCCCGCGCTCGGCACGGCCGCGTTGAATTGCGCGGCCCCGGATGTCGTGAGGGCCGTCAATGCGGCGATCGCGTCTTGATTCGTATTGAAGTTGCTGCTGAACAGGGTGCCGATCAGATTGGCGAATTTGCCGATCAGCGGTTCGGCGAGGCCGGTCGGATCTTTCGCGAGCACACCCGCGACATAATCGGCGAATTCCGAGCCGCGATGCGGCGTGCCGATCGTCGTCACCGATGCGACGAGCTCGGGCGCCACGGCCGCCACATATCGCACGCTGAGACCGCCCTGGCTGTGACCGACGAGATTGACCTTCTTCGCCCCCGTCGCCGCCAGCACTTGTTTGACATAGGCGAGCAGTTGTTCCCCGCGCCCGTTCGCGCCGAGATCGCTCTGGAACCCCGACAAATTGGCCACATAGACATCGGCGCCGTGCGATTCCAGATCCGAAGCGATGCCATACCAGTAGTCGAGCACGTTCGCGTAGCGATCGGTGCCCGTCAAGCCGTGCACGAGCACGATCGGGTATTGCGTCGCGGCGTACCGGTCGACCGGCGCCGTATCGGCCCATGCGGCGCTCGGCGCGGCGAGCGAAAGCAATGCAGCGATGCCGGCGAGTCCGGTTAGCGAAGCACTGCCGACCGCCAGCGCAGTCAGACCGGTCAGCATTTTCTTTCTCAACGTTTTGACCATCCCGTTTTCCCTCCAATGTTCGATTTCGGCGAATTACCGATTTTCATTCATACGGTGTTTTAAAACGGTGCCGCTCGGAAAGCCTTTCGTGAGGCCCTTGCGGCGCATTGGAGTGAACCAGCAAATGACGCTTTCGCGAAGGAGAAATTAAGGAATTAGACAGGTATAACTAATCGGATCGCGCGTTTACGTATGATTATTTTCAATCCGTTTACATCGAATTCGCTTAACACGGAATTCTATTTTTATTCGCCGATTAACGATTCGCGCATTGAAACGGCCCCGGCTTGGCGGGCAAAACGCGGTGTCGCCCACACCGGCCCGGCCGCTCGGCCGGACGCCTGTGTGGGCTTGCGTGCTATCGACTGGCAGGCGTCAAATCCACGCGCGTCGACGGGCCGTTGTCCTTCATGCCTTCCGTGCCGAAGTGCGGCGCAACGATCGTTAGCCGGTTCGCATCGATCTTGCCGGCCAAGTACTGCCGCACGTTCTGCGCGCGCTGTTCGGCGAGCGCATGCAGGCTCGTGTCGTCCACGGGCGCATGAAACGCGAGGGCTCGCTTCATGTCTTCGTCCGGCAGCGTCTTCGTCAGCCCGACGAAATTGCGCGGCTTCTTGAAGTCCGCATCCATGTAAGCCTGCTTCAAATAGCGGCTGTATTCGTCGCTCGTGACCGTCACCGTCGCCGGGTCGACCGGCTGATTGCCGCTCGACATCGCTTTGGCCTTGGCTTTCTTGACGAGATCGTCGACATACGCGAGCCGCAGGCCCGGCATATCGATGTCGGCGTCCGCGCGGCCGCTCAATTCGAGCTTCACTTCAGGCTTTTCGCTGAGCAATTTGACGAGCGTATCCAGCTTTTCGCGCGACGCATCGGTCAACGCCGCGGAGCCGGGCGCGAACGCGATGTATTGCAGTTGCTCCGCGCTTGCCGATCCATGCGCCCCGCCGCCGAGCGCATTGGCGAGCAACGAGAACGGCGCCGTGACGGCCTTCTCGATCAGATGCGCGACGGCGCTCCAGATCAAGCTGCTCAAGCTGAACTGGGGATTGGACAGCGATCCCGATACAGGGATGTTGACGTCGATCTGCCCGCGCGAATTCTTCAACAGCGAAATGGCAAGGCGAACGGGCAAGTGCGTTTCCGTATCGTTCACGACGTGTTCGCCGAACGTGAGCTGATCGATGAACAGATGGTTTTCCGCCGTCAGCTGATCGTTATCGAGCTTGTAGTGCAGATCGACGTTCAAGCTGCCCTTCTCGATCGGATAGCCCGCGTATTTCAGCGAATACGGCGTGAGATGCTTGAGCCCGATGCCGTGCGCGCTCGCGGTCAAGTCGAGCGAAGGCTTCTTCGCCAACGGGTTGGCCGTGCCGCGAATGGTGACCGGACCGTTGTCGGCCAAGCTCGCACTGATGTCCACGGGCGCCGGTGCGGCGACCTCGGTGCCGAACGTGCCGATCTTTCCGGTGATGTCGACGAGATCGGCCGTGTAGTTCGGCTTGACGAAGTCGTCGGTGTAATTGACGTGGCCCTGCTGCAGCACGACCTGGCCGATGCGGGCATGCAGCGGCGTCGAAGCGGAGCCCGGCGGCGCCGTTTCGACGTGAGCGGTCGTCGTCGAGGGTTTCTGCTTGCTTGCGCCCGCGGTTTTCTCGCTTTCCCGCTGCTGAGCGAGCACATCGTTCAAATTCAGCTTGCCTTGCTGATCGAGCAGCACCCGGCCGAAAAAGCTCGCGAACGTGACGCGGGCGATGTCGAGATTGACACCGTGCTCGTCGTAACGGGCGTTGATGCCGCCGATCCCGAGCGTCCGCCAGCCGGCCAGCGGCGCCGACGTCGTGCGATCGAGCAGCCGCACGTCCAGGAGCGCGGCATACCCGCGATACGCGTATGAAGCCGCGCCGTTCTTTGGCATCGAGGCCGTAACCTGGCCGCGCGCGTTCAGCTCGGCAGCAGCGATCTTCGCGTTGAGCCCGCTGCCGAAATACGGCTCGAACGGCGATAGATCGAGCCGGTCGGCCTGAATTGTCAACGCCGCTTTGAGCGGGCTCGGCACGACGTCGCCTTGCACGTTCAGTGTGCCCTTGCCGTTCAGCGAAGTTTCGAGCTTGACCGCGAGGGGCTTGCCCAGATCTTCGGTGACATTGCGCACGTCGAGCTGAATCGGCGCAACGTGCATTGTCGCGGGCTTCGGTGCGGTTTGATCCGTGATGTCGGCCGACGCATCCTTGAGCAGCAGCTCGCCGATGCGGTAGCGCCAGCCCGGCTGGATAGCGGCGGCCGCATGGGCCTTGGCCGCCGTGGTGCGGGACGGCTCGTCGGCGTGGCGCTCGCGCGCGGCCGAATGCGGCGGCTGCACCAACGCCATGAGGCTGATGCGGCCGTCCTTCTCGCGCGCGCCTGCCACGGCCAGACCCGTCGCATCGACTCGGTCGATATCGGCCGAGCGCGCCGCCACGTCGACGCTTTTGATTGCCACGCGGCCTTGCGTCAGTGCGATGGCGGGCGCCGCGCCCTTCGCGGTTTCGGCACCGGCGATTTTCAGCGAGTCGAGCGTGACCGCGCCCGCCCCCACTTGCACACGCGCCCCGGGCTTCGACCAATCGGCGTCGAGCGGCAACGTCGCGCCGAGCTTGCCGCCCTCGATGCGCGCGCTAATCGCACCTTGCAGGTACGGCTGCACGAGCGGCAAATCGAGCCCCGCGACCGATACCTTGGCGTCGGCATGCTTTGCCTTCAGGCCCAGCGCCCCGGACGCGGCGATCGTGCCGCCCTGCTTCAACGCCGCGCGTACCGCATAGCGCGCGTTCGCCGCGCCGAGCGTCGAAAAATCGTCCACCGTGGCCGTAAGGCCCGTCAAATCGAGCGCGACGGGCCGCTCCGGGACGCGGTCTTCGAGCGCGATGTCGCCGCCGTTCACCGCGAAATGTTTAATGGACAAATCAAGCGGCGCGGGCTTCGAAACGACGGTGGTATCCGGCGACGACGCACCGGCGGCGGCCGACGCCGATTCCGATGCCCCGGAAGCCGGCGCCGCGGCGGCATCGGCCGCCTTGGCCGGGCGGCCTTCCTTCGGTGGCGCCGCAAATGCGCGCGTAATGCCGAGTTCGCCCGAGCGCTCGCGCGTCAAATGCAGCGCAGGTTGATCGAGACGGATGTCATCGAATCGATACACGCCGGCAAGCGGCTCGAGGTCCGCCGCCGCCACATGCAGCGTCTGTGCGGAGAAAAACGGCGCATGGGCGGCATCGACGATTTGCGCATCGGTCAGATCGGCCGTGCCGGCGACCGTCAGCGTCGGCTTATCGGCCGCCATGACGAAGCGGACTTTGAGGTCGCCGGCCAGCTTGCCGCTTTTCACTTCGAGGGGCAGCTTCGTCGGCAGATAGGAAAGCAGCCGCGGCAAATCCAGATCGCCGAACGTGAGCGTCACGTCCGATTCGCGCGATTGGGCGAACGGCTTCGTTCGGCCGCGAATATCGATCGGGCTACCGTCGATGCGCGCGGAAAACCGCGGATCGACGAAGATGTTCGTCTGCGACGGCAATGTCGCGATGAACGGCACGCCAAGCGCCAAGCGATCGACGACGTGCCGCATGCCGAGCAGCCGGTCGTCGAAGTCGACGCTGCCGTTCTCGACGGCAATGTTGGACACCGAGAACAACGTCGGCCCGGCTTGCGGCTTCGACGGTTTGGCGAATTTTTCGACGATATCGCTGAAATTGAAGCGCTGCGCGTCATAGCGCACGACGTTCACGCGCGGGGAATCGACGCGCAGTTCGGTCACGATGGGCGCGAAGCGCAGCAGCGTGATCCAGGACACCCGCACGACGAGACGCTCGATTGCGGCGAGGTCGCCCGCGCCGCCTCGTTCGCCGACACGCACGCCGTCGGCCTCGAGCCTCAGCGTATAAGGATTGAGCGTCACGCGCCGGATCGCCGTGGGCCGGTTCAGCGCCTGGCCGAGCTCGCGCTCGGCCAGATGCCGAATCAACGGCGGCGCCGCGAAGAAGCCGAGCAGCCCGTACAGCACGACCGCAACAAAAACGCCGATCAGCGTGCGGCGTGCGCCGCGTGACCGGAACTTGTCCCCGACGCGGCGCAACACCCCGCTCTTCGGTTCATTCGTCATCGCGCCGCTCCGTTCATTCAATCTCGCCCGCCTTGCTCCATCCGCGTCGGCCTCCCGTTTCCCGTTGTACGACATTGCGTCATCGACGCTCGATTTTTGGCGGCAGCCAGCTTCCGTCTGTCGCGCTCGGGCGCGGCGCGTAGAGCCGCATCACGAGCTCGAACGGACCCTCCGGGGCCGGCAGCCAGTTCGACAGCCGAGCGCGGCCGGGCGATTTCGACGAAATGTAAAGATCGATCGAACCGTCGCGATTGCGGCGCACGCGATCATGCGAATCGATCGAGTGGTGCGGCAACCGTCCGGGCGCCAGCGCGCCGTCCAGCGTATAGGCCGTGATCGTCCAATAGGCGCGCACCGGCGGCAGCGACTTCCGCGCGAAGTGCATCACGTATTGCTGGCTGCCGTCGAGCGGCCTGCCCTCGCTATCCACGGTCGCCATCGGGAACGCTTCGTCCTGTTTGGTCGCCGAGCCCGGATGCGAGCTGGTCGCGTAGGCCCGCAGCGCGTAGTCGTCGCCGTACTGGCCCACGACATCGCCGGTCCAGGCCCAACCGTTCCCGGAGACGGCATTGACGGGCGGCGTCTGGACGCGCTTGGCGCCTTCGGCCACGCCGGCCGCAATGGCATCCGCCGAACGGTTCGGGAATCGGACGGGCTCGCCCGCCTTGACGCCGAGGTCGGCCAGCACTTTGATTGCGTGGTCGTCATCGGACGATGGGGGGTTGTCCTTCAGCGCATCGGCCAGCTTGGCGAAAAACGCGTTGCCGTCCAGGTGCGCCACCGCCGCCGCATTGGCGGCGAGGCCCGTCGAAGCCTCGGCGATGCTTTCTTGTGGGTCCTCGGCACGTGAGCGCGCCGTGTTGCGGCTGTTCTTCGCGCGTTTGCCGCGCGCACCATGGCGCTCATGCTCGGCGGCCAGATAGGCCGACAACGGCGCGACGTGCACTTCGCTTTGCAGCCGCCGCGCCCAGGGCACGGCCCGAGCGTCGAGCGCCGCAATGCGCACGCCGAGCCACAGATTCTTGCCCGGCGCTTGCACGCGCTCGACGCCCGAGGGCAACTGACCGTCCCAATCGGGCGGAACGAACGCGATCGTCTGCGGCTTGGGCGCGCCCGTGCGCGCATTGGCGGTCGGCCCCGTCGACCAAACGACATTTGTCCACATATCGAGAACGCGCGCATCGAGATAGCGCCCGTGTGTGTCCGGCACCGTTACGATGACCGGCTCCTGCGATAGGTCGAGCCACGCGTTGGCGGACAAGGTGTCGACGTCGGCAAACGGCGGCAGGCTCTCGTCGTCCGCCGCGCTCTGGGCCACGGGACGCAACGCGTTGACCACAGCGTTTCCATCGGTGCCGGCCCCCGCCAGCGCCGCGGCGCGCGCCGTCGCCATCACGACAAGCGGATAGCCGAACACGTAAGAGTCCACGACTTGGTCCTGAGTCCAGCCGCTCGTGTCGGGCGGGGGCGGCGCCTTCGGCGGCGCGGCGCACCCGGCAAACACGGCGGCGGCCAGGCACGCCAGCCAGGAACGCGCCCCCGCGGGCAGTAGCGATTTTGGTGTTCTTGTTGTCATAGTTGGGTCTGTGTTCAATGCGATCGGCGGCCTACTCCGCCTTCGCGGTTGGGCAACGCCCGATCCGGCCAGGATCTCGCCCACATCGATTCGCGTTCGAATCGCGAGAGCGTTTTATCGTATCCTCGGCCGCTAGGCAAGGATCATCCGAAACTCGCCACGCATGAACGTGCAATGCGCGCGCCTGATGGGCAATCGACGACCTTCGTCAAAGCAATCCCACACTGTATCCGCTACGCTCGTTTGAAAGGGGCAGGCCGTTCTTGACCTTCCAATCATGGGAAGGTTCATAGTCGATCCTATCGCTGGGCACGGCCCGCTCTCTCATAGTTTCGACGATCATGACCGACCTCGCTGCTCCCGGCGCCGCCGATGCGCCGACCACCGAACTCGATATCGAAGGCATGACGTGCGCGTCGTGCGCCGCCCGCGTGGAAAAAGCGCTGGCGCGCGTGCCGGGCGTGACGGCAGCCTCCGTCAACCTTGCCACCGAGCGAGCCAGCGTGCGTGCCGCCGCGCCGCTCACGCCGATCGACGTGCAGCGGCTAGTCAAGGCCGTCGTCGACGCCGGTTACGAAGCACGGCCCGTCGCCGCCGAGCCGGAGGGGTCCGGGGCGGAGGCCGCGACGCCGCAGGCGGGCGCCGGCGACCGAGCGCATCAAGCGCGGCGGGAACTGATGGCCGTTGCACTGTCGGCGGTGCTGAGCGCACCGCTGACGCTGCCGATGCTGACAGCGCCGTTCGGCGCCGAAATCGCCCTGCCCGCCTGGGTGCAGTTGGCGCTGGCGAGCGTCGTCCAGTTCGTCTGCGGGGCGCGTTTTTATGTCAGCGCCTATCGCGCCGTCCGCGCGCGCGCGGGCAACATGGACTTGCTCGTGGCATTGGGAACGTCGGCCGCCTACGGCTTGAGCGTCTGGCAGACCATCGTCCAGCCGGGCGACACCATGCATCTCTACTTCGAAGCGTCGGCGGTCGTGATTACGCTGGTGCGGCTCGGCAAGTGGCTCGAAGCTCGCGCCAAGCGCGAAACGACGGATGCGATTCGCGCGCTCAACGCGCTGCGACCGGACCGCGCCTACATCAAGGATGCCTCGGGCCAAGCGCGCGAAGTCCCGCTCGCTCAGGTGCGGGTAGGCATGGTGGTGATCGTGAAACCCGGTGAGCGCGTGCCCGTCGACGGATCGATCGCCGCAGGCCGCACGCACGTCGACGAATCGCTCGTTACCGGCGAGAGCTTGCCCGTTGCTAAAGGCCCGGGTGAACACGTCACGGCCGGATCGATCAACGGCGAAGGCTTGCTCGAGGTCACCACGACCGCTACGGGCGCGGAAACGACGCTGGCTCGCATCATTCGGCTCGTCGAAAGCGCTCAAGCGGAAAAAGCCCCGATTCAGCGGCTCGTCGATCGGGTCAGCGCCGTGTTCGTGCCGGCCATCCTCGTGATCGCCGCCGTGACGCTCGGGGGCTGGCTGCTTGCCGGCGCATCGCCGCAAACGGCGATTCTCGACGCCGTATCGGTGCTCGTGATCGCCTGCCCCTGCGCGCTCGGGCTCGCGACGCCGGCCGCGATCATGGCGGGCACGGGCGTCGCCGCCCGGCGCGGCGTGTTGATCAAGGACGCGGAAGCGCTCGAGCTCGCGCAGCGCGTGTCCGTCGTCGCCTTCGACAAGACGGGTACGCTGACGGTCGGTAAACCGCAGGTCGTGGCACTCGAGCCGATCGGCATCTCACGTGAAGATGCCCTTGCCCTCGCCGCAGCCGTCGAGCGCGGCAGCGAGCATCCGTTGGCGCGTGCGTTGCTCGCCGAGTACGACGCTAGCGTGGCGGGCGCATCGAACGCCGGGGCGGAGGCGGGCGCCGGTGCCCTTACTGATGCAGGTGCGCGTCGGGCCCGATCGTCCGGCATGGTCGGCGAACGCTTGGCCGCCCACGCGGTATCGCATGCGCAAGCCGTGGCCGGGCGAGGCATGCAAGCGGAAGTGGATGGCGCCACGATTTGCGTCGGCAACGGACGTTGGCTCGACGAGCTCGGCATCGAGCCCCCGGCTCAGGCGCGCGCCCGTGCCGCGGAGCTCGAAGCGGCAGGCAATACCGTGTCCTGGCTGATCCGCCGGGCTAGCGGACGAACGCCGGCGCAGGCCCTCGCGATCATCGCCTTCGGCGATAGCCTCAAGCCCACGGCGCGCCCGGCCGTCGAGCAACTGACCGCCCGAGGAGTCAAAAGCGTTCTGGTGACGGGCGACAACCGCGGCGCAGCAGCAAGCGTCGCGGCCGCGCTCGGCATAGACGAGTACTACGCACAGGTGCTGCCGGAGGATAAAGCGGACATCGTCGCGCAATTGAAGGCGCGTACCGGTCAAATCGTCGCGATGGCGGGCGACGGCATCAACGACGCGCCCGCACTCGCCGCGGCCGACATCGGCATCGCGCTCGCCACGGGCACGGATGTGGCGATGCATGCGGCGGGAATCACGCTCATGCGCGGCGACCCGGCGCTCGTTGCCGATGCGATAGACATTTCCCGCCGGACCTATCGGAAGATCCAGCAGAACCTCTTTTGGGCGTTCATCTACAACCTGGTCGGGATTCCGTTGGCGGCGCTGGGCCTGCTGAATCCGATGTTGGCCGGCGCGGCAATGGCGTTTTCGAGCGTCAGCGTCGTCACGAACGCGCTGCTGCTCAAGCGGTGGAAGGGCGTGCAACGCAGTTGATGCGTCGTCGCGGCCCGGCCGCGCCCCCCGCTTATTTGGTTTTTTCTTTCTCCTTCGAGCGCCGCGCATGACCGGTCTTAGGATGCTTCGAACGCGGTTGCTCCGGGTTCGAGGCAGCGGAGGCGTCCGCCGCCGGAGCTTGAGCGGCCGGCGTCTGCATCCGAGCCGATAGCGCCGACGTGGCGCTCGCCAGGTTCGCCAATGCGGCTTGCTGCCCGTTCAAGGCGCTTTGTGCTTGCTGCTGCGCCGCTTCGGCGCGTTGGGCGAATCGGACGAGGGCCACCGTCTGTGCGGCGGAGGCCGCGAGGACTAAGGCCACACCAGCCGAGGCCACGGCCAGCCAATTGCGCGTGCGCCGCCAACGCTGCTGCGCGGCGTCGCGCTCCTGTTGGAGGGCTTCGCGCAGCGATGCGACGCTGCGTGCAAGCGACGCTGCTTCCGCGGGCTCCGCGGTCGAAGCCTCGCCTGCGTCGCTGCTCGGGCTAGGCGCGTGCAGAAGGCTCGCGGCCGAGATGTTCGCGGCCAAGGCGCGCTCCGTCGAAGCCGCCGCACCGCTCACGCCATCGTCGGAGACGCGAGCGTGACCGCGCCCGTTCTTGGCCCTGGCCGCTTTCCGGACGATGGCAGGCGTGTCTCGCGAGGCAGCCATTTCCGTCTGATCCGGGCCGGCGTCGTCAAGCGGGACTTCGGGCTGCTCCGGCGCGGCCGGCGCCGCCTCGGCGAGCGCCTGCCCGCTCGCACCCGGCGAGTGTCGTTCGCTCGGCGCGTCCCCTTCCGCGGATATCGGCAACGGACGTTCGATCGACATATCCGCACGTTCGCTCGTCAACGCCGCCAATGCGTCGGCCGGCAACTCGAAGCCGAGCAATGTGCCTTGGCGCGGATCGAAGTGCGGGGTGAATTCCGCATCGGCGAGTTTGAGGCCCGCCTCTTGCGCCACCAGAAGCTCGGGCTCGACCGCGGCCCGCGCGGGACGGCGATCGTCCCCGGACGAAGCGGCGCGCGACCGGGTTTTGGCCGGCGATGAACGTTTGGAACGAGAAGACGGAGATGCTGCGGAATCTGCCATGGCGTACGGTGACGGCCGCGGGCGGGCGCGGCTCATTGGAATCGTGATCAGGCGTGTTGCGAACGCGGCATTGTCTCACGTTCGCTCGGCCATGCGGCTGCGCCGCCGCCCTCATCGGCCGTCGGCGCGCACGTCCCCGCTTCCGTTGCCGTTGCCCTCGCCGTTTTCCACCTCTTCTCGCAGCGCCCGCACGCCCGCGGCATTGCGCAGCAAATGACATAGCCGCTCGAACTCGGACGGCGGCACACGGGCGAAACCGATGACGATGTCGTCGCAATCGGGCGCCTCTTCGCTTTGCTGAACGATGAACTGCTTCACGCGCTCGCTGGACGGCCCGAGGATCGTGCGCAGCGAGTCGAGCGTCAGCGCGCCGCGATCGGCGCGCACGGCCAGCCGCCGCCGCTGCCGCACGGAGATGTAACGCCGCTCGATCGGCTTCATCCCGGCCAGAATCGCGAGAATGATGATCGTCGCCGCGATGGCCGCCGTATTGAGCCCCGCGCCGACGGCCAGTCCGACGGCCGCCACTGACCAAACGCTCGCCGCCGTCGTGAGCCCGCGAATCACCTCGCCGCGCAGCAATATGGCGCCGGCCCCGAGAAAACCGATTCCCGACACGACTTGCGCTGCGATCCGCGACGGATCGAGCGCGACGTTCGGGTGGCCGAGCACGTCGGCGAACCCGAACTGAGAAACGATCATGACGAGCGCCGCGCTCACGCACACGAGCATGTGAGTGCGTAAGCCCGCGGCCCAAGACTGCCGCTCGCGCTCGAACCCGATGACGCTGCCTAAGATGGCGGCAAGAATGAGCCGCAAAACGAGTTCGACGTTGCCCAGCATGGTGCAGCCCTCCTTTATGGTCGGCCGGCCTGCCCCGCGCCGCGCCTTTGCATTATCCTTGGCGCTTTGCGCGATGCCGAAGCCGCGCGTCGCTCCTTCGCCAAGTCAATTCGCATCATGTCCATATCGATCGATCGTTCGATCGCGGCCGAAGCCGCCGCCCTGCGCACGCATTACGCGCAAATCATTCTGCCGATCTGGCGCGTCCAGGGGTTCAACAGCGCCCTGCAATTACCGTACGAGGCCGTCGGCGCAGAGGATCATGCTCCGCTGCCCACCGTACGTTACCGCGCCATGGCCTGCGCCCGGCAATTGTTCGTCTTTTCGCAAACGGGCGAAACCGCGCATGCCGAGCAACTCTTTCACGCCCTGAGCCGTTATTTTCACGACGACGCACGCGGGGGATGGTTCTATAGCGTGGACGCAAAAGGCGAGCCGCTCGATACGACGAAAGATCTTTACACGCATGCATTCGTGATCTTTGCGTGCGCGGCCTATGCCGCCGCGACGGGCGATCGCGAGGCGCTGCGCGTCATCGACGAAACGGCTTCGCTCGTGCAAGCCCGGTTCGCCGCCTCGGGCGCACTGCTTCATGCCGCGCTGGACGCCGACTTCTCCCGCGTGCGCACCGGCCCGCTCCAAAACCCGTTGATGCATTTGACCGAAGCCTATCTGGCGGCCTACGAAACCACGGGGGACCCGGCATTCGAAGCGGCCCTGGCTCGGCTGGCCGACGCCGTGGCAGGCCACTTCGTTCACGCGCCGACGGGCTGCATCGCCGAATTGCCGATCGGCAGCGACGACAACCGGCTGGAGCCGGGACATCAATTCGAGTGGTTTTATCTCGTCAAGCGCGCCGGCCCCGTGGTGGCCCCATCGGGGCTCGAGGCGAATCTGGCGCGCGCTTTCGATTTCGCCCAGCGGCATGGCGTCGATCGAGCGAGCGGGGGCGTCAGCGCCGCGCTCGACGAAAGCGGGGGCATCAAGGACGCGACGCAGCGCATTTGGGCGCAGACCGAATACCTGCGCGCGCTCGCCACCCGCGGGCGCGACGAGGATCTCGAGACGCTGGCGCTGCAGATTCCGCACTTTCAGGCGCGCTTTTTACATGCTCGGGGCTGGTTTGAATGCCTCACGCCCGAAGGCGAGGTGGCGCGCGCCGACATGCCGTCGACGACGCCCTATCACCTTGCGACGGCCTACGCGTCGCTGCCGGGCTGAACGCCCGCCTCTTTCATTCAGTACGCGAAGACCGGCTCGCCGGCGGCCGCCTGCGCGGCAGCCGCGAAACGTGCGTCGCCGAGCACGGCGGGGGCGATTTCGAATACCGAGACCGCTTGTTTGAGTTGGCGCGTTTGATCGTGCAGCGACGAGGCCGCGGCGGCGGCTTCTTCGACGAGCGCGGCGTTCTGCTGCGTCATGCGGTCCATCTGAACGACGGCCTGATTGACCTGCTCGATGCCGGTGCTCTGCTCGAGCGAAGACGCGCTGATCTCGGCCATCACCTGCGCGACGCGCGCGATGGAAGCCGACACCTTTTGCATCGCGCCGCCCGCGCGCTCGACGAGCTCCGAGCCGCCTTCGATCTGCGACACCGATTCGCTGATGAGCGCCTTGATCTCCTTGGCCGACTGCGCGCTGCGCTGCGCGAGGCCGCGCACTTCGCCGGCCACGACAGCGAAGCCGCGGCCCTGCTCGCCTGCGCGGGCCGCTTCGACGGCCGCGTTCAGCGCGAGGATGTTCGTCTGAAAGGCAATACCGTCGATGACCGTGATGATCTCGGCAATGCGGTCCGAGCTTTTCGCAATACCGCGCATCTTTTCGACGACGCTATCGACGACGCCCGCCCCTTCCGAGGTGGAGCGCAGCGCATCGTCGGCCAGCGTATGCGCTTCGTGCGCGTGCTCCGCGTTCTGACGCACGGTGGCCGTCAGCTCTTCCATGCTCGATGCCGTTTCCTCGAGCGAGGCAGCCTGGTTTTCGGTGCGCGCCGACAGATCGGCGTTGCCGGTCGCGATTTCATCGGCGCCCGTATGAATCGAATCGGCCGCGTCGCGTACCGTCTTCACCGTTTGAGCGACGCTCGCCTGCATGTGTGCGAGTCCGGCATAGAGCCGGCCGATCTCGTTCGTGCCTCGCGAGGCGATCGGCTCGACGAGCTTGCCGCGGGCGATACGCTCGAAGTGACGTACGGCTTCCTCGAGCGGCGCGACCACGCCGCGCTTCAAGGCGGCATAGACGGCCGCCGTTCCGAGGAGCAACGCGGCCAGGATGGCGAGGCTCATGCCGCGAAACATCGCCAAGCGCGAATCGATCGAATCGAGCGACGCGCTGCTCTGCGCATCGCCGTATTGCGTGAAGGCGCGCTGCTCGTTGATGAACGCGTCTTGGAACGACTGCGTCGGCTGATCTAGGAACGCCTTCACATCGTTGCTGTCGAGGTATTGCACGAGCTCGCTGAGTGCCGTGTGCAATGCCTTGTATTTCTCGGTCAGCGCCTCGGCGTGCGCGCGGTCTTCGTCGCTGCCTTTCGGCGCGTCGGAGAAGCGGGCGAACGACTTCTCGGCAAGCGCGAGCTGCTCGCGCGCATGCTGGACGATGGCGGTAGGCTCCGCGCCCCCGCCGACCATGCGGGTTCCCGCGCGCGAGAGATTGATGCGCGCGTCCATGAGATGCTGCGTCGTTTCGTTGACCGCGTTGACTTGAACGAGGGCCACGTTCGCAAGCTGACCGACGTCGCGGTGCGTACTGGTCAGGAACCAAAACCCGATTCCGCCCGTGACGAGTTGCAGTAAACAGAAGGCGGCTAGAACGAATAACAGGCCGGAAGCGAGCTTGATCTTGCTGAACATCTAGAACATCCGAAAGAAAAACGAAAGGAAAGCCGGTAGTCCGGTCATTGGGGTTTACGGCATATCGAGCGGCAGGCTTGAGCTTTCTCGCGAGCGACGGCGTGTGGTCGATCGCCGCAAACCGCGTCTCGGCCGCACAGCGCGCCGACGAGCGCCGATTTGCGTCCTTGACGCGATGCACTTCCGCTTCCTAGAGTGGAACGCGAGACGACTCGGGGCCAAGGCCCAAAGGGGCACGGCATGACGGATCTCTTCGACCTCGCACGCGGCGCATTACATGCACAGCCGTTCAGCATGTTGCTCGGCACCGAACTCGTGAAAATCGGCGAACGCGAGGTGACGCTGCGCCTGACGATCCGCGACGACTTGCGCCAGCAGCACGGCTTCGTGCATGGCGGCGTCACGAGCTATCTGGCCGACAACGCGCTGACGTTCGCGGGCGCGCTGGCGCTGGGGCCCCGCGTGGTCACGGGCGAGTACAAGATCAACTACCTGAGGCCCGCCGTGCGCGGCACGCTGATCGCACGGGCCGAACTCATCTACGCCGGGCGCGGCCACGCCATCTGCCAATGCCGCATCTACGTGATCGACGGCGAAAAAGAGGCGCTCGTAGCGCTGGCCCAAGGTACGATCAATCGCGTCGGGGACGGCCCGAATGCATCGCTGCCGCACCACGAGCAACAGCCGAACGGCGACGAAGGCGCATAACGCCGTGCAACGCGCAACCGGCGCGCGTCCGTTGCCTCGGCAGCCTCTTGCGAACCTAGTCGCACGGTCGAAAGGCCGAAGATTCGGTCTCACGGTAGCTTGCCGGCGCAAGGGGCGCTAGAATGGCGGCCCTTCAAAAACGCACGCGCGGTCCCTGCCGCGCGCGCCGTCGTTCTACCTCATGGCTAAACTTCTGACCGATCTCGAATTCCAGCGCTTTTCCGAACTTCAACAAAAGCAAGCCAGCTTCAGCATCACCAGCGAAGAAGCCGACGAGTTGCGTACGATCGTCGAGCGTGCGCAGCAAAAGCGCGACGACCGTGCCGCGGCCATGCATGCGATCGAGACCCATATCGCCCAGTTCGAAATCACGCCCGACGAATTGTTTTCGCCCGAGCAGATCGCCGAAGCCGCACGCGCTTACGGTCTGATCGCCGCGACGAAGAAGGAACGCGCACTGCCGCCCGCGCTGACGTTCAACGGCAAGACTTACCAATGGACGCGTGCGCTGCCCGAGGACATCCGCGTGCCGTTGTTCGATGCGTTCAAAGCCGGGCAATCGGTCAAGCCGTTCCTGGCGACGCCGAAGGACGCCGTGCGCAATGCCGCGACGATCGCGCGGCTCGAGCGCGAGACGGGTGCGGTATATGCCGATGCTTGGCTCGAAGAGCTCGCCATCTCGCGCACGGCGGTCGACGAAGCGGCCGCGAAGCTCGCCGCCTGATCGGCGGCTGGCCGCCCCCTACCAGCCCTTAACGGTCCCTAACTGCCCCTAACGCTTCATGACGCCCGCTAATCGGCGCGCAACGGCATTTTCACTTCCACGACGGCCGGATCGGCCGTCGGACTCATCGAAAATCCGCACGCCTTGACGAGCCCGAGCATCGGCCCGTTCTCGCGCAGCACTTCGCCCACGATCCAACGCGTGCCGCGTGCCTGGCTATAAGCAACCATCCGCTCCATCAGCATTCGGCCGAGTCCTTTTCCCTT
The DNA here is from genome assembly GCA_966212325.1 of uncultured Burkholderiaceae bacterium. Taxonomy (GTDB): domain Bacteria; phylum Pseudomonadota; class Gammaproteobacteria; order Burkholderiales; family Burkholderiaceae; genus Trinickia. The sequence goes on along the minus strand of CBIHRA010000052.1, from coordinate 8,405 downwards.
CAAATCCGAGCGCACGGCCACGGCAAACTCGGCGTTTTCGTTATCGGGATCGGTAATCGTACGAACGACGCCGAGCGTTCGCGTTTGCCCACCTTCGCCGGTCGTCGCGATCAGCGCCATTTCGCGGTCGTAATCGATCTGCGTCATGCGGGCGAGTTGCGAATGGTCGAATCCGCTGACCGCGCCGAAGAAGCGCATGCGCAGGTCCTCGGGCGTCATCGCACCGATGAACGCGCTGTGAGCCGCTTCGTCCTCGGGGCGGATCGGCCGGATCGTCAGGGGTTGCCCGTGCCAATCGAGCGTTTCTTCCAGCTGCCGCGGATACGGAACGATCGCGAGCCGCCCGCGCGCGGGCCCGAGCGTCAAGCGCGGTGCCACGAGCCGCGCATGCGTGCGCGTGACGCGAAGCGTGGCCGCCAAGGCGATGATCGGCTCCAAACAGCAGACGGCTTCGGAGAGCGCCGTGAGCGCTGTCAGCACGGGGCCGACGGGCGCGCGCCGCGCGTAGGGCGAGCGCGAAACGATCTCGCGCGCCAAAACCGGATTCAGCGGGGGCAAGCCGTAAACGGCGAGCGGGGCCGACATCCCGTCGGCCGGCGGCACCGTGAATTCGAAAACCGGGCCGAAATCCGCGTCGTCGCGCAGCGTCACGGTGATATCGACGATGTGCGCATCGGCGGCAGCCGGATCGACGACGACCGCGGCGGTGGAGGCATCGGCATGGGCGGTATGTGCGTTCGCATCGGCCGTCGACGGTGCCCCCGGCCCCTCGTCGATCGCATCCGCCGCATCGATCGCGTCGAGGCCGAATCCTTGCAACAGCGCGGCGGCATCGGCGCCCGTCAGCGTGGTTCGGCCCGCCGCCAGCGCCGCCCTCGCGCGTGCCTGCGCCGCTTCGATCGCGGCGGGCACCTGCGCGGGCAACCCTTGCGGCGTCTGCATCAGCAACTCGCGCCCCAGCCGGTAATCGACGAGCCGTGCAAATGCGCGCGCCAACCGGTGCGGCGTCGAGTGAACGGCAATGCCGCAAGCGCGCAGCGCATCGCGCGTCGCTTCATCGACGCCCCCAAAGAAACAAGCGAGCAAGCCCCGATAAGCGAACCGCTGATGCTCGATCAAGACGCGCGCGACATCGGTAACGGGCGCGCTCAACGTAGACGCATGGACGACGAACGCCGTTCCAGTTTCCCGATGCGATGCCAGCGCCTCCAGCGCGAGACCGAACTGCTCGGGCCGCGCATCGTTGCCCAATACGAGCGGATTGCCCGCAGCCGCTTGCGGCAAGGCCTTCGCCAAGGAAGCCCCAGCGGCATCGGACCAGTCGGCGAGCGTCGTGCCGGCCGCCGCGAATGCGTCGGCCGCGAGCGCCGCGACGCCGCGGTCGCTCGTAATGAGCGTCGCCGACGAGCTGGCCGCGATCCGGCCGATCCCGAGCGTTTCGATCTCGTCGATCAAATCGTCGAGCGAATCGACACGCACCATGCCTGCCCGCCGGAACGCCGCGGCGTGCAGTGCATCGGCGGGATCGGCCCGTCCCGTGCGCAGGACGAGCACCGGCTTGTTGCGCGCCGCCGCGCGGGCGGCGGACATGAACTTGCGCGCCGCGCGCACCGTCGACAGTTCGAGCAAGATCGCCCGCGTGCCCGGGTCGCTCGCCAGATAGTCGAGCACGTCGCCCGCATCCACATCGGCCTCGCCGCCGAGCGCGACCGCGTGCGAAAACCCGAGCCCGCGTGCCTGCGCCCAGCCCAGCACGGCGTTGGTCAGTGCATTCGATTGCGAGACCCATGCGACGCCGCCTGCCGTGACCGTCGACGACGGCGCGCCCAAGTGCGCATGCAGTGCCGGCGTCACTACGCCGAGACTGCCGGGCCCGACGATACGCAGCAAATACGGTTTCGCCGCCGCAAGCGCGTCCGTCAGAGCCGGCAGCGGCCCGGAACGCGGCGTATCGCTGACGATGATGGCCGCACGCGTGCCGAGCCGCCCGAGCTTGCCGACGACGTCGGGCCAGGTCTCGCTCGGCGTGCAGATCACCGCGACGCTCGGCGCTTCGAGCAGATCGGCCGCATCGCTGAATACGGCGCACCCATCGAGTTCGGCGTACTTCGGGTTGACCGGCCATACCGGGCCGTCGAAGCCGCCGGCCCGCACGCGGCTCCAGACTTTCGCCCCGACGCTTTGGGGCCGCGACGAGGCGCCGATGATCGCGACGGATTTCGGTTGAAACATCGCATCGAGATTGCGGACGGTCATGGTTGTGCGCGTTCGACAAAGGAAGTGAAGAAAGGCGTCGCGACGGCGCCGGCTGCCGACCCCGTTAGCATAGGCGATGCCGGCGTTCGCCGCGCGGCCGTCAGTCGAGCGACTTGCGAAAACGCAGCACGCTCGCGGTCAACATAGCCAGTGCGAGTGCGGCCATGCCCGCAAATTGCGGCCAAAGCGCCTCGAAACCGACGCCCTTCAGAAAAACCGCGCGCAACACGACGAGGAAGTAACGCAAAGGGTTCAAGTAGGTCAGCCATTGGAGCACGCGCGGCATCGCCGAAATCGGAAACGCGAAGCCCGACAAGATGAACAGCGGGTTGACGAGAAAGAAGTTGAGCGCGAACGCTTGCTGCTGCGTGCGAGAGAAAGTCGAAAGCAGCAGCCCAAGACCGATGACGGCGAACAAGAACAGCACGACGCCTGCCGTCATCACGAACGCACTGCCGACGAACGGCACGCGAAACCAAGCGACGCCGAGCACCGTGACGAGCGCAACGTCGACGAGCCCGATCAGGAACGACGGCACGGTCTTCCCGAGGATGAATTCGACGGGGCGGATCGGGCTCACCATGATCTGCTCGAGCGTGCCGACTTCGCGTTCGCGCACGACGGCGAAGGCAGTCAAGCTCACCACCTGCAGCAGCGTAAGCGTGCCGACCACGCCGGGAATGAAGAACCACCGATCGTCGAGTCCGTCGTTGAACCATGGCCTTTCCTGCAAGGTAACGGCAACCGACGGCCGCGCCGCGGTGGTCTTCGCAGGCCATGCCGCCGCGAGCCGATCGCTTTGAAACTGCGCGGCGATGCTGCTCACGTAACCGAGCGCAATCAGCGCGGTATTGGAGTTCGTGCCGTCGACGAGCACTTGCAAGGGCGCGGCGCGGCCTTCGCCGAGCGCCTGCGCAAAGCCCGCCTGGATCACCACCGCCACTTGCGCCCGCTCCGTGTCGAGCGCGTGCGCGATCTCTTTCTGAGACCGGGCAATTTGAACGATGTCGAAGCGGCCATTGGCGCTGAACCGCGCAATGAGGTCCCGGCTCGCTTGGCTGCCGTCGAAGTCGAGCACGGCGGTCGAAACATGGCTCACGGTAAACGTCGCCGCATACCCATAGATGAATACCTGCATCACGAGCGGCACGACGAGACGAAATACCGCCCCGCGATCGCGCTTGAGCTCGAGAAACTCCTTGACGAGCATCGCGTACACGCGCTCGAACATCTTCATCCTCTTTCGGTTGGTTACTCGGTTGGTTATTCTGTTAGTTAGCTGTCCTAATCGCCCTCCGAGCCATGCCGTCGATGCTCGCTCAATCGAGATGCTTGCGAAATGCCCGCACGCTGAGCCAGCCGATAACGAACGCATAAAGCGCCAACGCGGCGAACGGCGCGGCCAGATCGGCCAGCGTGCTTCCTTTGAGAAAGACCGAACGCAAAATCGTGACGTAGTAGCGCGCATAGACCAGCAGCGTCAGCGCGCGGATCGGTGCGGGCATTTGCTCGATCGCGAACGTATAACCCGAGAGCATCGTCGTTGGCAGCATCGTCAACAGCAACGCCACTTGGCTCGCGCCCAGTTGGCTGCGGATGCGCACCGACATCAAGTAGCCGATGCCGAGCACGACGAGGGTGAAGAGGGCCGTCGTCGCGGCGAGCGTCAGCAAGTTGCCGCGAAACGGCACATGAAACCAATAGACGGCGCCGACGAGGCAAAACACCGCATCGGCGAACCCGATCGCGAAGTAGGGAATCAGTTTGCCGAGCATGAGCTCGAGCGCCGTCACGGGCGTCGAAATCAGTTGCTCCATCGTGCCGCGCTCCCATTCGCGCGCCACGGTGAGCGACGTAAGCTGTGCGCCAACCAGCGCGAGGATGATCGCGACGACGCCCGGAATGATGAAATTGCGGCTGTCGAGGCCCTCGTTGTACCAAACGCGCGGCTCGAGATCGACCGTGCCGACGGACGGCGCGGGTATGCCATGGCCGAGCGCCCAGCGCACTTCGAAATCGGTTGCCGTCCGCGCGATCACCCCGCGCGCGTAGCCGATCGCGATGTTCGTCGTATTCGTGTCGGTCGCATCGAATACGGTTTGCAGTTGAGCGATACCCGTCGTCGTCAGCACCCGCGTGAAATCGACCGGGATCGTCACAACGCCCGCGCAGCGCCCATGGTCGATCGCTTCGACCACGGCCGGCTCGCTATCGAGCGTTCGCTGCGGCGCGAACCAGCCCGACGCGACGAAACGCGCGACGAGTTCGCGGCTAGCTTGACTGTGCGCTTCGTCCCGCACACACAGCGGCACTTGCCGGATGTCGAGGCTTACGCCATAGCCGAGCAGTAACATCTGCATCAACGGCATCAGCAACGCAATAGCCAAGCTGCGCGGGTCGCGCCAGATCTGCAGCGCTTCCTTATAAGCGATCGCGAATAGACGCCGCGGCTTCATGTTGCGTCGCCGGTGCGCTCACCCGAGCCAGGTCCGGGAGCGCGGTCGTTCGTGCGGTCGTTCGCGCGCGAGACGAGTTGAACGAACACGTCTTCGAGCCCCGGGCGAATCGGCACGAGCGGACTTGCCTCGACGCCTGCTTTCGCCAAGCGCGCCGGCAGCTCGGCCGCGAGCGCCGCCGCGGCAAGACCTGCCGTACCCGCGGTAACGCCGTTATCGGCCAGCAGCACGTGCAGCTTGTCGCCGAAGATCGCCGCATCGAGCACGCCCGGCATCGCGCGCAAGGTCTCGATCGCCTTGCCCAGCGCCGCGCAGTCGCATTCGAACAGTTGGCCGCCCAGCCGTTCGCCGCGCATCTCGCTCGGGCTGCCCACCGTGACGACGCGCCCGGCGTCGATCAGTGCGATCCGGTTGCAGTATTCGGCTTCATCCATGTAGTGCGTCGAAACGAGCACCGTGACGCCTTCGCCGGCCAGTTGGTGAATGAGGTCCCAAAACCGCCTGCGCGCCTGCGGCTCGACGCCCGACGTGGGCTCGTCGAGAAACAGCACGGGGGGACGATGCAAGATGGCGCACCCCAGCGCAAGCCGTTGGCGCCAGCCTCCCGCCAGCGTGCGGACGAGCGCGTCTTCACGCCCCTCGATGCCCGCCATCTGGACGGCGAAGCGTATCCGCTCGTCGAGCAGGGCACGCGGCACCCTGTAGATGCCTGCAAAAAACCGGAGGTTCTCCCGACAAGTCAGATCGCCGTAGAGGGAAAACTTCTGCGACATATAGCCGATATGGGCGCGCACCGACTCCGGTTCGCGCGCAACGTCGAAGCCGGCCACTTGCGCGGCACCCGCGCTCGGCGCGAGCAGCGCGCATAGCATGCGGATGGTCGTCGACTTGCCTGCACCGTTCGGGCCGATGAAGCCCACGACCTCGCCCTTGCCGATCGTCAAATCCAGCCTATCGACGGCCGTGAATTTACCGAAACGCTTCGTCAGGCCACGCGCAACGACAACGGCTGGGCGCCCGGCCGGGCCGCCTGACGATACGTTCGGGGCCGATGCCCCCACACGGCCCGGCTCGCCCGATGACGGTACGGACGACGACGAAGCACTCATACCGTATCTCCGACGAGGGCGACGAACACGTCCTCGATTCCCGGCTCGACCGCCTCGATCGCGCCGTGCGCAACGGCGCGTGCCGAGAGCCGCGCCTGAAGCTCGGCGATTCGAGAGCCGCGATCGTCGACGTGCACATGCACCCGATCGCCCATCAGCAAGATGCCGAGCACGCCCGGCGCACCCGCCAGCGCATCGCGGACAACGCGCGGATCGCCCCCCTCGATCGCCAGCAACGCCCCGTGCAGATGCCGCTTGAGCGCACCGGGCGCCGCGCATTCGCGCACCTGCCCCGCATGCAGCAACGCGAGGCGCGTGCAGCGTTGAGCTTCGTCCATGTAGGCGGTGGACATGACGATCGTCACCCCCTCGTCGCGCAGGCGGTACAAGATCGCCCAAAAATCGCGCCGGGAGACGGGATCGACGCCCGTCGTCGGTTCGTCCAGCAGCAGCACCTTCGGCGTATGAATGAGCGCACACACCAGCCCGAGCTTTTGCTTCATGCCGCCCGATAACTGCCCCGCCAAGCGGCGCGTGAACGGCGCCAGCCCCGCCGCGTCGAGCAACTGTGCAAGCCGCTCTCGGTAGCGCGCCCGCGGCACCTCGAAAAGCTCGCCGTAGAAGAAGGCGTTTTCGTCGACGGTCAAATCCTCGTATAAGCCGAAGCGCTGAGGCATGTAGCCGAGCGCCGTCTTGGCCCGCTCCGGCTGCGCCGCCACGTCGATGCCTTCGAGCACGATGCGCCCCCTATCGGGACGAAGCACGCCCGCGAGCATGCGCATCAGCGTCGTCTTGCCCGCGCCGTCAGGCCCCACCAGCCCGAAGATTTCGCCGCGCTCCACGGTCAACGTGACGTCACGCACGGCATCCAATGCGCCGAAGCGCCGCCCGACGCGATCGACGACGACTGCCTCGCTCATTGTCCGCTCGCGCGAGCCACGATCGATGCATCCGCCGGCATGCCCGGCAACAGCTCGTGCGTGGGATTGTCGATGTCGATCCGAATGCGATAAACGAGCGTGACACGCTGTGCGTGCGTTTCGACGGTCTTCGGCGTGAACTCGGCCCGCGGCGAGATGAAGCTGATGCGTCCGCGATAGGCCTTCGACGGATAGGCGTCCGTCCGTACGTCCACACCGTCGCCGAGCCGGACGCGGCCGACATCGGGCTCGTTGACGTAAGCGCGCAACCATACGTGATCGAGCTCGTCGATCGTGAAAATGGCCACGCCGGGGCCCGCGAGCTGGCCCAGTTCGGCCTCGCGCACGGTGATCACGCCGTCGAAGGGTGCCCGCAGCTCGGTGTACGACAGCATCGTTTCGTCGAGTGCGAGCCTGGCGCGCGCCGCCTCGACGTTGGCCGTCGCGAGTGCGATGCCGGTGCGCGCCGCCTCGGCCACGGCCCGGTCGTGTGCAAGTTGTGCCGCCGATTGATTCTTTGCGGTCAGCGCGAGGTCTCGAGATTGCCTGGACACGGCGTTCTGCTTGGCGAGCGTATCGGCGCGCGTGTAGTCGAGTTCCTTTTGGGCGAGATCGAAGCGGTCGCTTACTACGCTGCTCGACGCTGCCTCGAGCGTGCTTCGATTGGCGCTCACTTGTGCAGCCTGGACTTCGAGATTCGCGCGATCGATCTCCACTTGGCGCCGGTAGAGGCGGTCATCCAGCCGTGCGAGCACGGTGCCGCGGGTCACGCGCGCACCTTCGTCGAAAGGCAGATAGACGATCGGCGCTTGCACTTGCGTCACACTGAGCACGCTCTCGTGCGCTTCGATGTTGCCGGAGACGACGATAGTCGGCGCCGCCCTCGCCGCGCCGAACAACGACGACCAACGCCATGCTCCGTAAGTGCTCGCCGCAATCGCCAACGCGATCAGGACGACAAGCATCGAAACGAGCGTCGAATGCGCGCGCAGGCTCGCGTGCCAGCGCGTGAACGGTTCAGGGGCCATAAACGCACTGTACGCAGACCGGAACGACGATTATTTGACGCTTATCAAGCCCCCGCTGCGCGGCCCGCCCGGGGGTGGGCGAACGTCGCCAAACGAATGGCATCAAGGGAGAGACCTTGAGCACGCAGGGGAGAGTGTCATTGTGCCCCTCTTCGATGCCCTGTTCTGACAGCGGTTGTTATGCGCATAAATGTTATATTCCGGCATAACTCTTCTACGCCACCGTTCACTGACAAGACGCCATGCATTTCACGGATCAGCTTGCCGCACTGCGCGCCCGGCGCCGGTTGAGCCTAGCGGCGATCGGCAGTCTCATCGGCATGGCAGTGCCGAATCTGTCGGCCGTTCTGCGCGGGCGGGGCGACACCAAGGCATCGACGCTCGCGGCGGTCGCTTCCGCGTTGGAAGCCGAGTGGGTGCTGGTGCCGAAAGAGCATTTACGGCGCGTTCGGCACGTGCTCGAACGCGACGCCGAAGCGCCGGTGTCCGCCCACGGCGCCACCGCCCCGCGCTCGATCGAAATGTTCACGAAGAAGTCGCGATAGCCGAACGGCATCCCGGTCACACGGTCACACGGTCACTACGTGTCAACGCCGATTTAAATCTGACCCACTTTTCGACGATTCGCCGAAGTAA
>CBIHRA010000051.1:0-36120 GCA_966212325.1 uncultured Burkholderiaceae bacterium | reverse complement strand
GCCCGTCTTGCGTTGCTGCGTCAGCAGCAGAGAAGCGAGATTATGCAGAACCTTTTGCATGTCGTCAACAAGTTTTTTCGCACTTCGCTTAAAACTTATTGCCGCCGGCGCCGCTTCATCGCCGCCTCTCAAACGAGGAAGCGAATAGTAGGTCAAACACAGGACCTGTGACAAGGGTATGACGCATCTTTTTTTGGAAGCGGCCCCGCCCTATCGGTGCGCCACCATCGCAGTCAGGTCGAGCGGAACGGCTGCGGCCATTGCGGCATAGCCCTCGTCGCTCGGATGAATGTGGTCGCCGCTGTCGAACCGGCGCTGCAAACGGTCCGGATGCTCGGGGTCTCGCAGCGCGGCGTCGAAGTCGACCACGCCGTCGAACGCACGGCTCGTGCGGATCCACCGATTGACGGCCACGCGCACGGCTTCGCGCGCCGACGGGAGCGAGGCGGGCGTCAGCGTCGCTCCGACGATGCGCACACCGCCGCGATGCGCTCGGTCGATCAAGCGTCGGTATCCCTCCGTCAAATCGCTCGCGGTGACTGTCGTATGCGGAAAGTCGCAATCTAGGCCCGCGCGGGGCGGCATTGCGGCGAAGTTGATGTCGTTGATGCCGATGAGCACGAGCACCGTGCCGACACCCGCGTGGCCGAGGGCGTCGCGCTCGAAGCGCCGCTCGAGCGCTTGGCCATAGCACGAGGAGTCGCTGAGCAGGCGGTTGCCGCTGATGCCCAGATTGAGGACCGCCGTTTGCCCGGCTCCACGTTCGGCGAGCCGGCGCGCAAGCCCATCGGGCCAACGGTGATTTCGGTTCAGGCTCGAGCGTAATCCGTCGGTGATCGAATCGCCGATCGCCGCAATCGCCACGGCGCCAGGAGCGCGAACGTCGAGCGCGCTCACCCATGCCGATTCGGTGAATTTTCGTGCGAAAGCGTCGGGCGACGCGTCGGCGGCGTGGTCGCCCGGCTTCGACACATAGTTGATTTGATTCGCGACGCGGTGCCACGCAGTCATCGTCTGACGCGGGCCCGCGACGAGGCTTATAGCGTACGGTTGGCCGGCCGTCACTGTCATTCGGACCGGGTCGCTGTAAATTTCCGCGCCCGGCTTCAGCACGATCGACGACTTGCCCCCGAACGTCACGCTCGCCGAAGTGCCCGGCCGGATGGCCGCGCCGCCCGCCGACTGCGCCAGCGCGACGTCGGTGAGTGCCAGCGGGTCCCGCCCGTACGCGTTGCTGACGCGCACGCGCACGCCGCGCCCCGAAACCGTCGGATAGACGATCTGCCTGACCGTGCGTCCCGCCACATCCGGTGTCCGGTACAACGGCGGCGGATCGGGGAGATCGGGGATCGCCTGTATCGCGCTCGCCCACGCAGTGACCCATTCGCCGGTCGGTTGCGCCGGCGCCGCCGCTTGCGCGGCAAATGGAATACATGCCGCGGCGAGCCATGCTGCCCACGAAGCGCGCCGTGAGCCGGAAATGCAATCAATGCGAGAAGACATCGGACGAAAAGACGAAGAACTGGCGAAGCGCCGATTGTGCCTCACGTTGCGCCGGTCGATCGCGGCGCCCCTCGAGGATCTGGCTTCGCTTCACTGCCGGTGAGCGCTGGCCGTCGATCCGATCGTGGGCCGATGATACCGACGCCGAAGCTCGCCGCGCCGGCGCGTCACCCTCGGTGCTGCGTGATGATCGTATAGCCGGGCTCCGCGTGCTCGTGCGCGGCGCGCTCCGCATCTTCATAAGACAGGAAGTGCTCGGCCTCCTCGAGCGACGGCGTCAAGCCGATATCGCCGTCCTCCCCAGGGCAAAGGTACTGTTCGCCGGTCTTCACGAAGTAGACGGTCGTCATGGCGGAAATAGCTAATTGCTGGACAAGGGACGATGCCTTCAGTCTAGCAGCCGCAGGCGAGCCCCGTGAGGGCTGCTCATCCGCCCCCCGGTCCGTGCCGCCATCGCCGCCTTTGCCGCCTTTGCAGCCTTTGCAGCCTTTGCAGCCTTTGCAGCCCGTCGACACAAGCAGCCCGCCCGTCCTCAGCGCCGTTCGCCGCTCCGCCCGCTCGTCCGCCTTCTGGTTCATCTCCCGCGACTGCCAAGTAGTCCGCGGCTCACCGTTCCCTTATAAATATTTATTAACCGACCGGTCGGTTGGTTTATACTCCGGTGAACGTACAACTCAGGACGAGACCGCTCCCCATGTATACGCAATCCCTCGACATTCCCGGCAACGTCGCGGCGCTCGATACCGGCGCGGCGACACCCGACCAAGCGCGCTTTGACGCAACGATCGCTGCCGACGGCAAGATCGAGCCGCAAGACTGGATGCCCGAGGCGTACCGCAAGACGCTCGTGCGGCAGATTTCACAGCATGCTCACTCCGAAATCGTCGGCATGCTGCCCGAAGGCAACTGGATCTCGCGTGCGCCGAGCCTCAAACGCAAGGCCATCTTGCTCGCGAAGGTACAGGACGAAGGCGGTCACGGGCTCTACCTCTACAGCGCCTGCGAAACGCTCGGCGTCTCGCGCGACGATCTCGTCGACGCGTTGCATACCGGCCGGGCCAAATATTCGAGCATCTTCAACTATCCCACGCCGACCTGGGCCGACGTCGGCGTGATCGGCTGGCTCGTCGACGGCGCCGCGATCATGAATCAGATTCCCCTCTGCCGCTGCACGTACGGCCCGTACGCGCGCGCGATGATCCGCATCTGCAAGGAGGAGTCGTTCCACCAGCGGCAAGGCTTCGACGCCCTGCTCTCGATGATGAAAGGCACGAGCGCACAGCGCGAGCTCGTGCAGCAAGCCGTCGATCGCTGGTGGTGGCCGGTGCTGATGATGTTCGGCCCGAGCGATAAAGATTCGGTCCACAGCAATCAATCCGCCCAATGGGGCATCAAGCGCATTTCCAATGACGATCTGCGCCAGAAATTCGTCGATGCGACGGTCGAGCAGGCCAAGGTGCTCGGCGTCACCTTGCCAGACCCGGACTTGAAGTGGAACGAAGCACGCGGCCACTACGACTACGGCGTCATCGACTGGGAAGAGTTTTGGCGCGTAGTCAACGGCGACGGTCCGTGCAACAAGGAGCGCCTCGCCACACGCGTGAAGGCGCACGAAGACGGCGCTTGGGTGCGCGAAGCCGCCCTCGCCCACGCGGAAAAAGTGCGCCGCCGCGCACAGCCGGAAGCGGCTTGATCCGCTGCCCGCGCGCGTTTCGCCGCGTGCAGTCAAGCATTGAAATATCCAAGCATTCAGGAGTGAGTCGATGAACAAGGAATGGCCGATTTGGGAAGTGTTCGTGCGCAGCAAGCAAGGCCTCGATCACAAGCACTGCGGCAGCTTGCACGCCGCCGATGCGTCGATGGCGCTGCGCATGGCGCGCGACGTCTACACGCGGCGCCAGGAAGGCGTCAGCATCTGGGTCGTGCCCGCCAGCGCGATCACGGCTTCCGATCCGAACGAAAAGGCCGAGCTGTTCGAGCCGGCCGGCGACAAGATCTATCGCCACCCGACGTTCTACACCCTGCCCGACGCAGTCAATCACATGTAATCGCGTAAAAGAGTCATGACGATCACCACCGAACATCTCTCCTACGTGCTGCGTCTTGCGGACAACGCGTTGATCCTGGGTCAGCGCAACGCAGAATGGTGCGGTCACGGCCCGGTGCTCGAAGAAGACATCGCGCTAGCCAACATGAGCCTCGACCTCATCGGGCAAGCTCGCATGCTGTATTCGCACGCGGCGACCCTCGAGCACACGCTCACGGGTGCAAAGAAGACCGAAGACGACTACGCGTACTGGCGCGCGGAGCGCGAATTCGCGAACTACACGCTGGTCGAGCTGCCGCACCGCGGCCCGCTCAGCGGCACGGCCAATGCCGATCGCGATTATGCGGTGACGATCGTGCGGAACTACCTCTATACGGCGTTGATGGCACACATCTGGGCGGCGCTGGAAGGCTCGTGCGACGCGCAACTCGCGGCAATCGCCTCGAAGTCGATCAAAGAAACGCGCTATCAACTGCAACATGCGCGCGAGTGGCTGATCCGCTTCGGGGACGGTACCGACGAGTCGCATCGGCGCGCGCAGGCGGCGCTCGATCACCTGATGCCCTACATGCGCGAGTGCTTCGCGCCGGATGCGCTCGAGGACGCGGTCGCCGCCGCGGGCGTCGGCGTGCGCACCGCGGATTTCGAAGCCGCCTGGCAGCGCGACGTGCAAGCCGCGCTGGACGAGGCGACGCTGACGCCGCCCGCACCCGTTCAGCACGTGAGCACCGGCAAGCACGGCGAGCACTCGGAACATATGGGCTTCTTGCTGGCCGAGATGCAAAGCCTCGCGCGGCAGCACCCGGGCGCGACATGGTAAGCGCGCGCCTCACCGCCGGCTTCGGCATCCCAGCTTCGGCGCATCGATATGCCACGATCCTCTAGCTTTTCCGTACACCCCGGCGCGCACGCGGCCGGCTCGGACGACGCGCTCGAACACGCATGGTCCGTCCTCGAATCCGTGCCGGACCCGGAGATTCCCGTCGTATCGATCAGAGAGCTCGGGATTTTGCGCGGCGTCGAGCGCGCGCACGACGGCGCACTCGAGGTCGTCATCACGCCGACCTACTCGGGCTGCCCGGCCATGGCGCAGATCGCCGAGGACATCGGGCAGGCGCTCGAGCGCGCAGGCTTGGCGCCCTATCGGATCAAGACGGTGCTGGCGCCGGCATGGACGACGGACTGGATCACCGACGAGGCGCGCGAGAAGCTGCGCGTCTACGGCATCGCGCCGCCCGGCGGCCGGTGCGCGAGCACGGCCTCGAGCGAACAGACGATTCGCTTCGTTCCGCATGCGGCCGCCGCGCCCGCTTGTCCGTGCTGCGGCTCGGCGCGCACCGAACGCCTCGCGCAGTTCGGCTCGACGGCGTGCAAGGCCTTATATCGCTGCCTCGACTGCAGAGAACCCTTCGACTACTTCAAACCCTACTGAAAATGGCGACTCCGCAATTTCATTCGCTGCGCATCCGCGAGGTGCGGCCCGAGACAGCCGACGCGGTATCCGTCTCGTTCGAGGTGCCGCCCGAACTGCGCGATCAATATCGCTTCACGCAAGGGCAATTCGTGACGCTGAAGGCGCATGTCGACGGCGAGGAAACCCGGCGCTCCTATTCGATCTGCGTGGGCGTGACCGATTACGATCGCGACGGCGAACTGCGCATCGGCATCAAGCGCGTACGCGGCGGCCGCTTTTCGAATTTCGCGTTCGACACGCTGCAAGCGGGTCATTCGATCGACGTCATGACGCCGGACGGCCGCTTCTTCACGCATCTGAACGCGGACCAAGGCAAGCAATACGTGGCGTTCGCCGGCGGCTCGGGCATCACGCCCGTGCTTGCGATCATCAAGACGACGCTCGACGTCGAGCCGCGCAGTTCGTTCACGCTGATCTACGGCAACCGCAGCGTCGATGCGATCATGTTCGCCGAAGAGTTGGAAGATCTGAAAAACCGCTATATGAACCGCTTCGCGTTCTATAACGTGTTGTCGGACGACATGCAGGACGTCGATCTGTTCAACGGCGTGCTGGACGAAGCGAAGTGCGCGGCGTTTCTCGATACGCTCGTTCCCGCTTCCTCGATCGACGAGGCGTTCATTTGCGGCCCTGCGCCGATGATGGATGCGGCCGAGGCTGCGCTCGAGGCGGCGGGCGTGAACGAGTCGAAAATTCACGTCGAGCGTTTCGGCTCGCCGCTGCCGCAAGCAGGCGCGCCCGTCGTCGACATTACCGAGGAAACACCGGCCGCGGACCTCGAGATCGTCATCGACGGCAATCGGCGCAAGCTGCGACTGCCGTACGAAGGCGCGAGCTTGCTCGATGTGGGCTTGCATGCCGGCTTGGCGCTGCCGTACGCCTGCAAGGGCGGCGTGTGCTGCACCTGCCGCGCGAAAGTGCTCGAAGGCGAAGTGAAAATGGACAAGAACTACACGCTCGAAGCGCAGGAAATCCGCGACGGCTTCGTGCTCACTTGTCAGTGCCATCCCGTCAGCGACCGCGTCGTCGTCAGCTTCGACGAACGGTAATCCAAGGATCGGCCGCGCGTTTCGCGTAAACTAGCGCCGCGGCGGCCAAAAGCGACGCGCCCCGCGCGGCCGATCCGCCATGCGGTCTCCATAAGCGACGATCGTAGCGATCCCCTCGCTTGCCTCGCGCCTCGGCCGGCCCGAAACGACGACAACATCATGGCCCGCACCCGAGCACCCGACCACGAAACCCAGCGCGAGCAAATCTTGGAGCTCGCCGCCGCCGCCTTCGCGCAAACGAGCTATCCGAGCACGTCGATGGCCGAGCTCGCCGCCGCAAGCGGCACCTCGAAAGCGCGCTTGTATCACTACTACGAAAGTAAGGAAGCGATCCTGTTCGATCTGCTCGACCGCTATACGAAGCGGCTCATGCTGATCATTGCCGAAGTCGAAGGATCGAGCCAGCGGCGCGCGCTGACCGAACGCGAAACGTTCGCCGAGCTCGTACGCGCATTCCTCGTCGAATACGAAACGTCGCACAGCCGGCACGTCGCACTGCTCAACGACGTGAAGTACCTCGTCGAGACGCAGCGCGAAGTGATCCTCGACCGCCAGCGCGATATCGTCGCCGCTTTCGCACGTCAGTTGGCACGCGCCTACCCGGAGCGCGTCAGAAAGGACAATCAAACGGCGCTCACGATGATGGTCTTCGGCATGATCAATTGGACGTTCACGTGGCTCAAGCCGGGCGGCCGCCTCGGCTACCGAGAGTTCGCCGAACAGGTCGTCGACGTGCTCGAGCAGGGACTCGCGGCCGAACGCTGAACTCGCATTGACGCGGCGCAGCAACAAACCACCTCCCAATCATCGGTCAAAATGACGCGATGCGCGAAAGCAACAATACTATTTTTACCTACAAATCAGGGGTTTAGACTGATTTCGACACCGAAATAGAAGCCGTTCTCAGGGCTGAATCCGGGTTTTCCCTAGTGAGGCCGATGCATCTCGGGTAGAATTCGCATTGCGTTGCAGCACAGGCACGCACGACGAATAGGAGAACCCACGATGAATCCGCATCCCACTACTCGCGCCGCCGCGTCGATCGAGCTTCACGACCGCCGTTCGCAGGCGGCTCGTCGCGGTTCCGTTCTCGTGCGCGAACTGACGGCGGGCGATCGCGACCCGCTGCTCGCGCACTTTCTCGCGCTCGACGCTGACGATCGTCTGCTGCGTTTCGGTCAAGCCGCTCCCGACCATGTGATCGAAAACTACGTTCGCTCGATCGATTTCGCGCGCGACAAGGTATTCGGCGTGTACGACGACCGGCTCGAGCTCGTCGGCGTGGGCCATCTCGCCTACCTGCCCGCCGACGGCGACCAGCGGACGGCGGAGTTCGGCGTGTCCGTGCTCGAAAGCTCGCGCGGCATCGGCGTGGGCTCGAAGCTGTTCGAACGCGCCGCGATCCACAGCCGCAACACGCGTGTTACGACGCTCTATATGTACTGCCTTTCGCGCAATACGACGATGATGCATATCGCCAAGAAGGCGGGCATGAAGATCGAGTACGCGTACGGCAGCGCCGATGCGTATCTCACGCTCCCGCCCGCCGACCAAGCGAGCATCATCACCGAAATGCTCCAGGAGCAAGCCGCCGTATTCGATTACGCCATCAAGCGCCAAGCGCGCAACACCGCGCGCATCATCGAAGCGATGATGCCGGACGAAGCGGTCGCGTAAGCCACAACTTCCCCCTCGCGCGCCGCTCTCCCCTGTGCGGCGCGCGCGACGAGGCGACTTCGGTCGCCTCGTTGTCTTTTGTGCGGACCGTTTGCCGATGAGCGGCGATCAGAGAATCGGCAGCGCCGTCGTTTCCTTGAACGACTCGAGCGCGAAGCTCGTCTTCACGTCGACGACCGATTGATGATGAAGCAGTTGATCCTGAACGAAGCGCGAGAAATGCACCATGTCTTTCACCTGCACACGCAGCAGATAATCCATCTCGCCCGTCATGGCATGGCAGGCGACGACCTCCGGCCACGACTGCACCGCCGCGCGAAACAGCTCGGCGTGGGTCGTGCCGGCGTGCCCGGTGGCGCCCCCTCGCTTTTCCAGCCGTACGTTGACGTAGGCGAGCAGGCCGAGGCCGAGCTTTTGCGGATCGAGCAGCGCGACGTAGCCGCGAATGATGCCGGCCTCCTCCAGCCGCCGAATGCGCCGCAGGCATGGGCTCGGCGAAAGATTCACGCGCTCGGCGATGTCCTGATTGGATGCGCGGCCGTTTTCCTGCAGGAAAGCGAGGATGCGCCTGTCGACGGCATCGAGTTCTATCTCGGCCATTTTTCCACTCCCTGTGATTTGTTATAGACGGAAAATTGCGCAATCGTAGTAGGCGGCGCCGAATTTCGCAAATTTTCGTCCATACGTCCGCTATACACTTGCGTCTATAGATCGCCTGCGGCGCAGGGTCGCAGACAGTAGATACGGAGACGAGCATGCAGGTTCAAACCTGGGACAACCCCGTCGGCACGGACGGCTTCGAATTCATCGAATATACGGCGCCAGATCCTAAAGCGCTGGGCAAGCTGTTCGAGCAAATGGGCTTCACCGCGATTGCCCGTCACCGCCACAAGGACGTCACGCTCTACCGTCAGGGCGACATCAATTTCCTCATCAACGCCGAGCCCGATTCGTTCGCCCAGCGGTTCGCGCGGCTGCACGGCCCGTCGATCTGCGCGATCGCATTTCGCGTGCAAGACGCCGCGAAGGCCTACAAGCACGCACTAGACTTAGGCGCTTGGGGCTTCGACAACAAGACGGGCCCGATGGAATTGAATATTCCGGCGATCAAAGGCATCGGCGATTCGCTGATCTATTTCGTCGATCGTTGGCGCGGCAAGAACGGCGCACAGCCGGGCAGCGTGGGCGACATCGATATCTACGACGTCGATTTCGAGCCGATCGCGGGTGCCGATCCGCGCCCGGTCGGCCACGGCCTCACCTACATCGATCACTTGACGCACAACGTCCATCGCGGCCGCATGCAGGAGTGGGCGGCATTTTACGAGCGTCTATTCAATTTCCGCGAAATCCGCTACTTCGACATCGAAGGCAAGGTGACGGGCGTGAAGTCGAAAGCGATGACTTCGCCGTGCGGCAAAATCCGCATTCCGATCAACGAAGAGGGTTCGGAAACGGCCGGGCAAATTCAGGAATATCTCGACGCTTATCACGGCGAAGGCATTCAACACATCGCGCTCGGCTCGGCCGATATCTACGGCACGGTCGACGGACTGCGCGGCTCGGGCATCAAACTGCTCGATACGATCGACACCTATTACGAGCTCGTCGATCGCCGCATTCCGGGTCATACCGAACCGCTAGGCGAACTGAAGAAGCGCAAGATCCTCATCGACGGCGAGAAGGACGACCTTCTTTTGCAGATCTTCACCGAAAACCAGATCGGGCCGATCTTCTTCGAAGTCATCCAGCGCAAGGGCAATCAAGGTTTCGGGGAGGGCAACTTCAAGGCGCTGTTCGAATCGATCGAACTCGATCAGATTCGACGCGGTGTCGTGCAAGAAAAGGCCTGAACGAATCGATCGACCTGACCGATTCGGTTCGGGGTGCGGTCCGCTGGGGCCGACGCGCAATCGGAGCGACGGCATGCGCGACGCTACGCGAACACGCCGGGGCCGCCGTCGATGTCCACCAGCGACTCGATATGGCGCGGCGGCCGAGTGCGGCCGAACACGGGCCGCGATACGTTACATCAACGCGAAGGGCGGGGCGTCGCCGTCGTTGCGCGCCTGCGCGTGCTTGCCGGCGGCCGCTTCGACCGTCGCGGCGTGCGTGTGGCTCGCTTGAGCAATCGGGCGGGCGGCGAACGGCGTGCGCGCCGTGCGCCCGCGTCCGAGGGAAGCCGCCCATGCCTCGGCGGGGCTGGCGCCGAGGCCGGCTTCGGTGATCGTGCGGGAAACCGCCGCCGCGACCACACCGGCCTGCGCGTGGCGCACGGGCAAGCTCATCGCGAAAAATGCGGCCGAAACCATCAGAAAGGTTTGAACGTGTCGCTTTTCCATCTGTACTCCTTATGTTGACGCGTCGCTGCGCCCGAACCGGCCCCCACGCCTCACACGAGGGGCCGCACCGGCGCGGCGCGGGACCGCGTGCCCGCCTGACTACCGGCGAGTGGGGAAATTAGACCAGGTCGACCCGCCCCGTTCCACCCTTAAAACATGACGTTACGGCCGTTACAGAACGATACGAGGGCTCGGCCAGCCTGCTTCTCCGGCTTTTCTGCGATAACGCACCACCGCGAAACTCTTACCAGATAAGCGATGGCACTATTTTTGAGCGATGCGGCGGGTTTCCACCAGTGCTACCATCGCAAAAAATCCGCCAATATGGCGGCCCCGGCGGAAGCATCCACAAGATGCCGACGCTGAGACGTTTTGGTGATCCCAAACAGGGTTGAGGAGTCAACATAATGAATGCCCCGCTGGACGCAGGTCAGCGAGCCTCGCTCGAAGCTGCGCTATCTTCCGTCACGCTCGACGACAAATACACGCTTGAACGCGGCCGAGCGTACATGAGCGGAATTCAGGCGCTCGTGCGCCTGCCCATGCTGCAACATGCACGCGACCAAGCTGCCGGACTCAATACGGGCGGCTTTATTTCCGGTTATCGCGGCTCCCCGCTCGGCGGTCTCGACCTCGCCCTCTGGAAAGCGAAGAAGCACCTCGCCTCGAACCACGTCGTCTTCCAACCCGGGATCAACGAAGATCTCGCGGCGACGGCCGTCTGGGGCACGCAGCAAGTCAATCTCTACCCCGGCGCCAAATACGACGGGGTGTTCTCGATGTGGTACGGCAAGGGGCCGGGCGTCGACCGCTCGGGCGACGTGCTCAAGCACGGCAACTCGGCCGGCTCGTCGAAGCACGGCGGCGTGCTCGTGCTGGCGGGCGACGATCACGCTTGCAAGTCGTCGACGCTCGCCCATCAATCCGAGCACATCTTCAAGGCCTGCGGCCTGCCCGTGCTGTTCCCGTCGAATGTCCAGGAATATCTGGACTTCGGGCTGCACGGCTGGGCGATGAGCCGCTATTCGGGCCTATGGGTCGCCATGAAGTGCGTGACCGACGTGGTCGAATCGTCGGCCTCCGTCGACATCGACCCGCATCGCACGCAAATCGTGCTGCCGACCGACTTCGTCATGCCCGAGGGCGGCCTGAACATTCGTTGGCCCGATCCGCCGCTCGTTCAGGAAGCGCGGCTGCTCGATTACAAGTGGTATGCCGCGCTCGCCTACGTGCGTGCGAACAAGCTCGATCGGATCGAGATCGATTCGCCGCAGGCGCGCTTCGGCATCATCACGGGCGGCAAGGCGTATCTCGACGTGCGTCAGGCGCTCGTCGATCTCGGGCTCGACGACGAAACGTGTGCCCGCATCGGCATTCGGCTCTACAAGGTGGGCTGCGTGTGGCCGCTCGAAGCGCAAGGCGCCCAAGCGTTCGCGCGCGGGCTCGACGAAATTCTCGTCGTCGAAGAAAAGCGCCAGATTCTCGAATACGCGATCAAGGAAGAACTGTACAACTGGCCCGACGGCCAGCGCCCGCGCGTGTTCGGCAAGTTCGACGAGAAGGACGGCGCCGGCGGCGAATGGTCCGTCCCGATGGGCAACTGGCTGTTGCCGGCGCACTACGAACTGTCGCCCGCCCTGATCGCCAAGGCGATCGCCACGCGGCTCGAGAAGTTCGAGCTGCCGTCCGATGTACGCGAGCGGATCGCCGCGCGCATCGCCGTCATCGACGCGAAGGAAAAAGCGCTCGCCAAGCCGCGCGTCACCGCCGAACGCAAGCCGTGGTTCTGCTCGGGCTGCCCGCACAATACGTCGACGAACGTGCCGGACGGCTCGCGCGCGATGGCCGGCATCGGCTGCCACTACATGACGGTCTGGATGGACCGCAATACGAGCACGTTCAGCCAGATGGGCGGCGAGGGCGTCGCCTGGACCGGGCAAGCGCCGTTCACCAACGAAAAGCACGTGTTCGCCAATCTCGGCGACGGCACGTACTTCCACTCGGGCTTGCTCGCCATCCGCGCGGCCATCGCGGCGAAGGCGAACATCACGTACAAAATCCTCTACAACGACGCCGTGGCCATGACGGGCGGGCAGCCTGTCGACGGCGTGCTCACGGTGCCGCAGATCACGCATCAGCTCGCGGCGGAAGGCGCGAAGAAGATCGTCATCGTCACCGACGAGCCGCAAAAGTACAGCGGCACGACGCTACTCGCGCCGGGCGTGACGATTCACCATCGCGACCAGCTCGACGACGTGCAGCGCGAACTGCGCGAGATCGAAGGCACGACGATCCTGATCTACGACCAGACGTGCGCGACGGAGAAGCGCCGCCGCCGCAAGAAGGGCGAATTCCCCGACCCGGCGCGGCGCGTCGTCATCAACGAAGCCGTCTGCGAAGGCTGCGGCGATTGCTCGGTCCAGTCGAACTGCTTGTCGGTCGAGCCGCTCGAAACCGAGTTCGGCACGAAACGGCAGATCAATCAGTCGAGCTGCAACAAGGACTTTTCGTGCCTGAAAGGCTTCTGTCCGAGCTTCGTCACCGTCGAAGGCGGCCAGCTGCGTAAGCCGAAGTCGCTCGGCGCCGAGGCGGCAGAGGGCTTGCCCGAGATTCCCGAGCCGGCGCTGCCGGAGATCGCACGCCCCTACGGCGTGCTCGTCACGGGCGTGGGCGGCACCGGCGTCGTGACGATCGGCGCGCTGCTCGGCATGGCTGCGCACTTGGAGCAAAAGGGCGTAACCGTGCTCGACGTGACGGGCTTGGCGCAAAAGGGCGGCGCGGTGATGAGCCATGTCCAGATCGCCAACGCGCCCGCCGATATCCACGCGACGCGCATCGCGATGGGCGAAGCGAACCTCGTCATCGGCTGCGATGCGATCGTGACCGCCGGCGACGAGTGCACCTCGCGCATGAAGTTCGGGCTCACGCGCGTGGTCGTCAACAGCTCGAAGACACCGACCGCCGAGTTCATCAAGAATCCGAACTGGACGTTCCCGGGCACGAGCACCGAGCAGGACGTGCGCGCGGCAGCCGGCGAGCATGTCGATCTCGTCGATGCCAACCGCTTCGCCTTGGCGCTGCTCGGCGATGCGATCTACACGAACCCGTTCGTGCTCGGTTATGCATGGCAGCGCGGCTGGTTGCCCCTCTCGCACCGTTCGCTCGTGCGCGCAATCGAACTGAACGCCGTTCAGGTCGAAAAGAACCTCGCGGCGTTCGAATGGGGCCGGCGCGCAGCGTTCGACCTTGCCAGCGTCGAGCGTGCGGCCAAGCCCGCCGCCGGCGCGCAAGAGAGCGGCGCCACGGTGATCTCGCTGCATACGAAGAAGTCGGTCGATGCGCTCGTCGCAAAGCGGGTCGAGCAGTTGACGGCCTATCAAAACGCGGCGTACGCAAAGCGTTACGAGACGCTCGTTGCGCAAGTGCGAGCGGCCGAGCGTGGGCTCGCGGACGGCAATGTCGCGAGCGAACCGCTGACCGAAGCCGTCGCGCGTAACTTGTACAAACTGATGGCCTACAAGGACGAGTACGAGGTCGCGCGTCTGCAAACCGATCCGGCCTTTTTGGCGAAGCTGCAAGCGCAGTTCGAAGGCGATTGGAAGCTGAACTTCCATCTTGCGCCGCCGCTTCTAGCCAAGAAGGATGCGAAGGGACATCTCGTGAAGAAGCAGTACGGCCCGTGGATGGCGTCGGCGTTCAAGCTGCTCTCGAAGATGAAGTTCTTGCGCGGCTCCGCCTTCGACGTGTTCGGCAAGACGGAAGAACGTCGCACCGAACGCGCGTTGATCGGCGAGTACGAAGGCCTCGTGCGCGAATTGCTCGCGGGGTTGAAGGCGGAGAACCTGCCGCTTGCGATCGAGCTCGCCAATCTGCCCGACGGCATCCGCGGCTTCGGCCATGTGAAGGAAAACAACTTGAAGGCCGTGCGCGTGAAGTGGAGCGAGCTGCTCGCGCGCTGGCGCGCGCCCGGCGGCGCCACGCGCCACGCGGCGTAAGCCTCGGCGCCAAGGTCGATCGCCGCAGCGCCGCGTCGATCGCCAACAAAAAGGCGGCTGTCCTCACGGGCAGCCGCCTTTTTTCTGTCCATTTACCCGGCAGGTCGACTCGACCCGCGACCGCATGCCCGACGCGCCCGCCCGATCGAACGTGCACGGTGCCCGCAGTCGCGCCGCCGGGCGCGCGTGCGATTACTCCGTCCGCACGTTCGCCGCGGCCACCGCCGTCATGTTGATGATGCGTCGCACCGTCGCCGCCGGCGTGAGAATGTGCACGGGCTTGGCCGCACCGAGCAGGAACGGCCCGACCGTCACGCCTTCGCCGCTGACCATCTTCAGCAGGTTGTAGGTGATGTTCGCCGCTTCGACGTTCGGCATCAGCAGCAGGTTCGCTTCGCCCGTGAGCGTCGTGCCGGGGAACGCCTGCTTGCGAACGACTTCCGACAACGCGGCGTCGCCGTGCATCTCACCGTCGACTTCGAGGTTGGGCGCACGCTCGGCAATCATCTTGCGGGCGGCCGCCATGCGCTGCGACGAGGCCGACGGCGCACTGCCGAAATTCGAGTTCGACAACAGCGCGATCTTCGGCACGATGCCGAAGCGCTCGATTTCGCGCGAGGCCAGAATCGCCATGTCGGCCAGTTGCTCGGCGCTCGGCACTTCGTTGACGTACGTATCGCAGATGAAGAGGTTGCGGCCGGGCAGCATCAGCAAGTTCATCGCCGCATAATGGTCGGCTTGCGGTGCGCGGCCGAGCACTTGCTCGATGTACTTCAAGTGGCTGTGGTACGTGTCGATCATGCCGCAGATCATGCCGTCGGCATGGCCCAGGCGAATCAAGATCGCACCGATCAGCGTGTTGAATTTGCGCATCGCCGCCTTCGCGATCTCGGGCGTTACGCCGTCGCGCGCGCCGATCTCGTGATAGAGCTGCCAGCTTTGCGTGAAGCGCGGATCGTCTTCGGGATTCACGATTTCGAAATCGTCGCCGACCCTGAGCTTCGAGCCCATCTTCTTCAAACGCATCTCGACGACGCTGGGCCGCCCGACGATGATCGGCTTGGCGATTTTCTCCATCAGCACGAACTGCGCGGCGCGCAGCACGCGCTCGTCCTCGCCTTCGGCGAAGACGATGCGCGCGGCGTTCTTCTTGGCCGTGGCGAACACGGGACGCATGACCATGCCCGACCGATAGACGGTCGCGCCCAATTGCTCGCGATACGCGTCCATGTCTTGGATGGGACGCGTCGCGACGCCCGAATCCATCGCCGCTTGCGCGACGGCCGGTGCGATCTTGATGATGAGGCGAGGATCGAACGGCTTGGGAATCAGGTATTCCGGACCGAATTCGAGCGAGTGGCCTTCGTACGCTTTCGCCACCTCGTCGCCCTGGTCCGTTTCTTCGGCGAGCTCGGCGATCGCGCGCACGCAGGCGAGCTTCATCTCCTCGGTGATCGTCGTCGCGCCGACGTCGAGCGCGCCGCGGAAGATGAACGGGAAACACAGGACGTTGTTGACCTGGTTCGGATAGTCGGAACGGCCCGTCGCGATGATCGCGTCGGGGCGCGCGGCCTTGGCGTCTTCGGGACGAATCTCGGGTTCGGGGTTGGCGAGCGCGAGGATCAACGGCTTGTCGGCCATCGTCTTGACCATCTCGGGCTTGAGCACGCCGGCGCTCGAACAGCCGAGGAAGACGTCGGCCGATTGGATCGCGTCGGCGAGCGTGCGCGCGTCGGTGGAGGCGGCATAGCGCGCTTTCGAAGGATCGAGGTTGCCGCGGCCTTCATAGATGACGCCCTTCGAATCGGCGACGAGCACGTTCTGCTTCGACAGGCCGAGCTTGACGAGCAAGTCGAGGCAAGCGATGGCGGCCGCGCCGGCGCCCGAACAGACGAGCTTGACCTTCGACAGATCTTTGCCGACCACCTTCAAGCCGTTGAGAATCGCAGCCGATGCGATGATCGCGGTGCCGTGCTGATCGTCATGGAAGACGGGAATCTTCATGCGCTCGCGCAGCTTCTGTTCGATGTAGAAGCACTCGGGCGCCTTGATGTCTTCGAGGTTGATGCCGCCGAGCGTGGGCTCGAGCATGGCGATCGCTTCGACGAGCTTGTCGGGATCCGATTCCGACAGTTCGATGTCGAACACGTCGATGCCGGCGAACTTTTTGAACAAACACCCCTTGCCTTCCATGACGGGCTTGGCGGCGAGCGGCCCGATGTTGCCGAGGCCGAGCACCGCGGTGCCGTTCGTCACGACGCCGACGAGATTGCCGCGCGACGTGTAC
Source organism: uncultured Burkholderiaceae bacterium (assembly GCA_966212325.1). Taxonomy (GTDB): domain Bacteria; phylum Pseudomonadota; class Gammaproteobacteria; order Burkholderiales; family Burkholderiaceae; genus Trinickia. The sequence goes on along the minus strand of CBIHRA010000051.1, from coordinate 19,746 downwards.
TTCTGCGCGTCGAGCGGATCGGCGTGGATGGCCTCGCATGCCGCGGCGACGCCCGGAGAATAGGCGAGCGACAGGTCGAGCTGATTCGACAGCGGTTTCGTGGGCGTGACCGAGATTTTGCCGGGCTTGGGGTTTTGGTGATATGCGAGGGCGCTTTGCTTCAGTTGTTCGTCCATGATTGAGCCTGGGAGACGTTATTGAAATCGGGCCGGTACGCTCGCGCCGGGGGCTGCCGTGGCCTGCCGGGGCCGCGCCGAACACGTCGGCAGGTGGGCGGCGGCACATGATTGCGGCCTGTAGGCGCGGCGCCGGGTCATGCGGGTGGCGCAGACGGCGCGCGAGCGTTTCGCGGGGCGCCTAGTGTACACCCCCTAAACTCCGTTTCCAGGGGGCTCGGGTCGGAAGTCGGGTAAAATACCCGCCTACGCGCGCAGGAAACACGCCTGCGCCAACGGGCGAGCCCGCCCGCCTCACGCTTATCATCCAAGGATTTGCCCATGACAGGCTTCGATCGCCAAACGATCTCCGATACGACCGCCAAGATTCTGCTCGAAGTGCAGGCGGTGCACTTCAACGCCGAGAAGCCGTTCATCTTCACGTCCGGCTGGGCAAGCCCGGTTTATATCGACTGCCGCAAGCTGATCTCCTACCCGCGCGTGCGCCGCGCCCTGATGGAGATGGCCGAAACGACGATCCTGCGCGATGTCGGCTACGAGCAGGTCGACGCCGTGGCCGGCGGCGAAACGGCCGGCATTCCTTTCGCGGCATGGATCGCCGATCGCATGATGCTGCCGATGCAGTACGTGCGCAAGAAGCCGAAGGGCTTCGGGCGCAACGCACAGATCGAAGGCCATCTGGAAGAAGGCTCGCGCGTGCTGCTCGTCGAAGACCTCACGACCGACAGCCGCAGCAAGATCAACTTCATCAACGCGCTGCGCACGGCGGGCGCGAGCGTGAACCACTGCTTCGTGCTGTTCCACTACGACATCTTCAAGGAAAGCGTTTCGGTCTTGAAGGATATCGACGTCGACCTGCACGCGCTGGCGACCTGGTGGGACGTCCTGCGCGTCGCAAAGGCGTCGGGCTACTTCGATACGAAAACGCTCGATGAAGTCGAGAAGTTCTTGAACGCGCCGGCCGAGTGGTCGGCTGCGCACGGCGGCGCAACGGCCGCACCGCAGTAAACAGCATCTGGCGTGCGCGGAGCCGGCGCTTCGCGCACGCAGCGGCAGGAGCCGCTTGCGGCACGCGAGCGGCGCAAGCGGCCGCAAGGAACTGCGCCTCACCCTGGATGGCCGTCGATCGGAGAATCGGCTATGCGCAAGTACCGCGAAGTCGTTGCATCGGTTTTCGCCAGTCTCGCATGCCGTCGCCGCGCAGCCGCCGTCATCGCTTCCCCGCGCGCCGCTGGGCTCGCATGCCGGCTCCGCGCGGCCGCCGTCGCAATGGCCATCGCTTCGCTCTGCGTCGCTTGGTTCGTTTGCACGCCCTCCTCCGCCTCGGCTCAAGCCGTCTTCACGCTCACGAGCCACGATTTGCGCGACGGCGCGACCGTCGGCAACGCGCAGGTCTACAACGAAGACGATTGCAAAGGCGCGAACGTCTCGCCGCAACTGTCGTGGAGCAACGCGCCGCCCGGCGCGAAGAGCTTCGCCGTCACGATCTTCGATCGCGATGCGCCGGGCCCCGGCTGGTGGCATTGGGCCGTCGCCGATATTCCGGCCAACGTCACGTCGCTGCCGTCGAATGCGAGCGCTTCAGGCTACCTGAAGCGAATCGGTGCAATCGAGGCGCGCAACGACTATGGCGACGTCGGCTATGGCGGGCCTTGCCCGCCGCCCGGAAAAGCGCACCGCTACGTCGTCACGGTGTTCGCGCTGAACACGGCCGATTTGCGGCTCGGGCCGGCGCGCCACGCGCTCATGTTCGATCACGAGATCAACACGTCCGTACTCGCCAAAGCCCAGCTCACGGTCACCTACGGGCGGTGAGCGCGCCGTGGCCACTCGCGCGTTCGCCCCGCATCTGGCGACAACGTGCGGCGTCGCGGCGAAATTTCACAGCAATTGCCTTTAACCCGTAAAATCATGTTTTGCGCGCCGTAGCTACGGCGCCCGACAACCGGCCCACATAGCGAGATCGAAATGAGCACGAAAGTTTTTGTCGACGGACAGGAAGGCACGACAGGCCTGAAGATTTTCGAGTACCTGTCACGCCGGACCGATGTCGAAGTGCTCAAGATCGACGAAGCCAAACGCAAGGATATCGACGAGCGCCGCCGGCTGATCAACGCGTCCGACGTCACGTTCCTCTGCCTGCCCGATGTCGCCTCGCGCGAATCGGCCGGGCTAGTCGAAAACGAAAAGACGGTCCTCATCGACGCGAGCACCGCCTTCCGCACGCATGCAGACTGGGCCTACGGCTTGCCCGAGCTCGCACGCGCGCAGCGCGAGCGCCTGCGCACTGCGAAGCGTATCGCCGTGCCGGGCTGCCATGCGTCGGCCTTCGTGCTGGCCATGCGCCCGCTCGTCGAAGCGGGCGTCGTCGCCCCCGATTTCGCGGCGCACTGCCACTCGATCACGGGCTACAGCGGCGGCGGCAAGAAGATGATCGCCGACTACGAAGGCGCGCCGAACGCAAAACTGCTGAGCCCGCGTCCATACGCGCTTGCGCTCGGGCACAAGCATCTGCCCGAGATGGCGGCTCACACGGGCCTGAAGGCGGCGCCGATCTTCACGCCGATCGTCGGGCCGTTCTACAAGGGCCTGGCCGTTACGACCTACTTCTCGCCGAATCAACTCGCCAAGCGGGTCGGCCCGCGCGACGTGCTCGCGCTGTTCTCCGAATACTATGCGGGCGAAGCATTCGTTCGCGTGGCGCCGTTCGATGCAGACGAAAACCTCGACGCGGGCTTCTTCGACGTTCAAGCGAACAACGAAACGAATCGCGTCGACCTGTTCGTCTTCGGCAACGAAGAGCGCTTCGTCACCGTGGCGCGGCTCGATAATCTCGGCAAAGGCGCATCGGGTGCTGCGATTCAATGCATGAATCTCGCGATCGGCGCCGACGAAGAAACCGGGCTGCAACGTTGATGCCGCCGGAAAGCCGGCGCGATGAGACTACCGCCGGTTTTCGCTTCGCTACGATGCGATGAGATCGCCGGTCAGCCGACGTTAGCCACGGACGATGTCCGTGACAACCGCGAGGTCATGCATCGGCATCGAACAGGACCGAGCGGGATCAAGCGGGATCAAGCGGGATCAAGCGGGATCAAGCCGGATCCAACCGGATCCAACCGGATCACACCGCATCATCCACGATCAAACGCATGGAAACGCGGCCGTCGGAAGAAAAAACATGACGGCCCTCCCATCGTAAGTCTTTGGTCAAGTCGATCTCGGTCCATCCCGGGCTGAATCTCGGGTCGAGAAAGCCGTTGTTCACGCCTATCGCCTTGCCGTTGCCCGTCGATAGCATGGCATGCTTCAACGCATTGTCGTCGACGCCGACAAAGCCGATGCGATGCCCCGCGGGTACGCTCTTGAACGAGTTGGCTGAAATCACTCGGCGGGGATTTTTCAGAAATGCAGCGAAGCTCTTCGCACGCGTTGCGGCATGCATCGTTCGTGCCGCGCCGGCCGATATCATTCGCGCGCTTCTCTGAAGATTGATGACGGCATCCCAACACACGCCGCCACGCGCGAGCTTCGTCGCCAACTTCGAGGTGTTGTGCTGAACGACTTTCGTAGCCAAGCTCCGAAACCGGCCCAATGTGTGTTTCGTGCCTACCCTCGCCACCTTCCACCCAACGCCGATGCCCTTTACGCCGGCACTGGCGGCGCCGAGCCCGAAACTCGCCACATCCAGCGTCGCGGAAAGCACAGCCTCGTAGTAATTCCCCTTCCGATAGGCTCTGACTGCACCGTGGAACGGAAACGCAATATCGTTACCTGTCTCGGTGATCTTCTCGAAGGAAGTCGCAGCATGCAGATACTCTTTCAGCGGAGAAAATACTTCGTTAGCCACCTTTTCCGTGTCCTTCGAGATCGCTTCGGCAAGAGAGAGATCGCTGCCTATGATCTTCGCGTCGATCTCATCGATATTCTCCATACTGACGAACGGTGCATTATCGAATAGATGCAAATTGCGACGAACCCACGCTGCCCGCTCCCGATGATCATGGGGTAACGACTGCAGCTCGTTGCATTGATTTGGCGTATAGGCTTTGTATTGAACGCTGTCTCCCTTCGTCAATCGATGCAGCCCGCCCAGCGTGCCGCATATGGCACTGCCGCCGGGAAGCACGATCCCCTTGAATCTCACGCAGATCCGATAATACGCCACTTTATATTCGTTCGAGTCGACATCGAATCCGGCTTGTTCATATGCATCTCTTAAACTCTCCGCCATCTCTCTTTGCGACTCTTTGATATGGCTTTCGAACTCGCTTTCGAAGACTTTCTTTGCGGACGGTATCTGCTCCAATTCCGGAACGGCTTGACGCTGGACTAGCCAGCCGGACGCATCTCGTTGAAGCAACGCTTCGAGGCAGTTCATCTGTCCGGTCCTCGGCTCGGTTTGGCGGTGCCCATGCTTGCCGAGCCTGTGGGCGGGAAAAACCGTGACCGTGCAGTTGCCGTTGGGATCGATGTTCCCCTCCCTCAACAGACGCGCTCCAGTCTTCGGTCTTCGCGGCGCCGTTGCAATTTGTTCGTGAAGGATCGAGCCCAGACCACCGGTGCCGCATACGGGGAGCTCCAATGAATGCGTGCTGCCGCCCTCTGCAGATACGGGTTTCGCGAACGACGCGATTCCCCCGAACATCAGGAAATAAAGGGGAATACGGACGATCAGCGGGCCCCGCGCTTGCGCCGGGGTCCGCGCAGGCGCCGCCCGGGTCGCATCCTCACGCGTCGTTGCCGGCTGAAGCCACTCGCTGCCGGCATGCGCATACTGCCCCGCGTGGTCAGGCTCGCTCCGCTCGCGCGCACGGGTTCGCCCGCGCCCGTAGGACTGCGTGCTGGTGACGTCGGCATGACGCGCAATCGCCCTGTTCCGGTCCGCCAAGTCGAAGGGCTTATGCTTTGAGGCTGGCCTCCTCTGCTTGTTCGCCTTGCTCTTGATATGGATCGGCTGATGCATTGATATGCCGTTGCCTCATTTTCAATCGCTCTTCTGTGAGCGCGTGCCGGCCTCGATCGACGAACAGGACGCGTGCCGACTCCTCGCGTCAAGACGCGAATTCCTCTCCCTGAGGATAGGACGTAACGAACCGCGACGTCGATTGCACCGCGCACACGGGCCTCCAGAACCCCACTATTTGCGAACGCACCGGAGCGCCGCATACACATCGCTTCCCGGTCGTGGGTCCAGCGCAGGCGCGGGAGCCGTTCGCCGGCCATTCGCGCAGGTCACACCGCCTCTACTGGGCACTCACGGCTCGTCGCAACGGCAAACGACTCACTTAGATTACCGATAATCATCACATGAATCGCGAAACCGGCCGCCCGTAGCGGCGGGACCGGCCTCATGCAAACACCGTGCAGGCTCGCACCGCACGCCGCTTTCGAGGCGGCCGCTTGAAACGCTCTTTTTGTTTCAAAATCGCGCCAATCCCCTTTTACGATCTGATTTTCATTGCAATGCCGTTTGTTTGAATCGAGCTTTTTAGACGGCTTTGTCAATTGACATAGATAAATTGCGCGACGAAATTATTCGGCATAACTAGACGGAACAGGGAGAGGAACGGCGACGCACGGCCCCATTCCCATCGGTCCTTTGCTCTCGCGTGGGCATGGCCTGTCGCAACTGCAGGCCTGCCGGCAAATTTTGCCCATCGGGGCGACACATAGGAGGAACGCGTTGCCCAAGATCAGTTAGCAGAACGAATTAAATCAAGAGGCGGCCGACAGGGAGCCGGTCGCCCGATAACGATAAAGCAATGGAGGAACGTCATGACCCGGAACGCCCTTTTGACGATGGCGCTCGCCGCGCCTTTTCTGGCCGCCTGCGGCGGCGGCGGCGGCGGCGGCTCGGCCGTCGGCGGCAGTTCGGCTGCGGCCGCCGATCGGCTCTGCCCGGCTTCGCTCGATTACAGCACCGTCTTCACGGGCGGCGGCGGCGACGGCGAACTCGCGAAGATGCAAATCGACACGACGAAGATGACGTGGCAAGTGACCTACGTCGAATCGGCCATCCCGGCCACGACCGGCACGGTCACGCCGTCTCGCGCGGGCACGACGCAATCCGGCACGCTTGCGCCCGAGACGCTGCTGCCGACTGCGAAACAAAACCAATGCGCGTTCTACCTGCAGGGCGCGAGCCTCGATCCGAACAAGCCTGCGCGCATCTTCGTGGGCCAAGGCGTGCTCGGCGGAACGATTCCCGGCAAGGAAATCCAGTACAGCGGAATCGCAGGTTTCGGGGCGGTGCCCGACAAGACGTTCCCGTACTTTCCCTTCATCGGCTTCTCGTCGCTCGAGACGAATCTAGCCAACGTCGCGGGCACCTACAACCAACTCGGCTATCACATCATTCCTTCGCAGAACTATGCCACCGTGGCGGTCGATGCAAAGATCGTCATTCATGCCGACGGCACCTGGGCCGAGACGGACAACGTCGGCGTGAACGCGGGCAAAACGCAGCAAGCGGGGACCAACTGGGTCCAGTCGAGCGACGGCAGCGGCGCGTTCGAAACGGACAACTTCAAGAGTCAAGCCAACCCGACCAACGCGGTCACGCCCGCCGGCAAGGGTTTCATGATCGTCGGCAAGCTGCGCAACCAGCTCGTGCCGATTCTGATCCGCACGGGATACGCCAACCCCTCGACGTTCACGGCCGACGACGAATCGGGCATCACCATTTTGGCGCCGCAAACGGCCATCGCCGAGAACACGCAAAACGGCCAATACATCGGCGTGGACAGCGAGTTCGCCTATCGCGCCACCGCGCTGATCGGCACGGAGGCGACGATGCTCGACCCGTATCAGGCATCGAACGCGTCGCTCGCGACACCGCTCGACTTGAGCTTCGCCAACACGGTGCCGGGCGTCGTCGTGTCGGCCGTTCACGGCGCATCGTCGACCGCCGCCACGGGCAAGCTCATCTTCACCGGCGGCGTCTTCGGCTACCTCTACAACGAAAATTCGTCGCCGTACTTCACGATCAACGCATTCGTGCAGTAGCCGCAGCATCCGCTGCCTAACGTCAAGTCGAGTCAAGTCGAGGCGAGTCGAATCGAGCAGAACGACGCCGTGCCTCGCGACCCGGATTCGCCTCTGCGTTCGAGCCGCAAGCGCTCGAAGCGGCTCGGCGGCCGGGCGACGCGACGGCATGACCACGCGTCGCCGCTTAGCAAAAAAAAGAGAACAGGGAGGAAACATGAACCACGTAACACGCGCCGCCGCATGCGCGGCATGGCTTAGCCTCTGCGCGAGCGCCGCGCATGCGCAAAAAGCGGGCGACAACGTCGTCACGCTCGGCTGGTTTCATATCATGCCGCAAGACTCCAGCACGCCGATGACGACCCACGTCACGCCACAGCCGATCGATACGCCGCTGCGGCTGCCGAGTTCGTTCACGTCTTCGGGCACAGCGTTGTCGACGAACAACGCCGACACGCTCGGTCTCGTGTTCAGCCACTTTCTGACCGATCACGTCGCCCTCACGACGGTGGCCGGCGTCCCGCCGACGTTCAAGATCAAGGGCCGCGGCTCGATCGTGCCGCCGGGCCCGGCCGGCGCGCTAGGCACGGAAAACCTCGACGATCCGTCCAACGAACCGATCGTCAAGAGCGTGCGCCAGTGGAGTCCCGCGATGATGATCCAGTACTACTTCAACTCGTCGACAGCGCGCTTCCGCCCGTTCGTCGGCATCGGCGTGTCCTACAACTTCTTCACCAATCTCAAGCTGAATCCGAACTTCGTGACGTCCACGCAAAACAATCTGGGTGCCGTGCTTGCGGCCGGGGCGAACAAGCCCGGCGTAACCAGCGTGTCGGCGAAGGCATCGCCATCGTGGGCGCCCGTCTTCAACGCCGGCGCTTCATACGATTTCACCGAGCACTGGGGCGTGAGCGCTTCGCTCACCTACATTCCACTGAAAACGAGATCGACCGTGTATGTGCGCGCAGCCGATGGGACGGTTCTCGGGACGACACAGTCGGAATTGACGGCCAACCCGCTCATTACGTATGTCGCGCTGTCGTACAGGTTCTAGCGCCGCCGCATGGGTGGACGGGCGACCGGCGATGGGCGCCGGTGCAAAAAAAAAGCCCGCCAAGCGGCGGGCTGAATCCATATCAGAGGAGACATGGAGGAGACAACTTCACTCTAGCAAACCGTTTGATGCGTTGCAACACACCCTGCTGTCCTTGCAGCGGGCCACGTTGCCCGAGCGCAACATGTGAGTTTTTGCCGACGCCGTCATATCAGCGTCATCGACAACAGAAAGCCGAGCTGATCGACGCCGACGGGCTTGACGAGGTGCACATCGAAACCGGCTGCCAGGGCCATCTCGCGGTACTGCGGCTGGCCCCAACCCGTCAGTGCGATCAGCAGTAACGCCGAGTCGCCCAGGAGCTCTCGCATGCGCCGTGCCGCGGGCAGTCCCTCGAGCAGCGGCGCGCCGATGTCGATCAGCGCCGCGTCGGGCGGCGCGAGCCGAGCGAGTTCGAGGGCCTCTTCGGTTGTGCGCGCGGTGACCGCCTCGTAGCCGAGGCTTTCCACTAAATTGGCGAGCATGTTGCGCGCCGCCTCGTCGCGATCGGCGATGAGCACGCGCCTGCGATGCCGGGCCTCGTGCATCTCGTCCGGGTGGTCCGTTCCGTTCGCGACCGTTCCTTGCGCGCCGTACCAATCGGATTTCATTGCTTCATCCTCGTTGCACAGTGCTTGTTGCGACTCCACCGGCGTACCCGGCGAAGGTCCATATGATGATTCGCGTTGTCACGGATGGCATACCGCTTGGTCAAACGAGCGTTTGGAGAAAAAGTTCAGCGCTCGGTTAAAAATAAGGGTTTCTGCTCACATAGGCAAAATTTTTTTCAATGGCGTGGCAACACGCCGCTTGCGCACGGCCGATTAAAACAACTCGAACCCCTAACACGCGCCGCTCGCGCCTACCCGCGCGGGTCTCGGCATTCGTCAGCCGAACGCCGCCGTGCTCTCGCTTCCCTGCCGCTGTGCTCGCCGAGCAAGCCCGACGAACGCCGATTTTCGAATCTTTCCCCTAAAGTTCGGCGGCGCGCGTCCGTTCAACGCACTTGTTGCGACATCGACTACGGCCTGGCGGCCACGCGCCCCATCGGCCCGCGTACCTGCCGGTGCATGCGATGTCGACGCTTTTGCCGGCTTGCCGGCGCATAGTCAGCACAGTCAGCAAGGAATCGTTGTGAGATCGCATGTTTATCCGGGCGCAATCGCAGTCGCGCTCGCCGCGGCAAGCTTCATCGCCGCATCGGACGCTCGAGCCACTCTCGGCCAGCGTGTCGATAGCGTCGATGCCGACGCCACCCGCCTCGCAGCTGTCATGCACGCAAGCAACGTGCAAGCTGCTTACTCGGTTCATACGATCACTCTGCCTTCCGGCACCGTCGTGCGCGAATACGCCGGCGCAGACGGCATCGTCTTCGGCGTCGCATGGGATGGGCCAACGCTGCCCGATCTGAAAGCGACGCTCGGCGCCGCATTCGATCGCTTCGCCCATGCCGCACCTACGCGCGGCGGCGGCCCGCTGGCCGTGTCGGCCAGCGATCTGGTCGTGTACTCGAGCGGACATCTGCGCGCCTTCTCCGGCCATGCGTATCTGCCGCGTGCGCTGCCGACGGGCGTCGATGCCGGCGTCGTTCGCTAAAGGGGTACGAACGATGTCTCGATTCTTCGGCTCGAAAACCGCGCTTTGGGCGGCGGCATGGCTCGTCGCGTTCTTGACCGCGGCGTGCGGCGGCGGTGGGGGCGGCACGAGCGGCGCGTCTTCCGTCACCAATACGTCCGCGTCACCTTCGCCGCTCGCCGCTAACGTCGCGGCAATCACGGTCGATCAGGGCGTGGCGGGCGTACCGAACATGCCGTTCGTCAGCGTCACCGTCTGCGCACCGGGCAGTACGAACTGCCAAACGATCGATCATGTGCTCGTCGATACGGGATCGTGGGGCTTGCGCGTGTTCGCCTCGCAGTTGCCCGCGTCGGTGGCGCTGCCGCAGCAAACGAGCGCGAACGGCGGCGCGCTTGGCGAATGCATGCAGTTTTTCGACGGTTATACCTGGGGCTCGGTCAGGCTCGCCGACGTGCAAATCGCCGGCGAGCGAGCCGCATCGCTGCCGATTCAAGTCATCGACCCAAACTACGCGGCCGTACCCTCGAGTTGCTCGAGCACCGGCGCCGCGCGTAATACACCGACCACGCTGGCAGCCAACGGCATCCTCGGAATCGGTGTGTTCAAGCACGATTGCGGCGCGGCCTGCGCCAATCAAGCGATCGCCGGCACTTACTATGTCTGCACGGGGACGTCGTGCGCACCGACTGCCTTGGCCGAGGCGCGGCAAGTGGCCAACCCGGTGCCGTACTTCGGCGCCGACGGCAACGGCGTCGTCGTCAGCCTTCCCGCGGTGCCCGGCGGCAGCGCCGCAAGTGTCGCCGGCCAGCTCATCTTCGGCATCGGCACGCAAAGCAATAACGGGCTCGGCGCTGCACAAGTCATCACCGTCGACGCGTCTAGAGGCGTCTTCACGACATCGCAAAACGGCACGACCTACTCGGGCAGCATCATCGACAGCGGGTCGACGGGGCTCTTCTTCGCGACGAATCAGATTCCCCCCTGCGCCAGCCCGAATCAGAGCTATTACTGCCCGAGCAGCACGCAGCAGTTCAGCGCGACCAACGTGGGCGCGAACGGCGCGACGAGCGCGGTGACCTTCAGCGTCGGCAATGCGGCTCAGATCTGGCAGGCGTCCGGCGGAGCTGCCGCGATGCCGCTGTTCGCCGGGCCCGCCTTCGTCGGCTCGACGACTTTCGACTGGGGCCTGCCGTTCTTTTACGGCCGCAACGTCTATTCGGCAATCGAGCAGGAATCGACGCCGGCCGGCGCCGGGCCGTACTTCGCTTATTGAGCAGGCGCGCTCGCGCGTTCGCGAGCGGCACCGTTGCGCGCGTCCGTCCGCGCCAACGCATCGGCAAGCGCCTCGCGCAGCAGCGAGAGCGGGCGCATGAGCCGCCCCGGCAGCGTGCCGTGCACGAGCCATACGTTCAATCCCCCGGAAAACTCCGGGGTCTCGACGATCTCCAGCCGGTCGCGGTGCGGGCTCGCCTCGAGCACGTTCGGTGTCACGACGCCGAGACCCACACCGCGCGCCACCAGCGATAGCTGCAGTTCCGAGCCGAAGGCTTCGACGGCGACGTCGAACGGCAGCGACGCCGAACCGAGCGCCCGGCTGAGCGCCGATCGCATTCCGCAGCCATCCTGGTTGAGCACCCACGGATAGCGGGCGAGCTCGGCGAGCGTGAGCCGCGGCGAGGCGCCCGCTCGCCGCCCCGTGCGCGGCAGCGCCAGCGAACGGGCGGCGACGACGACGGTGGGCTGCACGGCAAGCAACGTCGCCGTGACCGATTCGGGCATCTCGAACGACGCGGGCATCATCACCACGGCCGCGTCGAGCTCCGCCCGGATTGCGCGCTCGAGCAGCGCCGGCGACCATGCCGCCGTGACCCTGACCGTAAGGCGCGGAAAAGCCGCGCGCAGTTTATCGATGGGCTCTTGCAACGCGAGATCCGACAAGAACGGCGGCACGCCGATCTTCAACTCGCCGGCCGGCTCGCTGCCCGGCGCCGCGACCGCCAGCAGATCGTCCACGCTGCGCAACACGGCTCGCGCAAGCACGTACACCTCCTTACCGGCACCCGTCGGCTTGAGCGGCTTGCTCTGCCGATCGAGCAACGGCACCCCCAATATCGTCTCCAAATTCTGCACGCGCCGCGTCAATCCCGGCTGCGTCAAGTGCAGCTTCGCCGCCGCACGCACCATGGAGCCGCTGTCGATGACCTCGACGAATGCCTGAAGATCTCGCGTGTTCAAAACAACTCCGCATAATCACTATCGACATATTTCAATTGTCGCATATCTCGGCAACACCTACGATGAGTGCTCCTTCTCACCATGCATCCTTTTTCTTATGAATCGGCCCGTTCATTCCACGGAGTTCTATGTTCCGCCTGTCGCCCCCGCGCCGGAGCAAAGCGCGCACACGTTGACCGCCCCGTTGACGATCCTGTTCGCCGCCGCGACCGGCATCATCGTCATGAACCTATTCGCGGCGCAGCCGCTCATCGGCCCGATCCAACGGTCGCTGGGCGTGACCGGTTCGCTGACCGGCGCAATCGCCATGCTGCCGCAGCTCGGGTACGCGCTCGGGCTCGTGCTGCTCGTGCCGCTCGCGGACCTCGTCGAGAACCGTAGGCTCATCGTCCGCACGTTGGCGGCCTGTGCGGCGCTGTTGGCCGTCGCCATGGTGGCGCATTCGGAAGGTCTATTTCTCGCTGCGCTGTTCTTCGCGGGCGCAAGCTCGAGCGTGATTCAAATGCTCGTGCCGATGGCGGCGTCGATGGCGTCCGAAGCGCGCCGCGGACGCGCGGTCGGCAACGTCATGAGCGGCCTCATGCTCGGCATTCTGTTGTCGCGCCCGCTAGCCAGCGTCATCGCCGGCTCGATCGGATGGCGCGCGTTCTACGGCGTCGCCGCGGCGGCCAACGCCGTGCTCGCGCTCGTGTTGGCCCGGCAGTTGCCTCGCCGCGTGCCGCTCGTTCAAACGAGCTACGGCGCGTTGATGGGCTCGCTGTGGACATTGCTCAAGGTCGAACGCGTGTTGCAGCGGCGCGCGCTGTCCGCGGCGCTGGCGATGGGCGCGTTCAGCGCATTTTGGACGGCTATCGGCTTGCGGCTCGCGCAAGCGCCCTTCGGCTTCAGCCTGTACGACATCGCGCTGTTCGCGTTAGCGGGCGCAGGAGGCGTGGTCGTAACGCCGCTCGCCGGTCTGGCGGGAGACGCGGGACTAGGGCGCATTGCCTTGGTGATCGGCCACGTAAGCATGCTCGCCGCACTCGTCGCCAGCGGGATCGTGGGCGCGGGCTGGTTCGGTTTCGACCCAAACGCGCACCGAGCGCTGGCGGTCGCGTTGCTCGTGGCGGGTGCGGCGACGCTCGATGCCGGCGTCGTGACCGATCAAACGCTGGGCCGCCGCGCGATCAACTTGCTGAACCCGTCGGCGCGCGGGCGGCTGAACGGCCTGTTCGTGGGCGTGTTCTTCGTAGGCGGAGCGGCGGGCGCATCGGCAGCCGGCGCGGCGTGGGCCGCTACAGGATGGAGCGGCGTATGCGCCGTCGGACTGGCGTTCGCGGGGGCGGCGTTCGCGCTGGGTTGGCTGCCCGGCTCGGACAAGGGGCGATAAAAAACAGACGCGCGACTCGATCAATGCCGCACGAGCGCCATCATCGCGCCGAAGCCGACGAACACGCCGCCCGTCAACCGATTGAAGGCACGTGCCACGCGCTCGCTTTTGAGCGTGGAGCCGATGCGCGCCCCGCACGCCGCATAGACGAGGTACCAACTGACCTCGATCACGGCGAAAGTGCTGACGAGAATGCCGAACTGCGGCAGCGTCGCCTTCGAGGCGTCGATGAACTGCGGGAGCAGTGCGGCAGCGAACAGGATGGCCTTCGGGTTGCTGCTCGCAACGAGAAAACCGTTGCGATAGAGCGCGCCGAGCGAACGCGCCGGCCTGCCGCCCGCCTCCCGCACCTGCGCTTCGCCGGCAACCGGCGCTGCGGCGACCGTGGCGCGCCACGACTTCACGCCGAGATAGATCAGATAGGCTGCCCCGATCAAGCGAAGCGCGTCGAACATCGTCGGCCAGGCTTTCAGGAATACGCCGAGACCCGCAGCCGAGATCGACAGCATCAGGACGAGCGCGGACAGGCAGCCAGCCATGGTTGCCGTTGCGCGACGGATCGAATGCTGCGCGCTATGCGTCATGACGACGAGCATATTCGGCCCCGGAATCGCGGACACGACGAAAACGGTCGCGACGAACAGCCACCAAGTATGCAAACTCATGACGCAAGATCTCCGGTAATGGCGCGAATCGACACCGATCGATTCACACCGAATCGCGATTATGCGCCGGGCCGCCGCCACGCGTCTGCGTCAGCCGCCGCAAGCGCGATATATCCGCAAACTTAGACAAGACCCGCGAGACCCGCGAGCGCCGTGTCGGCGGCAGACGGCGGCGGCGGACGGCTCGAGCAAATCGAGCAAGAGACGGCTCAACGTCCCGCACGCCGCGCCGCGACTTCGCCCAGGACAGCGAAGTCTTTCTCGCCGTCGCCTCGTACCATGACTTCGAGCAGGTTGTCGCGCACGAGGCTGCCGATCGGCATCGGCACGGACGTGGCTTCGGCCGCGGCGAGCGCGAGCCGGACGTCTTTCAGGCCCAGCCGTGCCTTGAACATCGCGGGCTCGTAGCACCGCTCGGCGATGAGCTTGCCGTACCCCGAATAGACGGGCCCCGGGAAAACGCTCGACGTAATGACGTCGAGGTAGTCCGTCACCGCTACACCGTGCGCGGTCAACAGCGAAGCGGCTTCGCCGAGCGTCTCGATGGCCGAGGCGATGGTGAAGTTGGCGGCGAGTTTCATGACGTTCGCGTGCTGCGGCAACGATCCGATGCGCCATGTCTTCTGGCCGATCGCGTCGAACACCGGCTGCACGCGGTCGATCGCCTCGGCGGGGCCCGCCGCCATGATCGTCAGCTTGGCGGCGGCGGCCACATCGGGCCGTCCCATCACGGGCGCGGCCACATAGTGGATGCCGCGGGCCGCGTGATCGCGCGCCATCGCTTCGGCCAGCGCGACCGAGACCGTCGCCATATTGACGTGCACGAGGTCGCGCGGCGCCGCCTCAAGCAGCTTCGCATCGACGACCCGGCTGACGGCGGCGTCGTCGGCAAGCATCGAGAATACGGCGTCGCCCGCGAACGCGGCGGCCGGCTCATCGACGATTTGGGCGCCGAGCGCTGCAAGCGGCTCGGCCCGCTCGCGCGTGCGGTTCCAGACACGCACCCGGTGGCCCGCTTTCAATATGTTTTCGACCATGGCATGGCCCATGTTGCCAAGGCCCATAAAGCCGATATCCATCGTTTGCTCCTTCGCCGAAAAACAGGGAGTAAACCACGATTGCCGCGAACGTGCCCGGCGCCTCGGAAGCACTGCGCACGGATGCGCCGCCGGTGCGATACTGCTGCGATGCCGTCCGTTACCGCCACGTTCCGGTTTTATGAAGAGCTGAACGACTTCCTCGCCCGGCCACTGCGCCGTCGCGCGTTCAGTTGCACCTGCGCGCGCGACGCGACGACCAAACACATGATCGAAGCGCTCGGCGTGCCCCACACGGAAGTGGAGCTGATCATCGTCAACGGCGAATCGGTGGGCTTTGACCGGGCGCTGGAGGACGGCGATCGCGTGGCCGTCTATCCCAAGTTCGAAGCGCTCGACATCGGCCCGCTCCTGCGGGTGCGCGAGCGGCCGTTGCGCACGGTGCGCTTCATCGCCGACGCGCATTTGGGCGGCCTCGCTCAACTGCTTCGGCTGGCGGGATTCGACACGCTCTACGACAACCATTTCGCCGACGCGCAAATCGAGGCGCTGGCGACGTCGCAAGAGCGCATCGTGCTCACGCGCGATCGCGAATTGCTCAAACGACGTACCATCACGCACGGCTGCTATGTGCGCGCGCTGAAACCGCAAGCGCAATTGCGCGAAATCATGGACCGGCTCGATCTGGCGTCGAGCGTGCGCGCATTTCGGCTCTGTCTTTCGTGCAATGCGCCGTTGCGACGAATCGATAAAGCGCAGGCCGTCGGCCGCGCGCCCGAGGGCGTGCTCGAGCGGCACGCGCAATTCGTGACGTGCGACGTTTGCCGGCGCGTGTTCTGGGAAGGCTCGCACTGGAAGCGCATGCGCGCGCTCATCGATTCCCTCGTGGCCGATCAGGCACATCGGGCCGAGAATACCGAGGGGACCGATCGCGGCGCGTCTTCGCCGGCCGACCCACGATCCGATCCTCCCCGTTAACGGCCAGTGCGGCAAACGCACGGGCGCGCCGACCACCTGTCGCATCGCTCATGTGTTGCGAACAGCCCACACTGCCTCACCGCGTCGCCCAGGCCCGTCACGCCTCCAATCATCAGGAGAACGAAGCATTGCGTGCGTCCGAGCGCACGCAAGTCGGCTAAAAAATTGAGGTGGCACCAAACTCGCTTATTGACGCATCTTCGATGCAACTACTAGAATTCAACCAATTCCACAAATGGGGCATTTGCCTTGGACAGTTGCAGTAGTCGACCTTCGAACAGTATTTCTGCCTGATCGGCACGACGTCCGCTAATGCCTCTTCTAGCCGCCGTCTAGCCCCTAGGCAGACGGTGCGCGCCGCAGTTTCTCCTTAGTTTCCCGCGCATCGAATTCGAATGGCCCACGCGCCGTTCGGACGCCGCTTTGCGTGCCTTGCCTTGTGCTTCGAGCCGCAGCGTCCGTGCGTTCGGCGCGGCGAGCGATCGTTCGCTCGCGCCCACGCTCGCACACGCCGGTCGCGCATCAAGTGCCGTCGCCGCCGTGCCGATGAACACGTTCGTAAGCGCATCGCGCAAGACTTATCGAGAAACAGACCATGTCCACACCCATCAACGTCTCGCCGCCGCGCCGCACCGTGCTCGACGACGCCCACGTCGGGGACATCAAAGGCGCGTTCGGCACGATCGCCCATCACGACACGGCTCCGCGCCGTGGCTGGGCCGCACGCTTGCGCACGTTGCTCGCCATTCTGGGGCCCGGGCTCATCGTCATGGTCGGCGACAACGACGCCGGCGCGTTCGGCACCTATACGCAAGCCGGCCAAAACTACGGCACGACCCTACTGTGGACGCTCGCGCTGTTGATCCCCGTGATCTACGTGAACCAGGAAATGGTGCTGCGCCTGGGCGCCGTCACCGGCGTCGGCCATGCACGTCTGATCTTCCAGCGGTTCGGGAAATTCTGGGGCGCGTTCAGCGTCGTCGACCTGTTTCTGCTCAATGCGCTGACGATCGTCACCGAGTTCATCGGCATCACGTTCGCGCTCGATTTTCTCGGCGTATCGAAGATCGTCGGCGTCTGTATCGCCGCGGTGTTGACGATGGCCGCCGTCAGCACCGGCGACTTCCGCCGTTTCGAACGATTCGCGATCGTCCTTTGCGTGTTGAGCCTCTTGCTCGTGCCCGTGCTCGTTTCCGTTCACCCGAGCGTCGGCACGATCGCGCGCGATTTCCTCGTGCCGAGCTGGCCGGCGCAATCGAAGCTCTCCGACGTCATGCTGCTCGTGATCGGCATCGTGGGCACCACGGTCGCGCCTTGGCAGTTGTTCTTTCAGCAAAGCTACATCATCGACAAGCGCATCACGCCGCGCTTCATGAAGTACGAGAAGATCGACCTTTGGATCGGCATCGGGTTCGTCGTCGTCGGCGCCGTCGCGATGATGGCGTTCACCGCCGCGCTGTTCCATGGCCATCAAGAGTTCGGCCAGTTCACCGATGCGGGCGGGGTCATCGCGGGCCTGCGCCGCTACGTAGGCCATACGTCCGCCACGATTTTCGCGATCGCGCTGCTCGACGCTTCGATCATCGGCGCGGCGGCCGTGTCGTTATCGACCGCCTATGCGATCGGCGACACGTTCGGCATTCGTCACTCGCTGCACCGCAGCGTGTTCGACGCCAAAGGCTTCTATCTCGTCTACTTCGGCATCGTCGCGCTCGCGGCCGCGCTCGTGCTGATGCCCGGCAGCCCGCTCGGCTTGCTGACCGAAGCGGTGCAAACGCTCGCCGGCGTGTTGCTGCCTAGCGCTACCGTGTTTTTGCTGCTGCTTTGCAACGACAAAGCCGTGCTGGGCCCGTGGGTCAATTCGAAGCGCCTGAACCTGTTCACGGGCGCGGTGATCGCCGTGCTCGTCGTGCTCTCGATCATCCTGACGGCGGCCACGGTCTTTCCCGATATCTCGGCGAAGGCGATCATCGCGATTCTCGTCGGCGGCATCGCCCTGTTCGCCGCGGGTTATGCGGGGACCGAGTTCATGCGGCGCGCGGGGCGTGCTTCCGGCGGCGCGCGGGTACGCGATTGCGTCGGCACCGACGAGCTCGTGCTGCGCGGCAACTGGCGCATGCCGCCGCTCGACGAATTGCCGCCGCCACGGCTGACCTTCGCCACGCGCTTGTGGATGGGCGCGCTGCGCGGCTACCTCGTCGTCGCGGTGGGCCTTGTCATCGTGAAGGTCGTTCAGTTGGCGATGCACTGAGCAAGGGCGAGCCGCATCGCGCACCGCGGATGAGCCGTCGACGAAGCGAAGCGGGTGCTCGTCCGCTTCGCTTTGTCGAACCGCCTTCGGTCGCTCTTGCGCTCTTGCGCTCTTGCGCTCTTGCGCTCTTGCGCTCTTCCTCACGTCGACGCTTCGTCCTTGGCGTCATAGCGCCCGCGTGCGGCGGCGCTGTTGAGCCGAGCGCGTTTGAGCAGCGCTTGCTGCGCGGCCTGGACGTTCTCGGGCTTGCCGCGCCAGGCTTGAAGCGGCGGCTCCTGCAATGCGCGGCCGTAGGAAAAACTCAGCGGCCACGGGCGCCGCCCCGTGCGATTGATCGCGTCCAAGTGAGCGCTTGCCTCCTGCGGCGTTTGCCCGCCCGACAAGAAGTAAATGCCGGCCACGGCGGGCGGGACCGTGCGGCCGAGGATCGAGACGGTTCGCGCGGCCACTTCGCCCACACTCGCTTGCTGCGCGTGCGCCTTGCCCGGCACCACCATGCTCGGCTTGAGCAGCATGTGCTCCAGCACGACCGCATGGCGATGCAACGCGTGAAAGACTTCGTGCAACACGGCCTCGGTCACCTGCGCGCAGCGTTCGATCGAATGGCTGCCGTCCATCAACACTTCAGGCTCGACGATCGGCACGATGCCGGCTTCCTGACAGATAGCGGCATAGCGAGCGAGCGATTCGGCGTTCGCCTCTATAGCGAGCCGGCTCGGCAGCACGTCCGATACGTTGTAGACCGCTCGCCATTTCGCGAAGCGCGCCCCTTGGGCCTTGTACTTCTCGAGCCGCCCGGCAAGCCCATCGAGCCCTTGCGTGATTTCGTCGCCGTCGGCATGGGCCAGGGCGATCTTGCCCGCATCGACCTTGATGCCCGGCACGATGCCTTGATGCGCGGCCAAGCTCGGCAACGGCTCGCCGTCGTCGGCGCACTGCCCTAACGTTTCCTCATAAAGAATCACGCCGCTCACGTATTGACCCAGGCCGGGCGTCGATAACAGCAAAGCTCGCCACGCGCGGCGGTTTTCTTCGGTCGATTCGACGTCGATCGTCTTGAATCGCTTGGCGATGGTGGGGCCGCTTTCGTCGGCGGCGAGCAGACCCTTGCCGTCTTGTGTAATGGCGTCGATGGTCGTTTGCAGTTCGCTGTCCGTTTGCATCGTCGGCTCCTTGGGCAAGAAACTTCGCGCGCAAGAAGCGGGAAGAAAGTCGTGCGCGCGGCGGTCGCCTCAGTGTGCGCGGCGCGGCGCGCATGCGCCAGCCGCCGGTGTGCGGTCGACCGCTTTGGGACGTGAGACTGAGCGAGCAATTCGAGTGCCCGAGTGCCCGAGTGCCCGAGTGCCCGAGTGCCCGAGTGCCCGAGTGCCCGAGTGC
>CBIHRA010000050.1:0-36481 GCA_966212325.1 uncultured Burkholderiaceae bacterium | reverse complement strand
TCACATAGCCGTGATGCGGAAGATAGTCGCCGTTCGATTGTTGAAGCCACAGCGTAACGGGCTTCGCGATCAATGCTTTCAAATCGATTTCGCGGCCTTTGACCGAGGCGGCATCGACGACGAACTCGTAGTCGCGGCCTAAGCGAGACCGGCCTTTCGCATATAAAGGCAGCAGCCAATCGTCGCCCAGCGGCGTATCGAGTCGAATCAAACGACCGTTTTGTCCGCCCCCCGCGAATGCGGCTTCGGACAGTACATGAGATCCCATGAAGATCGGCCCTCTCAGTCATCTTTGGGTTTTTATTGGGCGCGATTCTAATCGAAGCACCACAAATCGGCGATGGTTAACCCGCTCGACTTGGTGTGGGTCGACTGATTTCCTGCGTTGCGGTGACGCCACATCGGCCAGGGCTTGGAATCCGCACCCACGGCTGCCACACGCGCCAATTGCCCGCACTCGCGTGCGCACAATTCGCGAACAAAGCCTTCACACGGGCGCGGATTCCTTACCTGCTCCAATATTCGCCGTCAATACCCGAAATCCTCAAGCATGACGTTGCACAACATGTGAGTGCATTGCTGCACCATGGTCCCGCAAGGCCTTCCGGCCTGCCGCGACGCGCCGTCCCACCATCTGAATATGGCAATTTGGAGACACCTGCTAGCAAGACTACGATTTGCTTGGCGACCGGGATGTATTTTTGCTAAATTAGTAACCAAAGTAGCAAAACAAAGTTCTGCAAATGTAGTTTTACTTCAAACGAGGAGACACCGCCTGACGAGCGGCCTCGAACCCGAGCGCAGCGCGTACAGGCTCACCAAGCCCGCAGCTGGCCCTCGAGCGTTCCGATGGATCTCCCTGAAAACGGATTCCCGCTCGGGTGATGCTCTCACCCGAGCGCTATTCGCAGTAGTGGCTTCACTTTTGACAGGGTATGGAGGAGAAGATGAAGAAAGCTTTGCTCGCCGCAGCGCTCATGTCGGCTGGCGTCATCGCTCACGCACAAAGCAGCGTGACGTTGTACGGCCGTGTGGACGCAGGTATTGAGTACATGACGGGCATCCCCAATGCGACGGGTACCGGTTCGAACTCGCGTTGGCGCGCGGAAAGCGGTGACTGGGGCACGAGCCTGTGGGGCTTGAAGGGCACCGAAGACATCGGCGGCGGCAACAAGGTCCTGTTCAAGTTGGAAAACGGCTTCGGGCTGATGAATGGCGCGGCCCAAGGCAACCTCTTCAATCGGTGGGCGACGGTCGGCATCTCGAACGATAGCTACGGTACGTTCACGATGGGCCGCATGCTCTACATTGCGAACGGCGTGTGGGACTTCGATCCGTTCGGTCAATCGAGCTGGTCGTCGGCATCGCTCGTGCGTGGCCGCAACTGGCCGCAGTCGAGCAACAACTTCGCGTACCAATCGCCGAAGTGGGGCGGCTTCGACTTCTACGGCCAATACGCGCTGTCGAACGCAACGAGCTGGAACGGCAACGGCACGACGACGCAGGGTCGCGAAGGCGGCCTGCAACTGACGTACACGAGCCCGCTGTTCCAAGTGCGCGGCATCTATGACGAAATTCGCAATCCGGCAAACGGCGGACTGGCCGGCGCTGACGGCGCCTTCTCGTTCTCGCGCGAGTACACGGCCGCTGTGAATGTGTTCCTCGGTCAATTCAAGGTCCAAGGCGCATATCAGGCGATTCGTACGTCGGGGGCCACCGGCATCGCCGCCGGCACGCCGACTTCGCTTGATCACGAATGGGGTGGCATTACGTGGCAAGCCACGCCGGCTGCGGCTGCCATCGCTGCCGTCTATCACGTGAACGGCAACAACGGCGCAGGCAACGCGACGATGTACACCATCGGCGGCACGTACAACCTGTCCAAGCGCACGCTGCTCGACATCCAGATCGCAACCGTCCGTAACAGCAAGAACGCCAACTTCAGCCTGGAAGCGAACGGCATCGGCAACGCGGACAACCCGCTTGCTGGCCACAGCCAATCGGGCGTCTACGCCGGTATCCAGCACTCGTTCTAAGCGAGCGGCGTAGCCTAAAAGAACAAACTTAACCCGGTTTTACAGTTTCAAGTTTCACGCTGCTGCGAGAGGCGCGTATCGGTGCGGTGTCCGACAGGACGTCGCACCGTTTTTTTTGTGCTTGCCCCGCGGCCTCAGACGGCCGCTTCGTTTTCTTCGCCCGTACGAATCCGGATGACGCGCTCGACTTCGGTCACGAAGATCTTGCCGTCGCCGATCTTGCCCGTGCGCGCCGCGCCGACGATCGCGTCGATGACCTGATCGCACTGCGCCGCGGCAACCACCACTTCGATCTTCACCTTCGGCAAGAAATCCACGACGTACTCGGCACCCCGATAAAGCTCGGTGTGTCCCTTCTGCCGGCCGAAGCCCTTGACCTCGGTGACGGTCAGCCCCGTCATGCCCACCTCGGCCAGCGCTTCGCGCACTTCGTCGAGTTTGAACGGTTTGATGATGGCGGTGATGCGTTTCATGAGGTGCCTCGCAAGAATCGAAGAACTAAGGATGAAGAATCAGGGATCAAGAACTTACGAATCGAAAAAACGAACGATCGGATGAGGCGATTCTACGCCGCGCGCACCGAACCGGACGAAACGAGGGGAGGCGGCAACCGAGACGCCCCCTCGCCCTCCGAATCACTGAATCGGCTCGGCATAACGCGACGTGATCGGATAGCGCCAGTCGCGCCCGAACGCGCGATGCGTCACACGAATGCCGATGGGCGCCTGGCGCCGCTTGTATTCGTTGAGCTTGATTAGGCGCGTCACGCGCGCAACGTCTTCGCGCGTATAGCCGGCCGCGACGATCTCGGGGAGCGATTTGTCCTCTTCCATGTACATACGCATGATCGCGTCGAGCACTTCGTATGGCGGCAGGCTGTCCTGGTCCGTCTGGTTCTCGCGCAGTTCCGCAGACGGCGCACGCGTGAGAATCCGCTCGGGAATCACATCGCCCTTGGCAAAGCCCGGTGCACCGTTGCGGTAGCGGCACAGGCGATAGACGAGCGTCTTGGCAATGTCCTTGATGACGGCGAAACCGCCGGCCATATCGCCGTACAAGGTGCAGTAGCCGACCGCCATTTCACTCTTGTTGCCCGTGGTGAGCACGAGCGACCCGAACTTGTTGGACAGCGCCATCAGCAGCGTGCCGCGAATCCGCGCCTGGATGTTTTCTTCGGTGGCATCCTCGGCCAAGCCTTCGAATTCGCTCGACAGCGCCCCGCGAAACGCGTCCATCATCGGTGCGATCGCGATCTCGTCATAGCGCACGCCCACACGCCTGGCCATCTCGGCCGCATCGGACGTCGAAATATCGGCCGTATAGCGCGAGGGCATCATCACCGCCCGCACGCGATCGGCGCCCAGCGCATCGCAAGCAATGGCGAGCACGAGCGCCGAATCGACGCCGCCCGAAAGCCCGATGATCGCACCGGGAAAGCCGTTCTTGCCGATATAGTCGCGCACGCCCAGCACGAGGGCCGCATAAGCCTGCGCTTCGAGCGATTGCGCGGGCGCGATCTCGCCCGCGAGCGGTCGCGCCCCGTCGAATTCGACGATCGTATGCCCTGCTTCGAATTGCGCCATGCGCGCGACCATCTGGCCTTGCGCGTCGAGGACGAACGAGCCGCCGTCGAAAATGAGCTCGTCTTGCCCGCCCACGAGATTCACGTAGACGACGGGCAGCCCCGTTTCGGCAATGCGCGCGCGCACGATGTCGATGCGCGTCGCATCCTTGTTCAGGTGAAATGGAGAGCCGTTCGGAATCAGCAGCACCTGAGCGCCAGCGGCCTTCGCCACTTGCGCCGCCGACGCATGCCAGGCATCTTCGCAAATGATGAGTCCATACTTGACGCCATCGAGCGTGAAGACGAACGGCGTGGTATCCGACGCAAAGTAGCGTTTCTCGTCGAACACTTCGGTATTGGGCAAGTCCTGCTTCAGATAGGTGCCGACGATTTTCCCGTCGACGAGAAGCGAAGCCGCGTTGTAGGTATCGTCGGGCGCCGCGCCGCGCTCGATGGGCCGGTTTGCATTACCATGACCGCTCGCCGGGTCGGCCGCGCGGTGCGGATGGCCGACGATCACATGCAGGCCGGCGAGCGGCGCGAGTTGCTCGGCCAGTTGCGCGAGCGCCGCGGCGCTTGCCGTATAGAAGGCGGGGCGCAGCAGCAGATCTTCGGGCGGATAGCCCGAGAGCGACAGCTCGGGGGTGACGACGAGATGGGCGCCGTCGCGATGCGCCGCGCGGGCAACGTCGACGATCTTCGCAATGTTGCCGGCGAAGTCGCCGACGGTAACGTTGATTTGGGCTAGAGCAATACGGGTCTTCATGGCGTTGAGCGGCAAACGGCCGGTACGGCCGAACGACTCGGCGGTATGGACGAGGAACGGCGGGCGGGCGATGCGACGGGTCATCCTGACGATCGGCATCGCAACGTCCCAAAGAACACGGTCGGACGACAGTTGAAACAGGAACGCATCGATTATCGCATGGGGCTTCTCGCCTCGCCGCTCGAGGTGGACGCGCGCGAGTGGAATGCGCTCGTCGCGCGTCAGGATCAACCGACGCCGTTCCTACGCCACGAGTTCTTGAGCGCGCTGACCTCGACGAAATGCGCGGTCGAAGAAACGGGCTGGGCGCCGCGTTTCGTCACGCTCGTCGACGGACAAACAGGATCGCTGGCGGCCGCGGCGCCGCTCTACGTGAAAACGCATTCGTACGGCGAGTACGTGTTCGACTGGGCCTGGGCCGACGCCTATCAGCGCAACGGCCTCGCCTACTATCCGAAGCTCGTGTGCGCCGTGCCGTTCACGCCGGTTCAAGGCGCTCGGCTCATGGCCGTGGACGACGAAGCGCGCAGGCGGCTCGCCGCCACGCTGGTCGCGCTGGCGGAGCAATCGGACGTCTCGTCGTTGCATGTCCTGTTTCCGACCGAATACGAAGCCGATACGCTGGAAGCGCTCGGCATGATGCGGCGCGAAGGCATCCAGTTTCACTGGCTCAACGACGGCTATCGCGACTTCGACGAATTTCTGTCCACGCTCGAGCAAAAGAAACGCAAGAACATTCGCGCCGAGCGCCGCAAAGTGCGAGATGCGGGCGTCACGTTCCGGCGCGTGCGCGGCGAGGACGCGACCGACGCCGACTGGCGCTTCTTCAACCGTTGCTACCGGCAGACGTACCGCGAGCACTTTTCCTCGCCGTATCTGAGCCTCGAATTCTTTCGTACGATCGGGCAGACCATGCCCGAGAACCTGCTGCTCGTCATTGCCGAGCGCGAGGGCAAACCCATCGCCAGTTCGCTGATCGTCTATCAGCGCAATCAGCGCGGCGGGCAAACGGGCGGCACGTTGTACGGCCGCTATTGGGGCGCAGTCGAGCATGTGCCGTGCTTGCATTTCGAAACCGCCTACTATCAGCCGCTCGAATTCTGTATCGAAGAAAAGCTCGCCGTGTTCGAAGGGGGCGCGCAGGGGGAACACAAGATGGCGCGCGGTTTCATGCCGACCGTCACGCACTCGGCGCATTGGCTCGCGCACCCGGCATTCTCGGACGCCGTGGCACGCTTTTTGGAAAACGAATCGAACCTCGTTCACGCGCACTTCGACGAGTTGCGCGAGCACGATCCGTTCAAGAAACACGGCTAACCGCCGTGCAAACGGATAATGCGAAGATGGCTTGGTTTCTTTACTTGATCGAATGCGCGGACGGCAGCGTCTATACCGGCATTGCCACCGATGTAGCGGCGCGCTACGCCAAGCATGTCTCGGGCAAAGGCGCTCGCTACACGCGCGCCCGCAAACCGGTCGCACTCTTGGCGTCGTTCGAACTGGCCGATCGCTCCAGCGCCTTGCGCGCCGAATATCGCGTCAAGCAGCTCACTGCAGTCGAGAAGCGCGCGCTGGCGGCCGGAAGCCGTACGCTGGCGTCGGTGCTGCCCGAGCCGCCGGAGGCGGCGCAGGCGATGGAACCGATGATCGCGTCGGAGGCGGGCAACCGCCTTGGCGGCGACGCGGCGTAACCGCGCCGCGGCAAGGGTCTCGCTGCCCGGACGGCCCACTTACTTCTTGAAGTTGGCGACGCCTTCGGTGATTTCCTTGTGAGCGGCCTCGATGCCGGCCCAGCCCTCGACCTTCACCCACTTGCCCTTTTCGAGCGCCTTGTATTGCTCGAAGAAGTGCTTGATTTGATCCTTGAGGTAGCCGGGGACATCGTCGATCGACTTCATGTGCGCCGTCATCGGGCACAGCTTGTCGTGCGGCACGGCGACGAGCTTCGCGTCGACGCCCGATTCGTCCGTCATCTGCAGCATGCCGAGCGCGCGCGAGCGCACGACGCAACCCGGAATCAGCGGGAACGGGGTGATGACGAGGACATCGACGGGATCGCCGTCGCCCGACAGCGTTTGCGGAATATAGCCGTAGTTGACCGGATAGCGCATGCCCGTGCCGATGAAGCGGTCGACGACGAGCAGGCCCAGTTCCTTGTCCGCTTCGTACTTGACCGGATCGCTTTGCGCCGGGATTTCGATGACGACGTTGAAGTCTTGCGGAAGATCCTTGCCTGCGGGGACGTGATTGAAGCTCATGGCGGTCTCTTGACGGAATGGAAAAGGGAAACTCGAGGCCAGCGCCCACCGGCGCGGCGGCACGGTGAGGCGTTCGCCGCCGGCAGCGATGCAGCCTTGGCGGCATGCGCCGAGGGCGGCATGCGTTGGGCGCCATTATAGCCGAGCGACGCATGCGCACTTTGCGCGCGGATCGCGCCATAATCGAGGCCGGTGACGTTTCGACTGACAGTTCTGGCTCTCGGAAGGGGTCTCGGATGGAAGAAGCGAAGCACTTCATCGGCGGCGGCTGGACAGCCCCCGCCGGCGGCGAATCGATCGACATGATCGACCCGTCCGACGGCAGGGCGTTCTCGCGTATCGCCCGCGGCAACGCTGCAGACGTCGCGATGGCCGTCGCCGCGGCCCGTCAAGCCTACGAAGGCGCGTGGGGACAACTCAGCGCGGCCGAACGCGGCCGCATTTTGTTCCGTGTGTCGCAGCGGATCGCGGCCTGCCATGACGAACTGGCCCAGATCGAGGCCCGCGACACGGGCAAGCCGCTACGCGAAGCGCGCGCCGACGCCGCCGCGCTGGCCCGCTACTTCGAGTTCTACGCGGGCGCCTGCGACAAGCTGCACGGCGCCACCCTTCCCTATCAATCGGGCTACACGGTGATGACCGTGCGAGAGGCCCACGGCGTCACGGGCCATATCGTCCCGTGGAACTACCCGATGCAAATCTTCGGACGAAGCGTCGGCGCCGCGCTCGCCGCCGGCAATGCCTGCGTCGTCAAACCCTCCGAGGATGCATGCCTGTCGCTGCTGCGCGTGGCGGAAATCGCAGCCGAGGCCGGTTTGCCGCCCGGCGTGCTCAACATCGTCACGGGCTACGGCGCGCAAGCCGGTGCGCCGCTGGCGCGTCATCCGGGCGTCGATCACGTCTCGTTCACGGGATCGCCGGGCGTGGGAACGCTCGTCTCGCAGTTGGCGGCAGAACACCACGCCCCCGCGACGCTCGAGCTCGGCGGCAAATCGCCGCAAATCGTCTTCGCCGATGCCGATCTGGACGCCGCCCTGCCCACGCTGCTCTCGGCGATCGTGCAGAACGCCGGTCAAACCTGTTCCGCCGGCAGCCGCGTGCTGATCGAACGCGCCGTCTACGCACCGCTCGTCGAGCGTTTGTCGGCGGCATTTCGCGCATTGCGCGTCGGCCCGAGCGCGCTCGATCCCGATTGCGGCCCCCTCATCAACGCGAAGCAGCACCAACGCGTGGCGCAGTTCGTCGCCGACGCCGTGCGCGACGGGATAAGCCTCGCCGCGCAAGGCGAAGTCCTGGCCGATGCGCCGAGCGGCGGCTTCTATCAGGCTCCGGCGCTTTTCGTCGATGTGCCCGCTCAGCATCGCCTCGCGCAAGAAGAGATTTTCGGCCCCGTGCTGGCCGCGACGCCGTTCGACGACGAAGCGCAAGCGCTGGCGCTCGCGAACGGCACGCGCTACGGGCTCGTCGCCGGCGTCTGGACGCGCGACGGTGCGCGGCAAATGCGCCTCGCGCGGCGCCTGCGCGCGGGGCAGGTCTTCATCAACAACTACGGTGCGGGCGGCGGCGTCGAACTGCCGTTCGGCGGCACCGGCCAATCGGGGCACGGACGCGAGAAAGGCTTCGAGGCGCTGTACGGTTTCACGACGCTCAAGACCATCGCCATTCGACACGGTTGAGGTTCAGCGACGCCGGTGCGACGACCGCGAGCGCCGCGTCGCAGGAACATCGAAATCGGAACAGCAGATCGACCGAGACGCTTGAATACTTGGACGCTTAGAACTCATACATCGAGCGGCCACGCAGGCCGGGAGGAAGACATCATGCGTTTGAAGGGCAAAACAGCCGTCGTCACGGGCGCCGGCTCGGGTTTCGGCGAAGGCATTGCCAAAACGTTCGCACGAGAAGGCGCCAACGTCGTCGTCAACGATTTGAACGGTGCGGCGGCCGAGCGCGTCGCGAGCGAGATCGCGCTCGAGGGCGGGCGCGCGATCGCCGTCGCCGGCGACGTCACGAAGATCGACGATTGGCATGCCCTGCGAGCGGCCGCAATCGAAGACTTCGGCAGCGTCCAGATCGTCGTCAACAATGCCGGCACGACGCATCGGAACAAGCCCGTCATGGAAGTGACGGAAGCCGAGTTCGATCGCGTCTATGCCGTCAACGTGAAGAGCATCTATTGGAGCGTGCAAGCGTTCGTGCCGTATTTTCGCGAGCAAGGCGCCGGCGCGTTCGTCAACATCGCCTCGACGGCGGCCGTGCGCCCACGCCCCGGCCTCGTCTGGTACAACGGCAGCAAAGGCGCCGTCATCGTGGCGAGCAAGGCGCTGGCGGCCGAACTGGGCCCCGATCGGATTCGCGTGAACTGCGTGAATCCGGTCATCGGAGAAACGGGGCTGCTGACCGAGTTCATGGGCTGCGAGGATACCCCGGAAAACCGCAAGCGCTTTCTCGCCGGCATTCCGCTCGGCCGATTCTCGACGCCGCAAGACGTCGCGAACGCCGCGCTTTATCTGGCTTCCGACGACGCGGCGTTCGTCACCGGCGTCAGTCTCGAAGTCGACGGCGGCCGCTGCGTCTGATCGCTTTTGCCTTTGCCGCGTGTGCCCTCGTTGTTCCCCGATCACATAACGAAGTCATGAAGAGGAGACAGTTCGTATGGCCAGCCCCAATCCCGTCGATCCGCTTGCAATGCCCGCCGGCGCGGCGTCCTCCAGCTTCGAGGAAGCCACCTACCGCAAGGTGTCGTGGCGCCTTTTGCCGCTCTTGCTCGTCTGCTATCTCGTCGCTTATCTGGACCGCGTCAACGTCGGCTTCGCCAAGCTGCAGATGGCGTCCGCGTTGCATTTGAGCGATGCGGTCTACGGCCTCGGCGCCGGTATCTTCTTTCTCGGCTACTTCCTGTTCGAGATTCCGAGCAATCTGATCTTGCATCGCGTCGGCGCACGGCTGTGGATCGCGCGGATCATGGTTTCCTGGGGCGTCATTTCCGCGCTGACGATGTTCGTCACGACGCCCGCCATGTTTTACGCCATGCGCTTCTTGCTCGGCCTTGCGGAAGCGGGGTTCTTTCCCGGCATCATTCTCTATCTGACTTACTGGTATCCGGCGCACCGTCGTGGGCGCATGACGACGTGGTTCATGACCGCCGTCGCGCTCTCCGGCGTCGTCGGCGGGCCCGTGTCGGGCTACATCCTGAAAGCGTTCGACGGGGCGAACGGATGGCAAGGCTGGCAGTGGCTGTTCCTGCTCGAGGGGCTGCCTTCGGTCATTGCCGGCGCGGTCGTCTTCTTCTTGCTCGACGATCGGATCGCGAGCGCCAACTGGCTCACCGACGATGAAAAGCGCTTGCTCGAACGCAACATCGGCGCGGAAGACGCGGGCAAAGAGGAACTGCCGCTGCTCGCCGTGCTGTCGAGCGCCCGCGTGTGGCTCATGAGCGTCATCTATCTGTCGTTCGTCATGGGCCTGTACGGCGTGAGCTTTTGGCTGCCGACGATCATCAAGGCCACGGGCGTCAAGGACGCATTCCAGATCGGGTTGCTCTCGGCCATCCCGTTCGCCGTGGCGGTCGTCGCGATGCTTCTCGTCGCGCACAGCGCGGACAAACGCCGCGAGCGGCGCTGGCACGTCGCCCTGCCCGGCCTTGCCGGCGCGCTCGGGCTCGTGCTGTCGGTGACGTGGGCGCACAACACCACATTGGCATTGGCCGCTCTCACGCTCGCCACCGCCGGGATCATCACGTCGCTGCCGCTGTTCTGGAGCCTGCCTACTGCATTTCTTGCGGGAGCGGGCGCGGCGGCCGGCATCGCCATGGTCAATTCGATCGGCAATCTCGCCGGCTTCTTGAGCCCCTATGCCGTAGGCTGGCTCAAGCAGGTCACCGGCGCAAACGATTCGGGCATGTACATGCTCGCGGCATTCATGGTGCTCGGCGCCGTGCTCGCGCTCAGCGTGCCCGCGCGGCTCGTCAATAAGTAGGTCTGTAGCGCGGCTCGCTCCTCTTCGCCGCCGCCCGAGGGATTTCGCCCGCTCGAGACGCGCCAAGCGTGCCGCGCAGTTCGTAGTTCACTACACGATCTTCATGGCCAGCGCGCTCGCGCGATAGTGCTCGGCCGCGCGCTCGGTATCGCCGAGCTGCTCGAACAGCCGAGCGAGTGCGCGGTGCGTGCGGATGACGAGCGCGTCGTTGTCGTCGGCGAGCCGCAGCGCCGATTCCAAGAACGATTGTGCCTTGCCCCACAGCTGCTGATGCAGACACAAGCGGCCGAGCGCGAACAGTAAGTCAGGGTCTTCCGGACGCTCCTTGCGCCACCCTTCGGCCTTTTGAATCAACGGCAAGGCATCGCCGGCCGGCGCCGTCTCCGGGTAGCGGCGCAAAAGCCGTGCATCCCAGTTGTGCGCCAACGCTTCCTCGACGATCTTGCGCGCCTCTTGATGACGCTCTACCGCGATCAGCAGCTCGGCGGCCAGATCGGCCAGGCGTGGCGACTGCCGCTCCGCCGGTGCGAGCGAATGCCATAGCGCGAGCAGTGCCTCCGGATCGTGGCGCCGATCGCGCAAGAGATTCTCGGCCGCCTGCTGACGCAACCTGACCGCCACTGCCGGATGCAGCGCTTCGCGCTTTTCCAGCGTCTTGACGAGCTTGAGCACTTCGGCCCAATTCTTCAACTGCTGCTGCGCTCGCAGCGCGATCTGCTGCGCATGAATGCGGCGGGTGCCCTGCGCCTGCATTTCGGTCAGCGCGAGCAACGCGCCCTCCGGGTCGCGCCCGTCGGCGCGCATGTCCGCGCTCGCCATCAGACGAGCATCCTGCCAATCCGGTGCGTCGATCGCGCCCAGCCACTCGTCGCGGCGCGCGTACTCGCGCATCCGATGCGCCGCGACGGCGGCGACGAGGCCGGCCGCGCCCTTGTTCCGCTCGAACCACAAGGCTTCGCGCGCGGCCTTCTCGGCTCGCGAAAAGCGTCCGGCATAGAGATTCCCGATCGCCTCTCGCAACGCCGCATGCGCCTTGGCCTCCTTCGAGCGAACCCGGTATGCGGCCACTCGCTTCGGCATCGTCCAGACGTTGCGGGCGATGCGGATCAACGCATAAACCACGATGAACAGGGCGATCACGCCCACGACGACGAGATTGAGCGAGACGTCGATTCGGTACGGCGGATAAACGATCAGCACCTGGCCCGCGTCGAAGTGGCCGACAGTGGCCAGCACGGCTGCGAGCACGAAGAGCAAGGCAAGCCACAAGAGTCCTTTGAGCGCCATCGTCAGCCTCGGCTCTTGTAGTTGTGGATGGCCTGCAGGCTCGTATTCAGATTCGGCACTTCCACGGCCGCCCCGCCGCGCGCGACGTCCGCGATGAGCGCGCGGACGTTTTGCGTGCGCTTGGAGGCACCGTCGAAATAGCGCGCGAGCGCGGCGTCCGCCGCGTGCAGGTCCGATTTCAGCGTCGCGGGGTTGCGCGAGAGCAAGCCTAAACGCGCCGACAACAAGCGCAGCTTGACGTTCTCGCGAATGAATTCGCTCTGCTCGGGCGTGTTGAGCATGGCATCGGCGTTGTCGAGCCGGCGCACTTGCACGAGACTCTTGATCTCGTCGCCCGCCGCACGCGAGAACACGCGCCACCAATGGGCAAGCCGAGACTCGCCGGGTGCCGCCGCCGCGGGCGTTGCCGACGCGCCGGAGGCCGGCGCGGCATGCACGCTTGGCGCCTCGCCGAGCAGCGGCAGCGTATCGACTTGCTCGATCGCGTCGTCGAGCTTGATCGCAAGACCGCTCAAATCGGCCGACGGCGCGGCTTTGAGCTTGTCGATGTCCTGCGCGATCGCTTTACGCACGATGAGCGCCTGCGGGCTTGCCGACGCCGCCAAGCGCGTATCGGCGCTTTGCAGCGCGAACAGCGCGAGCTGCGTATTGCCCGTGAGTTGCAACTGCTCGCTCGCGCTGGAGAGCACTTGCTCCACTTCGGCGAGCGTCCAGTCGTCGCGGTTGCGCGCGAGGTCCTGATACTGCTGCTGCAGCGCCTGTTGGGCCGTTTGCGCGTCGGCGAGCTTACCTTGCAGCTGCGACAGCGCCCCATCGGTCTGATGCGCAGTCGCGATCGCCTGCTCTGTCTTCACGCGAAGCTCGGCCGCCTGCGCATCGAGGGCCTGCTGGCGCGCGGCGAGCCGCGCATCGAGCCGGTCCAGCTTGCGGTTGAACGCAAACGCGGCCACGCCCGTCGCAATGGCGAGCAAGATCACGACGATCCACACGAGACCGCCCCTGCGGCGGCGCGGCGCTTCGTAGACAGGCGGCATCGGCGGCGGGAACGGCGGCGCGGCGGCCGGCTGGGACGAGGTGGAAGACGATTCTTGGTTCGTATCAGTCATGCGCGGTTGGGGCGAGGAAAAAGCCGGGGCCGGTTCGGCCCGAGCCGGTTGTTCGGGGACGGCGCGAGACGATGCAGATAAGGCACGCAGCGCCCCGAGGATGCGGGCATCGCCGGGGCCGGATGCCGTAATCGTATCAAAACCCAATGCCCGCGCCGTTTCGGCGATGCGCGGATGCGGAACGACGAGGGGCGCATGCTTGAGCGCGACGCACTCGGCATCGGTCAACTCGGCGCGGGCGAGTGCGTCGAGGTTGCGCACGCCTTCGGAACTCGTGAGCAGCCAAGCATGCGGCGCGCCTTGCAACAGCAGCCGCACGCGTGCCCATGTTTGCGGCGACGGCACGGGCACGATGCGCCGATAGGCGCAGAGCGCTTCGACTTGCGCGCCAGCTTCGCGCAAGCGATCGGCCAGCCACTCGCGGCCGCCGTCGCCGCGCACGATCAGCACCGCCCGGCCGCTCAGCGAGGCAAGACCGAGACGCTCGGAAATCGCGGCCAGCAACGCTTCGGAATCGAAGCGCGCGTCCGATTCGCCGTTGGCGGCGTGGCCGGGCTTGCCGTTGCCGCAGGCCGGCGCCGCAGCAGCGGCCGCATCGCGCGCCCCGCCGACTTGCGTTTCGGCATTGCGGCGGTCGCCGGACGCGTGCGCCGCGGCAGCCACGTCCGCCCCGGCCGGCGCGATGAGGCGATGCGCGGGCGCGGCGATTCCGCGGTGCGCCAGCGCGGCGACGCTGCCCGGCCCCACGACGCCGATCGGTACCGCCGCCGGCCAAACGAAGGCCGGGACGGCGCCGAAAGCGCGCTCGATCGCATTCGGCGAAACGAAGATCACCAGTGCGAAGCGCTCGAGCGCGCCGAATGCAGCCCGCAGCGGACCATCGTCTTCGGCGGGGGCGATATCGATCAGCGGAAAATCCAACGCGGCGATGCCTTCGCTTTCGAGCGCCGCCGCGAGCGCGGCCGATTGTCCGGCCGGCCGTGTCAGCACCGCCGTGAAGCGCTCCGCACGGCTGCCTTCTCTCGCTTGCAAGCCGCCCGGCTCGACGCTCGCCATCGAGGGTGGGCGCGTCAGGCCGCGGGCTCGGCGCCGCGTGCGGCCGCGAGCTCGTTCACCACGGCGCGCGCGCCCTGCGCCTCCAGCGAGCGCGCGACCGTTTCGCCGAGCGCAAGCGCATCGGCCACGCTCGAGACGCTTGCGGATGCTTCGGCGAACGAGCCCCGGCTGCCGTCGGGCATCGACACGCGGCTGGCGAGGTGCATCTGCCGGCCCTCCCAAGTCGCATGAGCGGCGAGCGGCACGTCGCAGCTGCCGCCGAGCGCGCGCGATACGGCGCGCTCCGCTTCTACCGCCAGCCGCGTAGGCTCATGCCTGAGCGGGGCGAGCCAGGCCTCCAGCTCGGGCCGCCCGGCCCGGATCTCGATCCCGAGCGCGCCTTGCCCCGCCGAAGGCAAACTCGTCTCGACGTCGAGCCAAGCGCGGATGCGGCCCGCGAGTCCGAGCCGCTTCAAGCCCGCGCTCGCCAAAATGATGGCGGCATACTCGCCGCGGTCGAGCTTGCCGAGCCGCGTATCGAGATTGCCGCGCAGCGGCTCGACCGAGAGATGCGGGTAGCGTGCGCGCAACATGGCTTCGCGGCGCAGGCTCGAGGTGCCGACGACGCTGCCCGCGGGCAATGCGTCGAGCGAGGCATGGTCGTTGGAGACGAAGGCGTCACGCGGGTCCTCGCGCTCCATCACGGCGGCGAGCGTAAACCCTTCGGGCAGCGACATCGGCACGTCTTTGAGCGAATGCACGGCCAAATCGGCCCGCCCGTCGGCCAGCGCGTTTTCGAGTTCCTTGACGAAAAGCCCCTTGCCGCCCACCTTCGAGAGCGTCCGGTCAAGGATTTGATCGCCGCGCGTCGTCATTCCGAGAATTCGGACGTCGCAAGATGGATATAATTTCCGCAGCGCATCGCGCACGAACTCGGCCTGCCACATCGCGAGACGACTCTCTCGCGACGCGATCACGAGTTCGGTAGGCGGTGCGGCTGAAAGCGTCTCGGAATTCATAGGTCAACACTTCGAATGACGGGATCGAACATCGAGAAATGGTAGCACGCACGCCTTGCCCCATTTTTCGCGCTTGCCGGCGTCAGGGCGCGCGCGATCGTGCGCCGCCGGCATCCGAATGCGGTCGCCACGAGCGCCCCGCTACCGGTCACGCAGCGCACCCCAGCACGTTTTGCAGTCGTTTCGTCAGTTTTGTGTAGCTGCCTGCTGTCCGCTGTCAGCCCCCTTTCATCTGGCTTCACTGAGGAACCTACCGTGACGTCTTCCGGATCGGCGCGCAACGCCCGCCGCAACGATGCAACGCCCCGCTCGTCCGCCAAAACCGCCGCGCTCGCCGCGACGCCCGCCGCCGCTTCCCGCGCTCACGGCGCCGGCCGCGCCACGCCGCAGAAACCCGCCGCGCGCGGCCGCGAGGACAAAGATCAGCCGCTGTTCCAAGACATCCGCTACCTCGGCCGCCTGCTCGGCGACGTCGTGCGCGAGCAGGAAGGCGACGCCGTGTTCGAGGTCGTCGAAACGATTCGTCAGAACGCCGTGAAATTCCGTCGCGAGGACGACACGAGCGCCGCGCAATCGCTCGAAAAGCAACTACGCGCGCTGCAGCCCGAGCAAACCGTCAGCGTGGTCCGCGCGTTCAGCTTCTTTTCTCACTTGGCCAACATCGCCGAGGATCGTCACCACAATCGCCGCCGCCGCATTCACGCGCTCGCCGGTTCCGCGCCGCAAGCGGGCACGGTGGCCTACGCGCTCGGCCGGCTCGCGCTGAACGGCAGCTTGGATGCCGAAACCCTCAAAGGCTTTTTCGACGACGCACTGATCGTGCCCGTGCTGACGGCTCACCCGACGGAAGTGCAACGCAAAAGCATTCTCGATGCTCAGCACGATATCGCGCGCCTCTTGGCCGAGCGCGATCAGCCGCTGACCGAGCGCGAACGCGCGCACAACGAAGCGATGCTGCGCGCCCGCGTGACGACGCTGTGGCAAACGCGCATGTTGCGCGATTCGCGCCTGACGGTCGCCGATGAAATCGAAAATGCACTCTCGTATTACCGGGCCACGTTCTTGAACGAAATTCCGGCGCTCTACGACGACATCGAAACGGCGCTGGCCGAGCATACCGGCGAAAACGTGCACGTCCCCGCGTTCTTCCAAATGGGAAGCTGGATCGGCGGCGACCGCGACGGCAATCCGAATGTCACCGCAGCGACGCTCGAACATGCGATCACGCGGCAAGCCGCCGTCATCTTCGAGCATTACCTCGAAGAAGTGCATGCGCTGGGCGCCGAGCTATCGGTGTCGAATCTGCTCGCGGGCTCGAGCGATGCGCTCAAAGCGCTCACGGCAGCCTCGCCCGATCAATCGCCGCACCGCGTCGACGAACCGTACCGCCGCGCGTTGATCGGCGTCTACGCGCGGCTCGACGCCACGGCGCGCGCCCTGCTGGGCGAAGGCGTGGTGCACTCGCGCAGCGGCGTTCACCGGGGCGCTCAGCCGTACGCCGACGCACAAGCCTTCGCGAACGACCTCGCCGTGCTCGTCGATTCGCTGGCCGCGCATCACGGCGCCTCGCTCGCCACGCCGCGTCTCGCGCCGCTCGCGCGCGCCGCGCAGGTGTTCGGTTTCCATTTGGCGTCGATCGACTTGCGCCAGAGCTCGGACGTGCACGAAGCCGTCATCGCCGAACTGCTCGCACGCGCGGGCGTCGAGCGCGATTACGCGTCGCTGTCCGAAGCCGACAAGCTGCGCGTGCTGCTGGCCGAGCTCGAGCAGCCTCGATTGTTGCGCTCGCCGTATCTGCATTATTCGCCGCTCGTGCAAAGCGAGCTGGCGGTGCTGGAGCAAGCCCGCGTCACGCGCGAGCGCTTCGGCAAGCGCGCCGTGCGCAACTACATCATCTCGCATACGGAGACGGTCAGCGACCTCGTCGAGGTCTTGCTGCTGCAGAAGGAAACGGGGCTGCTCGAGGGAACGCTCGGCGGCGGCGCCAACGGCTCCCATCCGAAAAACGGCCTGATGGTGATCCCGCTGTTCGAAACCATCCCCGACTTGCGCAATGCGCCCGTCATCATGCGCGAGTTTTTCGCGCTGCCGGGCGTCGATGCGCTGCTGGCCCATCAAGGCGGCGAGCAGGAAGTCATGCTCGGTTATTCGGACAGCAACAAGGACGGCGGCTTTCTCACGTCGAACTGGGAGCTTTATCGGGCCGAACTCGCGCTCGTCGCGCTGTTCCGCGAGCGCGATATCACGCTGCGCCTGTTCCACGGCCGCGGCGGCACGGTGGGCCGCGGCGGCGGTCCGACCTACCAAGCCATCCTCTCGCAGCCGCCCGGAACGGTAAACGGACAGATCCGCTTGACCGAGCAGGGCGAAATCATCGCCAGCAAATTCAGCAACGCCGAGATCGGACGGCGCAATCTGGAAACGGTCATCGCGGCCACGCTCGAGGCGTCGCTCCTGCCCCAGGGCAACGCGCCCGCGAACTTGGCGGCCTTCGAGGAAACGATGCAATCGCTGTCCGACGCCGCGATGGCCGCCTATCGAGCGCTCGTCTACGAAACGCCCGGCTTCACCGATTACTTCTTCTCGTCTACGCCGATCGCGGAAATCGCCGAGCTCAATATCGGCAGCCGCCCCGCCTCGCGCAAGATGCAAGACCCGAAAAACCGCCGCATCGAGGACTTGCGCGCGATCCCTTGGGGTTTCTCGTGGGGACAGTGCCGGCTGTTGTTGACGGGCTGGTACGGCTTCGGCAGCGCCGTGGCCGCCCATTTGGACGGCGCCGCAAGCGAAGCCGAGCGCGCGCGGCGGCTCTCGGCGCTGCGCAAGATGTACAAGTCCTGGCCCTTCTTTTCGACGCTGCTGTCGAACATGGACATGGTGCTCGCCAAGACCGATCTGGCCGTCGCATCGCGCTACGCACAGCTCGTGCAGGACAAGAAGCTGCGCAAGCACGTGTTCGAACGCATCGTGGCCGAATGGGAGCGCACGTCTCATGCGCTGTCGGAAATCACGGGCAAGGATGAGCGTCTTGCCGATAACCCGCTGCTCGCGCGGTCGATCAAGAACCGTTTTCCGTATCTGGACCCGCTCAATCACCTGCAGGTCGAACTGCTCAAACGCCACCGCGCCGGCGATACCAATGCGCGGTTGCGGCGCGGCATTCATTTGACGATCAACGGGATCGCCGCCGGGCTGCGCAATACCGGCTGATGCGGGCATAACGCCGGCCGCCTGGTGCGGCGCGGCAGCAAAAAGGGCTGTTCGCGATCGCGGCAGCCCTTTTTTATTGCATTTTCACCCTTCGCGTTTCGGCCCCGGAAACCCTTAAGCGTTTACACCGTTCGATCGTCATTCAAGTTTCACGGCATTTTGGTCGTTAAGAAACCGGAAGAGACCGGTTTCTCGAGGAAACGCGCGAACCGGCAATAAATGCCCGTTGAAAGATGATTACCCTTATCCGAGTGTGCCGATCGCTGGCTCGTATTCCGCGCATGTTCCGCGTCAATAACGCGGTGGCGCTCGGCTTGATCCTGGCCGTCTGGATCGCGCTCGGCGCGTTCGCGACCTGGGATGCGAAGACCGAGCTGACGAACGAGTATTTGCAGGCCGATACGCTGTCCGACGTGCTCGCGGCGCATACGACGCGCGTCATCCGGGAGGCCGAGCAAGTGACCTCGGTCGTCGCGTGGCAAGTGCGCAAGACCGGCGTTACGTTGCCGCTCGGCGACTACGTTCATTCCGGTTTGCTCGATCTCGACGTATTCATCCAAGTCGCAGTCATCGACAAGCATGGTATTTTGCGCGCGTCGACGATGGCGCAATTCGAGCCCATCGATCTCTCCGACCGCGAGCACTTTCGGATCCATATCAACGATCCGAGCACGCAGCTCGTCGTCGGTCGTCCCGTGATCGGCCGCGTGAGCGGCCAGCCGTCCATCCAGTTGTCGCGGCGTATCAACGACGATCAGGGGCGCTTTCTCGGCGTCATCGTCGTGTCGGTGCCGCCCGCTTATCTGACCGACTTGTACGGGCCGCTTCGGATCGGCCGCGAGGGCGTCGTCGCGGTCGTCGGCGCGGACGATTTCGCCTTCCGGGCGCGCCGCAGCGGCGAGCGCGAAAATCTCGACTGGCAACGCCTCCCGGCAAATGCGCCGCTGCGCCTTGCGCTCGCCAAAGCACCGCAGGGCCATTTCGACGCCTCGAGCGCGGTCGACGGCGTTCAGCGCACTGTCTCCTACCAAACGCTGCGCGACTATCCGCTCGTCGTCCTGGCAGGTTTCTCGAATGCCGATTTCATGTCGGCATTCCGTATGCGGATGCTCGCCCTCTTCATTGCGGGCATCGTGTTGACGGCCTTGATCGTCGTCGCCCAAAGTCACCAGGGGCGGTTGTTCCGTCGTCTGCGGGCCGCGTCGGAGCGCGAACGGGAAGCGCACGCGCGCACCACCCGCGAGGCCACGCGCGCCGACGCGCTCTTCAAGGCGATCCCCGATGCCGCGCTCGGTTTTTCCGCCGACGGCCGAGTCGACGGCTACAACCCACGCGTGCTGGAGTTGCTCGGCTGGCGCAACGACGAAGTGGAGGCCGCCACGCCGGAACTCGTCGCCCAAGCGTTCTTCCGAGACGACCGCAGCGACGAGCGCGACGACAAATGCGGCCGCTTCGCCGCGATGCTTCGCGGCGCAACGCTCGATCGTTCGGCCAGCGAAGTGTTCCACCTCGACGCGCCGTTCACGAGCGTCTACGAAATGCGCGTCGAACGCCGCGGCGCCGATTCCAACGGCGTCATCGCGCTCATCCGCGACGTGAGCCGCGAGCATGCGAGCGAGCAGGCGCTCATGCAGAGCGAGTCGCGCTATCGGCAGTTGATCGAACTGTCGCCGTATGCGGTTTTCCTCATTCAGGAATTTACGATCGCGTTCGCAAATCCGAAGGCGCTCGAAATGCTGGGCGCGTACTCGTCCGCGCAAATCCGCGGGCTCTCGCTCGTCGAGTTCGTGCACGCGGAGCATCGCGAAGTGGTCGAGGAACGGATCGGGCGGCTCCTGCGTCGCTACACCGCCGCACCCGCGCGCGAAGTCAAATGCTTGAGACTCGACGGCAACGCGTTCATCGGCGAGATGTCGGCCGTTCCCTACGAGCTCGACGGCGTGCGCGGCGCGCTCGTCATGCTGCAGGACATCACGAGCCGCAAGGAAGCCGAAACGCAGCGCGATCGCTTGTTCGATCTCTCGCTCGACCTTACGTGCCTGGCCGACCCCGCCGGCCAGTTCAAGCGCGTCAATCCGGCGTTCACGAAGGTGCTGGGCTGGTCGGCCGAGGAGTTGCTGTCGCGGCCGTTCATCGAGTTCGTCCATCCCGAGGACCGCGAACGCACGCTGCAGGAAATCAACGGCCGCAGCCCCGGCGAACCGATCGACCAGTTCGAGAACCGCTACATGTGCAAGGACGGCACCACGCGCTGGCTATCGTGGAAGGCGATTCAGCTCGAAGGGCTCATCTACGCCACCGCGCGCGACGTCACCGAAAGCCGCCGCGCAACGCGCCAGTTGGAGCAGGCGCGCGCCGACGCCGAGGCGGCCTCGCGTACAAAAAGCGCGTTCCTCGCCACGATGAGCCATGAAATCCGCACGCCGATGAACGGCGTCATCGGCATGATCGAGGTGCTGTCGCAAACACCGCTCTCGGGCGACCAGGGCGATATGGTGACCACGATCCGAGAATCGGCGAACGCGCTGCTCACGCTCATCGACGACATCCTCGACTTTTCGAAGATCGAGGCGGGCCGCCTTCACATCGAGCGCGTCCCCGTTTCGATCGGCCACCTCGTCGACGGGCTTTGCCATTCGCTCAAGACCGTGGCCGAGCGCGCGGGCGTCAAGCTGACGAAGTCGGTTTCGCCAGACGTGCCGCAAGTCGTCCTCTCCGACGACACGCGGTTGCGGCAAGTCCTCTACAACCTCGTCGGCAACGCCATCAAATTCTCCGGCGGGCGGGCGGAGAAGCCCGGCGCCGTGACGGTGACCGTCGAAGCATCGCCGCATGCGGACGATCCGCGGCGCGCCCAGGTGACGTTCAAAGTGGCCGACAACGGCATCGGCATGTCGGCCGACACGCTGCCGAAACTGTTCAAGCCGTTCACGCAAGCGGAAGCATCGACGACGCGCCGCTTCGGCGGTACGGGCCTCGGGCTCGCCATTTGCCGGCGGCTGTGCGAGCTGATGGGCGGCGAGGTGTCGGCGCAAAGCGAACTCGGTTCGGGCTCGACCTTCATCGTGACGCTGCCGTTCGAGATCGGCGAGCAGGCCGACGACATGGGCGCGCTCTCGGCCGCTTCAGGCGGCGCGCGCGGCGCGAAGCCGATCGCGTCCGCCGGGCCCGCGCCGTCTGTCGCTCAGGCTCGCGAGCTGGGCCGGCTGATCCTCGTCGCGGAAGACGATGCGATCAACCAGAAGGTGATCCTGCGCCAGCTCGGGCTGCTGGGCCACGTGGCCGAAATCGCGAGCGACGGGCGCGAGGCCTTGGCGCTGTGGCGCGCCAACCGCTACGCCTTGTTGCTGACCGATCTTCACATGCCCGAAATGGACGGCTACGAACTCGTCGAGACGATCCGCCGCGAGGAAGCGCCGGGCACGCGCTTGCCGATCGTCGCGCTGACGGCCAATGCCGTTCAAGGCGAAGCGGCGCGCGCCAAAGCCGTGGGCATGGACGGATATCTGACCAAGCCGTTGCAGCTCGCGCGGCTGCAAGCCGTGCTCGACTCGCACTTCCCCGCGCAAGCCGCACCGGCCAAGGCCGAGCCGGCTCCGGCCGGGGCGCTTCATCCGGTCCATGAGCACGCCGTCGACCTCGACGTGCTCAAGGGCATTGTCGGCGACGATCCCGACATCGTGCGCGAGTTGCTTTCCGACTATCAACTGTCGGTGGGCCGCTTGGCTGCGGAGCTACGCGCGCACTGCGACGCGGGCCGCGGGCGCGAAGCGGGCGCGATCGCCCACAAGCTCAAGTCGTCGTCGCGTTCGGTCGGCGCCCTGACGCTCGGGGATTTGTGCGCCGAATTGGAAAACGCCGGCAAAGCCGGCGACCTCGCCCTGCTGGCCAATTGGGCCAAGCAGTTCGATGCGGCGCTGGCCGCCGTCGAGGACTCGCTAGAGCAATTGCTCGCGGCGGAAACGAAATGACTGTAATCGACAAGGACGGATCCATCATCATGGAAGAAACCGATCTGAATCCCAAGCGCGCGGCGGTGCTCGTCGCCAGCGAATCGGTAGCCGACGCCGAACTCGTCGGCAAGCTGTTGCAGGACGAGTTCAACAACGTGCGGTTGTCGACGAAGCCCGACTTCGCTGTCGAAGACTTCGAAGCGCACCGTCCCTCCGTGCTCGTGCTCGCCTTCGACACGCTCGAAGCGGCGCAGGGCTATTACATCGGTCTGTACCGGCTGAGCGCCGTCGTGCACGAGACGCGGCACCGCGTGGTCGTTCTGTGCAACAAACACGACGTCTGGACCGTCTACGACTTGTGCAGCAAAGGCCACTTCGACGATTACGTGCTGTTCTGGCCCGCGACCAACGATGCGCCGCGCATTCGCATGTCCGTGCATCAAGCCCTGCGGATCATGACAGCCAAGGCCGAAGCCGGCGACATAGCGCCGCGCGCGGCGCCCGCCGGCGTCAGCGCGCCGCGCCCCGCTCGTGCGGCGCGCGTCGAGACCGACACCGATACGGTCGTTCTCGGCGCAACGGCAAGCGATGCGCGAGCCGCGGCCTCGGCGGCCGCGCACGCGCGGCAGGGCGCGACGGCGAGCGCCTCGCCCGCGCCGCAGCGGCTGGCGGTGCTCGTCGTCGAAGACGACGAGTTCCAGCAAAAGCTCATCGGCCGCCTGATGAACGGCCTCGGAATCGACATCCTGTTCGCCGGCACCGGCGCACAAGCCATCGAACAGATGTGGGAGCACAAGCCCGACCTCGTGTTGATGGACGTCGGCCTGCCCGATACGAACGGCGTCGAAGCCACGCGCAAGATCAAATCGATCGCGCAGTTCGGACACGTGCCGATCCTCATGGTCACAGGACATAGCGAACGCAATGTGGTCGTCGACAGCTTGAAAGCCGGCGCGGCCGATTTCCTCGTGAAGCCGTTCGACAAGAATACGTTGCACGAGAAGCTGCGTCAGTTCATGCCCGCCTTGGCGGCGTCGTAGGCACGTCGGCGGACAGCGCAACGGCAACGGCAATCATCCCGCAGTTAGAGAAGTCAAAACATGGAGCAGTCAACGTCCCCTCGCCGAATCCTCGTCGTCGACGACGAGCCGTTCGTGCTGAAAGTCCTCGTGCGGCAACTGACGCAGCTCGGCTATCAAGACATCCTCTCGTACGAGCATGCGCAAGACGCGCTTGCCGTGCTGCAGCAGGAAGATCATCAAGTCGACGTCGTCTTCACCGATCTGCAGATGCCCGGCATGGACGGCGTCG
This sequence comes from uncultured Burkholderiaceae bacterium, assembly GCA_966212325.1. Lineage (GTDB taxonomy): Bacteria > Pseudomonadota > Gammaproteobacteria > Burkholderiales > Burkholderiaceae > Trinickia. Next base: position 12,958 of record CBIHRA010000050.1, on the reverse strand, counting down.
AGTTTCTGCGGCAACTGGTGCAAGGCGGCTATGACGGTCAAGTCGTGCTGGTGAGCGGCGAAGACGCGCGCATTCTGAAAAGCGCGGAAAGGCTCGCTTACTCGCGCGGCTTGCGCGTGCTCGGCTCGCTCGCCAAGCCCGCCACGCGCGAACAAGTGCAGCAACGGCTGAGCGGCGCCGCGGTCGCGGAAGCCGAGGACATCGAGCCGAGCGCGTATTCGCCGGACGAACTGCGCGCGGCCATTGCGGAAAAGCAGCTCGTCGTCTGCTATCAACCTCAAGTCGCATTCGCCACGGGCGAGGTGATGGGCGTGGAAGCGATGATCGGCTGGCAGCATCCGCGCGACGGGCTCGTCCCCGCGGAGCGGCTGCTCAGCGACCCGGAATATTCAGGCGTACTAAGCGATCTGACCCGCACGCTGCTGCCTGCCGCGCTTGAGCAAGCCGCGCAGTGGCAGCGCCTTGGCGACGACTTTCGCATCGGCATCAATTTGTCGATGGACGATCTGTCCGCACTGGACTTCCCCGACTTCATCGTCGATGCGGCGGCGCAAGCACGCTTTCCGCTTTCTCGTCTCGTGCTCGAGATCGCCGAAACGCGCATGACGCGCGACCGGCTGATTTCACTCGACGTATTGACTCGGTTGCGCTTGAAACGCATCAGCCTGCTCATCGACGATTTCGGCGCAGGGCCATCGTCGCTCGCACACGTCCACGATATTCCGTTCGACGAACTGAAGCTCGACGGCAACTTCGTGCACGGGGCGAGCCGCGACGCCTCGCTCAATGCGATCGTCAAAGCGAGCTTGCTGCTCGCCCGGCAATTGAACATGCGCACGATCGCACAAGGCATCGACGATCTCGAAGACTGGCGGGTGCTGCGCGACATGTCGTGCGAAGTCGCTCAAGGCGCCTTCGTCGGCACGCCCATGCTCGGCGATGCGCTGCCGCAATGGGCCCTGGCATGGGCTAGCCGGTACGCGGCGCTCGCGCGCTGATCCGGCTCAACGCGCCTCGACCATGAGAACGTCGAGCATGAACGAGCCGTCTGCCTGCACGCCGTAGTATTCGCGCACCTCGTCGGGCGCGCTGCGCCACAGCGAACGAATGGCCGCCGCGCGTTCTTCGGGCGTGCGCATGCGTGCGATCCACGATCCGAATTCGATCGGCAAACGCCAGCGCTCGCGTACATTCGCTTCGAATCCCGCTCTGGCAAAGAACGCTACCCATTCGTCGGCGCGGTAGTTGCGCACGTGCGAACCGTCGCGCAGGAGCTCGACCGCCTGCAAGTGCGTATCGAGCAGCGGGTGGTCTGCGCCGGCCACATCGATGAAGAGAACGCGCCCGCCGGGCTTCAGGACGCGACGCACCTCGTTCAACGCGGGTTGGACGTCGTGCCAATGGTGTGCGCTGAAGCGGCTGACGACCCAATCGAACGACGCGTCGGCGAACGGCAGACGCTCGGCCGCGCCCTTCTCGGTGCGGATGTTCGCGAGACCGCGCTCTCGCGCGGCCGCGGCCACCGTCGCAAGCATCGGCTCGGCGAGATCGTATGCGACCACCGAGCGCGCGTGCTCGGCCAGCGCAAAGCTCGCGTGGCCGGCGCCGCAACCGAGATCGAGTACGTGAGCATCGGACGTGGACGCCACTTCGCGGGCCAGCGTCTGCAGATCGGCGCCGCTCGCGTGGACTTGGCTCGTCAGATACGCGGCGGCGGTCGCGCCGAACGCGTCGGCAACCTGATCGTGGTGTTTCATCGGTGCGCTCCTTGGGGGGCAAATAAAATGGCTGGGCCGGCAGCCCGGCCCGTGCGTCGTACGTCTGCCGGCCGGGGCAGGAGTCCATCGACCCTGCGTCCCGCTACAATATGACTCGTTGGGTACCGGTACAAGGCAAGCGAATATCCTGGTATCCGATCTACCTGGTTTTGTATCGATCGTCATGACATCCGCTTCGCCGTCCCGCCTGCGCACGCACGCGCCCCCCGCCGAACCATCGCCCCAGAGCGGTGGGGGGGGGGGCGGGGGCCGCGCGCGCCCCGCCCCCCCCCCCCCCCCCCCCCGCCGCGGGCGCCGCCGCCCCCCCCCAACCCCCGGCCCCCCCCCCCCCGCCCCCCCCCCCCCCCCCCCCACAAACAACCCCCCCGCGGGGGGCCCCCGCGCGCCGCCCCCCCCCCCCCCCAGGCCAGCCCCGCCCGCGCGCTGGGCGGGTTCATTCGCGCCCACCGCGAACGGCTCTCGCCGCAGGCCGTCGGCTTACCGCCCGGCCCGCGCCGGCGTACGCCCGGCCTGCGCCGCGAAGAAGTAGCGCAACTGTGCGGCGTGAGCCCCACGTGGTACACGTGGATCGAGCAGGGGCGGCCGGTTTCGGCTTCCTCCGATGCCCTCGCGCGCATCGCCGTGGCCCTGCAGCTCTCGCGCGCCGAACGCGCCTATCTCTTCGAGCTCGCCGGCGAGCGCGACCCGGCCGAGCCGACACCCGCGTCGAACGATGCCCCCGCGGCGCTGCTCGCGACGGTCGGCCTCATCGATGCACCTGCTTACGTGCTGGACCGGCAATGGAATGCGTTGGCCTGGAACCGCCATGCGGCCGAGCTTTTCGTCGGCTGGCTCGACGGCGAGCCCGATCCGGCGCGAGCGCGCAACTTGTTGCGATTCACGTTCACCGAGCCGGCCGCCCGCACGCTCATCGTCGACTGGGAGACCCGCGCGCACCGCCTCGTGGCCGAGTTTCGCGCCGATTCCATTCGTCATTTGAATGACGGCCCCACGCGCACGCTCGTCGACGCGCTCATGGCCGAAAGCGAGGCGTTCCGGCACTTTTGGGCGACGCAGAACGTCGGCGAACGCGAAGGCGGCGAGCGCGCGTTCGACCATCCGCGTCTGGGGCGCGTCGTCTACGACCAGATCACGTTGCGGCCCGCGCATCGCGAGGACCTGCTGCTCGTCGTGCTCGTGCGCGGTTGACGCGCGCCACGCGTGCGCCCGGCACCGGCGACGCTTGCCGGGGACGCAACGCGCGCGCCGGCGCGGGGCCAGGCTGGGGGTAAGATAGCGCCCTAAGTCCACGACGGCCGCGAGGCCGCCATCATGACCACCATGCCCAACGAACCCACGCCGCCTGTGCTTGCGGCCCTGCTTGCGCGCGTCGCGGCCGAGGACGCCGCCGCGCTGCGCACGCTTTATGAGCTCACCAGCGCGAAACTGTTCGGCGTCGCGCTACGTATATTGGTGAAGCGCGAATGGGCGGAGGAAGCCTTGCAAGAGTCGTATGTCAACATCTGGCGTTATGCGGGCGACTACCGCGAGACGCTCGCGGCGCCTTTGACGTGGATGGCCGCGATCGTGCGCAATCGCGCGCTCGACAATTTGCGTCGACAAAAAGCGGTAACGTCCGACGGTTCGCCCGCGACGGCCGAGTGGAACGACGCGCTCGATGAGGTCATCGCAGGCGACGAGCGCGATCCGGCCGATGCCGCGCTGCTGTCCGAGCAGGCGAAGCTGCTCGAAATTTGCCTTTCGCGGCTCGAGGCGAGTCAGCGGCAGGCCGTCTCGCTCGCCTATCTGCGCGATCAAAGCCACAGCGAGATCGCCGAGCAATTGGCCGTGCCGTTGGGAACGGTCAAGTCGTGGGTGCGGCGCGGCCTCGAGAAATTGAAGGTTTGCATGGGGGGAGTGCACTGACATGAACCTACACAGGCACCCCGATTTGGTCGACCGCCTCGCCGGTGAATATGCACTCGGCGTGCTGCGCGGCGGCGCGCGCAAGCGCTTCGAGCACCTTGCCCGGCAGGACCGTCTCGTGCGCGAGGCAATCGAAAGCTGGCAGGCGCGCATCGGCGCGATGACGGAACTCGCCGCGAGCGTCGAGCCGCCCGCAAGCGCATGGCGCGGCATCGAGCGCCGGCTCGCGCTGACGGAAGCGGCCAAGCGGCTCGAAGCGGCGACGCCGGCGGCAAGCAAAACGAGCGGATCGAGCGCTTCGTCGCGCGCCCTCGGGCAGGCCCGGGCGCGCTGGTTCGAGTCGCTCGCGTTCTGGCGCACCTGGTCGCTCGGCGCCACCGGCTTGGCGCTCGCGGCTGTGATCGCGCTGGCGGTGACGCTGCGTCCGTTTGCGCCGGAAAGCGGCGCGCCGGCCCCACAAGTCGCGCAAACGCCGCCGCCGAGCGGAGCGAAAATCGAGCGCGTGGCGTACGTCGCCGCGCTCGTTCCGCCCGATCAGCCGAAAAGCCCCACGATGGCCTTCGTGATGTGGGACGACAAGAACGCCATGGCGAGCCTGCACCGCATGAGCGGGGGCGACGCGCCGCCGCCCGGCAAGAGCGAGCAGCTGTGGGGCGTGATGCGCGACGGCAAAATGGTGTCGCTGGGCATGGTGCCGCCCGGCGCGGTCGTCGACATGAAACTGCACGGCATGAACGTCTACACGAAGCTGGCCATTTCGCTCGAGCCGCCGGGCGGCTCGCCGCGCGCCGACCGCCCGAGCGGCCCGGTCGTCTGCGAGGGCGCGTTGATGGCGACGGCCTGATCCCCGGCCCCCGGACGGGTACGGCCGAGCGCCATCGCTTCGCTCCGGCGCGGTGCGCGCCGCCCCGCTCGGCCGGCCGCGCGGAGCGCCCGGGCAGCGGTGATAAAATCGACGGCTTCCCGCCGCTGCGGCGATCCTTTCACTGCCCATCATCATGACGTCTCAACTGCACAAAAAAGGCGAAGCCTGGTCGGCTCGCTTCTCCGAGCCGATGTCGGAACTCGTCAAGCGCTATACGTCGTCGGTGTTCTTCGACAAGCGCATGGCGCTCGTCGATATCGAAGGCTCGCTCGCGCATGCGAAGATGCTGGCCGCGCAAAAGATCATCGGCGCCGACGATCTATCGGCCATCGAGCGAGGCATGGCGCAGATCAAGGGCGAAATCGAGCGCGGCGAATTCGAGTGGCAACTCGATCTCGAAGACGTCCATCTGAATATCGAGGCGCGCCTCACCGCGCTGATCGGCGACGCCGGCAAACGTCTGCATACGGGCCGGTCGCGCAACGATCAAGTCGCCACCGACATTCGCCTGTGGCTGCGCGGCGAGATCGACCGCATCGGCGGGCTCATCAAGGATCTGCGCACGGCACTTGTCGATCTGGCCGAGCAGCACGCCGAAACGATCATGCCCGGCTTCACGCACCTGCAAGTCGCGCAGCCCGTCACGTTCGGCCACCATTTGCTCGCTTACGTCGAAATGTTCGGCCGCGATGCCGAGCGCATGCGCGATTGCCGCACGCGCGTGAACCGCCTGCCGCTCGGCGCCGCGGCGCTCGCGGGCACGAGCTACCCGATCGATCGCCACGCCGTGGCGAAAACGCTCGGCTTCGACGGCATCTGCGCCAATTCGCTCGACGCCGTGTCCGACCGCGATTTCGCGATCGAATTCACGGCTGCCGCCGCGCTCGTCATGACGCACGTGTCGCGGTTCTCCGAGGAACTCGTGTTGTGGATGAGCCCGCGCGTGGGCTTTATCGACCTGGCCGATCGCTTCTGCACCGGCTCGTCGATCATGCCGCAGAAGAAGAATCCCGACGTGCCGGAGCTGGCACGCGGCAAAACGGGGCGCGTGAACGGTCATCTCATCGCCTTGCTGACGCTGATGAAGGGGCAGCCCCTCGCGTACAACAAAGACAATCAGGAAGATAAAGAACCGCTGTTCGACACCGTCGACACCGTGGCGGATACGCTGCGCATCTTCGCGGAAATGGTGGCCGGCATCACGGTGAAACCTCAAGCGATGCGCGCGGCGGCGCTGCAAGGATTTTCGACGGCCACGGACCTGGCCGACTATCTCGTCAAGCGCGGGCTGCCGTTTCGAGACGCGCACGAGGCCGTCGCGCTGGCGGTGCGCATCTGCGTCGATCGCGGCTGCGATCTGGCCGATCTCTCGCTCGAGGAAATGCGCCGGGAATTGCCGAACGTCGCGCATTTGATCGGCGAAGACGTATTCGGCTATCTCACGCTCGAAGGGTCGGTAGCGAGCCGCAATCATCCGGGCGGCACGGCGCCGGAACAAGTGCGCGCCGCGGTACAGGCCGCCCGCAAGACGCTTTGAGCGCCGGGGCGGGTCCAGCCGATCCGCCGCCGATCTTCCGTTCGGCGATGACCGACGTCAGTTGTTGCCGACCGTCTCCGACAGCCGCTTGACCGTCGCCACACGCTCGCCGATCAGATCGGCGCGCTCGGCTTCGGTGCCGAGCGGCGACGTTGCGTCGAAATACGCGCTCCACGCGCGCTGCGCCCGCAGCAGCACCGGCCGCGCACGCGCCGGGAGTTTCTCGCGCAGTGCGCGCGCGTACCGGCGCAAATCGAACTGCGCGTGCTCGCATGCGGCATCCGACATGCAAGGACGCATGTGCTCGGCATGCGCGCGCGCGTCGTCGCTTTGCGCCCGCGTCGCCGCCGCGCTTCTCGCCGTCATCGACGCGGCCGGAGCCGCTCCCGCCACCGACATCGCCGACGTCGCGCCGGACGCGCCGGCAACGGACGAAGCCGGTGCAGGCGCGGGCGGCGCGAACCGCGACGCCGCATGCCGCACGGCCAGCGCGCGATCGCGCACCGACTGCAACAGCACGTTCGCTTGCGTGATCGCATAGGCGCCGCCGCGCGTCGTGGCGAACACCGCGTGCACGAGCAGCACCTCCTCTTTGCGCCACGCGAGCCAACGGCGCTGACTCGCGTCCCAGCCGCGCCGATCGTCGTCGGGCGCATTGGCCGAAATCGAGTTCATGGCCGTATCGATCGCACTCTGCCACGCGTCGCGCGCCGCATCGATGCATTGCACCTGGCCGGCCGTCGTCGAACGGTCGGCGCGCGCCAGGCAGTTCTGCATCGACGTGTCGATCGGATCGGCGCGCGCCGCTTCGGCACGCGCCTTGCCCGGCGCAACGGCCAAGGCGACGGCGATAACGCTGAGCGCACCGCATGCAGTGAGCGCGGGGAAAAGATTCGTCAGTCGTAACATCGTTAAACGCGCACGCAATCGACGAAATATTCCGTGCGCCCGTTGACCGTTTCGGCCACGAGCCCGTGAATGTCCGTCGAGAAACCGGGGAAGCGCTCGTTGAACTCGCGAGCGAACCGCAGATAATTGACGATCGTCTTGTTGAAGCGCTCGCCGGGAATCAAGAGCGGGATGCCCGGCGGATACGGCGTTAGCAGGATGCTCGTCACACGCCCCTCGAGCTCGTCGATCGGCACGCGGTCGATCTCGCGATGCGCCAGCTTCGCGAATGCGTCGGACGGCTTCATCGCGGGCTCCATGTTCGACAAATACATTTCCGTCGTCAGCCGCGCGATGTCGTTCGCGCGATATACGCCATGGATGGCTTGGCACAGATCGCGCAGGCCCATGCGCTCGTACGCCGGATGCTGCGCGACGAATTCGGGCAGCACGCGCCAAAGCGGCTGATTCGTGTCGTAATCGTCCTTGAACTGCTGCAGTTCGGTCACCATCGAGTTCCACCGGCCCTTCGTGATGCCGATCGTGAACATGATGAAGAACGAGTACAAGCCCGTTTTTTCCACGATGATGCCGTGCTCGGCCAGATACTTCGTCACGATCGCCGCCGGAATGCCCGTTTCGCCGAAGTCGCCGGCCATGTCGAGCCCCGGCGTCACGATCGTCGCCTTGATCGGGTCGAGCATGTTGAAGCCGTCGGCGAGCGGGCCGAACCCGTGCCATTGATCCTCGGCGCGCAAGATCCAATCCTCGCGCGAGCCGATGCCCTCGTCGGCGAGCGCCTCGGGGCCCCAGACCTGGAAGAACCAATCCTCGCCATATTCGGCGTCGACCTTGCGCATCGCGCGGCGGAAATCGAGTGCTTCGGCAATCGATTCTTCGACGAGCGCCGTGCCGCCGGGCGGCTCCATCATCGCCGCCGCGACGTCGCACGAAGCGATGATCGCGTATTGCGGGCTCGTCGACGTATGCATGAGATACGCCTCGTTGAAGCGATGCCGATCGAACACGCGATGCTCGGAGTCTTGCACGACGATCTGCGACGCCTGCGAGATGCCGGCAAGCAGCTTATGCGTCGAGTGCGTCGCGAACACGAGTGCGCCCGTGCGCGGACGTCCCGCGCCGATCGCATGCATGTCCTGGTAGAACGGATGGAACTCCGCGTGCGGCAGCCAGGCTTCGTCGAAATGCAGCGTATCGAGAAAATCGCCGAGCAAGTCTTTGATCATCTCGACGTTGTAGACGACGCCGTCGTACGTACTCTGCGTAATCGTCAGAATGCGCGGTTTGAGATTCGGATCTTTTTCGAGCGCTTCGCGCGCGAACGGGTTCGCAAGAATCTTCTTGCGAATGTTTTCGGGCTTGAACTCGTCGCGCGGGATCGGCCCGATGATGCCGAAGTTGTTGCGCGTGGGCGTGAGGAACACGGGAATCGCGCCCGTCATCGTGATCGCATGCAGGATCGACTTGTGGCAATTGCGGTCGACGACGACGATATCGCCCGGCGCGACCGTCGCGTGCCAGACGATCTTGTTCGACGTCGACGTCCCGTTCGTCACGAAGAACAGATGATCGGCGTTGAAAATGCGCGCCGCGTTGCGCTCCGACGCCGCGACGGGGCCGATGTGGTCGAGCAGTTGCCCGAGCTCGTCGACGGCATTGCAGACGTCGGCGCGCAGCATGTTTTCGCCGAAGAACTGGTGGAACATCTGCCCGAGGGGGCTCTTCAAGAACGCGACGCCGCCCGAGTGACCGGGGCAGTGCCACGAGTACGAGCCTTCGTCGGCATACTTGACGAGCTCCTTGAAGAACGGCGGCGCAAGCGAATCGAGGTACACCTTCGCTTCGCGCACGATGTGGCGCGCAACGAACTCGGGCGTGTCCTCGAACATGTGGATGAAGCCGTGCAGTTCGCGCAGGATGTCGTTCGGCAAGTGGCGCGACGTGCGCGTTTCGCCGTAGAGGAAAATCGGAATATCGGAATTGCGGCGGCGCACCTCGGTGACGAACGCGCGCAACTCCAAAATGGCCGTCGCGAGCTCGGGCAATTCGCCGTCGGGCCCCGTTTCGCCGAGCATGAGTTCGTCGTCGTCGATCGACAGAATGAAGCATGACGCGCGGCTCGATTGCTGCGCGAACGAAGTCAAGTCGCCGTAGCTCGTGAGACCGAGCACTTCCACGCCTTCACCCTCGATCGCTTCCGCGAGCGCACGAATGCCCGAGCCGGAAATGTTCTCGGAGCGAAAATCTTCGTCGATGATGACGACGGGGAAACGAAACTTCATGGGCGAATCTCCAAAAACAAGGACCGCGGGCACGGGTATTTGCATCCCACGTGCCAGCGGCCGCCGAAACTTCTTAGTGTCTACGCGCTACGCGTCCGTTATGTGACGGTGAACAACGCTATGTCTTGGGCAGCGTCACGCCGTGCTGCCCCTGGTATTTCCCGCCCCGGTCGGCGTACGAGACGTCGCACACCTCGTCGCTCTCGAAAAACAGCACCTGGGCGACGCCTTCGTTCGCGTAGATCTTCGCCGGCAGCGGCGTCGTATTCGAGAACTCGAGCGTCACGTAGCCCTCCCATTCGGGCTCGAACGGCGTCACGTTGACGATGATCCCGCAACGCGCATAGGTCGACTTGCCCAGACAGACGGTCAGCACGTTGCGCGGAATGCGGAAATATTCGACCGTGCGCGCGAGCGCGAACGAATTCGGCGGAATGATGCAGACGTCGCCCTTGAAGTCGACGAACGATTTTTCGTCGAAATTCTTCGGATCGACGATCGTCGAATTGATGTTCGTGAAGATCTTGAATTCGTCGGCGCAGCGGATGTCGTAGCCGTAGCTCGACGTGCCGAAGCTGACGATCTTGCGGCCGTCCTCGCTCGTGCGTACCTGATCGGGCACGAACGGCTCGATCATGTTGTGCTGTTCGGCCATGCGCCGAATCCACTTGTCGGATTTGATGGTCATAAAAAGACGCTAAAAAAGCGGATTACTGCCGGATCATGCCGCACGCGAGCGCCGCGCCGACGCCACGGTCCGGGAACGCCGGATCGCTCGGCTCGTGGGCCACGAGCACCGAGCGGCCCACGACGGAACGCACGCCGTCGAGCGAGACCTCGGGCGCGACGATGAAGCCCGCCGCCACGCCCGTCGCATCCGCATGGATGTTGCCGAGATCGCCCGCTCGCCGCACGCCGGTCTTGAGCCGTTCGGCCCCTGGCGCGAACACCGCGCCGGCGCTCGAGCCGTCGGCTGCGTTGCAATCGGCGCGCTCATGCACCTGCAACGCGTGATCGCTGTTCGGCGGCAGCCCGATCAGGTTGTACGTCACCTGCACCCCGTCCGCGCGCTCGATGAACGTGACGGAGCCCCGCGCCGTATTGCCGACAGTGGGCAATATCTGCGCGTCCGCGCGTTTTTCGTGGGGGCCGAAATAGGCTGCGCAACCGCCCAGCCCCGCGCTGGCCGCCAGCAGCAAGGCGGCGACGGCAACGGTGCCGGAACGGTGGGCGCACCGCCCGCCGGTTCGTTCTCTCATGCGATCCTCATGCCGGCGCACGGCGCGCCTTGCGCCGCCGAGCCGGACTCGTACGAAGGCGACATGATACCGCGACGCGCGCGACGCAAGCACAATCGGGGCCGTGCGCCGCACCAAGCGGTGCGGCGCCCGTGCAAAGCCGCACGCCCATGCGTCACGTGTCTTGAACGACGATGGTGGGAAACTTCGCGCTCATGTCGCGCGCGCGCTCGGCGATGCGGATCGCCACCTTGCGCGCGATGTCTCGGTAAATCTCGGCGATGCGGCCGCGCGGGTCCGCCGCGACGGTCGGCTTTCCGCTATCCGCCTGCTGGCGAATGCCGATGTCGAGCGGCAGGCTGCCGAGCACGTCGACGCCGTAATCGGCAGCCATGCGCACGGCGCCGCCGGTCCCGAAAATAGGCTCTTCGTGGCCGCAGTTCGAGCAGATGTGGATGCTCATGTTCTCGACGAGCCCGAGGATCGGCACGCCGACTTTCTCGAACATCTTGAGGCCTTTTTTCGCATCGATGAGGGCGATGTCCTGCGGCGTCGTGACGATCACGGCGCCCGTCACGGGCACCCGCTGCGCGAGCGTCAGTTGGATGTCGCCGGTTCCTGGCGGCATGTCGACGATGAGGTAGTCGAGTTCGCCCCAATTCGTCTGCCGCAGCAGTTGTTCGAGCGCCGACGTGGCCATCGGCCCGCGCCAGACCATGGGGTTGTCCTGATCGACGAGGAAACCGATCGAATTGGCTTCGATGCCGTGGCCTTTCATCGGATTCATCGACTGGCCGTCCGGCGACTCCGGGCGCCCGTCGATGCCGAGCATCATCGGCAGCGACGGCCCGTAGATGTCGGCGTCGAGAATACCGACGGCCGCGCCTTCGCTCGCGAGCGCGAGCGCAAGATTGACGGCCGTCGTGCTCTTGCCTACGCCGCCCTTGCCCGAGGCCACGGCAACGATGTTTTTCACCTTCGGCAGCAGCTTGACGCCCGGCTGGACCGTGTGCGCGACGATGGACTGCGACACGGCGACGTGCGCGCGCTCCACGCCGGGCACCTTCAGGAGCGCCTGCTCGACGATCGAACGGACGCTGTCGAACTGGCTCTTGGCCGGATAGCCGAGAACGATCTCGGCGCTGACGGCAGCGCTGTCGACGCTGACGTTTTTGACACCCTTGCCGGCCGCGAACGGCCGGCCCGTGTTGGGATCGGTGACGGCCGCGAGCGCGGCGTCGACCTGGGCCCGATCAATACTCATCGATTCCACTCCGAGGGAAAAGCGTGCGTGACCGCCGTCGCGGGGACGGCGGCGCCGAAATTGTTGCGGCAAAACAAAAGGTTGAACGCCAAGGTCGCGCGCCGTTGTCAATAGATGGGTTGCCGGGTTGCGCCGTGCTGCGGCCGAGCCGCAAAAGGGCCGAATCTGCGTCCATCGACACTATTGTAGTGGCTAGCGATGGGCGCGTCGCCACGCGAAGCCGATGCGTCGCCCCGCTCGCCGGTCCACACGCGGCGCGGCGCGCAAGCGCCCTAGCTCCGCTTTTCCAAGAGGAAACGTACATGAACGCAAAAATCTTCGGGCAACTGAGTGCGCTTGCGGTTGCCGGCGTGCTGCTGGCTGGCTGCCAAACCGCGCAGGAAACGAACACGGCGGCGGGCGCCTTGGGCGGCGGGGCGCTAGGCGCCGCGATCGGCGGCGCAGCGGGAGGCGGCGAAGGGGCCGGAATCGGCGCGGCGACTGGCATGGTCGCCGGTGCGCTCGTCGGCCACCTGTGGGAGGACGTCTCCAAGCGCCTGTTCGGCGCCGGAGCGCAGAGCGAGTCGCAGAACGACGGCTCGCTCAAAGTGACGCTCGACGGCGCGAATTTCCGTAGCGGCACTCTCACCGCGGGGCCCCACCCCCAGTTGGCGCAGTTGGCCAACGAGCTAAAAGCGAATCCCTCGCTCACGGCTCGACTGGCCGGGTACGCCGACAGTACCGGCAACGCCCGCGACAACTTGGCGCGCTCGCAAGCGCGAGCACAAAGCGTGGCGAACTATCTCACGCAGTCGGGCGTGGATCCGTCGCAATTGATTTCGGTCACCGGTTACGGCGCTACGGACTTCGTCGCCGACAACGGCACGGCGCGGGGGCGCGAACGAAACAGGCGCGTCGTCGTATACCTCAATTCTTCGCAGCCCAATCAGTCGAGTCGATAACCAATCCGGCGAGGACCGGAGGAGCGTTTCCCGGTCCTCGCTCTCCTCATCCTCCTCTCTCGTTCTCCGTTCCCCGCTCCGCAGAGCGGCGTACGCCCGGGCGATTCGCCCGTATATCGCTGCCATGGCGGCGCTCGTCGTATCGGCCCCGTGGCACCTTCCCGGGGGCCGTTCGTGGCCGCCGTTCCTGGCCATTCCTGGCCATTCCTGGCCATTCCTGGCCATTCCTGGCCATTCCT
>CBIHRA010000049.1:0-37264 GCA_966212325.1 uncultured Burkholderiaceae bacterium | reverse complement strand
CGCCGACTGAAGCGCCGACTGAAGCGCCGACTGAAGCGCCGACTGAAGCGCCGACCGACGCGCCGACCGAATCGCAAATCATTCGCCGAGCTCGAGCCGGGCGATATACGGCAAATGATCGGAAAGCCAGGCGGTTTCCTGCGTTGGTTGGACGCAGGCGATCGGCCGCATGCCGCGGACGAACATTTTGTCCAGCGCTAGCGCGGGCGAAAACGCGGGGAACGTGCGCGCCGGCTGCCCGAGCAGCGTAGAGACCTCGGAGAGCCCATGCTCGCGGAAAAGCGGGACGGAGTCGTTGCGCCAATCGTTGAAATCCCCGGCGAGTACGAGCGGCCCATCCGGCGCTTCGCGCGCGATCCAATGCGCGATCCAATTCATCTGCCGCAGCCGCGCCGCGCGCGTGAGCGCCAGATGTGCACAGAGCAGCGTGACCGATTCCCCGGCGAACGCCGCGCGGGCGACGAGCAGCCCGCGCCGCTCGAACCGGTGCGCCGAAATGTCCCAGCGACCGCCCAAATCGAGCGGATGGGGCGAGAGGATCGCGTTGCCGTGGCGCCAGGACGGCTTGAAGACATTCGGGCCCAATGCGATGTCCAGGTCGAGCGCGTGAGCGATCTCGGTGGCCTGGCATTCCCAGACATCGGCCAGCGGCTCGTGCACGGGTGCGCCGAAACTCGTCGCGAGCATGGGGCCGGGCATGCGCCGCGCCATCGCTTCCTGCAGGAAGTAGACATCGGCGTGCGTCGATTCGACCCAGCGCTGCATCGCCTTCCATGCGGTGAAGCCAAGCGGCGAGCGGCCCTTGTGCAAATTCCAGCTGACCGCGACGAACTCCTTCTTCTGTGTGTTCGCCGCAGCGGCTGGCGTGAGATCTTCTGGATTGCGCATGCCGGATTACTTCCGCTTCTTCCAATCGTTAATGAGACGTAACGTTTGCGTGCACGCGATAGACGAGCGTCGGGTTCTTGTCGATCAGCGTCCAGGCGGCCCACTCGCCGAGGGGTACGGCGAGGCCCGGATGGCTGGCCGTCACGCGTCGCGGCTGCGGGGGCAGCTTGCAGCCTTCGGGCGTGGCAGGCGCCGCGTCGTCTTCGATCGTCTCGTCGGCCTCGATCGCGAGCGTAACGCCGCTCACCTCGGCCGCGACGGGCGAGACGGTGATCGTTCGCGCAAGATCGATGCCGCCGGCCGGATTTTCCTTACAGCCGACGCGGTGCGTGACGGGGTGATGGTGCGTAGCGGTGAACGCCTGGCCCAGCATCGTCGTGGACTTGAACGTGTCGATGGTTTGCCCGTCGCGCACGACGTCGAGCTGCCATTGAACGGAGGGCGGCGAGTCGTCGTCGCCGGTCGATGCGTCGGGCGCCGCCGGCGCAACGGGGGCGCTCGTCGACGTGCCGGCCGCAGCTTCGCCCGCTGCCAAGGCGCTCCTGGCGGAAAGCGCGCCGGCCAGTGCAAGCACGGCGCACACGCCGATCACACTAACCATTGCGCCGCCAAGCATGACGGCCATGCGGGGGACACGTCTCATCGAAACCTTTCTCCTTACCGCGGACGCACGACGCGGCTCGAGACGACAAGCGCCCATCTTACGCCTAACGGCGGCGCCGGCTCAAAACGTTACCGGACGCCTGCCTTGGGCTCCGGCCCTTTCCGCCGCCGCGCTGGTGCGCGCTGGCGGCTGCGCTCTAGCGCGCCCTATTAGCAGCACCGGCGTGCGGCTGCTGGCTTTTCGCATAGAACTTGCTTCGTTACACTGAAACGACGATGAAACGAACGATGCGCCGCCCGCTGGCCGGACGCAGGCAGTACACCATGGAACCGGCGGGGCGCGCTCGGCAGTGGCAAGCGAGGTGAGCGATGACGACGGCCGTGGTCAAACAGGAAATCGCAGTGGCTTCGTTCAGCAAGGTCTATGACCTCGATCGGGTCGAGGTCGCGCTGAACGAACTAGGCGAGGGTGCGAACGACGCACTGCGCGCCACCTACGAAAAAATGCTGAAGGTGGGCAACTTGAGGTTCTGCGTGAAGCCGAACCGCATGCCCTCGATCGATTCTTTGATCGAAGCCCTGCCTAACTTCGTCGATCCCCTGGAGGACGTGCGGCGGCAAGTGGCGTTGTGCGTCGAAACCGAAGACAGGCTCGAGCTCATGCCCATTCTCCTGCTCGGCGATCCGGGCATCGGCAAGACGCATTTCGCCAAAGCGCTCGCGCGGCTGCTCGGGACGTCGCACCATTACGTCGCGATGAGTTCGCTGACGGCCGGCTGGATTCTGTCGGGCGCCTCGTCGCAATGGAAGAACGCCAAGCCGGGCAAGGTATTCGAGACGCTCGTCAACGGCAGCTATGCCAACCCCGTGATGGTCGTCGATGAAATCGACAAGGCGAGCGGCGATTCGCAATACGACCCGCTGGGCGCCCTTTATGCGCTGCTCGAGCACGAAACGGCGCAAACGTTCATCGACGAATTCGCCGAAATCCCGATCAACGCCGGTCAGGTGATCTGGATCGCCACCGCGAACGACGAACGCGCGATCCCCGAGCCGATCTTGAGCCGCATGAGCATCTACGAGATTGCGCCGCCCGACCGCGACGGCGCGCGCCGAATCGCGCAAACGATCTACGAAGAAATTCGCGGCGCCCACAACTGGGGCCAGCGCTTTCCCGCGCAGCTCGCCGAAGATGCGTTGGAAGCACTGTCGAAGGCGTCCCCGCGCGACATGCGCCGCGCGATCCTGCATGCGTTCGGCACGGCGCGCGTGGACGGGCGCGACGCCGTGCGCGCGGACGACATCCGCCCCGAGCGCGGCGGCCGCCGCCGACCGATCGGCTTTTAACGCCGACTAGGCCGACGGCCAGGCCGTCGTACAATCCACGTGATGCGCCGGCGCCGTTGGGCGCTGCACGATGCGCAGGCAGAGTGTTCCAGGCGCGTCTCGCGCACTCACGACGAAGTCCCACCGAAGTAGCTAGCGGACGGAGAAGCGCGGCAAGCGTGCCGCGACGACAGACATGGATGAGATCGAATGTGTGGTGATCGGCGCTGGCGTGGTCGGTCTCGCGGTGGCGCGCGCCCTGGCGGAGCGCGGACGCGAGGTGATCGTGCTCGAAGCGACCGAAGCAATCGGCACGGGCACGAGTTCGCGCAATAGCGAAGTCATCCACGCGGGCCTCTATTATCCGCGAGGCTCGTTGAAGGCCACGCTCTGTGTGCGCGGTCGGGAAATGCTTTACGAGTATTGCGCCGAGCGCCGCGTTCCGCACGAGCGTTGCGGCAAGCTGCTCGTCGCCACGGCGCGCAACCAGTTGCCGCAACTTGCCGCGATCGAGGCTCGCGGCAAGGAAAACGGCGTGCTCGATTTGATTCGCCTCTCGGGGGCGGATGCGCAGGAGCTCGAGCCCGCGCTCCACTGCGAGGCGGCGGTGTTTTCGCCGCAGACGGGGATCGTCGACAGCCATCAGTTGCTCCTCGCGTTGCAAGGCGACGCCGAGCGCGGCGGGGCCGTCTGCGCATTTCACTCCCCTGTCCAGTCGGTCGAGGCGCGCGCCGGGCGCTTCACGGTAACGGTGGGCGGGGAAACGCCGTCGACGATTTCGGCCGCTTGCGTCGTCAATAGCGCCGGGCTGCATGCGAATGCGCTGGCGCGCAAGATCCGCGGCCTCGATGCACGGCACGTCCCGCCGCTTTACCTCGCACGCGGCAGCTATTTCAGCGTATCGGGCCGTGCGCCGTTTTCTCGTCTCATCTATCCGATGCCCAACGAGGCGGGACTCGGAGTGCATTTGACGCTCGATCTAGGCGGGCAGGCGCGCTTCGGGCCCGATGTCGAATGGGTCGATTCGATCAGTTACGACGTCGATCCGCGCCGCGCCGATTCGTTCTACGCGGCGATCCGCGAATACTGGCCCCAATTGCCGGACGACGCACTGCAGCCGGCGTATGCGGGCATTCGGCCGAAGCTGTCCGGGCCTGGCGAGCCCGCGGCCGATTTCGTCATTCAAGGGCCGGCCGCCCATGGCGTGCGGGGGCTCGTCAATTTATTCGGTA
The DNA here is from genome assembly GCA_966212325.1 of uncultured Burkholderiaceae bacterium. Classification (GTDB taxonomy): domain Bacteria; phylum Pseudomonadota; class Gammaproteobacteria; order Burkholderiales; family Burkholderiaceae; genus Trinickia. The sequence goes on along the minus strand of CBIHRA010000049.1, from coordinate 33,215 downwards.
TCGAATCGCCGGGGCTGACAGCCTCCCTGGCCATCGCGCAGCGCGTCATCGAATCGCTCGGCTACGCGTGACGCAGCCGAGCGGCGGGCCGACCGTTCGGCGGGCCGACGACCGCCCGATGGGGCGATCCGTCGATGGTCGATAGCCGATGGCCGATGGCCGATGGTCGATAGCCGATAGCCGATGGCCGATGGCCGATGGCCGATGGCCGATGGCCGATGGCCGATGGTCGATGGCCGATAGCCGATAGCCGATAGCCGATAGCCGATGGCCGATGGTCGATGGTCGATGGATCGATCAGTCGATGGGCGGGCCGTCCGACGGTCGACCGGACAATACCGTCTGATCCGCGACATTTGGCCGGTGTGGGTGCGCGGGGCTCACTTCGTTGTTATGCTTGCCCACTGCTGCCGTAGAGCAGCGGTGAGCAGCCCCATATAAAGGAGAGTCCCCATGAAATCGTCCCGTCGCACGTTTTTGATCACGAGTCTGGGCGCCGCGTCCGCGCTCGCGCTGGCTTCGCGCCAAGCGTTGGCCGATGCGCCGAAGGTCGCGGAAAGCGATCCGACCGCCACCGCGCTCGGCTACAAGATGGACGCGACCAAAGTCGACAAAGCGAAGTATCCGAAGTACGCCGCGGGCGAATCCTGCAGCAATTGCCAATTCTTCCAGGGCAAGCCCACCGATGCATTCGCGCCGTGCCCGATGTTCGGCGGCAAGCAAGTCGCCGGCAAGGGATGGTGCAGCGCCTATTCGAAAAAGGCGTAAGCCCGCCGCGCTCGGCGCGCCGCATCGGTCCGCGGCCGCCGTGTGCGATTCCTTACAGCACCGAAGCGAGAAACGATAACGTGCGCCCATGCGCGAGCGCCGACGCGTGCTGGTCGTAGGCGGACCGGTCCGAGCAATTGAAGCCGTGCCCGGCGCCGGGATAGTCGAAGAACTGCGTATTCGGCCGGCCCGCGAAGGTCTGCTTCACCTGGGCGACGGCGGTCTGCGGAATAGAGCCGTCGTGCTCGGCGTAGTGGAACATCATCGGGACGCGGATATTCGCCGCTTCATTCAACTTATTCTGAATGCCGCCGCCGTAATAGGCCACGGCTGCGTCGACCGTCCCACGCGCCGCCATCAAATACGCCAGCTGGCCGCCGAAGCAAAATCCCACCGCACCGATTTTGCCGGCCGTTTCCGGCTGGGCGCGCAGCGTCGCCGCGGCTCCGCCTAAATCGGACACGGTCTTTTCGACGTCGACGGTCTTGAGCAGCGCCAGTGCTTTATCGCGATCGGCGCCCTCGTAGCCGAGCTCCACGCGCCGTTCGCTGCGCCAGAAGATATCGGGCGCCAGGGCGACATAGCCCGCGAGCGCATATTGCTCGGCCACCGACCGAATGTGCGCATTCACGCCGAAGATCTCCTGCACGATGATGATCCCGGGGCCTTTGCCTGCGCGCGGGAGCGCCAAATAGCCGTCATAGCGTTCGCCGGCGCCGGCGTCGATCTCGATCCATCGCGTCGTCACACTCATTTGCCACCTCTTCCGAGAAGTCGTAGGGTCGGTAGTTTGGCATCGATCGGCGTGCCTTGTTTGGAAGTGCGCTTGGACGGATGGCCCGCCCCCCGTACGACGGGGGAAGCGCCAATCAGCGAACGGGAACGAATCGATCTCGATTATTCATTATTCGCGCATGGGGCGGACGCGTAGAGTGAGCGCATCGGCGAGCGCATCGGCGAGCGCATCGGCGCAAACCGCCGGCGTACCGGCCGAACCGAAAGCGCACAATCGCATCTTGAACGCAATGGAGTCGAGCAAATCATGACGACGAAGCCCCATACGACCGCGACTTCTGCTGCGACGAATCCTCCCGCCACGCCGTTCGTCGAGCGTTTCGGCTTGCGATTGCCGCTCGTGCAGGCGCCGATGGTCGGCGCGACGACCACGGCCCTCGTTGCGGCGGCTTGCAACGCCGGCGCGCTCGGTAGCCTCGGAGCCGGGGCGATGACGCCGGAGAAGCTGGCCGCCGAAGTGGCCGAAATTCGCGCGATGACCTCGCGCCCGTTCGCCGTCAACTTGTTCGTGCTTGCTCCGGCCGAGCCGGACGCAGCCACGATCCGGCGCGCGCTGGATGCGATCGATCCGCTGCGCGCGGAGCTCGGCTTGCCGCCGGGCCGCGCGCCCGAACGCTATGCCCCTGCGTTTCGCGAGCAGCTCGACCAACTCATCGCCTTGCGCGTGCCCGTCGTCAGCTTTACGTTCGGCGTGCTCGACGCCGCCGACGTGGCTCGGCTCAAGGCCGCCGGCAGCTACGTGATCGGCACCGCGACGCATGTCGCAGAAGGCATCGCCTGGCGTGACGCCGGCGCCGACGCCGTTTGCGCGCAGGGCTTCGAAGCGGGCGGGCACCGCGGCACTTTCATCGATGCGGACAAGAATCCGCTCGTCGGCACGATGGCGCTCGTCCCGCAGCTCGTCGATGCGCTCGACATCCCCGTCCTGGCGGCCGGCGGCATCATGGACGGGCGCGGCATCGCCGCCGCCTTGGCGCTCGGCGCGCAAGCGGCGCAGATGGGCACGGTGTTTCTGACATGCGCCGAGAGCGCCGCCGCACCGGATTGGAAGAGACGGCTCGCCGCGAGCACCGATATCGATACGGCGGTCACGCGCGCGATCACGGGCCGTTACGCGCGCGGCATCCGTAACACGCTGATGGACCGGCTCGAAGCCGAATCGGCGCGCGTTGCCCCTTACCCGATTCAGAACGCGCTCACCCAGGAGTTGCGTCAAACGGCCGCGAAGCGCGATCTCGGCGATTATCTCTCGCTGTGGTCGGGCCAAGGCGCGCCGCTCTTGCGCACTCGGCGCGAGGGCTGCGGCGCGGCCGAAGTCATCGACGCGCTCGACGTGCAATGGCGGGCGGCTTCGGTTCGCGTTTCGGTTTGATCGCAGTGGAATAAGCTGTCTACGGATCGTCGTATAACCGGCGCACTAGGCGCGACCGAATGTCGTTTGTATGCCGTACTCGGCTTTTTTTTGATCGCGATGAACGCGTCGACGCCCTTTCAACACTATTTCACGGCAATGAGGCGCAGTGGCGCGAACGCGATGGCCGCAGGCGGATAGGCTCGAAACCCGCATGCGCCGTGGGTTTCGGGGCACCGAATGCGAATTCGTCAGGCCATTTTCGCTGCGTGCGCTATTAGTAGTCATCCCACTTACTCAAAAAAGTCCCCAACTTTAATTTGTTGCCCTACACTTGCGCGCAGCACGAAGGCGTGGCTTGTCACGAACAGGCCGGCTGGCGTGCCCAACCAAGTGCATGACGATGCATCCGGCGTAATTGCCCCTTCGACACAGACAAGAGGAAGGCGGGGATTAGGGCGATCACGTCGTTTTTGGGACCGAAACCGGAGACTTACATGAATATCAAGATGCAAAAACTGTTGCCGATCAGCGCGGCTGCAATGTTGTTCGCGACGATCGCAACGGGTGCCGTGGCAGACGAAGTCGTCAAGATCGGTCACGTCGCGCCGCTGACGGGCCAAATCGCCCACCTCGGCAAAGACAATGAAAACGGCGCGCGCCTCGCCGTCGAGGAAATCAACAAGAAGGGCCTGGTGATCAACGGCCAGAAGGTGACGCTGCAGCTCGACGCGCAAGACGACGCGGCCGACCCGCGCACGGCTACGCAAGTTGCGCAAAAGCTCGTCGACGACAAGGTCGTCGCCGTCGTCGGCCACTTGAACTCCGGTACGACGATCCCGGCTTCGAAGATCTACAGCGATGCGGGCATCGTTCAGATCTCGCCGTCGGCAACGAACCCCCAATATACGCTGCAAGGCTTCAAGACGACGTTCCGCGTCGTGGCGACGGATGCGCAGCAAGGCCCGGCTCTCGCAAACTACGCAGCTAAGACATTGAATCTGAAGAAGGTCGCGGTCGTCGACGACGCCACGGCTTACGGTCAAGGCTTGGCGAACGAATTCGAAAAGACGGCCAAGTCGCTCGGCATGCAAGTGCTGTCGCACGACGCAACGAACGACAAGGCAACCGACTTCCGCGCCATTCTGACGAAGATCAAGGGCGAAGGCCCCGACGCGATCATGTACGGCGGTATGGACGCCACGGGCGGCCCGTTCGCCAAGCAAGCGCGCCAGCTCGGCATCAAGGCGAAGATCCTGGCGGGTGACGGCGTTTGTACCGATCAGCTCGCGCAGTTGGCCGGTGAAGCCGCCGACAACGTCGTCTGCTCGGAAGCGGGCCGCTCGCTCGAGAAGATGGGCAAGGCCGGCGAAGAGTTCCAAGCCAAATTCAAGAAGCGTTTCGGCGTGCCGATCCAGATCTACGCACCGTTCACGTATGACGCCGTGTATATCATCGTCGACGCGATGAAGCGCGCGAACTCGACCGATCCGGCCAAGATCCTGGCCGCGATGCCGTCGACGGACTACAAGGGCGTGATCGGCGAAACGACGTTCGATTCGCACGGCGACCTGAAGCACGGCGTGATTTCGCTGTACGACTACAAGGCCGGCAAGAAGACGCTGCTGAACGAAGTGGCGATGTAATCGGCCAAGCCGCCGATCGCTGCAGTGCCGGGCCGCTCGGGCGGCCGGACACTGCGGGGAAAGGACGCAGGGGCGCGTACGTTTTCGAGCGTGCGCGCCCCTTTGTTTTTGGGCCCAAATACGCATCGAACGCCCCATCGCTTCAACAGTTTTTGGGGCGCCGCGTACGCATCGAACGCCCCATCGCTTCAACAGTTTTTGGGGCGCCGCGTACGCATCGAATGCCCGATCGCTTCAACAGCTTTGGGGGCCGCGTACGCATCAAACGCCCAAGCGCTTCAACACACGCGGCCCGACGACCGCGACGATCGCCGCGCAAAGCGCCACGACGGCGAGCCCGATCGACAGGTTCGTCGCTTGGGCGACGCCGCCGATCAAGACCGGGCCGAACAGCAGCCCGACATACGCGATGCTCGCCACGTGCGCGAGTCCTTCCGCAGCGTGGATGCCCTTGACGCGCATAGCCGCGGCGAACAGCACGGGCATCATGTTCGCGAGCCCGATGCCCATCATCGCGAAGCCGACGAGCGCCGTGATCGAAAACGGCAGCAAGAGCGCGCCGATCATGCCGGCGCAGGCGAGCGACGCGCTGGCCAGCACGAGTTGCACGGCGCCGAAGCGAGCGCGCACGGCGTCTCCCGCAAACCGGCCGGCGGCCATCGCGCCGGTAAATGCCGCGTAGCCCGCACTCGCGAAAGCCGGCGTCGATCGGACGACATCGCGCATATAGACGGCCGCCCAGTCGTACATCGCCCCTTCGGCGATCAAGGCGATGAGCGCGACGGCACCCAGCGCCCAGAGCACCGGGGAGCGCCATCGGCTCGAGCCGGCGCTTGCCGCATGATTTTCGGCATGCGGCACGTGAGGCAAAACGGCCGGGCAGGCGACGGCGAGCACGGCGGCGGACACGAGCGCCGCGAGCAGCATGTGCACGGCGCTTGCCATGCCGTGCGACAACGCGAGGCCGCCGGCGCCCGCGCCGATCATGCCGCCGAGGCTGAACATGCCGTGCAGCGAAGACATGATGGGGCGGCCGAGCGCTTGTTCGACCGCGCTCGCTTCGGCATTCATCGCCACGTCCATCGTCGCCATGCCGGCGCCGAAGGCGGCGAGCACGGGCAGCAGCACGGCGAACGTGGGAATGACGAGAATCAGCGCCATGCTGGCCGCCATCGTCAAGCCGCCGACGAGACACGCCCGCCGCGTGCCGACGCGCGCAATCCACTTCGCATTGGTGACCGTGGCCGCGATCGAGCCGCCGGTCAGCACGAATAGGGCAAGCGACAGGGCGGCAGGCTCCAAATGGAACTTGTCGCGCACCGTGGGCACATGGACGCCCCACGACGCGTAGGCCATGCCCGCGACGAAAAATAGCGCCATCGTGGCGTACCGCGCGCGCTCGCGTGCCGCGGGCGCGAGATTGCGATGGGCGGCAGGTAGGGACGATTGCGATGAGGTAGTGTGCGACACGGAAGGGTAGCCAAATAGGGAGCAATATGGGTGATGCCAAAAAAGGGCGTATTCGCGCGGACCGCAATCGGAATGAGCGGACGCGCGAATAAACGCTACGATGAATGGCAAAGCGCCGATTTTATCGGAGGCGCTTACGTCTCGCTGACAAGCGAACGGCATAGGACACGAAGAGGCAATGACCGATGAAGATCTCCGCACACGCGCCGCTGCACTTGTTGCATCGCAAGCCGATGGGCGCATTGGCGACCCATTCGCGCGAGCCGCTCGGCTTTCCGTATCCTACGGCGCTGCCTTTTGCGCCGGACGCGCAGCACCGTCCCGTCGTGCTCGTCAGCCGCTTGGCCGAGCATGCGCGCAATTTGGAGGCCGACCGGCGCGCCGGCTTCCTCGTCATCGATACGCCGAACGACGAGGACGTGCTGAACGGCGAACGGCTGACGCTGCTCGGTCAATTCGCACCGGGAGGACTCGAACCGGCGCTCGTGCGCCGCTATTTGCGCTATCACCCGGACGCCGAGCGCTACCTCGCGCTCGGCGATTTTTCCTTTCGCGTGCTTGAAATCGAGCGAATGCGATACATCGGGGGATTCGGCGCAATGGGATGGCTCGACGCCGCCGAACTCGATCCTTTGGCGCCGCTGTCCGACGAAGACGAAACGGCGCTGATCGAATACTTCGATCGTCATGTGAGCCGGCCTGCGCTCGTGCGATTGGCGGGCATCGATCGATATGGCGCCGATTTGAAAGTCGAAGGCCAACGCCATCGCTATCCGTTCGATTCGGCGAAAAACGAGGTTTCCTCGCTCGAGCGCGCGCTCGCGCAGTGCATTGCCGAGTACGCCAAATAGTGAACCCCGTTATATACGGAAAGAGAAAACGCTCGGGCATGCGGCGACCCGTTCGCCGCGCCGCGGCCCGGAAACCCGCGCTGGTGCGCGATTCTTTCATGAAATGAGAACTTCTCGGCTCCCGCGCGGAATCGATTTCATCCATTGAAAGTTAGGGGGCGAGTTCGTGCCCCAATGCAGACGAAATATGAGATGACTTGCATTGAGTAAATTGAGATTGGACTGATCGACGGCGAATGAGTGAAACAAATCGGCGCGCGTCTTTTTTCGATGATGGTCTATACGGACTTCTCGCTTGCTTGTCTTTTGTGCTAATCTCGCTTCCGAAATATCCGAGGCACCACGCATTCAGATGGCAATACCCGGCAGGAGATCGGCGCCATTTTTCGAAACCACAAGGAAACGTATGTCTTCTTACAAGGAACTTCTCGCCCAACGAGAGAAGCTGGAGAAGCAGATCGAAGAGGCGAAGGCGAAGGAATACGCCGAAGTGCTGAACGAGATCAAACAGAAAATGGCCGACTACGGCATTACGCTTGCCGAACTCGGCGGCGGTCGCGGCAAGAATGGAAAGGCAGGCCGTCCTCGCGCCAGCGTCGCGCCGAAATATCGCGATCCCGTGAGCGGCAGCACGTGGTCGGGCCGCGGCAAGCCGCCTCGGTGGATCGCCGGCCAAGACCGCGATCAATTCTTGCTTCAAAAGTAATAGGCAATGAGCAGGTCGGATGGCCGTCGGCGTGCATAAGCGTCGGCGCCATTGCCGGCAATGACATTGGCGTTGTCGGCCGAAGCACAAAATGAGAACCGCGTAACCCTCAGGGGGCGCGGTTTTTATTCGTCTAATGAAAACATTCGACCGCTGCGCATTGTTGAACGCGGCGAACGAGACCCAATGCAGCACTGCCGGGCCCCGGCCAGATGTGGAATAAGAATACGTCGCGTTCTCATAACTAGCTGATTTGAAACAAGAAACGATGTAGTTGCCGGAGCGCGTGCGCGCACGGCTTGGTAGAATCGTCGAAAACGCCACACGCTTTAGCCGCCTACGGTTTCCGATGCATTCCCATACCGCCGAATTCGAGTCAGCCGAAAAACATGCCGTCGCACGCAAGAGTACGTTTGCGAGCGTCGTGGTCAACCTCGTGCTGATGACCTTGCAAATCGCGATAGGCTTCTTCGCCCATTCGCAGGCTTTGATCGCCGACGGCGTCCATTCGCTGGCGGACCTGATCTCCGACTTCATCGTGCTGGTCGCCAACCGCGCGAGCGCCGAGAAGCCGGACGCCGACCACAACTATGGTCATGCTCGCTACGAAACGGTCGCATCGCTATTTTTGGGCGGGCTCTTGGTGGCGGTCGGGATCGGCATGCTTTGGCGGGCCGGCACGCGGCTCGCGAACGTCGAGAACATTCCGGCCGTCCATGTCAGCGCGCTCGTCGTGGCCTTGCTGGTCCTCGTCTGCAAGGAAGGACTGTTCCGCTACATGCTGCGCCAGGCCGAGCGCGTGCGGTCCGCCATGCTCATTGCGAACGCCTGGCACGCGCGGTCCGACGCGGCGTCATCGCTCGTCGTCGCCATCGGCATCGTCGGCAGCTTGTTCGGCGCGCGCTTGCTCGATCCGATCGCCGCCGCGATCGTCGGCTTTCTCGTCGCGCGCATGGGGTGGGTGTTCGGCTGGGATGCGCTGCAGGATTTGTCGGACCGAGCCCTCGACGAAACGGCGACGGCCGACATCCGCAAGCTGCTGCTGAGCACCGCCGGCGTGCGCGACGTTCACGAATTGCGCACGCGCAAGACGGGCGACCTCGCGCTGGTCGACGCCCACATTCTCGTCGACCCGCTCATCTCGGTATCGGAAGGTCACTACATCGCCGAATCGGCGAGGGCGAGCGTCATGACCGACAAGCGCGTGCTCGATGCGCTGATCCACGTCGATCCGGAAAACGATGCCGTGTCGCATCCGCCGGCGCGCCTGCCGACACGCGTGGCCGTGGCCGCGCTCGTCGATGCCGAGTTGTCGAAATACGGCGTTCGAGCGGCGGGGCTGAACGTGCACTATTTGAGCACGGGGCTCGACGTCGACATCTCGCTGGCGCCGGACGGGCTGGCCGATCGCATGCACGACGCGGCGCTCATGGACCGCATCGATCTAGCGGCGTTGAAGACGAAGCTGGGCGCGCGCAACGTGTCGCTGCAACGGCAGATCTCGTCGCAAACGGCGACGGTGAGCGAGCGGACGCCGGGACACGCGTGAAACCACCCTAGGCGCGCGCTCGGACGTCAGAGCGGCAACTGCGTATCGAATTTGATTTCGCGCAGCACGACGCTCGTGCGCACTTGCGCGACCGCGGGAATCTTGAAAATGCGCTCGTGCAGGAACGAGTCGTAGGCTTTGATGTCGGGTGCGACGATTTTGAGAATGTAGTCGGCTTCGCCCGTCGTGCTGTAGCACTCGGTCACTTCGGGGCAGGTCGAAATCTCGCGCTCGAACTGCTCGACGCCGCCTTCCGTATGCCGCGTGAGGTGGATATGAGCGAGGGCGCAGACATGCAACCCGAGTTTTTCGCGATCGAGCAGCGCCGTATAGCGCTGAATGACGCCCGATTGCTCCATGTCCTTGATGCGCCGCCAACATGGCGTACTGGACAGCCCGACTTGGTCGGAGATTTCTTGCACCGAGCGTCGTGCGTCGAGCTGCAGCAGGCGCAGAATCTTTTGAGAGAACGTGTCGAGTGTCATCCGCGCCTCCGTTTTACGACAGCCACTGGGCCGATATTAGTGGCGGAAGAAACAAAAGGCAATCGGACGGGCCCCAGGCGAGGGATTTTCCCTAATTTGGCGGGCTCTCGGCATCGTTTTGTTCTATGCCTTTCGCTTCCGCTTCCTCGCTGCGTGCTTGGGCCTCGGCAGCCGTGGCCGAGGCCTTTTGCATGAAGCGCAAATCCTTGAGCATGTTGCAAAAGAGCGCGCCTTGCTCGATGGCATCGTCGAGCGCCACGTGCGTGTGCGGGTGGTCGTCGAACCAATGCTTCGGCATGCGCGGCTTGATGCACTTGCGATACGGCAGGCCCGTCATGGCGAAAGCCAGCGTTTTGATGTCGAGCGCGGACCATGAGAACGGGCAGCGCCCCGCGAAACGCATCATGTACCAAAACATGAACGAGAAATCGAAGCCCGCGGGCATACCGACGAACACGGGCTTGCCCGGTAGCGCTTCCACCCATTCGACGTAGGCCACGAGCGCTTCCTCGGGCTGCCTCAATTCCGAGCGGCACGCGGCCCACGCTTGCGGCTGCGTTTTCCACCAGGCTTCTTGCACCGGGTGAGCTCGAGCGCCGGGCAGCGTTTCGAGATTGGCCGAGAACGTGCCGATGAGCTGCTTGTCCTCGGTGTAGGCGGCTGACGCGAAGCTGAGCATCGAGTGCGGGCCGGGGATCGGGCCATCGGCCTCGATGTCGGTGCTGACATAGATTTCTGCCGTCACGCGCTCACTCCATCGGCGACATAGGGGTTCGTGCGGCGCTCTTGCCCGAACGTCGACGTGGGGCCGTGGCCTGGGACGAACGTGATGTCGTCGCCAAGCGGCCACAGCTTCGTGCGAATCGAGCGGATCAGATCTGCGTGATTGCCGCGCGGGAAATCGGTGCGGCCGATGGAGCCGGCGAACAGCACGTCGCCCACGAACGCGACGCGGTGCTTCGCACTGACGAAGACGATATGACCGGGCGTATGCCCGGGACAATGATAGACGTCGAGCGTTTCATCGCCTACTCGCACCGTGTCGCCGTCGACGAGCCAGCGATCGGGCTCGAACGCCTTGGCCGCGGGAAAGCCGAACCGCGTGCTTTGGCTCGGCAGTTGATCGATCCAGAACCGCTCGTCTTCTTGCGGGCCCTCGATCGGCACGCCGTAGTGGGTGGCGAGCGCCTTGGCCCCGGCGCAGTGATCGATGTGCCCATGCGTCAGGAGCACCTTTTCGACCGTGGCGCCGTGCTCCGCAACGGCTTGCTCGATCAACTCGAGATCGCCGCCCGGATCGACGACGGCTGCATGCCCGGTTGCCTCGCAGACGACGAGCGAACAGTTTTGCTGGAACGGCGTGACGGGTATGACGTAGACCTTCATGTGCTGTGAATCTCGATCTCGGTGACCAACTAACGATGCGGACGACGAAAAGAACGATGGTACCAGCGGCTCCAAGCCCGCGCTGCTAGGCCGAACGGCCGGCTCGTAATTTTCATTGTTGCGACGATAGGAAGAATCAATGGCGGCCGAACGTCGGTCAACGCGATTGCCTTGACTTTCTGGTACAATTGCCTTGCATTGTGCGCGGGTGGGACCCGCGCTGCTCTACGGGCGGTCCGGCCCGGGCGTGAACTACCGCCTGCCGGCCGCTGTCATCAGAAGTTCGAAGTCGCTTATCGGCGGCTTCTTTTCCGTGTCGACGAAGTTCGATGCACACGTCTTGCCCAGCCAGGCGCCGCGCGCCTGATACGGCCTTCGGCCGTTACGCTGGGTGGGCCTACGCCGCCATTCCTGGCGCCTGCGGGCGCGCGAGAATGTGGTAGCCACGTTCGATGGCGGCGTTTGGGGTCTGGTCAAGCTGCCGGGGACAGCCGCACCAGACGTGAACACCAACCGGGCAGAACGCAGCCGAACCTGGCTGCCGCCGAGTACTACGCAATGACGCACGCCGCTCGCGTGCAGGTTTTGCCGTGCTCGATTGCCCGAGCCGTACCGCAATGCGAAAAGCAGGCTGCGGGGTGGCTCGACAGATTGGCTAAACGTCTTATGAAACATCGATTTCGTCGATCGCTGGGGATGCTTTTTGTCGCCGGCGCTTTCACAGGCTGCGCGGTGCAGCCCACGGCGACTCAAACCGGGAGCGCAAAGGGCGTTCCTGCGGTCGCCCAAGCGGCGAACGCACCCATCGCTTTCGGGGCGGCATCGGCAATGCCGGGCAGCGCCAATAAGTCGCTCGCGAACGCCAAGCCGATCGACGACGGTGCGCCCGACGTGTCCGACTTCAAGCAGGTGGGGCGCGCCTCGTGGTACGGCCGGCGGTTTGCGGGCCGTAAGACGGCGAGCGGCGAGCGCTACGACATGAACGCGATGACGGCGGCGCACAAGACGCTGCCGCTCGCCTCGTACGTGCGGGTGACGAACACGGCGAACAACAAGACCGTGGTCGTGAAGATCAACGATCGCGGCCCGTACGTTCGTGGGCGTGTCATCGATCTTTCGTATGCGGCGGCGAAGGTGCTCGGTCTTGCGCATGCCGGCACCGCGCGTGTGAAGATCGAAGGGCTGACGCAAGAAGAGGCGCGTGCGGCCCGTCAGGAAACGGTGGCGAGCAATACCTCGAAGGGCGAGGACAACTGACCGGCCCTCACGATTCGAAACAGCAATGGATCGTTTCAGGACGGCGCCTTGGGCGCCGTTTTTCGTTGAGGTGAGATTATTCAGGACTACTAATCATCCCGCACCGGCGAATTTTTTATCCGAAGCGATCTTTCGTTTGCAATGCGCGGTCGAGCCTACTCAATCAATGCAAGGGGGAGGCCGTCTTCGCTTCGTCGGTGCTTATTCTTCGCGTTTCGACAAAGCTAGGGCTCGCGTATAGAGCGCGTTTCGCGATGCGCCGGTGATCGATGCCGCGAGCCGGGCCGCGGTGCTCACCGAAACTTCCTCCAACAATAGCGTCAGCAGTGCATCGTGGGCTGCTTCGTCTTGCTCCTCCCGTAGCGGCGCGCCTTGCACGACGAGCACGAACTCTCCGCGCTGCCGGTTCGGATCGGCAGCGAGCCACGTTGGCCCTTCGGCTAAGGTGCATCGATGAATGGCCTCGTGTAGCTTTGTGAGCTCGCGAGCGATGAGCAGTTGCCGGTCGCCGCCGAGAGAATCGGCCAACGCTTGCACGGTTTCGACGATGCGATGCGGGGCTTCGTAGAACACCATCGCGTGCGGGTGGGAAACGAGCGGCTGAAGATAGGCCGCGCGTTGCTTGGCCTTGCTCGGCATGAAGCCGAGAAACGAGAACGTGCCGACGAAATCGCCGGCGGCCGAAACGGCCGTCGTGACGGCGCTTGCGCCGGGCAGGGGGACGACGGCGAAGCCGGCTTCGCGAACGGCGTCGACGAGCTTTGCGCCCGGGTCCGACACGCCTGGCGTGCCTGCATCCGAGACGTAGGCTACACGCTCGTCGGCACGGAGGCATTCGACGATGCGCGCCGAGGCTTCGCGTTCGTTGTGCTCGTGCACGGCCAAGAGCGGTTTGGAGATGCCGTAGAGCCCGAGCAATTGCCCCGTATTGCGCGTGTCTTCGGCGGCGATGCGGTCGACTAGACCGAGTACATGCAGCGCGCGCAGCGTGATGTCGGCGGCGTTGCCGATCGGCGTAGCGATGACGTAGAGCGTGGCGGACGGGTACTGCTGCCGCTGCGCGAGATCGAGGAGGTCGGACATGAAGCGAGAGACGCAGACGAGCGAGGGAAGGCCGCCATTGTGCCACGCGCGGCGGCGTGCGACGGCGAGCGGGGGGACGCCGTTACAGCGAAGAGATGGCAATGTGGAACACGCCGACAACTTTTTCGGGCGGCGCGGGTCGAAACGCGTCGGGGCCGAGTTCGAGACGCTGGCGCTTGATTTTCTGCGGCGGCAGCGGTTGCGTCTGTTGGCGCGCAACGTGACATGCCGCGGTGGAGAGATCGATCTTGTGATGCGGGATCGGGACGGCGCGTTGGTTTTCGTCGAAGTGCGCGCGCGGGCGGGCGCCCGCTACGGCGGGGCGGCGGCCAGCATCGGCGAGCACAAGCGGCGGCGCATCTTGCTGGCGGCGCAGTATTTTTTGGCGAAGCGCGGGGGCGATGCGGGCCCGTGCCGTTTCGACGCCGTGGTGTTCGAGGGGCGGCGGCTCGTTTGGTTGCGGGACGCGTTTCGCGAGGACGGCATTTAAAAGGAACGGGGCGGTGCGGCGAGTACGGTAAACTTGCCCGCTGACGAAACGGCCGCTTATCGATGGGGCCGGCAGAATAGAGAAGCGATGTCAGTCGAACGAATTCAACAGCATTTTCGCGAAAGCGCGGCACTGAAGCTCGAGGCGCTCGACGCGCTATCGATGCCGATCGCCGCCGCCATCGATACCATGTTCGGCGCGGTCGCGAACGGCAATCGGATTTTCGCTTGCGGTAACGGCGCGGGTGCGGCCGACGCGCAGCGCTTCGCCGCGCAATTGATCGGGCGTTTCGAGCGGGAGCGGCCTAGTTTGCCGGCGATCGCCTTGACGGCCGATTCCTCCGTGCTGACGGCGCTGAGCGCCGGCGGGGCGTTCGATTCCGTCTACGCGAAGCAGATCCGCGCGTTGGGGCATGCAGGCGACGTGCTGCTCGTGATTGCATCGGGCGGCGACGAACTCAATCTGTTGGAAGCGATTGCCGAGGCGCATGAGCGCGAGATGTTCGTGATTGCGTTGACTGGCGGCGGCGGCAAGCTGGGCGAAGCGTTGGCCGAAACGGATATACAGATTTGCGTGCCGTCGCAGCGGGCGGCGCGAATTCACGAAGTGCACTTGTTGGCTATTCACTGCCTGTGCGACGGCATCGATGCCATGTTGCTCGGCGAAGATTGACTTCGAAGGGGAGTTCGTTGATGAGGGCAGATCGCGTCATGAAGACGCTTGTGCGGAGCACGCTGGCGGCAGCGACGGCGGCGGCATTGGTGGCGTCGTTGCAAGGGTGTGTGCTGGCCGTGGCCGGCGCAGCGGGCGGCGGGGCGTTGATGGCGACCGATCGACGCACGCTTGGCACGCAAACCGAGGATCGCGAGATCCAGGTAAAGGCGTACTCGCAGATCGCCAACGAGCTTGGCAACGACACGCATGTGGACGTGACCGTGTTCAACCGGCGCGCGCTGCTGACGGGTGAGGTGCCGACGGCTGCGGCGAAGCAGCGGGCCGAGGAGATCACGCGCGGTGTAGGGAATGTCGAAGCGATCGTGAACGAGCTGACGATCGGGCCGAAGACGGATTTTTCCGATCGGGCGAACGATTCGTATCTCGTCACGCGCGTGAAGGCGATGTTGGTGGCCGAGAAGGGCATCTCGGCGAACGACTTCAAGGTGGTGGGCGAGAACGGCAGCATCTATTTGATGGGGCTCGTCACGCAGCAGGAAGGGGATCTTGGGGCGGCTGTCGCGGCTAATGTTCCCGGCGTGAAGCGGGTTGTGAAGGTGTTCCAGTTCATCAAGCCGGAAGACGCCCAGGCGATGGCGCCGGCGGCGGCTCAAGCGGCCAGTGCGCCGAGCTCGGCGCAGTCGGCTGAAGCCGCGCCGACGGTGGGGGCCGTGCCTATGGGCGGCGTGACGTCGCAGCCGTTGGCGCCGGCGCCCGTGTCGAATTCGACGCAAGTTCATCCGGGCAGTGGGGCGGCGGTCAAATGATTGGGGGTTTTGGGTTGGGGCGGGTGGTTTGCGGGGCGGTTGCTGTGGTGGCCCTCGCGTGGACTGCCGGTGCTTACGCTGCTTCTTCGCCGCCCGCCGGGTATCGGATCGCGCAGCAGAACGCCTGCTTAGGGTGCCATACCGTCGATCGGAGGCTCGTGGGGCCGGCGTTCCGGGATATTGCGGCTAAGTACAAGGGCGATGCAGGGGCGCAAGCAAGGCTGGAGAAGAAGGTTAGGGATGGCGGATCCGGCGTCTGGGGTGTCATTCCCATGCCAGCCCACCCCAGGATGAGCGACGGCGATATCAAAACCGTCGTTGGCTGGGTGCTCGCGGGAGCGGCAACCGACGCTAAGTAGTTGCGGTTGAAAGGTTTTCAAAGGCAGGGGGCTTGTCAAACGGTAGAACCCCGTGCCAGAATTGCAGCTTCGTTGGGGCGGTAGCTCAGCTGGGAGAGCGTCGCGTTCGCAATGCGAAGGTCGGGAGTTCGATCCTCCTCCGCTCCACCAATGGATTTGAAAGCAGCGCACTACGTCGTGGGATGTGGTGCGCTGTTTGCGTTTACCGCGTGGCATCGCACGGTGGTTGTTCATTTGACAAAAAATCCGCCGACGGACATAAATTCACTGTCCGAGGACCACGTTAAATACCTGACTAGCAACAGACGGTCGGCTATCCGTGGACTCGGAGTTTTCGTTTCTAGGGGCGGGCAGATGATCGAGATGCGAGCCCCGACGTTCGTGCCGTTGGTTCAGATCGGCAAGCCGGAGGCTTCGGCAACTGGCATTCATGGGCGACCGACGTCACATTGGGATGGCGCAATCGCTGTGGCCCATGGGAACGGCGCTGTCAGCGAAGTTCGCATGCGGTTGTCCGCTACAGGCCGTTGAATCTCGTCGAATAGAGCGTCGCTAGGCGCTCGATGAAGCGGACGTAATTGTAGTCATCCGTTTCTGGCAGCACGGTGTTGCTCATGGCAGAAACGGACACGGCAGTCCGACCATCGTTCCGGCAATTGATCAAGACAACACCAATACCGTCGAAGCCGGTGTCGTTAGCGGTAGATCGCCGCTGCAATTCTCGCAACCCTTCCAAGATCAGCAGTGTACTCTTGGGCTGAGTGTGATTAGAGATCTCCGGAGTTCTGTTCGCAAGATCGAATTTATTAAGATCCGGTGAAATGAAATCTTCTGACGTGTTTACTATTACCAACCCGGCAGCAATGGCATGTGCGTTGTCCCCGTGTATCGTCTGAAAGCTGGAGGACAGTTCGTCTTTGAGCCGGGGTCTCGCCTTCGAGAAAGCCGTCATTGCCGCCTTTGCCTCGACTGCGAGCAGGACAGATGAGACGTTGGCAATCGGGAGTGCTGGAAGTTCCGCCAAGGCTTCTCTCTCAGCGGGGCGCAGCACGATATCGTAGCTGTCCACGAGTTCAGCGAAGTTCGTAGCCGCCTTCTTGCCGCTCTTGGAATTCCCGGCGGATCCCCTTGCTGTATAGCGACAGAGCACGAGATCGAGGTTCTTCTTCTTGTGGTTGCGGTAGTCACTCATTTCGTGGTTGATACCCAACCCGATTTTGCCCTCTTGAATATGCTTGCGAAGCAACGGGCACGACATCAACAGGTCGAGCATGGCGCCCCAGCAGGCCACCTTGGAGTGTCTGTCCGATCGCGAGTGGTATTGCCAGCTATTCCCATAGGCAAAACCCTTGCCGGAGCCACCGGTCGGAAGGGAAAGCGTTCTTGCCAGAATGTCTGGACAGTACATTGTTGTAAGCTAACCACGTAATGATGAAGACATGAGTGTATCTCAATAAGTTGGAGCAACCAGCTTTTAGCGACTCCGCACCAGTCCGAAGCGGTGTCGGCGCATCGGATGGAAATCTTCGAAAGGCAAATGCCGGTATCTGAACCGCAAGCGTCGGAGTTCGGAAGCATTAGCCGCTTGTCGTTGGGACTTTGAGTGGAATCGGCGCCAAAAGTGAAGTGTTCGCCCATAAAACTGGCCGAGGATGCGGCCTGTTCCGAGGGCATGGTGCATCGAAAGGACTCGAGTTTTGTGGGGGGGCGTGCTACGATCCAGCGTTTGCTTGAACTTGCTGGAGAGCGCATGCCCAAATCGTTGGAGATCACCGCCATTTTTGGGGGCATTGGTGGCTTGGAGCTTGGGCTCCATCGGAGCGGGCATCGAACCTCGCTTTTCTGCGAATGCGATCCGGAAGCAACGACGGTGCTCAAGCACAGGTTCTCTGGCGTGCCCCTCGTTTCAGATATCAAGCGAACTGACGAGGTACTGGCCAACATCTCTCCCACGTCAGACCTTCTGACTGCTGGTTTCCCGTGCACAGATCTCTCGCAAGCAGGGCGGACCCAAGGATTTGCTGGTGGGCGATCGAGCCTGATTCGCGAGACGATTGAGCTTCTGCGCCGCCGCCCCTTCCCAAATGTTCTGATTGAAAACGTTCCCAACTGGCGGCACCTACACAAGGGCGAGTACATGGCTGAGGTCCTCTCTGCTTTGGAAGGGCTCGGTTATCGGTGGGCATATAGGACGATTGATGCGCTTGCGTTTGGCATTCCGCAGCGCCGGAACCGCATTTTCGTGTTTGCGACGTTGGAGGGCGATCCGCGTCGCGTACTGTTCCATGGGGAGCACGCACCAATTGAAGGGGAAAAGAGCCTGACGGAGTCCGCACACGGCTTTTACTGGACCGAAGGTACTAGGGGGCTCGGATGGGGGGAGGATTGCATTCCGACGATGAAGGGGGGCTCTGCAATGGGCATACCCTCTCCACCAGCCATCTTGCTTCCGGATCTTTCGGTCATCACTCCGTCTCCCAACGACGCCGAACGGCTCCAAGGTTTCCCCGACGGATGGACCGATTTCGAGGACGTTATCGATGACGGCGGACGCGTCTTTAATAAGCGTCGCCGTTGGATGCTCATCGGGAACGCAGTGAACGTCTCAGTATCTACGTGGCTGGGCAAGCAGCTTGCGACTCAGAAATCGTACGAAGGTGCGCGGGGAACGCCGCTGACGCCAGGGAAGTCATGGCCAGCCGCTGCCTGGTTCGATGGCGACGTTCGATATGAAGTCCCGATCGGACCTTGGCCTGTTAATGAGAACCGCCAGCCGCTTGCGAACTTTCTCAAACACTCGGGTACTCCTCTCTCGCTTCGCGCCACTGCCGGGTTTTACAAGCGCATATGCGAGAGCACCCTTCGCTTCAAGCCAGGATTCAAGGAGGCGATCGCCGCCCACCTCAAGAAGATGGAGGCTGTTGCGATAAGCGCTGCCCCGAACGCGCCCAAGAAACTGTCGGTGGAAAGTGTAGAAATGGCTTGATCAATGGATACCCTATGAGGCGGATGCAGGTATCGACGGATCCGGACACATCGGAGCGAATGAAAAGGGTACGCCGTCGTCACACAAAGCCGGAAATCGACCTCCGCAAGGTGCTTTGGTCCCGGGGGCTACGGTATCGCTGCAATGTTGCTGGATTGCCTGGCAGTCCGGACGTCGCAAATCAGCGTCAGAGTTGGGCGATCTTCGTGAACGGCTGCTTCTGGCACGGGCACCAGGGCTGCAAGAGATCGACGACTCCCAAGAGGAACGCGACGTTTTGGGAGGAAAAGATCGCGGCGAACCGACAAAGAGATGAGGCGAAGATTATTGCACTTCGGCGACTCGGCTTTGAAGTCGTAACTGTGTGGGAGTGCGAAATCGAGAATATCGAGGTATTGGGAATTGCGCGTGCATGTCCCCAACTACTGGCTCTTGTAAACCATTTAAGAACTCGGAGATCAAACAGGAGAGAATAATCGCTTCCTGCCGCGCATCGGCCCTCTCCGCCGGCGTGTCCGGGGAAGCACGCCGCACTGCGCTGCAGACGCCTGCTCAAGCAGTAGCTTCCTCATCTCTGCACGCTGCAAGGCCCCGCGCTTCATTGCCACTGTCGGATGAATACGGACTCGCCGGGGGGGGGGGCGGACTAACCCCCGCCTATCTTGCCATTCGTGCGAGAGGATCGCATCAGTCCCCGTCGCCCTAGTCCATCATAAAAATCAACGCCAGCGCAGTCGTCACGAACGTCCCGCCAGCGGCGTAAAAGAACCAACTGGAGTGAATGAAGGCGAACCGCCCGCGCGGCCGATCTTCCGCCTCTCCGTCGCCAAGCCACCATTCGAGCTGCCCGACCCTTGCGTTGAAGATGGCAACAAACACGCAAACCAACGCAATCAAGCAAATCCCCAGCAGCGTATCTAGCAGAAGGTCTCGCATCGTTTCAGCGCCTCAATGCCACATCAAGTGGTTGAACGCGTCGAGTTCGTCCTGATAGAAGTCGAACAAGGCTTGTCCTGCCATGCCGCCGAGGTTGCTGCCAATCGCCACCGTCGCGACGGCGCAAATCGGCTCCGCTGGGCCGCAGATGAATGAAACAGCTGCACCGGCCGCGGCGCCGCCGATCATGCCGGCAGCGATGATGCTTCCCTGTCGCGCGGCCTCTCTGACTTTATCCTTGGCGCGGACGATTTGGCCGACGGCGAGAACCGCCGTGAACAAGATCAGCGATTTGCCTAACGCCTGCATTTTTGCGGCGGCGATCGTGACTCGCGCGTTGTCACGTCCCGCCGACTCGATAACGGCGTAGTACACCGAGCCGCGCTCCGTCTCTGAGAGTTGCAGGAAAGGACGGCCAAACTGTTGCTGTGCGTACTTGTTCAAGTAGAAGTCGAAGCCCTTCGCGTTGAGCTTAATTTCCTGAGCTCTCGCGACTCCCTGCGCCGAAGTGAATTTGCGATATTCCACGAAGAGCTTGTCCCGCAACTGATTGCAATACGCCGCACCCTCCTTTACCGAAAGCGCTCCGTTGCCGACTTGCGCCTTGACCTCTGCCGAGACCCTCTTGATGTGCGCCTGGTACTTCCGTCGAATCGCTTCATCGTGAATCATGTCGTAAGCAATGCGATTGGCCGCCTCCTCGTACGAGTCGATTGCCGCCTGCAGGATCGTGCCCCTAAGCGCATGCTCCTCCTTTGTTTGATAGGGACCGTTGAAAGCCCCCGGGGAGTTTGTGAGTCGCTGGGCTGTTGCCGTCTTCTGTTCCGCCATTAAAGGTCTCCCGGTGAGCGGGCCACCATTGCCGCTAATAGCGACTCGGTCGCTGACTCGGTTACCGAATCCAGCCGATCGAAGAGGATCTCGACCTTCGTGCACGGGCTGCCATTGGGCCGAGCAAGACTTACTGTGTTGTGCGCGTCGAAAACCCCCGTCTCGATCGATCCGTCCGCGAAGTGGGCAGCGCAGCGCATCCCTTCGCAACTGCCCTCGTCGCGCAGAGAGAAGCCAATCCAATGCCAAGCGTCGTCCGGCGAGTCGCCGGCGGCGAACCGAGCGACGGCCGGGCTCATACGAGCAAGGTCGCCATCCCCGATGGTCTCGGACATTGTGCGAACGACCTGGAAAACCGGAGGAGGATAGCAGTCGCAAGCGTTGACGTCGCCAGAAAGCGCGTGCTGCCGGCCGTTCTCAGCGGTGCCCGCGTGGCGGGGACCGCGCGGGGAAATATAGCCATCCTTCTTGCAGGCTTCGCACCACGTTTTCATGTAGACCGTTGAAAGCTCAACGCGTACACCATCCGCGCCTTGGTACGTGCTAGTAGGCAAGCCCTCGGCGATTACCGCCGCGCCGGCACGGTCGCCCTTCGCTAGAAAATATCGTCGCATCCCGCGTCCTCAGTGATGCGATTGGGTATTCGTCTGCGTGGGTACGTAGTCGGGGTCGAACAGCCCCTCGATGTGGTGTCCGGCGCGTTCGTTGATGCCTGCGCCGGTTTGCAGTGATTGGGCGATCCGATCGCCATTGCTCAGCCGGCTGCCAACGAGTGCAAGGGGTATATTCTCGTGGATGGCCGCAAAGCCAGCTCCGTCGATGATATGAGCCTCGCTCCCGTCCTCGTAGACAACTCGGTCGCCCACGCGGGCGATGGCAAGCTCGACGACCTTCATGCCGCTACTGGCCTGGGCAACTCGTCCACCGCGCTCGGTGATCGACCCCACGGTTGCAAAGGGATGAAACTTTTTGGTCGCGCCTTCGGTATCTTCTTGTTGCTCCTTCTTCGCGTTTTGCATAAACGCTTGCTCCTTTTAAGAGTCGGCTTGAATTCTCGGAATACTCTCGTATGGCAGCGGTGTGCCGTTTTTTGGTCGGCGATTATAACAAGCGATGAAATCTCGCTATGGCATTTCGCCAAACGCGCGTGGATGCGGCAGGTGGAGCCGTGCGACGCATCGCTTGCTGCCTATCCGGGCAGTATTGCGCCATCGAATGAATGCCGGTAGAAGCGTAGTTGGCTTTTTTGAGATAAGGGGCAGAGAACTCCTCCCACGCGCGCGCTGTCGGAAAAAGCGATCGATATACGACGCCGTATTGCAAAATGGAACCCCCAAGCGAATATCCGACATGCAGACACTTGCATCACCGAGCCCCCTGCAGCGACATCAGCCAATCCCAAGCTCACAAGCAAATGAAAATCCGAATCAACCCCATCCTTGCCACCGCGTCACTACTCCTCACAATCTCACCCGCACACGCCGACGGCGTCGCTCATTCCCTCGCCCACGCTCGCGCCGCGCTGGACACAAAAGAGGCGCGCACCGCATACGACAGATCAATGGGCAACACGCCGGAGCCAGACGGCTTCGGCACGCACTTGCCGGCAGGCATCGACAAGCGATTCCTCATCGACCAACTAGCGCCGGGACAAGATCCTGCGCGAGCCGTGCTTGTCGGCGCGAAACCCTGGCCGCAGCGTGCCGGCGCTTACGTGGCGATCGTTTGCTTGGCTCCGTCGGCGGAAGCGGCTCAGCGCAGGGTGCGCTTTCATGACAATGACAGATGCGTCGGCAACGACTCGCGAGGTGACGCCGATGGCAGTCCCGACGAGGTTTGGCTCGGCGTGTTTCAGCGAGGGGTAGATGGTGTCGTTCGACTTGTTGCCCGCATCGAGCATCCGCTTGATCAGGCAACCGATTGGAGCGATACACCACTCGATCGGCCCGACGAAATGCCTGCCGACACGAGCGACCTCCTTCCGGAAGATTGGCGCCGTTTCGACCTAGCCCCCTATCTTTTGCGCGCCAACGATTACGCGATAGGTGTCCGCGCAGGCTGGTCCATTGGGTATTCCGGCGGCGGCGCCGACTTCGAGGCGCTCTATCTGTTTCGGATCGATGGCGCGAAGCTGAAGCCGGTGTTCGCTCGCCCGATGATGTTCTTCCGCGATATAGCCGGTGACTGGCATCGCGACGGAACGCGGGACCACGAAATGACGGACGGAAGCGTCACGTTGTCGGTCCTCGGCACGTCGACGGACGGATTTCGCGACTGGCAGTTGCGTCAGCGCGGTACATCGTGGCGGCAAACATTCTACTGGTCGGCCGACGACGGCGTATATCTTCCGCGCTAGTGCGAAGACGAGCCAGATTCTCACGCCCGCCGTGGTCTACACTAAATAGCCTCCCCAGACACCGCTCCTCATGGCGCACCTATTTTTCGCTGCTTCGATCCAACGTCACATCCCGATGCCGGAACGCGAGGTAGCGGTGCATTCCGTCGCGGAGGCCTTGTCCGCCGCATTCGCCGAGGAGCCGCGCTTGCGCGGCTACATCCTCGACGACCAAGGCGGCTTGCGCAAACACCTGGCGATATTCGTCGACGGCAACCCCGTGCGTGACCGGCGGCACTTGACCGACGCAGTCCACGCGGACAGTCGCATTTACGTAGTCCAAGCGCTATCCGGCGGCTGACCCGCCGAGAAAAAACAAAACCGGAGACACCCATGAATGACGATCGCTTGCTCGTGGGCACCCGCAAAGGGTTGTTCGTGTTCGAAGCCGATGCTGCCGAGCCCGCCCGATGGAAGCAGGTCGCCCTGCACTTCATCGGCGAACCGGTGAGCGCCGCGCTTGCCGACCGGCGTGACGGCACGCTTTACGCCGCGCTGAATCTCGGTCACTTCGGGGTGAAGCTGCACCGGCTGCCCGCGGGCGCGAGTGAATGGCAGCCCTGCGCAACGCCGGTTTATCCGCCGCAGCAGGAGGAGGTTTCGGCGACGAGCAGCGCGGCCTCGACAGCCGCTTGGAATGCATCGGAGCACGCCGACGAATCTTCCGAATCAACGCCATCCGCTCCGCCCGGCAACGGCTCATCGCCAAGCGAGCCGTTGTGGTCGCTCGAGCAAATCTGGACCCTGGTACCCGGTGGCGCGGACGAGCCCGGCACGCTGTGGGCCGGCACGATCCCGGGCGGTCTATTTCGCTCCGACGACCACGGCGAAAGCTGGGCGTTGAACAGCGCGCTGTGGGACCGGCCGGAACGTCGCGAATGGTTCGGCGGGGGATATGACCACGCGGGCATCCATTCCGTCCTGGTCGATCCTCGCGACAGCCGTCATGTGACGATCGCTGTTTCCTCCGGCGGCGTATGGCAGACGGCCGACGGTGGCGCGACGTGGCGTCAGACAGCCGAAGGCATGGAGGCCGACTACATGCCGCCGGAACGGCGCGGCG
Source organism: uncultured Burkholderiaceae bacterium (assembly GCA_966212325.1). GTDB lineage: Bacteria > Pseudomonadota > Gammaproteobacteria > Burkholderiales > Burkholderiaceae > Trinickia. The sequence goes on along the minus strand of CBIHRA010000049.1, from coordinate 9,327 downwards.
AACCGAACGTGCAGGATCCGCATCGAGTCGTCCAATGCAAGGGCGACCCGATGGTCCTGTGGACACAACATCACTGTGGGATCTTTCGCTCGACGGATGGCGGCGAGCATTGGCACCGCATTCATGCGCAGCCGTCGAGCTTCGGATTCGCAGTGGCCGTGCATCCCGCCGATCCGAATACGGCCTGGTTCGTGCCGGCGGTCAAAGATGCTTGCCGTATTCCCGTCGATGGCCACTTCGTGGTGACGCGTACGCGCGACGGAGGCGAGACGTTCGAGAGTTTCTCCGAAGGCTTACCGCAGACGCCCGCTTATGATTTGGTGTACCGACATGGCCTGGCTATCGATTCGACGGGGACGCGGCTGGCAATGGGGTCGACGACGGGCGGGTTGTGGGCTTCTTCCGATGCGGGGGTGAAATGGAAAGAGGTCTCTTCGCATCTTCCCCCGATTTATCATGTGAGCTTCGCTTGAGGCCCTACGCGTCGCGACAATGATCGCTACGACGGTGTCACGTCCGCCTACATCCAGTTGGTGTGCCGGTCGACGAGCGTTGCGTCGTCGCGCAGCAATGCGAATGGTGTGACGTTGTTTCTAATCGCGGCGCGATCCGACTCGGAGAGCCACGCCTCGGAGTCGTCGAGCATTTCGAGCATCGCGCGAAACACGTTGTCCGCGACCGAGCAATTGGCGACCACGCGGCGCTGCCGGACATGTTCCTGAATGGCGTCGATGAGGCCGTCGTGATCGACGGGGCTACTGCGCAGGCCAAGCTTTGAAGCCGCGTAGCCGACGTATCCGCGCTTACCGCGCGCAATGAGCGCTACTGTCTCATAGAGTCTTTCAACGTCGCGTTGCTGCAAGTAGGGTCCCGGCGTGCCGGTACCATGAAAAAACGTCTGCAGCGCTTGCACGCCCTCTACGATGCCGGTGGTCCAACTGCCATCGCGAATCAGCGATGGCCTGCGCAGATCGCGCACTACGAACAATTCGTCGAGACGCGAGGCAAATTCCTCAGCGCGCTTCGAATGCAGCGCGCGCTTCCAGCGGCTTCCGAATCCGCGCTCGAACACGCGTCGCTTCACCTCGGGAAGCAGGGCGTCCTTTAACCACTGGAGTGCGAATTCACATGACCACCAGCGGCGTGAAGAGAACGCTTGTTCCGGTTGCAGCGTATTCGGTTGCCACAGCACCACGACTTCACGCCCGTAGGAAAGGCCTTCTAGTCCGCGAGCGGGATAAAAAATGCCGTGATGACCTGCGTCGAACTGTTCATTGGCGGATTCATGATACGGCTTGAGGATGTTGCGATTGCCATCGAACATGTGCCACTGAGTACCGCCGTTCGACACGTCATGTGCTTCCGCAAATAGCCCGATTTCCTGCCAGACGGCGGCATCGATCGCCGCCAGAGCGACCTTTTTGCCTCCCCGCATGACGAAAGGGAAATCGGTAGCCGACCACGCGGCTTCCAGCTCGTGGAGTGCGCGACGCATGGCGTCAGACAGCAAATCGGCGGCCCGAGCGATTTCTCTGGCCCCTTCCTCCTGAAGAGAAAGCCGACAATTCGGCAAATCGATCGCGAGATGATCGGGTCTATGTGGCATAGGGCCAACAACGAAGCCGCGATGCTCGCTGCTCAAAGGCGCGCCTTTGGCAAACAGGAGCCGTTTAAGGAGCCATTGATGATCGGCGGTGACGGTCATGCCCTCCACATCGGGCCGGCTGAAGTTGAACGCGGCCGAACCATGCGTGAACCGTTGATCGGGAAGGATCGCGCTCAAAGAAAACCATGGACCTTTGAAATGCCAACTGCTTCCGTACTCGTCTACGCGCCTGAACGTTCCGTCGAGGATCAGAGGCGGGCCGAGCGAGTCGTCTACTGCGGTGGTCGGCGGCTGATCGACCATACGCTGCTGGGTATCGCCGGTTGATGCGGCTGCGAAGAGCCCGAGATCTTTGCGCGGGCTCGATTGGGCGACCAATTCGCGCGCCCACCGCGCGACCCGCTCGCGAGGATCGAAGAATGCCTTGCTGACCAGCTCGTGAAACGCGACCCGCTGCATCCATTGATTTGCGTAGGTCTCAACGGCGGCCCGTCCAAAAAACTTCGACAAGACGTCGGGGTAGGCTTGTACTCTCAACGTCAGGTTGTGGGCGGTCCAAATATATCCATCGATTCCCGCCGCCTTGAGCCGTTTTCTTTCCGTCGCCCAGCGACGCGCCAGCGGTATGCCGCCGATATCTCGCTGGGCCAGCACGATGGTGTACTTGGTGGTCGAACTTGCCCAATCGCCGTCGAGGAACGCGTCGACGGCGTCGGTCAAGTTCGTCGCGCCGAAATTCTTCCACGCTTTGCATTCGAATACGTTCAACCTGTCGGGCTGCTGTTCATCGAACGCGAATAGATCGATGCCTTCTTGGGCGGTTCCGTTACCCCCTAGCCGTTTGCAGCCGGATACCGTGTGGTCTTTCTTGAGCAACCACCAGCAGAATTGTTCGAACGTCGCTGGATGCATAGAAGAGAAGTCCAGCAGCGGTTCGCCGACAGGCGCGGCGGTGTTCACGGCTGAGATCGGCGCATCACCCACGAGATGTTCGGGCCACTCCTGCGGTAAGTCGTTATTTGAGTCAGTCATTGTCGCGCTCGCGTTTCGATCGAATGAGTCGATGTAGGAGAAACACGATACCTAACGGCAGGACGTCCGTCGTCCTTGAGGCACTCGGTTCAACCCGATCCTCAACAAAGAACGCGTAGCCTACATTTCGCCCGAATCGAAAATCCCGAACCCGTCTCATCCGCGAGCACGCGCACAACGAACGGGCGCAGCACGGGTCTCATACAAAAACAGGCGACCGCTTTCCCGACATCGGTCGGAACAGCCGTCGCCTGCGCTATTGCTTACGGTGCTATCGATATGGATATCGACTCGGACCGGCGATTCGAGGCGTCATGACCGTCGCCGTCATCGGCGCCGTCACGTTCACCGTCATCGCCGTCGCCATGGCAGTTGCTACCGCGCCGCCCCCATGACCTTCACATCCCCCAACCCCGGCTCCGCCGCCGCACCGTCGCCTGCATCCATTCTCACCCCGCGATGCTCCTTGCCGAAGTTGATCAGAATGGCGATCACCACGGCAACGGAACCGGCCACCAGCGCCATCGCCATGCCATAGTTATCCCCGTTCCGATGCGCGATGCCTGCTTGAATCGTCGCATTGGCGGAAGCCAGCAAATTGCCGAGCTGATACACGAGCCCAGGGAACGTCGCGCGCACTTCAGGCGGCGACATTTCGTTCAGGTGCGCCGGAATCACGCCCCAAGCGCCTTGCACCGAAATCTGCATCAGGAACGCACCGATCGCCAGCGCAATGCTGCCGCTTGCGAATGCCCACAACGGCAGCACCGGCAGGGCGATCAGCGCGGCGATGGCGATGGCCTTGCGGCGCCCGATCTTCTCCGACAACGAGCCGAACACGATACCGCCGATGATCGCGCCGATGTTGTACGTGATCGCGATCGCGCTGACCGTATGCGTCGAGAACTTGTGCTGCACGAGCAGGAACGTCGGATACATATCCTGCGTGCCGTGGCTGAAGAAGTTGAACGCCGTCATCAGCACGATCATGTAGACGGCCAGCTTCCATTCGCGCGCCAGCACGGAGAAGATGCTCGGCCGAGCACCCGCGCTGCGGCCCCGCTCCCACGCGGGCGATTCAGGCACGTTGCGGCGAATGAACAGCACGAGCAGCGCCGGCAGCACGCCGATCATGAACATGCCGCGCCAGCCGATCGAATCGTGCAAGAGGCCGAACACGATCGAGGCGAGCAGATAGCCTGACGGATAACCTGCTTGCAGAATGCCCGGCATGATGCCGCGCGACTTCGGCGGAATCGACTCCATCGTCAGCGCGGAGCCCACGCCCCATTCGCCGCCCATTGCGACGCCGAAGAGGCTGCGCATGACGAGCAGCATCGTGAGGCTAGTCGCGAAGCCCGAAGCGAGATCGAGCAGCGAGAACAACACGATGTTCGCCATCAGCACGGGACGGCGGCCGAAACGGTCGGCCAGGCGGCCGAAGATCAGCGCGCCCACGGGACGCAGTGCGAGCGTCAGCGTAATCGCCACGGTCACGCTCGTGATTTCCGCGCCGAAGGCTTTGGCGATGTCTTTGAGGACGAACACCATCAGAAAGAAGTCGAACGCGTCGAGCGTCCATCCTAGGTAGCTGGCGAGGGCGACGCTACGCTGCTGCTTGGTCCATGTCATGAATCTGTCTCCTGTAAGTGCGAATGGCTCGTGATGGCCGCATGGTCACGCTGTCATGCTTTCGCGTTCGACGAAGGCATTGCGCCATCGCATGGCCGTGACCGTGGCGCGTAATAACGCAGGAGGTATGCCAAGCGGCGATCGCCGCTAACGCATTGAATTCATGGAGCTAAGGGTGAAGGCATGAGGCCGTGCCGCGCGAGAATCCGCCCAACCGGGGCCAAGGGCTGTGCGGAAATCGTGACGAGCGGCGGGGAAGTGAGCTGCCGTGTGCTGCGCGTTAGCCCTAGCGGGCGGGGGCGGGTCGAATCGAAAGCGTGCCGCTGAGCTTGCCGGTCCGCTCAACGCCTACGCTGCACGGAAGTCTTCTGACGTGATCCCGAGCCGGCGCATCTTGTCGTACAGCGTTTTCTTCGGCAGCCCGAGGCGTTCGCACGCTAGCGACGCGCGTCCTTGGCATGCTCGCAGCGCCTCTTCGATCAAGTGCCGTTCGAAGCGATTGACTTGCTCTTCCAGCGTGCGCGGAGCGGTGCCGATCGAATCGTCCGCATCGCCGACATCGGCCAGCAACCCCAACGTGAACCGTTCGGCGACGTTCCTGAGCTCGCGGACATTACCCGGCCAACTGCGCGACATCAGCGCTTGCATCTGCTGCGGGGTCAGCGCATCGGGCACGGGGCGGCCATAACGCGCAGAGGCTTGCAGCACGAAATGCTCGAACAGCAGCGGTATGTCCTCGCGCCGCTCGCGCAGCGGCGGCACTTCGAGCACGACGACGCCGAGCCGGTAGTAGAGATCGTCGCGGAAACGCTGTTCTCTGGCGAGCGCGAGCAAATCGGCCTTCGTGCCTGCAACGATGCGGCAATTCATCGGCAACAGCTCGTTCGACCCGACGCGCTCGAACGCACGCTCTTGAAGCACGCGCAGAAATTTCGCTTGCAGCGACATCTGCATCGTCTCGATCTCGTCCAGAAAGAGCGTGCCCCCGTCGGCGAATTCGAGCTTGCCCACGCGGCGTTTCAGTGCCCCGGTGAAGGATCCGGCCTCGTGCCCGAACACCTCGCTTTCGAAAAGCATCTCGGGGATGCCCGCGCAATTGATGGCGGCAAAATTCGCATTTCGGCGGCGCCCCGCATCATGCAAGCACCGCGCGACCACTTCCTTGCCGGCACCCGTTTCACCGAGCACGAGCACGTTGGTGTCGGTATCGGCCAGATCGACGATGACACGGCGCAGCCGTTCGATCGCGGGCGATTGGCCGAGTATCTTCGCTTCGATGCGATCGCGCCCGGATACCTGACGCCGCAGCGTATCGAGCTCGAGCGTCAAATGCCGCTTATCGAGTGCGCGCTGCGCGACGTCGGCGAGATGTTCAGACGAGAACGGCTTCTCGATGAAGTCGTATGCGCCGCACTTCATGGCTTCGACGGCCATGGCAATGTCGCCGTGACCCGTCACCAAGATGACAGGCAAGTCGGCATCGATCGCGCGGACTTGCTCGAGCAGCGCGAATCCATCGACGCCGGACAGCCTCACATCGGTGATGACGATCCCAGGAAAGCCGAGCCGAATTTGCCGCAGCGCGGGCTCGGCGCGTTCGAAGGCTTGCACTTCGATGCCGCGTAGTTGCAGCGCTTGCACGCCGCCCAGCCGCACGGCCGGCTCGTCCTCGACGAGCAGCACTTTCAGCCCGTTGTGGGCGCTGCTTGGTTCATGCTCCATTCGGTCTTGCGTCATGATGCGTTCCCCTGCGATGCATCGGCATCGGCATGCGCTTTTGCTTTGAGTTCGTCGATCTCGTCTTGCGCGTGCGCCCGGCGCAGCCGCAGTATGAACGACGCGCCGCCTCCTTCCGCGGAATCGCCGGCTTTCAACGTGCCGCCGAGTTCGCGCACGATCCCCTCTGAAATCGCGAGCCCGAGCCCGAGCCCGGCCCCGGGCGCTTTCGTCGTGAAAAACGGTTCGAATAGCCGGGCGCGCGCGGATTCGGCAATGCCGGGGCCCGTATCGGAGACGATGATTTCGGCGAAAGCATCGTCCGTGGCGTCGGTGCGCACCGTAATAGAAAGCCGTCGCACGTCGCAGCCCTGCATCGCATCGAGCGCATTGGCGAAAAGATTGACGAGCACTTGTTCGAGCCTATTTGCGTCGGCCAGTACGATGAGTTCGCCCTGCAATCCCGGATCCGGTGCACCGGGGGCACCGGGCGCGTCCTGAGCATCGGGCGCAAGCCGAATCACCTCGACGTCTTCCTTGCGCAAGCGCAATTCCACGAGAAAGAGGGCATTGGCCAGCGCGCGCTCGATGGGCACGGGCGCGAGCTCGGCAGGCGCCTTGCGTGAAAAGCGGCGCAATTGCGCGGTGATGGCGCCCATTCGCTCGATCAACCCGGCGATCACGCGCAAGTTGTTCTCGGCGTCGTCGCGCCGTCCGCGCTGCAAAAACAGCAGTGCGTTGTCGGAAAGCGTGCGCAGCGCCGCAAGCGGTTGATTCAGTTCATGCGTGATACCCGCCGACATCTGGCCGATCAACGCCATCTTGCCCGCTTGCACGAGTTCTTCGAGGGTGGATTTGAGCGTGGCCTCGGTGCGCTTATGTTCGGCAATCTCGTTGCGCAGGCTCTTATTGGCCCGTGCCAATGCCCCGGTGCGCCTCGCGACCTTGCGTTCGAGTTCGTCGTTCATGCGCTCGAGCGTTTCGCGCATGGCGAGGCGTTGCGCGATCACCTTTCTGCGTTGAAGCACGTAGAGCGTGCCGATCATAGCTAGCGCCAGTCCCAATGCCGTGACGAGCGCGGCGTAGCGCGCGCTCTTGCGCGCAGGCGCGACGTCGGTCAGCGACATGATGCGCCATTCGGTGCCGGACACCGTACGGCTCACGACGACGAATTCAGTGCCGCGCTTTCCTGTGGGGCTCGCGGCGACCGAGTTGGCGGGCGATACGGCGTCGATCTCGGCGTTCGGCGCAAGCTGCCGGCGCCGGACCAGCCCGATGGCTTCGAGCGCGCCTGGGCCGCCGTACTGGCGTTTGGCGTCGATACGCGCGCGAGCCGCGGCGGATAGCGGATGCAGCGTGCGGTACTTCCAGCCGGGGAACGAGGTGAGAAAGACGACGCCGTTCGCATCGGCCACGAAAACCGTTTCGTCGCTCCGTTTCCAAAGGCCTTCGATCGGATCGAGACTGATCTTCGTGGCGACGACGCCGAGTTGCCGGCCATCCGCCCCGATGCGCGCGGCGTAGAAGTAGCCCGGCAAGCCGCTCGTCGACCCGAGCCCATAGAAGTGCCCGGTGCCGTTGTTCAATGCGTTGATGAAGTACGGCCGATACGAGAAGTTCTGCCCGACGAAGCTGACCGGTTGATCCCAGTTGCTGGCGGCGAGCGTCGTGCCGCTCAAATCGAGCACGTAGATCGCCGCGGCCTGCGAGTCGGCCGTGACGTCGGCCAGGTAGCGGTTTACCCGCGAAATGAGCGCGGCGTTTCGCGGGTGGCGCAGCAAATCCGCGATGTCGGGATTCAGGCTCAACAGCGCCGGCAGGTAGTCGTAGCGCGTCAGTTCGCCCTTGAGCGTGCTTTCGTCGATATCGAGGCGGTGCGTGGCTCTCTCGATCATCGCGCTCGTCTCGGCGCGTTCCACGTAGCGATAGGCGGTCCACGCCCCCGCTGCCACGAGCGCGGCGAATGCGAGCGTCTTCGCCATTTGCGAGGCGCTGGGAAGGCGCGCAGCAACGCGCGCGGAAAGGCGCAGCGGCCGCGACGCTGACGCGGGCTGCCGAACGGGAGTCATCAGAAGAAGCAACGCAAGACGGGCGACTGCCGGAAGCGCGCAGTTTAGCGAAAAGCGCGGTGCTCCGCGATTCGGGTAAATCGGGGCGGCGCGAAGCCGTGTTGCCGCGGTGATAACATTTGTTGTCGCTGCAATCTGCAACCCCCCGGTACACACGATGCCTGAGACGTTCGACCAATTGGCTGCCCTGATCCGCGCGCGCTTTGCGGAATTGAGCCCGCAATTTCAAGCGGGGGCGGCGTTCCTGCTCGATCATCCCGACGAGGTGGCCGTGTTGTCGATGCGCAAGGTGGCCGAGCGCGCCCAGGTTCAACCGGCTTCGCTGGTTCGATTGTCGCAACAATTGGGTTTTCCGGGGTGGAACGAGTTGCGCGATCTGTTCGTCGCGCGCGTTCGCACGCGCCCCGAGCCGCTGACGACGCGTGCGCGGTCCCTCGTGGCCGGAACGAAAAAGGACACGTTCGCGCACGACCTGCTTGCGGCGCAGCAGCACAATCTCGAGACGACGGCTGCGGGCAACGAGCGCGGCGTCATGCAAGCGGCGCGTGTGCTACGCAAGGCTCGGCATGTTTACGTGGCCGGTTTCCGGTCGTGTTATGCGGTGGCCTTCGGCTTCGTGTACGGCTACGGATTGTTTCGGCCGTCGGTTTCTTTGCTGACCGGCGAGGCGGGAACGCTCGAAATGCAATTGCGCAGCATTTCCCGCGACAGCGCCACGGTCGTCATTAGTTTTGCGCCGTATTCGGTGGAAGCGGCGCGCGTAGCGGAAGTCGCACTTGAAAAAGGCAGCCGGCTCGTGGCGATTACCGATAGCGCTGTTTCACCGATCGCCTTGAATGCCGACAGCGCATTGATCTTTTCTCACGAAAGCCCGTCGTTCTTTCCGTCGCTGGTGGCCGCAACGGCTATCGCCGAATCGCTGGTGGCGCATCTGCTTTCGCTAGAAGGGGCCGAGGCCGTCGAGCAATTGGAGAGGGCGGAGCAATCGCTCCACGCCAAGGGTGCCTATGTGCCTTAACGGCCTATGCCGTGCTCACGGGCTGCATGGCGCGCATAACGTCGGAATTTGTTGCCGGCGCAGGCTTGCGTTTTGATGGTGTTCGATGTAATTCCTGCTGATTCGGTATAAGACAATTCTTACTGATTGGGCTGTGGTGGATTTGTTCGACGACGTTGTTTAGAATCGCGCGGATTAAGAATAAGCAAAAACCATCGCCATGGCCGACGCGACCGTATTGCAACCGAAGCCGACCGACACGTTCGTGTCGCCGC
>CBIHRA010000048.1:0-38171 GCA_966212325.1 uncultured Burkholderiaceae bacterium | reverse complement strand
GCCGGGTGAGGCGGGTGAGCCGGGTGAGGCGGGTGAGCCGGGTGAGGCGGGTGAGGCGGGTGAGGCGGCAACAATCGTAAAAGCGGGCGAGGCCGTAAAATAGCGGCCATCGTTCGTCGACTCGTGGCGCCGATCATCGGCACGCCCGCCTTTGCATGAAGATCCTTTTTTATTCGCCCAACCCCGGCGATGCGCCCGCCTGGGTCGCGTCGCTGACACGCGCTCTGCCCGCCGCCGACATCCGTGTCTGGACGCCGGGCGACAGCGCCCCCGCCGACTACGCCGTGCTCTGGCGCCCGCCGGCCGAACTGCTCGCGCCGCCGCGCGGCTTGCGGGCGATCTTCGTGCTGGGCGCAGGCGTCGACGCGCTGCTCGCACACGAACGCCGCGTACCGGGCACGCTGCCGGCGGACGTTCCGCTCGTACGCCTGGAAGATACGGGTATGGCCGATCAAATGGCGGAATATGCCGCCTATGCCGCCCTGCGTTATCTGCGGCGCTTCGACGAGTACGAGCTCGCGCAACGCCGAATCGGCAACGACGCGCCTTGGATCGCGCTCGAACCTCACGCGCGCGAAACGTTTCACGTCGGCGTCCTCGGACTCGGCGCGCTCGGCGCTCACGTCGCCAAGGCGCTTGCCGCGCTAGGTTTTCCCGTACGCGGCTACAGCCGCACGCGCAAAACGCTCGACAACGTCGCAACCTATGCGGGCGAAGGCGAGCTCCCCGCCTTTCTCGCCGGCCTGAAGCTACTCGTGAACCTGCTGCCGAGCACGCCGGAAACCGACGGCATCCTCTGCAGCCGCACCTTTTCGCAGTTGGCATCGGGGGCCTATGTCGTCAATCTCGCGCGCGGCGCACACCTCGTCGAACAGGATTTGATCGACGCATTGAGCACGGGCCGCCTCGCCGCGGCGACGCTCGACGTCTTCGCGCAAGAGCCGCTGCCGGCCGATCATGCGTTTTGGCGCATGCCGCGCGTCACCATCACGCCGCACATCTCGGCGCTGACGCTGCGCGAGCCGGCGATCGAGCAAATTGCGCGTAAGATTGAATCACTTTCGCGCGGCGAGCCGATCGGCGGCATCGTCGACCGCCGCCGCGGCTACTGACTCCAGCTGACGGCCGGCCCGCTGCGCGCGGCACATGGCCGAATCAGCCAATTTGCTTAGTATCCCGAACGAATATCCCGAGGAGACACTCCATGTCTTTGCCGAGCGCAGTCAAGATCGTCGAAGTCGGCCCGCGCGACGGGCTACAGAACGAAAAAGAGTTCGTACCGACCGAGGTCAAGATCGATCTCGTCGATCGCCTCTCGGCGGCAGGCTTTCGCAATATCGAATCTGCATCGTTCGTTTCGCCGAAGTGGGTGCCGCAGATGGCCGACGGCGCGCAAGTGATGGAAGGGATCGCGCGTCGGGACGGCACGGTCTATTCGGTGCTCACGCCGAACATGAAGGGCTTCGACGGCGCGCTGGCCGCAAAAGCCGACGAAATCGTGATCTTCGGCGCCGCGAGCGAAGCGTTTTCCCAGAAGAACATCAATTGCAGCATCGCGGAGAGCATCGCGCGCTTCGAGCCCGTCGCGCGCGCGGCCAAGGAAAGCGGCCTGCGCGTGCGCGGCAGCATCTCGTGCGCACTCGGTTGTCCGTATCAGGGCGACGTGCCGGTGCCCTCGGTCGTCGACGTCGTCCAGCGCATGGCTGCGCTCGGCTGCGACGAGATCGATATTGCCGACACGATCGGCGTCGGCACGCCGGGCCGTACGCGCGAAGTGTTCGCCGCCGTGACGAAGGTGTTTCCGCGCGAACGGTTGTCGGGGCATTTTCACGACACGTACGGGCAGGCGCTCGCCAATATCTATGCGTCGCTGCTCGAAGGCATCGAGATTTTTCACGCATCGGTGGCGGGGCTCGGCGGTTGCCCCTATGCCAAGGGCGCGACGGGCAACGTCGCGACGGAGGACGTGCTTTATCTGATGAACGGGCTCGGCATCGATACGGGCGTCGACCTCGACGCCGTCGTGGCGATCGGCGATTTCATCTCGTCCGCGATCGGGCGGCAAAACGCTTCGCGCGCGGGCCGCGCGTTGCTCGCAAAGGCGGCGAACGCCGCATGCACGTCGTAATCCGATCGGCGATAGGCAACGAGTCCCCACTACACTATTTGCTTCGACCCATGAGCGAGCACGCAGGAAGAGACGAAATGGAGCCAGCGCATCTGACTCAAACGAACATGCCCGACACGCCGGACGCCGCCGAGCCGCTGGCCGCGTTGCCCGACACCGCACGGCGTGTGGCGCTGTTGCTGCGCGAACGCGGGCACGAGAAGCCTGTCGTGATGCTGCCGCAAACGGGCAAAACGTCGGCCGAGGCAGCCGCGGGGCTCGGCTGCTCCGTCGCGCAAATCGCGAAGTCGATTCTGTTCCGCCGCTGTGACGACGACACGCCGGTGCTCGTCGTGGCGAGCGGCGCGAACCGTGTGGACGAAAACAAGGTGGCAAGGCACGTCGGCGACATCGCGCGCGCCGACGCGAAATTCGTCAGAGATAAGACGGGCTATGCGATCGGAGGCGTATGCCCGATCGGTCACTTGACCGAACCCGTCACATTGATCGACGCCGATCTGCTGCAGCTCGACAGCCTGTGGGCCGCGGCCGGCCACCCCCATGCGGTGTTCAATTTGTCGCCGCAGGAATTGATTACGCTGACGGGCGCGCCTGTCGTGGACGTCGCGCTGCGCGCGTGAGTGCGATCGGCGCATATCGGCGCACATAAAAAGAAAGCCGTTCATCATCGAGGACGAACGGCGCAATTTCCGACGTGATCAGCGTCAGTTGTCATGATACCGATGCGCGGCGGCGCCACGCATCGGTGATTTCCCTGCAGGCCGGCGGCAGCGGCGTTCAGTCGCTTTCTCCCGCGCGCACCGCCACGGCAGCCGCCGCCCGCGGCCGCCGCGTCGGTACGATTCGCCATCCGAAGTTCACGCCTGCCGCCGCGAGCAGAATCAACGCCGCACCGGCCAGCTGAGCCCATGCGAGCGTCTGTCCAAAAGCAAACCGGTCGCAGACGATCGCAACGATCGGGTAGATGAACGACAGCGCGGCCGTCATCGCCGTCGGCAGCTTTTGAATCGCGCCGTACAGCAGGATGTACACGAGCCCGGTATGGATGACGCCGATCGCGCCCAGGTCCGCCCACGGCATGAAGGTGCGCGGCAGCGCATGGACATCGAGGAACGGGGCGAGCAAGACGATGCCGAGCGTGACTTGAATCAGCGCGATCAATTGCGGGGGCGTACCCTTGAGCCGCTTCGTGATGATGGAAGACACGGCATAGAGGAACGCTGCCGCAAGCGCGTAGCCGATCCCTTGCAAGTATTGCCCTGGCACGGCCAGCACGGCCGGCTCGACTTTGACGACGAGCACGAGCCCGACGAACGCAACGCCGAGCCATGCAGCCGTCGACGCCGTGATGCGCTCGCGAAAGATGATCACCCCGAGCACGACCAGCATGAACGGTTGCGTGTTGTAGGCGACCGTCGCCATCGAAATGGAGGCGCGCGAATACGCAGCGAACAGCAGCACCCAATTCGCAACGATTGCGGCGCCGCCTGCCGCCGCCAGGCCGATTACGCGCCACGACAACATGTCCCGGCGAACGAGCCCGAGCGCGAAGCAGACGATCGCAAGCGTAGGCGCCCCGAGCAGACAGCGTACGAAGACGACGTTTTGCGGCGACTGACCCGACGCGACGACGAGCCAACCGATCGTGCCCGAGATCAACATCGCGACGATCATCTCGATGGCGCCGCGCCGAATTTCCTTTCCGGTTTCTTGTGTAGACGTTTGAATAGCCATGGATTCACCTGTCTCTGGGTTCTTGCCGTTTCCGGTCCTCGCTTCGGCGCCGAAGAAGGCGGGGCGAAGCCGAAGACCGATGTAAATCAGTCTAGCGATTTGCATTGAGCGATGACATGGATAAACTAAGGCCATAGTGTCATTTTCTCTACGAAACGAAGGTGAACATGGCGAAACGCCTATTGAATGGGGCGGCCGCCCCCGGCCTCGACGATACCGATCGCGCACTGCTGCGCTTGCTGGCCGAGGATGCGCGCACGGCAGTCGCCGATCTCGCGCGTGAAGTCGGGCTCTCGGCGCCGAGCACGGCCGAGCGGCTGCGGCGGCTCGAGGCGCAAGGCGTCATCGAGCGCTTCACGGTGCAGATCGACCCGCGCGCGCTCGGCTATACGTTGCAGGCGATCGTGCGCGTCAAGCCGCTGCCCGGGCAATTGCATCTGGTCGAGGACGAGATCCGCCGCATCCCCGAGTTCGTCGAATGCGACAAAGTCACCGGCGACGATTGCTTCGTCTGCCGGCTTTTTCTGCGCAACATCGAGGAGCTCGACGAGATCCTGCTGAAGGTGGGGGAGCGCGCCGAAACCAGTACGGCGATCGTGAAGGCGACGCCCGTTGCGCGGCGTCTGCCGCCGCTCGGGCCGCCCGAACGCGCCGCGCGTGCGGCGCCGGCGGCGAACAAAGAAACCGAAGCCAAGCGGCGTTCGGTCAAGCGCGCGGCCCGTTGACTGCGTCGGCGGCGCCGAGCGCGCCGGCAGCGCCGTCGCCCGATTCGTCGGTCTCGAAGAAGTCGTGAATCTCGGCCATCAGCGCTTCGGGTGCCTCTTCGGGAATGTAATGACCGCATTCGAGCGCGCGGCCGCTCACGTCTCGTGCGACGTGCCGCCACAGCTCGAGCGGCGCGAAGCACCGCGCGACGACACCGTGCGCGCCCCACAACACGCGCAAGGGGCAGCCGATCTTGCGGCCTCGTTCCAAATCGGCGCGGTCGTGTTCGAGGTCGATCGTCGAGGACGCGCGGTAGTCCTCACACATTGCATGGACGGCGCCGGGCGCGGCAAGCGCCTCGCAGTAGGCGCGCAAAGCATCGGGATCGAACGGCGCAAGCCCGGCATGACGGCCGCCCATCACCGCTTTGACGTACGCCGCGGGATCGGCCCCGATCAGCGTTTCCGGCAACGGCTGCGGCTGGATCAAAAAGAACCAGTGAAAGTAAGCGGTGGCGAATGCCCGATCGGTGGCCTCGTACATGGCGAGCGTCGGGGCGATGTCGAGCAGCATCATGCGCTCGACGGCGTCCGGGTGGTCCAGCGCCATGCGGTGCGCCACGCGCGCGCCACGATCGTGTGCACAGACGAGAAAACGTTCGTGCCCGAAATGGCGCATTACGGCGACCTGATCGGCTGCCATCGCCCGTTTCGAATACGCTGCATGCGTCTCGTCGCTTGCAGGCTTGGCCGATTGCCCGTAGCCGCGCAGATCCGTCGCATACACCGTGAAGTGCTTGGCCAGGTGCGGCGCGCACCGCTCCCAGATCCGATGCGTTTGAGGATGCCCGTGCATCAACAGCAAAGGGGGTCCATCGCCGCCCGTCAACCCGAAGATTTCGACGCCGTCGGCGTCGACGCGGAACGGAGTAAAGTCGGCGAAACTCATAGCGTGTGCTCCTGCTGCTCGTCGTTGTTCGAATACCCCGTATTCTAGGTGCGTCGGCGGCGTGCGCTCGTTCGCAATGCCACGAAACGTAGAACCAGAGCACTCCCTCCAACGCCGAGCCCTGCAGCCCGACCCCGTGCGCCCCTATAATCGAACGATCGTTCTCAAAACCAAGGAGACTCGCGTCATGGCCCTGCCTGCCGTCCTACAGAATCTGACGTTGCCTGTCGTCGCGTCGCCGATGTTCATCGTGAGCTATCCCGAACTCGTGCTTGCGCAATGCAAGGCCGGCATCGTCGGCTCGTTCCCGGCGCTGAACGCACGGCCTGCCGAGTTGCTCGACGAGTGGTTGACCCAGATGAACGAAGCGCTCGACGCGCACCGGGCCGCGAACCCCGGCGCACGGATCGGGCCGATTGCCGTCAATCAAATCGTTCATCAGTCGAATGTCCGGCTCGAGCAGGATGTGCGCGTCTGCGTCGAGCACAAGGTACCGATTTTCATTACGAGCTTGCGTGCGCCCGCCCGGGAAATCATCGATGCGGTCCATAGTTACGGCGGCATCGTCCTGCATGACGTCATCAATCTGCGCCATGCGCAAAAGGCGCTCGAAGCGGGCGTGGACGGTTTGATCCTGGTTGCGGCCGGTGCGGGCGGACATGCCGGCACCACGTCGCCCTTCGCGCTCGTCGGCGAAGTACGGCGCATGTTCGACGGCCCGATCGTGCTGTCCGGCGCCATTGCCAACGGTGGTTCGATTCTTGCCGCGCAGGCGATGGGCGCCGACCTTGCTTACATGGGCACGCGCTTCATCGCGACGCAGGAAGCGCATGCCGTCGACGACTATAAGCGAGCGATCGTCAATGCGAGCGCCTCGGACATCGTCTATACGAACCTGTTCACGGGCGTGCACGGCAACTACATCCGCGAGAGCATCGTCAACGCGGGGCTCGATCCCGACGCGCTGCCCGAATCCGACAAGACGAAGATGAACTTCGGCGGCGACAAGGCGAAGGCATGGAAGGACATCTGGGGTGCGGGACAAGGCGTCGGCCTGATGGATGACGTACCGACCGTCGCGGCGCTCGTCGAGCGGCTGAAACGCGAATACGACGAGACGCGCGAACGGTTGTTGGGGACGCGTTGAGCGCGGCTGCCGACCCACTTCGAACAACGTTCACATGTTGCGCCGGTACTGCCCACCCACTTCGAACAACGCGTGCGTGATCTGCCCGAGCGAACAGACGCGCACCGCGTCCATCAGCACCGCAAACACATTCTCTCCCTCCATCACGGCACGCCGCAGCCGCGCGAGCATCGGCGCGGCGTCGTCGCGGTGACGCGCATGAAACGCCGCCAGCCGTTCGCGTTGGCTCGCTTTTTCCTCGCGCGTCGAGCGGGCCAATGCAAGCGAGCCCGCCGGCTCGCCGCCTTGTTCGGCGACGAACGTATTGACGCCGACGATCGGGTACGAGCCGTCGTGCTTGCGGTGCTCGTAGCGCATCGATTCGTCTTGAATGCGTCCGCGCTGATAGCCCGTTTCCATCGCACCGAGCACGCCGCCGCGAGCAGTCAGCCGATCGAATTCGTCCAGCACGGCCGCTTCGACGAGATCGGTCAATTCCTCGATGACGAAGCTGCCTTGATTCGGGTTTTGATTCTTCGCGAGGCCCCATTCGCGGTTGATGATCAGTTGGATCGCGATCGCGCGCCGCACGGAGGCTTCCGTCGGCGTCGTGATCGCCTCGTCGAATGCATTCGTGTGCAGCGAGTTGCAGTTGTCGTAAAGCGCGATCAGGGCCTGCAGCGTCGTGCGGATATCGTTGAATTCGATCTCCTGCGCATGCAGGCTCCGTCCTGACGTCTGAATGTGGTACTTGAGCTTCTGACTCCGTTCGTTCGCGCCGTATTTCTCGCGTAACGCCACGGCCCAGATGCGGCGTGCCACGCGTCCGAGCACCGTGTATTCGGGCTCCATGCCGTTCGAAAAGAAGAATGAGAGGTTTGGCGCAAAGTCGTCGATGTCCAACCCGCGTGCGAGATAAGCCTCCACGTAGGTGAAGCCGTTCGCGAGCGTATAGGCCAGTTGCGTGATCGGATTCGCACCGGCTTCCGCGATGTGATAGCCCGAGATCGACACCGAATAGAAGTTACGCACGCCGTGCTCGATGAAATAAGCCTGCACGTCGCCCATCATCTTCAAGCTGAAATCCGTCGAGAAAATACAGGTGTTCTGGCCTTGGTCCTCCTTGAGAATGTCGGCTTGCACCGTGCCGCGCACTTCGCGCAATGCCTGTGCGCGCGTTTGCTCGATCTCTTGCGCGCTCGGCTCGCGCCCCTGCGAGGCGCACTGCTCGGCCAGCCGTTCTAGTTGCCGGTCGATCGCGGTATTGAAGAACATCGCCAGAATCGTCGGCGCCGGGCCGTTGATCGTCATCGATACCGACGTCGCCGGATCGCACAAGTCGAAGCCGTCGTACAGCGCTTTCATGTCGTCGAGCGTTGCGACCGATACGCCCGAGTTGCCGATCTTGCCGTAGATATCGGGGCGTTCGTCGGGGTCCTCGCCGTAGAGCGTGACCGAATCGAAAGCGGTCGACAGGCGGCGCGCCGGCATGCCTCCCGACAGCAGCTTGAAACGCCGGTTCGTGCGCGGCGGATCGCCTTCGCCCGCGAACATGCGCGTGGGGTCCTCGTTCTCGCGCTTGAACGGAAACACGCCGGCAGTGAATGGGAAGTAGCCGGGAAGGTTTTCTAGCATGAGCCAGCGCAGCGTCTCGCCCGGGTCCGCGAATTTCGGCAGCGATACTTTGCGCATCGACGTGCCCGACAGCGTCGTGACGATGAGCGGTGTGCGAATTTCACGGTCGCGGATCGTTACGACGCGTTCGTCGCCGGAATACTGGGCCACCGTGCGCGGCCACGCGTCGAGCAAGGCCCCTTCGCGAGCGCCAAGGCGAGCGTCGCGCTCGGCGATGAGGGCGTCGAGACGGGCTGTAAGCGGATCGGTGGTCGTACCCGCTGTGCCCGCTGTGCCCGCTGTGCCCGCTGTACCCGCTGTACCCGCTGTACCCGCTGTACCCGCTGTACCCGCTGTGCCCGGTGTGCCCGGTGTGCCCGGTGCGGATGACTGCGTCGGCGACGCGCCTTGCACGGCTTGCGCCGCATCGGCGCCGGTCGCGCCCGCCTCCAGCGTCATTCGTTTCGCTTCGGCGAGCTGCCACCGCTCGCGCGCGTATTGCGCCTGTTCGATTGCACGCTCGCGATAGCCGCGAACCGTTTCAGCGATTTCGGAAAGATAGCGAACACGCGCCGCGGGCACGATCGCACTGCCCTCGCGGGAATGGCGCGCATCGACGCGCGGCAAGCGCGGCCCGCCTCCGGGCGCACGCAGCCCAACGGCTTGCAGTGCTTCGACGATCCGCTGATATAGCGCCGTGACCCCTTCGTCGTTGAAGCGCGACGCGATCGTGCCCACGACGGGCATCGCCTCCGGCGCCGCGTCGAACGCACCGCGATTGCGCTGCATCTGCTTGGCGACATCGCGCAATGCGTCAAGCGCACCGCTGCGGTCGAACTTGTTGATCGCGACGAAATCGGCGAAGTCGAGCATGTCGATCTTCTCGAGCTGGCTCGCCGCACCGAATTCCGGTGTCATGACGTAGAGCGAGCGGTCGGCCACTTGCGCGACAGCGGCATCGCCCTGACCGATGCCCGACGTCTCCACGATGACCAAGTCGAAGCCGGCCGCTTTGCAGGCCGCGATGGCATCGGGGATCGCGTCGGGCAGCTCGGTGGCCGCGGCGCGCGTCGCCAGTGAACGCATGAACACGCGCGGGCCGCGGCCCCAATCGCCGATCGCGTTCATGCGGATGCGATCGCCGAGCAACGCGCCGCCCGACTTGCGCCGCGAGGGATCGACCGCCAGGATGGCGATCGACAGCGCATCGTCGTAGTCGAGCCGAAAGCGGCGCACGAGTTCGTCGGTCAGCGACGACTTACCCGCTCCGCCGGTCCCCGTCACGCCCAGCACCGGCACGACGCCCGCGGCACGGGCGCGCTCGGCGAGCATCGCACGCGCAGCCGCATCGGCATGCCCATTTTCGAGCGCGCTGATCAATGCTGCGAGCGGCCGCCATGTCTGCGCACCACTGCCCGGCAGCGCCGCCAGTAGTTCTTCGGCGTTGCGGCGCAACGACGAAGTCTCGCGCGCCGCGGCTTTCGCACAGCGCGCGATCATGTCGTCGATCATGCCTTGCAGCCCGAGGCGCTGCCCTTCATGCGGGGAATAGATCCGCTCGACGCCGTAACGCTGCAGTTCGTCGATCTCGTCGACGACGATCACGCCGCCTCCGCCACCGAATACGAGGATGCGTTCGCCGCCGCCTTCGCGCAGCGCGTCGACGAGGTACTTGAAATATTCGACGTGTCCGCCTTGGTAGCTCGAAATGGCTACGCCGTC
Source organism: uncultured Burkholderiaceae bacterium (assembly GCA_966212325.1). Taxonomy (GTDB): domain Bacteria; phylum Pseudomonadota; class Gammaproteobacteria; order Burkholderiales; family Burkholderiaceae; genus Trinickia. The sequence goes on along the minus strand of CBIHRA010000048.1, from coordinate 28,194 downwards.
GGCGTCTTCGTCGAGCGCCGCGCGTGCGACTTCGGCGACGGACCGGTTATGGCCGAGGTGCACGACCTCGACGCCGCTAGCCTGCAGGATGCGCCTGACGATGTTGATCGCCGCGTCGTGGCCGTCGAACAGCGCGGCGGCCGTCACGAAACGCAAACGCGAAGCCGACTCCGGCCGGCCCGGGCCAAGGCGTTGCGGCGTCGAAAGATCGGTCATGGCTGCCCCTCGCTTGCGGTTGCCGGCCGCGCATCTGATCCTCGCAGTATAGGCAACGCAAGCGGGGGCTATCGGGTCAGAACTTCGCGCGAATGCCGGCGCCCAGCGTCTGGCCCGTCGACAAGCCGCTGATCTGATCGTTCAGGTAAGCCGCGTACACATCGGTGCGTTTGGACAACGGGTAGTCGTAGCCGAGCGCCCACGTGCGGCGCGTTTGGTTCAAGCCGCCGCTGTCGCGCGAGAAGGCGTAGGACGCCATGACGGTGCCTGGGCCAGCCGGAACGGTCACGCCGCCCTGCTCCGTGTTGACGTGCCACCCGCCGCCCGTCAAGCCGTCGTTCTTCGTGTACATGTACTGGCCGTAGAACTTGACGAGCTTCAGGTCGTAGCTGGTGCCGAACTGCGCAACGCTTTGGCTCTTGAACGGCACGATGGTGCCGAACGGCGTGACTTGCCCGAGGTCGCTCGGTGCGTTGTTGAAGTTGACGTATTGATAGACGCCCGTCGCGGCGAACGGCCCGTGGAAGTAGAGGAACTGCGCGCTCCACTTCTTCGACCGGTTGTTCCCTGCCTGATTGCCGAGGGCGTACATCACGCTGCCCGACAAGCCCGCGTAGTTCGGCGTCGAATACTGAACCGCGTTGTTCCAGCCGGAATCGCCGACTACGCCGGTATCGGTCGCATACGTCGCCCCCGTCGGCACGGCCGTGTTGCCGAGGAACACGTGGTAGACCATCGGCGAGAACGTGTACGAATCGATGAACGGGTTGAACAGGATCGTCGACACGAACAAGTGAGTCGTCAGGCGGCCGGCGGTGACTGTTCCATACGGGGATTCGATGCCGACGTAGGCGTTGCGGGCAAAGAACGTGTCGCCCGTGAAGCGGCCGTAGTTGCCGTTTTGCGGGAGGAAGAAGTCCTCCAACGTGAAGACGGCCTTATAGCCGTTGCCAAGGTCCTCGGCGCCTTTCAATCCCCAATACGACGTGGACATGCCGCCGCCGCCCTCCACCCATGCACGCTTGCCGCCCGGGAACTGCTGCATGCCTGCCCAGGCATCGACTTGGCCGTAGAGTTGTACGGTCGATTGTGCGTAGGCGCATGCGCCCGCGGTGGCGAGGGCGGCAACGGCCGCGGCCTTGAGGGTGGTTTTCAGCGCGCGGCTGACGGTGACTTTCATAGGATCTCCTGTCGTGTGTCCAAAAAATTGAGGCGCGCGAACCGTTCTCGGGGCCGTGGATCGCTTGATTCGTTCCGGGGTGACCCATCGTTACGGACCATTTTTCCGGACAAAAATACGTTCCCTTATTGCCGGTATAGCGGTTCGCTTAAGCGCGCTGCATGCTGGGGCGTGATGGCGCGTAGGCGGTGCGAAATGGCTAGGCAACGCACTGTCGGCGTGCATGCCGATTCGCCGTAAACCCGCGCCGGCATTGGCTTTCAGCCCTGCGCTGCGACATACGAAGCAATAGTGACGCAGGCGCGCGAGACGACAAAATGATTTCGTCCGAGGAGTGCTTTCTCGAGCCGCCGAAGCGGCCTTCGAGGTGCAAAAGTGTGGCGTATTTGCATCATGCGCGGGCACGTCATAGCCATGGCGGAAGCAGCCGCGTGGAAGAACCCCCGTCGCGATGTTTTCACGAGCCCGGCCCGGTCTTGGACAATAAGCCCAGACTACGCGCCCCCGCACCTTTCCTTGATACACTCTTTGATAACACCGCCGGCAGCCAAGCCGGGGCCCGCAGACCAGCCACCAGGAATGCGTGAAGCGGACCGGCTTGCGCCTATTGTCCGGGGCGGCAACTGGGCGCCTGTCGCTTGGATCTTCGATGAACGATGACAACGAATTGCTGGAGGTTAATCCAGCTTACAAGGCCTGCCCCACTGTGGAACATGGGTGGATCTATATCGCGATCGACATGCGAGACCTGCGCTTCAGCAAGATAGGGCTTACTACGAAAGAAGTCCCCAGCCGCCGAATTGCCGAGGGTCGGACATACAACCCGTTTCTTACCCTGTTCACGACCTATGAGCTGGCGCGATGCACATTCGGGATTTCGCAGCGGGAATTGAGCGATATTGAGGCCTACATCCACGGCAGGTCCGCTTTTGGTGATCCGCTCAAACATCTCGATTCGGCGCGCGACTCGGAATGGTTCCGGATGCGCCCAGACTATGCCGAGCAACAGGTGGACTGGATACTCGCGAAGCGCAATTTTTCCGTGGACCAGGAAACACTATATGAATACTACGACGGTCCAAACAACCGGAACGGCATCAATGTCCGGGCCATGCGGAAAATCAAAAAAATCCACCGGCCCTTTCCAGGAGACATGCAGCGACTTGTGCAATCAGCCGGCTACGACGCGTGGCTGATTAGCCCGTATCTGGACTATCTGGAAGCGTTCCACACTCGAGGCCATCCGGACCAAGTCTGGCTCTAGGCGCGGCGGGGGCACGATATCACTGCCAGCCCACTAATTACGATAAAGATGCGCCGCCTCCGCAGCACGCCCCCCCGGCCCAGGCTGGTGCGGTGGCCGATTCACGCCACGCTCTTCGTTGTACCGCGCAATATCCGCCCGAATCGACCCGGCACGCAGATACGCCGCACCGCCCTCCCGAGCCAGCGCTCGCGCTTCCTCGCTAACAGGCCGAAACGGCGTGGCCGGCCGCGCAACGGAAGGCGCAGGCGCCACACGCGCCCCACCGTGCCCATAAGGATCGTTCGACATCATGAACGTGCGCTGACCACTGTGCACAGCCGGCCGCCCCCCGGCCGCCGCAAACCCGGCACGCCCCCCATGCGGCGGCTGCGCATAGACGGCCGAAACGGCGACCGCGCAAAGCGCCGCCGCCGCCCAACGTCCGAAGGTATGAATAGCCGAATCCGCCATGATCGATGCACTTGCCTGCAGTCCACTCGGAGGAGCCGTCGCACGCCGGCGCGAGAGGCGCCTTCTTTACCGAGCGGTCGTCAGATAAAACGGTGCTCCAAGGGATATCGAAGGGTAATTTATGGGCCGCCCGTCAAGGTGTCGAGGCAAAAAGTGTTAGGCGAGCGACGCCGATGTAACCTGGTGTTACCGTAGCGGTTTTGCCCAAGTAGCGGCATTCATGCGACCATTTCGCCCGCCCGCACCCGCCTCTCCTTATTCCCACTTTGCTTTGCGCGTTTTTTGCGCGTCCGTTTTAGATCGTCATACTGAAAGCTGCTTATGCGTCGCCTCTCCTATCTGGTTCCCGACAATTTCACGCTCGCATTAGTCGGCACCGTCGTTCTCGCGAGCCTTTTGCCCTGCAGGGGCGAAACGGCCGTGGCCGTCAATTGGCTCACGAACATCGCCGTCGGCCTGCTGTTCTTTCTGCATGGCGCAAAGCTTTCTCGCGAAGCGGTAATCGCGGGGGCCACCCACTGGCGCCTGCACGTGCTCGTCCTCCTATGCACGTTCGTCATGTTTCCGCTGCTCGGGCTGGCGTTCAAGCCGCTCGTCGGCCCGCTCGTCACGCCGGCGCTGTACATGGGCGTGCTGTTTCTCTGCACGCTACCCTCGACAGTCCAGTCTTCGATCGCTTTCACGTCGATCGCGCGCGGCAATGTACCGGCCGCCGTCTGCAGCGCGTCGGCGTCGAGCCTCATCGGTATTTTCGTCACGCCTGCGCTCGTCAGCCTCATCGTCACGAATCACGCGGGCGCGTCGAACTCGGGCTGGCATACCGTCGGCGCCATCGTCATGCAACTGCTCGTGCCGTTCGTCGCCGGACAACTCGCGCGGCCCCTGATCGGCCCGTGGCTCGACCGCCATCGCCCCGTGCTGCGCTTCGTCGATCAAGGCTCGATTCTGCTCGTCGTCTATACGGCGTTCAGCGAAGCCGTCAACGAGGGGCTTTGGCATCACCTCTCGCTCTCCTCGCTCGCCGGGCTGTTCTTCGTCAACGCCCTGCTACTGGCCGCCGCACTGACGATTACGTCCGTGGTCAGCAAGCGGCTCGGCTTCGACCGCCAGGATCGCATCACGATCATCTTCTGCGGATCGAAGAAAAGCCTGGCATCGGGCATTCCGATGGCCAAGGTGATCTTCGCCTCGCAAGCGGTCGGCGCAGTCGTCCTGCCGCTCATGCTGTTTCATCAAATCCAGCTGATGGTCTGCGCCGCGCTCGCCCAACGCTGGGCCGCGCGCGACTCGCGCCGCAAATCGTCGCAGGCAACCGGCGCACACCTCCCCTAAACACGACAGCGGGCCTACGCTGGGCACCGCATATTGCGTCGCAACCTAAATCAGACAAATAGAAAGGGCCGAATACCCGTCGAGCATTTTGCGGCGCGAAAAATCGAAAGCAGGCGGCAAACGTTTGCAGTTGTTCAGAGTCTCGAGCCCGCGAAGCCGCCGGAATCGGCGTCTCGCGCAATTGCACCGGCGCGGAACGCCGCTGATTCGCAAATATCCTTGCGGAGGCCGCCCGACTTGAGCCAGGTGCTTCAGCATCGGCAACCTCTCGCTCCATCTCATAAATCTTCTTAAAATCGTCGCTTTCGACTTTCAGCGCTATTAGAATGGCGCACGAAACGAAGAGGCCGATACGCTTCTTCCGTAAATGCCGACATTGCACGTCCAAGCGAGAAAATAAATGACCAGCGAGGATCGAAACGACGACGGCCGCGACGGGGCGGCGTCGCGCCGCGTGCGGCGCATTCGGGGGCGGCGCGCCAAGACGATCGAGGCGCCTGAAGACAATCAATCGTTCGAAGATTACGCGGCGCACCGTTTGTCGTCGTTCCTCTGCGCGCAACTCGCGACGGCGCTCGTCGGCTACCTCGTGCTCGTCACGGGCGACACGTGGCTCGTCAAGCAGCACCTTGCGCCGGCTGCCCTCATGAGCGCGCTGCCCGCGATACCGATGTCGGCGGCCGTCGTCGTCGCATGGATCAAGGGCAGCGGGTTGCGCGCGAGCCTGGCCGCCCTCGCCTTCATCGCGGCGCTCGAAGCCGGCGTGGTGCTCCATGCGCTGCAGTGGGGCGACGGCATGCTGATCGTCTTGCCCGCGTTCGTCCTCATTCCGCTCACGTTCAGCCCGGTGCTGCTGCGCGGCTGGGATTTTCCGGCGGCGGCGGCGCTCGCGATCGCCGGGCCGCTCGCGCTCGTCGCGATCAGCAAGCCGCCGGCCGTCGAACAGTTCGGCGTCGTGCTGTCGATGTTCATCGCGATTTCGACGAGCCTCGTCACCAACTTGTTCGCACTACGCTCGCAGAAAAAGAGCTTCCGGCTCGAGCGGCAACTCCGTGCGTTCGCCGACATCGACGAGCTCACCCAACTGCCGCGCCGCCGCCGCGTATTCGAGCTCGGCCGCCGCATTCTGCTGCGCGCCGAACGCGTGGGGCAGCCGTTTTCCATCCTCTACATCGACGCGGACCACTTCAAGGCCGTCAATGACCGCTTCGGGCACGACGCCGGCGACCGCGCCCTGCAGCTGATCGCACAGCAAATCCAGGACTGCATGCGTCCGACCGACGTCGCAGGCCGCTTCGGGGGCGAGGAATTCGTCGTGCTGCTGCCGGGCACCGATCGGCACGACGCCGCCCGCGTGGGCGAGCGCTTGCGCCGGCGTATCGAGGACAGCCGCCAGTTGGAGGTCAGGCTGACGATCAGCGTCGGCGTCGCCCAGCACGTGCGCGGCGAGCCGATCGAGCGCGTGATCCGGCGAGCCGATACGGCGCTGCTCGATGCCAAGGACAGCGGACGCAATCGCGTCGTGATCGCTCAGTCCTTGCACGACTCGGCTCCGCTCCGGGAATCGGGCCCGATGGGCATGGCCGATCTCGTGCGCGGCCATATCGCGGTGGACGCGGCGAACGACGCGCTGGCACAGCCGGGACGCGAACCGTTGGCCGACTAAGACTAAGAGACCAAGCAGAGACTAACCCGACGGCCGCACCGCCCCATTTTGGTGCAAAGCATCACGAAAAATTCATTCAATTCTCAATGACCGCGGTCGATAAGCCGACTATCCAACCATTTCGGCTTGTTGTCCCCTCATGTCATTGAGCCTGTCTTCGCCGCTTCGCGAGTCCCATGTCGCCGAGCTGATCGCCCGGCGCGCGCTGACCGCCGTCTTTCAACCGATCGTCGACTTCGACGGCGGATCCATTCTCGGATACGAAGGGCTCATACGAGGTCCGGCCGGATCGCCGCTCGAATCGCCGGGGGCATTGTTCGCGCAAGCGGCGCGCGAAGGGCTGTCGGTTCGGCTAGAACACGCCGCCGCACAGGCGTGCATGGCCGCCTTCGCCGGCCTGCAATGCGAAGGCAAGCTGTTCCTCAATTTCAGCGCGGATGCGCTCGTCGCGCTCGGCGACACGCGCGAGCACACGATCGCCTGGCTCGAGCAACATGGCTTGAGCGCCGAGCGCATCGTGCTCGAACTGACCGAACAGTGCGAAATTGCCGATGTCCGCAGCTTCGCACCCGCGGTCGCCGCGCTGCGCGAAACGGGCATTCAGTTCGCCCTCGACGATTACGGCACCGCCAACGCCAGCATGAACCTGTGGGTGCGCTTACAGCCGGACGTCGTCAAGATCGACCGCTTCTTCATCGACGACATCGCCAACGACCCGCTGAAGTTCGAAGCCGTGCGCGCCATGCAGCATTTCGCGGGGGCGAGCGGAGCGAAGCTCGTCGCCGAGGGCATCGAGAACGAGGCCGATCTCATCGTCGTGCGCGATATGGGCATCGCGCTCGGCCAAGGCTTTTTCTTCGGGCGGCCCCAAGCGCGCGCCCCGCGCAAGCTCGAGCAAGCGGCCCACGAGGCGCTGGGCGCGGGCCATATCGCCGTATTTCCCGGCGCGACGCGCACGCCGGTCGCCGCGTCGCCTTCGGGCGGCATGGCCGCCTCGAAGATGATCGTGTCCGCGCCCGCGCTGCCCAAGAGCGCGTCGAACAACGACGTGCTCGACCTGTTCAACCGCTTGCCCACGCTGCACGCGGTGGCCGTGGTCGAAGACGACATGCCGATCGCGCTCATCAACCGGCGCAGTTTCATGGACCGGTATGCGCTGCCCTATCATCGCGAGCTCTTCGGCAAACGCCCATGCATGCTGTTCGCGAACGCCTCGCCCGTCATCATCGAAAAATCGATGACCGTCGAGCAGATGGCCAAGCTGCTCGCAAGCGACGATCAGCGCTACCTGGCGGACGGCTTCGTCATTACGGACGAAGGGCGCTACGTGGGCCTCGGCACCGGCGAAAGCCTGGTTCGCGCCGTCACCGAGGTGCGCATCGAGGCGGCGCGCTACGCGAATCCGCTCACGTTCCTGCCCGGGAACATCCCGATCAGCTCGCACATCGCCCGGCTCATCGGGCACCGCGCCGAATTCCACGCCTGCTATGTCGATCTGAATCACTTCAAGCCCTTCAACGACCGGTACGGCTATTGGCAAGGCGACGAAGTCCTCAAATTCGCGGCGGCCGTCCTCGCCGACGTCTGCGATCCCACCCGCGACTTTCTCGGCCATGTCGGCGGCGACGATTTCCTGATCCTTTTTCAAAGCGAAGACTGGAACGCGCGCGTCGTGCGGGCGATCGAGGCGTTCAACACGGGGGCGCTGCACTTCTATGCCGACGAGGATCGCGCGGCCGGCGGCATTCACGGCGAAGACCGGCGCGGCAATCCCACGTTCTACGGCTTCGTGACGATGGCGATCGGGAGCGTGCGCGTCCAAAGCGCCGCGCACCGCGCCACACGCTACGGCAGCGAAGACATCGCCTCCGTCGCAGCGCTCGCCAAGCACCGCGCCAAGCAAAACCCCCGCGGGCTGTACGTCATCGACATCGACGAGGGCGCCGCGCTCATGCGCACGCAGGAACATGTTTAGTAATTTTTACTAAACAGTAATTTGTTCTGAAATCATTGATCGATAAGCGAATAAGGGCAACCATCTAGTCCGTTTAGCGCTCGTTTTCATGTTTTTACTATACAATCGGCCGCATCCTGACCCTTCAGACGAGCGACGATGGCCACCACGATTCGCGACATCGCCCGAGCGGCGAACGTATCGATCGGCACGGTGTCGCGCGCGCTCAAGAACCAGCCCGGCCTGTCCGAAGCCACGAGGCTGCGCGTGGTCGAAACGGCCCAACGGCTCGGCTACGATGCCGCGCAATTGCGCCCGCGCATCCGTCGCCTGACCTTCTTGCTGCATCGTCAGCACAACAACTTCGGCGCCAGCCCGTTTTTCTCGCACGTGCTGCACGGCGTGGAAGACGCGTGCCGCGCGCACGGCATCGTGCCTTCGCTGCTGACGGCCGGCCCCACCGAGGATGTCGCCGAGCAGTTGCGTCTGCATGCGCCCGATGCGATCGCCGTTGCAGGTTTCGTGGAACCGGAAACGCTGGCCGCCGCCGCGGCGATGCAGCGCCCGCTCGTCCTCATCGACCTCTTTGCGCCGAACATGCGTTCGGTCAACCTCGACAACGCAGCGGGCGCCGCGCTGGCCATGCGGCATCTTTTTTCGGTGGGGCGCAAGCGCGTTGCGTTCATCGGCGGCTCGCTGGCCCACTACAGCATCGCGCAGCGGGCGCTCGGCTACCGGCGCGCGTTCTTCGAGGCCGGCCTGCTGTTCGACCCCTCGCTCGAAACCTCGATCGACGCCCATTTGCCGCCCGAGGAGGGCGCCGCGCTCGCAATGCACCGGCTGCTCGATACGCACGGCCCGCAGGGCATGCCCGACGCGGTCTTCGCCTATAACGACGTAGCGGCGCTCGCCGCGATGCGCGTGGCCCTCGCACGGGGCTTGCGCGTGCCCGAGGACATTGCGTTCGTGGGGTTCGACGACATCCCCGCGGCCTCTCACGCCACGCCCGCGCTGACGACGATCGCGACCGACAAGGAAGCGCTCGGCGCACGCGGCGTTCAATTGCTGCTCGAAGACGTTCCGGGCGAGCTCACGGTGCGCCTGCCCGTGAGGCTCGTCGTACGGGCCAGTACGGCCTGCGGCGCGAGTGCGCAGCACGCGCTCGGCGCTGCCGGCATTGAATCGGAAACGACATCATGACGAAGCTCCCCAACGCCAATCGAGGCATCAAACCGCCGCCCGGCGCCGTCCATACGAACGCGATGGTGCCGCCCGTCGACGATTTCCGCGATCGCGCGTTCCTGCTCGAGCACGTCGCCGACACGCTGGCGTTCTATGCGCCGACGGTCCACGACCCGTCCGGCGGCTTCTTTCACTATTTCAAGGACGACGGCACGGTCTACAACCGCAGTTCGCGTCATCTTGTCAGCAGTTGCCGCTTCGTCTTCAACTACGCGATGGCGTACCGGCATTTCCGCGATCCGCTCTACCTCGAATACGCGCGACATGGGCTGGCTTTCCTGCGCGATGCGCACTGGGATCCGGTCCATCGCGGGTACGACTGGGAAATCGAGTGGCGCAACCGGGAGAAACGGACCGTCGACGGCACCCGGCACTGCTACGGCCTCGCGTTCGTGCTGCTCGCGCAGGCCCATGCCGCCATGGCCGGCATCGAAGAAGCGCGGCTGCAGATCGCCGAAACGTTCGAATTGATGGAGCGCCGGTTTTGGGACCCGGCGGCGGGCCTTTACGCCGACGATGCGACGCCGGACTGGCATGTCTCGACTTACCGCGGCCAAAACGCGAACATGCATACGACCGAGGCGTTGCTCGCGGCCTACGAGGCGACAGGGCATCTCGTCTACCTCGATCGTGCCGAGCGCGTCGCGACGAACATCACCGAGCGCCAGGCGAAGCTGTCGCACGGGCTCGTCTGGGAGCACTTTCACGCCGACTGGTCCGTCGATTGGCATTACAACGAGGAAGACAGCTCGAATATCTTCCGTCCTTGGGGCTTCCAGCCGGGGCACCAAACGGAATGGGCGAAGCTGCTCTTGATCCTCGAACGGCATCGGCCGCTGCCTTGGCTCGTGCCGCGCGCCGTCGAACTGTTCGACGCGGCGATGACGCACGCGTGGGACGACGAGCACGGGGGCCTGTGCTACGGCTTCGGTCCCGACGGCAAGATTTGCGACCACGACAAGTACTTCTGGGTGCAGGCCGAGACGCTCGCCGCCGCCGCGCTGCTCGCGCACCGCACGGGCAGCGAGCGGTTTTGGGACTGGTACGACGAAATTTGGAGCTACAGCTGGACGCATTTCGTCGACCATCGTCATGGCGCCTGGTATCGCATCCTCACCTGCGACAACCGCAAATACAGCGATGAGAAGAGCCCGGCCGGCAAGACCGACTATCACACGATGGGCGCCTGCTACGAAGTGCTGAACGCGCTCGTCGAACGCAACGGCGACGCGAGCGCCGCCGACGATGCGGCGGCCTCCGTGATGCAAAGTTTCACCGGCAACGGCAAGGGCAATGGCAAGGGCCGCGGCAATGGCAATGGCAAAGCGAGCCCCCGTGGAAACGGCAGCGGCAACGGCAGCGCCGCCCCGAGCCACGACTGAACGGACAAATCTATGGATTCCCCGACTGTAACGAGGCCGGCGGCCGCCTTCCCGCAATTCATCAGCGCGGGCGACATTCTCACCGATCTCGTGCGCGGCGACGGCCCGCATTGGACCTCGCATCCCGGCGGCGCGGGCTGGAACGTCGCGCGGGCGATGGCCCGCCTGGGCGTGCCGACCGCATTTGCCGGCGCTATCGGCACCGATTGCTTCTCCGACGAGCTTTGGCGCGCGAGCGAAGCGGCCGGTCTCGACGTGCGCTTCTTGCAGCGCGTCGAGCGCCCCCCCCTGCTCGCGATCGTTCATGAAACGCATCCGCCCGCCTACTTTTTCATCGGTGAAGGCAGCGCCGACTTGGCGTTCGATCCCGAGTCGCTGCCCGAAGGCTGGATGGGCGAGGCGCGCTGGGCGCACTTCGGCGGGATCAGCCTCGCCCGCGCGCCGCTGTCGGCCACCCTGTCGACGCTGGCGGCCGACCTGCGCTCGCACGGCGTGCGCATCAGCTTCGACCCGAACTACCGCAATTTGATGGCGCACGGCTATCGGCCGATGTTGGAGACGATGGCTGCGCTCGCCGACGTCATCAAGGTATCCGACGAAGACTTGCGCTGCCTGTTCGATACGGACGAAGACGCCGCGCTGGAAACGTTGCGGGCCATGAACCCGAAGGCCACCGTCCTCGTGACGCGCGGCGCAGGCGCGGCTACGCTGATCACGCCCGGGGAAGCGATTGCGGCCATGCCGCCGCGTGTGGAAGTCGTCGATACCGTGGGCGCGGGCGACGCGTCGATCGGCGGTTTTCTGTTCAGCCAGATGCGCTGGCCCGAGCGCGGCTGGCGCGATCATTTGACGTTCGCTCTCGCTGCCGGCGCCGCGGCTTGCCGACACGCCGGCGCGCATTCGCCGACGCTCGACGAAGTCGTGGCGCTGCTGCCGTAGCGGGTTGCGTGGGCTCTCCCGCACCGGCTGCCGCAAGCGGCCGGTGTGTCGGTCCGGCACGTGCTAGGATGAATTCATGCGTCCGGACAGGAGCGTCATCATGGAAGACGTCACCTACACGAAAGGGATCTACACGGCCACGCCCGGCGTGCAGCAACTCGACGACGGCCGGTTCCAGGGCGTCGTCCACCTCTCGCGCGACGACGCGACAGAGCCGGAGACCACGGTCTACGAAGTCAAGGGAACGAGCGCCACCGTCTCCGAAGCGCTGGAGGAAGCGAAAGCGCTGGCCCATCAAATCCTAGGCGAAATCGAACTGTAGACGAGCGAGGCAGCGGCTACGCGTCCGCCTCGAATCTGCCCGCGCGCGCCGCCCGGCCGTACCTTGCTCATACTCGCCCCGCGCGGCGAATGGAGGTCCAAGATGGCTGAAGAACTCTACCCATACGGCGTCTATTCGATTCACGTGCGCCCGATCGAGCTGGAAGGCTCGCGCTGGGACGCCGAATACGAGATCCGGCAGCAGGACAAGCCCGTGCAGCGGTGGACGACGATCGGCGGCGATACGGGTTACGCCGAGGTCACCGATGCGATCGAATCGGCGCGGCGGCAAGCCGAGGCCGACATCGAGCACGGCGCGGGCGTGCCCAAGCCGCGCACGTTCCCGTAGGACGTCCGTAGGCTCGTAGTACCCGCGTAGTCGCGCGCCCCGCCGCTGCGTGCTACGCTGCGCCCGTTCATCACGACGGGCCGCCGCAATGGCAACCGACACGCAAAACGAAACGCCCTCTTCCACCACGACGCGCAAGGGCTCGGCCGGCGATGCGTCGCCGCGCGTGCCTCGCTCGCCGCACGAGCGCATTTCGCCCAGACGCCGGGCAGCAGGCGGCCGCATTCTGCGCACGGGCTCGGGCAGCGTCGTCACGCACGGGATGCCGGATCGCAGAGGGTTGGGCCTCGATCTCTATCACCGTGCGCTGACGGCCACGTGGCCGATGTTCTTCGCGTCGCTGGCCGGTTTTTTCGTGCTGCTCAATGCCGCGTTCGCGGCGCTCTATGCCTGCGGCCACGCGCCCATTGCGAATCAAGCACCCGACGGCTTTCTCGGCGCATTTTTCTTCAGCGTGGAAACGCTGGCCACGGTCGGCTACGGCGACATGCATCCGCAAACGGTCTACGCGCACGCGGTCGCCACGCTCGAAATTTTCACGGGCATGTCGAGCATCGCTTTGGCGACGGGTCTCATCTTCGTGCGCTTCTCCCGCCCGCGCGCTCGCATCATCTTTGCCCGCTACGCCGTCGTGCGTTCGCTCGACGGCCATCCGACGCTCATGCTGCGCGCCGCCAACGCACGCCAAAACTTCATCGTCGAGGCCAAGGCACGGCTGCGGCTCATGCGGCACGAGACGAAGCCGGAGGGCTATTCGCTGTGGCGCATTCATGATCTGAAGCTCGTACGCGAGCAACATCCGATCTTCCTGCTCGGCTGGAACCTCATGCACGTCATCGACGAAACGAGCCCGCTTTACGGCGAGACGGCCGAGAGCTTGGCGGCATGCGAGGCATCGTTGATGCTGGCGATCGAAGGCGCCGACGAAACGACGACCCAGACCATGTACGGCCGCTACACGTGGGGCCATCAGGACATCCGCTGGCAGCATCGCTTCGTCGATTTGCTGCACGACGACGAGGAAGGCGTCACGCACATCGATTACGAGAAGTTCGACCTCGTCGAGCCGTTGGACGAAGGGCCTGCCGCCTAGCCCGAAAAAATTCGCTCGTATTGAACGCTATTGGCGGACAAATCGCCGCACAGGCAATCGGTCGCGGGTGATATAGCAAAAATCCACCCCCTTCGCCGCTCAAGAATAGAGCCTTCACAGCCCCGCGTCCGATACGCGTCGCCCGCCATCGGCCGGGCGATGCCGCGACCGGGCAGAAGGGACCGAAGGAGACACCGACATGACCGCCCGCCTGCCGACCGACGGCACGCCCGCTCTATCCGAGTACCGCCTCACCGACAACTTGACCGCCACGCGCGGCCGCATCTTCCTCACCGGCACGCAAGCGCTCGTGCGCATCATGCTGATGCAGCGCGAACTCGACCGTGCGCTCGGCTGGAACACGGCCGGCTTCGTCAGCGGCTATCGTGGATCGCCGCTCGGCATGGTCGATCAGCAGATGTGGAAAGCCAAGAAGCTGCTCGATGCGAGCGACGTGCGCTTCTTGCCGGCCATCAACGAGGAGCTAGGCGGCACGGCCGTGCTCGGCACGCAGCGCGTCGAGGCCGACACCGAGCGGACCGTCGACGGCGTGTTCGCCATGTGGTACGGCAAGGGCCCCGGCGTCGATCGGGCCGGCGACGCGCTCAAGCACGGCAATGCGTACGGCTCATCGCCCCACGGCGGGGTGCTCGTCGTCGCGGGCGACGACCACGGCTGCGTATCGTCGTCGATGCCGCATCAAAGCGATTTCGCGATGATGGGCTGGCGCATGCCGATCGTAAACCCGTCGCACATCGCCGACATGCTCGAGTTCGGAACCTACGGTTTTGCGCTGTCGCGCTTCTCGGGCGCATGGGTCGGCTTCAAGGCGATTTCGGAGACGGTCGAATCGGGTTCGACGGTCGATCTCGATGCGCTGACGACGCAATGGCCCGCGCCGGACGACTTCGCCGCCCCGGCAGGGGGCCTGCACAACCGCTGGCCTGACTTGCCGAGCTTGACGATCGAGGCGCGGCTCGAAGCGAAACTGGACGCGGTGCGCGCATTCGCCCGAGTAAACAGCATCGACAAATGGATCGCGACGAGCCCGAAAGCGAACGTCGGCATCGTCACCTGCGGCAAAGCGCACCTCGATCTCATGGAAGCGCTGCGCCGCCTCGATCTGACGGTCGCCGACCTGGACGCCGCCGGCGTGCGCATCTATAAAGTCGGGCTTTCCTTCCCGCTCGAAACGACACGCATCGACACGTTCGTCGACGGTCTCGCCGAAGTGCTCGTCATCGAAGAGAAAGGGCCCGTCATCGAGCAGCAGATCAAGGACCACCTTTTCAACCGACCCGCCGGCGAGCGCCCCGCCGTCATCGGCAAGCACGACGCGAGCGGGGCGCCTTTGCTGTCCGCGCTCGGCGAATTGCGTCCTTCGCGCGTGCTTCCCGTGTTCGCCGAATGGCTCGCTCGGCATAAGCCCACGCTCGACCGGCGCGAGCGCGTCGTCGACCTCGTCGCGCCGAGCATCCTGTCGAACGCGGCCGACGCCGTGCGCCGCACGCCCTATTTTTGCTCCGGCTGCCCGCACAATACATCGACGAAGGTGCCGGAAGGTTCGATCGCTCAGGCCGGCATCGGCTGCCACTTCATGGCGTCTTGGATGGAGCGCGACACGACCGGTCTCATTCAAATGGGCGGCGAAGGCGTCGACTGGGCGGCTCATTCGATGTTCACGAAGACGCGCCACGTCTTTCAAAATCTCGGCGACGGCACCTACTTCCATTCGGGCATTCTCGCGATTCGTCAGGCCGTCGCGGCCAAGGCGAACATCACCTATAAGATTCTGTACAACGACGCCGTCGCGATGACGGGCGGCCAGCCCGTGGACGGCAGCATCTCGGTGCCGCAGATCGCTCGGCAAGTCGAGGCCGAAGGCGTGTCGCGCTTCGTGGTCGTATCGGACGAGCCGGAAAAATACGACGGCCATCATGGCCTGTTCCCGAAGGGGACGACGTTCCACCATCGGCGCGAACTCGACGCCGTGCAGCGCGAGCTGCGCGAGACGCCGGGCGTGACCGTGCTCATCTACGACCAGACCTGCGCCGCGGAAAAACGCCGCCGCCGCAAGAAAGGCGAATTCCCCGATCCGGACAAGCGCCTCTTCATCAACGAGGAAGTCTGCGAAGGCTGCGGCGACTGCGGCGTGCAATCGAACTGCCTGTCGGTCGAGCCGGTCGAGACGCCGCTCGGCCGCAAGCGCCGCATCGATCAATCGTCTTGCAACAAGGATTTTTCCTGCGTGAACGGCTTTTGCCCGAGCTTCGTCACGATCGAAGGCGGCAAGCTCAAGAAAGCGGCCGGCGCGGCGTTCGACGAAGCGGCGCTTCAGCGGCGCGTCGATGCGCTGGCGCCGCCGCACGCGACGCTCGACGCCGCGCCCTACGACATCTTGGTCACCGGGGTGGGCGGCACGGGCGTCGTGACGGTCGGCGCGCTCATCAGCATGGCTGCCCACCTCGAAGGCAAGAGCGCGTCGGTGCTCGACTTCATGGGCTTCGCGCAGAAGGGCGGCTCGGTGCTGTCGTTCGTGCGCTTCGCGGCGCGCGACGAATGGCTGAATCAAGTACGCATCGATACTCAGCAAGCCGACGTCCTGCTCGCGTGCGACATGGTGGTGGGCGCGAGCGCCGATGCGTTGCAAACCGTGCGTCACGGCCGCACGCGCATCGTCGTCAACACGCATGCAATCCCCAATGCGTCGTTCGTCAGCAATCCCGACGCGAGCCTGCACGCCGATGCGCTCATCGACAAAATGCGGCACGCGGCGGGCCCCGAGTTCATGTCAACGTGCGACGCGCAGGCGCTCGCCGCCAAGTTCCTCGGCGATACGATCGGCGCGAACATTCTCATGCTCGGCTTCGCCTGGCAATTGGGCCTCGTTCCCGTCTCGCACGCCGCGCTCATGCGCGCGATCGAATTGAACAACGTAGCCGTGCCGATGAACAAGCTCGCGTTCGCCGTCGGCCGTCTCGCGGCCGGCGACCCGTCGGGGCTCGACGCGTTATGGGCCGAGCGGCACGCCGCGCGCAGCGGCCATGCCGCGCAGCGCGAGCCGGCGCTCGAAGCGATGGATCTCGATACGCTCGTCGCCGATCGCGAAGCGCGTCTGGCCGCTTACGGCGGCCCGCGATACGTGGAGCGCTACCGCGCGCTCGTCGCGGCGGCCAAAGAAGCCGAAGGCCGCACGCGGCAAGCGGGCATCGCCCGAGCGGTCGCGACGACCTTCTACCGGCTGCTCGCGGTCAAGGACGAATACGAGGTGGCCCGCCTGCATGCCGATCCGGCTTTCCGCGAGGCCTTGGAAGCGCAGTTCGAAGGAACGGCAGGCAAAGACTTCCGCGTGAAGTTCAATCTGGCTCCGCCGTCGCTGGCAAAGGCGAAGGCCGGTCAAGCGCCGGCCAAGCGCACCTTCGGGCAATGGCTATGGCCCGTGCTTGGTCTGCTCGCGACGTGGCGCGGCTTGCGCGGCACGGCGCTCGATCCTTTCGGCCGCACCGTCGAGCGGCGCATGGAGCGCGCGCTCGCCGACGACTACGAAGCCACGATGCGCCGCGCTTTCGCGTCGATGACCGCCGGGCAGGCGGAGGATGTCGCCAATCTTGCAGATCTGCATGCGCGCGTGCGCGGTTACGGTCACGTCAAGCTGCGCAATCTGGCGAGCGTGAAGCGCAGCGAACGGGAATTGGCTGCCCGCCTTGGCTTCGACGCGCAGACGAGCCATGCCGTACAGCGTGCGCTCGATGAAACGAAAGGAGCCGGCTCGCTGTGCGGCATCCCGGTCGTCGTGGCCAAGTGAGTTCGAGCGAGCTCGAATGACTAGAACGCGCGGAGCGCGCTCGACACCGGGCGGCTCCGCGCATCAGGCCGCAGCTACCGCGCCGCTATTTCGGCGTGACCCATCGCCCTTTCTCGTCGAGTTGCCGGTAGGCGCGAAAGTCGTCCTTATGCGCGATGATCGCCATATACACGGCCTTGGCACGGTCTCCCTTCTCGTTGAACGTAATGTCGCCCGTCGCGCCCTTGAAGTTCGAAATCTTGTGCAGGGCTGCGACGATGTCGGCCGGCTTCGTCGAATTTGCATCGGCGATCGCTTTGGCCGTCACCATGACCGCATCGTATTCATAGATGGAGTACGGTCCCGGCGCAGCGCCATAAGCCTTCTTGTAATCGGCAATGAAACGGCGTGCCTTCTCCCCGGTCAAGAATCTCGGCAACGGGGCGGTCGTGCAAATCATGCCTTTCGCGGATGCACCGGCTGTTTTGATCAGCGTGCGGTCCGTCGTGGCGTCGCCGCCCATCATGTACTTCACCGGCAGCTTCAACTGGCGAACGTCCATCGCAAGCAAGGCCGCCTCGGGGTAATAGCCCGTGTAGTACAAAACATCGGGCTTCAGTTCGCCGACTTGCTTGGCGACATCCGCATAATCGATCTGCCCTGGGGTCACCGCACCGTCGTAGACCACTTCGATGCCCTGCTGCTTCAACGCCTCGACGGTGTTTTCGGCCAAGCCCTTGGAATAGGTCGTGTTGTCGTTGATGACGGCGACCTTCTTCGCGTGCAGCACTTCTTTCATGAGCTTGGCTGCGAAAGGCCCTTGCTCGTCGTCGCGGCCGATCGTGCGAAACGCGTTGTCCCATCCCTTCTCGGTGAGCTCCGGGTTCGTCGATGCGTCCATGACGAAGGCCAGATTGGCGCCGTGGAAGACGCGCAGCTCCGGCAACGCCGAACTCGAACAATAGCCGCCGGCCACGACTACGACGCCTTTGCCGACAAGGGCTTGCGCCGCCTCCGCGGCTTTGTCCGCATCGCACTGATCGTCCTCCGGCACGAGCTCGATCTGCTTGCCGAGCACGCCCCCGTGCGCATTGATGTCGTCCGCCGCGAGCTTGGCGCCGTTCAGGATGTCCTTGCCTGCCGTCGAGTAGCTGCCCGTCAGCGGCACGGGCACGCCGATCTTGATCGTTTCCTGCGCCAGCGCCGAGCCAGGCGCGGCCGCCGCCGCGAATGCGAGGGCGCCCATGCCGGCGAGCACCGCTTGCCGGAAACAATCGAATGCGCGCGGTGTGCGATGCCGAACCATCATGTCAGTGCTCCTTGTCCTTGTTATGAATGGGAGCGCGTCTCGGCCTTCGGTGCAGCGAGCGCCGGCCATGCGGCCGCGGACACGCGCATGGCAAGTAGCAATACGCGCGCCGCGAGCCGCGCGAGCGGATGATGCGCCGATCGCGCCTATCCTGATGATACGCGTCGAAGCGGACAGATCAAGCCGCACCGCTGTAGGAAGAAGAAGACGGACGATCGACGCCTGCGCTGAGCCGGCGTCACGTTCGCTCACCGGCGAGCGTGACGCCGGTCATTGCCCGGCGATCGATATTCCCCCCTCTCCGCCGGGTTGCAGGCGAGACGCAGCGTATGAGCCTCAATCCGGCTCGCCGGCCCAATCGATGTCGCCGCACAAGACGCACGCGCGCTCACCGACACGCACGAGCATAGACAGCGTCACGCAAGGCATCGCTTCGTTGATCGACAGGTAAGGCTTCGTGGCATGGACGCGATCGGGCGCTTCCATGGCGGCGACGAAGTAGGGGCGGCGCATCCAGTTGGCGCCCTGCGCATCGGCCACGGGTAGGAAGCGCGCCTCTTGACCGGCGCGGTCCGCGCGCAGCACGACGTTGCGTCCTGTCTGGCGGCCTTGCTCGTCGAGCAGGAAGCAGCGCGCCACGTGATCGAGCGCAAGAAAATTCCAGCACACCTCTTCGAGCGGCTCGCCTTGCGCGAGACGCTCGCCGGCCCGCTCGAACGCGCGCAAGTACGGCGCGAGGCGGCTAGCGCGTCCGCGCTCGCGCGCCGCGCTTTCCAAGCGGTGCCGCTCGGCCAGCGCCGCGATGCGCTCGGCGGCATATGCGCTGTCGGCCGCCGCGGGACTCGGGCGTCCGAAGTGAAAGCCCTGCACGAAATCGGCATCGCACGAAAACGCGAGCTGCGCCTCGTGCTCCGTTTCCACCCCTTCGATGAGCACGAGCTTGCCGGCTTCATGCAGCATCGCCACGAAGCCGGGCAGAATCGCCGCCGCCTCCGTGCGATGGGCCGCTTGGGACAGCATCATGCGGTCGACTTTGACGATGTCGGGATCGAGCTGCCAAATCCGTTCGAGATTCGAATCGCCGGCGCCGAAGTCGTCGAGCGCGATCAAGAACCCCTGCTCTCGAAACCGGCGCGCCTCGTCCGCCAGCTTGTCGAATTCCTCGGCGCGCACGGCCTGCAACTCGAGCACGATGCGGCGCGTCGACAAACCCAGGCGATCGAGATGCGCGCCGAACGCAGCGGCATGGTACGAATCCGCCAACGCGCCGGCATGCACGTTCAGAAACAGCCATTCGCGCTCGGCGTGCAGTGTCTTGAAGTTTTCCAGATGGAGCGATTGCGCGAGGCGATCGACGTAGTGCAACTCGCCCTGACGCGCCGCATCGCCGAACACGTCGAGCGGCGGCACCGGACGGTCGAACACATCGTGTGCGCGCAGCAATCCCTCATAGCCGACCGCGCGCAAATGCGACAAGCTGAAAATCGGCTGAAACACGCTCGTGAGCGTCAAGTCGCGATGGCGCAACGCGTAGCGCTGCAGGCCCGACGAGGCGTCGGACTCGAGCGCGGGCGTCGCGGCCGAG
This sequence comes from uncultured Burkholderiaceae bacterium, assembly GCA_966212325.1. Taxonomy (GTDB): domain Bacteria; phylum Pseudomonadota; class Gammaproteobacteria; order Burkholderiales; family Burkholderiaceae; genus Trinickia. Next base: position 8,125 of record CBIHRA010000048.1, on the reverse strand, counting down.
CCGCGTTCGTGAACCGACATCACCATGGCGATCTCCCAACCAGGCGGCCGCGAACGCCTCGAACGTCGCGCAAATGGCGGCCTGAACTGCAAACGCTGAATTGAAAGCGAAAGACGATCAACGTCATTGACGGCTCCCTCGGATTTTTTACTGTAGTGGCCGCCGAGACGAAAGCAAGGTCCATGCGCGGTGCGAGGCGTGCACGGGCGCACGCTTGGCGGGACGGACCTAGAGATTGGCAACGCCCCGCGCGCACCGTTACGGTGCACACGGCCGTGGAAAGCACGGGTGCGAGGCTTAGAGCACCGGCCCGCGCGCCATTTCGCGGCGTAGGAGCGCGTAGAGAAGAATGGCGCCGAACGTGGCGGTGCCGATGCCGCCGAGGGCGAAGCCGCCCACTTGCAGCGAAAAGTTGCCCGCGCCGATGACGAGCGTGACGGCCGCGACGATCAGATTGCGGTTGTCGGAGAAATCGACCTTGTTGACGACCCAGATCCGTGCGCCCGTGACAGCGATGAGCCCGAAGACGACGATCGACACGCCGCCGAGCACGGGTCCCGGGATCGTTTCGACGAGCGCGCCGAATTTCGGCGAAAAGCCGAGCACGAGCGCGATGACGGCGGCCACGACGAACACGACCGTCGAATAGATTTTCGTGACGGCCATGACACCGATGTTTTCGGCGTAGGTGGTGACGCCCGTGCCGCCGGCAAAACCCGACACGATCGTCGCGAGCCCGTCGCCGACGAAGGCGCGGCCGATATAGCGATCGAGGTTCTGCCCCGTCATGGCGCTGACGGCTTTGATGTGCCCGAGGTTTTCGGCAACGAGAATGACGGCCACGGGGGCGAGCAGCAGCATGGCGTGCGGATCGAAGACGGGCGCGGAGAAGTGCGGCAGACCGAACCAGGCGGCGTTCGCGACGATCGAGAAGTCGATCGGCTTGCCGAGCCCCATGCCGTTGGCGGCCACGGCGTAGAGCGCATAGGCGATCAAGAGGCCGACGAGGATCAGCAGGCGCTGCACCATGCCGCGCGTGAAGACGGCCACGATGCCGACACTGAGCACGGTGACGACGGCCATCCACGAATCGAACGTCGAGCCGCTGACGCTCTTGACGGCGATGGGCGCGAGGTTCAACCCGATCACGGCCACGATCGAGCCGGTGACGACGGGCGGCATGAGCGTCTCGATCCACTTGGTGCCGACCGCACCGACGATGAGACCGATCGCCGCATAAACGACGCCGCACACGATGATGCCGCCGAGCGCGACGGGAATGTTGGCGTTCGGGCCGTGCCCGGCGTAGCCCGTGACGGCAATGACGAGACCGATGAACGAAAAGCTGGAGCCGAGATAGCTCGGCACGCGGCCGCCGACGAGCACGAAGAACAGCAGTGTGCCGATGCCGGACATGAAGATGCACAGGTTCGGGTCGAAGCCCATGAGCAAGGGGGCGAGCACGGTCGAGCCGAACATGGCGACGACGTGTTGGACGCCCATGGCGAACGTTTGCGGCCAGGGCAAACGCTCGTCGGGCGCGACGACGCGGCCCTCGACGGCGCGCGGCGCAACGCGCCAGCGCGGAAAATAGGATTCGGCCATGCTCGCTCTGCTCCTTCACGCGTGGGGGTGGATGGCGCCGCATCATGACGGCGGCGCATTGGAATCACGCGCGAGTTTAAGGACGGCAATGACCCGTGACAAGCGATGAGCGCATCTAGGCGCGGTGAAGGCGGCCGCAGGCGGCCTCGTCGGCGACGAAGGAGGGCCTGCGCCGCCGCATACCTTCGCTGCGCCGGATCAAATCCAAACGTCGTTCGGCTGCGTTCGCGCGTTACGCTCCTCGCCCGTGTTGAGCACCCCGCGCGGCTCGATCAGCATCAGGCTCGCCTCGTGTTCGGCATAGGGTTTATGTTCGACACCGCGCGGCACGACGAACAAATCGCCCGTGCGCAAATGAACCGGCCCGTCGCGCAGATCGATGCGCAGCTCGCCCGCGACGACGTAGAACGTTTCGTCGATATCGGCATGACTGTGCCAAACGAAATCGCCCTGCACTTTTACAAGCTTGAATTGGTAGTCGTTCATCTGCGCGACTACCCGTGGTACCCAGTGATCGTCGAAACGACCAAGCTTCTCTTTCAGGTTGACGATCCGGCCCACGCCTTGGCGCGCCGTCGCTGCGTTCTGTTCTGTCATGTCGGCTCCGTTTTCATCGATGCGCATTCGATATGCGACAGCGCCGATCGTATCGCCGGGCAGCGAACGATAACAGCCACAGTTTTTTGAAAAAACGACCAGAACAATTTCCTTGGCCGGGTGCGCCGCCCGCCGCGATAATGGCGCATTGCGATCGTCGAGCCTCGCCGTGGAAAAACCTAGGCCTCACCGCTACGAACAATTGGCCGACCTCATTGCGGGGATGGTCGAAAAAGGCACATTGACCGTGGGCGAGCGGCTGCCCTCGTTGCGCGCTGTGTGCGAGCAACATCGCATCAGCTTGTCGACCGCGTTGCAGGCCTATCGCCTGCTCGAACAACGCGGCGTCTTGACCGCCCGGCCGCAATCGGGCTTCTACGTCAATGGCGCAGGTGCGGCCTCCCTTGCCTTACCCTCGGTCTCGCGCGGGCGGAGCAAACCGTCCGTGGTCTCGATCAGCGGCGCCGTGGCGCACCTGCTCGAATACGCGTCGAACGCCTCGCTCGTCCCGCTAGGCTGCGCCGTGCCCGACGCGGTGTTGCTTCAAGCGGCGAAACTCGACCGAGTGTTAGCGCGCCTCGCGCGCACGCAGGGCGGCGATGCCAACATCTACTCGGCGCCGCGCGGCGAGCGTGCGTTGCGTCACGCGATCGCCCAGCGCGCCATGCGTGTCGGCCAAGCGCTGTCGGCCGACGACATCCTGGTCACGTGCGGCTGCACCGAGGCGCTTTCGCTGGCCCTCTCCGCGGTCGCCGAACGAGGCGATGCAGTCGCGATCGAATCGCCAACTTACTTCGGGCTCCTACATACGCTCGAAGCGCTCGGCCTCAAAGCATTCGAATTGCCGACCGATCCCTCGTCAGGTGTGGACGTGGCCGCCCTCTCGCGCCTGCTCGATACCGAAACGGTCTCGGCCTGCGTGCTCTCGTCGAGCTTCAATAACCCGCTTGGATCGACGATGTCCGAGGCGAACAAGCGCGCCTTGCTCGATGTGCTTCGCAAGCACGACGTGCCGCTGATCGAGGACGATACGTATGGCGATCTTCATTTCGGCCGCGATCGGCCGAGACCTTTCATGGCGCTCGACGGCGGCGCAAACACCATCTACTGCAGTTCGTTTTCGAAGAGCATCGCACCGGGCTATCGCGTCGGCTGGGTCGCCGCCGGCCCCCTGATGGCGCGCGTCATCGAGCGCAAACTCGCGTTCAGCCTGTGCAGCGCCGTGCTGCCTCAACGCGCGCTGGCCGAGTTTCTGACGACTGGCGCATACGATACGCATCTTCGCCGCGTTCGACGCGTCTTTCATGACAACTTGGCGCGCATGACGCGCGCCGTCCAGGCGAGTTTCCCCGCCGGGACCAAGGTTAGCCGTCCCGAAGGCGGATTCGTGCTGTGGATAGAACTCGCGAGGCGCGTCGATACTCGCGCCCTGTTCGACGTGGCGCTCGAGCACGGCATCTGCTTCGCCCCCGGCGACGTCTTTTCCGCCAGCCGCCGCTTTCGCAATTGCCTGCGCCTGAGCGCGGGCTACTCGTGGTCGCCGCACATCGAACGCGGCGTCCAAACGCTCGGGCGGCTCGCACGCGAAATATCGAGCGACTGACGCAGCGCTTGGCCGCGCTCGCAACTGACGATGCGATAGGCGCCGAACGGGTAGGCATCGATGAATCGCCGGAAGATGTTGATCGGCTCGCACCGAACGCCGCATGTGAAGGCGTCGAAGAACGCTCGCCCTTGCTCGGGATACGTGTGCAGCGACACGTGCGATTCGGCCAAAAGCAGCAGGATCGTCACGCCGCTCGGCTTGAACGCGTGCTCGATCGTACCGAGCACCGTGGCGCCTTCGCTCTGCGCCGCACGTGTCATGGCTTGGGCGAGTGCGGGCCCGTCGTCGAGCACCGCGGCGCTCGTTTCCGAAATGTCGACGAGCACATGGCGGCCATAGGCGAGATGCGGCGACTCGGATTCAAGCATGACGCGCCCTCGCTCTTGCCGTGCCCGCATAGCCCACCGACACGACCGCCACGCCAATGATCGAAATGCCGATACTGACAGGCGCGAAGGCGCTCAGTACGCCCGCAAACGCACCCGACATCGCTTCGCTCGTGTTGGCGAGCGTCGAAAACAGGCTGAAGTTCTTGCCCACGTTGGCGTCGGTCGACAAGCGCTGGATGTTCGTCGGCAAAATCACGTCGACGAAGGCGCCTATGCCGCCGAGCACGAAGCAGCCCGCAAGGGTAGTCCAAGCGCTGACCGAACACAGCGGCAGCAGGGCGAGCATGAACCCATAGACGCGCCAATACGTCATCAAGCTAGGCGTGCTGAAATCGCGCGATACGCTGCTGCACACGAGCGCGCCGATCAGCGCACCGAGGGCGAGAACGCTCATCGCGTAGCCGATCACGCTATCCGCATAGCCGGCCCCCTTGAGCATCGTCGGAATCAACACTCTCAGTGCGGCGCCCACGAACAGGATGCACAGCGCCGAATACCCGATGCTGACGAACAATTCGCGCTTGCCGAGCGCCGCTTTGACGTTCTGCGCGAACTCGCCGTACAGGTCGCGCATCGAAACCGTAGCAGCCCGCTTGCGCGCCGGCCCCCGTCCGAAGCCCGCAAGCGTGCGCGAAATGCACACCGCCGAAACGAGATAGGTGAGCGCATCGATCGCTAAGACATAGCCCGTGTTCGATACGGCATACAAGAGCGTCCCGCCTAGCGCCGGCCCGATGAGCCCGCCCATTTCGGCGGCCATCTGCGCCGCGCCGTTCGCCGCAGGCAGGTGCACAGCGCGCACGAGCGACGGAATCGTGCCTTGGAACGCCGGCTGAAATATCGTGCGGAACGCCGTCATCGACATGCCGATCAACGCGAGCCCGACCACGTCGATACGGTCGACCCACAACAGCAAGCAGAACACGCCCGTGATGGCCATGCGTGCGAGATCGGCCCCGACCATGAGGAAACGCCGCGGCAAGCGATCCGACAACGCGCCGCCGAGCGGGCCGAGCACCACGTATGGAATGAAGCGAAAAAAGTAGATGGCGCCCGACAGCGCGACATTGGCATGCGTGACGTTGAGCACCGTGACGATGAAGATGAACTCGTGTACGCCGTCGCCGATTTGCGACAGCACGTTGCCTGTCAGCAGCACGGAGAGGCGCCGCTCTTGGCGCAGCATCGCGAGCATCGCGAGCATCGATTCTCCCTATGCAACCCGTTCGGGCATGATCGGGAACAGCAATTCCCGCTTCGAAAACCTGCGCCCGGGATCCTTGAGCTTATCGACGACCATTGCGTTCATCAACAATTGATCGGCATGCGGCATCAGGAAGTACATGATGTTGACGTACCAATACCAGCCTAGCTTCGTCAGCGATAGCGATGTTTCGTCCTCGGCGACGAGCGCCTCTTCCTTCAAGCGCTCGAGCTTGGCGAGCACTTCCGGATGCACGGCATCCCATTGCACGCGGCGCTTGTCGATGCGGCCGTGATACGGCAGGCGAAGCACGAGCGGACGAGCGAAGTCGAGCGCTGCGTCGTGACCGCTGATCTCGCACGGAATGCGCTGGGCGGCGATCGCCTCCTGATAGACCTTCTTGCTGTGGGTTTGCGTCATCACGTGCCCCATCGTCGAGCTGACCGCGTTGACGCCGAAACCCATCAAGTCGTGATCGTGATAGCCGTACACATGCTCGTGATAAACGAACGAGTAGGCATCGCTGACGACGTCGCCTGTCGCGCTCGTGCGCACATAACCATGACCGTTGTGGGGCATGAAGCCGGCATGACGCATCGCTTGATCGATCAACACGTTCATGCCGAACTTGCGCATGGCGGAGGTCGGCGCCGCGCCGGCTCGTTCGAGCTTCGTATGCAGACCGACTTGCGTGACGATGTTGTCGATCGGATAAATGTCGACGTTCGTGGTGCCGAGCGCGACGGCCTCTCTCAGGTCCGCCATGAGCTCTTCCTCGTCTTGGCCGCTCATGCCGTACAAGATATCGAACGTCTGGTACGGGAAGCGCCGCTTGAGCAAGGCCGCGGCATCGTGAATTTGTTCGAGCGACGCGGTCAAGTCGAATATCTCGCGCCATTTGGGCGAGAAAGTCTGCAAGCCGAAGCGGGGATGCGTCACGCCGATCTCGCACATCGCGTCCGCTCGTTCCTGCGTGAGGCTTTTGACTTCCACCTCGAAGGAAAACTCTCGTAGCTCGGACAGATCGAACGACTTGCGGATCAGTTCGCCGATTTCGGCGATCTGCTCGGGGTCGAGCAAACTCGGCGTGCCTCCGCCGAAAAAGATCGCCGAAATCGGCACCTGCTTCAGATCGACGAGATCCGCTTTCAACCGAATCTCATCGAGCAATGCTCCGAAATATCGATCGATGACGTCGCGGCCCGAATACCGCCCGCGCGTAAACGGACAAAAGTTGCAGATCGTGTCGCAAAACGGAACGTGAAAGTACAACGCCCGCGATCGGACATGCCGCGCGGCCTCCGCCCAAATGTCGGCGAAGGCGTTCGCGGAGCGCTGCCCGCCTTGGCTTGGGAAGAAGAAGTTGTAGATCGGAAACTGGCGATCGAATTTGACGAGCGACTTCCATGACAGCAACTCCATGCGGTTCTCCAAATGATAGGGGGCGTCGCGCCCCCTTCTCCACCCGTTGCGAAGCCGATTACCAGACGGCCATCTTCACCTTCACCGGCATCGGATCGACTTTGGGCGCTTCGAAGTAACGCGATACGTCATCCATTTGGTACTCCTAAGTAATGGCATTGGCAGGAAACCTCCTGCGGGATGTTGGAACGAGCCCCAACATTCGGTGGAACCGCCCGGCAGATGTGAAGGCGGGCGCGTCGCCAAATGGACGAGCTGCGGGACGTCGGCGCTTCCTACATGCGCCGCTTCGACTCCGTTAGCCGCCTCACTCGGGCGATGTTTATCTTGGTCAGGCTAATTTAACAAATGGGGACGGCACGGAAACCTGTTCACTTTGATAGGAAGCCTAATCGCGGCGAATGTGGTTGCCGGGATTGAGTGTGCCGATAGCGCGGCCGGCATCGTCCCCAGGGGCTTTGGCGTGCCGACACAGCAGCCGGCCTCGGCCACGGGGCTTTTGTGTACCGAACGGGCGGCCGGCAGGCAGCGGCAGCTCGGTGTGCGGGATCGGAGCCGGGCGAGCGAGGACCAGCAGGCCGCCATCGGCCGAGCCGGCCCCGCGAAAGGGTTATCGCTTGGCGTGCTTCTCTTGCCAGGCCTTCATGAATTTGATCTCGCGGCGCTGGCTTTCGACGATGTTGTTGGCCAAGCGTTTAAGCTGCGGATCCTTTCCGTACTTTAGTTCGACCTGGGCCATGTCGACGGCGCCTTGGTGGTGCGCAATCATGTGCGAGACGAAATCCGCGTCCGCGTTTCCTGTGTACGCGGAGCCTTCCATCGCCTTCATCATACGTTCGTCGGCGGCCTTGAAGCCGGCCGTGGAGTCGCCGGTGGCGGTTTGGCCGCCCGCCGGCGCCGATTGCGCTTCCGCCGTGCTGCTCATGTTCGGCATCGATGCCGCCTGTTGCGCCTGCACGGCAAGCGGCGCCGCGCACATCGCGACAACCGCGAGGGAAAGAAGACGAAGCGAGAAACCGATCTGGATTGCGCGATGCATGCGACACACCTCCTCGTTGACGATCGAGAACCGTCCGCGCACCGCGAACGGAGAACGGAGAACGGGCCCGTGAATTTTGGGCAGCAGGCCCCCGCTGCGCCCATAGCGCAGCAAGTTGAATGCCGCGCCGAAGCCGAAGCCGAAGCCGAAGCCCACACACAAGACAAACCCGAAGCCCTAGACACTTAAGCGGCCTAAGCCGAATCACACGCCCTAGAACAGTCCGAAGCCGAATCCGAACCCCAAGCATAATCCAGATCGAC
>CBIHRA010000047.1:0-39209 GCA_966212325.1 uncultured Burkholderiaceae bacterium | reverse complement strand
CGCGACGGACCATTCGGTCGGCTCGCGCTGCGCTTCCCGCGTGAGCCGCATCTCCGGCCGCAACGCGCGGCCCGCTTCCGTCGCCGCAGTCAGCGGCAGCGTGCGCCCCTTCGTGCAGAGCCGGCCGAAATTGGCCGGATGCTCCGGGTCGCCGGCGATGCCCGTGATGCGGCCGTTCTGCGCTTCGATGAGCACGCCGCAGCCTACGCCGCAGTAGCAGCACGTCGAGCGCGTGACGGTTTTGGCGAAAGCGCTTTCGGGGTCGGCTCTCATCGCGACGGCGTCCTCTGTCATGCGAAGCGTACGAGCACGGCGTCGCCGTCGACTTTCACGGCGAAGCGCATCGTGCAGCCCTCGTCCGGCGCGCATGCTTCGCCCGTTTCGAGCGAAATGTTCCAGCTGTGCAGCGGGCACGTTACGGTTTTGCCGTGCACGATGCCTTGCGACAGCGCGCCGCCTTTGTGCGGGCAGTGATCGTGCAAGGCGAACACTTCGTCGTCGGCCGTGCGAAACAACGCGACGTCGCCGTCCGCGCGTTTGAGGACGCGGCTGCCCAAGCGCGGTATATCGGAAACGCTGCACACGCGCGTCCAGAGGGAGGAAGTCGTCATATCCATATAAATGACCTCAAGCGATGACTTTGATCGGGATGTATTCGCGCTGATGCTGCCCCTCGACGCGGGCTTCCCACGGATCGGGCAGGCCCTCGAGCGAGTAGAGCAGGCGCTCGTAGAGCGCGCGGCGCAGGCCGGCGTCGTCGACGATCTTGCGCTTGATGTAATCGAGCCCGACACGTGCGATGTAATGCACCGTCCGATCGAGGTAATGCGCTTCTTCGCGATAAAGCTGCAGGAACGCGCCGGTGTATTCCTTCACTTCCTCGGCCGTCTTGACCTTGACGAGAAATTGAGCCACTTCGGTCTTGATGCCGCCGTTGCCGCCGACGTAAAGCTCCCATCCGCTATCGACCGCGATCACACCGACGTCCTTGATGCCGGCTTCGGCGCAGTTGCGCGGACAGCCGGACACGGCCAGCTTGACCTTGTGCGGCGACCACATGTTCGCGAGCATCGTTTCCAGATCGATGCCCATCTGCGTGCTGTTCTGCGTGCCGAAGCGGCAGAACTCGCTGCCCACGCAAGTCTTCACTGTGCGGATCGACTTGCCGTAGGCATGGCCCGACTTCATGCCGAGGTCTTGCCAGACGTTGACGAGGTCTTCCTTCTTCACGCCGAGCAAGTCGATGCGCTGGCCGCCCGTCACCTTGACCATGGGGATGTTGTACTTGTCGGCCACGTCGGCGATGCGGCGCAATTCGTCAGGCGTCGTGACGCCGCCTTTCATCTGGGGCACGACCGAGAAGGTGTTGTCCTTTTGAATGTTGGCGTGCACGCGCTCGTTGACGAAGCGGCTTTGCGGATCGTCGACGGCCTCGCGCGGCCACGTGGAAACGAGGTAGTAGTTGATCGCGGGACGGCAGCTCGCGCAGCCGTTGGGCGTGCGCCATTCGAGGAAGTCGTAGACCGCGCGATGCGTGAGCAGCTTGTGCTCGCGCACGGCTTTGCGCACTTCGTCGTGCGTGCGTTCCGTGCATCCGCACATGGCCTTCGTCTTCGGCGTTTCCTGGAAGCTCGTGCCCACCGTGCTCATCAGGATTTGTTCGACGAGCCCCGAGCACGAGCCGCAGGAACTGGCGGCCTTCGTGTGCTTCTTGACTTCGTCGAGCGTAAACAGGCCCTTTTCCGTGATGGCCTTGACGATCGTGCCCTTGCAGACGCCGTTGCAGCCGCAGACCTCATCCGAATCGGCCAACGCGGCCGCGCGGTTGTGGCCCTGCACGCCAGCATCGCCGATGCTCGATTCGCCGAACATGAGCCGATCGCGCAACTCGCCGAGCTTGCGGCCTTCGCGCAGTAGCTTGAAGTACCACGCGCCGTCGGCCGTATCGCCGTACAGGCATGCGCCCACGAGGCGATCGTCTTCGATGACGAGCTTCTTGTAGACGCCGCTCGCGGGATCGGACAGGACGATCTGCTCGGTGTTTTCGCCGCCGATGAAATCGCCGGCCGAAAACAAATCGATGCCGGTCACCTTGAGCTTGGTCGACAGCACCGAGCCCTTGTAGGTGCCGATGCCCATCAAAGCAAGGTGGTTCGCGCACACCTTGGCTTGCTCGAACAGCGGGGCGACGAGACCGTAGGCCACGCCGCGATGGCTCACGCATTCGCCGACGGCGTAAATGCGCGGATCGTAGGTTTGCAGCGTGTCGTTGACGACGATGCCGCGATCGCAGTGGAGCCCGGCCGATTCGGCGAGCGCCGTGTTCGGGCGAATGCCGGCGGCCATCACGACGAGATCGGTTTCGATTTCCTCGCCGTCCTTGAAACGTATCCCGGCGACTTCTCCGGCTTCGTTGCCGATGATCTCGGTCGTCGCTTTCGAGAGCAGGAAGTTCAGCCCGCGCGCTTCGAGCGAACGCTGCAGCAGGCGTCCCGCATTCGCGTCGAGCTGCCGTTCGAGCAGTGTCGGCGCCAAGTGCACGACGGTCACGTCCATGCCGCGCAGCTTCAGGCCGTTGGCCGCTTCGAGGCCCAGCAGGCCGCCGCCGATCACGACGGCGCGCCGCTTCACCGTCGCGGCGTCGATCATCGCCTGCGTGTCCCCGATATCGCGATAAGTGATGACGCCCTTGAGCTTGGCGCCGGGCACGGGCAGGATGAACGGTTGCGAGCCGGTCGCGATGAGCAGCCGATCGTATGGCGCCTCGGTGCCGTCGTCGGCGATCACGAGGCGGCGCTTGCGGTCGATGCGCGAGATCGTCTTGCCCAGATGCAGTTGGATGCCGTTCTGCTCGTACCATTCGAGCGGGTTCAGAACGATGTCCTTGAACGTCTGTTCGCCGGCGAGCACGGGCGAGAGCAAGATCCGGTTGTAGTTCGGATGCGGTTCCGCGCCGAAGACCGTGATCTGGTAGTGATTCGGCGCGAGCGCAAGCAGCTCTTCGATCGTGCGGATGCCGGCCATGCCGTTGCCGATTACGACGAGTCGGGGCGCGTTCATTGTTGCCTACTCCTTGAACCGTTGAGGTCGCAGCGTCATTGCTCGACTGAGAGATGAAACCAACCTGGCATGCATCAACGAAAACGGCGTCCGCTCGTGCCGATGCACGAGGGGACGCCGTTGTCCTTGAAGCGTGCGCGAAGGTGTCGGCGCTACTGATTCGCCCGCAGCCGTCACCTCGCAATCGCGTTGCATTGCATGCATCCCGACACCGTTGCCGGGTACGGGCATCGTCTATGCAAAGGGCATGCCAAGTGCGCAGGAGCTAGACTGGATAAGGCTTTGCGCCGAGACGTGCACCATCGGCGATAATGGCGGCGTATCCGTGCCGCACCGCAGCAGTGCAGCCTCGCATGCGCGTCGCACCCGTTCGGCGCGGGTGGCGTCATCGATGGTGCGCATCGGCGGATGCCGCGGCTCATCGAGGTCTATAATTCGGAGCCTCATCGTCTTCTCGCGCCGCGCGGCGCATGCAGTAGAGCGGGGCGCGCCGCGTGAATACCGTGCTTGCCAACGTACTTAAAGAAGGAGGTTTGCTATGACCATCCGCATCGGCGACGTCGCCCCCGACTTCACCGCAGAAACCACCGAAGGCACGATCAAGTTTCACGAATGGATCGGCGACAACTGGGCGATCCTGTTCTCGCATCCGAAGGATTTCACGCCGGTGTGCACGACCGAACTGGGCTATATGGCGCGCCTGAAGCCCGAATTCGACAAGCGCAAGACGAAGATAATCGGGCTGAGCGTCGATCCCGTCAGCGATCATAAGAATTGGGTAGGCGATATCGCGGAAACGCAAGGCTATGCGGTCAACTACCCGATGATCGGCGACGACGACCTGACGGTCGCCAAGCTGTACGACATGATCCACCCGAACGCGAGCGGCGGCACGCGCACGGCGAACGACAACGCGACCGTGCGCTCGGTGTTCATCGTCGGCCCGGACAAGAAGGTCAAGGCGATGCTCGTCTACCCGATGAGCGCCGGCCGCAACTTCGACGAAGTGCTGCGCTTGCTCGATGCGCTGCAACTGAACGCCCAGCACGCGGTTGCCACCCCCGTGAACTGGCGCCCGGGCGACGACGTCATCATCCCGACGTCGGTGTCGGACGAGGACGCGAAGAAGAAGTACCCGCAAGGGTTCAAGACCCTCAAGCCGTACTTGCGCACGGTCGCGCAGCCCAAGTGACCTGCGTCACGGCCTTCGGCCGTGGACCGCTAGCTCTCGATCGCTAGCGGTCCAGCGTCAACCGGCGAAGGCTGTCGCGATACCCGCCGCCGCGCACAGCGCAACGACTACAAGCGGCGGCGCTTTCCATTTGACGAGCAGAACGAAGCCAGCTGCGGCGATGGCGAAATCGACCGGCCGCAGGACGGCGCTCGTCCATACGGGCGAATACAGCGCGGATGCCAGCAGGCCGACTACGGCCGCATTGATCCCGGCGAAGACGGCGGCCGTCGACGCGCGCGAACGCAGGGCTTGCCAGTGAGGCAGCGCGGCCACGACGAGCAGCAGCCCGGGCAAAAAGAGGGCGGCTGTCGCCAGCGTTGCTCCCGCAAAACCGCCTGCCGCGCCCGGCATGAGCCAGCCGAGATAGGCGGCGAAGCTGAAAAGCGGGCCCGGCACGGCTTGCGCCGCGCCGTATCCGGCCAGCAATTCGTTAGGGCCGACGGCGCTTTGAATGACGGGTTGCTGTTGCAGCAGCGGCAGTACGACATGACCGCCTCCGAACACGAGCGCGCCCGAGCGGAAGAACGCATCGAACGCACGCAGCGCTTGCGCGGCCGTGGCCGGCAGCGTGGGAGCGAACCCCGCGGCGATCGGCAGGCCGCCCAGCAGCAGACAGAACAAGACGAGCGCGGCTGCGCCGGCGGTATGGGAGACGCGCCGCTCCAAGTGCGCACCCGTTGGCGAGAGCGCGCCTGCGGCGGGCACGCGCTCGCGGCCATAGCATGCCAATCCGGCAATCGCCCCGAATACGATCACGATGAGTTGCGCATAGGCTGTATGCATCGCACTGAGCAAGATAATTGCAACGATCGCAATTGCGGCGCGCCGCCGGTCTGGGCATAGCCTGCGCCCCATATCCCAGACGGCTTGGGCGACCACGGCCACGGCCGTCAGCTTCAGCCCATGCACGAGCCCTTGCCCCACCGGCCCGCCCAGATCGGGCGCCAGCTCGGCGAATGCAAGCAGCAGCACGACCGAAGGAATCGTAAAGCCGCACCAGGCGGCGAGGGCGCCGAGCCATCCCGCTCTCAGCAGTCCGATCGAAAAACCGACTTGGCTGCTGGCGGGGCCGGGCAGGAATTGGCAGAGCGCGACGAGATCGCCGTAGGCGGCTTCGTCGAGCCAGCGCCGCCGCTCGACGAATTCACGACGAAAATAGCCGAGGTGTGCGACCGGCCCGCCGAACGACGTGAGCCCCAGTTTGAGAAAGGCGGCCAGCACTTCGAAGGCGCCGCGGCCACGCGTGGCCGCGGCAGTGTCGTAGGCAAGCGGCTTAATAATTGAGCCTTTTCATCGTTTCGGACTCCATGGCGGCCTGCCATTCTTCGGACGCTTCGATGGGATTGATTTCGTCGTCGATCGAATAGTGCGCGCGCTCGGCCGCCGTTCTCGCTTCGCCGAACCCGGGGTCGAGGTCGTCGCCGGCCTCCTCGTCGCTGGGCGGCTCCAGCATGTCGCGCAACATGGCATCGAGCTCCGGCGTGTCCCAGGGCTTGCCGTGCTGCTTGCAGACCTTGATGTAGTGCCTGATTTCGGCGTCTTGTTCCGGAGTGAGCGGAAGCCCGCGGAAGGTCCGCTCGGGATCGATGTCGGTCATGATGGCGCTCCGCGACGAGAGATATCCCAGTGTAGCGCCGTTGCCCCCCGGCACGCCATACGGCAATGGGCGGTTCGCGCACCTTGCGTGGTTCGTTCTCATAGGCGAGCGTTTCGCTTCGGTTGGCGGAAGAGCCCCGAACTTGTGGCCGATTTTGCCGGTTTTATTCGCGCGCACACTCTTGACGCCCAGGAACGGCTCAACGATAGTGGGTCAACTGGTTCAATGCGATTGGCTGATGCCATGAACGAGTGCGTTTTTCGAATCGAGCGGTCGATTGCGCTCGTACCCGCGGCTGTCCATTCGAAGCGAGGCGCTATGTCCGCTTCGTCCGTGCACTAGGAGCACGGGCATGAGCGATCAATCCGCCCTGGACTCCGAATCGTCGATGGCGTGCGCGCGCTGCGGAGGCCGGACTTCGGAGTCCGCTTCGTTCTGCGAGCACTGCGGCGCTCGCCTGGCGTTGGCGGGCGGTGCTTCTTTTGCCCCGCACGCATACAGCGGCGACGTGGCTGCGGCGACACGATTCGAGCCGCCGATGCGCTCGTTTGCGCCGACCGATTTCGAGGGCGATCTCGATGCGCCGCCGGGCGGGCTGCCCGACTCGCCGGAGGCGCCTTACAGCCAGGTGCGCGCTTCGGCGTTCCTTCGTTGGCGGCAATGGGGCCTGAAAAGCCGCGTGGGAGTGCTTCTCGCAGCGTGTGCGGTGCTTCTTGGCGGGGTGGCGGCGCTGCATCGATACGATGAGCCGGCTATTTCGCCGGTAATCCAAGAGGGCGCGCCGAAGTCTGCCGACGGATCGATCGCGCCGAATGGCTCGACCGCGGCGGCGAATGGCGATGGGACCGCAAACGATGGGCGGCGAGCCCTGGCCGCGCCTGGGCAATGGGGGGCTGGGCAGACTACATCTGGGTCGATGTCGGATGCGACGAACCCGCGCGTCGCTAACGAAGGGGTCACCGGAGGGTTCACGCAGACGAACCCAAACAACGCGAGTGCTGGGAAACAAAGGAACGGCGCACGGAGTAGGGCGCACGTGCGTGCGCACCATCATTCACACCGGAGATACTGGCGTAGGCCATCCCCGAATTCGTTGTATCAGCATTCGGACGTGAAAGCGCGGTGGTGGGTGGCATAAATAGCATCTATGCCGACACGCTTGCTCGAAAGCGTTGATGTTTTTCGGAATATTCTAATTCCGAATACGGCAAGCGGATAAATCCTATCGTGGCAGCCGTTCAAACTGCCGTTCTTGCAACGAAAAAGGTATTGATTCTGCAGCCACTCGAGCAAGGGTCATTAAACGCAATGAATTCCGGGGGATCGGTGAGGGTAGCGGCACTCCGCATGCCCGACTTGCGCGAGGCCTTCGCTTGCGGTCAAGCCGTAGTTCGTGCGTTCGGAATATGTGTGAGCCGAGGAGAAATACGAAACCGGGTGAAGCCGACGAAGCCGAATCGGCCTAAAATTTCCTCTCGCTTAAGATCCCGAAAGGAGAGAGAGCCCCATGAGCACGACGAAGGTGAGAGCTATCCCCGAAGGTTTCCATACCGTGACGCCCTACATCGCGGCGTCCGACGCGAAAGCTGTGATCGATTTTCTCGAGCGCGCGTTCGATGCGACAGTGACCGAACGTATCGACGACGAGGCCGGCCGCATTCGTCACGCGCAAGTTAAAGTCGGCGATTCGTTCGTCATGCTGACGGACGGCAACGACGCTTGGCCGCCGGTGCCGGCTTCGTTGTATCTCTATCTGGCCGACGTCGATGCGGCCTACGACCGGGCGCTGAGCGCAGGCGGAGAGTCGGTCATGGAGCCGGCCGATCAGTTCTACGGCGACCGCAACGCCGGCGTGCGGGACGCTTGCGGCAATACCTGGTGGCTCGCCACGCATATCGAAGACGTATCGAGCGAAGAAATCGCGAGGCGCGCCAAGGCGATGGGCTGACCGGTTCGCTTTTCGCATATCCCGGCAACGACGCGCCCTCCACGCCCGTGGCGGGCCGATTGATGATTCACAAGTCGCACGAGCTGGATGCGCTCGATCGCGTTTCGCCGCGGGAATAAGCCTGGCCGCCGCTTATGCCCGAGCGGCGAGATAGCGGTACTCATGGCGCGTGAGCGCGATGATGACCGCGTCGAGGGCTGTGATGAGCAGCAACCAGATCGAATGCGTGAACGTGTACCGATAGAGTTGGTAGCCGACGAACGCGCCGAAGACAACCATTGCGACGGGGTAATACCAAAGCCGTTGCCGCAGCAGGCCCACGATCAACCATAGCTTTATCACGCCATGCGCGAGGAGATAGGCGGCTGCGAATCGCTGGGTGCCGACGGAAAGATGCTGAACCGCGTGAAGGAGCGAGTTGGCCACGAAATCGTGCGGATCTTCGGCGAACTCCTGCTTGGTGACCCAAAGCACCAGTGTCAGAAAAAGTCGCTGAGGAACGAAGTACGCGACGACGCCCGCAACAATTTCGGAAAGCGCGAAAACGGCCTTGAACCACAAACTCACGTCGAAGATCCAATGAATCTTTTTTTCGTCGAGAAATCGGTTCGAGCCCATCACTGCAATCTTTTCCATTCCGGCTCATGCCGCTGCGCCGATCCCCGGTCCTGCCAGTTCGTCGCGTTCGAAGCGACCGTAGCGCAGGGCCAGCGTCGGCAGCACAATCAAGTTGAGCGTGGTTGACGTGACGAGGCCTCCCAAAATGACGATCGCCATCGGCCCCTCGATTTCGTTGCCGGGCGCGCCGCTCGTCAAGGCGAGGGGCACCAGTGCCAGCGCGGTGACGAGCGCCGTCATCAGGATCGGCACCAGCCGCTCGGACGCGCCGCGCACCGCGGTGTCCGCGTTCCACGGCAATCGGTCGACGTGGACCAGGTGTTCGTAGTGGCTGATCAGCATGATGGAGTTTCGCAACGAGATGCCGAACAACGTGACGAAACCCACCATGCCGCCGATGGACAGGTTCGCCCCGGTCAGGGCGACGCTCAGTACCCCGCCGACGAGTGCGAAGGGAAGGTTGACCATCACGAGCAGCACCCCGCGGCGGCTCTTCATCGCGAGGAACAGCAGCAGCGCGATGCCGACGAGCGAAATCCCTCCGTACACGAGCAGGTCGTGCTGCGATTGTGCGCGCGCTTCGCTTTCCCCGCTGAAAACGGCGTAGGTGCCCGGCGGCATTTTGATTTCGCGGTTTACGCGCGCCTGCGCTTCCTTCACGAAATCGCTGGCCGGCCGGCTGCCGAGATTGACCGACACCGTTTGCACGCGCTGGCCGCCGTCGTGCGTAATCTGATAGCGGCCGGCGACCTGACGAATCGCCGCGAGGGAGCCGAGCGGAACGGCAAGTCCGTCGGCATTGCGCACCATGAGCTTGCCGACGTCGGCGACCGTCTTGCGCTGCGCCGGGTCGAGCACCACCGCGACGTCGTAAGCGCGGCCGCCCGTGTAGATCTGCGAGACCGTCACGCCCGAGTAGGCGGCCTGGATCGAATCGAGTATTTCGACGGGCCGGAAGCCCCAGCGACTCAGCATGTCCGGCCTGAGCCTCACGTCGAGCTCCGGTATGCCGGACGGCGACGCCACCCGTACGCTGGCAACGCCGTGGATCGTGCCGATCAGCCGGGCGATCTGCTGCGCCGTGCGATCGATGACGTCGAGGTCGTTGCCGAACACGTTCACGACTACCGGCGCCGTCGTTCCGGAAATGGTTTCGTCGATACGCTCCTCGAGAAACGTATTGACCGATGTGCTCAGACCGGGAAAGCGCGCGAGCGCCTGGCGAATCCAGTAGAGCGCCCAGCTTTGGCCCGATGCCCCCATCGGCTTCAGATCGACCTCGAACTCGGAGAGCTGCACGCCGGTCGGATCGACCACGCCGTTCGCGCGGCCCGCGCGCTGCGCGACGAGACGCACGCCGGGAACCTGCATCAACGCCTTCGATACCTGCGTGCCGATGCGAATCGATTCCGCGAGCGACGTGCCTGGCGCAAGTCCCATATGGACGATGTAATGGCCTTCGCGTAGTTGTGGAATGAAGCTCCCGCTCATGAACGGCAGCGACGCTAGCGCGGCGGCGCACGTCAGCGCCACGGCCGCCACGACCGCCCTCACATGTTGCTCGACCTTCTCCAGCAGTGCGATGTATCGTGCCTTCAGGCGTGCGATCAGGCGTGGCTCGCGTTCCGGCAAGGGCCCCCTTGCCAGCAGGGCGAGCGCCATGGCCGGCGTGAGCGTCAACGCGACGCCGAGCGACGCGAGGACGGCCAGGATGTAGGCCACGCCGAGTGGCGCGAAAAGCCGTCCGCCGACACCCGAAAGCGTGAGCACCGGCAGGAAAATCATCATCACGATGAAGGTGGCAAACACCACGGCGCTACGGACTTCCAGGGACGCGCCCAGCACAACGCGATACGCGGGAAGCGGCTGGGGGAGCTTGCGGTTCTCCCGCAGACGCCGATAGATGTTCTCGACGTCGATGATCGCATCGTCCACCACCTCGCCAAGCGCGATCGCGAGGCCGCCCAAGGTCATCGTGTTCAGGCTCACGCCTAATTTGGCCAGCACGATGATCGCGACCAGCAGCGACAGCGGGATCGCTACGGCCGAAATGACCGCGGTACGTACGTTCAGCAGAAACAAGAACAGGACGGCGATCACGAGCGCGGCGCCGACGATGAGTGCCGTGCGCAGGTGACCCACGGCGGCATCGATGAAATTGGCGGGCCGGAAAACGTCCGCGCTCACGTCGACGCCGTCCCGGGCGAGCGCCGGCTTAAGGCTTGCGATCGTCTTTTCGATGCCGTGAGTCACAGCCAGTGTGTTGGCGCCGTACTGACTCTCCATCACGACCATCACGCCGGGCTTGCCCATGATCGAAGCCGCGCCGACAGGCGCGGCGCTGCCCCATGCCACATGCGCGACGTCTCCAAGACGAACTGACGCCCCGTTGCTTGAACGCAGCACGACGCCGGCCAGTTTCTCCGGCGTGGCGACCTGGCCGTCGGCATTGATGGCAATGCGCTGGTTGTCGTTCTCGATGAACCCGGCACCCCGTACCCCGGTGGCTTGGCGGGCCGCGGCGATCACGTCCCGGATAGACAGTCCGTAGCGCATCAGCATCGCGGGATCGACTTGGATCTGCATCTGGCGCGTCTCGCCGCCGAAGACGATCGCATCGGCCACACCGGGGACGCTCAGCAACTGCGGTTTGAGGGTCCACTGGGCGATGTCGTGGAGATCTGTCAGCGAGCGCGTCTTCGACGTGAGGCCGACGGTGCGCACGACGCTCGTCGCCGTGGTGAGCGGCAGAAGCCGAGGCGGCCCGATGCCTGCGGGCAAGGTGGCGGCGAGTCCGTTGATGCGCTCGGTGACGAGCTGCCGGGCCTGTATCACGTCAGCACTGTCGTCGAAGACGAGCGTGATCGCGGAGAGACCCTGCATCGACCTCGAGCGCATCGACTGCAGCCCGACCATGCCGCCGAGGGCATTCTCGATGGGCTGCGTGACGAGCGTTTCCACCTGCTCGCTCGTCATGCCCGGCGCAGCGGTCTGCACGATGCTCATCGGCGGAGCGAATTCCGGAAAGACGTCGAGCTTGGCGCGCGTTAGCGTAAAGAGCCCATAGCCGGCCGCCACGAGGGCCAGCGCATAGATGACGCCACGGAAACGCAGCGAAAAATGGATGATCGCGTTGAGCATGGAACGTGAAGTCGCGTGGGTCTGGGCAGGGAGGTCGGGGGTCAGTCGTCGCACTCCGGCGGATCCTTGCAGGCCGTGGCAATGCCTTGAGGCTTGAGCTCTTCGGAGAGCAGCAATTGCGCGCCCTGCGTCACGACTTGGTCGCCGGCGTGGAACCCGGACGTCACCGTGAAACCGTCGTCGCCCTCATCGCCTACAGGCACGAACCGTCGCGTGAAACGATCGGGAGCCGTCCGCACGTAGGTCCACGTTTGCCCGCCGTACCACACCACCGCGCGCTCGGGGATCCGCAACCCGGAGATGGCTTGGCTCGACGTCGGCACACGTGCATTTGTGCGCAAATTCGCCGGTAGCGCGTGGGTGGCGACGTAAAGCCACGGGGTTCCTTGCACGGCGGGGTCGGCGAGCGGAGAGGGGGAAAGTTTCTGAGCCGTCACCGACTGGCCGTCGGGCGTGTCGATCGCGATATGCGCCGGCGGCGCGGCGTCGAAGCGGGCCGGCAACGTGACGCGCAACACGACCGCTTGCCCAGACAGGAGACGTTGGAACAGCACCGACGCGGGCGCCGTCGCCGCATTTGCGAGGGCGTTGCCGAACTGCTGGCGCATCGCGCCGTCCAGCCCGTTCAATGTCGCATTGGCCGATTGCAGTTTCGCCTCGTCGGCTCGCATCGCCGACTGCGCCTCCTGGAGGCTCTTCTGCGAAACATTGCGGTCGTCGGCGAACAACATGCGGCTGCGCTGATACTGGGCGCGCGAGCTCGAAGCCTGCGCACTGAATGTGGCCACGTCCGCGCGCGCGCCGGCCATGCGGTTATGTAAATCGAAGAGCGGCTGCAGATCGATAACCGTCGCGTAAGCGCTGACGCCAGGTTGGCTGCGGACGGCTTCGAGCGGCGCGGCTTCGATGTGGCTGGCGCGCTGCTCATCGGGGCTGACGACGACCACCGTTTCGCCGTTGACCGTCCCGACGGCTGACGACGGGGGCGATTGCGCAGCCGCGGGCGTCGAGGCCCCGGCGTCCCGGAACGTTTGATAGACGTACCAGCTGGCGCCGCCGGCCAGGGCGAGCGACACGGCGGACAGAAAGACCAGTCGGAGTTTCATCATGGCGTCTCTTGACTGAGGGCGGTGCTCGCCGGCGCATGACCAAGGGGTTGCTGCATCGCATCTTCCAGTGCGCCGGCCGCCTTTTGGAGCGACACCACGGCGTCGAGACGAAGGATCTCGCTCGTCGCGTAGTCCACCTTGGCCTGCGTGTAGGCGAGCCGGTCAGTCTCGCCGTCGGCGAAAGCCGAGGCTTGGCTGTCGAGCTGTCTGCCGGCGCTTGCGAGATGCGCATCGGATAGATGTAACGCTTCGACGCTGGACGCGAAACGCGCCAGCGAGTGCGCCAGGTCGCCGAGGATCGCGTCTTGCAACGCGCCGGTGCGGGCTGCAGCCTCCTTGCGCTTGGCCTCGGCCTCGTGGATGCCGCCCTGATTCTGGTCGAAGATCGGCAGGGTAACGCCGGCCAGTCCGAAGGCGATCTTGTGGGTGCCCGTGTCGTAGGTATAGCCGGGGCCGAGATGGATGTCCGGGTACTGCTTCGCGACCTCGAGCTGGAGCGCCGATTCGGCGGCGGCGTATTCGGCCAGCGAGGCACGCAAATCCGCGCGATGGAAGATCGCCGCGCGCTGCGCGTCGGCGGCCGGAGGCGCGGGTGGCATCGCATCGAATGCGGAGAGATCGATCGCCGCGTTGTCCAGCACAGCCGCAGGCACACCGACCGCGGCAGCGAGTTGCGCACGCGCATCCAGTTCGGCGCCGCGCGCTGCCGTCAGATCGCTTTGAGCTTGGGTGTCGGAAAGGAGGGCGGCCTCGGCGGCCGGGCGTGAGAACTGTCCGACCGCCAACCGCTTGCGGCTCATCGCCGCAATTTGCCGAACGCCCGCTGCCTTGGCGGACAGCAGCGCGATGCGCTTGCGGGCGGCATAGAGGGCGAGCATGGCGTCTCTGACCTTTGCCCGGACCTGCCAGGCAGCATTGATGACGTTCAGTTGCGCGGCTCGCGACAAGTGCGCTGCCTGGCCGTCGCGATAGCGCCGCTTATGTGCGGTCTCGATCGGGATGTCTAGCGCGGGCCCGAACGAGAACGGCGATCCAGGGCCCGGATTCGGCGTGGAGTATTGAAAGGGCAACTGCAGGACCGGATTGGGAATCGCGTCGGCGACCTCGATGCCGGCTTTGGCCGTGCCCCATTGGGCCCGTGCAACGTCGAGTGCGGGGCTGTAATAAAAGGCCGCCAGCGTAAGCATCTCGCGATTCCAATGCGCGGGCGGCCACGGCTCGATGTCGCGGCCCGTTTCGCGCGCGATATAGGCGTGTAGATCCTGGCTCGCAAGCGAGCGTTGCTCGAATTGCCGGGCAAGCTGGGCTGGGCCGATCGGCTCGGGATGATAGGTCGTGCAGCCGGCCAGCCCGACGAAGGCAATCAATAATGCGCTGCGCATTCTGGCATCCATCGGTCGTTTCGCCGCCCGCTCGAGCAGCTTTCGGCACCGATGCTAAGCCACCGCTTGTGAAGTTTTCGTCAAGACGCGGTGCGCGGATGGACGCGCGATAACGACAACGAAACGCGGGTACCCCTCTCCGGCTCGCTGTCGAGCTCGATCTGCCAGCCGTATCGGTCTGCGATCTTCTTGACGATCGCGAGGCCGATACCGATACCGTCATGTCCGCTGCGCGTGCGGTCGAGATGCGCCTGATAGAACCGATCGAACACGCGCGGCGCGGCGGCCGGGGCAATGCCGCATCCCGTATCCTCGATCCGCAGCCGCTCGTCCTCGTACGAGAACCGCAATTGTCCTCCCGGCGTATGGCGCTCGGCGTTGTCGATGAGATTGGCGAGAACGATGGCCAGCGCGCCTTGGTTCGCGCTTACGTGCAAGCCTGGGTCGATGTCGACGACGGCGTCGGTTCCCTTTTCGGCGAGACGGTCGCCGAAAGGCGCCAAGGCCGTTTGGATTGCGGCGGATAGGGCCACGGCCGTGACATCGCTCGCCGTATCTTCTCTGGCGAGCGTCAGCAAGGCATTGACGAGCTCCCGCATGTTATCGGCCGCTCTTTCGATCTGGGCGAGCCGTATGCGCGATTTCTCGCCGATCGACGCGTCTTGCTCAATCAACTCGCAACTCGTTTTGATCGTCGTGAGCGGCGTGCGCAGTTCATGGCTCACGTTGCCGGCGAAATCTTTTTCGCGTTCGATCATGTCGGCCATACGCCGGTGGTAGTCGTTGAACGCATCGACGAGTGCGACGATTTCGGTCTCGTCGTATTTGCTGGATTGAATCGGCATCGACGGAGTAGACCCCAGAGACTTCACTTGCTTGGCGAGGCCGGCCACTTGCCGCACGAGCAGACCGGACAGCCCGAACGCGAGCCAAATCGTCAGCAGTGCGAATAAGCCGGTCACCGCCATCAAGGCATTCACGGCGTCCTTGAAGTGCCGCTCGTAAGCGCTGAAGTTATAGACGCGATAAAGCCGCGCCGCGCCGAACGGAACAGCCGCGACGTGAATTTCGCGGCCGTCCAAGATGATTTCATGTATGCCGTTGGGCAGCGACGCAACCGATGCCGGTAGGGAGACGGGCAGGCGATCCGCGCTCGAGACATAACCTTTCATGGCCGCGTCGAATGGCGGCAGGAGGGCGGAATCGGAGCGGTAGGCTTTGACGACGCTGGCAACGTCGTCTGCGATCAACGCCGCAATCAGTTTTTCTTCCTGGGCTTCGGCGAGTGCACGTACGCCTAATGCCTGCGCGAGCAGCAGAGCGATCGTCAGCAGCGAAAAAACGACGGCGACCTTGAAGCGAAGGCTACGTTGAGCGGGCATGGGGATCCACGAGACGATAACCGATTCCGTGCACCGTTTCGATGAGATCCGCTTCGCCGTTTGCGCTCAAGGCTCGGCGCAGCGTGTAGACGTGTGCGCGCAGCGTGTCGCTGTCGGGCAATCCGCCGCCCCATATCTCGGCCTCGAGTTCTGCGCGGCCGAAGACGCGGCCCGGGGACTGCATCAATAGGCGTAACAACTGCAAGCACTTCGGCGGCAGATGCAGCGCGCGTCCCGCGCGATCGACGGCCAGCGTGGCGATGTCGAGCCGCAGGTCGGCAAACCGGATCTCGCGGCTGACCACGCGGCCACGATAGCGCTTGATCAACGCGTCGAGCCGGGCGCCGACTTCCTTGAGCGAAAACGGTTTGACGAGATAATCGTCGGCCCCGTGATCGAATCCCGTCAACTTGTCGTCGAGCGTGTCGCGGGCGGTCAGCATGAGCACGGGCGTGTCGCGATGCGCGTGCTCGCGCAGTTGCCGGCACAGCGACAGACCGTCCATACCGGGTAAGGAGAGGTCGAGCAGGATGGCGTCCCAGGCTTCTGCCAGCGCGAAGCGCAGCCCTGCCGGCCCGTTCGTGGCGAGATCGGGCTGGTAGCCGAGGTTTTGCAAATAGTCGTAGAGATTGGCCGCGATGGCGGCGTCGTCTTCAACGATGAGCACTTTCATGACATGTCGTTGCGACGGCACCGCGCCGCTGCGGCTCGTATCGGGCGTGACGGCCAGGTTTGCGGCGAGCGCTTCATGTCGACATCTCCCAGGTGATGGAAACCGCAGGCGACGACTGCCTGCGGTCTTCGAGCGAAGTCTCGTCGATCTAGCTTAAGGCTAGGTTAACTTGATCACGCCGCGGCCAGCGAATCGCCGACGACGCGCACGTGCTCGCCCGGCTGAAACGAAGGTTGCGTCGGATAGTTGAAGTTGCGGTAGCTGCCGTCCTGCATGCGCACTTGAACTTGATACGACGTCGCTTTGCGCACTTCATGCTCGATGCCGTTCCCGGCGAGGCCGCCGCCTACGGCGCCCGCTATCGTGGCAAGCGTGCGCCCGCGGCCGTTGCCGATCTGCGTGCCGAGCAGCCCGCCGGCAATGGCGCCGCCTACGGCGCCGATACCCGTCGTCGGTTCGGGCGATTGGACGGCATTGACCGCGACGACTTCGCCCGCGTTCGGATCGTAAGCGGCGGCACGCGGGGCGGGGGCTCCGTACGTACCGGCGTTTTCGTAAGTGCCGTTGCTTCCACCGTAAGCAGGGGCCGACGGCGCCTTCACAACGTGGTGACGGCGTCGCATTTCGGTAGCGGCCTCGCTGACCGTCGTGCGCGGGGCGCTATAAGCGGGGGCAGGCGTGATTGCGGCGCCGGTCGCTTGCGCGCTTTGGGCGACCGCCGACGCACCTTGTTCGGGCGCTGCGGAGACGGCGTGCGAGGTCGGCAGCCATCCCGTGATGGCGGCGATGCCGGTCCCGCTGACGAGAATGACTGCGACCGCGGCGGCAGCGATCAACGGATGGATGCGGCTTTGCGGATTCGAGGGCAGATTGGCGTTCATGACAGACTCCGGACAAGGATGTCTGCAAAAACGCCGGAGAGTGCGCGGCGGTGGACCGCGTAACGGTGACATCTGTAAGCAGATGTTGCTTCCCGGCCGGGTCAAGCCGGGTCAAGCCATGTCAAAAGGGCCGAGCGCCGCGCGACGGACGTGCCGCGCCGTTCCGGTAACCGCTAGATCGGGTACGGGACGTTAGTCGACGAGACGAATGCCGAACACGGTGGCCTGCGACCGGCGAATGCGTTCGGCTTCGCGATGACGCGCTTCGAATGAATAGTCGGCGTCGAGCGGCAGATGCGGCGAAGCGAAGAGATCGCTGATCTTTTGGGCGAGGGCGAGAACGAAGCTCATGGCGACTCCAGGTGAATGCGGCTAAGGGTTATCCCTTAAAACGCATTCTAGGGTTTTCCCTAGATAAAATCTAGTGCATCGCACAAAATTTTTAGCGCAGAGTCTCGTTCCGAGGCGAATCGGGGCATACGGCGTTGCACAATAGCCACGCCCGGCGTGCCGCAAGCACGCTACAGGTCGCGCCCCCAAACCTGCCCCATCAGATCTTTACCGAAGCTGTGGTGCGGCGCTTCCTCGATGAGGTGAAATCCCGCTTTCTCGTAGATCTTTCGCGCATCGACGAGCACGCTGTTCGTCCAAAGCACCATCTTCTTGTAACCGGCTAGCCGCGCGAACCGCAGACACTCGTCGACGAGCCGACGGCCGATCCCCATGCCGCGTGCGCTAGGTTCGACATATAGCAAGCGCAACTTAGCGGTCAGCTCGTCCTGCCGAACGATGAATACGGACCCGACGGGCTTGGCATACTGTTCGGCGATCCAGCAGCGTTCCCATTTCGGATCGAACTCGCGGATGAACTTCGCGACGATCTCGGCCGCGAGCGCTTCGTATTCCGTATTCCATCCGTATTCCTGCGCATAGAGCACCGACTGACGATGCACGATCCATCCCATTTCGCCGGGGCGAGGGTCGCGCAGCACGTAGCTCGGTTCGCGCGCGCCGAGTAGCGCTTCGATTTGCGTCATCGCATCGATCAACTGATGCTGCGCCGGTGCGGCGAGCCGTTCGAGCATCGCGCCTACCTCGCGTCGAGATGCATCGTTCAAAGGCTGAAAGACGTCATGTCCTTGGTCGGTAAGTTGTAGTTGGGCGACGCGCGCGTCGGCGGCCGAACGTGTCTTCACGACCAAGCCGTTTTTCTCGAAGCCGGCAATGACTCGGCTGACATAGCCCGCGTTGAGGCCGAGTTCGCGGCACAAATCCGACGCAGTAAGCCCGTCGCGATGCGCGAGCTCATAGAGGATCCGCACTTCCGTCAGCGAAAACTCGCTGCCGAGCAGATGCTCGTGCAGTACGCCGATCTGCCGCGTGTAGAAGCGGTTGAAGCGACGAACGGCCTCTGCGCGCTCGTCGAGCGAATCCGTAGCCATGGCATGTCTCCATTAGTTGCTTTTCGAATATTATTAGTTGCCTTAGGCAAATAAGTCAATGCCGGCCGATGGTTCCTATGCTGCGCACGGTTCCGGCCGAAAACCTCGAATGCTTGGCCGATTCGGCTGACATTCACCATTAATGATGTGAATTGCGCCCGCTATCGTTCTGATCGAGCCGCCCCGATGCGCACCGGGGCGGTGCAAGAGTGATTTCAATCATCGAACCATCGAGGACGAGGGGACGGCCATGCATATCGGAAAAGCAACCGAGGGAAACGCACGCAATCGCTGCCACGTTCGACAAGACCGAGGCGTGCGCCGCAGGCCGCTTGCCGGCCTAGTGCCGATCGTCGTGGCGATGTGGGGCGGTGCGCTGGTATCGGCGTCGGCTCATGCGGGCGGGCCGTTGCCTAGCGGCGGCCGTTTCATCGCAGGCTCGGGATCGATCGGCGGAACTGCGACGTCGCTGACGATCAATCAAACGACGAGCCGCGGCGTGATCGATTGGACGCAGTTTTCGATCGGCAGCGGCAACCGCGTCAACTTCGCGAACGGCAATGGAGCGACGCTGAACCGCGTGACCGGCGGCGACCCCTCGGCGATTTACGGCACGCTGTCGGCCACCGGCAGCGTGTATCTGATCAACCCGCAAGGCATCCTGATCGGCCCGAGCGGCGTCGTCAGCACGGGCGGGCGGTTCGTCGCTTCGACGCTCGATACGTGCTACTGCGGCTTCATGAAAGGTCATCCGCTGACGTTCAAAGGCGATTCGAACGCGAGCATCATCAATCTCGGCACGATCGGATCGACGGGCGGCGACGTCATGCTCATTTCGCGCAACAGCGTGATCAATGCGGGACGAATCTCTGCGCCTCACGGCACTGCCGAACTGGCCGTCGGGCAAAGCGTGCTGCTGCAGGATTCGTCGTCGGGGCGGCAAGTTTTCGTGCAAACCGGCAGCGGCGGCAGCATAGAAAACGCGGGGCCGATCGACGGCGCGCAAGTGAGCCTGCAGGCGGCGGACGGCAATATCTTCGCGCTGGCGGGCGATCACACGACGATCCGCGCGACCGGCACCGCGACGCGCGACGGGCACGTCTGGCTCGTGGCCGATACGGGCGCGGTCGCGCTGGGCGGCACCATCGAGTCGAAGAACGCCGACGGCAGCGGCGGCAGCGTCGATACGAACGGCGCGCTGCTCGAGCTCGGCGCAGACGGCATCATGCCGTTGGTCAAGGCCGGGCATTGGAATCTGACCACGCCCGACTTCGCCGTCGACGACGCGGCGGCCGGAACGTTGAGCCGAAGCCTGGCCGCGGGAACGTCGATCAACGCGTCGGCGTCGGGCGCGCAAGGCGGTATCGGCGACGTCGACGTCATGTCTTCGATTCAATGGAGCGGAGCGGCTTCGCTCACGCTCGGCGCGTATCACTCGTTAACGATTGAGGCAGGTACGAAGATCGCCGACAGCGGGGCGGGCAACTTGACGCTCCGCGCCGATTCGTCGGCGATCGACAACGGCGGCAGCGTTGCCAATAACGGCACGATCGATTGGTCGCAGAGCACGGGCACGGTCACGACGCTGTACGACATGAACGGGACCTATACGCCCGGGACGCTGCTTCGCAATGGCGCGTGGCGGGAGGCACTCAACGGTGCGACGCGTGCCCAGTTCACCGATTACCGGCTCGTCAACACGTTGACCGACTTGCAGAACGTGGCGGGTGACCCGACGGCGAACTACGCGCTCGGCAACAATATCGACGCGAGCTCGACGTCCAATGGGTCGTTCGTTCCGATCGGCGATTACAACCATCCGTTTACGGGCGAATTCGATGGCCGCGGATACCAAGTCAGTTCGCTGGACCTGGTGCAGATGGTGCAGGGCGGCCCGATCGATCCGCAAGGCTATACGCTGCAAGCCCAGGGCTTGTTCGGCGTGATCGGCGCTCAAGGACTCGTGCATGACATCGCCGTGAGCGGCGGGTCGGTCGGGGCGGGCGGCTACTTCTCGATCGGCCTGCTGGCAGGCGTCAACAACGGGACGATCGAGCACTCGAGCTCGTCGGGCAACGTCGCGCAGTCGGGCGACTTGGGCGCCTACCTCACGCTTTCGGGCGGATTGGTCGGAACGAACAACGGCACAATATCGCGTTCTTCGAGCAGCGCCGGGGTGGATTCGGCGGGTACGCTCGGCGGGCTCGCGGGCGAGAACAACGGCACGATATCGCAGTCGTTCGCGACCGGAAGCGTTACGGCGGAACCCTATGCGGGCGGCGCGGGCGGGCTTGTCGGCGGTAACGGCGGCTTGATCACGCAGTCGTATGCGACGGGCCCGACTACCACGGCATTCACGTATTGCCCGGGGCCGGGTTGCACGTCGGGTTCTGCGGGCCTAGTTTGGAACAACACGGGCGCGATCACTCAATCGTTCGCGACGGGGGCGATCGACAACGAGAACGGAATCCCGCCGGCCGGCATCGCATCGATCAACAGCGGCACGATCGGCAGCGACGTCTACTGGAACAAGGACACGACGGGGGCGAGCTCGGGTGTTGACTCGGGCACTGCCGTGTCGGATGCGAATGGGCTGACGAGCGCGCAGATGCAGCAGACCTCGTCGTTCGCCGGATACGACTTCGGACCGAGCGGCGTGTGGGCGATGCCGGCCGGCGCGACGCATCCTGTGTTGCAGTGGCAGCAGCAATAAAAGACGATCGTCGCGACGAACCGGCAGTGCCGAGCAGCGCCCGGCACTGCCACGGGCGGCGTGGCTTGGCGCAGCTCGGCGTCGCGTCTCGCGAGTAGAATGCCGGCAGGCAGCGCGTATGCCGTTCGAACGCTCATTGCCGGCCAATAACGATTGCTTTACTACGGGGTACTCCATCGCATGAGCTCGATCACGCTTTCGAACGGCACCCGCTTTCCGGCCGCCTTCGTCGTGCACAGCGGCGACGAATTGATTGCAAAGGTGCCGGGCGTCGCGCCCAACGGCTCGCTCGCCGTTCCTACCGGCTCGCCGCATGAAGCGGACACGATGTACTCCGTCTATGCCGTGATCAACGGTGTAACGACCGACATGATCACTACCCCGAATCCCAGCGCGCACGTCAGGGCCGTCGTGGACGATTCGGGGTTGGCCGACGGGCATTTCCGGCTGATCGTCGCTTGAAATAGTGAGCAATTGTTATTGATCCTTACTGAAGGGCTATGGCCGGTGCTTGGACTGAGTACCACCCATACGGCGGCCTCCGTCGGTTCGGGCGTCAGGCAGGCCTTGTCGAATAACGGCAGGTGCTTCCTCAGAACTCGAGCAAATTTCGTTGGGCGCGAATTACATCACAGTGTGATATATATCGGGTGTCGGCTTTCGGCCGGCGCGCAGGCGGCGGCCGAGTAGCTTCAGGCAGTGCGAATCAGGGTAACGCTGCGCAAACCAGAACGAGACGATCAGTAAGAGGAAATACATGAGCGAGCACAAGGGCGATTTCGCGACAGATGTCCGGCTCCTGCGGATCAGCGCCATTGCGGCCGTAGGCGGGGCGTTGAGCACGGTCGCGGCGGATTTTTTGCTGCACTTGATTCGCTTCTTCACGAACCTATTCTTTTTTCAACAGGCGTCGACGGCGAATCGCTCGCCGGCCGAGAACGCGCTGGGGTTGCTCGTTATCGCGGCGCCCATCATCGGCGGCTTGCTCGTCGGTCTGATTGCCCGCTTCGGTTCTGAGCAAGTTCGCGGGCATGGTATTCCCGAAGCAATCGAAGCGATCCTGTTCGGCAAGAGCAAGATGTCGCCGAAGGTGGCCGTCCTCAAGCCGCTGGCATCGGCCATCGCCATCGGCAGCGGCGGGCCGTTCGGCGCCGAGGGTCCGATCATCATGACGGGCGGCGCGATCGGCTCGCTCATTGCACAGTATTTTCATCTATCGAGCGCCGAGCGAAAGTCGCTGCTCGTGGCGGGCGCGGTGGCGGGCATGACGGCGGTATTCGGCACGCCCGTCGCGGCCGTGCTGCTCGCGATCGAACTGCTGCTGTTCGAGTTGCGGCCGCGTAGCTTGCTGCCCGTGGCGATCGCCTGTGCCGTCGCCGGTTTCACGCGTCCGCTGCTGCTCGGCAGCGGTCCGTTGTTTCCGCTTCATACGTTGCCGCTCGGCCCGATGGGCCTCTTGTCGTCGGCGATCGCCGGCTTGATCGCCGGGGCGTTGTCTTGGGGGTTGTCGTCGGGACTCTATAAGGTGGAGGATGCATTCGGCAAATTGCCGATGCACTGGATGTGGTGGCCCGCGCTGGGTGCCGTCGCCGTGGGCATCGGCGGCTATTTTCAGCCTAGAACGCTTGGCGTCGGCTACGACGTCATCGGCGATTTGCTGCAAAACCATCTCGCCTTGCATGCCGTGGTCGCCATCGTGCTCGTCAAGGCGGTCATTTGGGTCATTGCGCTCGCATCGGGTACGTCGGGCGGCGTGCTGGCGCCGTTGCTGATGATGGGCGCCGGCGTGGGCGCGATCGTCGGTCCCTACATGCCAGGGGGCGAGCCGGCCGTGTGGCCGCTCATCTTCATGGCGGCGGCGCTCGGCGGCATGATGCGCGCGCCCGTCATGGCGGCGGTGTTTGCGTTCGAATTGACGGGCGATGCGAATGCATTGCTTCCGCTCCTGGCCGCCGCGGCTGTTGCATACGGCTTCACGGTGCTGCTCATGCGCCGCTCGATTCTCACGGAGAAAATCGCGCGCCGCGGCTATCACATCTATCGCGAGTACAGCATCGATCCGCTCGAGCGGCATTACGTCGAGGAGGTCATGACACGCTCCGTCGAGACGATCGAGGCCACCACGCGCATTGCGGACGTGCTCAAAGACTATTTCGGTCCAGGACAAAAGTTTCGCGCCTATCCCGTAGTCTCGTCGGGAGCCTTGGTTGGCATGGTCGATCGGGCGCTGCTGGACCGCATTCCCGACGGACGAGCCGATGCGCCGGTCAGTGCGCTCTTCGCGCAATCGAAGCCCGATGTCGCGTTGCCCGGGGAAACGTGCAGGGACGTAGCCGCGCGGCTAGCGGTGATGGGACTCGAGCGCGTGCCGGTCATCCAGAACGAAAAGACGTATCAGCTGGTGGGCATCGTGTCTCGACACGACTTGCTGAAGCCGTCGATGTCGGTCTTCACCGAGGAACGCCAGCGCGAGCAATTCCGTTCCGTGTGGTCGGCCAACATCGCGCGGTCACGGTCCATCGAAACCGACGACGATGCGCCGCAGGAACGGGTCGACGTGGTGCGGCAGAAGATATCGGTCGAGCAACGCGACGGATAAGCACGAGATAGAAGACGCGCGGTACACGACCAACAATACAAACGCCGCGTTTCAGCTCCAAGCGGGCTCGGCACGTGCCGTGCTATGCTAACGATAGCACCCATTACGCTAGGAGAACTGAATGCCCGCGTCTTATGAAGTCGCTGTATTGGTCGGAAGTTTGCGCAAGAAGTCGCTTAATCGAATGCTGGCGCATAAGCTGTCTGCGCTGGCGCCTCCCGCGCTCTCGTTACGAATCGTCGATATCGGCGACTTGCCGTTCTACAACGACGATCTTGAACAAGAGGCGCCGCATGCCTGGCGAGCGTTGAGGGACAGGATTGCGACTGCGGACGCCATGCTGTTCGTCACGCCCGAATACAACCGTTCGGTGCCGGCGGTCTTGAAGAACGCGGTCGACGTGCTGTCGAGGCCGTTCGGCTCAGGTGCGCTGAAGGGCAAGCCGGCCGCGATCGTAACGTCCTCGCCGGGCGCGATGGGCGGTTTCGGCGCGAGTCATCATCTTCGGCAATCGCTTGTCTGCGTGGGCATGAACGTCATGGCGAGCCCGGAAGTGTACTTGGGTAATGCGGGGGCGCTGTTCGACGAAGCGGGTGTGCTGACGAATCCCAGCACGGAAGAGTTTCTTCGCCGCTTCGTGTCTGCGTTTTCCGATTGGATCGAAACGTTTTCCGCGCGATGACGCAACGTTCGCGGTATGACTAGCGCGGCGCGCCGAAGCGAGCGTCTCGCGCTCGATCCCTTAGATCGTATTCGCGTTGCGTGGAAAAAAAGGCCAGCTCGAAAGCTGGCCAACGGGCGCATCGTCACCCGGAGCGGGTGAGGGAGCGCCTTGGCGGCGCATCCTTCATTCGGAGTTAAGGAATAACGACGTAATTGCTGAAGCCGCCGTCGCGGTCCTTGAGGCCGGAGATCGCTTCGTTGACGCGCGAAAGCGGGAATTTGCGATGTTCGAGATACGAAAGATCGAGCGCGCCCGTGCCGACCATATCCGCCATTTCTTGTCCTTGAGCGGTCGTGAACCAGTTCGAGCCGATCAAGTGAACCTGTTCGTCCATCAACCACTTCACGTCGATCGGCAAGTCTTCGGCTACGCCGCCTACATTGACGATTTTGCCGCCGCGCCGAATGCCCTTCATCGAATCGAGCATCGTCGACGCGGGCGCCTTCGCGCCGAGCGCGCTGATGATGAAGTCGACGCCTTCGCCGCCCGTCAGCGATTTCGCCCAGTCGCCCACGGACCCTTCGCCGAGCCGCATGACCTCGATGCGATCAGGTGCGAGCGCCTTGATGCGCTGGAGCAGATGCTCGTCGCGCCCCGTGCCGAGGATGCGCGTGAGCCCCATGGCAAGGCCGAGCATCGTCGAAGCGACGCCGAGCGTTCCCGTGATGCCGTCGATCAAAGCGACTTGTCCCGAGCCGGCGCCCGCATTCTTCAGCGCGCCGTATGACGTGCCCAGATAGCCGAAGCGCCCGGCCTGCTCGAAGCTGAGGTTGTCGGGAATATTGACGAGCGCATATTCGGGCGCCGTCATGTATTCGCTGAAACCGCCGTAAGGATACAGATCGAAAATGCGCTGACCGTCGCGGCTCGTGCTGAAGTAGCCGTTGAGCGTGTAATAGCGGCACTCGCTGCGACGGCCCGCGCGGCAGGCCTTGCACGAACCGCACGAACGCAGCGGGCTCACATAGACTCGGTCGCCGGGCTTCGCGTTGATGACGGCTTCGCCGACTTCTTCGACGACACCGGCCGGATCCAGCCCGAAAATCGCCGGAAACTTCGGCAACGGCTGATGCGGAAACCACGTCGGCCAATTGTTGATGACGTTCGCCATGTTCGGCACGATGCCGCATGCCTTCACGCGCACGAGCACATCCGTCGGCCGCGGCTTCGGGATAGGGATCGTGTCGAGCGTCATCGGCGTACCGAGAGCGTGCAGCCGCGCTGCAACCATTGTTCTTTCCATGTCCACCTCTATGCTTGTCAAATCGCTGTGCTTATTCGATTGCCTGCTTTAGCGCGGCGCGAGGCCATCGCGTATCACCGATATCCGTCTTCGAGTTCGATGCCGAGCGCGCCCATGATGCGCACGCCGGAGTTGTACCAGGCGACGTTCAGCGCCAACTCGACGAGCTGGCGCTCATCGAGAAACGCTGCTACGCGCCGCCACGTTGCATCGCTGACCGCCACCTCCAGCGTCGATTCCTTCGCTAACGCCATGACCGCGCGTTCTTCGTCGTTAAAGAGCGGTGACGTCTCGAAGTCGGGAATGGCTTTCAATTGCTCGGCGCTGATGCCGGCCTTCATGCCGTGCGATTGATGATGGGCGACCTCGTATTCCGATCCTGTGCAGTGGCCCACGGTCAGGATCGCCATTTCGCGGAGCTTGGGGCTGATCGAGGATGCGCGGATCGCGTTGGCGTAAGAGAGAAATTGATCGAGGATGTCCGGCGCGTGCGCGAGCGCGCGAAAGATGTTCGCGGTCGGGACCTTCCGCTCGCGTTCGAGACGATCGAACAAGGCGTCGTTGACGCCGGCGAGATCGGAGCGTTGAAGATATTTGACACGTGCCATTTGATCGTTACCGTGTAAGTTCAGTCGAGAGTCGATTGTTTGTTGACGTAGGTTTCGAGCGTTTCGGGTTTGGGTTTGTTCGGCGTTTCGACGATTTCGGCGCCCTCGAATCGAGACGCCTCGAAATACCACCGATGCGGGGCCGGCAGCCCCCAGCGCACGCTCGTGTCGAGCGAAGCCGCATCCCAGCGAACCGGCTCGACCTCGACGTCGATCGTCTGATAGTGGCCGTCGCACAACTCCACGCGGTGGCCGTCGGGATCGCGCAGGTAGACGAACAGCATGCCGCCCGGGCCGTGGCGTCCGGGGCCGCGCTCGACTTCATGGGCATAACCGTAGATGCCGGCTAGATCGCAGGCGGTGAAGATGTTGTGCGACTCGGGCACGATGTACGCGAAGTGATGCATGCACGGCCCATCGTTCTGCACGACGGCCAAATCGAGGCAAGTGCCCTTGCGGTACATGAACGCCCCGAGCAGCGTTTCGCCATGCGCGAGGTATTCCGAATTGCGGAAACCGAGCTGGCTGTAGAACGCGCACGACTTGTGCGTGTCGGGCGAAAAAATTTGGTAGTGATCGATGCGTTGAGCGTGCGCGCCCTTGAACTTGTCGCGGTCGAGATAGAGGCGCGGACGCGTTTCCATCTTGGCGCAAAGCTCGATTTTCGTGCCGAACGGATCTTCGACGTGCAGCGTCCGTTCTTGATGCGCGACGTCGACCCATTGCGCCGGCAACCCTTGTTCCTTGAAGAACGCATGCGCGAGGTCGAGGTCCTCGTCGAGAAACACGCGAAAGCCGATGCGCTTGCAGGTGGACGCGGCGTCCTTCGACTGAATCAGCACGAGGCTATGATGGCAAGCTTCGGAAAGCCCACGCAAGTAGCAGGTATCGCCGGTTTCCTCGGTGACGACGAGTCCGACGATGTCGACGTAGAACTGGCGGCTTTTGGCCAAGTCCGCGACGTTCAGGACGATATGGCTCGCGCGCGTGATGTTGAACGGCGGCTTGAGATTGACGGTGGGTAGCATGGTGACCTCGCTGAATTATCGTGCAAGCAGATCGTGCAAATGATGGCTAACGTTAGCACTGCGAGCGGCCGTCATCGGGCTGATGCGGGCGCCCGGTGAAAGGGCAGCGCGGCCCATCCGCTGAATAGCGCTTGTTTTCCCAGCGCTTCTTCGATGCGCAGCACTTCGTTCCATTTCGCCATGCGTTCGGAGCGCGAAAAGGAGCCGACCTTGAGTTGACCGGCGTTCCAGCCGACGGCCAGATGCGCGATCGTCACGTCTTCGGTTTCGCCCGAGCGCGCCGAGACGATCGTGCCGAATCCTGCCTTTTTCCCTGCGCGCAACGCGGCATGCGCTTCGCTGACGGTGCCTGCTTGGTTAGGCTTGATCAGCACTGCGTTGACCGCTTCTGACGAGGCGGCCGCTTCGACGCGCGCGGCGTTCGTCACGAGAAAGTCGTCGCCGATGATTTGGCATCGCGATCCATACGCTTGCGTGAATTGACGAAAGCCCATTTCGTCGTCTTCGGCCAGGGGGTCCTCGATCGAGACGATGGGGTAGGCGTCGAGCCAGCGGCCGAGCATCTCGATCAACTGAGCGGTGTCGAGCGTGCGGCCGTCGAGCGCAAGCGTATAGCGGCCGTCTCGACCGAATTCGGATGCGGCGATGTCGAGCGAGATGCCGACGTCCTTGCCGGGGCGCAGACCGGTATCGGAAATGGCGCGCGTCAGTGCTTCGAGCGCTTCCTCGTTGCTGTCGAATGCGGGCCAATACCCGCCCTCGTCGGCGACGCCTTGCAGTTTGTTCGCTTGCTTCATGAGGGCGCCCGCGGCGCGATATACCTCGGCGGTCCATTCGAGCGCTTCGCCGAAACTGCCCGCCGACGGACACATCACCATGAAATCCTGGACGTCGACGCGACGGGCCGCATGCGCGCCGCCGCCGAAGATCTGGATTTCGGGCAGCGGCATGCGCACGGGGCCGTCGCCGGCCAGATAGCGCCAAAGCGGCTGCCCGCTGCTTGCCGCCGCTGCGTGCAGGACCGCCATCGACGTCGCGACGATCGCATTGCCGCCGAGCCGGCTCAAGTTCGGCGTGCCGTCGAGCTTGACGAGCGTATCGTCGATATCCGACTGATCGTAGGCATCCTTCGAGCGAAGCGCGTTCGCGATCGGTCCGTTGACGCCAGTCAGCGCATTGGTCACATCGAGCCCGCCGAAAGCGTTGCCTCCGTCGCGCAGGTCGACGGCTTCTCCGGTGCCCATGGACGCGCCGGCGGGCGCGATGGCGCGACCGCTGGCGCCGTTCGCCAGCGTGACTTCGACTTCCACGGTCGGTCGGCCGCGTGAATCCCAGACGCGGCGTCCGCGTAGATTGGCGATCGTTGCATCAGTCATAGATTTCTCTGGGTACCTTGATGTATAGGGTTGTGGCGCGGTGTCGGGTGGTCACGATCACGTAGCGTCGGGGTGCAGCATCGATTGCATGACGCATGACGCATGACGCATGACGCATGACGTGTCACGCCATCAGCGTTCCGCGTCTTTGGCGGCGCCGATCAAGACGAACGCGAGCGTCGCGGAGCGGCCGCTCTTGTTGCGCCAGGCGTGGCGCGTTCCGTTTTGAACGACGACGTCGTGCCTGCGCAGCAGCTCCGCGCGACCGTCGTCGAGCTCGAGCCAGATTTCACCGTCCAGCACGATGCCGTAATCGACCGTCGGCGTGGCATGCATGCCGTCGGCTTCGAACAATTCGGCGAGGCCCGGGCTAATGGCCCGGTTCTCGGCAGCGGCCGCGGCCGGATCGAAACCCGGCGCGCCGAACACGCTGTCCGGCGGAAACGTCACTACGAGAAAGCGGGTGCCGGCGCGCGGCGGGACGATGCTCGTGACGGACAAGGTCGGGTCCGTGCGGTCTGACGGCAGCGCCGGCGAGGGATCCGTCGCCCAGATGAGCCTGGACATCATGCCGGGAATATGCTGGAAGGCGTCGGAACGGGGGGCGACGCCGTCGTGCGCCACCATCGACGCGCCGGTTTCGTCATGCCCCGTGACGACGCGGCGGATCGCCAACGGTACGCCCTCGACGGCAGGCAGATTCGATTCGCTCACGGTTATTCCTCCGAGGTAAGACGGCCGCCGCCCGAGGGCGCACGCACAATCCCGCTCGAAGGGATTCGTTCGGATCGACGGATCGGTTGCATCGCTCGTCTCCATGTTTGCTAACGTTTGCACAAATTTTGGCAGAGGGTCGTTCGATCTGTCAATAGCAGTGATATGCCCAGCGTGTTGCAAAAGACGGATTGACCCCATGCGTCGGCACTGCTAACGTTAGCAAAAATATGCCTTTGGAGAAATGCCAGTGTCATCTGAACGGATTGTTCGTTACGAGCTCGATGGAGCGACCCACTATGGCGTGATGGCCGACGACGCCACGATCGTGCGTTTGGCAGGTTCACCGTTCGACGGCCTGACGCCCAGCGGCGAGCGCGATCTTTTGAGTCACGCCCGTCTTTTAGCGCCGGTCGAGCGACCGCGAATTTTCGGTCTCGGCTACAACTACAAGGCGCATTCGAACGAGGTCGGCAAGCCGGTTCCCGATCTGCCCGTGCTGTTCATGAAGCCGAGCACGGCCGTGATCGGCCCGGACGAGTCGATCGTCTATCCCGCCGATGGCGAGATCGTGCACTTCGAAGGCGAACTGTGCGTTGTGATCGGTAAAGTTGCGCGATACGTGGCCGAAGCCCGAGCGCTCGACTACGTGCTCGGCTACACATGCGGCAACGACGTCAGCGACAGAGTCCTGCAACGGCGGGAGAGCGCTTTCGGATGTCTATTCGCGGGCAAGGGCTACGACACGTTCGCCCCGCTCGGGCCCGCCATAGTGACCGCGCTCGATCCGTCGAATGTGCCGATCGTCACGCGCGTGAACGGCGAAGTGCGGCAGAACGGCAATTCGGCCGATCTCTTGTTTCCGGTGCCGTACCTCATCGCCTACTTGAGCCGATACCTCACGCTGCTGCCTGGCGACGTCATCATGACCGGTACGCCGGCCGGGGTGGGGCCGATCCAAGTCGGCGATACCATCGAGATCGACATTGCACCGATCGGCGTGTTGCGCAACCGTGTCGTGGCGGAGAATGCGATGCGGGGCCAAAGCGAGTGAAGCTACCGGTCACGCCGTCGCGCGCGAGAGTTTGAAGGATTCGACCAATTTCGCCAATTTGCGGGCTTCTTCCTGCATGCGGCGAGATTCGAGTCCGGCTTGATCCACGAGCTTCGCGTTGCGCTCCGTCGTATGCTCGACTTGCGCCAACGCCTCATTGACTTGCACGATGCCGTCGCTTTGCGAAGTGCTCGCCGCCGATATGTCGCTCAGCACCCTCGCCACGCGTTCGACGGCGGCGACGATATCCGTCATCGTCTCGCCCGCGTCGCTTACATGCCGGCCGCCGGCGTCGACCGTCTCGGCCGCATCGCCGATCAGGGTTTTGATTTCCTTGGCCGCATCCGCGCAGCGTCGCGCCAGATTGCGAACTTCCTCCGCGACGACGGCGAAACCGCGGCCTTGCACGCCGGCACGCGCCGCTTCGACGGCCGCGTTCAGGGCGAGAATGTTCGTCTGAAACGCAATGCTGTCGATCACGCCGATGATGTCGACGATTTTGTGCGAGCTGTCTTCGATCGACTTCATCGTCTCGATGACTTTGCCGACGGCCAGCCGGCCTTTTGCGGCAACGCTCGA
Organism: uncultured Burkholderiaceae bacterium; assembly: GCA_966212325.1. Taxonomy (GTDB): domain Bacteria; phylum Pseudomonadota; class Gammaproteobacteria; order Burkholderiales; family Burkholderiaceae; genus Trinickia. The sequence continues at coordinate 8,104 of CBIHRA010000047.1, read as the reverse complement.
CGTCGTCGCGGACAGCACTTTCGCCTCGCGCGCGCCTTCCGAGTTTTCGGCTACCGTGGCGGTGAGCTTCGCCATGGAGGCGGCGATCTGCGTCAATGAGGCGGCTTGCGCGTCGGTTCTGACGGAAAGATCGGCGTTGCCCGAAGCGATCTGCGCAACCCCGTTGCCGACCAGCGCCGTGGTTTCCTTGATCTGCGAGACGAGCAGCTTCAGATTGATCTGGAGAATGCGCAGCGCGTGCCGGATACGTGCGGTTTCGTCGTCGCCGTGCGCTTCGATCGTTTGGGACAAATCGCCTTCGCCCAGCGCATCGATGTGGGCGGTGAGTTGTGCGAATGGCTCGGTCACCCTTTGTCGGAACAGCAAAGAGGCCAGGAGGCAGCAGACGATTCCGGCGACCGCCGACCCGATGGCCCATTGGTTTCCGCCGCTGCCGTCATGCGCAAGGACGGCCCAGTTGCCGGCGAAAAGCGCGATCGCCAGCGCCAAGAGCGTGTTCATCTTCTCAGAAACGGAAAGCCGCCTTCCGACACGCATGCGCCGGAAGAAGGATCGCCGAACGAGCCGGCCCTCGTCGATGTCGATTTCGGCGCCGCCGCGCTTCATCGCGGCGTAGGCCTCCGCGGCTGCGCGAATTTTCTCGGCCGACGCTTTGCCGCGAATCGTGATGTAGCCCGAGATGCGGCGGTTCACGTAGATCGGCGCCGCCGTCATCTCGACCCAGAAGTGATCGCCATTCTTGCGAAGGCCCTGGGCGACACCCGTCCATGTTCGATTCGACCGAACCGTGCGCAAGAAATCCTCGAATACTTGATGAGGCGTGTCAGGATGGGCGAGTAGGCTTTGCGGCGCACCGAGCAGTTCGCTTTCGGCATAGCCGCTCGCCGAAATGAAATCTCGATTGGCGTAAGTGATCTTGCCGTCGAGATCGCCTTTCGAAATCATGGCGATCGAATCGTCGAGCACGTATTCGACGCCGCTGGTCGTTCTGTCAGCGTGCATGGCCGCTGGTCTCCGTCATTATCGTTCGGCGATTCGCCGTTTTTGCCGAGTGCGAGCGAGTCTTACGTCGAAGCCGAATAGCGGCCGACACCCTCGGCCCAAGCGGCGGCGACTTGATAGAGATGGTCCACGCTCTCGTGCAAGAGTGGAACGGCGATCCAGCGGACCTGATCGCGCAGCCGGTCGTCGGTCAAATACTCCACCGGCGATTTGCCGTCCACGCGCGCGAGCAGCAGCGCCGGCAGCAGCGCGGCAGCACGCGCTTCGAGGCTCGCGCGCAATTCCCAATCGGCTTCGTCGAAGTAGGCCTCGGTCAGTGCCTTGAAAGACAGAATCAGCGCCTCGGCCTTGTCGGGACGGACGAGGCACTTCAGCAGCAGATGATTGAGGCAGAACGCTAGGTCGAACGCCGGATCGCCGAACCAAGCGCATTCCGCATCGAGCAGCACGGGCCCTTTGGGGCCGATGAGAATGTTTTTCGGGCTCACATCGCCATGAACGAGAGCCGTGCGTATCGAGGCCGTATGGCGTGCCAGCGTGCCGAGCCTCTGTGCGAGGGCGGGGTGCCGCGCGGACGTCGCAATAAGGTAAGGGTCCAGACGCAGCGCATGAAAGTTTTCGCCGGTATCGAAGGCAATGGCTAGCTCGCTGCTTTCCGCGCTTGCGCGATGCAGGCGGCCAATCAAGCGGCCGACCGCCTTCGCCGTCTCGATCTCCACGTCGCCCGCCATGAGCTGCTGCTTCCATACGGGATGCTGCGCGGGGGCCAGGAACGACATCGCGAATACGCCGAGGACGGGATCGTGCGCGAGCGGCGCGGGTACATTCTCGGGGCAGTGCTGGGCGGCGAATTGCATCCACGCCCATTCATAGGCGTTGCGCGAAACGGGTGCCTCCCACCGCGCGGAAACCTTCAGCGTGGAAAGCGCGCGCTTGACGCACAGCGATCGTTCGGGCAAGTCGACGCGCCAAATGTCGGAAGATACGCCACCCGTCAATGCATGCCAGGATGCCGGTTCATTCGCGGCCGCGAGCCGATGCTCGATGAGAAAGGCGTCGAGGCGCGGATCTGGGCAATTTCGTTCGTTCATCGTGTAACGGCAGTGGTGGAAAATCGAAACGGCAAGCGAGCCGTTAAACGTTGCGCAAGTTGCACGCGTTGCGCGGCGCCTCGCCTTGCAAGACGCGGACGACTTCTTGGGCCGCACGTTCGCGCAATTCCCGCAGCGAAGCATCGGATGAAAACGCCACGTGAGGTGTCAACAAGGCGCCGGGCTGCGCTAGCAAGCGTGCAGGGACGGCGGGCTCCGATTCGAGCACATCGAGGGCGGCCCCGGAGAGCCGTCCGCTCTCGAGCGCTTCGACGACGGCGTCCGTATCGACGATCGCACCGCGGCTCACATTGACGAGCAGGCCGCCGGGCTTCATGCGCGCGAGCCGCTCTCGATTGACGAGGTGGTGCGTGCCCTCGGTCAGAGGGGCATGCACGACGATAACGTCGCTCGCTGCAAACAATTCGTCGAGGCTGACGGCTTGCACGCCGTCGGCATCTGCGGGCATGAACGGGTCGTGCGCCAGCACGCGGCAGCCGAACGCGGCGAACTTGCGCGCGGTCGCGCGCCCGATACGGCCATAGCCGATCAGTCCGCAGGTGAGCGACGATAGGCGGCGCAGTCGGGCGTCGGCGGGAGACCACCGTCCCGCTCGCACGTCCCGGTCGAACGCGACGAATCCGCGCGTCCAGGCCAAAGCGAATCCGATCGCGTGATCGGAAACTTCCTCGACACAGTAGTCGGGCACGTTCGTCACGAGCACGCCTTGGCCCGTGGCCGCCCGAACCGCGATGTTGTCGAGCCCGACACCGAGCCGCGCGACGATTTTTAGATTCGGGGCAGCCGCGATCGCTTCTGCCGATACCTGCGCCCAGCACGTCAAGATGCCCGCGGGGCGATGCTCGCGCACAAGCGCTTCGATGGACGCAGCGGACGCGGGCGATGCCGGGCCGCTGATCAACCGCAAGCCGGCTGCCTCGATGATGGCGCGCTCCACGCTGTCGTCGGGCCACGCGTAGTCGGTGAGAAGAACAGTGTCGCTCATGAAAAGCCTTGCTCGTAAGAAACGAATGAACCTGTCGGATGGATTTGTTCAAACGTTAGCACGAGATGCGATGCCTGCCAAGCGAACCCGGAGCGCGTGCAGTGACGCATGTGGCTGTGGCCCTTCTGCGCAGGCGTGTGCAGCCGGCTATCGAAAACCCCAATGTCGTTGGGTGACCGACCGAAATATGCTGATCGTCAGTGCTAACGTTAGCGCATGTCGCCATCCCCGATGTGACGCATTCGATGCACCGGACGACACGGACAACAACCAGGAGACAAGGAATGAAGCGGCAACTCGCACTCGCGATCGGCGGCTGCCTTTGTGCGGCGGCTCACGCACAAAGCTCGGTCACGCTGTATGGCCTCATCGACAACGGCATTTCGTACGTCAGCAATCAACGAGGGCACAGCGCCGTATTCGCGTCGACGGGCAACATCGTCGGGGATCGGTGGGGACTGACCGGAAGCGAAGACTTGGGCGATGGATTGAAGGCCATCTTCAGGCTCGAAAACGGCTTCACGGGCACTAACGGCACGCTGCAGCAAGGCGGGCGCTTGTTCGGCCGTCAAGCCTGGGTGGGCATGTCGAACGCATACGGTACCGTAACGCTGGGCCGTCAATACGATTCCGTGGTCGATTTCCTGGCGCCGAGGAGTTTGGCTCAAAGCTTCGTCGGCGGGCTCGAGTTCATGCACCCGATGGACAACGACAATTTCGGCGATTTCTTCCGGCTCGACAATGCGGTCAAGTTCGCTAGCGCGGATTTCAGCGGTTTGAAGTTCGGCGGCCTGTACGCGTTTTCCAATAAGGCGGGTGCTTTCACCGACAACCGTGCGATGAGCGCCGGCGCGACGTACAACCGGGGGCCCTTTACCGTCAGTGCGGCGTACATGCGCATCGACCAGCCCGGCGACGGCGCGGCCGGCGCGCTCGACGGGTCGTCGACCTCCGGCGACGGCACCTTCCATGCGGCGACGCAGCAGGTCTGGGGCCTGGGGGCGGGCTATACGATCGGGCCGGCTACAGTAGGGCTCGTGTGGAGTCACTCGCACTACGGCGCGGCGACGGCCGTCTATCGCGGCAGCACGCTTGCGCCGGCGGCGACGGGCTCGCCGACGGATCTGACGTTCGACAACTATGAAGCGAACATCCGGTACCTCATCAATCCGATGTGGGTCGTGGCAGCCTCCTACACCTTCACGGACGGCAGTTATTCGAACGCCTCGGTGCATGCAAAGCCGCGATGGAATCAATTCAACGTGATGACGGGCTATTCGCTATCCAAGCGCACCGATCTTTATCTGATGGCCGAATACCAAACGGTCAGCGGCGCAGGGCCGACGATATTCAACGGCGCGTTCATCGGCGGCAGCGGCGGGCCTTCCTCGACGAACCATCAATTCCTCACGAGCCTAGGCCTTCGGCACAAGTTCTAAACGGCCGTAGCGGTGACGAGCGCGCCGGCCGTGTTGCCGGCTTGCGCTTCTATCCAGTCGCGAAACAGAACGAGCGCCGGATTCTCGGCCTTTTCTTCGGGATACATCAGATAGTACGAGCGGCTGCTCGGCAGTTCGTGCGACGATACTTGCACGAGCTCGCCGCGTTTCAATTCGTCTTCGACGAGCAGACGAGGCATGAGCGCAATGCCCATGCCATGCTTTGCAGCCTCCACGAGCATCGAGAACAGCTCGAACCGCGGTCCTGTCATGTCGCCCTCGATCTCCATGCCGCGAGACGCGAACCACTCGCGCCACGCATAAGGCCGCGTGCTCTGTTGCAGCAGCCGGAAGCGCTTCCAGTCGCCGCGGCTCATCGATTTGCGCGGCGCGACGAGCGCGGGGCTGCAAACGGCAACGAGGCTTTCGCCCATGAGCCGAACGCCCTCCGTGCCGGGCCAGATTCCGGGGCCTGCGTGAATCGCGGCGTCGAATTCCGTGCCTTCGAATAGGAAGGGGCGAGTCTGCGACGTTAGATTCACGGTGACGTCGGGATGTACGTCGTAGAACCCCGGCAAGCGCGGCAAAAGCCATTTCGTCGCGAACGTGGGCACCACGGCCAGCTCGAGTGTCGCGCCTTGCCCGCCCTTGGCCATGAGTTCGAGCGTATCGCGCTCGAAATCGTCGAGACGGGCGACGACCTTGCGAGCGTAGGCTACCCCGGCTTCGGTCAAAGCGACGCCGCGGCGGCTTCTGCGAAACAGTTTCACGCCCAGAAAATCTTCCAACGTACCGATCTGACGGCATATCGCGCTTTGCGTGACGGCCAATTCGTCCGCCGCTTTGGTGAAGCTCTGATGGCGAGCGGCCGATTCGAATGCGCAGAGCGCGCCTGTGGACGGGATCTTTCTGCGCACGGCTTTCTCCGGTGTAGCGCTGACGAGTGAGATTTTCGCACAGATGAGTGAGAACAAATCGCTTGTGCGGCTGCGCGCAGGTGAATAAAGTTGCAGGTAGTTCTCCACTTTCGCGGATTCGAAATGCGTGCACAGCACAAGTCAGTCAGCTTCAAATGGGATGATCCGTTGTTGCTCGATCAGCAATTGACGGAAGAAGAACGGTTGGTGCAAGAGTCGGCGCGCGCGTACTGCCAAGAGCGACTGGCCCCGCGCGTTCTCGAGGCGTTTCGGCACGAGCAAACCGACGTCTCGATCTTTCGCGAAATGGGCGAGCTCGGCTTGCTGGGTGTGACGATTGCCGAGGCATACGGCGGATCGGGGCTGAACTACGTCAGTTACGGGCTCGTCGCGCGCGAGGTCGAACGCGTGGACTCCGGCTATCGATCGATGATGAGCGTGCAATCCTCGCTCGTGATGGTCCCGATCGAGGCGTTCGGCAGCGAAGCCGTCAAGCAGAAATACTTGCCCAAGCTCGCGCGCGGCGAATGGATCGGATGCTTCGGATTGACCGAGCCGAACCACGGCTCGGATCCGGGAAGCATGGCCACGCGGGCGAAGAAGGTCGATGGCGGCTATCGGTTGACCGGCAGCAAGATGTGGATCACGAACAGCCCGATCGCCGATGTCTTCGTCGTATGGGCGAAGGACGACGAAGGCGCGATTCGCGGTTTCGTGCTGGAAAAGGGCTGGAAAGGATTATCGGCACCCGCGATCCATGGAAAGGTCGGCCTGCGGGCGTCCATTACGGGCGAGATCGTCATGGACGAGGTGTTCTGCCCCGAAGAAAACGCCTTCGCCGAGGTGCGCGGATTGAAAGGGCCGTTCACCTGCTTGAACAGCGCGCGGTACGGCATTGCATGGGGTGCGCTCGGTGCCGCCGAGGACTGTTGGCACCGGGCGCGGCAATATGTGCTCGATCGAAAGCAGTTCGGCAAGCCGCTCGCGGCAAACCAATTGATCCAGAAGAAGCTGGCGGACATGCAAACGGAAATCACGCTCGGCCTGCAAGGGTGCCTGCGTCTCGGCCGGATGAAGGACGAGGGTACGGCCGCCGTCGAAATCACGTCGATCATGAAGCGCAATTCGTGCGGCAAGGCGCTCGAGATCGCGCGTCACGCGCGCGATATGCTCGGCGGCAACGGCATCAGCGACGAGTTCGGCGTCGCGCGCCACCTCGTCAACCTCGAGGTCGTCAACACGTACGAGGGCACGCACGACATCCATGCGCTCATTCTTGGGCGCGCCATCACGGGCATTGCTGCGTTCTAGGCGGATATGGACGATCTGAAACGACAAGGCGCGCTGTCGGGCCTGAAGGTGCTCGACCTGTCGCGTGTACTGGCGGGGCCTTGGGCGAGCCAGTTGTTGGCCGACCTCGGCGCGGACGTCGTCAAGGTCGAACGTCCGGGCACGGGTGACGACACACGCGCATGGGGGCCGCCGTGGCTGAGCGACGCCGAAGGCGAGCCGACCGGCGAGTCCGCCTACTACCTCAGCGCGAATCGCAACAAGCGTTCCGTGACGATCGACATGGCGCAAGCTGACGGGCAAGCATTGATCCGTCGACTGGCGAGCAAAGCGGACGTGGTCCTCGAGAACTTCAAAGTGGGCGGATTGGCGCGGTACGGGCTCGACTATGCGACGCTGTCGGCGCTCAATCCGCGGCTCGTCTACTGCTCTATCACGGGCTTCGGTCAGACGGGCCCGTACGCGGCGCGTGCCGGCTACGATTTTCTGATTCAGGGCATGGGCGGTTTGATGAGCCTGACGGGGCGGCCCGACGGTGCGCCAGGCGAGGGCCCGATCAAGGTCGGCGTGGCATTGACCGACATCATGACCGGGCTGTATTCGACCGTGGCCGTGCTCGCCGCGTTGGCGCACCGCGAGCGGTCGGGGCGCGGTCAACACATCGATCTCGCGTTGCTCGACGTGCAAATTGCGGCGCTGGCCAATCAGGCCGCCAACTACCTGGTCGGCGGCGACGTGCCCCAGCGGATGGGCAACGCGCATCCCAACATCGTGCCTTACCAGGATTTTCCGACGGCGGACGGGTACATGATCGTCGCGGTGGGCAACGATTCTCAATTCAAAGCGCTATGCGAGGCGCTCGGGCGTCCGCAGTGGGCGCACGACGATCGCTTTCGCAACAATGCAGATCGCGTGAAGCACCGCGACGAACTCGTCGCATTGCTGTGCGCCGCTACCGCCGAGCGCCCGACGGCGCAATGGGTGGCCATCCTCGAAGAGCACGGCGTGCCGTGCGGTCCCATCAATCGAATGGACCAGGTATTCGCCGATCCGCAAGTTCAAGCACGCGAGATGCGAATGGAAATGGCGCATCCGACAGCGGGAAAGGTGCCGCTCGTCGCCAACCCGATCCATATGTCGGAAACGCCGGTTCAATATCGCCATGCGCCGCCGACGCTCGGCGAACATACCGATGCCGTGCTCGCCGAATGGCTGGCGCTCGACGCACAGGAAGTGGTCGCTCTGCGCGAAAGGAACGTCGTTTGACGACCCATGATGAGGAAATTGCAAGCATGAAGATACTCGTACCCGTCAAGCGCGTGGTCGACTACAACGTCAAGGTCCGAGTGAAGTCGGACG
>CBIHRA010000046.1:0-39290 GCA_966212325.1 uncultured Burkholderiaceae bacterium | reverse complement strand
TGCCAAAAACCCCCGACAGCCATAGCGCTCTCGGGGGTTTTGCTTTTGCAGGCCCTAAAACCTCCTCTCGAGCCCGAGTCAGCGCCGCTGGCCCGAGGCATGGCTGTTGCTCGCTCTCCGACGTTTCCGCCGCATTCGCGGCGTACCCCAACGCAGGAGCCGATCATGACAAGCAAACCGACGCCGCCCATGCCCGAGCAGCAACAGGAGAGCGTTCCGGGCAGGACTACTCCCATGTCGCCCAAGCCCGATCACGGGGAGGAGAGCTACCACGGCCATGGCCGTTTGGCAGGCAAAACAGCCGTCATCACGGGCGCCGATAGCGGTATTGGCCGGGCCGTGGCCATTGCATTCGCGCGGGAAGGCGCGGATATCGTCATCGCCTATTTCAACGAGCACGACGACGCACGCGAGACGGCCCGATGGGTCGAGCAGGCGGGCCGCAAGGCCGTCCTCGTCCCGGGCGACCTCGCCGATCGATCGCAGGCGCGCGCGATCGTCGATCGGGCGGTGGAAGCGTTCGGCCGAATCGATATCTTGGTCAACAACGCGGCTCACCAGATGAATTACGAGTCTGTCGAAGAGATCTCGGACGACGAATGGGACCGGACCTTCGATATCAATATCGGCGCGATGTTTCGCCTCGTGAAGGCGGCATTACCTCATATGAAGTCGGGCGCCGTCATCATCAACACCACATCGGTCAACGCCGACAAGCCGCGCCCCACATTGCTGCCGTACGCCACCACGAAAGGCGCGATTCAGAATTTCACGGGCGGGCTGGCTCAATTGCTGGCCGAACGCGGTATCCGCTCGAACTGCGTCGCACCGGGTCCGATATGGACCCCTCTGATCCCCGCTACGCTGCCACCCGACAACGTGAAGGAGTTCGGTAAGCAAACGCCGATGAAGCGCCCGGGACAGCCTGCCGAACTGGCGCCTGTCTACGTCATGCTGGCGAGCGATGAAGCGAGCTATGTGTCGGGCGCGACCGTGGCGGTCACGGGCGGGGTGCCGATCATTTGACTTGCTCTCGTACAGCGATGACGAGCACCACGGAATCGCAAGATGTCATTTGCGCGGGTACGCCGGCCCGCGCGCCGGCCTCATCGCCTTTTCGGCATGGCCTGCTCGAGGTCGGACGCAATTGCGAATCGATCTGCCGAGCCGATCGGTTCGCACTTCTGATCGACGGCAGCAGCTACTTCCCCGTGCTGCGGGAGGCGCTGCTGCGCGCGCAGCGCACGATCTTCATCGTCGGTTGGGACATCGACAGCCGCATGCGGTTAGCCCCGGAGGGTGCGAACGACGGTCTACCGGAGCCGTTGGGCGATTTTCTGCAAAGTTTGTCGGCGATACGTCGGCGGCTGCGAGTCTATATCCTCGCGTGGGATTTCGCGATGATCTACGCGTTCGAGCGCGAATGGATGCCCGTCTATCAGACCGGGTGGCGATCGCACCGCGGCATCGTCTTTCGCCAGGACGGGACTCACCCGCGCGGCGCCTCGCATCATCAAAAACTCGTCGTCGTAGACGACCGGCTCGCGTTCGTCGGCGGGCTCGACTTGACGCGCTCGCGTTGGGACACGCCGGCGCACTTGCCCAGCGACGAACGACGCCGCGATGCGAACGGCCTGCCGTATGGACCTTTTCACGATGTCCAAGCCATGTTCGACGGCGACGCCGCCGCTGCGATCGGGGCGCTCGCCCGTGATCGCTGGCAACGGTCCTGCGGCAAGCGGATCGCCGTGCGCGCACATCGTGCCGTCGATCGCGATGCCGACCCATGGCCGCCATCCGCCGATGTCGAATTGCGCGACGTCATGGTGGGGATCTCGCTTACCGAGCCGCCGTATCGCTCACGCAATGCGGTCCAGCACATCCGCACGCTCACTGCGGATCTGATCCGCACGGCGCGGCAGGACATCTACTTCGAGAATCAATATTTCACGGCCGGCATCGTGCGGGAGGCGCTCTGTCCTCGCCTTGCGCAGAAGGACGCACCCGATGTCGCTGCAGTCGTGCCTCGCATGCAAAGCGGCTGGCTGCAAGAGGCGACGATGGGGGTCTTGCGCGCGCGCTTGCATCGGGCGCTCGCCGAAGCGGACAGCAACGGCCGCTATCGCATGTATTGTCCGCACATCGAGGGCTTGGGTAACGGCTGCCTCAACGTGCACAGCAAGGTGACGATCGTCGACGACACGGTGCTGACCGTCGGAAGCGCGAACCTCAACAACCGGTCGATGGTGCTGGACACGGAATGCAACGTCACGATCGATGCGAACGGAGATCCCCGCATTCGCGAGGCGATTGCGCAGTGGCGCAATCGGTTGTTGGCTGAGCATCTCGATGTTCCCGAGGACGACGTTGCCCGTGCCTTCGCGTCGGGGCGGCGCCTGAACGCCGTCATCGATACCTTGACGCGCGACGACGGCCGCAGCTTGCGGCCTTTCACACCGGTCATCACGGCGGACTTGGACGCATTGGTGCCGCTCAACGCGTGGCTCGATCCGGAGCAGCCGATCGAGCCGGACGCGCTCGTGCGCGAGTTCGTGCCTCAGGGCCGGCACAAGTCGCTGACGGCACGGTTTCTCGTCCTAGGCGCTTTCGTTTTCATCCTGGCGGCGCTTGCCGTTGCATGGCGGTTTACAGCGATCGGTCATCATCTGAATCTCGCAGAACTGGCTGCGCTCATCCGGCGAATCGATGCACTGCCTTTTGCGCCCGTCATCGTGTTGACAGGCTATGTGGTGGCGGCTGTCGTCTCCGTCCCGATCACGTTGCTGATCGCGGCGACAGGATTGGTGTTCGGCGCTTGGCCCGGCATCGGGTATGCACTCGGCGGTACACTGCTATCGGCGGTCGCGACTTACGGCATCGGATATCTGTTGGGAAGGGATGTCGTGCGCCGGCTCGCCGGCAGCCGCGCGAACCGGCTCAGCGAGCGCATCGGAAAGCGCGGCATCGTGACCGTCGTCGTATTGAGGCTGTTGCCCATTGCGCCGTTTACGATCGTCAATCTCGTGGCAGGGGCATCGCACATTCGCTTGCGCGATTATTTGATCGGCTCCATCGTCGGCATGGTGCCGGGTATCCTGCTGACGGTGACCTTCGCGCATCAACTGTTGCGCGCCATTCGGCATCCCGGCGTGGGGTCGGTGGCGACGATGGTCGCCATCGGCTTGGCGCTCGTCGGTGTCTCCGTCGTGCTGCAGCGCTGGCTAGGACGAAGCAAGTGAATGCGAATCTGAACGAACGCACGGATGCGGGCGCGCTGGCGCTATCCGATATCGAAGAAACCCGCGATCGGGCGGCGCCGGTGCGAGACGGCATCCGCGAGTTGAAGATCGCGACCTACAACATTCATGGCGGGTTACCTGCCTGGACGGCCCAATCGAGGCGGCTGATGGCGTCTCGTATCGCACGGGTCATTGCGGAGCTCGATGCCGACATCGTGGCAATGCAGGAGGTGCCGCTCGGCGGATCGGAGACGCCCGACCTCCTTTCCCAACTGCGCGAGGCAACCGGCCTGCACGCGGTGGAGGGCCCCACGCTCGATACGCCGAGGCGCCGCTACGGCAACGCGGTCCTTTCTCGTTTCCCGGTGCGCATGGCTCGTACGCTCGACTTGTCGTTCCATCGGCGCGAGCCCCGTGGTGCGCTGGATGCCGATATCGACTGCGGCGGGCAGTTGATTCGCGTGGTCGCGACGCACCTAGGGTTGTCCGCCAGCGAGCGCAGCACGCAAGTGCGTACGTTGTTGGCGGCTTTCGACAACAGCGCGTTACCGGTCGTGTTGGTCGGCGATATCAACGAGTGGTTCGTGCATGGCCGCGCCTTACGCGCGCTTGTTTCGCATTTTAGGCGCGCGCCCGCGCCTCGCACGTTTCCTACGTATTGCCCGGTTTTCGCGCTCGACCGCATTTGGGTCCACCCGGGCGAATGGCTCGTCGACGTCGCTGTGCATCGCAGCGAAACGGCGCGGCGAGCATCCGACCACTATCCACTCGTGGCGCGAATACGAGTGCCGATGCCGCTGCGGCGCACGAATCCGAACGGAGGCGACACATGAAGACGAGCGAACTCGACGGACGCGCCCTCGATTACTGGTGCGCACGAGCATTGGTCCGGGAAGACGAGGAGGTCATCTTCAACCAGGTGGAACCGAGCATCGTCGTCACGCTGACACATGGCGCGTTGCGCAAGCTGGCGCAACCGTTCGCGCCCGCCGCGGAATGGGCCGACGCATTGGAGGTGCTCGAACGCGCGCGCGAGTTGCAATGGACGCGCGGTGAGCAGCGTTCGCATTGTCGCGTGCGGTTCGACGACGGCCGATGGAGCGAGGGGGACGGCGCGCACCCGCGCATTGCGTTGCTGCGCGCGTTCGTCGGCGCACGGTTCGGCCAGTCCGTAACGGGTTTTCCGGTTACGCCGCATTCGGTGCGAAACGGAGAAACGCGTGCGTACGACACGGGTGCTGTGCCGCCGACGTACGGGGACAATGCCGGCGCCGACAGCGAGATCGGCAACATTCGCTCCGTCCCTAGACCCTGAGTCCATGGCCGCATTCGCGGCAGCGCTTCACATGCGCGCTGGAGCCTGTGCGCCGACGAGGCGAAGGCGTGTGATTTCCGATGGCGCGCCGAGGCGTTTCGGCGGGCCCCAGTACCCCGTGCCGCGGCTCGTATAGATCCAGAGCGCATCGAGCTGCGCGAGCCCGGCCGTGAACGGCTGCTGCAGCCGGACGAAGAAATTCCACGGAAAGAACTGACCGCCGTGCGTATGGCCCGACAACTGAAGCGTGTAGCCGGCTTGTGAAGCCGCGAGCGCGGTGCGCGGCTGGTGCGCGAGCAGCAGCTTGATCGGCACATCGTCCGGCGCATCGGCGAGCGCCGCCGCGGGATCGCTTCGGTGCGCCGCGTCGAATCGATCCGCCGAATAGTCGGTCACTCCCGCAACGATGAACCGGGCGCCGTTGTGTTCGAGGACGACATGCTCGTTCAACAGCACGCGCAGCCCCAGGCGCTCGAATTCCGCTATCCATTGCTCCGCGCCCGAGTAGTACTCGTGATTGCCTGTGACCAAAAACGCGCCGTAGCGCGCCGCGAGCCGCGCGAGCGGCTTGGTATGGTCGGCAAGTTGCGCGACGCTGCCGTCGACGATATCGCCGGTCACGGCGATGAGATCGGGTTCCAACCGGTTGACCGCGTCGACGATCGCGTCGACATAGCGCGCTTTGATCGTCGGCCCGACGTGGACGTCGCTGATCTGCACGATCGTCAGTCCGTCGAGCGCGTCGGGCAGGCCGTCGATCGGCACGTCGATCGATACGACGCGAGCGCGCCGGCGCGCGTTGACGAAACCTACGATCGTCGAAAGCACGGCGAGCGCGACGACGCCGACCGCCGTGTCGACTCGCCAGCGATCGAGCGAGAGCGCGCCGTGCCACAAAGCGTCGATCGTCAGCGCCGATGCGAGCGCGACGTCGCGTAAGAGCGTGAATACGAGCAGCGACGAGAAGAAGCCCATGTCCAGCAGGCCGATCCATGCGATTCGATCGACGTTCGGCCCATGATCGAACCGGCGCACGAGCATGCTCAACGGGATCAGGAAGCACGACGACACCAGTATGCAGGCGGCAAGCACCTTGAGGGGCACGCCGATCGGCAGTTCCGGGATGAGTCGGAGCCCGACATAGACGTGCAGCATGACGCCGATGAAAATCGCGCGCGTGAAAAACGAGGAACGACGCATGGCGAGAAAGGGTCCCTAGACGTACCGCAGGCGAAACTGCACGCAGCCGACAGGCCGGCGGTGTGCGGACCATTGTATCGGGGAGCGATTTCGCGTGCCGGCATGGCCGCCGAGTGAGCGATACATTGCACTGCGGGAAAGGTCCCAGTTTCCACGCGCCTGAAACGGGCCTAAGCTACAAGCATTCATCGATTCGTTTTCGCGTCGATCATGCCTTCGGAAACGAGAGGAGGCACATGATGAAAGCCGATAAATGGCTCCACGGGGCGCACCGCCCTCATCACCTAGGTTATGAGGGCAGTCACGTCATGCTGCCGCTGGTCGTGTTGTCGCTGATGGCTTTGGGCGTGTATTACGGCGTGCGGCGCATCGATCTTCTCGAGATCAGCCGAGACGCAATATTCTACGTGGCGATGGTTTTCGTCGCGTTGGGCATTGCGGGCTTGTTCGGCGTCGCCGGGGCATGGCTGCGGCGAGATGCGGACGAAGCATGCGAGGGCTTTTGCTTCGTCGGCGCATTGATCGGCGCGCTCGTGTTCTATGTCGCGCTGCTTGCGTAATTGCGCGACGACGAGGCGACGATACAATCACCGCGAAGTACATCTATACGATCGCTCAGGCGATTCCCGCAATTTCGTCGAACGAAAAGCGCGGATGGCGCGGATGCAGCTTGGAGCGATCGCCGTAGCCGAGGTTGACCAGGAAATTCGAACGGATCGTCGTTCCCGAGAAAAACGCTTGGTCCACCTTGCCCGAATCGAAACCCGACATAGGCCCAGCATCCAAGCCGAGCGCCCGCGCCGCCATGATCAGGTAGGCACCTTGCAGCGAGCTGTTGCGAAATGCGGTGGCCCGAATCGATTCCTCGTTGCCGGCGAACCAACTGCGCGCGTCCGCGTGCGGGAACAGCTTCGGGAGATGATCGTAGAACGCCATGTCCATGCCGACGATGACCGTCACCGGGGCGGCCATCGTTTTTTCGACGTTGCCTGCCGAGAGGGCCGGCCGCAGCTTGGCCTTGGCTTCGGCGGTCTTGACGAAAACGAAACGCCCGGGGCTGGAATTCGCCGAGGTCGGCCCGAGCACGGTCAGTGCGACGATGTCCCGGAGCAGGGCGTCGTCGACCGGCTGGGGTAGCCAGGCGCTATGCGTGCGGGCTTCGCGGAAAAGCTGATCGAGGGCGTCGTCGGAAAGTGTCATGATCGGTGACGGCGGAAGAGCCGGGTTGGGAACGGCTCAATGATAGCGAGAGCCGTCACTGTTTGCCGGAAGGCGGCGCGGCCTGCCCATCCGGGGCATGTCGCGGCAATTTTTCGGATGCGGCGAGGGCGCGCCGGCGTTACACCTGTTGCAGGAAGCAAGACGGATCGGCCATTGAATCGGCGGCCGATGACGGCATGCCGCGAAGGCTTTGAGAGTGAGAAGGTGAGGAAGGCACGTAGATGATCGATGACATGTTCGGCGACGTCCCGCAGGCGGATGTCGACTGGTATCCGCACTGGCTGTCGCCTGAGGAGGCGGCCGTCGCGTTCGAGGCCCTCGTGGACGAAGTAGAGTGGAAGCAGGACATCATCGGCACCCCTGGCGGCATGAAGCCGTTGCCGCGCTTGACGGCCTGGCAGGGCGACCCCGGAGCGGTTTACGTCTATTCGGGCATCCGCAACGAGCCGCGCGATTGGACGCCTACCGTGAGCGCGTTGAGGTCGCTCGCCGAAGCGACCTGCGCCACGCGCTTCAACAGCGTTTTGCTGAACCGGTACCGCAGCGGCGAGGACAGCATGGGTTGGCACGCCGATCGAGAGCCGGAACTCGGCGCTGAACCTGTAATCGCCTCGGTCAGCCTGGGTGTCGCGCGCCGATTCGATCTTCGTCACAACGCGACGGGACAGCTGCGCGCCTTCGAGCTGACGAGCGGAAGTCTGCTGGTCATGCGCGGACGCACGCAGCAAGAATGGCGTCACCGCGTCGCCAAAGCGCCGCGGGTACAGGGCGAACGAATCAATCTGACGTTTCGGGCTATAACGCCGCGCCAGACGAATTAGAAATTTAAGTTTTATAAGAAATTTATGCGCATAAAGCGCGCTGCACGCCTGCATTCGTCCCATGTTGCCGGGGATATGGCGGATCGTGCCGATACTCTCTCTTTTTGACGGCGATTCATCCCTCTATGCTGACGGTATCGGCGCGGCGCTCACCGATGCGACGGTTCGCGAGCGGCCATCGCACCCGCTTACGCGCCGCGCTCCACCGATGCCTTGGCTTACCGCCCGGGCACCGAAGGAACGAGAGCTAATGAAGATCTTCTTATGTGCGAGCGCAACTTTGCTCGCTTTTTCGACTGCGGCGTTCGGCCAACGGCCGGCGGTCTATCCGTTGCGCAGTCAAAGCCCGGCGGCTCAAAACGTGGACAGCGCCTACTGCTACTGGCAGGCGAGGCAGCAGACGGGCGTCGACATGACGCGCTTGCCGCAGCGCCCCCCGCGCACGAAGGTGGCGAGATTCGCGCCCGATGCGGGAAGAGGGGCGAGCCAGCCGCCGCTGCCGGGCGGGGCCGCAGGCCCGAATGCACGAGACGGTAAGGCGGGCGCCGCAACGGCGGCTAGCGGCGACGCAGTGGGCCGCGGCGGTGCATCGCCGGCTGCGGGCCAGCCGAGCGCCGTATCGCCGTCGGCATCGGCATCGGCATCGTCGTCCCCTTCATCGTCGCCTGCCCATGCGGCGGCCGCGCCGGGTGCCGGCGCGTCGGCGTCGGGGCCCGCCGCGGCTTCCGGCACGCCCCCTACGAGCGTGGCCGCCGCCTCGGGGCCGGCGGCCGCTAACTCCGCCGCGTCGGCGAATCTGCCGCCGCTGCCGCCTCCCGAGCCGCCGATGGCGACTTATTGGCGCGCCTACGGCGATTGCATGCAGGGCCGAGGCTACGGCGTGCAATAGCCACCAACGGGTGAGCGCACGCGTGATCGAGAGTGCATGTTCGCATCGAAGTCGTCCGCGAACTTGTCGCCTTGTAGCGCAGATACGACTCGACTTCGAAGCCGAATCGATAGTCCAGGCGCTTGCGGCTCGCCCGCAAACCGATCGCTCCTATAGCTAGTCCCGCAGCGGCTGCGACATTTGCGCGCTTGCAATTGACCGGCCGCGGCATAGACTTAATTTCTCTGCGAGTACCTCGGGGGAACAGGCAAATGCGTTTGACTATTCTGATTAACGGCTCCGATCCCACCGTCAATCATGATTACGCGGTGCTGTGGCTCGATACGGACGAGCGCGTGTGGTCCAGAGAATCGCACGACGGCATCGATCTCCCGCCTTGGGGCGAGTTGCGCGACGAAGGCGGCGTCACGAAACTTTGTGCGCCCACCGCCGAGCAACCGCTTTGTACGCTGCGCGGCTTGCATGTCGAGCGCGATTTCCCGACAGCGGCGCAGGGTGGGGCGCAGTGGTCGTCGTCCAGCAAGCAGACGCACACCGATGGCGTCTGGCGTCTACAGGCGGTGGAAAAGCAGACCGTGAAGCCGGAGCACAGCGTTTTCAGGCGGTAATCGAGCAATCGGCGGGGTGCCGCCGTGGCGCACCGAATGTTTTACCGTTCATTACCAACTGCCCCCACCGATTTTCGATTCGGTATAGTCGGCCTTGGCTATCTCGAGGCCAACCCTCCTAGGCCCGTTCGGCGTTTCGCCGGCGGGCCGTCTTTTTGCCCCCTTTTCCTCCAATCGCCGGTTCTTTGGCGATTGCGTGCCGCATTTTCGGTCCATTGAGCAAATTCGAGTTTCATGACGCGCTCATGAAAAACGTTGTTGTTTTGCAACTTCAACACGTCTCTCGGCTTGCCTTCCGGTTCGTTCCGCCACGCCCCTTATCACGAAACAAAAGCGTTCAAAAACAAAGTCATACGGGTTTTTCCCGAATTGATTGTTTCGTTTTACGAAAAACGGTGTTGCGTTGCTCGCGTATACCCTACCTAGGGTCAACACGTAGACTCGGCGCTCATCGGACGGGTCAACCGTTTTGACTACGCAAGCGCGTTGGCGCGGCGTCGGCTGGTCAATCCGTCTATTCCGAAGTCTGGCAGTAGCCAGTTTTACAGAAGGGACTTCTCTAATATGAAAAAAACCCTGGTCGTCGCAGCGGTTTCCGCCTCTTTCGCAGTCGCAGCACACGCACAAAGCAGCGTCACGCTCTACGGCGTGATCGATGCTGGTCTTACGTACACGAGCAACGTCGGCGGCAACGCCAACTGGCAACAAACGTCGGGCGCCGTCAGCCAAAGCCGTTTCGGCCTGAAGGGCTCCGAAGACCTCGGCAATGGCCTGAAGGCGATCTTCACGTTGGAAAGCGGGTTCAACCTGAACAGCGGCCGTTACGCCAATAACGGCAGCGAGTTCAACCGCCAGTCGTTCGTCGGGCTGTCGAGCAACTACGGCACCGTCACGCTCGGCCGTCAATACGACGCCGAACAAGATTTCTTGGCTCCGCTGAGCGCAACGGGTAGCTGGGGCGGCACGCAGTTCGCGCACGTCGGCAACCTCGACAACCTGAACACGAACGGCGGCAACGCGGTCAACAACTCGATCAAGTTCACGAGCGCGAACTACGCCGGCTTCACGTTCGGCGGCACGTACGGCTTCTCGAACCAAGCAGGCGCGTTCGCGAACAACCGCGAATACAGCCTCGGTGCGGCTTATCAGTTCCAAGGCCTGCGCGTGGCGGCTTCGTACGCTCAACTGAACAACCCGTTCGGCAATACGACGGGCGCGACCGACAATGCAACTGCGATCGTGAACGGCAACCTGCGTGCGCGTACGTACGGCGTGGGTGCAGCCTATGCGTTCGGTCCGGCGCAAGTGGGCGCCGTATGGACGCAAACGCGCATCGACAACGTCGTGGCCGTGCCGGCATCGCTGCGCCAGGACAACTACGAAGTCAACGCCAAGTACAACTTGACGCCGGCACTGGGTCTCGGCGTTGCCTATACGTTCACGGATCAGCAAGGCTCGGGCGCGCTGAGCGGCTCGTCGGCACGCTTCCACCAAGTCGGCGCGCAAGCCGACTACTCGCTGTCCAAGCGCACGGACGTCTACGCTCAAGTCGTGTACCAACACGCAAGCGCCGCCGGCGCATCGATCTACAACGGCTCGTTTGGCGGCGTCTCGACGTCCGACAATCAAACGGCTGCGACGATCGGCTTGCGTCACCGCTTCTAAGCCGGCAGTCTCGGCGTAACCGCGTGGAGGGCGCCCCAGCTAGGGGCGCCGCCAACTGCGGACGAACCCCACGTTCCCGGAGCCGTTCACCGGGACGTGGGGTTTTCTTTGCAGCCTATCGCCGCGGCCGGCGGACTTCTCCCTACTCACCGGCGGGCCACTGGCGCTTCGCCTCCGGGTTCTCCCTATACTGTTCTTGTCATGCGTGCGTTTCGTCGGGAGCGACGCGCATGGGCGATGCAACGGCATCGCCGTAGATCATCGACATCATCGAGGTAGGGATCGTGTGTGAAGAAGCGGCATCGATCGGCGAACCAGTCTTGCGCACGGACGTCGTCATCATCGGAGCGGGGCCGGTAGGGCTTTTCGCGGCTTTCGAGGCCGGTGTCATCGGCCTGTCGTGCCACATCGTCGATGCGCTCGAGCAAGTCGGCGGGCAGTGCACGGAGCTGTATCCGGAGAAGCCGATCTTCGACATTCCGGCCGTGCCCGTCTGCACGGCACGCCAGCTGATCGATCGCCTCATGGAGCAATGCAAGCCTTTTGCGCCGCCGATCCACCTCGGCCAACGCGTCATGCGCGTCGAGCGTCAGGAAGAGACGCAGCGCTGGCGCGTAACGACCGATGCGGGGCTCGTCTTCGATGCGGCGGCCGTGCTGCTGTCTGCCGGCAACGGGGCGTTCGTGCCGCAGCGTGTCGGCTTGCCCGAGGCGCAGGCCTTGGAAGGGCGGCATGTGCACTACGCGGTGCGCAAGCGCGCGACGTTCGCCGGCCAACGCGTCGTCGTCGCGGGCGGCGGCGATTCCGCGCTCGACTGGGCGCTGGCGCTGCGCGGGCACGCGAAACATGTGACGCTCGTACACCGGCGTGATGCGTTTCGTGCGGCCGAAGCCACGGTGCAAGAGGTCAAGCGAGCCGCGGCCGCCGGTCAGCTCGATCTCGTCATCGGCACGATTTCGGCGCTGAACGCACCGGTTGGCACGCTGCAGTCGATCGACGTCAAGACGATCGGCGGCGGGGCGACGATCGAAGCGGACCACCTCATCGCCCTTTACGGGCTCGTCGCCGATCTGGGGCCGATCGCGCAATGGGGGCTCGACGTGCGCGTCGGGCGCGTGGCCGTGGACACGTCGTACTACGAGAGCTCGACGCCGGGCATTTTCGCGGTCGGCGACATCGCCACCTATCCGAACAAGCAAAAGCTCATTTTGTCGGGATTTCACGA
Source organism: uncultured Burkholderiaceae bacterium (assembly GCA_966212325.1). Taxonomy (GTDB): domain Bacteria; phylum Pseudomonadota; class Gammaproteobacteria; order Burkholderiales; family Burkholderiaceae; genus Trinickia. Next base: position 27,107 of record CBIHRA010000046.1, on the reverse strand, counting down.
GGCGTCGCTCGCGTTGCGCAAGGCCTATAGCTATGCGTTCCCCGATCAGAAGCGCACACACGTGCACTCGAGCTACGACACGAAACTATCCGAACGCATTCTCGGCTCCGCCGCGGCGCAGGAGGCGTAGTTGGCTTGTTTAGGCGGCTTATTTGTGCGGCTTATTCGTCGGTTCAATGGTTGAATCGGCGAGGCGCCGCAACGATATTGGTTCTCGACTGCTGAAGGTTTCGAAGCTGCCGCGTATCCGCTGAGCGCGGCCCACGTCATGGAGGGTCCCATGTACAAGCGAATCCTAGTCCCCGTCGACGGCAGCGAAGGTGCACTGCGCGCGCTCGACGAGGCGCTCAAGCTCGCTCGGCTGTCCAATGCCCAGTTGCAGGCAGTGTACGTGCTCGTGCATCCCGCGCAAGTCGTCGATGTAGCGGCCGGATTTGCCGAGCAGATGCCGGTGCGCGATACGTCGAGCGAAACGGCCACCTCGGTGCTCGCCGAAGCGCGCGAGCGCATCGCCCCGTTCCAGGTGGACGGCACCGTGCGCGCCATCGATGCTTATGGCGAGAGCCTGGCGGCAGTGCTTACTCGAGCTATCGACGAATTCGACGCCGATCTCGTCGTCATGTATTCGCATGGGCGCAGCGGCATTCGGCGGCTGTTCGCGGGCAGCGTCGCCGAATCGCTTCTACACGATACGACCGTTCCGCTTCTGCTCTTGCGCAACGGGGACGAAGAATAGGGCGCGATTCGGGAAAGCTATAATATGCGGCTTTGCTCGATCGGCCACGAGCCGGTCGAGCGCCTCGTTTATATCGATCCCGATCAGGAGAGGAGTTGGTTTTGGCGCGTCCCACGGAGCACGACGGCTTAAAGCGCGGGCTGAAAAATCGGCACATTCAATTAATCGCGCTAGGCGGCGCCATCGGCACCGGTCTGTTTCTCGGTTCGGCGAGCGTGTTGAAGGCGGCCGGACCTTCGATGATTTTCGGCTATGCCATAGGCGGACTCATCGCCTTCATGATCATGCGCCAGCTCGGCGAAATGGTCGCGCAGGAGCCTGTCGCCGGTTCATTTAGCCATTTCGCGTACAAGTATTGGGGCGATTTCCCGGGGTTTCTTTCCGGTTGGAATTACTGGGTGCTATACGTGCTGGTCAGCATGGCCGAACTGACCGCCGTCGGTACCTATGTGCACTTCTGGTGGCCAAGCGTACCTACGTGGCTATCGGCGCTCGTCTGTTTCGTGGCGATCAACGCAATCAATTTGGCCAACGTCAAAGCCTACGGGGAAACCGAATTCTGGTTCGCGATCATCAAGGTCGCGGCCGTCATCGGCATGATCGTATTCGGCGCCTACTTGCTCGAAAGCGGGCGCGGCGGGCCGCAGGCGTCGATTTCCAACCTGTGGCGCTACGGCGGGTTCTTCCCGCACGGCTTCAGCGGGCTTTTCATGACGCTCGCCGTCATCATGTTCTCGTTCGGCGGCCTAGAACTGATCGGCATTACGGCGGCCGAAGCCGACGATCCGAGCCGCACGATCCCGAAAGCCGTCAATCAAGTGCTGTATCGCATTCTGATTTTTTACATCGGCTCGCTCGTGGTCTTGCTCGCCTTGCATCCGTGGAACGAAGTCGCGCAGGGCGGCAGCCCGTTCGTGATGATTTTCTCGCAGATCGGCGCGGGGTTCACGGCCAACGTCTTGAACCTCGTCGTGCTGACTGCCGCGCTGTCGGTCTACAACAGCTCTGTCTATGCGAATAGCCGCATGCTGTACGGGTTGGCCGAGCAAGGCAATGCGCCGCGCGCACTGCTCAAGGTGGATCGGCGAGGGGTGCCTTATATGGCCATCGGCCTGTCGGCGGTCGCGACGTTCGCGTGCGTCATCGTCGACTATCTGATGCCGGCGCGCGCGCTCGACATCCTGATGTCGCTCGTCGTCGCGGCGCTCGTCATCAATTGGGCGCTCATCAGTCTCACGCATTTGAAGGCGCGCAAGGCGATGGTCGCGGCCGGAGAGCGGCTCGTATTCAAATCGATCGCTTTTCCCGTGGCCAATTGGATTTGCCTCGCGTTCATGGCCATGGTGCTCGGCATCTTGGCGTTCACACCCGGCTTGTCCGTCTCGGTCTGGCTCGTTCCCGTTTGGCTCGCCGTCATGTGGCTCGGGCACGCGGTGAAGCGGCGCTCGAGCGCGGGCGTGCCGGCTGGAGCCGGCAGCCGGTAGGTCGCAGCGTCCGACGGCGCATGACGTCGGACGCTGCACGATGCGCGAGCGCACGGCGTCTCGCCGCTTCGCGTCGCATCGGCGGCTGCGCCCGTGTATGCATCGCGGCTTCGACTGCTTCGGCAAAACGTTGCAACGCGGGCAGCGAACCGCATACGCTGTGGTAGGTTTGGCTGCCGATGCGCGCATCAAGCAACACTTGCAAGCCCGCTTGCCGGGCCAATTCGATGATGTCCATCTCACGCCTCCCCGTTAGGCGCTGCCGCACGGCATAGCGTTGCGAAACCGGCTGAATCTCTCGTCGTAATCTTTTTGACGCGGCGCGCGCCGATCCTGCGCGCAACGCTATTCGTGCCGAGTATTCAGCCGGCTTCCCCGCTCGCTCGTTATCGTCTTGTGCTGGCGCCATTACCCACACGCTCATAAATTTCCGCGGTAATCGGCTTATTTCCGCCGAGTCTCGCGCAGACTTATTTTCGTGCTCCCCGATAATTCGCGAATGTGCGCGGGCGTACTTCCCCTGACGTTTCGTTCGACGTTTGCTCGTCATTCGCGATGGCGCGCACTGCTCCCTGCGCCGGCGCTGTCAAGCGCCCCCCGTTTATCCCCATGACCGTTTCATATGAGGAATATTAGGCGAGTGCGCGTAGCGGCGACAGCGTGGTAACTACCTATGCGCACGCGCCCGGTAGCGCGTCGATCGATGCGGCCGAAGGCGTGCGACGCACAGGGCGTGATCGGCGGTCAGCCCATGACGATGTTCGTCAGCTCGAATCGATACGGCACGGCGGCGGTCCCGCCGCCGCCGCCTGTCATGACGATGTCGGCGCTGGCCACACCGAGCAACGACAGCTCGGTATTGATGTCGGAGAGCACCGCCGAATTCATGAGACGGCCTTCTTCGACTTGCGCCGCCGTGCCGATCCACAGCGTCGGCTTGAACTCGAAGACGGCTTTTTGCCCGGGAGCGATGCCGGTCTTCGTCGACAGCAGGCGACCCGCCTTGAAGATCGAAGCGTTGATCGCTCCCGCGCCGAGATCGTTGCGCACTTGCACCTCGCGCGATGTCGACGCCGCACCGGCGGCAGCCAGCACGTTGCCCGAATGCGAGCGCGATACGTTGAACAGCTGGCCGTTTTGCGCTGCCTTTTGCGGCATGTAGTTGCCGTCGGAATCGCTGGCCGTCACCGTCGTGGCCATCGGAAAGACGAACGGATGATGCGCGCCCCGTCCGCAGTTCGAGATGACTTTCCAGGCCACCGCGAGTTCGTCGAAATCCGTCGACACGTTTTTCTGAAAGACGACGACTTGCGTATTGTTGACGTCGTTCGACAAGTTGATGAAATTGAGTTTGATGTCCATCGCTAACCCTGCCTGTTCAATGTTGTACGGGTACTCGGAGCGGCACGGTGGTGATGCCGCGGATCGTATTGCGGATGGCGAGGTCTCTCGTTACGCCATCACCACGTTTTCGAGCTTGAATGTGAACGGCAGCGACAGCCGGCCCGGCCCGCCGCCCGTCATCACGATGTCGGCGCTCTTGAGGCCGAGCAGCGAAATTTCCGTGTTGATGTCCGACATCACGGCGGAATTCATGAGCTTGCCTTGCTCGACTTGCGATGCCACGCCGATCCAGATGGTCGGCTTGAACTCGAAGACGGCCTTTTGACCCGGCGCAATCGACGTCTTGATCGCGAGCGGCGTGCCGTCCTTGTAGATCGTCGCGTTCACCGCGCCCTGCGGCAGATCGTTGCGCACTTGCACTTCCTTACTGGAGCCCGGCTGCGAAGCGAGCTGCAGCACGTCCCCCGACGGTGCGCGCACGACCTGGAACACCTGGCCGTTCGTCGCGTCTTGCTGCGGCATGTAGTTTCCATAGCTGTCGCTCGTGCTAACCGCCATCGCGATCGGGAAGCGGAAAGGGTGGTTGTCGCCTTGGCCGCAATTGCGAATGACTTTCCATGCAACGTGCAATTCGTCGAAATCGGTCGACACGTTCTTCTGGAAGATGACGATGCTCGAGTTGTTCGCGTCGTTCGAGCGGTTGACGAAGTTCAATTGAATGTCCATCTAAAGCTCCTGATCAAAGAGCGGCAATCGGTTTGCCGCGTACCTTGTCGCCGGCCCGCGCGCAGGCGGGTCGTCGACGATGAATGCGTGAGACGGCCGGGGCTACGACCGGACGACGTTTTCGAGTTCGAACCGGAACGGCTGTGCGCTTTCACCTGCGCCGCCGCCTGTCATGACGATGTCGGCCGAAGCAATGCCGGCGAGCTCGATCGGGGTGTTCGCGCTCGAGAGCACGGCCGAGGACAACGCGCGGCTTTCTTCGATCTGCGAGCCAACGCCGACCCAAAGTACGGGCGTGAATCGGAAGACCGCTTTTTGTCCGGGTGCGACGGCCGATTTCGCCGCCATCAAACGGCCTGACACGAACGCATTGACGTTGACGGCGCCCCGTCCGAGCTGATTGACGACTTCGATGTCGGCATGCGACGCGCCGTCGAGCGCGCTGGACAAGCGGGGTTTGCCGCCCGGATGCGAGGCGACGGTGAACCGCATGCCGCGCTCGGCCGCCAGGCGCGGGGAAAAATTGCCGTGATCGTCGCCGAGACCGATCTCGACATCGGTCGAGTAGGCGAACGGGTGAATGCAGTCCCGACCGCAATAGCGAATGACGCGCCAGGCGATCGCAAGCTCTTCGAGTTCGGGGACGACATTGCGCTGGAACAGCACGACCTCGCTGTTGCCGCGGTCGTTCGATCGATTGATGAGGCGCAGGGCGATGTTCATGCCGCCCCCGCCGAGCCGTCTTCGTCGTCGTCGAGTTGCGTTTCCGCCCATTGAACGAGCGCCGCCGGCAGGCCTACCGCCAGCGACGAAAGGTGCGCGGTATAGGCGCTGATCTGGTTGTGCATGTCGCCGGCGAGCTTAGCCATCGTCATGGACGCATCCTGCACGTTACGGCAACGCTCGAGGCCTTCGAGGTACTGCGCGGCAGCGCTTGCCAGCGCGCTCGCGTGTTGCGTTTGTCCCTGTGTCGCACGTGTGGCCAGATCGGCGTGAATCTCGGCTAGCGCCTTGATCGACGAGGCGGCACCTTTGAGCTTCATCTGGTCGCGTTGTTTGCGCCAGCCGTCGTCGAGCGACGATTGCATGGCGTCGGCGTATTGGCGGCTCATGTTCAACGCGGTTTTCGCGAAGTGCTTCCATGTGTCGGCGGTCGGCACGGCCCCCGCCGACTGCAGCGAGGCCTGGGTCTGCGCCGCCAGTTTGTCGGCGAGTTCGAGTGCGGTTTTTTGCGCGTGCTCCCACTGCGCAATGACGGTTGCAAGCATGGCGAGTCCTTATGGAGTGGGCTTAGCGTGGGGAGGCGTGCAGGCGCTCGATCATCTTCATGACAGCGAACATTTGCGGTGCACGTCGCGTGTAAAAGTCGGGGCGGCTCGCGTCGTCGCTCGTATAGCCCCAGAAATCCCAGCATTCGAGCGGGTTACTTGGGGACCCCTGCTCGGACGACGCAACTTGCGGGTAGAGGATGATGAGACGGTTCGTGTCGGCGAACTCGTTGTAGCCGGTGTCGCGGACGAAGCGCATGCCGACCTTGCCGACGTTTTGCAGGCAGCCGTGGAAGACGACGTGAACCGCACAGCCAGCCGCCTTGCAGCTTTGAGGCACGTAGACGTAGCCTACGTCGCCCAGCGACGCACGGCGGCCAGGATCGAATTCGGTTTGATCGAATGCGATCAAATCGCCTGTCGCCTTCGTCGCGGGCGCGTTCACTTGCGCGCCCGGCCCGCCATAGATCCATGCGAGGATCCGATGCGACTGCTCGACACCGCAGTTGTTGATGAACGGCGCTTTGTTCGAGTCGCAGGCGATGTCGTCGGCGCGGTCGGTCAGCAATGCGTGTCCGGCGTTCGGCAGCTTGTCGTATTCGATGTTCGGCTTCGGCACGCCTGCCAGTTCGAAGAAGCGTGCCGCTTGATCGACGACCTTGGTGAAGACGACCGAATCGTTGGCGCCGCTGAACAAATAGACCCGTTGTCGCTTCACGTTGGCGACGTCGTCGATGGCGCCTTGTTTGGCGAAGGCCTGCGCGTCCTCGAGTGCGACCTCCGCTTTGGGAGCGGGCCCGATCGGACGCATGCAGGAGGTCACCGCTCCGAGCGACAACGGCCTGACGCCGGAGGCCCCGGCGCAATAAAACTCGCCCCCCGCGACGATGCCCGCGCCGATCACCTCGCCCGAGTAAGCGACATCGAACTGCGACGCCATGAACGCGCCGGAAGACAAGCCGGATACGGACGTGCGCGAGAGATCGGCGCCATAGCCCTGCAGCGCGGAGACATCGGCGTCCTTTGCGAGCGCCGTCTTGGACGCGACGGCGACGATCGCGAGGCCCACCATAGCCGCCCAAGCGAGGCGCCGTATCGTCTTCGCGGACGATGCGCGCCGGCTGCGCGCGGCGTCGGACCGGCGTGCGGCGTCGAGCCGGGCGGAGCTCGCCAAGGGGTACGACAGAGGAAGCCGGTCTTGCTCATTTCTGATTCTCATTTAGGACTCCTGATCTAATTCGTTTTGTACGGGCCTGAGCTGCATCGGTATGGGTAGCGTACGAGGTCGCACGTCGGCGTTGAATAGGTCACATGCCATGCGCGCATTCCTGGGGCGTGCGTACTATGACCATCCGCCGCCGATGCTCGCCCGTCATTTCTGTGAAGCGACGCAATACGAAAGCGGAATGAACGTCTTCTTATCGGACGTCGCCACCGCCACAGGCTCGTTCGCTCGGGTGTAAATGAGGCGCAGCGCGCCGCGTGGACCGTGGCCGCTATCGATGTCGGCCGCCAACCGATCGCCGTCGGCGAGGCCCGAACGGCTCTTGCCGGAAAACATGACGGGGCGCGTTTGCGGATCGTCCCACTCGGCCGCGCCAGCCGACAGGTAGAGCGATGACGGCAGGCGGCGTTGGCCGTACATGCTTTCTAGTGTCGTGACGAGCCGCTCCGCGCATACCGGACACAATTGCGGCTTCTGCTGCGCCCGCAACAGCTCGGCAACGCGATCGACTTCGGCGCGGCATGTCGGCGGCGGCGCACCGCGAGCGAAACCGGCCGACATGGCGGCGAGCATGGCGAGCATGGAGGCTGCGGCGCGGGTGCGCAGGGGAGGTCGTGCATCCATGATTCGGGTCCTTGGGTAGAGAGCATCAGGAAAGGAACAGCTTGCGTTCGGCCTGGCGGCGTTTGGTGAGACCCGCGAGCGGCTTGCCGCCCGCTTTGTTCCAAACGAGAAATTGATCGGCCGCGCGCTGGAATTGCCCTGCGTTCAAGCAGCGCAGCAGCGTCGACGATTGCAATCGCCCCGGGCCGAGGTTGAACACGAACCCCATCAGCGCATCGAATTGCTGCTGTGTAATGGCGACGCGCACGAGCTTGCGCAGCGCGAGCTCGTGCCTGCGCAAGTCTTTTTTCAGCAGCGTCTCGGCGCCCGCGGCGGTGAGCGGCGCATCGAATTTTTCGTGAGGCAGGATCAGATGACCGTAGCCGATCGTCGGTTTGCCGACCGCATCGAGGTAGCGTCGCAAGCGCAGGCCCTCGAAGCGTTTGATCAGTTCGATGCCGTCTCGACCCGTACGGTCGGGGTGCTCAAGCATGGGTCTTCTCCTCGTCGGTTCGGCTGCCCCGCTTCGGATGCGGAACGAGGCGGTGCGTGTACTCGTCGATGACGCGCATGATCGCGTCGGGTGGGTTGAGTGCCGCAAAGTGCATTTCGATGTCGATATGCTCGGTGTCGCGCTCACGCGGGGGCGCGTCGCCGGAGCGCTTCGAGGGCGGCGCCAGCGTGACGTGAAAGCGCGCCCGCTGATCGCCGCCGTCTACCGCCATCGCTTCGGCGAAGTCGCCGCGCACGGTCAGATGCACGACCATCTTTTCGAGCGCGAGGCCGCGCGGCGTTGCTAGGGCGACGAGCGGCACGGGCATCGTGTGTTCGGCATCGAGCTCGACTTCGACCGACCGGGCCGTGAGCAAGCCTGCGTCGTCGGAGTCGAAGAACGTGTCGAGAACACGTGTGTATTGCTGCGCGAGCAGTTGGTTCGCCGCTGCCGCCGCGTGCTGCATGCCACGCGCGATTTCATCGAGGGCGAGCCCTCGCGGAGCAGGGGCGTTCGGCGGCTCGGGTGGCTCGGGTGGCTCCGGCCGGTTAGGCGGTGGACGGCCGGCGGCGGGTTCGGGCGACTCGCCGGGCGGCTGTGACGGCCCGCCCGCCGTTCCGCCGACTGACGAACCAGCCGTCGGCTGCATGGGCGGCCCTGCGCCTTCCCACTTTTGCCACGAGTCGGATTCATCGGCAGGGGCAGCCGATACCTGCCTGCTCGGCGCGCCCCCATCCGCCTGCGCGCTTTTGCGCCGGCGTCTAAAGAGGTTGAACATGTCGGCCTCGTTTCGGCTGCGCCGCGCGCATCAGGGCGTCGTTGCGGCGGCTTGAGGCTGTGCGCTCGCGCCCGGCGTGGCGTGCTGCGCACTTGCATCGTGCTTTTCACCGACGAGCGAGCCGTCGGTGGGCGTCGGCGGAAGCGCCTTGACGTTCTTGGCTTTCTCGTCGGTCACGACCGGCTTCGTCGCCGCGTCCGTCAAAAAGTCGATGACGCGCATCAGTGCCTCGGGCGGCGGTTGACGGCGCACTTGTGTGTGGATCGAATATTTCGCGCGCGTATCGGTGCTGCGCGTTTGCTCGGACTTGTGCGACACGCGGCCGGAGATGCTGACGCTGACCGGGCCCCAACCGAGCTTGGCTTGAATCTCTCCGCCGGCCTCGGTGGACGAGGACGATTTCTCCGACTGCGTAATTTCGAGCTCGAAATCGATCGTGCCTTCTTCGATAGCGATGATGGGGTGCACGATGGCCGCCAGCAGCGGAATACGCATCGTTTTTTGCACGACGCCTTTCGAAACGCCATTTTCGTCGACCAGGGATTCGTCATAATCGAACTGCACGGCCACCGCTTTTCCGCCCTGAATGCAGACCTGCATCAGAAAATCGGCGTAACTTTTCGCCGCTTGCGTTTGTGCGGTAATCATCGCGTTCAGCGGCCCCGCGATCATTTGGTCCATCGGCAATGCATTGATCACCGACCCGATAAAGTTTGCATCCATAAGAACCCTCCGTTTCCTAAATGTCGCAGCGTGGTTACGCTGTCCCCGTTCAAATTACGGGGTTCGAGTAAATGAACAAAGAGGCCGCCCGTCATGGTCGTGGACACGGGACCGATGCGATGCGCCGCGCCAGGCCGCGCGGTACGGGGCCGTTCGGATTAGTACGTCGGTCATGGATCTTCGGTGCTAGTGCGCCCCGAAGAAAACGGCGGTAAAAAGCAACCGAATGAGATGTGTTAGGCGTCGTCGTTAATAGAACATCTCGCTACCGAGGGAAGCGCGTAATGAACGTCCTGATGATCGATAGTTTGCCCTTATTCGTGGCCGGCGTAGCCGATGCGCTACTCAAGCTCGATACTAATTGGAAAGTCTGGTCCGCCGAAAATCCGGAGGATGTTTTCCGGGTGCGAGAGTCGTTACGAGACGATGGTATCGATGCCATCACGCTCGAATGGGACGATGAAGCGGCGCGCGTCGGCTGGCCGAAGGTATTGCCCGAGGCATTCGGCGCCGTGCCTTGGCTTTTCGTCGTGCGCAACGGGGGGCGGCATGCGGTGGCCGATGCGTTGCTGGCAGGCGCGGCCGGCGTGGTCGAGCGCCATGCGACAGCCGAGGAATTTGCACTGGCCCTCAAGCAGGTCGCTTCCGGCGCGATTTATGTGCCGTCACGCTATCGAGACGACGGCGAGCCCGCGTCGCACCCCGGAGCCGGCCGCGGCGAGCGGTGGCTCGAGCGATTGACGCCGCGTCAGCTAGAAGTTTTGCGGCTGCTTGCCGAGGGCAAATCGAACAAGCAAATCTGCAGGGCGCTGAACGTGGCCGAGGGTACGATCAAGAACCACCTCTACGCGCTGTTCCGGCAGATCGGGGTCAGTAATCGTACGGAGGCCGCGCTCTGGCTGGCGCGCCGAGTACCGGCCGAGACCGTCCGCCCTAAGACGCCGCCGCGAGCGGTCTGGGCCGGGGTGGAGTAAATGGGCGCCGGTAGAACGAGCCCCTAACGCGGCGACGCTTCGGAAGACGAGGGCGATCCCCGGCGGGCGGAGGCAGCCGTTCCTGCCCGAATCGCATCCGAGCCGAGCATGGTGCGAGTCAATTCTGCCAGGCGGCGCTTGACGTCTTCGGCAGAGGTGGTGTCGTCGAGCGTTTGCTGAAGCTCGACGAGGCTCGCGGCGATTTCGCTTTGCATCTGCGTGCGCGCATGGGCCGTTTGCGCGCGCTCGGCTTCGCGCATCGCTTGAATGCCGTTGGCAGGATCGCCCTTGACGAGCGCATCGAGCGTATCGACGAGCCGCTGCAGCAGCCGATGCACGGCCGTGGCCGAGAAGCCACCCAGCATCGCAAGCGCGGGCTTGCCGAAACTGCGCATGCCGCCGCTCGCGAACAAATCGCGCGGCAGCATTTCGACGAGAATCAACCCCGCGATGACGCCAAGAATTAGCCGGGCTCCGTACGAGGCATCGTAGCGCGGGTCGTAGGTTGCGTCGGCGATATAGCGATGCGCTTGAAAGAGCGCGGCGAACGATGCGCCGAGACCCGCGCAAAAGATCAGAAACAACGTGTTCCATAGTAGCTTCGCACCGCTCGAGTCGAGAAAGCCTTGGTCGATGTTGACCGCCGAGACGTCGGGCGAGAGTCCCGTTGCAATGACGGCGATCAGAAAGCCGATCGCTGAGGCGCTGAGCAGGCGAATGAGCGGCACGGGGCCGAGCCAGCCGAGCCGGTGCGCGCCTCGGTAGTGGGCGTCGAGCAGCAATACGGCGTGCGGTGTGGCGGGGGCGATGGCCGTCGACAGCTTCGCATGAATCGCGGCGAGCGCGCGGCGTGCGTCGACGGCATCGGCGTCAGCATGGATATCCGCTTCGTCTTCGAACCCGCGCGCACGCGAGTGCGCGATCAGGTGAGCGAGTTCGGCGATGACTTCCGGTGCGACGGGCAGGCCGCGGCGCAGTGTGAAGCGGGCCATGGCGTCGCATTCATCGATGAGCTGGGCGTCCAGCGTGTCGCGGGCGTTGCGTCGTTGCGGCGCCGCGGGGCCGGGCGACGAGGGCGATGCGGTCGATGGCGTTGCGGCGGGCGGCGACGCGCCGGCACGAGAGCGGGAAAGCGGCCAAGGCAGAGGCATGACGATCGTCCTGAGGCGGGAACCGAAGGAACCGGCGAGGGCCGGCATCGGCTGCACTTTGCGCTCGCGCGAAGGGCGAGAACAATCCGACGGAAGTCATGCGGACGGGAGGGGACGATCGTTCCGTGGCGTGCACGGAGGAGGGGAAAGAGCCGGAAGAGGCGGGCGCGGCCCCGATGAGCGGCCGCGCCCCGAACGAGACGGTCGTTATCGAACGTCAGGCGCGATTGCGTCGTTTCGCGGGACGCCACGCCACGCGGCGAAACCGTTCCTTTTTGTGTTCTTCTTCAAAATGCAGCTGCGAGGGCTTGACGAGATCGCTGCGCGATACGATGCCGGCAAGCGTCATCGATTCGCGATCGAGCACGACGGGCAGGCGCTCCAGGCCATGCACCGCAAGACGGGCCGCGACCAGCTTGCAGGTTTCGCCCGGCAGCGCGACGGTGGTGGTTTTGGCGGCGAGCGCATCGCCGAGCGTGGCATGGCGATCCACGTCGCCTTGCGCGTTGATCAGCGAGACGAGCGTTGCACGATCGGCGATGCCGATCAGGCGATTGCCGCGCACGACCGGATAGGCGCGGTGGCTTTGACTTGCGCCGAAGAATGTCGTCAGCGCTTCGCCCACCGACAGCGTGGCGTCGATGGTTTCCACTTTGCGCGTCATGACTTCGTCGACATGATGGCGTTCCAGCGGATCGACACCGTATTCGCGATAGATGTGGTAGCCGCGCCGCGCGATCTTCTCGGTCATGATCGAGCGACGCATGACGACAGTGGTGAAGCCGTGCGCGACGAGCGTGGCGGCCAGCAAAGGCAGCAGCGCATTGCTGTCGTGCGTGAGACCGAATGCGAACACGATGGCGGTCAGCGGCGCGCCCAGGGTGGCGCCGAGCGTGGCCGCCATCGCCACGAGCGGCCAGAGCGCCGCATCGTGGCCGGGCAGAATCGGGCTCATTACGATGCCAAGGCCTGCGCCGAGCATCAACAGCGGTGCGAGTACCCCGCCCGACGTGCCGGAACCGAGCGCGATGACCCAGATGACCGCCTTGACGACGAGGATCGACACGGCCACTTTGACGGCGAGTTGCTGATGAAGCAAATCGCCGATGACGTCGTAGCCGACGCCAAGCACGCGCGGCTCGATCAACCCGCCGATGCCGATGGCGAGACCGCCGATCGCAGGCCACCACATCCAATGCAGCGGGAGCTTGGCGAACAGATCTTCGGTTGCGTAGAGGGCGGTCGATAATCCGGACGCGAGCGCGCCGCAAGCAATGCCGAGCATGATGCAAGAGAAGAGCGAGATGGCCGAGGGCGGCGCCGTTTCGAGCGGAAACAGCGGGCCGATGCCGAACCAGGCGCCGCGCAGAAAACCGGCAACGGCGCAGGCGAGCGCAACGGGCAGGAAGCTACGCGGGCGCCATTCGAACAGCAGCAGTTCGACGGCCAGCAGCACCGCGGCGACGGGCGTGCCGAACACGGCGGTCATGCCGGCTCCCGCGCCTGCCACGAGCAGCGTCTTACGCTCGGCGGCGGTGACTTTCACGCACTGGGCGAGCAGCGAGCCGAGCGCGCCGCCCGTCATGATGATCGGGCCTTCGGCGCCGAACGGGCCGCCGCTGCCGATGACGATGCCCGACGACAGCGGCTTGAGCACGGCCACCTTCGGCGACATGCGGCTCTTGCCGAACAGGATGGCTTCGATTGCTTCGGGAATGCCGTGCCCGCGGATCTTGTCGGAGCCGAAACGGGCAATGAGGCCCACGATGAGCCCGCCTAGAGCGGGGATGAGGACGACCCAAACACCAAGCTTGTTGTCCGCGGGCGAATGATTCGCGAACGAGAGCGTGCCGTAGAAGAACACGTTCGTGAACAAGTAGATGAGTTTCAGCAGCACGACGGCTGCTATCGTGCCGAGTACGCCGATGACGGCCGCCAGCGCGCAGATGCCGGGTAACCGCGCGTTGGCGGAGAAGTCTCGCTTATTTGGGTCGATGCTCATAATCGTGTCAGTGTCATAAATCGATTTGCGGCACGCTGAACGCGCCTTGGAGCGATTTGAGCTCCGCGCGATGCAGCGCCGCCAGTCTTGCCAATACCGTTTCACCTGCCTTCTGCAGATGAACTTCCACTTGCCGCCGGTCGATCTCGCTCACCTTGCGCTTGACGAGATCGAGCGCCTCGCAACGCGAGACGAGCGCGACCACGCCGTGATGCTGCGCCTGTAAGCGCTCGGCCAGCTCGCCGATCGTCGCCCACTCGCGGCCGGGGTAGCCCTTCACGTGCAGCAGCAGGAGGTACTGCAACGGTGTGATACCCTCGGCTTGCGCCGCGCGTTCGGAAAAGCGCTCGAAGCGCCGCATCTGATAGCGGAACTCCGACAATTGCTCGAAATCGGTCTTGGCCAGCGCGCGGGAAACGGACGTTTTCATCTTGGTCGGGATTCGGTTCGAAACCGAAAATATATCACGTTGTGATATATTTCGCCGGCCGTCGAAAAAGGTTGGATGAACGCCGGGCAGCTGATACGAATCAGCGCTGACGCTCGCTCCGGCGTTGCTTCGTTTTTCCTCAGGTCACGCGGTTTTCAGTTGGCGGGTTTGCGATTGCCGATGCAGTCCGCCGATCAAATCCGACTGCGTGATCATGCCGATCAGTCGTCGCTGCTCGTCGACGACGGGAATATGGTGGTGCCCGTAATGCGCGAACACCGGAATGAGCTCTGCGACGGGCAGTTCCGCATCGACGGTGCGCACGTTCGGCGTCATCAAATCGTCCACGCGCAGCGCTTCCGATCCATCGCGCCACAACGATAGGCGTTTGCCGCCGCGGGGGCCGCGCAGGCCGAACGCGGTGCGCCCGACGAAATCCGTGCGCGTGACGATGCCCACTACGCGGCGCAGTTCGTCGACGACTGGCAGCGCCTTGATCCGATTGCGTTCCAGCAAACGCCACGCAGCTGCGGCGGTCGTATCGCTCGATACGCTCACGGCGTTGCGCGACATGATGTGGTCGCATTTGAGTTCGCTGAAGCTGCGGGCGTAGGCGAGCAACTGCGCTTCATGCACGAGCGATTCGAGATCGTCGGAGGCGACGTCGATCCACTCGCCGCGTGCGCGGACGATGGCTTCGAGATCCGCGCGGGTCAAGCCGGCGATGCCGGGGCCGGTTTGCGACGCGGGGCGGCCGACGTGCGGGTAGCGGTGGCCCGTGACGCTGTGATAGACGATGGCCGATGCGAGCAGGACGACCGATTGCAGGGCGACGGGCTCGATCACGAAGCGCCAGCCCAACGCATGAATGGCGGGGCCGCCGAGCACGGCCGTGAGCGCAACGGCACCTGACGGCGGGTGCACGCAGCGCAGCGCGAACATGACGCACACGGCGGCGGAGAGGGCGAGCGCGGCGGCGACGACGGGATCGCCGATCCACATGCCGCTCAGCACGCCGAGCGTCGCCGCGACGAGATTGCCGCCGATGAACGACCACGGCTGCGCGAGCGGGCTCGCGGGCACGCCGAACAGCAGCACGGCCGAGGCGCCCATCGGTGCGATGAGGAACGGGATTTGAGCCTGGGGGCCGAGTAGCCAATGCATGGATGCGCCGGTCGCCGCAATGCCTAGCAGCGCGCCGATACAGGCGCGCAGGCGTTCGCGCCAAGAAACGGCGAGAGGGTGCGGGGTAAAGCTGGCGAACCAGCGCAGGACAGCTTGGCTAGACACGTTGTTGTTCAGATCACATGACGAAAAGCGCGGCAAACGGTCGCGCCGCTCGCCAGGGAAGCCCGAGATTATATGTCAATGTGATATAAGTGCGCCAATCGAGCGTGGCCGGGCGTTGTTGGGAGGCTGCAGATGGCACTGGGAAAGTGGGGGGGCGGCTGTGGTGACAGGGTTCGTACCTCCTCGCTAGGGGCGCGTTTTCCAGTGCGCTCATGACTGGGAAGGTCGATAGCGCTGCGTCGATCCATTGCAGGGGATCTTCGCGCCGAATGCGGAGGCGAGCGGAGAACAAGTCGAGGCGTTAGATGTCGCGTCTCAGGGTCTTTCGACCGACTCTCGACGAGTCGCTTGCATGTTTCCCGTTCAGTTCCCCATGGATCTAGCAGGCAGACGGGCGAATGGATTCGTCAAGCTGAAAGGGAAGACGAGCTGTGTACCGTCCTGAAGGAAAAAGTCGAGGCATTTTCTATCTCCGGCTTGACAGCAGATATCGCCGCGCCTACATTCAATTCCAGAGGCGAATAAATTAACGCCCTCCTGAAATCCAAACGGGGAACACCAAATCACTTTCAACTGGCCGCCGAATGGCGAAGGGGCCGAGTCCGGCCTCGGTCAGGTCATCTCTTGTTGCCGATCCGGCAATCGGATCTCGGTTTTGCTTTGCATTGACTCGCCTCAAAAAGAAGGGCGCTCTAGGTAAAGATAAAGTACGCTGCGATTGATTGAGAGTTGTCAAATAAACGAAGAATTGACGGGGGATCCTCATGAAACATTGGGGCTGCATTTTTCAGGCGATGTCGCTTGTATGCTTCATCACGCTCTACCCGGTTACCGTTAACGCAACCTGTGCAGCCTTGCCTAACAGTTTGGCGAACGGTCAATTGGCGGACGCCAGCCAGGTGATGGGGAATTTCGACGCATTACTGGTCTGTGTCAATGAAAATGGCGCCGTCAATAGTGGGACCGTGGGTGAGATTGGATTTTATGGGTCCGCCGGTAGCACCATTTCGGGCGAATCGCCTTCCGCCATGCTGGACTCATCGTTCGGCACCACGCAGGGCACAATTCTCTATCGCGGCTCTACCGGCTGGGTTGCGTTGGCTCCAGGGACGCCGGGGCAGATGCTCTCGACGAGAGGACCGGGTGCCAATCCTAACTGGGCGGCGATCGGGGCGGGTTCCACTAGCCCGTTCTACACGACGCTGCAACCGCCTTCCGAAAGTGCGTTCTCGCTTGTGACGGCAACGGGGATCACCGCCACGCTTTCGGATATGCCGAGCGGTCGCGGCATGACGATGAATAATACGGGCAGCGGTACCAACACCATGTCCAGCATGCAGCAACCGGTTTCGTCCCAGTCCGCGTTTACCGTCACGACGTGCCTCTATCTGGCTTCATCGCTTACAAGCAACTGGTTCGTTGGGATTGGCGTCTCGGATAGCAGCGGAAAATACGACGCCTTTGGCTGGAGAAATAGTGGCGGCCTGGGCACGTTCAACGAATTTCTGTTTAGCAGCATCAGCGCATATTACTCGGCGACTTCACTTTTTGGAGCGTTCAATCCGAACGGACCGATTTGGTTGCGACTTCAACTCGATAACGATAATTTCGTTTTTTCAGCATCGTTCGATGGCGAAAACTGGGAAACCATCCAAACGGTGAGTGCGGCGCACTATATCGGTTCCGTTCTTTCTAACGTCGGCGTTATTGTCGACAACAACAGCGCTCATCACATGATCGTTGATAATCTGTCCTGGCTGCAAACGACGCCCTGAACGAAAAATAAGACTAGAGGATGCGTGCTATGAACGCCGCCATTAGGGCTACTTACTGCATCGTTATTGCGTTCGTCCTGCTCTGCGCACCCGGGCCGGCAGTGGCAGGATGGGGGTCGACGTTTTCAGACGGCTGTGGAACAAACTGCGCTTCACCTCAAGAGGTGTGCGACTATTGGGGTAATTTCTATGGTGGGGGCTGCCTAGGTCTTGGGCCCCCGCTTTATCTCAGCAATGGCAAGATGTTTCAGATGGGTATTAGGATGGGCTATGTGCCTGCCGAGCCTGTCATTTATGGGGATGCGTCTACATATTGCACTGCACCTTATGCGGATGATGGGTTGGCGCCCGGCGGTTGTTCACTCGCTGTTGCTCCCCCTCAAAAGCAGTTGGGGTGCGGGTGTTCGGGGCAGGGGGTGGTCGGAAACCCGATTACGATCAATATTGGAAATAAATTCGAATCGACGGCTGATTTTGGGACGGAAGGGCAGGATTCGCTGGCATTTATTCGCTATTACAACAGTCAGTTGCCGAGTAATTCCTTTTTGGGATATGGTTGGCGATCTAATTTCGATCGAGGTTTTCGTTACAACGGGAGTAGTGTTTCGTCCTCGACCATCGTATGGTTCACGCGATCGGATGGATCGACTTATTCGTTTTCCAATAGTTCCGGGGCGTGGTTGTCGGTGGACCCTGATGTCAATGTAAAACTGACTTCATTGGGCTCGTCAGGCTGGATATTGACGGATCAGAACGACAAGGTTGAGACCTACACTGTCAATGGCCAACTTTCCTCAATCAAGAGTCGCTCTGGTTATCAGCAGGATTTGGATTACGATGCCGATGGCAATTTAACGTCGGTAACGGACTCTTTCGGCCGCACCTTGGTCTTCACGGTTGTGAATGGATCGATTCACACCATGACCGACCCCGACGGCAAGGTGTTCACGTACAACTATCAAAATCTGCTTGCCTCGTCAGATCAACTGATGAGCGTGACCTTTCCCGGTAATAGCGCGCCGACCGTTCAATATTTGTATGAAAACACGTCGTATCCCTATGCTCTTACGGGAATCATTGATGAAAACGGAAAAAGATATGCCACTTGGTCTTACGATGCAAACTTGAGAGCGACCAGTAGCGAGCATGCCGACGGGGCTGATGCGACGACGCTCGGCTATAGCCTTAACAGCAGCGGAGTCGGAACGGTTACCACAACCAATGCGCTGGGGAAACAGACAACCTATACGCTTGCCTTGGTCGCCGGCGCGGGAAAGATCACTGGCATCGCGGGCTCGGCAAGTGCCCACACGGCGGCTTCCACAGAAAGTTTCACATACGACAGTAATGGCTACGTCGCGAGTCATACTGACAACAACGGAAACGTCACGCAATACGTCAACGACGCCCGGGGCCACGTGACCAGTGAAACCGACGCATTCGGCACGGCCCTGGCGCGGACCATCACGACAACCTGGGATGCGACCTACAATTTGCCGACTGAGAAAGTGCAGCCGGGGCTCACAACGGACTATACCTACTCGTCGGGCCTGCTGACCCAAAAAACCGAAACCGATACCACCACTACGAGTCTTCCGTATAGCACCAACGGAACGGCAAGAACGTGGGCGTACACGTATTACCCTAGTGGACTGCTGCATACAGTCGATGGCCCGCTGGCGGGGACGAGCGATACGGTGGCCTACACCTACGACACGCATGGCTGCGTCGCCTCGTTCACCGACGAAGTGGGTCATGCCACCACGATCACAGCCGCTAACGGACGATGCGAGCCGTTGTCGTCGTCAGATCCGAACGGAGTCGCGGCCAACTATACGTACGACAATCGGGGCCGAATAACTTCCGTCACCATCAACCCGGGGGCGAACCAATCGACGACGGGCTTTACCTATGACCCGGCAGGCAACCTGACGATTATCACGTTTCCCGACAGCTCCACGTTGACGTACACCTACGACGACGCACACAGGTTGACCTCGGCGACGAATAATCTGGGGGATACCGTGACGTTCACGCTGGACGCCATGGGCGATCGAACGGCGACCGTGATCCAGTCGGCATCGTCGGTCGTCACTAAGCAGCAATCGGCGACCTTCGATGAACTGGGCCGCGTAATGGCCAATATCGGCGCCGCGTCGCAAACTACGACTCATGCCTATGACCTGAACAGCAACGAGATCGCCACGACGGATCCGCGCGGCAAGGTCTATGGGCATACGTTCGATGCATTGAATCGATTGCATGAAGAAACCGATCCAGATTCCGGGCACACTAGCCTCGCCTATAACGGCAAAGACGAAGTGATCGGAGTAACCGATGCGCGGTCGCTGGCAACGACCTACGTGCGCGATGGATTCGGGGACGTCATTCAGCGAACGAGCCCCGACACGGGGACCGAGGTCTTCTGGTACGACGCGAACGGCAACGTCGTGAAGAAGGTCGATGCACGCGGCGTCGAGACCGATTTCACGTATGACGCGGCAAGCCGAGTGCTCACCGAAACGTTCCCGACGGCATCCGCGGAGAATGTCACCTTTGTCTACGACGCGACCGCAGGCGGCAACAAAGGCATCGGGCGACTGACGTCGATCGGCGATCAGAGCGGGTCGACGGCTTTTGTCTTTGATGCACTCGGCCGTGTCCCCTCCGATACGCAGGTGGTTTCCGGTCAGTCTTATGTGATGGGCTACACCTATGATGCTGCGGGCCATGTCCTCACCGAAACCTACCCTTCGGGCCGTATCGTCACTTATACGCGCGATGCGCTCGGCCGCATCGCCGGCATTGCGACGCAGCAGAACTCAGGCGCCTCGGCAGTATCGGTTGCTGCCAGCGCGACCTACGAACCGTTTGGTCCGTTGTCGGGCTTCACCTTTGGCAATGGCCTGGTGGCCGTGTTCACATTTGATCAGGACTACCAACTAACGAATATCCAGGCTGCGAACGGCGCGACGGCCGTTCAAAACCTGACCAACGGCTTCGACCCATCGGGCAATATCACCTCGATCACCGATCACCTGGCGTCCTCGCGCAGCCAGAGTTTGACCTATGACGATCTCAATCGCGTGGCCACGGCGCACGGCGCCTACGGCTCGCAAAGCTACAGCTATGACGGCGTGGGCAACCGGCTCTCGCGGACGGCGAACGGGCTAACCGACACCTATGCCTATTCGTCAACGTCGAACCGGCTTAGTGCGGTCACGAGCGCGAGCGGCAATGTGCGCAGCTTCACCTATGCGCCGAGCGGGCAGGTATCGCAAGACGTTCGTGATGCCGGCGACACGTATGCTTTCACCGTGAACGCTAACGGCCGGAATGCCGATGCTTCGCTAAATGGCACGACGGTGGGCATCTATCTATACAACTCTTTCGGGCAGCGGGTGCAGAAGATTGCGGGCGGTGTCACCACGCAGTTCGTCTTCGATCGCAACGGTCACCTGGTGGAAGAGGCGAGCGCATCGGGCACGGCGCTGCGGGACTATATCTGGCTCGACGATCTGCCGGTGGCGATGGAGGACGATACCGGCTCTAGCCCGGCGCTCTATTACATTCATACGGATCAGTTGGGCACGCCACAGAAGATGACCGATGGCTCGGCTAACATCGTCTGGGACAATTTGTCGGATCCGTTTGGCAATGCGGTGCCGGCGCAGGGGATGAACTGGGGCACGGCGAACTGGGGCAGCTTCAACTGGGCCGTGACGATGCTGTCGCTGAGCAACCTACGGTTTCCGGGGCAGTATTTCGATGGCGAGACCAATCTCCACTACAATCTAAACCGCGATTACGATCCGAGCACTGGCAGGTATTTTGAATCTGATCCGATCGGACTCAACGGTGGCATCAACGTCTATGCCTATGCCGGAGCAAACCCAATGACTTTTGATGATCCATTGGGCTTGACTCCCGGTGGCGCCGCAATCGGTGGTCGAATCGGTTCTTGGCTTGGAGGGATGGCTGGTGAGGCGATTGACCCGGTTGGAGGCGGCTTTCCCGGAGCAGCACTCGGCTCTGCTATCGGGGGTGCTATCGGCGACTCGATCAGTAACTCAATGGCAAGTGCCTCGGAAAAGTCAAAAGATCAGTGTGATGACCGTTGTAATAAGGCAAAGCAAGATGCGCAAAGTCGTTATCAAAAGCTATCGAATAAACGCATACCTCAATACTTAACTGGTGGAACAAGAGGATCGGACATGGCTCATTATCAATCGATACTTCAGCTTCAACGTGCGCTAAGGGATGCGATACGACGCGTAAGGCTTTATTGCACACCACTGCCACCAGAAATTGCGGAGTGGGAGAGGGTTGCAAATCAATCTATCTCGCCGCGAGAATGATGGGGGGAATGATGAACGGCGATTCATGGGGTGGTGTAATTCCCTCTGCATTATTGGAAAGCGATGATTATAAGGCGCTTACTACGAAGGAGCGAGATGAATTTTCGGCTAGATTGTGTTATTGCGATGAAATCGCCGAAAAAGCTTATGATGCAGGAAAAATTTCAGATTCCGCGTTGCTAGGGGTGATTGACGACATTGAGCTTGATGCATTTTCCATTTTAAGCTTGGGTGATGCCAAGACAAGGGTATCTTCCTATATAATTCACTCATCATGGACATTCGAGTGCGACCGCGGCGCAATGGCGCAGTATGTGGTTCCCGATGCGGAGAAATTTCTTGGCTCCGTTTCCTGTGCTTTAATGATGTCAGGCAAAAATGCAAAGAAATGGTTGGTCGATTGGAGTCGAGTGATGCGGTTATCTTTGTCGAAATTTGGGGCATCGTCGTCGTTCACTGAATCTGTTACCCATCTCATTGTGATCGACGCTCTTGTTTCTTCTTACCTAATATTTGCATCTACTGCCCGGATAAGTGCTGCGATAGTTCAGCAAACGTAGAGTAGGTCCGTCGCACTGAAACATCTACCCATTAGATGGGTATGCCACAGTGGGCATCGGCCGCTTGACTTAGCTCAACGATCAAGCGGATCGACGTTCGTCATCGACACGCTCGGCGCATCTCGCGTCGATGACTGTTCACTCGCGGACTTGAACGACAAGGGTGGCCATGTCGATAATGCTCACCCTGGTATCCGGTTCGAGGTTGCACTGGGCCTGCTGGGCGTAGTGATTGCACACTGGGCAGAAGCGGTGGCCCAGGCGCGGGATGCTGTAAATCCCGATGTCAAGCGCATTCGAAATCTGGGCCACTTCGCGCGCGAGCGCGCAAAGCGAACGTCAGCCAGTCGCTAGTTCGTCGATACCGGGATGTGGCCGGCGTGCCCTGCCGGTGGCGATCGTGGACGATACCGGCTCGAGCCCGGTGCTCTATTACATTCATACGGGTCAGGTTGGGCACGCCACTACAGCATGATCGACATCGTGCTTAGCACCAGATACGCGCCGAACGGACTCTCGCGCAACAAGGCCAGTGCGAGATCGTCCGGAATGCGCATCGCCGAGATGCTCGATCGCGATATCGACGGCATTCATATCGGCATCGTCAGCGACAACATGCCGAGCGAAACCTTCCAGATCTTCGAGGACCAAGAGGAGACGTATGTCGCGACCTCGCCGTTTCGCCTCGGCGAGATGCCAAATATCCGCACAGGTATCGCGACCATCACGACCGCGCCGGACGCCGTGACCATGTACCGCAAGATGATCGACCGTCTCTGGACCGATGCGGCCAAAGGAAAGGAAGGCGCCGATTTGCTGAAGAGCCTGCTCGATCGCGCCTGACCGGCGGGCATTGGACGTGCATACATCACGATTCAGGAATCACCGCGCTCGAGGCGTATTCGCCGAGACGACCCGTTCAGGTCCTGACGCGGGCACTCATGGTTCTACGACGCATGTTTCTTGATGCCAACGTCATCATCGAGTCTTTTCACAACGAGTCGGCACGCCGAACCTACCGCCAAACCGCCCCGTCGCAAAACGCATCGCTGCGCGCGCTTTCCGATGCATCCGAAGGCACGCAAACACCAACCTTCTCCGCCGCATCCCGATAAAGCGCCGTTTGATTAATCCGCGCGGCGATCATCCCATCATCGGCCGCAAGCGCATCGCTCTCGCGCAGCAACGCCCAACGGCGATACTGCGCGAGAAACCATCGCCCCTCCGCCACACGTGGGAAATTAACCTCACCGCCGTCAAAAAACGCCACCGGCAACGGCGCACGCGCAAATCGTTTACCGCCCTCGCGGCCAGTCAACCGCGGCGCGATGAGCTCACGGGGCACGTCGAGCGCTTCGGGCTTGGCGAGCCAAGCGGCGATCTCATCGCGGTGTTCGATTTCGTCGACCCATCTGCAAGCCTCGAGCATCGTGCTCACGAGCGCACGCGCGGCAGCCGGGTAGCGCTCGACGAATTCGCGCCGGCACGCCAGCACTTTCTCCGGATGATTAGGCCAAATCTGGCTCGTGGCGATGACGGTCTCGCCGGCGCCGCGCGCTTCGGCCACGGCATGCCAAGGCTCGCCCGCGCAAAAGCCGTCGAGCGTCCCGCGCTCCAGCGCATCGACCATCCGCGGCGGCGGGATCACGACGCTTTCGACATCGTCGCGCGGATGCACGCCCTGCGCCGCAAGCCAGTAATAGAGCCAAAGCGCATGCGTACCGGTAGGAAACGTCTGTGCGAATACCGGCGGCCTGCCCAGCTTCGCCAGCGCCGATTTCAAGTCGCCCTCGGTATCGAGCGCGCGCGACAGCTCAGTCGACAACGTAATCGCTTGACCGTTGCGATTGAGCACCATCAAGACGGCCATCTCGTCGCGCGGGCCGCCGATTCCAAGCTCGACGCCGTATACAAGGCCGTACAGGGCATGCGCGCAATCGATCTCGCCCGAAAGCAGCTTATCGCGCACGGCCGCCCATGAGGGCTGCCGGCACAGCTCGAGCGTGAGGCCGTGACGATGGCCGAATTCGAGCACTTTGGCCGCGACGAGCGGCGCGGCGTCGGAAAGCGCGACGAAGCCGATCCGCAGATGCGTCTTCTCAGGCGTGTCGTCGGCAGGCGTGGCAATGTTCATAGCGTGACTACCTCGAAGAATCCGCCGCTTCGAGCACGCGGCGCGCGATGTCGGCCAGCCGCACGCCGGCGTCCATCGCGCGTTTGCGCAACGTCGCGTACGCATCGTGCTCGGAGAGTTTGCCGCGCTCCATCAGCAACCGCTTCGCTCGATCGATCGTCTTGCGGTCTTCGAGCTCGCTTTCGGCCTTCGCCAAGCGCTGCCGCAGTTTTTCCTCATGCGCAAAACGCGCGAGCGCGACTTCGAGAATGGGCGCTAGCTTGTCGGGAGACAAGCCTTCCGCCATGTAGGCGGTCACGCCCGCATCCACCGCCGAGCGGATCAATTGCTGGTTCGCATCGTGGCTGAACATGACGACAGGGCGCGGCGCCGTTTCGTTCATGACGGCCAGATGCTCGAGCGTGTCGCGCGAGGGCGATTCGGTGTCGATGATGACGACGTCGGGCCGCTCGCGTTCGACCACCTTCGGCAAGGCGTGCGGCGCTGCCGCCTCGGGCAACATGTCGTAGCCCAGGCGTGCAAGGGCCTCGCGCAGTTCGCCGATCGGTTTGTCGGTATCGGTGACGAGCAAGATTCGCAGCATCTACACGGTTGGCCACTCAGTTACGCAATGACTCACGTACGCGGTTAAGCAAGCGGTTACGCGAGCGTCGTCGCGCTCAGCAACCGCTTGATTTCAGGAACGCACGAGCCGCAAACGGTGCCGCAGCCCAGCGTCGATTTCAATTCGTCGAGCCCCGCACCGCCCGCGACGGCCTGCTCGATCTGCGGCTGCGTCACTTGCTTGCAGCTGCAGACTACACGCGCACGCGGCGTGGCCGCACGCACGGGATTGTCGCCGCCGAGCAGGACGATCGCATGGCGCGGGCCATCCCACGGCGCGTCCGAGCGGATCTGCTCGATCAGCGCCGCGGCCGGGCTCGTTTCGCCGGTCAACAAGAAGCCGTCGACGAGCTCTCCGCACCAGGCGACGCGCTGCGCCCGCCCGCGACGCGCGTCGCGGTATTCGAGCAAATCGTCGCCACGCGCCAATCCTAGCGCATCATGCAGGCGTTCGGTCCACTGCGCATCCGCTTCGATGTCGGCCGCCGTGACGACGAGCAGATCGTCGCCTTCCACGCGAATCGACGCATATCGCCGGGCGGCGAGCAACGGCTGCACGGCTTCGCGCAACGCCAATACGTCGCCACGCTTGGCCGCGACGAGCCGCCAGGGCAGCTTCGCCGGCTCGATACGCACCGCCGCATGTTTCAGTTCGGGCTGTGACGAATCGGGATCGACGGCGCCGATCGTCGTTTCGTTGATGCCTCCGCTGCCGAGGAACTGGCCGCTCCAATGCATAGCGGCGAACACCGTGCCGGAGGGCAGATCTTCCGACATTTCCAGCGGAAGGACGAGTCGCCCACGGCGGCTCGCAATCGTCACTAAATCGCCTTCTTTCATCCCGCGACGCAAGGCGTCTTCACGGCGCATCGAGAGCGTCGCTTCGGGCGCGTGGTTGAACAGCGTCCCGGCGCGGCCCGTGCGGCTCATGCCGTGCCATTGATCGCGCAGGCGGCCCGTCAGCAGTCTGAACGGATACCGCGCATCGGCCGGCTCGGCCACCGGCAAGTAGGCCGTCGCATGAAAGCGGGCGCGGCCGTCTGCCGTGGCGAAGACGCCGTTGGTGTACCGGCGTGCGTCGCCGGAAACCGCGCCGGCCGGAAAGGGCCAGTGCTGGGGGCCATCGTCCTCGAGTCGAGCGTATGACAGCCCCTCGATGTCGAGGTCGCGGCCGACCGTGAGCGCCCGGTGTTCGTCGAAAACGTCCGCGGGCGATGTAAAGGGAAACAGCGTGGCACGCCCGTCTTCGGCGCCGTCTTCGTGCATCGAAAGCCGCGCTTCGATCCGCCGGGCGATCTCGTTCGCAATCCACCAGTCGGGCCGAGCGTCGCCGGGGGCATCGATAGCCGCGCGCACGCGCGAAATTCGCCGCTCCGAGTTCGTAACCGTGCCCGACTTCTCGCCCCAACTCGCGGCCGGCAGCACGACATCGGCGTACGGCACGGTGTCGGTCTGCATGAACGCTTCCTGAACGACGACGAATTCGGCGGTACGCAGCGCTTTACGGACGCGCTCGATGTCGGGCATCGAATGAACAGGGTTCGTGCAAGCGATCCAGATCGCTTTGATTTTGCCTTCCGCAACGGCGTCGAACATGTCGACGGCCGGCAGGCCCGGCCGTGCGGACAATCCGCTCACGCCCCAGAGCGCTTCGACCTGCGCGCGATGCTCGGCGTTGCCGATATCGCGGTGCGCTGCCAGCATGGTCGCCATGCCGCCCACTTCACGTCCGCCCATCGCATTGGGCTGGCCCGTCAACGAGAACGGTCCGGCACCGGGTTTGCCGATTTGGCCCGTAGCCAAATGCAGATTGATCAGCGCCAAATTCTTGTCGGTGCCGTGGCTCGATTGATTGAGTCCCATGCAATAGAGCGACAACGAGGCGGGGCTCGCCGCGAACCATTCGGCGGCCTGAAGAAGATCGGTTTCGGCGATGCCGCAAATTTCGGCCGCCATGCTCGGCGTGTAACCACGTACGAGCGCTTTGAGTTCGTCGAATCCGTTCGTGTGCTCGGCGATGAAGGCCTGATCGAGCGCGCCTTCCCAAATCATGTGATGCAGCATGCCGTTGAACAGCGCGACATCGGTACCCGGTGCGATCGCGAGATGCAGGTCGGCCAGCGCAGCGACGTCGGTTCGGCGCGGATCGACGACGATCCACTTGATCGACGGGTCCTTCGCCTTCGCTTCTTCGAGCCGCCTGAACAGCACGGGGTGCGCGTAGGGCATGTTGCTCCCGGCGAACAGCACCGTTCGCGCAAGCTCCAGATCCTCATAGCAGGTGGGCGGACCGTCGGCACCGAACGCCTTCTTATAGGCCGTCACCGCGCTCGACATGCAAAGGCGCGAATTCGTATCGATGTTGTTCGTCCGGATCAACCCTTTCGCCAACTTGTTGAAGACGTAGTAGTCCTCGGTCAGCAGTTGGCCCGACACGTAGAACGCGACGG
>CBIHRA010000045.1:0-39399 GCA_966212325.1 uncultured Burkholderiaceae bacterium | reverse complement strand
GTGGGTCAGGTTTACTTCGGCGAGGTGGGTCATTTTTACATCGGCGCTAACACCTATCGTCACGCTCATTGTGGTGTTGCTTGCCAAGAACAGTCAGGAGGTCGCGGCGGAGATCGGACAATTCGGCGGCCACAAGAAGTGTCCGTTCTGTGCCGAGCCGGTACGGGTCGAGGCTGTGAAGTGTAAGCACTGTGGTTCGACACTGGAGACGCCCAATACGTCGGGGGCATCACAATAGGTCTTTGCTAGGCGTGGGTGCTTCGATCTTGCTGGGAGCACCAGCTAGAACCGTTGATGTATGCGAACTGGCTTATGACAAAGGCTACGCCATCAATACGTGTTTTGAAGTTCATTTTTGAAACCGGTTGCACGAGAGTGACGACATGGACGCGAGCGTGAACTCGTTTACCGATGCGCCTGAGCGGAAGGTCGCTGACGAGGTGCCGCCCCAGACAGCGATTGGCACTACCTGTCAGTGGGAGGGGCGCGATGACACTGAGCTCGCTGTATATTGCTTCGAGTCCGTTACGCTTGCCTTCGATCGGCCCCAGGCGGTCTTCCACCTTCCGCAATGGCGCTGGCCGCTCATAGGGCCGTACAACGGCTTCAGCGGGGCCGCACGCATTCGAGGGTGGCAATTGACGACGTTCTATCGGGCGAAGGCTTGGCTCACCTATGGCAATTCATGTACGGCAACGGGCGTTGTCGGCGACACGCAGTTCCATAACGAGGACTACGCGCGACCATGGAACGGCTACCCGGTATCAAAACGCACGCATCGATTGATCCATATTCGTGCGCGCTGTCGACTGGCTTGGACGAATTTTCTTGCAAACGAGGCGCTGCCGAACACATGGGCCGAATCTTTGACGCTAGACCGCGGTATCGCAGCGGATGTCCGCGATTGCACGGTCGGCATGCTGCTCGGAAATGCGCCACATCCTGAGTGGATCGTTGTCCCCGAGAAGGAGTTTCATGCTGGTCAGAGTCTACATCCGCAGCCCCGCGGCCGATCGCAGGGCGCTGGATTGCCGATGCACTCGCCAACAAAACGAACGGATTATAAGATCAGCTGCGCACATGAGTGGCGGCATGATGATGCTTAGTCGGAGGGCGCAATATGTGTTTATGAACACGCATCGCATCATCGATATGCGGCAGACTCGATATCGCTGGCAGATCGAGATCATCCGAGAACACAAAGATCTCTCGACCTTTGTAGACGCGCGAGGCGTTGTACTGAAGGTCGTACACGAAAGAACGCCGCTCACGATAGTAATCGAGAATCTGCGGCGCGCTGTCGTACGAGACAACCCATTTTCGCTTTAATCGATCTTGGATGACTCGCGAAATTCGCTGATGATCCGCTTCCTGATAGGAATTCAAATATAGCCGGCTGGCTTTGTCAAAATACGGAGGGTCGCAATAGACGAGGGTCTCCACTGGCAGCGTTGGCACGTGCTCTTCGATGAATTTCTCAGCATCCCAATTCTTCAGTACAATAGCGGAGCTACGCGAAGCGATAGCTTCGATGCGTCGGATCAGCTCGTTCCTCGGAAAACGAGCGTCCATCTTCCATTCGCCGTCCTGTGCGAGCCCGCCGATCAGGCCGCCCGAAAGAACACCGGATCGGTTGCATCGATTCAAGTAGAATGCGCTAAAGCCTACTTCAAGCTGAGAATGCCCTTTGGGTTGGCGGACGATATCACGGCGGTGTTTCCATTCCTCAACGGTTAGAGACGCGCTGGCGACCAAGCGACAGAGTTCTTCTGGCTTAGATAACACTGAGCGCCAAAACGCGTAAATCGGTAGCGAAGAGTCATTGAGGTGAATTTTGCTAACCTTGTTTTCAAGCAGCAATTCCAGAGCGACCCCGGCACCGCCAGCATACGGCTCCACATAGTGCCCCCCAACGAGACCGTTTGCTTCAAGTATCTCCAAGATGAACGCAGCTAACTTTTGTTTTCCGCCTGGGTAGCGAAGGGGCGTGCGATACCTACTCATGTGTGCGGTCCGAGGGTCTTCAATTGGTTCAATTCATCGCTTCCAGCAACGGAAAGACGTTGCCGAACAAGATGGCGATATCGGTGGGTTGGTGCGCGAACTTAGGGTTATGCACTAACTGATTCATTGATGTAACTGACAGAATCCCTTCCGGTTTTGCGATTTCGGTAATTGCCCCATGCAGTTTTCTTTGCGCTTCCTGATCTTGGCTGTTATTCGTCAGATGCCGGGTAATGTCCTTTAAAACCTCTATGAGCTTCCTGTCGGTGCCGTTCTTTGTGGCCGAAAGCCCGTCTGCTTTGTGATCTGTGCAGTACGCCTTCGCCGAGATTTCGAACATGCTACGCAGTAGGAAGCAGAATGCGATCGGATTCTTATCGAGCTTAATGTTCTTGATTTCCCAAAGAAGGGATGCAACTTTTTCTCTGTTGGCACCTTTGGGTGCAAATTTCTTTAGCATCCTTGCCACCTGTTTCGGGTCGTGAATAGGGACGGCGATTATTTTCCGTCCCCCATCCACCGCAGCGGGCGCTGCCTTCGTACCACTTCCCGTTCCGGGATTGGCCGAACCGTTTCCATTGGGCGCGGGCGGAGCGCCCACGTTCGGCCGAGAGCCGGCACCGGGATTTGCGCCTGCTGTCCCATTGCCGGAACCATTCGGTTTCGTCGGCGGCTCGGTCTGCGAGGGGTCGGGCGGAATGCCATACTCGGACGCAATATCCCTACGCCGCAGGGAATCGAAGCGAATGACTTGCAGGCCGATATCTCGAATGATCTCTTCGAACTGCGCACGATGTGAAACCTTAGGGTATCGCTTTGCAAGGTCGGTACTGTTGGTGGTGCCAATGCGCGCAGCGATGCGCTTCATTGCTTCCTCAAGGACGCTAAGGGGGTAGTCACCAGCCCAACGCTGACCTTGCTGCTCTGTAAGGTTTTTCCCGTGCTCCAGGTACTTTTCCAGGAGGTCGAGCGCCGCCTCAACGGCCCCGTTTTCGTCTCGGTTGTGGCGTGCTCGCGCCACGGCGGTCCAGCCGTCACGGCCTGCTTTTTCGCCTTTACCGTGAGTGAGGCTGCGAATACGGTTGACCGTCTCTGCTTCCTCTGGGGCATATATCGCGCATGGCACATTGAGATTGGCGCGCTTCCAGCCCGCAGAGACCTCTTCAATGCTCGCCAAGATGTTTTTGGGAATCGGAAGTCCGTCAACCGGAATGATGCCGTGAATCAGTTTAAGCGCTGCGATTCGACGGTTTCCCTCTTTCACCACAAGCGAGCGGCGCGCCCCAGCGCTACTCTGGACGAGGATGTTCTCGGTGGGAAGGTAGCCGGTATCTAGCAGGCTTTCCATCAATGCCCAGAACCAGTCGGGTTTAATGGCGATAATCGCTTCGACTGCGTTGCGTTCGTCGGCCTGTTTCATTGTTCGATAGTTGCTGAGGTCCAACTTCAACTTTCTTACAGGCGTAAGCTCAGTAATTGGCATTTCATCCCTCCCCATGGGAAAGCAGGCATTGTATCGAACGCGAGCCAGCTATTCAAAAAATCCCAGGTATGTCGACGAGGCACGACGGGTTCGATGAGAACTGTTGACAACACTTGTC
This sequence comes from uncultured Burkholderiaceae bacterium, assembly GCA_966212325.1. Taxonomy (GTDB): domain Bacteria; phylum Pseudomonadota; class Gammaproteobacteria; order Burkholderiales; family Burkholderiaceae; genus Trinickia. The sequence goes on along the minus strand of CBIHRA010000045.1, from coordinate 35,794 downwards.
CGCAAACGTCCGTTTTTGAACTCCCTCGCATGGGGTGTCCAAAACCCTGCTTGACGCACTGCACCACGGGGTTAATCTTCGGCCATCGTTTTTGGACAGCGAGGGTGAGCGTGGGCCGAGTCTTTTGCTACTGCCGGGTATCGACAGCCGAGCAGACAACCGAGAACCAGACGCACGAGGTACGGTCGGCCGGGTTCGACATCGAGCCGCGTCGCGTGGTCGCCGAATGCGTGTCCGGCTCAGTTGCCGCGAAACAACGGGCCGGCTTCTCGAAACTGCTCGACCGACTGGAAGACGGTGACGTGCTGGTCGTGACGAAACTCGACCGACTCGGCCGCAACGCAATGGATGTTCGAGCAACAGTCGAAGAACTGTCGATCATCGGCGTCCGCGTCCATTGCCTTGCCCTGGGCGGGGCGGACCTGACTAGCGCGGCGGGGAAGATGACCATGGCGGTACTCACTTCTGTCGCCGAGTTCGAGCGTGATTTACTACGGGAACGTACGGCCGCAGGGCTCGCACGTGCTCGGTCGGCAGGGAAGGTTCTGGGCCGCCCCAAGGCGCTGAGCGCGTCGCAGGAATCTATGGCACTGGACTCACTGGCGCAGGGGCAGACCATTGCCGCCGTCGCTCGCCAGTTGAAAACGAGTCGCCAGACCATTATGCGGCTGCGCGCACGTGGCGATGTCGTCGCCGTTTCCTGAGGGCGGGTGCTCGATTTTGAAACGGGTTGCACACGTCAGTGGCTCGACGCCCCTTGTTTGGATGCTCCGACGCATGGGGCCGATAGACCAGACAGAGAGCCGAATCTTTGCTGTCGGGAGATCGTTTCCGCGCTGTTCAAGCATGAAACAAATCTTGCCGATAACAAGGTTGTCGAGCGATACGTCCGTGCTCTAACGCCTGTGTGGCGGAGGGGCTCAGGTGCTGGCATCGACCGTGCTTTGCTTTTCCGATCTGGGACGATCTTTTCGCGCGGTGATGCTCCGTTTCGTATGCTTGCCGTTAAAATGCCGAGCCGGTAGTAGGGTGGCGATACCACAATGCGGAATTGCCCCCCCTCCGCACCCTCTTTTTCGCCTGTCGCGTTTGCGGCAGACGACTAGTATGTTGTAGATAGATTGCGCATAAACAGGAGATGACGATGACCCACGTTCTTGACAGCGAGATCGCTGCGTTCGAGGCACATGTCGATGAGCTAACAGCGCACCATATGGGTAAGTTTGTCGTGTTTCATGGCGGCCAGCTTCAGGGAGCCTACGACACGTTTGATACGGCGTTTCGGTCAGCCTCGCTCCAATTCGGGGCGGACCCATTTCTGGTCCGCCAGGTCGGGTCCGGCACCTCTTTCCCTGTCCCCGCTTCCGTAGCATACCGGCCTGTCTATGCCGATCGCTGAAGCTGCCTTTTCCCTTCCAAATGGGCTTGCCGCGCCGGGAGTCTTGCTCGCTCTGGGGCCGACGATCCAGGTACTGGTAGGCAGGCTAACACCGGCTCAGGCAGCCGGTGGTCAGCCAGTGGCTGGCGCTGCGCCGGCAGGCGGTGTTGGCGCGCTGTTGGTCAGTGGGCTGGTTGACACCGGTGCCGCGCAGAGCTGTATCGACTCCGCCTTGGCGGCCCGGCTACAGTTGCCGGTCGTCGATAGGATCGCGCTTTCCGGTTCGAACGGTGCTCACCAGCACGACGTGTTCGCTGCGCAGATTACCGTGCCGGCGCTCGGCATTACCGAGGCGGGACGTTTTGCAGGAGTGCATCTGACTGGTGGGCAGCAACCTCATGAGGTTCTGCTGGGCCGCACGTTCTTACAGAACGTCGTGATGATCTATGATGGAAGGCGATCGCAAGTAATGCTTGCGAGTGGCTTGTTTGGTTTGTTCGGAGGATTTCAGCCTCCGAACGCTGCAGTTGCCCCGGTACTCCCGTCGGCTCCCCCTGCGGCGGATGCGACACCAACTGCTGATGGCCCCCCGCAACCCGCCGCGTGAGGTCGTTGCGCCTCCGTAAGTGCCTGTCTGCGTTGATCGCAAACCCGCCGCGTGCGGGACTCTTTTGACGTGTTGTGGGCAGCATCGCAATTCCCAAACTGATCTTGGGAGTGCGCGCTTCTGAGGAGTGCTGAAGCCTACAGACTTGCCCGTGATGCCCATCGGGAACTGCTCTGTGCAGATCGGCTTCAGTGCTTCTCTCCCGGTGACGATTAGATTGACACAGGGGAAACGGTGCCCCGATATTGAAACTCGTTGCACGGCGGGTGTGGTACACAAGCACCGGTACACCGTCGTTTTTGGTGGGGCATCAGGGCTTTGATTTTTAAAGGATTTGCTGGCGATGGGAAGCTGTCCCACCCTTTCCGCCAGAATTCAAGAAACCCCCGCAAAGCCAAAAAGCTTGCGGGGGTTTTGCTTTATGCTTTCCTGCTGATAAAACCCATTTCGAGCAGCGGGGCTGCGTGCCCATGCGCCGAAGCTGGTCGCTAGCTCGTTCCCGTCTCCAGCGCCTAGAATGGGCCTATCGCTGATCGCTGATCGCTGATCGCTGATCGCTGATCGCTGATCGCTGATCGCTCGGCGCGTAAGCCGTCGGCTCACCTTCTCCAATCGACATCGCTCCTTGTCCATCCATGACCTCGAGCCTCTTCCGCCTTGCCCATCCGGCATCGCGCGCCATCTGCATCGCTTCGATGGTGGCGCTGTCCGCGTGCCACGGGAGCGTGTGCGTCGGCGTCGACGGGTGCTTCGACGACAGCGACGTGCCGCCCGTCACGCTAACGGGTACGGCGGCGACAGGCCGCGCACTCGCCGGTGCGACCATTCGCATCGATTGCGCGCAAGGGTGGGGCTCGACGGTATCGGACAGCGCAGGCAACTACAGCCTAACGCTCGGCGCGACGCTCCCTTGCGTCATTACGGCAGTCTCCGGCACGGCCACCCTCCATTCGCTCGCCTTCGCCGGCGGCACATTCAATACGACGCCCGAAACCGAGTTGATGATGGCGTACCTCGCCGCGCAGGTGGGCACGGACGTGCCGCATCTCGTCGCGAATTTCCCCAACAGCGGGCGCTACCAGCAGGTGTTGGGTAACGCCACCGACGTGCTGGCCGCCGAAACGGCGGTCGTCACGAATCTTCAGCAGCGCTATCAGGTCTCGCTGGCGGTGCAATCGTTTTTGACCACGCCGTTCACCGTCAGCCAACCGGGCGTGGATACCGATCTCGCGGCATTGGCGAACGCCGGCGCCATCGACGCGAACGGGATGCCGGACCCAACCGCCGTCTCGCTCCTCTCGCAAGCGGGCGCCGCAAACCCCCTATGAGCGCGGCGACTCGTCGCGCGCCCGAACCCGCCTGTGCGCTTGCCGCTTCATAGGGCATCATTCGCAGCTTGAGGCTGCCGCGCGCGGCTGTCACGGCCGAATATGAAGAATGGGAGTGAGCGCCATGGAGATGGTCGTCAAGAGCGTGCTGTATCGGGCCGGCAAACGTGTCCGGGATCTGGATATCTCTGAAATCAGCGATGTCGTATGCGAACCGGAGTCCTTCATTTGGGTGGGCCTCTACCATCCCGACGAAGCGTTGCTCAGAAAGGTGCAGCAAGAATTCCATCTGCACGACCTCGCGATCGAGGACGCCCTGAAAGCGCATCAGCGCCCGAAGATCGAAACGTACGGCGCGTCGCTGTTCATCGTCGTCAAGACGGCGCAGCTCATCGAGGGCGAGGTGGAGTACGGCGAAACGCACTTGTTCGTGGGGACCAACTTCCTCGTGACGGTCAGGCACGGCGCTTCGTCGAGCTATACCGAAGTGCGCACGCGCGTCGAGCAAAATCCGCATCTGCTGAAGAAGGGTCCGGGCTTTGCGCTCTATTCGGTGCTCGATTTCGTCGTCGACAATTACCAGCCGATCATGAGCAGTTACGAGGCGCAATTCGATCGCATCGAAGGGTGCATGTTCAAGGCCGATTTCGATCTCGCGGTGATTCAAGAAAGCTATGAATTGCGCCGCAGCCTCATCGAATTGCGAAACGCGGCCGTGCCGATGGACGACATTTGCAATCAACTCGTCCGGTTTCACGAGGAGATCATCCCGAAGGAACTGCGCGCGTATTTGCGCGACATTCAGGATCACGCCCACCGCGTCATCGCCGCCACCGACGACTTGCGGGAAATGTTGACGAACGCCATGCACGTGAACCTCGCGCTCGTGTCCGTGCGGCAAAACGACATCGTCAAGCAGCTGGCCGGGTGGGGCGCCGTGCTCGCCGTTCCGACGATCGTGTTCAGCCTCTACGGCATGAACTTCCAGGACATGCCGGAGCTGAAATCCGCGTGGGGCTATCCGGTCACGCTTGGCCTCACGGTCGCTGCCTGCACTTGGCTCTATTGGAAGCTGAAGAAAACCGGCTGGTTGTGATGCCGCCGACGGGGCGCCGACGCGGGCCGCCCAGCGCTCGGCGCAGCGCATAAGACGGCCACGCACCGGCCCATTTCCGCCGCGCATCGCGCCGCGTCATTGTGCTCTGCACAATGCGCAACGGTAGACGCCCAATTCGCATCTCGTTTAAATAACGGATTTGACGCGCCCGCCCATTGGGACGAAGCTACACGTTAGCAACCCCCCGCGACCAATCGGAGTCTCATGAGTTCATCGCTGACTGTTCGCCGTATCGCCTCCGACCAGGGTCCCGAGCTGCGCGAATTGCGCGCCGCTTCTCTGCGCGACGCACCCTACGCCTTCGACGAAACGCTCGAAGAAGCCTTGTCCGAACAGGCAGAAACGTTCGATGCTGCTGCGGTGCGTCATGCCGTGTCGGAAGCCTCCGCTTCGTTCATCCTCTACACCGAAGGGCATCCCGCCGGCCTCGTCGGCGCTTACTTCGACGAAACGGCCGAACGCAAGGCTTTCGTCTGCGCATTGTGGGTGGCGCCCGCCGTCCGCCATCTGCACGGCGGCGAATTGCTCGTCAACACGGCGGCCGCTTGGCTCGCCGAGCGCGGCGCGCAAGAAATCTACGCTTGGATCGCCGACGCCAATCGCAACGCCATGCGCTTTTACCAGGCGCTCGGCTTCGGCCCGACCGGCGAGCATCAGCCGATCGCTCGGGCGCCGCAGGAGTGGCAAACGCTGCTCGTGCGGCACGTCAAGCACGCGTAATTCTGAATCGCAGCCAGTCGCCGGAACGCCACCGCTGCGTCTTGGGCGCGTACGCCGGGGGCCGCCAAACCGCCGTAAAAAGTCTGGCTCGGCGCGTAGACCCCTGTAAAATACGCAAAATTTTTTGCTGCAACGCCCCATGTCGCTGAACAAAACGCCCTTCTTCGAACTTCGCAGCGGCTCCGTCGACGCGCTCCAATTCGTCGTCAAAACCACTGACCTCGACGCGCTCAAGAACGAGCTCACGCGGCGCTTCGAGGCGACGCCCGAGTTTTTCTCCGGCGAAGTGGTGACGATCGACGTGCGCCGTCTCGGCGAAAGCGAGCGCGCGGCCATCGCCGACATTGCGCAATTGCTCGACAGCGTGCGCATGCGGCCCATCGGCGTGGTCGCGGGCGAGGCTCAGCGCGAGTGGGCCGGCAGCGGCGGTTTGCCGCTCGTCGAGGCACGCGAGCGGCGCGCCGCGAGCGGCAAGACCGAGGCTGCACCGAGCGCTGCGGAAACGTCGGCGGCCCAGCCGGCCGGCGGGGCGGGGAGCGGTTCGGCCTCGACGGACGCCTCCCCCTCGGAAGGAGGCGCACGCGCGCAGGCAAGCGCGCAGACGCTCGTCATCGACAAGCCGCTTCGCTCGGGGCAGCAGGTTTACGCAAAAGGCGATCTCGTCGTGCTGGGGCTCGTGAGCTACGGCGCCGAAGTCATCGCCGAGGGCAACATTCATATCTATGCGCCGCTGCGCGGGCGCGCGCTCGCGGGCGTGCACGGCAACCATGCGGCGCGGATCTTCTGCACGTGCCTCGAACCGGAACTGATTTCGATCGCCGGTATCTATCGCACGACGGAGAATCCGTTGCCGGCCGATGTGATCGGCAAGTCGGTGCAGATCCGCCTTGCCGACGAAAAACTGATGATCGAGCCGCTGCGGCTCACGTAAGCCGCGCGTCGAATTGAACTGACGGAATTGACGAACACAGGGTAAGGGGAAATGGCAAAAATCGTTGTGGTGACTTCCGGCAAGGGCGGCGTGGGCAAAACCACGACGAGCGCGAGCTTCGCGTCGGGCCTCGCACTGCGCGGCAACAAGACCGTCGTGATCGACTTCGACGTCGGCCTGCGCAATCTCGACCTGATCATGGGCTGCGAGCGCCGCGTCGTGTACGACTTCATCAACGTGATCCAAGGTGAGGCGAACCTCAATCAGGCGCTCATCAAGGACAAGAAGTGCGAAAACCTGTTCGTTCTCCCGGCTTCGCAGACGCGCGATAAAGATGCGCTCACGCTGGAAGGCGTCGAAAAGGTGATGACCGATTTGGTCGGCATGGGCTTCGACTACATCGTCTGCGATTCGCCGGCGGGTATCGAGTCGGGCGCACTGCTCGCGATGCACTTCGCCGACGAAGCGCTCGTCGTGACGAACCCGGAAGTGTCGTCGGTGCGCGATTCCGACCGCATTCTCGGCATCCTTTCGTCGAAGACGAAGCGTGCGATCGAGGGCAAGGATCCCATCAAGGAACATCTGCTGATCACGCGCTACAACCCCAAGCGCGTCAGCGAAGGCGAAATGCTTTCGCTTTCCGACATCCAGGAAATTCTGCGCATCGATCTGATCGGCGTCGTGCCCGAATCGGAGGCGGTGCTGCACGCGTCGAACCAAGGCCTGCCCGCCGTCCACATGGACGGCACCGATGTGGCGGAAGCCTACAAGGACGTGGTTTCGCGCTTTCTCGGCGAAGAGAAAGAATTGCGCTTCACCGATTACCAGAAGCCGGGCCTGTTGCAACGCCTCTTCGGCACTCGCTAAGGAGGACGCACGCTATGTCGATTTTGTCGTTCTTGCTCGGCGAGAAGAAGAAGTCTGCGGCGGTTGCGAAAGAGCGCCTGCAGCTGATCATCGCGCACGAGCGAGGCGGCGGTCACCCGCCTGCCGATTATTTGCCCGCGCTGCAGCGCGAACTCGTCGCGGTCATTTCGAAGTACGTGAAGATTTCCGACGACGACATTCGCGTCAGTCTCGAGCGCCAAGACGATCTCGAAGTGCTCGAGGTCAAAATCGAAATCCCCCAAGCGTAACCAGTCATACGCATCGCTTCATGATGTTTCGCAAGCCGGACGAGCACTGCCGGCTTGTCCGAAAATATTCGGTTGCACTTTCGGCCCCTCGGTAATACGGCCGTTGTCGTCGCAATCGCGGCCTGGCGCATTATCGGGAGTAACGCCGTCTTGCGGCGTTGCTCGCCAATAACGAAGAGGTCATCATGAAAACGTCCACCCGCTTACTGCTCGCTCAACTCGTGCTGACGTGCGCCGGCACGTTCGCCGTTGCGGCGTCCGCTTCCGCTGCCGAAGTCGTGATCGTGGCCCCGAATGCGCCGCCCCCCGTTCGCTACGAGGCGGTGCCCGCGCCGCGCACCGGCTATGTTTGGGACCGGGGCCATTGGCGCTGGGATCGCGGCCGCTACGTGTGGGTGCCCGGCCATTGGCAGCGCGTGCGGATGGGCTATCACTGGCGGCCCGGCCACTGGGCGCGGCGCGGACCGAATTGGGCCTGGGTGCCCGGCCACTGGGTCCGGTAACGCGGGTCTTGCCGCTCCTTACCGCTCCTCACCGCGATTGACCGATCGTTGCGATCAGTCGCGCGGCGCATCCGTCTGCGCCGCGTCTTCGCTTTCGGCGTCCTTCTCGTCCTCGAATAGGGGCTCGAGCGTCTTCGGCGATTCCGGCTCAACGGGCGCCGGTTGAGTCGCGGGCGGCGTCAGGTAGCGGTGAGCGAGCGCTTCGTACAGCGGTGGCGCGAACAGTCGAGCTACGCGGCTCGATATCAGCGCCGTCGCCATCAGAGAGATGACGAGCGCATGCCCGTTGATCATTTCCATGACGATTACGAACGACGTGATCGGCGACTGCGTGACGGCGGCAAGATAGCCGACCATGGCGAGCGCGATGAGCATCGGAAGCTGCATGCTGCCGAAGACCGAATGCAGCAGATTGCCGAAGCCCGCGCCGATCGACAACGACGGCGCGAAGATACCGCCGGGGATGCCGGGCAGGTACGAGCCCACCATCGACGCCATTTTCAAAAACGGATAGAACATGGACAACTGCTCGCGCCCGTCGAGCAGCCCGCGCGCTTCGGCATAGCCGCTGCCGAACGTCGTCCCGCCCGACATGAGCCCCACCACGGCGATCGCGAGTCCGCATAGCGCGCCGAACACGACGGGCCGCTCGCGGTGCATCTTCACGAGCGGAGCGGGCAGCCAGCGCGAAGTGTGCAGCAACAGCCAGCCGAATATGCCGCCCGCGATGCCGGTCACGATGGCTGTGATCACGACGGCGACGGCCAGCAGATCGGGAAAATGCGTGCCGATCTGGATCGTGCCGAAGTACGTGTAGTTACCGTTCAGGCCTAGCGCGATGACACCGGCGATGATGATCGCGGTGATCAGGACGCCGCTCGCCCGCGCTTCGAAGCTGCGCGTAAGCTCTTCGATGGCGAACACGATCCCGGCAAGCGGCGTATTGAATGCGGCCGATAGCCCCGCAGCGGCGCCGGCGAGGACGAGCTGCCGTTCGATGAGCGCGGTCGACCGTGGGTACAGCCGCCTGAGGTTGTACATGAGGGCGGCGCCGACTTGGACGGTCGGTCCTTCGCGGCCGATCGTGAAGCCGCCGAGAATCGCGAGCAACGATACGAGGATTTTTCCGGCCAGCAATTTCAGCGAAAGCGTGCGGGGACCAAGTGTGGCGGTGCCTTCCTGCAACGCGGCGATCACTTGAGGAATGCCGCTGCCTTCCGCGCCGCGAAAGAACTGGCGGGTGAGCCATACGCATGCGGCTGAGATGGCCGGCGTCACGATCAGCGGCAGCCATGCATGGTGCTGCTGCATCGTGCGGAATTGGTCGTAGCCCCAATCGATCAGCCGTGCGTAGAACACGGCGACGAGGCCGACGGCAATCGCGCCTAGCCAAAATACGCCGTAGCGGCGCCAGATCTGACGGGCGCGCCGGACGACGCCGGATGAACGAAAACGCGTGGTCCGGGCCATGATGCTTCGCGGGCAAAAACGGAATTATACGTGTGCAACCCTTATGCCTTGGACGCGCAACGCGGGTGCCGCCGCGCCCCGCGGCCCTCGGAGGCGCCCCGCTAGCCGCCGACGCATGACGCCGGCTCATTACAAGTCTGTTAAATGTGTCGCCGTCGATTGCCGCCGAAATCGCGCTGGCCCGGCCGGCGTGGGGAAAGGAGCAGGCTGCCCGGCGGTTGTAATATCGGCCGTCCGCTGCTTACAAATTGCAACGATGCGCGCCCCGGTCGTGCTGTTCAATCGCAATCGTTCGACATCGCGTCGAACCCATGAACAGCGACATTAGGAGAAGAGGATGAAACGCTCGACCGGTTTGGCGATTGCAGGCACGTTAGTGGCGTTGCTGCTTGGCGGCTGCGTGATCGCGCCCGCCCCGGGCTACTACGGCTATTACGGCGGATATCATCACCATCACGACGGGTACTACTACTACGAGCGTTGACCGCCGGCGACAGACGATCCGCGAGCCCCTAGCCGTTCAGGCCAGCAGCGCTTCGACGGCTAGGACCGCGCCGAACGCCGCCGCGTTGGCGAGCAATGCTTCGAGTACGACGGCGCGCCAGCTTTGAGGACGAAAGCGAAGCGCCAGCAACAGAGCGGTGACCAACGCCAGCGCGAGGATCGCTACGATATCGGCGTTCTCGATGCGGATGTTCATCGTCGTCTCCCGGGGATGGCTGTTGCTGTATTGTGCGTTACAGGGTGCGCAAAAACATCTTATTGATGTGCTGATAAACGCAGTATAGGCACGCCGGTTTTGCGGGCAAGCCCGGAAAAGCCCCGACGTGCCGCCGCGGGCGTTCGGGGCAGCGTCACGATTGCCGGCGCGGCACGCATCGCGCCGGTCATGCATGTGCGATGAAATAAATCGAAGCGAGGAATTTTTCCGGGGCGGAGCGAACCAACCGGCGAGGCCAACGCAAGAGCTCTTGCGTTCGACGGCCATGGAAAAGGAGGTTCATTCGATGCACTCGTCCAATGGACGATCGATCGAGGTCGATCTGCTGCGCGGCATCGTGCTGATCGTGATCGCCATCGATCATATTTCGGTGAGCGTGCTCGCCCACGCCATGCTGCACAACTATGCCTACTGCGATGCGGCGGAAGTCTTCGTGTTTCTCGGCGGATACGCGTCGGCCGCCGGCTACGCGGGCATTGCCGCTCGCCAAGGCGAGGCAGCCGCGCGCCTGCGCTTTCTCAAGCGAACGTGGGAGATCTACCGCGCCTACCTGCTGACGGCTGTGTTGATGCTGGCCTGCGGGGCCGTGCTCGCCTCGTTGACGATCGCCTCGCCGATGACGGCGGATTTGGGGTGGCGCGCGTTCGTCCATCGCCCGGCGCAAGGACTCATGGACATCGTTCTACTGCGCCGGCAGCCGTTCTTGTCGTCCGTGCTGCCGATGTACGTCGTTTTTGCGCTATGCATCCCGCTTGCCGTTCCGCTCGCGCGGCGCGCGCCGGTCGCGTTATTCGGGCTGAGCCTAGCGACGTGGCTCGGTGCGCCATGGTTAGCCGCCACTGTAGCCGGCGTCGCGGCTTGGCCGTTCAATCCATTCGCTTGGCAACTGCTGTTCATGCTCGGCGTGCTTTGCCGCATGCATCCCGTGCCCGTGCAGGTGCAGACGTCGAAGACCGGCCATGCGCTCACAGGCGCCGCATTCGCCGTCGCGCTCGCCTTTACGTTCGTGAAGGTGTGCATCGATACGCATCCGGCGCCGGGCTTCATGAAGCAGAACCTCGCCAGCGTGCGCGTCGTGAGCTTCTTTGCGCTTGCATGGCTCTGCGCGCAAGCCGCTCGCGTCGGGTGGTTGAAAACGCTTGCGGAACGGTTGCCTGCCGTCGTGACGGTGGGCAAGCAGGGGCTCATTTGTTTCGTCGGCGGGACGGTGGTCTCGATAGGCGTCGATACGGCGGTGCGGCTGGCGCACGGCGAGACGAACTGGTTTGCGAGATTGTTTGGCGATATCGTCGCCGTCGCGGCGCTTTTGCTGCTCGCGCGGGTCGCAGCCGCATGGAAAGCGGCGCGCGCCGCTGCGCCGGTCACCGTGCGCGCGGCGCAGTTCGCTCGCGTGATGTCTATGGGACGCGCGTCGCGCGAACATCGCGAACGATGACGGCGAAGGGTGACGGATCGCTAGTCGCCGCTCGCAGCGCAGCTCGCTCAGGACAGCGGCACGTCCCGCGTTTCCCGCATGAAGAGCACGGCGGCGAGGCTCACGGCCGCCGCTGCCGACACGTAGCCGCCTACCCACGCCAAGCCGCCGCGCGTCGCGAGCATTTGCGCGATGTACGGAGCGACGGATGCGCCGAGAATGCCGCCCAGGTTGTAGGCGACGCCGGCGCCCGTGTAGCGCACGGCCGTGGGGAACAGTTCGGGCAACAGTGCGCCCATCGGGGCGAACGTGATCCCCATCAAGAACAGCTCGAGCGTCAGAAACAGCGTGACGAGCGCCGGCGAGCCGCTGCCGACGAGCGGCGCCATCGTGAAGCCCGATGCGATGGCCGCGACGATGCCGGCCATCAGTACCGGGCGGCGGCCGAACCGGTCGCTGGCCCAAGCGGCGAGCGGCGTCGCGAGCGCCATGAACAGGACGGCGAAGCAGAGCATGCCGAGAAAGCTTTGGCGGGAGAAGTGCAATGTCGATACGCCGTACGACAGCGTGAACACCGTCGAGATATAAAACAGCGTATAGCAGACCACCATCGCACAGGCGCCGGCGAGCGTCGCCCTGCTGTGGTGCGAGATCAGCGAAACGAGCGGGACGCGCACGCGTTCGGCCCGTTCGATGGCCGCGCGAAACGCGGGCGTTTCCGCGATTTTCAGGCGCACGTACAAGCCGAGGGCAACGAGCACCGCGCTGGCGATGAATGGCACGCGCCAGCCCCAGGAGCGGAATTGATCGTCCGAGAGCGTCAGCGCGAGCGCGAAGAACAACCCGTTCGACGCCAGAAAGCCGACGGAAGGTCCGAGCTGCGGGAACATGCCGAACCATCCGCGGCGTCCGGCTGGCGCGTTCTCGGTGGCGAGCAGCGCTGCGCCGCCCCATTCGCCGCCTAGACCGATGCCTTGGCCGAAGCGCAAGATGCAGAGCAGGACAGGCGCCAACGAGCCGATGGCGTCGTAGCCGGGCAAGAAGCCGATGAGCGTGGTCGAGAGGCCCATGACGAGCAACGAGGCGACGAGCGTTGATTTGCGGCCGATTCGGTCCCCGAAGTGACCGAATATGAATGAGCCGATCGGACGCGCGACGAAGGCGATGCCGAACGTCACGAAAGCCGAGAGCGCTTGCGCCATCGCCGAGCCGTGCGGAAAGAAGACGGGACCGATGACGAGGGCGGCCGCGGTGGCGTAAACGTAGAAGTCGTAAAACTCGATCGCCGTGCCGATGAAACTGGCCAACACGATGCGCGATCGACTCGATACGTTCGCCGCGTCGGACGCGGATGTCATGGAAGGCGATGACGGCGAAACGGACATATGAGAGGTCTCCGAAGAACGGACGCTGCGCGTGCGCACGGGCCGCGCGGGCAGAATCCGTGAGTGGGCATGGGGTACCGGTCGAAAAGCAGGGCAGCGAGGCGCGACGGCACGCTCGTGCAGGCAGTCAGCGTGCGGTGGGAAAAATTATAGCGAGCGGGCACGGCCCGCGCCAACGAACCGTGCCGTGCGTCGGTAGGGCCGTGCGCAGTTCAGTCGAGAGTCAACGCTTGCGGGTCGGCGAGCTCGCGCAGCTGGAACCGGCCGTCGTCGTTGAACAGCCAGTCCTCCATGATCTCGACTTGCCCGGTCCGATTGAGCAGCTTGGCCGGCGGTGGGGGCAGCGGCGCTGCCCGGCGCAGCGATGCCAGCGCCGTAGCTTCGGCCTCGTCGTCGCCGTTGGTCCGGTAGACCGACGAGCGCACGAGCTCGCCGTTGCGGTTTACGGTGAAGGCGAGGACGACGAGCGAGCGCAGCATGGCTTGCGGCGGACGATGCTCGACGTACGAAGGGTTGCGCTCCGAGATTCGGCGAGCGATCGCGTCACGGTATTGATCGAGCGTGAGGCTGTTGACCGCTGCGGGCGGCGGCAGGGCGGCTGCGGGAGGACGCGTCGGCGGTGTAATCGTGCAGGCCGATGCGACCAGCAAAGCGCCGAGTGAGGCGAGGCACGAAAAAGCGCGGGCGCGTCGCGCGGGATAGCGCACGGGATGGCTTTCCATGGCGATAGTGACGGCGTGGTGCTTTGCGCGCTATGTCGAGCGCGAGGCGATATGCGTTCAAGCGTAGTCAATCGCGCGTGACCGCGCATCCCGATTTCTGCTGCGACCGTGCGTCGGCACACAGCGTGGGCTTGCCGGCGCCATTGGGTGCGGGAAGGTCTGCAGGCGTTGCAGAAATTCGCCTGACGCTGCGCAATTCGGGGTCGCCTTGCCCGCTTCGCCTTCAATAAACGACGAGCGATTCGGCCCAATAGTGCGTGCCCATGTCGCCGGAACCGTATCGGATCCAGTTGTAATAGCCGTATCCCGCGCCTTCGCCGGGCCATGGGTTCATGAAGTACAGGGCGCCGGCGCCGGCGTCGTAGCCGTCGACGACGACGAAATGTCCCCCGCCGTTCGGCCAAGTCCATAGAACCACGATCGGATTGCCGAATCGGATGGCCGCACGCGCGTCGCCGAATGAAAGCGGCCGCCCGAAGTAGCGCGAATCGCGCCGGCCCCACGACCAGAGAATGCCGCTGATGCCGGTCGTACCTGCGATCGTATTCGGTGAGTTGGCGCGGTCGTTCCAGTCGAACGGTGCGTTCCGGCATGCGTAGCCGATCGCGCTCACCCAGTTCTCGATACCGCATTGCGTACTCGATACGCCGCGATAATCGAGGATGGCTTTGGACGCGGCCGCCCAACACCATTCGCTGTGCGCTTGCCTGACGACCGGAATGTCGAGTTGCGGCCCGCTCGCGGCAACAAACGAAGGCGCGGCCGCCAGGGCCAGCGACGACAAGATGCGGGCGGAAAACGGGGTATCCATGAGGCGCGCTCCTTAGTGCGCGAACGTCGGATCGCTCAAACCGCGCTGCACGCCGGCTCTGAGGACGGCTTCGACTTCGGGTCCGCGCAAAGCGCGTTCGGGCGACGTAGATTCGCCGCGTTCCTGCGCGCGGCCAAGCAAGCTGCGCGCGCTCAAAAGCGGAATGTAGTACGCCTCGCCGGGCGGCGCTGCCGCTGCTGTGCTCGTATTCTGCGCCGACACTTCGATGAAGTCGGCCACAGCTTGCAGGCTTCGAACGAAGCGAAGCCGAGGCTGCGGAGTCGTGTTTTCGTACCGGGCGGCGACGGACGCCACCTCGGCGGCCAACTCGCTTGCGCCGGCTTCCACCATCGACCATGTGCCGTTCATACGCGCGACGGTGACGAGTCCGACGGCTTTGCCGTGCGCCATGACGACGAATCGCCATTCGCCGCTGCCGTATAGCGATTGATCGAGGCGCTTGCCCGCGAGCAGCGCATGAGGATCGACGAGATATATTTCAAAGCCCTCGCCGAGGGTTGCATCGCGCAATACGCGATAGTCGTCGACGTCGAAGACGCGGCTTGAACCGGCGGCAGGCGCCGAGGCGGGCAACCGGCGAGCCAATACGGCTAAGCCCTGCTCGGCGGCACGCCGTTGCGGTGAGCCTGTTGCCGGCGACAGTGCGCCTTCGGGCAGACCGGCACGGGCCTCAGGCGTCTGGGCGGCACGGGCGGCGGGCGTGTCGGCCCCAGCGTGGGCGGTCGGCACGCTCGCGCTGGCGCCGAGCAAACACAGCAGCAAAGTCGTCGAATATCGATCTCGCATAACGCCTCCCGTCGCGCAACGACGCTTGACGCGAGCACTCGCAGCAAGCGTTTTGCCCAGTCGCCCGGCGGCTGATGCCGCAACCTAAGAGGCGTGTCACGAATCGACGAACGTCATCTCCATCGACCATTGCGTCTGGTTTCCGACGGCGTATTGCACGACGGGTGTGCGAATCGTATGTTCGTCCGTCACGCTCAGCAGGCCCGTATCCGGATGATGTCCGATCGTCGTTTGGTAGGCTCCTGCGCGGCCGTAATTGAAATCCTTGCCATCCGCGAAGATCACGCCCATGAGCTGCTCGTCGGGCGAAGTGTCGCCGCCGAGCCGGACGCCGACTTCGGCGCGCGCGTTCGGTTCGAGGCAGCGGAGACGCTTTGCTGCGCGTCCGTCGATGAGCAGAGCTTGATCGTCCCAGTTCGGGTCGCCTGCGATGCATACGCGATGGCTGGCTTGATTGATCACGCGCACGATGGGGTCGGTCATGACAGTGGGTTCTCCTTGCGGGCGACCGTCGCGCATGCGGGAATCGGCGCTATCGATGCCGTCACGCCGGTCGCGAAAGTGGGCGCGAAGCATGATCGTCGCCTAAGCGAAGCGCGCTCTGGCGCGGCGCGGCTCTAATTCGGACCGAGTCAGCGGCTTTGGGCGAGGGCTCGTCATCGAACGGCACGAAAACGGGGTGCCGGCTGTGCACTCGCGATGCGAACGCGTCACGTCTCTTCATCGGACCCCGACTCGGGCCCGGGCGCGTGTGCGATTCGTTTGGCCTGCATGAGCGCACGCACGATGTCGGCATACGCACGTTCGCGGGTTTCGGGATCGGGGGCGCGCAAGGCGTAGGACGGATGCCATGTCGCGAGAATGGTGCGCCCGTCGCGCTTCGTGCGCTTGCCGAGATAATCTTGCAACCGAGCGTGGGCGTCTTCGAGCAGCGCCTTGAGCGCGGTCGAACCTAGCGCCACGACCACCGTAGGGGATACCTGGCTCAATTCGCGGTCGAGCCAATACCGGCAGGCATCGACTTCCCGCTGCGCGGGCGTCTTGTGCATGCGGCGCTTGCCGCGAGGCTCCCATTTGAAATGTTTGACGGCGTTCGTAACGAACACCGCGTTCCGAGTGACGCCCGCTTCGCGCAATGCGTCGTCGAGCAATCGGCCGGCGGGACCGACGAACGGCTCCCCGGCGCGGTCTTCGCTGTCGCCGGGCTGTTCGCCCACCATCATGATCGGCGCATGTGCGGGCCCCGCACCGGGTACGCCTTGCGTCGCATCGTGCCAGAGCGGGCAGCGGCGGCATTCCTCCAGCGTGCGCGGCTGCTGCTGAGGATCGGATTGCGGTGCGGCGGACGGTGTTGCGGCAGCGCGGCGTTGCGTAGTCATAGCGGCAGGACCGACTGCCGCGCGAACGGCGGCACGGTCCGATGGAAGGGGGCAAAGAGGCGCCAGCAATGCACGTGCCGCGGGCCTTCCCGTTAGAACGTGACGGCTGCCTTCAGGCTTGCAACGGCCGCCGAGTTCAGGCGAATCTGAACTTGCTGGGAGTAGTTCAGCGTAGTGCTGCCGCCGGAGGTGACCCAGTACGGGCTGCCGCCTATCACGGTACCGGCCTTGATCAGGCTGCCCGTATAGACGTTGCCGTTCAGCTCGTAGTACGTGCGGTACTCCGTGGTCGTCAAGTTCGGCCGAGCCGCGGTGGCGACATAGGTCTTCACGCCGTTGATCGTCGACACCGCGCCATTGCTGAGCGTGTAAGTCGTGGAGTCGGAGTTCGAGATGATCCCCCCGGCGGTCATCAATGCCGAGATCGTCGTGCCGGTCGCAACCGGATTCGGCGTATCGCCGGTGGTGGCGCCGGTGTAGTCGACCACGGTATAGGTATCGGCTGTTTGGGTAGCCGTGTATTGCAGATAGGCGGCGCCCGACGCCCAAGTGGCCGACGAACCGAGCAGCGCCGAATTGAAGTAGAGCACACTGAACCAGTGCTGAAATTCGGCCGGTGCGGATGTTACGGCGCCGCTCAAAGGTACGACCGTGAGATTGCTGCGCAATTTGCTGTCGACGACCGTGCTTCCATCGGCCGAGAGCAAATCGACTTCGATTGCATTGCCTTGGTAGCTTGCATTATTGAGCGATAGGGACCCGACGACGATTGCACCGTTGATCAAATACCGCCCCGGTGTCCAGCTTGATGGAACGCTCAGCGTGCTCGCGAGCGAGGTGGCCGTCGTCGCGTTGAGCGCCTGGGTGCCCGACGTCAACGGAGAGGCGGCGACCGAAGCGTGCACCTCGGTCAGATATGCGCTGGACCCTGACGGGGTGCCGGAAAGCGGCAGCGCCCAATTGAGTTGGTAGGAGGCATTGGGCCCGAGCGTGAATTGCTCGAAAGTCTGCTGATCCGCGCTCAGTGTCGGTTGACTGCTCGTCGCTGTGCTGCTGCTTCCGCCCCCGCCGCAACCCCCCAACAACACGGACAACCCCATCGATAGAACAACTTGTTTGTAGTATCTCATTTGTTTGTAATCTATTTGTTATAAGTCGAGTGATACCGGTACGTCTCGTCTGAAACCGCGGTCCGGTTTAGATCGTTCGTATTGCGGCGAACGAGAATTTACAAAAAATTCGACCCGTCGGAAAGCGAAATGACGCGTGATTGAACGGTGCCCTATTTATTCCGTAGGGCAAAACGTTTGCGTGTGAAAAATGCTGAGGCGAGAAATAACCGACGCACCTATTCGTCGGCGGCGTTTGGGGTTCCGCCTTCCGCGAAATCACCCAAACCGTGCACCGGATCACCGCTCGCAGGAGTGGGAATGCGCTAGAAAATTTCAGGCGGACGGCGATCGACGAGTTCGCGCGGCACCGTCTCCGGCAGCGTGAATTCGACATGCGGCAGGGCGTCGAGCAACCCTTCGAACTTGGCGTCGCCTTCGCTCGTGAACAATCCGTCGAGATAGTCGTAGGTCAACGTGGGGACGAGCGCTTCAAGGGCGGCCTGCGCATCGCGCTGCGGGCCGGAATCGACAGCATCGACGTCCAGCTTGACCTGGCAAGCGCCGTCGGCCAGGCAGGCGATCTCACCGATGTCGATCACCTTGCCCGCCGCGTTCTGCGCGAGCACGCGAGCGTTCGCGGCGAACAAGCGGAAAGGACGGTCGAATTGCGGCAGGGATGAGTTTGGGGCGGTGGCCATCGTCGTTCCTCCGAGTCGAGCGAATCGCAGTTGGCTCGACCGAGCGGCGTGCGATCCCGTTTCGAAGGAGCAGCGCAACGTCTGTGCCGCAGACGTATGGCGGTTGATGCCAGCATCGGACCGGCGCGGATAGTGTCAAGGCGTTGGCGCGCGAACTCGATCGCGATTACAAGCGCGTGCATGAAGACGTCGCAATCGTAGGCGGGCTGGGCTTGGCGTTCGGGAAGACGGGCGCTCGAGTGCGCCGTGGGAAACGCTGACGGCAGAAGTTTCTCTGTAGTCGGCGAGGCGGTGCCGCGGCGAGGTCGAAACAATCGCCGGATAGAGTCGGCGTGCCGATGATCGGAAACAGGCCGGGTGGCGGAGGGCGTGGGATTCGAACCCACGAAGGCCGTAAAGCCTTGCCGGTTTTCAAGACCGGTGCATTCAACCGCTCTGCCAGCCCTCCGAGAGGCGCGATTGTAACCCGAAACCGGGCGACGTCCGCACCGTCGGCGCGATCGCTCCCTCGATCAATCGTCCTTTTCGTTCAAGAATAGCGCCTGCAAATCGTTCAGAAACCGTTGACCCAGCGGCGTGGGCGCAATCTTTTCATACGTGCGCTCGATCAATCCGCGCCGCTCCGCCTCCTGCAACGCCGGTTCGATCGACGTGATCTGCAGCCCCGTGCGCTCGACGAAACGATGCACCGGGAACCCCTCCACGAGCCGCAGCGCGTTGAGCATGAATTCGAACGGCAAGTCGCGCGTCGATACTTCGTGCTCTTCCTGCACGGGCGTGCCCGCGCGAGCCTGCTCGATGAACGTCGAAGGATGCTTGTACCGCGCCTGCCGAACGATCCGGTGTGCGAACGACAACTTCGAATGCGCCCCGGCGCCTATGCCCAAATAGTCGCCGAAACGCCAGTAATTGAGATTGTGTTTGCACTGACGATGCGGCTTCGCATACGCGGATACTTCGTACCGCTCGTATCCCGCCGCCGCCGTGCGTTCGTGAATCCACTCCTGCATGTCTGCGGAAGCGTCGTCGTCGGGCAGGGCGGGCGGAAACTTGGCGAACAGCGTGTTCGGCTCGAGCGTCAGGTGATAGAGCGACAGATGCGGCGGTGCGAACGACAGCGCCGCTTCGATATCGGCGCGACATTCGTCCAACGTTTGCCGCGGTAGCGCAAACATCAGATCGAGGTTGAAGTTGTCGAAGTGGCGCGCGGCGATTTCGACCGCGCGATGGGCGTCGCCCGAGTCGTGGATGCGCCCCAGCGCTTTCAAATGCGCCTCGTTGAAGCTCTGAATGCCGACCGACAAGCGATTCACGCCGCTCTCGCGAAACTGCGCGAATTTCTCCGCCTCGAACGTGCCCGGATTGGCCTCCATCGTGATCTCCGCGTCGGCGTCCAGCGGCAGCAAGGCGCGGATGTCCGACAGCAGGCGATCGAGCCCGCGTGCCGAGAGAAGGCTCGGCGTGCCCCCGCCGATGAAGACGGTATGCACCTGCCGCCCCCAGACGAGCGGTAACGCTTGCTCGAGATCGGCGCGCAGCGCGTCGAGATAGTCGTCTTCGGGAAAGCGTTCGCCTTTCCACTCGTGCGAATTGAAATCGCAATACGGGCACTTGCGCACGCACCACGGAAAATGCACGTAAAGCGCCAGCGGCGGCAAAGAGGTGAGGCCGATCGCGCCGGGCGCCGTAAACGCCTGGACGACGCCTGCGCGGGTGCCGATCATCGTTCCTCCTCCAGCCGAGCCAACAAGGCTCGCAGTGCAATCGCGCGGTGGCTGCGCGCGTTTTTGACCGACGGTTCGAGCTCCGCGGCGCTCGCATTCAAATCGGGCAGCCAGAAATACGGATCGTAGCCGAAGCCGTGCGTGCCGCGCGGCGCTTCCAAAATCTCGCCGTGCCAGCGGCCTTCGGCGATGAGCGGCTCGGGATCGTCGGCGTGCCGCACCAGCACCAGCACGCAGTAGTAATATCCGCGGCGCTCCGCTACGCCTTGCAGCCGGGCGACGAGATGGGCGTTGTTCGCCGCGTCGCTTTTTTCCCCGCCGGCGCGCTGCGCATAACGTGCCGAATAGACGCCCGGCTCGCCGTGCAGCGCACGCACGCAGAGCCCCGAGTCGTCGGCGAGCGCGGGTAAGCCGGTCAATTGCGCTGCGTGGCGGGCCTTCGCAAGCGCGTTTTCGACGAACGTCGCATGCGGTTCGTCGGCCTCGGGTACGCCAAGCTCGCCTTGAGCGACGAGGGCGATGCCCGCTTCGCCGAGCATCGCCGAAAATTCGCGCAGCTTGCCCGCGTTGTTCGACGCGACCACGACGCGCCCGAGCGGCGTCGAGGCCCGTTCGCCGGCGCGCATCGCCGTTGCCGCGCATGCGCCGTCTGCACCCGGCAATCCCGGCTTGCTGCGGCCTTGCTCAGTCATCCTTCGTCTCCAACGCCGCCTTCTGTTTTTCGACGAGCATGCGAATGCCGTGCTGGGCCAGATCGAGCAGCGCATTCATTTCGTTGCGCGAGAAAGGCGCGCCCTCGGCTGTGCCCTGTACTTCGACGAAGCCGCCGGCGCCTGTCATGACCACGTTCATGTCCGTGTCGCAGCGAGAGTCTTCATCGTAGTCGAGGTCGAGGACAGGCATGCCCTCGTAGATGCCTACCGAGATCGCCGCGACATAATCGGTAATCGGCGAGGCTTCGATGCGGCCCGCGGCGATAAGCTTCGAAACGGCATCGTGGGCGGCGACGAACGCGCCCGTGATGCTCGCCGTGCGCGTCCCGCCGTCGGCTTGGATGACGTCGCAGTCGATATGCACGGTGCGCGGCCCGAGGCGCCCGAGGTCGAACACGGCCCGCAGCGCGCGGCCGATGAGCCGCTGAATCTCTTGCGTCCGGCCCGTTTGCTTGCCGCGCGCCGCCTCGCGATCGCTGCGCGTGTGCGTGGCGCGCGGCAGCATGCCGTATTCGGCCGTGAGCCAGCCTTGGTTGCGCTCGCGCAGGAACTCCGGCACGCGCTCGACGACGCTCGCCGTACAAATGACTTTGGTATCGCCGAATTCGACGAGCACGGAGCCCTCCGCATGCTTCGTATAGTGGCGCGTGATGCGCACGTCGCGCAGCGCATCGGCTAAGCGCCCGCTCGGGCGTTGGACGGTATCGGTCATGATCGGCATGAAAAGCGGCATACGCCGCAAGCAAAGGAGAGAAAGCGCAATTTTACCGCCCGCAACGCGACGCATGCCGCGTGCCGGGTATCGGGCCGTTATGGCGGGCGCATTCGGCAAAAATGGGATAATGCGCGTTCAACGCTTTCGCGCCCGGTCGATGCGCGAAGCGGCTCGAACAACCGGCCGGCGACGGCCACAATCGCGAGACGGACGATGATTTACAGCATGACAGGCTACGCGAGCGCGACGCGCGAACTCGCCGCCGCCGGCGGCAACGGGGCCATGAGCGTATCGGTCGAACTGCGCACCGTGAATTCGCGTTTTCTCGATCTGAATTTCCGCATGCCCGAAGAGGCGCGCACGTGCGAGCCGACGCTGCGCGAAATGCTGATGACGAAGCTCTCTCGCGGCAAGGTCGATATTCGCGTGAACTTTCAGCGCAGCGAACAGACGGCGACGGCTGGCTCGCTCAATCGCGATGCGCTCGATCAATTGGCCGTGCTCGAACGCGCCGTGCTCGACGCGTTTCCCGGTTGCGAGCGCATGCGTACGGGCGAGATTTTGCGCTGGCCCGGCGTGCTCGCCGAAACGAACGTATCGCCCGACGCGCTGCGCGATGCAGTGCTCGCGTGCGGCAAGCAGGCGATCGCCGAGCTGATCGACGTTCGCGCGCGTGAAGGCTCGCAACTCGCGGCGATGCTGCTCGGCAACGTCACCGAAATGGAGGCGATCGTCACGCGCATTACGCCGCTCGTGCCCGAGTTGATCGCCAAGCATCAGCAAAAAATCGTCGAGCGTCTGCAAGAAGCGCTCGGCATCGCGGCGCCCGATGCCGCCGCGACGATCGTCTCGCGCGAGGAGATCGCCGAACGCATTCGTCAGGAGGTGACGATGTACGGCATTCGCATCG
Organism: uncultured Burkholderiaceae bacterium; assembly: GCA_966212325.1. Classification (GTDB taxonomy): domain Bacteria; phylum Pseudomonadota; class Gammaproteobacteria; order Burkholderiales; family Burkholderiaceae; genus Trinickia. The sequence continues at coordinate 13,493 of CBIHRA010000045.1, read as the reverse complement.
ATATCGCCGAAGAGCTGTCGCGTCTCACGGCGCATTTGAACGAGACGCGGCATGTGATCGAGAAAGGCGGCAAAGTCGGCAAGCGCCTGGACTTCATGATGCAAGAGCTCAATCGCGAGGCCAACACGCTCGGTTCGAAGGCGGCGGCGAAGGAACTCGCCGATGCCTCGATGACGCTCAAGCTGCTGATCGAGCAGATGCGCGAGCAAGTGCAAAACCTGGAGTAACGACGATCATGACCGAGCCTATGCACGAATCGAACGCGCCGCGCCAAGCGCAGCGCAACCCTTATGCCGGCGCCTATCCGGGCAATTTGTTCATGGTGGTCGCGCCCTCCGGCGCGGGCAAGTCGACGCTCGTCAATGCGCTGCTCGCGCGTGACCCGGCCATCCGTCTGTCGATTTCGTACACGACCCGCAAGCCGCGCCCGGGCGAGCAGGACGGCCAGCACTATCACTTCACGACCGTCGACGATTTTCTCGCTCGCCACGGCGGCGGCGAATTTCTCGAAAGCGCCGAGGTGCACGGCAACTACTACGCCACTTCGCGCTTGTGGATCGAAGAGCAGATGAAGAGCGGTCACGACGTGCTGCTCGAAATCGATTGGCAAGGCGCGCAGCAAGTGAAGAAGCAGTTTCGCAACGCGGTGGAAATTTTCATTCTGCCGCCGTCGCTTACGGCGCTCGAGGAACGCCTCAAAAAGCGCGGGCAAGACGAGCCCAACGTCATCACGCGCCGGTTGCTGGCGGCCGGCGGCGAGATCGCGCACGCGGCCGAATCCGAGTACGTCATCATCAACGAGCACTTCGAGCGCGCGCTCGAACAGTTGCAGTGCGTGGTGAACGCGACGCGTCTGCGCTTCGCCTCGCAATATGCACGCCATACGGAGCTATTCGTCGAGCTCGGCATTCATTTGCCGCACGTCGACTGACCGTGCGCGCGAAGGCGAGTGCTTGCGCACATAAGGTAGAATGAGCAACATATTGAGAAGGAATTTCGAAACATGGCCCGCATTACCGTCGAAGACTGCCTGAAGCAAATCCCGAATCGTTTCGAGCTGGCGCTCGCCGCGACGTATCGCGCACGTCAGCTCGCGCAAGGCCACACGCCGAAGATCGAAAGCCGCGACAAACCCACGGTCGTCGCGCTGCGCGAGATCGCGGCGGGGCAAGTCGGTCTGGAGATGCTGAAGAAGGTCCCCGTCTAAAGCGTCCGGCGCGCTAGGCGCATCGCGCGCCTGGCGTCGCCTTGCGCCATGCCAGTCCGCGCATAGCCCGCATAGCGATCCACACGGAGGCGAAAATGAGCGCTACCCCATCGTCCGCCTCCGCTTCCGACGATGCCGTGCATCTCGAGCACGAGCAAGACGTCGAAGCGCCCGGCCCGGCGCGCAAGTACATCGACGCGGTCCTCGAACAATCGTTTCGCCATCTGTTCGGGCCCACCGCCACCCCGGAGCAGCCTCGCAGGCACGATGTCGTTTCGATCGCGAAACTGACGTCGATGTTGGCCGGCTACCTGAGCCCGGAAGAAATCAAAGAGGTCAAAGCTGCGTTTCACTTCGGCGATGAAGCGCACCTCGGCCAATACCGCCAGAGCGGCGAGCCCTACATCACGCATCCCGTCGCCGTCGCCGAAACCTGCGCCGGCTGGAAGCTCGACGCGCAGTCGATCATGGCGGCGTTGTTGCATGACGTCATGGAAGACCAGGGCGTCACGAAAACGGAACTCGCCGAGCGTTTCGGCCCGAAGGTCGCCGAACTCGTCGATGGCCTGTCGAAACTCGACAAGATGGAGTTTCGAAATCGCGAGGAAGCGCAGGCGGAGAACTTCCGCAAGATGCTGCTCGCGATGGCGCGCGACGTGCGCGTCATCCTGGTCAAGCTCGCCGACCGCCTGCACAACATGCGCACGCTCGGCGCGGTGCCCCCGGAAAAACGTCGGCGCGTCGCGCGCGAAACGCTCGACATCTACGCACCGATCGCGCACCGGCTCGGTCTGAACAATACCTATCGCGAGCTGCAAGACTTGAGCTTCGCGAACTTCAACCCGAACCGCTACGCCACACTGGAGAAGGCCGTGAAGGCCGCGCGCGGCAACCGGCGCGAAGTGGTGGGCAAGATTTTGGAGTCGGTGCAACGTGCGATTGCGGATGCCCAAATCGACGCCGAGGTGACAGGCCGCGAGAAGACGATTTTCAGCATCTACAAGAAGATGCGCGACAAGCAGTTGTCGTTCTCGCAGGTGCTCGACGTCTACGGTTTTCGTGTCGTCGTCGGCAGCGCGCTCGAGTGCTACACCTGCATCGGCGTGCTGCATGCGCTCTACAAGCCGGTCCCCGGCAAGTTCAAGGACTACATCGCCATCCCGAAGGTGAACGGGTACCAGTCGCTGCATACGACGCTCGTCGGACCGTTCGGCGCACCGATCGAGTTCCAAGTGCGCACGCGCAAGATGCACGAGATCGCGGAGGCGGGCGTCGCCGCGCATTGGCTATACAAGAACGGCGGCGCCGATCTGAACGACGTGCAAAAGCGCGCGCATCAGTGGCTCAAGTCGCTGCTCGACATTCAAAGCGAAGCGGGCGATTCGAGCGAATTCCTCGAACACGTGAAGATCGACCTGTTCCCCGACGCGGTCTACGTGTTTACGCCGAAGTCCAAGATCATGGCGTTGCCGCGCGGGTCCACGGCGCTCGATTTCGCCTATTCGATCCACAGCGATCTCGGCAATCAATGCGTCGCGGTGAAGATCAACAACGAGCTCCTGCCGCTGCGCACCGAGCTCAAGAGCGGCGACATCGTCGAAGTGATCACGGCGCCGTACTCGAAGCCGAATCCGGCATGGCTCGGCTTCGTGCGCACGGGCAAGGCCCGCTCGGCCATTCGTCACTACTTGAAGACGATGCGGCTGAACGAATCGGTCCAACTCGGCGAGCGCCTAGTGGATCAGAGCTTGAAGGGATACGGGCTGTCTCTGGCCGACGTCGAGCCCGAAATCTGGGACAAGCTCGTGCAATGGACGGGCAACAAGAACCGGCAGGAAATCTTCGCCGATATCGGGCTGGGCCGTCGCGTGGCGGCCGTCATGGCCAAGCGCATCGAGGTGCTGATCAGCGGCCGCGACACCGATGACGAACATGCGCGCGAACCGGTCGGGCAGGGTCCGGCGCCTCACGCTCCGCCTGTCGTCATCACCGGCACAGAGGGCATGTCGGTGCAGTTGTCGGCTTGCTGCCGGCCGATTCCTGGCGACGACATCATGGGTTACATCGGCATCGGGCTCGGCATGGCGATCCATACGACCGACTGCCGCGTCGCACAGCGCATTCACCGGCGCGACCCGGGGCGTTGGATCGACGTGGCTTGGGCGCCCCAGCCCGGCCGGTTGTTCGATGTGGCGGTCAAGGTGCTCGTACGCAACGTGAAGGGCGTGTTCGCACGTGTAGCGGCCGATATCACGTCGGCCGACGCGAACATCGTTCACATCGCGATGGACGAGGACTTGTCGCAGGAATCGACGGTGCTGCGGTTCGTGATTCAGGTCAGCGACCGCGTTCACCTCGCCAACGTCATGCGTCGTGTCAGGACGAACCCGGACGTCATGCGAATCACGCGTGAGCGCCCGAGCGAGGACGGCCATCATCGCCACGACGGCGGCATGCGTATCGAACGCGAACGCGGCGATTATTGAGCGCGATCGGCCCGCCGGGCGGCGGGCTTTTTCGAGCGAACGAGGACGCGCGCCGCCAAGAACGCCGCCGGCCACGCAGGCGAACGCATCGGCTGGGCTAGCGAGACAAAAGACGGCGGCAGGAGGACGATCGCGAGAGGCGGGCCCGAGAGGCTGCCACAAAAGACAAAGGGCCTTCCGGATGGAAGGCCCTTCATAGGTGGCGCGGCTGGCAGGATTCGAACCCACGACCCCTTGGTTCGTAGCCAAGTACTCTATCCAACTGAGCTACAGCCGCACGCAAAAACGTAAAACCGAACTTCGATGAAACAAAAGAGCCTTCCGTGAAGAAGGCTCTTGAAAAAGTGGCGCGGCTGGCAGGATTCGAACCCACGACCCCTTGGTTCGTAGCCAAGTACTCTATCCAACTGAGCTACAGCCGCACGCAGAAGCGAAATTATAGCAAACTTTCGGGAAAAGGGAAGACATCGCGGCGAGTTTGTTCGTTGTTTCTTCCGGCGCGCCCGATCGTGTACGCTTGAAGATTGAACGCATGAAGCGATTGGCACCATGAACAAGGCATTTGTCAAAGAGTCGAGCGACGCCGACGACGACGATCTCGACCTCGTCCAGCCGGAAATCCCTGCCGGGACCAAGAACTACATGACGCCCGCGGGCCATAAGCGGCTGCGCGACGAGTTGCTTCACCTCATCGACGAGGAACGTCCCGACGTCGTCAAGCTCGTATCTTGGGCGGCGTCGAACGGCGACCGCTCGGAAAACGGCGATTACATTTACGGCAAGCGCCGTTTGCGCGAAATCGATCGGCGCATCCGTTTCCTGACCAAGCGCCTGGATCTGGCAGAAGTGGTCGACGCCAGCAAACAGGAGAACGTCGACCAGGTTTTCTTTGGCGCGACCGTCGACTATGCGACCGACGACGGCGAAGTGCATACCGTCACGATCGTCGGCGTCGACGAAGTGGATTTGGACCGTGGGCACGTGAGTTGGATTTCTCCGGTAGCGCGCGCGCTGCTGAAGGCGCGAATCGGCGACACCGTGACGCTGCACACGCCCGCCGGACCCGAGCAGATCGACGTGCTCGACGTGCGGTATCCGCCGGCGGGTTGATCCGCGCATCTTTCGCATCGGCAGATCGTAATCGGAGCAGGGTAGCCCGCCCGCAGCCCTCACGGGATGGCCGCCGCGTGCGCCGGGCATGCCGGTCGCGCAAAACGAAAGCGCCGCAGATCGACCGCGGCGCTGGGGTACTGCAACGGGGCGGCGGCGTGCCGAGGCGCTAACGCTTAGAAGCGGTGGCGCAGGCCGGCCGTCACGGCGACTTGCTTGTCGGTGGACGACATGTTCAAGCCGTTGATGACAGCGCCCATGCCCAGGCCCTTGTTCACGACGTGCTGGAATTCGCCGACGAGGTACACGTCGGTGCGCTTGGACAGCGCGTAATCCGCCTGCAGGTTGAACTGATTCCACTTCGGATGCACGCCGCCGATGGTGCTGTCGGTGTACGTATAGGCGCCGGCGAGGCTCACGGCGGGCGTCAGCGCATAACGTGCGTTCACTTCATAGTTGTTGAAGCGCGCGCCGCCGCCGGGTAGGGCGAGCGTGGACGCCGTGCCGGCGTTGGCCGCGTTCACGCCGAGCGCGTCGTTCAGGCGCGTTTGCGTAAACACGAAGCCGGCCGTAGCAGGCCCGAACGTGTAGTTCAGGCCTGCGCCCCACGTACGCTGGCGGCTGGCGACGAACGTCGCGTCTCCCGCGACGGCGCCGGGCGAAGCCGCCGTTTGCGCCAAATTATTGATGTCGTTGTTGAGCTGCATGTACGCCGCGGCGATGTTCAGGCCATTCCAGGTGTACGACGCACCGACGCTATACGCCCGGTTGTTCGAGAACTGCCCCGCGGTGTTGGAAAAGCCGTACATCGCGCCGAGCTTGAACCCGCCGTAGTTGGCGCTTTGGAAGTGAACCGAGTTGTTGACGCGGAACGAGTTGTCGAGATTGTCGTTGTCGAACGGGTGAGCGAAGTAGGTGCCGCCGTACTGAGTGCCCGTGAGCGCCAACGGCCCCAGGTATTGGACGACGTCGTCATATTGACGGCCGAGCGTGACCGTGCCGAACTGGCTGCTCTGCAGGCCGACCCAAGCTTGACGGCCGAATTCACGGCCATTTTGCTTGAGCGTGCCGTTGTTGATGCCGAAGCCGTTTTCCAACGTAAAAATCGCCTTCAGGCCGCCGCCGAGATCTTCCGCCCCGCGCAGGCCCCACCGGCTGCCGTTGACCGAGCCCGTCGTCTGCTGCCAGGCGCTATGGCCGCCCTGATTGTTCGTATAAGTGATGCCCGCGTCGATGAGGCCGTACAGGGTCACGCTGCTTTGCGCGTGCGCCATCGTCGCGAATGCGCCGCTCAGGGCGCCGACGAGAAGGGTCTTTTTCATCTTTCTCTCCAGAATCAGGAAGGTTCCGTAGGCTGTCGCGGAAGGCGCCGAGCGACGCGAGGCAACAGCGGCTTCGCGTTCGGCGCGGCATGCGGAAAACCGAGGCAACAGGTCCGTTTCTCCGAACTGGATCGAGTTTAAAGAGCGTAATGTTGCAGTGCGCCTTTCGAAAACCACAATAAAGAATTGATCGATCGGAAACGGCGCGAGAGACTGCGCAAACCCTTGATGCGTAAGGATTTGTTTCTATTTATGAGGGTCGGTTTGGAATATGCCGTCGAGCTGTCGTTGTGTTTACGAGACGCACAACCGCGACCTTTTTTCGCGAGGCGTTGGTTCTCGTTCCGATTGTTGATGATTTTGAAAAAGAAGATTGCGTACGGTGCCGATAATCGGACAGGTCAACGCCCGTATACTGCGCATTCTGCTTGCCCAAGCAGACTTTTCGTCAAGAAAAGACGTCTCCAAACCTTTGTCACGCGGCCCTTCGGCCGCGTTTTTTTCCTCACGTTTTTTTTGCCTCACCACATGCGCCGGCGCATCGAGGCGGGCCTGTCCTGCTGTGCGCGCTCTTTCACCTCGTCGTTTTCTAGCGGTAGCGCCCAATCTTCCATGACGTAATGGCGTGCGTCCATCGGCGAAGCCAGCAAATTTTGCCAGTGATCGCCGTGCCAGAAGGGATCGAATTCAAGTGGTGCGCTTTTCGTCCGACCAATCGGTGCCGCCGCAATAGGCGGTACGGGAAAGAGCCAGGAGACGAAGCGCTTGATTGGGATGGCTCGCATGGCGGTCTCCTGCAATTCGTCTAACTCGATGATCCAACTGGCGGTGCGTGCAGGCAACCCCGGAAAAATACTGACAGTAGAAATATCTTGTTTCAAATAGTGAATATTTTTCCTGATTAGGGAATTTCGATTGATCGTTTCAGGTAATTATGACTTCACGCCTTGTAACGGATCGTGCACCATGCATATCCGAGGGCGGGGGACCCCATTTAATGAAAAATGTCTTGACGAGGACTTAACTGACCATTTATAAAAGCAGCGCCGGAATCAACCCAGTGAACGGCGCCGCCGGGAAGAGAGACCGAGGCGTCGTTCTTCCGAGGCTGGGGCTTCAGGCGGAGGGCGCTGCCCGTCTATTAAATTTCGAGGGAATTAGTACTATGGAAACCGGTGTCGTCAAATGGTTCAACGATGCTAAAGGCTTTGGCTTCATCACGACCGATCAGGGCAACGAGGACGTGTTTGCGCATTTCTCCGAGATTCAAGCTGATGGCTTCAAGTCTCTGAAAGAAAATCAACGCGTTCAGTTTGATGTGAAGACCGGCCCGAAGGGCAAGCAAGCAGCGAACATCCGTCCGCTGTAACGCGTTTGTCCGGGTAAGCCGCCCGGCTGCGCAGTCCTCTGGGCTCGAGCCGGCGCGGCACGTATCCTTGCAAGGGCGCTCGGGTGGTGCATACTTCGTCCAACGAAGCACCCGAGCGCCCTTATTCATGTTTGATTCATTTTTACCGACTTCGGCCATCGACACCCCGATCGCCTTCGTCGATCTGGAAACGACGGGCGGGTCGGTCGCCGAACACCGCATTACCGAAATCGGCGTCGTGCGAGTGGGGCCGTCCGGCGTCGAGCGCTGGAGCACTCTCGTCAATCCGCAGCAGCCGATTCCCGCGTTCATCCAATCGCTGACCGGCATTACCGACGACATGGTGCGCGATGCGCCTACGTTCGAGTCCCTAGCGGCCGAGTTGCACGAACGTCTAGACGGCAGTCTCTTCATTGCCCACAACGCCAGCTTCGATCGGGGCTTCCTGCGCCGCGAGTTCGAGCGCGCCGGTTTCGCCTTCAATCCCGACGTCCTGTGCACGGTCAAGCTGTCGCGCGCGCTTTGGCCCGCCGAAAAGCGGCACGGGCTCGATGCGTTGATCGAGCGCCACGCGCTCGAACCGCTCGCTCGCCACCGCGCGCTGGCGGACGCCGATTTGCTCTGGCAGTTTTGGCACAAGCTGCACGGTTCCTGGCCGCTCGATGTGCTGCGTGCGCAAATCGATCGAACGATGCGGCGCTTTCGGATCGCCGGCGACATCACCGAAGACATGCTCGATGCCGCGCCGGCCGGCCACGGTGTCTATGCGTTCTTCGACAGCGCTGGTCTGCCGCTTTACGTGGGCCGTAGCGTGCGGCTGCGCCAGCGCGTGCGGGCTCACCTGACGGGCGAGCGCCGCTCCTCGCGCGAGATCAGGATCGCCGAGCAAGTGCGTCGCGTGCAGTGGTGCGCGACGGGCGGCGAACTCGGGGCATTGCTGACCGAGGCGCAATGGCTGAGCACTCTGCGTCCCATGCATAACCGGCAACCCCGCTTTGCGCGGAACGATTCCGCGGGCGCGCCCTGGCCGTACGAGTCGGCGATCTCGTTCGAAGAGCGAAGCGAGGACGCCGCGCAGCAGCGCATGTTCCACGTCGTGGACCGGTGGTGCTACCTGGGTGCCGCATCGTCGCTCGACGAAGCGCGCTCGCTCGCCGCCGGCGGGCGCGAGCCGGCGTTCGAGCCGTCGACGTTCCGGATTCTGCAGACGCATCTTGCCCGCGGGCTGCAAGTCACGCCGTTAGAAGCGAATTCGGCGCCGGCCGAGGCCGCCGCTACTGTTGGCGTCGTGTGAGCCGAAACGGCAGGCCTCGAAACGGCACGGCGCAATGGGGGCTTGGACGGACGTTCAGCCGATGTCTGACGCGCCGCCGGCCGTGCAGACGTGGGAGAGCGCGGTGTTCAGCGCACCCGCATCGACATCGCCGTAGCGCGTCAGCATTTTCCAATTCTTGATCGCGCGCGTGAGGCGAGCCGGGCAATCCGGCGTGTCTCGCCAAGGTTGTACGCGCGCCAGCGCCGGCACGAGCGCTGCCGTGATCTTATCGAGTTGCGGCCGCGTGCTCGTGGCGAGATCGGGCGCCGAGCCAGACGGCGGCGCCGATGCCCGCCACCGCTCGAACAACGCCGACTGCACCTGCTTGCTCGCCTCGATTTGATCGCGAAAGAAGGTGTGCGCGTACGCGGCGTCGACGCCGCCGGCCTCCGCGCGCTTCGCCACGCTATCGAGCAGCACCGCCTCGCGCGGAGCATCGGTAATCGGCCGATGGTTGGCCCATTTCCACTGGGCGACCGGGACGGCCAACGCCAAGCGCTGCGAAACGAGCGCAACAAGGTTGGTCATGGCGGTTTCGTCGCCGTCGGCGCGTGCGCCGCGCGGTGCGAGCGAGAGCGTAAGACAGAACGCGACGGCCGATAGCGCCGCGCGGCGCAGGCGAACGCTCATGCGATGCGGGCCCGAATGCCCGCGATCGTCACTTTTGCTCGCACGACTTGCGTTGCTCGTCGAAAAACGCGCGCACGTGCTCAGGCAACTCGGTCGCCAAAAACTCGACGCCTACCGGTTCCGGATCCGGGCTGGATACTTTGTCGGGGGTCGGAATTGGGGTGGGCCTGGCTTCCATGATTTATCTCCTAGCACGAAACGATTATCCGACGCAGCTCGCTCTCGTTGCCAGCGCCGAATCTTTTTTTAACGCTTTGTTGCATTAACGGCACACTCGTGCGGGCGTTGAAGAGCGTATGAACATCCATTGACGAAAATCAAAAACGACCTATCTGGCGAGACGCGTTCGCATGTTTCGCAAGCTTGTGGCGGTTTTCGCCGAATGTCCGTGTTCAGGCGCACGTGTTGGGATATGCCGGCTTGCATCGTGCGCCGCACACGCATGCATAGCAGCCGTCGAGCGAGGCCCTCAGGCTCGTGAACTTTGCCCGATCGTCGTTCGTGGTTCGTGGCCGGTGTTGGGTGTTGGGTTTTTCGGCGGGCCTAGGGTGTCGCCGACAGCAGTTCGATGCCTTCGAGCTGTGCGGCGCACGTGTCGCGCACGATCGAAACGAAATCGTCGAAATACGGCCGGCTCGCGAACGATTGGCCGGTCACCGCATAGAGCTCGCTCCAAAGGCCTTTCGGCTCCACGCGCTTGGCGAGCACGTAATCGTGGTCGACATAGTTTTTCACGCCCCAGTTCGGCAGCGCGGCAATGCCGCGCCGGCTCGCGACGAGTTGCATGATCGCGATCGTCAACTCGGCCGTGCGGCGCTCGAGCCGGATGCCGGCCGGCTCCAGCACCTCACGGATCAGGTCGATGCGCGACTCGGGCACGGGGTACGTGATCAGCGTCTCGCCGTCGAGGTCGTGCGCGCCCAAACGGCGCTTATTGCGCAGCCGGTGCTCGTTGGCGATGACGACGAGGATTTCGAAGCGAAAGAGCGGCGCGACATGCAGGCTGCGCTTGCCGGCCGGCTTCGAGCCGATGACGACGTCCGCCTTGCCGTCGCTCAGCAGGCGTAGCGGGTCGGCGTGAAAACCCGCGACCAGGTCGACTTCGACTTCGGGCCAGCGTCGCCGGAACTCGTCCATGACGGGCATGAGCCAGTCGAAGCAGGTGTGGCATTCGAGGACGATCCGCAGCTCGCCCGTCATGTCGCCCTTCAGGCGCAGCAAATCCCGCTCGGCCGCAGCCAGAGCGGCGACCGTCTCGCGCGCGAGCGCGAGCAGCCTTTCTCCGGCCGACGTGAAGCGCAGTCCCTGCTTCGTGCGCTCGAACAGCGAGACGGCGTAGTGGGCTTCGATATCGCGGATCTGGTGCGACAGCGCCGATTGGCTCAGGTGAACGCGCTCTGCCGCCGCCACGAGCTTGCCCGATTCGGCGATCGCAATCAAAGAGCGGAGGTGACGGATTTCGAGCATGGATCTCCAGGCGAAGGGATAAAGGAAGTGAGCCAAACGTACTATGAGCGAAATTCATACGTTGATGAAAACATGTCGCTTGATGAATGATAGCGTGCCTCGCAGACTGGCGGCCATCCCAATTCTCGAGGTGGCTATGACCCGTACCCATATTCTTGGCTTTCCGCGCGTCGGCGCGCAGCGCGAGTTGAAGTTCGCCCAGGAGGCGTTTTGGCGTGCCGAGACCGACGAAAGCGCCCTGCGGGAAGTTGCCGCGACGCTGCGGGCGCGTCATTGGCAACTGCAGCGCGCGGCGGGACTCGATTTCGTGGCGGTCGGCGACTTCGCCTACTACGATCAGATGCTCGGCATGAGCGCGCTGCTCGGCGCGCTGCCGCAACGCTTCGGCTTCAATCCGGCCATGCTCACGCTGGCCCAGTACTACGAGCTCGCGCGCGGCAACGCTGCACAGCCGGCGATGGAAATGACGAAGTGGTTCGACACGAACTACCACTATCTCGTGCCGGAGCTCACACCCGACACCACGTTCGACGGCGGCGTCGATTGGTTTTTCGACGAGGTCGACGAGGCGCTCGCACTCGGCCTGCGCGTGAAACCCGTGCTGGTCGGGCCGCTCACCTATCTGCGTTTGGCCAAGTCGCACGTGGCCGGATTCGATCGGCTGAGCTTGCTGGGAAGGCTCGTCAACCGCTACGTGCGCATCATCGATGCGCTGAAGGCGCGTGGCGTCGAATGGGTGCAGTTGGACGAGCCCTCGCTGTGCGTCGATCTCGAGCCTGAGTGGCTCGACGCGTTGAGTTCGGCCTATGAGGCGATCGGCGCGTGCGGCGTCAACGTGCTGCTTGCGACGTACTTCGAAACGGCCGCCGATCATGCCGCGCGCATCGCCAAGCTGCCGATCCAAGGGGTTCACCTGGATCTCGTGCGCGCGCCGGGTCAGCTCGACGCTTGGCGCGCCGTGCTGCCCAAGGGGATGGTGCTGTCGGCCGGCGTCGTCGACGGACGCAACATTTGGCGCGCCGATCTGCGCCCGATCGTCGAGTCGCTGCAAGTGTTGCGCGCCGAACTGGGCGAGCGGCTCTGGGTCGCGCCTTCATGCTCGCTGCTGCACGTGCCCGTTTCGCTCGACGGCGAGCGCAAGCTCGACGCCGAATTGAAATCATGGCTCGCCTTCGCGACCGAAAAGCTCGACGAAATTCGGACGATCGCGCTGGCGCTAGACGATGCGCGCGCCGCCGAACCCGCGCTGGCGCAAGCCGATGCGGCCCGTGCGTCGCGCCGTCATTCGAGCGCCGTCGTCAATGCGTTGGTGCAGAAGCGCGTCGCCGCCGTGACCGAGGCGATGGCGACCCGCAAGCGTCCGTTCGCCGAACGCAACCGCCTTCAGCGCGCGGCGCTGAAGCTGCCGCCGCTGCCGACCACGACCATCGGCTCCTTCCCGCAGACGCCGGCCATTCGCCAGGCGCGGGCGGCCTATAAGCGGGGAGAGCTCGGCGCGCTCGATTACCTCGAACGCATGCGTTCGGAGATCGAGCTCGCGGTGCGGCGCCAGGAGGCGCTCGACATCGACGTGCTCGTGCATGGCGAAGCCGAGCGCAACGACATGGTCGAGTACTTCGGCGAGCAACTGTGGGGCTATGCCTTCACGGAGAACGGCTGGGTGCAGAGCTACGGTTCGCGCTGCGTGAAGCCGCCGATCATCTACGGCGACGTTTACCGCCCCGAGCCGATGACCGTCGAGACGGCCAAATATGCGCAATCGCTGACGAACCGCCTCGTCAAGGGCATGCTGACCGGACCCGTGACGATGTTGCAGTGGTCCTTCGTGCGCGACGACCAGCCGCGCTCGACCACGGCGCTGCAATTGGCGCTGGCGGTCAGAGACGAAGTCGTGGACTTGGAGAAGGCGGGCATCCGTATCATTCAGATCGACGAGCCCGCATTCCGCGAGGGGCTTCCGCTGCGGCGCGGCGACTGGCCTGCCTATCTCGAATGGGCTGCGCGCGCGTTCCGTATCTCGGCAGCCGGCGTGGCCGACGAAACGCAGATCCACACGCACATGTGCTATTCGGAGTTCAACGACATCTTGCCGGCGATCGCCGAAATGGATGCGGACGTCATCACGATCGAAACGTCTCGCTCGGCGATGGAGTTGCTCGATGGTTTCGGCGCATTCTCCTATCCGAACGAAATCGGGCCGGGCGTCTACGACATCCATTCGCCGCGCGTGCCGACGACGGAGGCGATCGAGCGGTTGCTCGAGCGGGCCTGCGAAGTCATTCCGGCCGAGCGTCTCTGGGTCAACCCGGATTGCGGGTTGAAGACGCGCGGCTGGCCCGAAACCGAGGCCGCGCTCGCGAACATGGTTCGCGCGGCGAAGCGGCTGAGAGAGCGCCTGGCTGCGACAGCGTAAAGACACGGGGGAGGCCTGCCGACCGCCGCGCGCGGCGGCAGGGGGCGGGCATGACCTCGAGCGGACCCAAGCGGACCCGAGCGGACCCGAGCGGACCCGAGCGGACCCGAGCGGACCCGAGCGGACTCAAGCGGACTCAAGCGGACTCAAGCGGACTCAAGCGGACTCAAGCGG
>CBIHRA010000044.1:0-39594 GCA_966212325.1 uncultured Burkholderiaceae bacterium | reverse complement strand
GTGTCGCGGTGTGCATGGACTGGTTGCCCGCTGCGCGGGCCTACACACCGCCCCCTTCCTGCCCTGGGCAGGGTGGGGGAAAGGGCGTCTTCGACGCCGAAGGCGGTCGGCCTGTTGGTGACGAACATCCCGCCGGCGCCGGCGGGATCTGTCACCACATGAAGGGGGAATCGTTGGTGACGCGGCCGAGCTGGCCAGCTCGATGGCGTGTCGCCACCCTGGAAATGGTGACGGGCGAATCCAGCTCGATGGATCTGCCTGTCACCAGACTGGCCGATGGTGACATCGGCCGCGCACCTGGTCGGCCGCGGTGTCACCAGTGGCCGGCCTTTGAATGCTGTCCACATATCCACGGGCCGCGAAGGGTGCCTACTACTCCCGTAGCAGGCCGGTGGGTATGTGGGCAGGAACCCGCCAGTGGTCGGCCGGCTGGCCGACGTGGATCACTGGCGGCGGAATTGCCAGGGCGGAACCGGCGACGGGTCGGCCCACAAGCCGCGCCGGCCGGCGCGTGCTTCGTCCTCCAGCGCGAACAGGCTTCGGTCGGTCGCGTATTGGCGATACACCCAGGCCATTCCCTGGCGAACCATTTCGGCGTTGACGTTGACGCCGGAGACATAGACGGTGCCGAGCACGCGGCCGTAGCGGTCGCGGCCGGCATCGGCGACGGTGACGGACTGGCGGAAGACCAGCGCGGAAAGCGCCTGACGGGAGCGGGTGCCGAAGGCTTGCCGCTTCTCGGGCGCGTCGATCTGCGCAAGGCGCACGCGCACGGGCTGACGGTCGATCAGCACGTCGATGGTGTCGCCGTCAAGGATGGCGATCACCGGGCCGGCGAAGTCGGCCCGCGCGGCCGAGGCAAAGCCGAGCGTGCAGGCGCAGGCGAGGGCGGCCAGGAACTGGCGGCGGTTCATAGCGGGAGCCGGCGCTGTTTCGGCGAGCTGCTGAACGGCACATGCGGCGGGCTTGGGTACAGCACAAGCCCGTTCGGCGAGTCGGCGACTTTCGCCTCGGGATAGACCACCATCACATGCTTCAACTCGCGCAGGAATGCGCGCTTGAAGTCGCGCAAGCCCTGTTCGTCCATCGCGTAGCCGGCACCGAACTGACCGGCGAGCGACACCCAGGGAATGGTCGTGCGGCGCGACAAGTAGCTCATGCGGTGCGACAGCCACACATAAATGTCCAGCGCAAGGGGCGACTTTCCGAGCGAGCGCATCGCGCGAACGTCAACCGGCAAGGGGTGCTCGATGCACTCCTTGAAGAACGGTTCGGAAAGCTGGAGATTCGATTGCCATTGCCCGGCCTGCTCGGGGTTCTGCGGCTGCCACCACTCCACGCGATCAGCCAGCAGGACGTTGGACAAGGCCCAGGAATCGGCCCCCTCGTAGTGGCACGAAATGACGGCGCTGAAAAGCGTCGTCATGGCGTGTTTCAGGCGAGTGATGTCGCCGCGCTTGCCGCCCGAGCTGTGCATGCCCAGCTCGTCCAGGTATTCGGCCAGCGAGTTGCCCAGGTGCAAGACGCGCTCGCCGGTTTGCACGGCTTCCGTGCAAACCCAGGTCAGCAGCATGCGCGGCACCGTCCCGAAGGGAAGCCCTTCGGGGTGGGCCGTCATCATCGTGAGCACGAAGTCGCCGTTCTTGCGAACGAAGCGGTATTCGTCCTGCCGCCTGTGCGGCAGCGTGGCGATGGCGAGCGCGCGAGTCATGAAGCCGAGCGTGCCGGCGCTCTTGGCGTCCTCCCGCTCGATGGCAAGGTGTGCTTCGATCAGGTCGCGCACGCGCTCGGGAATCTTGCCGTTGCGGTAGTCGAAGACGGCGCGAATCGGCTTCTCCTTCGCTGTGCGCGCGAGCTTCTTCGCGGGCGCGCTGCTGGCCGGCGCGTCGGCCGCGCTGGACTCGAAGGCCGCTTCGTCGGCCGGGGACGGCAGGCCCAGGAGTTCCGAGGCCGGCGCGGCAGCTTCGGCCGATGCCTTGCGGGCTTCGGCCGTGCGCCGGGCGAGGCTGGCCGCGTCTTCTTCGCTCATGCCCGCGCGCATGAGCGCATCGCGGTAATCCGTTTCGTTGAACGGCGGCGCGGTGCGTGTTCGTCCTGGCGTTGTCGGTTTTCTGCTCATGAATGCCCCTCCTGTCCGCCGACCAGTGCGGCCAGCGCCTGCCGCTCGGCGGCGATTTCCCCGACTTCAAACTCAACCGCAAGGGCGCTGCTGTCGCTCCAATACTGCCGCAGCAGGGCGGTGCGCTCCCAACGGCTCACGGTGCCGTTCTGCATCGCCTCGGCGACACGCGCCTGGAAGGCGCTGGAGCCGGCCTTGTAGGCGTTCTGCAACTGGCGATAGCCCAGGGCGTCGATTTCCATCGACTGGTAGATGGTGGCGGCTGCGCCGGCCCCCAGGACAAGCAGCAGGGGCACCAGCATGTTGCGGCGCAGCCAGCGTGCGAAGGTCTTCATTGCTCGATGCCTCCCATGTACGAATTGGCGATGTAGGTCTTGGTCGAAGGCTCGTACCACGCAAAGCCGCAGCGCATGACGACGTGGCCGCGCTTCTGGAAGATTTCGATGGGTGCGGCCTTGCATGCTGACTCGCGCAGGCGCAGCAGCTCGGCGTTGTTCACGTCGCCGAGTTCGCCGGATGCGAGCCAGCGCGGATAGGTGTCTGCGTTGACGAGATAGACGCGCTCGATGGTGCCGAGCACGCCGACCGCGATCACGGCCAGGGCCGCGCCGATCACGGCGCGAGCCAGCCAGCGCACGGGCGGGCGCTGCGAGCGCAGGCCGTGGCCGGCGAGCATGGGCGCGCAGACAAGCGCGCCCAGGGCGAGCACGGGCAGGGCGGCGGCGGCCGACCTGGACGTGATGCCGATGAAGGTCGCGGCGGCGGCCCATAGGCCGACCGCGAGCTGTTCCGAGGTCTTGAGGTTCATTTCTTCCAGTCCACGAAGGTAGGGCTTACGACGATGTTCGGCGACACCATCAGGCCGCCCGGCGTGACGTGGACACCGAGCGAGCCGGACACCGGCAGGCCGCCGATGTTGTGCATGCGGTAGCTCGTGCCCCCGTAGTAGTAGGGTCCGCTCGCGCAGCCGCCCAGGGCGGCCAGCAGCAGCGGCAGGATGGCGAGGCGAAGCGTTTTCATCTGTACCCCCTCGGCCGCTACACGTTGGCCTGTTGTTGGTCTGGTTGCCAGCCGGCCATGTTCACCTTGGCCGTGCCGAAGCCGATTTCGCGCAGCAGCTTCAAGGCCGTGCCCGGCTCAACGAACAGGCGCGGCTTGCGGTCGGAGTAGCGCACCAGCACCACGCGCCCGCCCGAGCGGGAATCGGCCACGAGGTAGAAGCCTTTCCCATGCGCTTCGAGCGTGACGGCGGCAAGGCCGCCCGTCTCGTGCGTGGCGCGGAGCTGTTCAAGGGTCATGCTGTGCATGTTCATCGCGTGGCCCTCACTCGTCCGGGGTGACGTGCTCGATGATGAGGTCGTCCAGCTCGGCGGCGAAGGTGTGCGCGCGGCCATCGGCCGCGCTCGCCGCTGCCAGCTCCCAGGCCAGCGGGCCGGCGCTCGGGCTGTTCAAGTTGTCCTCGATCACGCCCAGGCATTCCAGCTTGTGCATGCCGGCGTCCAGCTCCGGCTTGGCGTGCTCGGCGATGAAGTCGGCGAACTTGCCAGCGCCTGCCGGCGTGAAGTCGTGGATTTGCTGATAGGTGTCCATCGGTGTTCCTCCTGGTGGTTAGCGACGGGACACGGACACGTCCGCGTCCTCGGCGATGTCGAACTTCGAGAAGGCCGCCGCGCGGGCGGCTTCCTCGGTCGTTTCGTGGACGGTGCCGAGATAGCGGCCGTCCGCGTACACGTTCCATTCCTTCATTGCTTTGCCCTTTCGTTGGTGACAGGTGCATCGAGGCCCGGCGGCGGTTCTGTCGCCAAGTCGAGTAGATCAAGCTGCGGCAGCTTCGCGCGAGCCTTGGCGGCCTTGCGCTCGGCTTTCTGCTGCTCCCACTTACGCGCCGACTCGCGCAGCTCGGCCGCGTACTGCTCACGGTGCGAACGGTCGCGGGCGTCCTGGCGGGCGCGCAGCGTCGGCAGGAGCAAGCGGCGGAAACAAGGGTTCCAAGTGAACACCGACCACCACGCGCCGTTATGCGGCCGATAGGCGGGGTTCGTCTCTGCGCATTTGCGCCAGAACGCCACCAGTCGCGCCCGCTCGGCCAGCGGGTCGATGCCTTGGCCGCGCCGCAGCGCCTGCCGGCGCGAACGCACGGCCTTGGCTTCGGTGCTCTCCGCGTAGCGCATGGCCTGCACCTTAGTAGCCCTGTTTCGCCAGCTCGGCGGTAACGGTCTTGCTCACGATTTCGGCCTGCGCGTCGGTGAAGGTCGAGCGGATCGCGTTCAGCGCGGCAGCGGCGGCCATCGCCTTGGCAAAGTCGGCGCGAAGCTCGCGCACGGCTTTGGTTTCGCCCGACTCGGCGAAGCGGCGGTAAATGTTGGCCCACTCGCCCCAGGTCGGGGTAATGTCGATGGTTCGCATGGGTAGCTCCTTATCGGCTGGTTTGGCGATCACGTTTAACCGTTCTCGGTGTCCAAACTATACCATATTGGCAAATAAAAAGGGGGAAACGTGGAACGAAAGGGCAAAATTTTTTTGCCTCGTCTTGGTGACGCGGCCGAGCTGGCCAGGAGCTGCGGCCGTCACCATGTCGCGGTCAGGCGTACCACGTCACGGGGCGCGGCGTGCCGTCCCACTTCGACAGCTCGCCCAGGGTGTGCCAGCCGGTCGCGCGGCGGGTCTTTTCCTTCGCGCCCTGGACGTACTGGCCGGGCTTCGGCGTGCTCTTGCCGGTCATGCTGCCCGGCGCGTTCTCGATACGGTCGGCTTCCAGCTCGCGCACCGTCGCCGAGCGGCCGGACGGCACGCGCACCACTTCGTAGAACGTGACGTTCGTCTGTTCGTAGCCCCACACGGAATAAACGATGTCGCCCACGGCCAGCCCGTGGCCGGCTTGCTGCCGCTCGCGCTTGCGCGTCTCGATGCCTTCCTCGTACTCCACGAACGACGCCAGCGAGCGGTCGCGGGCCTCGGCGCTGCCGAAGGCCAGGAAGCGCGCCGGCTTCGACTGGCGGCCCTTGTAGGCCAGCAGCGCGGGGCCGCGCTTGCTCTCGTAGCAGTAGGCCACCACGGCGGCGGCGGGAAATTCGCGGGTTTCGGCGTTCTCGGGGATGAATCGGGCCATGTCGTGCGCTCCTGGTCGTGTTGGGTTGTGGGTGCCCTCGGCGGGCACCCTGCGGGCTTAGTCTTCGTTCGGCAGGCCGATGGTGATAACCGGCTCGCCGGCATCGCCGGGGCCGATGTGCATCGCCAGCGCCACGCGGCGCGGTCGGATGCCTCGGCCCTGCACCGGCACGCGGTACAGCTCGAACACGCGGCGGGGTTGATCGCCACGCACGCGGGCGGCCAGTCGGGCCATGTAAACCACGTCCCAAAGGCGGCCGGCTTCGTCCTGGATCGTTGCCTTTCGCTTGTCGGTTTCGGCCGTCCATTCGACGCAATCGGCCCAGGCCGCGCGGGTGATGGCGACGGGCACCGTAAAGCCGGCCTCGCGGGCCGTCTCGCTCACGTCGATCAGGTCGCCGTCCTCGATGAGCTGCGCGCGGGTGTGCGTGTGGATCACGTCGGCCGCCTGGAAAAGTTCGTTCATGGTGTGCGCTCCTGGTCGTGCTGTTAGGCGGTTTGGCGGGAGTTGCAGGCGATGCCCTCGCGGCGGCAATAGGCCACGATGTCCGCGCGCTCGGCGAGGAGGTCTTTGCCCTGGCCGAAGGTGAGAACGTCCATCGCGTCGGCGACGTGCGGGGCCATCCACTTGATGGCGGCGCGGCCGTTGTCGCGGATCAGTCGGCGGGCTTGGCGGTATTCGGTGCGGGTCATGGTGTTGGCTCTCCAGTGCAAGACAAAATCAGCGTGCGCGGCGCTTCGCGTCTTCCAGTCGCTCGGCCAGCTCGGCGTCGGTGATGCTCGCGGCCGTCACCAGTCCGCCGCCGAACTTCGCCCAGCTCATCAGGGACAGCGAGCCGTCGGCCAGCCGGCCCCGGTAGTCCCGATGCGTGTCACGCCAAACGGTCTTGAATGCGGCTTCGCGCTGCTCGCCCTCGAAGGTCGGCGCTTCGGCCGGCACCAGCTCGACCGTGCGCCAGGGGTAGGCGGTCATCTTGCTGACCATCACGCTGCATTCCTTCTCGGTCATCGGGTAGGCTGTCTGACGCTCGCGGCGGCCCGTCTTCGTGTTCACGACTTCGATGTGAAACAGGGCGGTTTTCTGCTGTTCAACCTCTGCTCTGCTAGATGCTTGAGCCGGCTTTTCAAACTGAACTTGTTGGTGAGTCATGTCGCATTTCTCCTGTGGTGTTGAACCTTGCTCCGCTGAGTGCCTTTCGCCGTGATTGCCCGTAGGTGGGCCGGACAGGACGGCGCGGAAAGGGAGAAACCGGAAGCCGCAGCGCAAGCGAGCGCAGCGAGTGCGAACGGGTGAGGATTTCAGGGCTTGCCCGGCCCTTGGAGCGACGGCATGGCTGGACTACCGTCTAGGGCAGGCGAAAGGTGCGCAGTGGAGCAACGCCACCGGACGATGACGACATGCCACCAAGGGCGGGCGCGGAACGCGAGCGCCCTACGGCCGCCGCAGGCGGCACAACCAGACGGCCGCGCCGGCTGCGTAGCGGCAAAGCCGCCTTTCTCCACCGCCAACGGCGGGGGCAGCGTGCAT
The DNA here is from genome assembly GCA_966212325.1 of uncultured Burkholderiaceae bacterium. GTDB lineage: Bacteria > Pseudomonadota > Gammaproteobacteria > Burkholderiales > Burkholderiaceae > Trinickia. Next base: position 32,839 of record CBIHRA010000044.1, on the reverse strand, counting down.
GACCAGCCGGCCCGGCTGCGAGCAGTCTGCCGACGTGGCGGCAGTCTGCGGGCTTGTGTGCAGCACGGCGACGTGTCGCGGTGTGCATGGACTGGTTGCCCGCTGCGCGGGCCTACACACCGCCCCCCTCCTGCCCTGGGCAGGGTGGGGGAAAGGGCGTCTTCGACGCCTGGGCGCGGCACCATGCCGGTGCAGCCTGTCGAACGAGGGTTGTCCCTATGTAAAGGCAGGCAATGATTGGTGACGCGAACGGGTCTTCGCTACTCAAACTGTCGCCAACTTGCTACAATTTGGCGACTGTGGACGCTCACCTGGTGATGCCAGTTGTCACCAGTTGGGCCGTCCAGCGCCGGAGGCGCTGCCGAGAGGGATTGACGCCCGAATGGGGCGAGACAAGGCCGTGGCCGCAGGCTCGATGCGGAGCACGAAAGCCCGTCCCGGCGTAGCCGGGCGAGCATGGGCAGGGAGCATTTTTTAAGCCGTAATCAGCCGAAACAGCTACCAAAATATAGTGTTTTGGCGATACAATGTGAGTCGTTTTTGACTATGACCGACCCTGACGAATACAGGACGAACATGAAACTACCTCCATGTAGTCCCGAGAACAGCATTCTGGAGGGCGATCTAGAGCTGGCGGTGCTGCAAAAGACCCTTGACAAGCTCAAGGTGATGGAAACGCCTGTCGGCTTCTATGTCGTCGTTCTCTTGAAGTGGGCTGAGGGAAAAGAGTGGTACTTGACAACCCGACGTGACCGAAACATGCCGAAGGTTTTCAAGGACTTGAAACGTATGAACGATCATCTGCGCGAGGCTTATCCGACCGATAGCTTCGAGCTGTTCCGCAACCAGGAACTGCCGCCGCGACCGAAGTCGGCCAAGCCGGCGCAAAGCTCGAAGGCGAAGCCGGCACGCACCGCGCGCAAGACCAAAAAAGGGGGTGAACACTGACCAAAATATGGTATATTGGTAGCCGTTTCCTCGCTAAAGGGAGTCGGTTACATGCTGGATTTCATGGTCTTGGCGCAGCAATGCGCCCCTACGGTGGCCCCGCAGACGATGGCGGCCGTCGTGCAAGTCGAATCGAGCTTCAACCCCTACGCCATCGGCGTGGTGGGCGGAAGGCTCCAACGTCAACCTAAGTCGCAAGCGGAAGCTGTTGCGACGGCCAAGGCGCTCGAAGCCGATGGCTGGAACTTCTCGGTAGGGGTTGCCCAGGTCAACCGCTACAACCTGCCGAAATACTCCCTCACCTACGAAGAAGCCTTCGAGCCGTGCGCGAACGTCCGCGTCGGCTCGAAGATTCTCGAAGACTGCTACATGCGGGCCTTGCCCCGCACCGAAGGCGACCGGCAACGGGCGCTGCATTCGGCCTTCTCCTGCTACTACTCGGGCAACTTCACGCGCGGCTTCCGGCCTGACAAGGCCGGCGAGCCGTCGTATGTGCAAAAGGTCTTGGCGCAAGCCAACGTCGAGGCGAAGCCGATCCCGGTCGTTCCGTCGATCGCGCCGGGCGCAGCGCGCCCGCAGCGCGTGACGGCGGCCGGCTCCGGCCCGGTGAAGGTGACGGCCCAGGGCGCGAGCGATGGGCCACCGGCCGACCATGCCCCGGTGCTGCTGCGCCGGGCGAGCGAAGCGCCCGCGCAGCTCAAGCCCGTGGTGACAGGCGCATCCGCCGCGGCGGATCTGCCTGTCGCCAAGGATGACGCGAAGGCCAGCCAGGGCGAGCAACCGGCGCAGCCGGCGCGCTCGGCCATCGTCTTCTGAGGGGGCACACGATGAAGCTCATGGTTGTGGAAAGCCCCAACAAGGTGAAGAAAATCGAATCCATCCTCGGCGACGGCTGGAAGGTCGTCGCTAGCGTGGGCCATGTCCGCGACCTGCCGAAGCACGACATCGGCCTGGAAGCGCCCGACTTCGCCTTGCAGTACGAATACATCCCTCCGGCCCAGGTGCAGGGCCGGACGTTCCCAGGCGGCGAGGAACGAGTCGCCCGCATTCGCGCCCTGTCGGGCAGGGCGGACATGATCTTTCTGGCGACCGATCCCGACCGCGAAGGCGAGGCCATCGCGTGGCACCTGAAAGACGCCCTCGGCCTGGACGAAGGCGACTACGAACGGGTGACGTTCGATGAAATCACCGAGAAGGCGATTCGGGCCGCGCTTTCGCAGGCGCGCAAGATCGACGCCGATCTTGTGCAGGCCCAGGAAGCGCGGCGGGCACTGGATCGCATCGTCGGCTATCTGGTGTCGCCGCTGCTGTCGAACATGCTCGGGCAAAACCTGTCGGCTGGCCGCGTGCAAAGCGTGGCCGTGCGGCTGGTCGTTGACCTGGAGCGCCGCATCGTGGCGTTCAAGAAGACGAACCACTTCGGCGCTGTGGTGAAGTTCGACGGCGGCGTGTGGAAAGCGGAGTGGGACACGAAGCCATTCATCACCGAGGACGTGCCCTATGTCCTCGATGAAGCCCTGGCAAAGCAGGCCGCAGGCTGCCGCCAGTTCAAGGTGCTGGACTCCGGCACCGACACGGCACGCGAAGCGCCGCCGTCGTGCTTCTCGACCTCGCTCATGCTGCAAGCCGCGAGTGTCACGCTAAAGCGCGATCCCGAGCTGACGGCGAAGGACGCGCAAAAGCTGTTCGAGCAAGGCGCGATCACCTACATCCGCACCGACAGCGTGAACATCAGCGACGAGGCCATCGCCGAGGTGCGCGCCTACGCCGAAGGGCAGGGCTGGAAGCTGCCGGACGCACCGCGCAAGTTCAAGACGAAGGCGGGTGCGCAGGAAGCGCACGAGGCCATCAGGCCGGCCCATATCGACGTGCTGGAAGCCGGCGAGGACGAGCATCAGCGCAAGCTCTATGCGCTCATCTGGAAGCGGACGGTTGCCTCGCAACTGGCCGATGCCCGCTACAAGGTGAACAGCGTCACCTTGGAAGCGACCGATGGCGCGAAGCCGTTCCAGTTCAAGGCCAAGGGCCGTACCCTGATTGAACAGGGATGGCGAGTGCTGACGGCGAAGGACGCGGTGGAAGACAAGACGGACGACGAGGCCGAGGACAGCGCCGGCAAGGTGCCGGTGCTCGATGTCGGCAGCGCGAAGCAGGCCGACAGCGGCGAGCTGCTGCGCAAGGTGACGAAGGCACCGCCGCGCTTCACGAAAGCGAGCCTCATCAAGAAGCTGGAAGACGAAGGCATCGGCCGCCCGGCGACCTATCCCGCGATCATGGGCAACATCATGGCGCGCGGCTACCTTGTCGAAGACAAGCGTTATCTGGTGCCGACCGAGACGGGCACCATCCTGGTGGAACATCTGGTGAAGGCCGGCTTCGAGTTCATGGAGCTGGCTTTCACGCGCGAGCTGGAATCGCAGCTTGACCGCATCGCCGAAGGCGAGCGCGAGTACCTGGACGTGGTGGCCCCGGCCTACGATCAGTTGAAGGCCGAGCTAGACGCCATCGCCCAGGGCGGCGACTTCAAGCCGCGCTTCGCGTGCCCGAAGTGCAGCGCCGGGCTGCGCAAGTACCAGAAGCCCGGCAAGCTGCCGATCTGGTACTGCACGAACGACGAGTGCAAGACCTTCCTGGACGACGTGGACGGCAAGCCGGTGGAACGCAAGGAACACCCGTGCCCGAAGTGCTCCACGCCCCTGCGGCGGTACAAGAAGAAGGCGGGCGGCCTGGGGTGGTTCTGCCCGACCGACGACTGCAAGACGTTCATGGACGACGACAAGGGGCGGCCGGTGGAACCGAAGGTTCACCCGTGCCCGAAATGCAGCTCGCCGCTGCGGCGCTTCCAGAAGAAGGACAAGGAAAGCGGCAAGCCCATCAAGGGCGCGTTCGCGTGGTTCTGCACGAACGACGAGTGCAAGACCTTCCTGGACGACGAGAAGGGCCAGCCGGTGGCGATCAAGACGGCCCCTTGCCCGTCGTGCGGCAAGCCGATGTATCGCCGCAAGGGCCAGTACGGCTACTGGTGGGGTTGCAGCGGCTTCAAAGACGGCTGCAAGGTCATCATGGACGATCAGGCCGGCAAGCCTGTACCGAAGCAGGCGAAGGGCGCGAAGCCCGCAGCCAAGGCGACGGTGAAGCGCGCGGCGGCACCTACGCGGCTTGTTCTCAAGACGCCAAAAAAGTAGAAAAACGCTCGCCAAAATATACTATTTTGGCGCGGCCTGTTGTATAATCCGGCAGGCATGGATAACGGGGGGAACATTGCAGCATGGACTAGATTGGATGCTTTTCAACCGGCTTGCCGGCCGGCCTACCGGCTACCTTTTTCTTTCACTTCAGGAGCAAATGAAATGACGACTGCTACCACTTCCAACAACCGCATGGCCGTGATGCTCGGCTTCCTGGTGATGGCCGCGCTGTTCGCGGCCGAGCCGGCGCTCGCGCAGACTGGCGGGCTGGACAAGGTGAACACCTTCATGGACAACGTGCTGGCCGTGCTGCGCGGCGTGTCCATCACGACCGTGACCATCGCCATCATGTGGGCGGGCTACAAGTTCCTGTTCAAGCATGCCGACATCGCCGAGGTCGGCAAGATTCTGGCCGGTGGTCTGCTCATCGGCGGCGCGGCCGAGCTGGCCCGCTACCTCCTGTCGTAAGCGGGAGGTCACGCGATGTCGGCACCAATGGATGACTTCGATCCGCGCGATCCGCTGTTCAAGGGTTGCACCCGGCCGGCCATGCTGTTCGGCGTCCCGTTGGTGCCGCTCGCAGTGGTCGGCGGGGTGGTGGTTCTCATCAGCGTGTGGACGACGATCCTGTTCGCCTTCACGCTGATTCCCATCGTGATAACGATGCGGATCATCGCCAAATCGGACGATCAGCAATTCAGGCTCTTGGGCCTGAAATTCGTGTTCCGGGTCATCAACCGCAACAAGAACGGGCGCTTCTGGAAGGCATCGGCCTACAGCCCGATTGCCTTCACGAAACGCAAGTGAGAGGGACTTATGTCTGCCCTGCCAAAACCTAAATACTTTGACCAAGTGAACAATGAAAGGGCGGTTGCGCCCTTCATTCCGTACAGCAGCCATGTGTCGCCCAACACCATCGTCACGACGCAGGGCGACTTCCTGCGCGTGTGGCGCGTGGCCGGCATCAGCTTCGAGACGGCAGAGCCGGACGAGATTCTGCGGCGCAAGGAACAGCTCAATACGCTGCTTCGCTCCATCGCTACCAGCAACGTGGCGCTGTGGACGCACAACGTCCGCCGCCGCACGTCGGACAGGCTCAAGGGCGTGTACGACAACGATTTTTGCCGCGAGCTGGATCGCAAGTATTACGACAGCTTCGTGGGCTATCGAATGATGGCAAACGAGCTGTATCTGACGGTCATCTACCGGCCGAATCCCTCGCGGATCGGCAAGGCGATGGCGAAGTCGGCTCGCCGCACCGTCGATGAAATCCTCAAGGATCAGAAGGCGGCCATCCGCAAGCTGGATGACATCGCCTATCAGGTCGAGGCCAGCATGCGGCGCTACGGCACCGACGAGAAGACGGGCATCGAGGAACTGCGCACCTACGAGGACGAGAACGGCATCGTGTGCTCGCAGGCGCTGGAGTTCTTGAACTTCCTGGTGTCCGGCGAGTGGCAGAAGGTGCGCGTGCCGGCCGGGCCACTGAACGCCTACCTGGGCACGGCCTGGGTGTTCGTGGGCGCGGAGACTATCGAAATCCGCTCGCCGACGAAGACGCGCTACGCGATGGGCATCGACTTCAAGGACTACTCGGCGCACACCGAGCCGGGCATCTTGAACGGCCTGCTGTACGAGGATTACGAGTACGTCATCACGCAGTCGTTCAGCTTCATGAGCAAGCGCGACGGCAAGGACTTCCTGGAGCGGCAGCAACGCCAGTTGATGAACGCCGAGGATGGCAGCGCGACGCAAATCGCGGAAATGTCGCAGGCCATTGACGAGCTGATTCAAGGTCAGTTCGTCATGGGCGAGTACCACTACTCGCTGTTGGTGTTCGGCGAGACGGTCGAGAAGGTGCGCCGCAACACCACGTCGGCGATGACGATCATTCAGGACAGGGGTTTTCTGTCCGCCTTGATCGCCACGGCGACCGACTCGGCTTTCTACGCGCAATTGCCCTGCAATTGGTCGTACCGGCCGCGCGTGGCCGGCCTGACCAGCAAGAACTTTGCGGGCCTGTGCAGCTTCCACAACTTCCGCGCTGGCAAGCGCGACGGCAACCCGTGGGGGCAGGCCGTCACGCTGTTCAAGACGCCCTCGGGCCAGCCGCTGTATTTCAACTTCCACTACTCGAAGGGCGACGAAGACGCCTTCGATAAGAAGGTGCTCGGCAATACCCGCGTCATCGGCCAGTCCGGTGCGGGTAAGACGGTGCTGCTGAACATGCTTCTGTGCCAGTCGCAGAAGTACAAGCCGCGCTCGCCGGTCGGGTTCACGACGGTGTTCTTCGACAAGGATCGCGGCGCGGAGCTGCTGATTCGCGCCATCGGCGGCAAGTATCTGGCCGTCAGGAACGGCCAGCCGACCGGCTTCAATCCGTTCCAGATGGAAGCGACCGAGACGAACATGCTGTTCCTGGAGAAGCTGATTCGCGTCCTGGTGTCGGCCGGTGGCGAGCGCGTCACCACGGCGGACGATGCGCGCATCAGCCATGCGGTGCGAACCGTCATGAAGATGCCGAAGGAGATTCGCCGGCTGTCGGTGGTGTTGCAGAACATCACCGAGGGCACCGACAAGGAAGACCGCGAAAACAGCGTGGCGAAGCGCCTCGCTCGTTGGTGCGTCGATGACGGCCACGGCAAGCGTGGCCCGTTCTGGTGGGTGCTGGACAACGCGACCGACCTCATCGACTTCACCACGCATGCGAACTACGGCTTCGACGGCACGCACTTCCTGGACAACGCCGACGTGCGGACGCCGATTTCCATGTACCTGCTGCATCGCATGGATTCGGTCATCGACGGCCGCCGCTTCGTCTATTTCATGGACGAGGCTTGGAAGTGGGTCGATGCCGAGGCGTTCGCGGACTTCGCGGGCGATAAGCAATTGACCATCCGCAAGCAAAACGGCCTCGGCGTGTTCGCTACGCAAATGCCTAGCAGCATGTTGAAGTCGAAGATTGCCGCGTCACTGGTGCAACAGGTGGCGACGGAAATCTACCTGCCTAACCCGAAGGCGGACTTCACCGAATACACCGAGGGCTTCAAATGCACGCCATCGGAGTTTGAAATCATCAAGACGATGGGTGAAGAAAGCCGCATGTTCCTGGTGAAGCAAGGCCATCAGTCGATGATCGGCCGCTTCGATCTGAGCGACGTTAAGGACGCTGACGGGAACACGGTTATTGGCTTCGGCGATGAACTCGCCATTTTGTCGGGCAGCTCCGATAACGTCGAACTGCTCGATGAAATCCTCGCCGAAGTCGGCGATGACCCGGAAGTGTGGGTTCCCGTGTTCCACCAGCGCCGCAAGGCACGGGTGGCGTCCTCAAAGCAGCAAGAAAGGTGAAATCATGAAGATGAAGGCTCTTGTCGCTGCGCTCGCCATCACGATGGCGGGCGCGGCCAGCGCGCAAATCCCGGTGACGGATGGCGCTTCCATCGCGCAGCAGGTTTCGGCGCAGATCGAAACCATCGCCAAGTGGAAGATGCAGTACGACCAGATGACCAGCCAAATCAACCAGATGAAGCAGCAGTACGAGTCGCTGACTGGTTCGCGTGGCCTGGGCAACATCCTGAACAACCCGGCGTTGCGCGAGTACCTGCCGAGCGACTGGCAGGGCGTCTATGACTCGGTGAAGTCGGGCGGCTATGCCGGCCTGAGCGGCCGGGCGTCCTCGATCTACTCGCAGTCGAAGATTTTCGACTCGTGCGCGCACATCACGGTCAGCGACCAGAAGAAGCTGTGCGAAGCGCGGGCCGTGAAGTCGGCGCAGGATCAGGCTTTCGCCCTGGACGCCTACGACAAGGCGAAGTCGCGGCTCAACCAGATTGACAGCCTCATGGCGAAGATCAACGACACGCCCGATCCGAAGGCCATCGCCGAGCTGCAAGGCCGGATCGCCGCCGAACAGGCGATGATCCAGAACGAGCAAACGAAGCTCCAGCTCTACGCGATGGTGGCCCAGGCCGAGGACAAGATTCAGCAGCAGCAGCAGCGTGAATTGCAGGCCCGCACCTGGGCGGCCCGCAAGGGCATTCAGGCGACGCCGATCACGTTCGGCACGCCGTAATGGCAATGGTGACGCCGGCGAGGATCTCGCCGGCGTCTTGCGTCACCATCCTTTGGTGACAACTGTTCGACCTGGCCAGCTCGGCCCCGTCACCAACGATAGGAGAGTAACCGATGAAAAAAAACGTAGTGATGATGCTTGCAGCAGTCGCGGCCCTGGCCCTGGCCGGCTGCAAGGAAGACAAGCCGCAGGAGGTCGTGCAGACGGTCGAGTGGTTCAAGGAGCACAAGGCCGAGCGCGAAGCGCAGCTCGCCAAGTGCAAGTCGAACCCCGGCGAGCTGGCTGCAACGCCCAACTGCGTCAACGCCAGCCGCGCCGATTCGTCTTCGACCTGGAGCGCACGCGGCGGGGCGATCAAGGTAGCGCCTCTTTCCGCTCCGTCTTCGGCCGCTCCGGCCAAGACCGAGGGCAACAACAAATAGGACGGTGACTTATGGACCCGATGGTTTTTCAGTTCATCGGCGAGACAGTGCAGAACGCGACCAATGCGTTCGTGACACCGGCCGCCACGAACTTGATGTACGCGCTGCAAATGATCGCCATCACTGGCGTGACGCTCTACATCGTGCTGACCGGCTACGCCATCAGCACGGGCGCGATTGAGTCGCCGTTTTGGACGTTCGTCAAGCAGTGCGTGAAGATCGTCATCATCGCGGCCTTCGCGCTCACGGTGGACGGATACGCCAACGGGGTGATGGGCGCGCTGAACGGCCTGGAAACGGGCTTGGCTGACGCGATGAACACGTCGGGCGGGCCGCCCGCCGCGAACATCTATCAGGTGCTCGACCAGTCCCTCGGCAAAGGGCTGGAAATCGTAGCGCAGTGCTTCCAGAAGGCCGACGAGGCCGGCTGGAACTTCGGCGCTGTGCTCGGGTGGGCCATTGCCGGCGTGGTCGTGGCGCTCGGCACCGTCCTGGTGTCGATGCTCGGCGGCGCGGTGGTCATCGTCGCCAAGTTCTCGCTGGCGATTGTGTTCGCCCTGGGGCCGCTGTTCATCCTGGCCTTGATGTTCCCGGCCACGGCGAAGTTCTTCGACTCCTGGTTTGGGCAGGCGATGAACTACATCCTGACCATCGTCATCATGGCAATCATCATGACGTTTGCCATGCGGGCATACGACGCCTTCATCGCGGGTGCGGACTTCTCCGGTAGCGGCGACTCGAACCCGATGTTCGCGGCGCTGCAAATCGGCGCGCTGACGGGTGTCCTGGTCTGGATCATCTTGCAGGCAGGCGGCATAGCCTCGGGCCTTGCCGGTGGCGTCTCGATGGCGGCGATGGGCATCCGTCACTTGGCGATGCCCGTCACGGGCGGCCTGCGCGGCGCGAAGGGCGTCGGCAACATGCTGAACCCGATGACGACGCGCCGCGATATGCAGTCCGGGATGATGGTCACGGCTCGCCGGGCCAATCATCTGGTGGCCGGCAACACGATGTGGAACCCGGCCTATCGCCAGCATGTGATGCAGAACATGGGCAAGAACTGGGGCCGCGCCTCGGGCGGCTCGGTGAAGCAGTAAGAGGCCACGGCGGCCACCAACGGCCGCCCTGTTTTCACCGAAACAGGGCGGCTTTTTTTCGTCTTCGCGCAACCAAAATAGGGCACTTTGGTTGTGAATATGGTATATTCTGGCGTGCCGATTCATTTCACTTAGGGACACCAACATGAAACGGGTATCTGTCGTTCTTCTGTTCGCCGCCGCCCTCGCGGGCTGCGCCACGAACGCGCGTCCTCCGGTCGTGCCTTCGCTCGAAGGCAAGCCGCGAGTTCAGATCAACAAGCAGGTGCCGCCCGCAGCGGCTCCGGTCAATCAACGAGAAGGGGAGTAATCATGTTCGGACGCAAGAACCGCGCGACTGAACCGGCACCGAATGCGGAGCCGGAAAAGAGCAAGGGTGAGAAGCTGCACGAGGCGGCTTTGAATTGGGAGGCATCGCGCGTGCTCCTGGTCGAGAAGTCGGAGCGCCGCGCCTGGACGATTGCGACGTTCGCCGTGGTGTGCGCGGTGCTGCTGGTCGTCGCCATCGCTTTGATGCTGCCGCTCAAGGAAAACACGCCCTACGTCATCCGCGTGGACAACACGACGGGCGTCCCGGACATCGTGACGGCGATGGACACGAAGGGCGTTCGCTTCGATGAGGTCATGGACAAGTATTGGCTGGCCCAATACGTCCGCTCCCATGAAACCTATGACTGGTACACGCTCCAGAAGGACTACGACACCGTGGGCCTGCTGTCCTCGGCTCGCGTGGGCCAGGAATACGCCGCGCTGTTCGAGGGCAAAGACGCCCTCGATAAGAAGTACAGCAGTTCGGTGCGCGTGACGGTCGAGATTGTCAGCGTGGTGCCGAATGGCAAGGGCATCGGCACCGTGCGGTTCATCAAGACGACGAAGCGCGTCGATGATCCCAACTCGCCGGGCAGCGTCACCAAATGGGTGGCGACGGTCGCCTACGAGTACCGCAACCCGTCGCTGATCCGCGAAAGCGCCCGACTGGTGAACCCCTTCGGCTTCCAGGTACTGAGCTACCGCGTCGATCCTGAAATGGGAGTCGCACAATGAAGAAGATCGCATTCGCCGTGCTGCTGGCACTCGGCGCGGCCATGGCCGCGCAGGCGGCCGATGTGCCGGTGGGGTCGCGCTACGACGGCCGCATCCAGTACGTCAACTACAACGCGGGCGATGTCGTCATCGTCCGCGCCTTGCCGGGCCTTGGTGCCCGCATCGTCTTCGCCGCCGACGAAGAAATCCTTGATGTTGCGTCCGGCTTCACCCAGGGATGGGAGTTCTCCGACCGGCGCAACATCCTGTACGTCAAGCCGAAGTCGATCAAGACCGGCAGCGGCCAGGAAGCCATCGTGATGGCCCCCGAGGCGGGGAAGTGGGACACCAACCTGATGGTGACGACTAACCGCCGCATGTACGACTTCGACTTGAAGCTGCTGCCGGGTGGCGGCAACAGCGGCAAGGCACCGCAGAACCAGCGCGTGGCCTATCGCGTCGAGTTCAAGTACCCCGAGGACGAAGCGGCAGCGCGGGCGAGGGCGGCCGACAAGGCCAAGGCGCAAGCGAAGCTCGATGAGAAGCCCGCGCCGCGCAATTGGGCCTACTCGATGCAGGTCGGCGATGCCTCTGATGGCATCGCGCCGACGATGGCCTACGACGACGGCCGTTTCACCTACCTGAAATTCCCGAACAACCGGGATTTCCCGGCCGTGTTCATCGTGGCCGCCGACAAGTCGGAAAGCCTCGTGAACACGCATGTGGACAAGGATGTGCTGGTCGTCCATCGCGTGGCCCGCGAGCTGGTCTTGCGCCTCGGGAACGCTGTCGTTGGCGTTTACAACGACAAGTACGACGTGGACGGCTTGCCGCCCACTGATGGCACGACGGTTCCCGGCGTGAAGCGCGTAATCGTTGGAGGGGATGAAGAATGAGCAACCAAACCAATCAGCAGGCCGAGCTGGAGACGTTCGACGGCGAGCGCGGCATGCCGAGCGTGAACGATCACGGGCCATCGACCGCGAAGCGTGGCCTCATCGTCGTGGTGCTGCTCCTGGTCGTCGGCCTGGGCGGCGGTGCGGCCTACTGGAAGCACAAGCAGCGCGCCGACCGCGAGGCGGACGCGCAGCAAGCCAAGGCGATGCAAGTCACCAGCGCCGTGCCGGCGCGCACCTTCACCGATCCGCCCGCGTTGCCTGGAGCTGCGCCGGCCCCTGCGGCTCCGGTGCCTGTCGTTCCTGCCCCGAGTGGGGCAGGGCAGGCGAGCGCACCGCCTCTGCCGGGCGATGCGGGCGGCAGCGGCCAGCAACGGCCCGCGCCGTCGCTGGACAAGTCCGGCTCGGGCCTCATGGCTGTCGCGCAGAAGGGCGACACGGGCGCGGACGCGGGCGGCCAGCCGGGCCGCGCGGCACCGCCGCCCGAAGGTGGCGGCCTCTCGGCTCTGCTGTCTTCGACGCGCACGCCGTCGCGCAAGGCCGGGCACCTGGGCAATCGCAACTTCATCCTGGCGAAAGGCAGCTTCATCGACTGCGCCCTGCAAACGAAGCTCGATAGCACGGTGCCGGGCATGACGGCCTGCGTCGTGACGCGCAACATCTACAGCGACAACGGCAAGGTGCTGCTGGTCGAACGCGGCTCGACCATTTCGGGCGAGTACCAATCGAACATGCGGCAGGGCATGGCCCGCATCTTCGTGCTGTGGTCGCGCATCAAGACGCCGAACGGCGTGGTCATCAACCTGGATTCCCCAGGCACCGATCCGCTCGGCGGCGCGGGCCTGCCGGGCTACATTGATAACCACTTCTGGCAGCGGTTCGGCGGCGCGCTGATGCTGAGTCTGGTCGATGACGTTGCACGCTATGCCACCCAGGGCACGGGCAACAACAGCGGCCAAATCAATTTCAGCAGCACGGGCGAGGCCACCCAAAACATGGCGGCGGAAGCGTTGAAGAACACCATCAACATTCCGCCAACCCTCTACAAGAATCAGGGCGAGCAAGTCGGTGTCTATATCGCCCGCGATCTGGACTTTTCGAGCGTGTACGATGTCGCAGCAACCAACCAGTGAATACCTCGCGGCCTCGCTGAACCGCGCGACTTCGGTCGATTTCCACCTTCAACCGCTCGCCACCTGGATGGGCGATCCGGCCATCACGGAAGTCTGCGTAAACCGGCCGGGTGAAGTGTGGTGCGAAAGAGCTTGCAAGTGGGAACGGCACGAAGCGCCGGCTCTCACTTACGAGCATCTGCGTTCGCTGGCGACGGCCGTCGCCAAGTTTTCGTCTAACGACGTGTCGGACGTGCGGCCGATCCTCTCGGCCATCCTTCCGCAAGGCGAGCGCGTGCAAATCGTGATGCCGCCCGCGTGCGAGCAAGGAACGATTTCGGTCACGATCCGAAAGCCGTCCTTCACGGTTCGCACGCTGGACGACTACGCGAAGCAAGACTTCTTCGCCCACATTCGGCCGATCAGCGCCGACCTGAGTCCCGACGAGCTGGAGCTTTTGCAGCTCAAGGAAAAACACGATTACGTCGGCTTCCTGCGTCGGGCCGTCCAGCTCGAAAAGGTCATCGTGGTGGCCGGCGAAACCGGCTCGGGCAAGACCACCTTCATGAAGGCGCTGATGCAGGAGATTCCCCAGGATCAACGCATCATCACGATTGAAGACGTGCCCGAGCTGTTCTTGCCGAACCATCCGAACCACGTCCATCTGTTCTACCCGTCCGAGGCGAAGGAAGAAGAAAACGCGCCCGTGACGGCTGCGGCGCTGCTCAAGAGCTGCTTGCGCATGAAGCCGACTCGCATCCTGCTGGCCGAGTTGCGCAGCGGCGAGACGTTCGACTTCATCAACGTGGCCGCCTCGGGCCACGGCGGCAGCATCACGAGCTGCCACGCCGGTTCCGCCGAACTCACGTTCGAGCGCCTGGGCTTGATGGTGCTCCAGAACCGCCAGGGCCGGACGCTTCCCTATGCGGTCATCCGCCGCCTGCTCTACATGGTGGTGGATGTCGTGGTGCATGTGCATAACGACGTGTACGGCGACTTCGGCCGCCACATCACCGAGCTGTGGTACGAGCCGAAGCTGAAACGCGCACCGGCTCCGGCCGATGCGTAGGGCGATGGTGACAGGCCCGCGCGATCGAGGAACTGCGCCTGTCGCCAATCATGCACGCCGCCCCCTCCGGCCCTTGGCCGGGGTGGGGAAAGGCGGCAAGGCCGCTGCGGTGGTGACGAACGCATCCAACCTGGTGGATCTGTTCGTCACCATTTTGTTTTTCTGGATGGTGACGCCGGCGAGCTGGCCAGGTCGTCGGCCTGTCACCAAAGGGGATTGATATGGAAATGCCTAAGTGGGTGAAGTGGCTGTTCGGGTTGGCCGTGTTCATCGCCGCGACGGTGGGCATCGTGTGGCTGTCGGGGTTCGTCTTCTTCCTGTTCAGCAAGGCGAACCCGTTCGGCAAGACCGACTTTTCAACGTGGTGGACGTACTGGCAGTTCTACCAAAACGATCCGGTCGTGGCGAAGCGCCTCACGGTGTCCATGATCGTGGCGGCGGCCGTGGGCTACGGCGTGCCCATCGTGCTGACGATTGCGGCGCTGCGCGACGTGCGGACGCTGCACGGCGAAGCCCGCTTCGCCAAGACGCCGGAGATTGCCAAGGCCGGGCTGTTCGACAAGACCGGCATCATCATCGGGAAGTGGAAGAACCGCTTCCTGATGTTCGCCGGTATGCAATTCGTGCTGCTGGCTGCGCCGACTCGCTCGGGTAAGGGTGTCGGCATCGTCATCCCGAACCTGCTCAATTGGGCCGAGTCGGTCGTGGCAATGGACGTGAAGCTGGAAAACTTCCTCATCACGTCCAAGTTCCGCAGGAAGTGGGGGCAAGAGGTCTATCTGTTCAACCCGTTCTCGATTGCCGAGGACGCCGAGGGCAACCCGCTGAACGGCAAGACGCACCGCTACAACCCCCTGGGGTACATCAGCGACGACCCGCGCATGCGGGTGACGGACATCCTGGCGATTGGCTACTCGCTCTATCCGGGCGAAGGCCGCGATGCGTTTTTCGATGATGCGGCGCGCAACCTGTTCCTGGGCCTGACGCTGTACCTGTGCGAGACGCCCACGCTGCCGCGAACCATCGGCGAGCTGCTGCGCCAGTCGTCGGGCAAGGGCCAGCCGATCAAGGATCACTTGCAAGGCATCATCAACCAGCGGAACTACCGCGAGGTTGAGGAAGTGGACGAGGAAACGGGCGAGATTACGAAGACGCTCGTGCCGTTGACCGAGTGGGACGGCGAAGGCTTGCCGCCGCTGTCGAGTGAATGCGTTGATGCCATCAACCGCTTCACGTCCACGTCGGACAACACGCTGTCGTCCATCATGGCGACGTTCAACGTGCCGCTGACGATGTGGGCCAGCCCTATCGTGGACGCGGCTACGTCGGCGAATGACTTCGACCTGCGCGACGTGCGCAAGCGGCGCATATCGATCTACCTGGGCATTCCGGCCAACAAGCTGGCCGAGGCGAAGCTGCTCATCAACCTGTTCTACACCCAACTGGTGAACCTGAACACGAACCAGCTTCTGCACGCCACGCCCGAGCTGAAATACCAGTGCTTGATCCTGGCCGACGAGTTCACCGCGCCCGGCCGGATCGGCATCATCGACAAGGCCAACAGCTACATGGCCGGCTATGGCCTGCGTCTGCTGACGATCATCCAGTCGCCGGGCCAGCTCGAAGCCGAGCCGCCGAAGGGCTACGGCCGCGAGAACGCGCGCACCTTCGTGACGAACCATGCGTGCCAGATTTTCTACACGCCACGGGAGCAACGGGACGCGAACGAGTATTCGGAAGCCCTGGGCTACATGACGGTTCATTCGAAGAACAAGAGCAACGGCCGGGGCGGCACCAGCCTTTCCGAGTCCATCGGCGAGGGTGCCGGCCAGCGCCGGGCTTTGATGCTGCCGCAGGAACTCAAGGAAATGAGCCAGCGCGAGCAAATCATCAGCCTGGAGAACACGAAGCCGATTCGCTGCGAGAAGATCGCCTACTACGCCGATCACGCTTTCATGGATCGGCTCAAGTCGGTGTCGCCCACGCTGGCGAAGCTCGGCCGCAAGCTGCCGTCGAAGAAGCAGCTTGAAGACGTGTGGGGTTCCGGCGAGCTGGCTTCGCCTGTGCCGTCGCTCGATCTGGACTTGCACGAAGCTGTCGTTCAGTCGCGCATCCGCGAGCTGACGACGGCCGATGTCGAGAAGGGCATCGACCTTCGCAAGCTGGCCCTGGACACGTCGGCGCTCAAGGTGGCGAACGGTAGCGAAGGCATCGCGCCCGAACAGGTCGAAGACTTCGTGAACGGATTCTTCGACGCGCTAGACGCCGTGAACGAGTACGACGACGAGGAAATCGGCGACGACGGCATCGGCGAGCGGCCGAGCGACGACGAGCTGGCCGCGCTCGATGCCGAACCGGATGCCGGCGTCGATGTCGCCGCCCAGGCCCAGGCCGAGGCGGACGACGCGGCCGAGCTGGACAACGTGCTGGACACGGCCCTGGACGCGGATACAGCGCCGAACGCCGTCGCGGTGGACGTGAACACGGACGAAGACGCGGACGCCGCCCAGGACGCCCAGGAAGCGCCCCAGGCGCTGCCGGCGACGGTGGCCGAGGTTGACAACGCGGCGGACGATGAAACTGTCTTGCCGGACGGCCTGGACGATCTGCCGAGCGACGACGAGCTGGCCGCGATGATGGACGCGGCCATGCCCGGCGACGACGGCATGCCGGACGAGGCGGACATGCTGGCCGCCCTCGATGCGATGGAAGAACCGCCGATGCTGGACGACGAGCCGGCACCGGAAACCGAGTCGCGCGCGCCTTTACTGGATTTAGGCGTGCTTGACAAGCCCCTGCCTTCAACGAAGAATGCTGGTTAAGGCATGAATTTGGTATGTGTCGATGAACGTCGGCAACTACCAAAACGGGCGCAGCCCAAGGGCGACTTCACCGCAAGTCGCATTTTTTGAACTCCATAGGAGCCTTCACCATGAATGACCGCACCATCCCTGCCGGCGACAACGCACCGGCCAAGCAACCCGCGAAGCAGCGCCCCCAGGTGGGCGACTACCTGATGAAGATCGAGGAAGTTCCGAAGGAAGTTCGGGACTACGCGGTCAACAAACTTTCCCCGAAAGACGCTGACGGCAACCGGCTGAAAGACGACGCCGGCAAGGAAGTTCGCGCCGGCATCGCCGCTGCGAAGGAGAACGGGAGCTACTACGGCCCCGTTGTCCTGAACAACGACAAGTTCATCGTGCAGGCCGTGGGCAAGGATCGCAGCTACGCGGTCGTGCATCCGAAGGACAAGGTGGAGCTGCAAGGCTCCACGCTGGCGATGCTGGACGCGAAGAAGCAGCTCAACGGCTTCAACGTCCAGATTCACTACACGGGCGACAAGGCGAAGGCGTACCCGTTCAAGCCGAAGGAAGCGACGACCGATCAGGCCCAGGGCCAGCAGCGCGACCAAGCGCCGAAGGCCAAGGAAGCGAAGGAGACGATGAAGCCCGAAGCGTTGCTTGCCCAGGCACAGGAATACGCGGCCGGCAACATCAAGAACGCGAACCAGCGGGCCGCGTTCTTGAAGCACATGGAAGCCGTGACGAAGCAGGCTTTCGAGCCGCGCGAGCAAGCGGCGCAGCAAGCCGCGAAGCCGGCACCGACCAAGGCGCAGCCTGCAAAGCAGGCTGACAAGGGCATCGAACGTTAAGGGGCGCGAACATGGCTGAAATCAACAAGGGCAACGCGCCCGAAGTCGATGCGAACTTGAAGAAGCAAATCGACGGACTCAAGCAAGTGACAACCGAGCTGAACTCCGCGATGCGCGGCCCTGCTGTCGGCATCATCGAGATTGACGGCAAACCGGCCACGGCCGTGAAGTACGAACGCGGCGAGAAGGACGGCCAGCCCGCCTACAACGTGTCATTCACGATGGACAACAAGACCGTGGCGAAGCTCAAGGGTCTTGATGACATCGACCTGGAGAACGCAGTCGGCGAAAAAAATGCGAAGGCAATTCGTGAAGCTGACACCGAAAAGGGCACGCTGAAAGGCGCGGCGTTGGCGAATGAGTACGGGCTTTCTCCCGAGGAAAACGCCCGTCGCATAGCCGAGAAGGAGGATCGTAAGCAGGCCGAGTTTGACCGCATGCAACCGGACGATCCGACCGAGAAGAATGTCGTTACGCACGAGCCGGAAAAGCTCGAAGAAATCGACGTGGACGAGGCACTAGCCCGCGTAGCGCGCATGCGAGAGGCCGAGCGTCAGCAGCGTCTTGCAGCCGAGCAAAACCAGCTTGGGCAGCAGGCCGAGGGCAAGCGCATCAAGGTTGAAAACCTGTCGGAGAAGGCGCAGGAACAAGGCGACGCGAATCGCATCGCCGAGCGCACGGGTGCGGATACCGCCTACCCCGAACAGGTATCGACCGAGCGCGAGAAGAACCGGCAAGTGGAACTCATGCAGCAGGTTCACCAGCAGTTCCGGGTCTCTGGCGCGAAGTTTCATTTCAAGGATCAGCCGCAGCGCGTGGCCTTCAAGGACAAAGGCCCGCGCATGGTGTCCGCGTCGAACGATGAACGTGTCGCGCACGCGATGGCGACGATGGCCGAGGCGAAGGGCTGGAAGACCATTCGCGTTTCCGGGCATCCCGACTTCCAGCGCGAGGTCTGGATGGAAGCGAACCTTCGCGGCATCGAGGTTCGCGGCTTCAAGCCGCAGGAGAAGGACTTGAAGGAGCTGGAAGCCCGCCGCGATCTGCGCTCGAAGAACGTAGTCGAGCATGAGGCCACGCAGACGCGCCAGGACGCGCAGAAAGGCCGTCAGGGCGCGCAACAGGACGCCGGCAAGGCCCAAGCCGCGCCGCAGCCTGAAAAAGCGCCTGAGCGGTCGGACAAGGCCAAGGTGGTGGCCGCCGTCGCCGCCGAAGTGCTGGCCGAGAAGGTCAAAGACCCGAAGCAGCGGGATGCGATCATGAAGGCCATCAACGAGCGGCTGGAACAGCGCGAGAAGGCCGGCAAGGTTCCCTCGGTGCCGGTGTATGACAAGGCCGCTCCGACCACGCAGCAGCAGCCCGAGCGCAGCCGACCGCAGGTCGAGCGTAACGCCGAGCGCACCCGCTAATTCACCCTTGGAGACACGACTATGGACTTCTGGAACGAACAGGCCGACCAGCTCGAAAAGGCGCTGCTGGACAACGCGCCGGCCCTGGTACTGCACTACATCCGCACCGCCTCGCCCGAGGCGGTCGCGGCGCTGGCTGGTGATGCGCTGCCGGCCAGCGACAACACGCGGGCGTCGGTGGTCGCCACACTGGCCGCACGACTGGATCAGTCGATGCCGGCCGGCGCGTACCGCGCAGCGCCTGAATGCAGTCTCACGACACGCTGAAACTGTCTTGGAAACGGCAAAAAGCCTTGCGCGACAAGGCTTTAGCCTACTACGTATAATATAGATTATGTAAAATGACCGGCGGATTTTGATAGCGCCAGTCTATTGATGGTGACACCGCGGCCGCCTCGATGCGCGCTCGATGTCACCATTTTTTTGCCCGCCTCTTTCGTTGGTGACAGTTCGGCCGCCGGCGCCGGCGAGATCCGTCACCAATCGCCCGGACGTGGTGACACGGCCAGCCCGACCAGGCGCGGCGGCCGTCACCATCGGCACGCTGCGCAGCTCCCGTGCGTGGTGACAAACGCATCCAACCTGGTGGATCTGTGTGTCACCAATGCCGACACGTCGGCCGACCTGGACAGCTCGACGCACGTCGGGCAAGACAATTTCAGCGCCGCGCCTATCCTCGAACGCTACCAAGATGTATAATTTTGGTTCGCAAAAGTCACCAACTAAGGGGTTCAAAATGCGTAGATTGGTCATCATCAGTTGTGCCGCCATGCTTGCCGCGTGCTCGACGCCACCTAAACCGCCGACCGTGGACGGCACGAACCGCACGGCGGTGAATGACGCCGAAACCGCCTCGGTGCTGTCCCTCCGGGCCGATCTGGCCGAAACGAAGGAACGAGTGCGAGAACTGGAACGCCGGCCGGCCGCAGTGCCGGCCGTCGTGCATCCAGCACCGCCGCCCGCGCCGGTTTCGCACACGGTCACGGTTCACTTCCCTTTCAACTCGGCACACTTCCAGCCCACGGCGGCCCAGGAAGCCGAGCTTCTGCCGCTCCTGGCGAATGTTCGCCGGATCGAAGTCAGGGGCCGCACGGATGCCGAGCGCCCGAGTGCTGGCGATGAGCGTATCGCGCTCAAGCGCGCACAAGCCGCCATGAACTACTTGGTGGCCCGTGGAGTTCCCGCGACGAAGGTATCGGTCAACTACCTGTCGGGTGGCGACCATGTAGCGGAAGGCGGCACGGCCGTTGGCCGCGCGCAGAACCGCCGCGTGGAAATCGAGGTTTTCAACCAGTAAGGAGGAATCGACTATGAAGAAGCTCGCCCTTTTGCCGCTCGCGCTCGCGGGCATGTTCAGTGCCACGGCGGCCCAGGCCGACGATGGCCTTTTCACTGGCGACGTGCGCCTCGCGTGCGAAGCCGTCTTGTGCCTGTCTTCGGGCACGCGGCCGAGCGAGTGCGCTCCGTCGTTGAAGCGGTACTTCTCGATCAGCCACAAGAAGCTGTCGGACACGCTGAAAGCGCGCCGCAACTTCCTGAACCTGTGCCCGGCCGCGAGCCAGGACGAGAAGATGCGCCAGCTCGTGAACGACATCAGCAACGGTGCCGGCCGCTGCGATGCAGCCTCGCTCAATGCGTCGTTGATGGTCTGGAATTGGGACAGCGACGTGCGGATCGTCAGCAACGCGATGCCGAGCTACTGCACGGCCTACAACAACAACGCCTACACCGATCTGAAAGGCGTGGCGGCCCGCTACGTGGGCACGCCCGAGCGTGGCGGCTTCTGGGTCGATCCGGCTAACTACGAGCAAGCCTTGCGCGAATACAACGAGCGCATCGCCCGCGAGGATGAAGAACGTCGTCGCAACTCCTGGGGAGGCGGGAACTGATGGCAAGTGCTGAGTGGATCGAACATGCGTACCCGTTGCAGCAGGTTGTCGTCCGGCTGCAAGGGACGCGGCATAGCGACCGCGAGGCCATCATCAGCCAGCTTGAAACCGTGCTTGCACGGCTTCGGGCTGGCGAGACGAACGGCACCGATCACGACGACGATTTCGGCTATTCGTTCTCCGTGGTCGATGCCTCGCCTGGGCCTTCGTTCTTCGATGAACCAGCCGGCCGGGGGTAATCGCCCATGATCGAGTGCAAAGATTTCACGGCGCTGCGCGAGCCTGGGAAGGCGGTGATGGAAACCGCCGCCCAGGCTTTGAATCAGTGGCTGGAGACTGCCGGCGTCCGCGTGGTCAGCGTGGAAACGCTGTGGACGGCCAGCGGCGAGCGTCACGAACGCGGGTTGCGGCTCTGGTACGAGTCGAACCCGAAGTGACGGGTAGGCACCAGAAACAAGAAAGCGCGGCAATGCCGCGCTTTTTCTTTGGCGACAACCGCAGCTCCTGGCCAGCTCGGCCGCGTCACCAACGCGGCGCGGCGTTCATGCGTGCGCTGCCGGGTGCTGGATGGGCTGCACCGCGAGGCGCAGGCCCATCGTCTTGAGAATCGCCGACAGGCTGCGAATCTCCGGGTTGCCCTTCGCGGACAGCGTGCGGTAGATGTGCGTGCCGTTGAGCTGCGCCTTCTCTGCCACCTTGGACACGCCGCCGAATGCCTTCGTCATCTGGCGAAGCGCGATCAGTAGCTCGCCCTGGTCGCCGTCTTCAAGGATGCTGTTCAGCAGCTCCACCGCATAGGCCGGGTCTTTGCGGAAGACTTCGGCCATCGCGTCGTCATGTGCTCGATCTTTCATCGCTCTTTCTCCTGTTTCACGTTGCTGCGCTGCCAGTCCTTCCAGTATTCGCACGCCTTCGATATGTCGGCGTCCTGCGAACGCTTGATGCCGCCGCAAAGCAACAAGACCACGGTTTGCCCGGCCTGCGCGTAATAGACGCGGTAGCCCGGCCCTACGTCGATACGAAGCTCCCACACCCCTTCCCTGCATGGCTTGTGGTCGCCGAAGTTGCCAAGCTCGGCGCGGTAAATGCGCCGGTCGATGGCAATCTTCGCCTTGCTGTCCTTCACCTTGTCGCGCCAGTCCTCGAACACGTCGCGGCCGTCGTCGGCGATGTAGTGCTTTATCTCGAACATGCTTTATTTTCGCTTATAAGCGAATCCATGTCAAGGGCGTTGGTGACGGAATCCACCAACCTGGTGGATCTTCCTGTCACCATCAACGTCCGCGCCCCTTGTCCTCTGCCCTGCCCTGCTCCGGGCTTGGCTTCCCTGGCTGCTGCACCTGCTCGACGCCTTGCCCGCCCTGCTGCACCGTGCCCCGCTGCAACGCCTCGACCTGCTCGGCGTGCCGTGTCTTGATCGGCGGCATCTGCTTGACGAACTGGACAACCTCGACGGCTAGGCGCTTGTCGTCCTGGTCGCCGGTTGCCAGTGCCCGCGCCACCGTGCCGAAATCGTGCTGCACGCTTTTGCGCTGCGCGATGATGTTGTCTTGAGCCGGGTTGACGTGCTTGCGCCCTGCCCTCGCCTCCAGCTCGGCCGCCTCACGCTGCGAGGCGGACACGCGGGCCGGTGCCTTGCGCCGGCCCTTGGCGTGTTCTCGGTCGATGTGGCGGACGGCCTGCTTCTCGGCCTTCTGCACCACGCCCCGCACCTTCCTGGGCGTTGCGTTGGCCTCGATGCCCTGCTCCCGCAGCTTCTCGGCGAACGTCTCGCGCCAGTGCTGCAAGTCGGCCTTACGCGGGTTGAGCCTCACGCCGTCCAGGTCAACGGCCTTGACGGCTAGGTGAACGTGCGGGTGCTTCTCGTCGTCGTGTGCGGCGAAAACGTACTGGTGATTGCCGAACAGCTCGGACGCGAAGGCGCGGGCAGCGTTCTTCACCGAAGCCCGGTCGGTGCCGGGCGGCATGGACAGCACGATGTTGAACGCCTCGCGCTTCTTGCCATCCTCGTAGGGAATGCCACCGCCGCGCCAGTCGTCGCGGACAGATCGCACGTCTTCCTTGCCCTGGTGAACCCTGCCCTGCTCGTCCTCCAGCTCGACGGCCCCGTTCCTCGATATGTAGTCCATGTGCGCCTTGATGCTGCGCATGTCCTTGCCGCCGCCCGAAATCTTAACCATGACTTCGGGAGCCTTGCGCACGGTCGCCGCCAGCTTTTCACGCCCGGCCGGCCTCTTGGTCGGCGCGGGCTTGGAATAGCGCCCGCCCGCGATGTTCTTGCCCTTGCGGCCCTGGACGCGGCCGTAATCCGCCCGTTCGCCCCAATCCTTGATAACGCCGTCAATCTCACGCTTCGCCATCGCCGGCCCCCTTCACCTGGATACCCCAACGGCTAAGGCTGGCGTCCTGCACGGCCGCCACCTTGTCGGTATGCCGGTAGATGTAGGTCGCCAGCTTCTCCATCTGCTCGGTCTTGATGTTCGCCGGCTTGCCCTCGTTCAGCCGCTTGGCGATCTGGTTCAGATTCCGACCGATGGCCCGAAGCTGGTAGGACGACTCCCATAGGGCTTTCGTCGTCTCCATCGTGAACTGCGGTTCGTGCGTGAGGCTCGCGCGCACGCAGTTGATAACCCAACGCTGCGGCGAACAGCCCTCGGCCTGGGAACGGGCCGTGATGCCTTGGAACTCGGTCGGAGTAAAGCGGACTTCAAGGCGTTCTTTCGGCCCGTCGTCCGGCTCGCCCTCGGTTTGCTCGGCAATCCAGCGGCGAACGTCGGGCGGCATGTCGTCCTGGATGATGTAGCGCATCAGCGCCCGCATCACCACGGACGGATTCTTGTCTTGCTTGGCGCAATGCTCGTCCCATTGCGCCTTCAACGGAGCGGGTACGCGAAGACGATATACGTAGCTATCTCGTGTCGCCCCAATCTCGGCCTTGCGCGGCATAGGTGCCTCCTAATCGGGGTGGGGGGGTCAATGTGCAAACGTAGTGTAGCACACACTACCGGCGTTAGCCTATCCTGCATTAGCCCACACCCCCCCACACTCTTTTCGTCATGACGAAGTTTTGGCCCTCTTTTGTCGGGAAACGCGGTCTTGCGCCCGACACTCACGGAAGAATTTCGTGATGGGAACGAAAAAGCCGCCTTACGGCGGCTTTTGCTTGGCATCGAAACGTGGCCTACAACGGTGAACAGGTTCGCCCGGTCAGTCGGACACCCTCTTTCAATCCGTGCTCCTGGAACTGCCCTCGTGCAAGTTCCAGCACGTCGGATGCTGGCTTGATCGAGAAATGGTAGTCGTCGGTTTCCGGCTGCATGTCCTCGATGGCAAACAAAAGCCCCGTGTCGTCAAAGAACCCGATGGACAAAGGAACGCGGGTGTCACGCATCCAGAACACGCGCGGTTCCGCCTTCGCCCAGGTGAACAACATGCCCCGCCCCACGTCGTCACGCTTGGCGAGTCCCCTCGCCTGCTGCTCGACGGTTTTCGCAACGGGCACGCCCGCCAGGGTCGTGCCGTTGGAAAAGTGAAGGTCGCAGGCTTCTCCCGGCTGCGCTGCGTGGGCTTGCTGCCTGCCGACAGCAAACGCCACGGCCAGCCCGCAGACGATCAGCACGGCCAGGACAGCCCAGGCACGGCCGGGCCACGATGTAGCACGCCGCCCCCTTCCGCCCTTGCGGGCGGGGTGGGGAAAGGCGGCTGCGCCGCTGTGCCGGGTCATTTGTCGCTCTCCGTCAAGAGGTTGATCTTGCAGCGGCCGGCATCGACTTCATCATCGCCGCCGCCATCCTCGTAGCGGATGCGGATCAGGCCGGGCGTGGTCGGCCGACGATTCAGCAGGACAGCCGCCGCCCGCCCTTCGTACTCGACCAGCAGCAGCGGCTTTTTCATGGCGTCCGGGTCGGATACAGCCTTGCCGCGCGGCCAACTGGTCAGCTCGCCCAAGTCGCCGGGTTCGGTGCCGCCTGCGCCCGTATCGTCGCCATCGGTGCCGCCATCAGCGCCGGGGGTCGCCTTCGGCTTGGTCTTCGGCTCGGTGCCCTGTTTGTCGGTGCCGCCCTGGTTGCCGCCCGAAATTTCGTCATGACGAAATTTTTCCGGGTCGCCGTCGCCGCCTTCGGTGCCAGCTCCAGCGCCGCCGCCCGTGTCGGTGCCGCCAGCGTCGGCAGGCGAGGGCAGGGGAGCGGCGGGCTTCTTCTTGCCCTTGAGCACGTCGCCCAGGTCGGCCACGCTCCGGCGCGTGATGTCCTCGGCCGTGTCGCACCACTCCTGCACCTGCTCGGGAAACTTCTCGGCTAGTGCGCGCAGCTCGTAGAGCGTCTTCGGTGAAGTGCAGCGGCCGGACGTATAGACAGCCTCGATGCAGGCGGGCGCTTCAACAAGTGCCAGCAGCTCGGTGATGGCGTTCGCCGGCTTGCCCAGGCGGCGGGCGACTTCGCCCTTCTTCACACCTTCGTCCAGCTTGCGCTTGATGAACTTGGCGAGTTCCATCGGGCGCAGCGCGAAGCGTTTTTCGTTCGCGTTCACTTGGTCGAAGTCGTCAAAGTCTTCATCGACAACCACGGGGATGTCTTCGACCTTGGCCCACTCCGAGCCGAGGTAACGCAGCTCGCCGTCGTTGATGATCCACTTGCCGGGCTTCGTCGGATGCGGCTTCACGGAAATGGGCAGCTTCACGCCCCGTTCCTTGATGTTCTGGCCGATTTCCTCGATTTCCTCCGGCTTCTTCTCGGTACGCGGCTGGTTCGGATCGGGTTCGATGTCGGACAGCTTGACGCGCATTGCCTTGCCGTCCGGCTGCGCGGCAGCAGGGCCGGCCGGGACGGGTTTTTCTTCCAGTGCGGACAGGTCAAGGGCCATTACTCAACTCCCATTTGCGTTGCGATCTTGGAGAACACGGGGCGGATGTGCGCCCAGGCTTCGCGGGCGCTGCTCTTACCGAGCTTCCAGACGGGCAGGCCAGCGGCTTGCGCCTCTGGAATGGCGGTGGTCTTCTTGATGGCGGCAAAGCCGGCACCGAGGGGAATCAGCAGCTTGGCGAAGGCGGCCGACAGGTCGCGCAGGTTCTCCCGCTGGAAAGGGGTCGGCTCCACGATGTTGGGAAGGATGCCGATCAGCTCCAGCTTCTTGTTGATGGTCGCCTTGATCTTGCGAATCCCGATGTTGTCGTGATTCAGCAAGTCGCCGATGCCGTCGATTGCTTCCTGGTTGAGCTGGAGCGGCGACAGCACGAAGTCGCCGACGACAAGGCTCGCCAGTTGGCGAATGTCCGGGTTCGGGTTGGTGTCGATGACGCAGACATCGAAGCGGTCGGAAATGTCGGCCAGGAACGTGTAAAGGTTCGTGGCGAACTTGTTGTGCTCGGCGGCCTGCTTCTCCATCTTGATAAGTTCGGCATCGCCGGACACCAAGACAAAATCAGCGTGCTCGATGCTCGCGGCGTCGGTCTTCGAGGTCAGAAGGCGGCTGCTGGTGACGGCGGACACGGTGGCAAGGCCGCCCGTGCGGATGGCCTTCGACGTGTTGCGTTGGTGGTCGAAGTCGATCACGAGGACGCGCTTTTTCAGCACGTCGGCGAGGTAATAGGCGAACTGGACGGCGACGGCCGACTTGCCGACTCCGCCTTTCTGGTTCGCAAGAACTAGCGTTTTCATGCCCGGTTACTCCTTCAAGAAATTGCGGACGGTTGTCACTGAGGTTTCAATGCCTTGTTCGCGCAGGAATGCGACGATCTGGCGGATCGTGTAGCCGTTGTCCCGTAGGGTTCGCATGTCCTGGTCGAACGGCTCCAAGACGGTGGCGGCCAGCTTGGGCTTTTCGCGTGCCATGAACGCATCGACGCGCTGCTTCTCGGCCTTTGCCATGAAGCGATTACGAACGACGTTCGCCTGCTGCCTGGACATCTCGTGCGCCGCTGCCGCATCGGACAGCGGCACACCTTCGACCAGTAGGGCACGCGCTACACCCAAGGAACGCTCCGACCACTTGCTACACGTCGCAGCGACGCGGGCGAACTCCGCTTCGCTCATCCTTGGGGTGGCGGCCGTCATTCATTGGCCCGCCCGAAACTGTTCGCGCTTCTCCTTGCCCGGAGCGCCGAAAGTGAAGTCCTCCACCACGAAGTTGTAGCCGTACACGTCCTCGCCATCCTTCTGGAAGTTGTTGTTCTCGATGCGGTAGTCAACGATCAGTTGATCGCCCTTCATCGCGTTCTTGGCGATGGCCTCGGCCTTGGCCCGGAAGGCGGTGAACTGGATCGACACCGAGCGTTCGCGCGCCTCGCCGGTTTCCTTGTCCTTGCCGGCGTACTCGTTGGAAATGAGGGTGAAGCGGGCCACGGCGCGATCACCGTTGCCGCTGACGACAACGGCCTTGGCGAGATTGCCCACGAAGACGTTCTTCTGCATGTCGGTTTCTCCTGGTTGAACGGCCGAAGGTGGCCGTGCTCGAAGTATAACACCGAGAAAACAGCAAATGCAACAGGTAGAAAACAACATGAAAACAACAACGAACGCGAACGGCTCGCCGTCGCTCTAGGGAAAACAGCGGTTTCATGCGTGCGGACGAAAGCCAGAAAACGAACGCAGCGCAAAAAGCCGTAGAAGGCCGCCAGAAGGGCGAGGGCGCGGGCATGTGGGGTAGGGCCACCCAAGGCGAGAACGTGCGCAGGCGGCCCGTCTGCGCGCCCAGGCGATGGTTCAAAGGGGGAAGGGTAGGGTAGGGGGTTAAAGCGTCGAAGACGCCTTTCTCCCCGAAGGGCCGCAGGCCCGCGCGAGGGCGGTGTGTGATCCGCTCAGCCCGCAGCTCGCCGGAATGTCCACAATTCCGGGCGCTCCCACTACAGGCAATAAATATTTATAGGAAAGAAAAACCTACAGGCAAAAGCTATAGGGGGATGGTTGCGAGAACGCTCGCAAAGCCTTGTCCTGCAAGGCTTTCCGGCCATCCTGGCCGCGCTGCCGCAAGACAGTTTCAGCGTAGCGGCAAGACAGTTTCAGCGTAGGGCGCAAGATAGATTCATCGCGCCATTCTGTGGATTGGATACGCAAGCCATTGATTTGCCGATGCTTCTCCGGCAAGACAAGTTCATCGTGGATAACTTCGGCCATCAACAGGCTTATCCACAAGCCAGCGCGAGCTAGGGCCGGTTCTGTGCGCGATCTTGGGCGAGCGACAGCAGCGCGTCGGCCACGTCGGCGTACTCCGCGCCCTGGGCTTTCAGCTCGTGCCAGATTTCAGCCTTGCCGGCTGTCCTGGTCACGTAGTCGGCCACGGCCGCGCCCTTGCGGCCGTCTATGCCGGGGCTGTGCTGCGCGATGGCGTCGGCCACGTCTTGGAAGGCGTAGCCCTTGCGGAACATGGCTACGGCCGCCATCCAGTCGGCCCGGCTGGCGTCGAAGTCGCCGCCGAACTGCGTTTTCAGGCTGTGCCATAGGCTGCGATACCACTCGGCCAGCTCCTGGGCCGTCTGCGGCGTCCTGGTCGCTGCCTGGGGCATTCTGCGGGCCTCTCGCTGGACGTGCGCCGCCATGCTGCGGGCTTGTTCGTGCTCGCGCTCGATCACGCCTCGCGCGATCTGCACCAGCTCGGCCGCGCCGCTGGCCGGCCGGCCGTTGTAGCTGTCCAGCAGCACGAACGGCGAACGGCCCGCCGCGTCGATGTGCTCGGGCTTGCGATTGGTGAAGCCGGCCAGTCGGCCGTAGTGCGCCGAGTCGGCGCTATTCGGGTCGCCGCCGTACTCGCGCGCAAGGTGGCGGGCCACCTCGCGCCGCACGTCGGCCGGCATGTCGTCGTCCAACTTGATCCACGCCTGATAGTTGCCCGGACTGGTCTGCACGGTGACGGCGGCAGGGTAGGGGCCGGCCTGGAGCCGGGCCAGCGTGCCCATGCTCAAGTCGTCCACCAGAATGAGCCGGCTCGGCGCGGAGCGCGCCGGGCGAACGTAGATGTCGCAACCCTTGAAGTTCTCGCGCTTGAGCCAGTCCAGCGACTTCATGATGTCGGCCTCGCTCCACTCCCGATTGAGCATGCCGCGCTCTGCGTGGCGAATGCCGACTTCGTACAGGCTCGCGCCCATGCCCTTGAGCTGGCGGGACACGGCGGCGCGGGTTCGGTCGTGTTGCATGCTGTTCTCCTTCGTTGGTGACGCCGGCGAGCTGGCCAGCTCGATGCGCTGTCACCACTACGGGCGGTCATTGGTGACAAGGTTGGCCAACCTGGTGGATCTTCCTGTCGCCACGCTGGCGGGGTTCGATTGGTGACGCGGCCGCCCGGGCCTGGCTGCGATCGCGTCACCAATGGCGAAGGTCAAGCCTTCGGCGGGCGCTTCGGCTGCGCTACGGGCTTCAAGGCGGCCAGCAGGGCGGCGTTCTGCGTCTTGACGGCCTCCAGCTCGCCACGCAGCTTCGCGGCGTCCTCGCGGGCAGTGGCGGCGGCATCGCGGGCCTTGTCGCGCTCGCTCTCGGCCTTGGTCATGCGCTCGGCGCTGCGGTGGACTTCTTCGGCCGCGCGCTTGCGCTGCTCGGCGTGTTGCTCTGCCTCGGCGGTCATCTTCGCGCGCAGGCCGGCCAGCTCGGCATTGCCGGCCGCCAGTTGGCGCAGGGCGTCGTCGCGCTCGCCTTCGGCTTCCTCGGCGCGCACGTCGGCTTGATCGCGGCGGGCCTTGGCCTCGTCGCGCTCCTGACGCAAGCGGTCGGCGTCCTGGTGCGCTCGATCCAGCTCTGCCCGCAGCTCGGCCGCCCGGTGCTCCGTCTCCTGGGCCTTTTGCTCGGCCAGGGTGGCGCGGCGCTGGCTGTCTTCGTGCTGCGTGCGCAGCTCGGCCAGCTCGCCGGCTTGTTTCTGCTGCTGCTCGATGGCGGCGGCGGCCTGGGCTTCCAGCTCGACAATGCGGGCCTGGGCGGCCTCCAGCTCGCCCGTCTGCGCCTCGAAGGCGGCCGACTGCTGCGCCGACAGTTCGGTGAGGTCGGTTTTCTCGGCCTCGAAGGCGGCCCGCGCGGCCTCTAGCGATTCGTTCGCCAGTTGCTGCGCCGTCTCCCAAAGGCTTTGCCCGGCCGTCTGCAAGACGCCGTGCAGCTCTGCCGGCAGCGGCTCGCGGACAGCCTGCACCTGCTTGCGCTGCTTGGCCCGCCATTCCTTCATGGCCTCGACCACGTTGTTCATGCCGGCGCGGCTGAGTTGGCGAACGGCTTCGACGTTCGGGAACTCGCCGTTCGGGCTGGCCGCGTGCAGTTCATCGGCGGCGGCAAAGATGCGTTCTTTGATTTCCTGGTTCAGTGCCATGACTCGGCGCTCCTTTCGTCGTTGTAGTCGTAATAATACTATTACTATTATTACTGCGCAAGGGGTAAAAATGGCCGGGGGTTGCCCGGCCGGTGGCGGGTCAGTGCTCGGCCCGCAGGGCGCGCACCATCGGCACCAGCCGGCCAGCTTCTGCGCGTCCCTCGCTCGTCCGGGCGAAGCCTCGGCCGTTCACGAGGACGCGGACACGGTGCAGCAGGTCATAGGTCTGTGCCGGCTGCGTGGTGTTGGTCGTCATCCATTCGAGCGCCATCGCTCCGGCGATCAGGTCATCGACCTGGAAGGGCAGGCCGGCCGCGACGGCATCGAGCGCGGACGCGGCGGCGTCCAGCGCCTTGGCGGTGAATCCATCGGGCAGGGTCAGGGTGGTGGTCATGGGTCGTTGCCTCCGTGGCGGTGGGTTAGCGTTTGCTGGTGAGGTAGCGGCGGGCGTCTTGCAACGTGCCGGCGACGTGGTGGACGCGGCCCGACAGGCTGGACAGGCGGGCGGCCAGCTCGTCGTATTCCTTGGCCCGAGCGATGCCGGCGCGGGCTTCGGCGATCTTGGCCGCATCGCATCCGATGTAGTCGCGGCGGCGTGGCTCGCCGTGCTTCTGCGGATACAGCAGATAGAAGTATTTCGGCTCGTCGTTCGCGTCCTTGCGCCAGTGCTCGCTTGCGTACACAAGGCCGGCTTTTTTCAGCTCGGCCATGCGAGCGGACACGGCGGCAATATCCGCTTCCAGTCCCTCGATAAGCGCGGGCAGCTCTCCGGCCAGCTTCATCAGCTCGGCGGTGTGCGCCTTCTTCGTTGCCATTGTTCAACCTCCGAAAATGGCCGCCTTGGCAGCGGCGAGAATCACCGCCAGGGCGGTGGTGCCGACCATCGCAACGGCGACGGTCAGGGCGAAAAACTGGACATAGACAAGGCCAGCTCCAACCGCCATGACGCCGCGCAGGATTGCGGTTGCAGTCTTCACGATCAGGTCGTCGATGATTCGCATGTCATCCTCCTTTCAGGATGGGAAGGCCGGGCTTCCGGCCTTCCTATTGGACACTGCGCCTAGTCCAAAATATACCAGATTGGCTATTACACGTCACCAACTTTGGTAAGCGCATTCAGGGCTTTTTTCACTTCCTGGCCGGCCCAAATGCCGGCGTTGTTCAGTTGGCGAACCCAGGCACCACGGGACGGCGACCACTTGAAGGCGTGGCGCTTCAACAGGGCGCGCGTGGCCTCGTCGGGCTTGCCGGGGAACACGAACATGACGCGGTTTTCCTCGGTGTCCTCGCGGTAGGTGTAGCCCTCGGCCTCCTGCTCTACATCGACACGCTGGCGGCGCTTCTCCAGCTCGGCGATGCGGCCAGCGATGCGGCGGGCGTTCGCGTTGTTGTTGCTCAAGGCGTAGGACGGAAAACCGACGCGGCCCGCGAAGTCCGGTTTCAGCAGCTCGGCCGCCTGGGCCTCGGTCAAGCCCTGGGCCACCAGTGCGGCAATGCGCGCTTCCTCGGTCTTGTGGGTGCGAATGGCCTTGTTCGCGGCCTTCATGCGCTCCTGGGCCTGCTCGACGTTCGCCAGCTCGGCGCGCAGCTTCTCGATGGCCTCCGGGTCGTCACTCGAAATGCCACCAGTCCCCACGCTCGCCGCCTTCTGCTCGTAGTGCTTGGCCTTGTCTTGCAGGGCGAAGGCTTTGCCATAGGTGGTATGGATGCGGTCACGATAGTTGCGGTCGCGCGTCTCGCTGTGATGGCCGACAAGAATCGGCTGGCCGAAGGGGATCGCCTGGGCCATGTCTCGGGCGCGGTTGTAGGTGCTCGTGCTCTCGGCGCTGGCCTGCTCGGCGCGTTCCTCGTAACGGGCCTTGCGGGCGGCTTGCTTCTGTTCGTATGCGTTCATGGTCTTTGCTCCTGGTAGTTGAGAAGTGGAGCGCCCCGCCTGGGGCACTCCGGGAAGTTGTCAGGCGGTGCGCTTGGCTGCGTCGATCTGCTCCAGCGTCCAGCGGCTGCGGGCTTCGCCTTCGAGGCTGCACGCGGCGAAATAGGCCCGGCTGCGCAGTTCCTCGGCTTTGCGGGTCAGCTCGGCCGCCTCGGCCATCAGCTCGGCGATGTCGTCACGCTTGGCCTGGAACCCCGTCGCTTCCACGCCCGGCAGCACGTCCACCCACGCCATTACCTTGTTGTTCATCGGCTTCATCCCTCCGGTTTTCTGCTGTTCAACCTCTGCTCTGCTAGATGCTTGAGCCGGCTTTTCAAACTGAACTTGTTGGTGAGTCATGTCGCATTTCTCCTGTGGTGTTGAACCTTGCTCCGCTGAGTGCCTTTCGCCGTGATTGCCCGTAGGTGGGCCGGACAGGACGGCGCGGAAAGGGAGAAACCGGAAGCCGCAGCGCAAGCGAGCGCAGCGAGTGCGAACGGGTGAGGATTTCAGGGCTTGCCCGGCCCTTGGAGCGACGGCATGGCTGGACTACCGTCTAGGGCAGGCGAAAGGTGCGCAGTGGAGCAACGCCACCGGACGATGACGACATGCCACCAAGGGCGGGCGCGGAACGCGAGCGCCCTACGGCCGCCGCAGGCGGCACAACCAGACGGCCGCGCCGGCTGCGTAGCGGCAAAGCCGCCTTTCTCCACCGCCAACGGCGGGGGCAGCGTGCATGACCAGCCGGCCCGGCTGCGAGCAGTCTGCCGACGTGGCGGCAGTCTGCGGGCTTGTGTGCAGCACGGCGACGTGTCGCGGTGTGCATGGACTGGTTGCCCGCTGCGCGGGCCTACACACCGCCCCC
>CBIHRA010000043.1:0-39948 GCA_966212325.1 uncultured Burkholderiaceae bacterium | reverse complement strand
CCCGGACCTCGTCTAAGATTCAGACGACACGACAACTATTCTGACGCCGGGGGCCGTGCGGCGTCTGATGACGGATGCGGGCCTATGGATTCCGCGCCGGCAGCGACCACCGAAGGTCTATCAGCCGCGGGCCCGGCGCGCATGTTTGTCATGGTCTAATTTCCTGGGACAGGTCGATAGGAGGACAATCCTGAATCGACGACGAAAGCATCAACATGACAAGAAGGTCGCGACCTAGCTGGAAATGCGCTCTAGCTCGACGTTCGGCGAATGCAGAATCTTGAGTGCGATGATCACCCCGCAGACGATGGCGCCAACGCCGAACGCCTCGTTGAGCTGCGGCCACCGATGACTTGCTATCAAACCGAATGAAGTGGCGAATATGGTTTCCGTCACGATGAGCTGCCCCGCGAGTCCGATTGGCAGCCTCTTCGATGCGATGGTCCATGCCCATGAACCGGCAATCGATCCTACCGCGGCGAGAACAGCCGAACTGGCCAAGACGAGCCCAAACGACGGCCATTGAAAGCCAAGTCTGGCAACGTTCAGCAGCGACAGGTGCATGGCTACAGGAACGAAACATGCAATTTCGATTGCGCCGCCGATCATCATCATCGCCGTCCACTTCGGCGGGTCCATCGTCGGACGCAGTTTGAGGGCACTCCGATTCGACAGCGCGAAGGCCGTCCATAGTGACACCGCACCGAGCGAGATGGCGACGCCGGCAATGACGTTCAACGAAAGGCCGTGGAGTGCCTGGGCCAGCCCGAACCAGTTCACCATCAATAGACCGAGCGTAATGAAGCCTAGCGGGGCGCTCAGAGCTTTCCACGACGTCGCGTGCGCGCCCTGGTTTCCGACAATGGCGAGCACCACCGGCACCGTCGCAACAATTGCAGGCGGGATGATGGGACCGGCAAAGCGTACAGCCGCCATGATCGTCACGAAATAGCCGACATACCCGACAAAGCCAAGCCACGCGGCGACCAGCCAATCAACTAAGGTCGCGCGCGCACCGCGGTCCTTGACGGCAACAAATAGAACGCCTCCCAATATCCCCGAAAGCAGGAACCGCGTAACAGCCAGATCGTAGATGGAATACGGACCGATCACATAGGGCGCAACAAAATTGAGCGACCAAGAGAATGCCGCGAAAACGGCAGCAAACACACCTATCAGAGACTGCGCCCGCATTCTCGGCTCCCTAAATCGATGTTGTCAGGTTAGCTGGCGCAGCGCCGTCGATCTTCCGAAAATCAGCCCCTTTCTTGCCGCGGAACGACAAGTCTCGTGACGCCAACCCTGCGGTAAGCGGACCCCGATTTGCCTGTCCGAAGTTCGTTGACCGCGACGGCATTGCAATCTTCGCGCGCGTGGCGGGTCGAGCATTCGACGGCGATGCTTTTTTACGCCTTTTTTATAAGTCCCCCCACACTCTTTTCTCGGCGTTTACGCGACCTCCGATACGCTTCAATTCGTCGCTATCCCCGGTAGGAGATAAGAAGAATGGACCGCATCAAGAACCTGCTTGAGTATCGGCCGCGTCGGTGCCCAGGGTTGCCATGCGCTCGCCATACACGGCGCGTCGCAATTGCCTAACGGAGAACCGCAATGGACCTGATCTACATCGCGGGTATTGCCGCCCTCCTCGCCCTCACCTTCGCCCTGACCGCCGGCTGCGAGAAGCTGAGCAGCCGCACCCCAGGAGGCCGCCCGTGACCGCATGGATGATTTGGCTCGCAGGAGGCTCGACGCTCATCTTGCTCGCCTACCTCGTGCACGCCCTTCTGCGCGCGGAGGACCTCGAATGACCGAGAGCACCCTCTTACAGACGGCGCTCCCTATCGCCGCCCTGATCTCGCTGGCATTCCCGCTCGGCCGATATATGACGGACGTGCTCGACGGATCGTCGGTCGCCGTGCGCAAAATCGGCAGGCCCGTAGAGCACTTCCTTTACAAGATCGCCGGTGTCGACGCACAGTCGGAGATGTCGTGGAAGACATACGCCCTGGCAGTCCTAATTTTCAACGCGCTGGGCGCCCTCGTCGTCTACGGCTTTCTACGCTTGCAGCAGTGGCTTCCCGTGAACCCGCAGCACTTCGGCCCGATGCTCCCGGACGCGGCATTCAACACGGCGGTGAGCTTCGCCACGAATACGAATTGGCAAGATTACACGCCCGAGGCGACCGTCAGCTATCTGACGCAGATGGCCGGTCTCGCCGTGCAAAACTTCCTATCGGCCGCGACGGGCATTGCGGTGGTCGTCGCGCTGATTCGCGGCTTCGCGCGTCACACTGCAGCCACCATCGGCAACTTCTGGGTCGATCTCACGCGCATCACGCTCTACATCCTCACGCCGCTCTGCTTCGTCATCGCTTTGTTCTTCGTGAGTCAGGGCGTGGTCCAGAACGTCAAGGCCTACGAGGAAGTATCGACTGTCCAGGCGACCACTTACGCGGCGCCGAAAACCGACGCGCAAGGCAATCCCGTGACGGATGCTAAGGGCAATCCTGTGATGGAGAGCAAAAAGGCCGACAAGCAGATCATCGCAATGGGACCCGTGGCGTCGCAAGAAGCAATCAAGATGCTGGGGACGAATGGCGGAGGATTCTTCAACGCCAATTCGGCCCACCCGTTCGAGAATCCGACGCCGCTCTCCAGCTTCGTGCAAGTGCTGTCGATTCTCGTCATACCCGCGGGATTGTGCGTCGTCTTCGGCCATATGGTGGGCGATCGCCGTCAAGGGTACGCGGTGCTCGCGGCCATGACGATTGCGTTCGCCGCGGCATGCTGGGGCGAAATCTCCGCCGAGCAGGCAGGCAACCCGCTCTTCACCGCGCTGCACGTCGATCAAGGCGCCTCCGCCTTGCAGTCGGGCGGCAACATGGAAGGCAAGGAAGTCCGATTCGGCATCGCGCAGTCCGGTCTCTTCACCGTCGCGACCACGGCGGCATCGTGCGGCGCCGTCAACAACATGCACGACTCGCTCACGCCGATGGGCGGGTTCGTGCCGCTGCTCCTGATCCAATTAGGGGAAGTGATCTTCGGCGGAGTGGGCTCCGGCCTCTACGGCATGCTCGTGTTCGCGCTAATGGCCGTTTTCGTGGCCGGGCTCATGATCGGGCGCACGCCCGAGTACGTCGGCAAAAAGATCGAGTCGTTCGAGATGAAGATGGTGGCGCTCGCGATTTTGTTGACGCCGTTCCTCGTGCTCGTCGGCACATCGATCGCCGTGCTCTCCCCGCTTGGCACGACAGGCGTCGCCAACCCCGGGCCGCATGGTTTTTCAGAGATCCTTTACGCATTCAGCTCAGCGGCGAACAACAACGGCAGCGCGTTCGCCGGGCTTTCGGTGAACACGCCGTTCTACAACGTGCTGCTGGCGATTGCCATGTGGTTCGGCCGGTTCGGCACGATCGTGCTCGTTCTCGCCATCGCCGGATCCCTCGCGAACAAGAAGCGTCTCGCGGCAACGGCCGGAACGCTGCCGACGCACGGGTTCCTGTTCGTCACCTTGCTGTTAGGCACGCTCGTGCTCGTCGGTGCGTTGACCTACGTGCCGGCGCTCGCGCTCGGGCCCGTGGTCGAACACCTGGCGATGATCCGCAGCCACTGATTACGTACGAGGCAACGTATGACTTCTATGGATTCCTTGGTAGCAAGTCGGTCCGGCAATGCAGGGCAAGAGCGGGCATCGGCCCGCGCGTCGTTCGACCGCGCGCTTATCCAGCCGGCAATCATCGATGCATTCAGAAAGCTTTCGCCGCGCACGCAATTGCGCAACCCGGTGATGTTCTGCGTCTACCTCGGCAGCCTCTTGACTTCGGTTCTCTGGGTCGCCGCGCTATACGGCGAAGCCGATGCCCCCGCGGCCTTCATTCTCGCCATCGCGCTCTGGCTCTGGTTCACGGTGCTGTTTGCGAACTTCGCAGAGGCGATCGCCGAAGGCCGTTCGAAAGCTCAGGCGGCCTCGTTGAGAAGCGCCAAGCACAACGTGACGGCAAAGAAGCTCGACGAGCCCCATTCGAAGGCGCCCTTCCACATGGTGACCTCGACCGGCCTGGTCAAGGGCGACGTGGTGATCGTCGAAGCAGGAGATACGATTCCTGCCGACGGCGAGGTAATCGAAGGCGTCGCGTCGGTCGACGAATCGGCCATTACCGGCGAATCCGCCCCCGTCATTCGGGAATCGGGCGGCGATTTCTCTTCCGTGACTGGCGGCACGCGCGTGCTGTCGGACTGGATCGTCGTGCGCGTTTCGGTCAATCCAGGCGAAGCCTTCCTTGACCGAATGATCGCAATGGTGGAAGGCGCCAAGCGCCAAAAGACGCCCAATGAGATCGCGCTCACCATCTTGCTCGTCGCGCTCACGCTCGTGTTGCTCTTTGCAACGGCCACCCTGCTGCCGTTCTCCATTTATGCGGTGGCGGAAGCGCACATGGGCCATGCCGTCACGCTGACCGTGCTCGTCGCTTTACTCGTCTGCTTGATTCCCACGACGATCGGCGGATTGCTGTCCGCGGTCGGCGTTGCAGGCATGAGCCGCATGATGCAGGCCAACGTCATCGCCACCTCGGGGCGGGCCGTCGAAGCCGCCGGCGATGTCGACGTGTTGCTGCTGGACAAGACCGGCACGATCACGCTCGGCAATCGGCAAGCGTCCGCCTTTCTGCCCGCGCCAGGCGTGACCGAGGAGGCGCTGGCCGACGCGGCGCAGCTCTCGTCGCTTGCCGACGAAACGCCCGAAGGCCGCAGCATCGTCGTACTGGCGAAGCAGCGCTTCGACATTCGCGAGCAGGAGCTGGCCGCGCTCGAGGCGAATTTCCTCGGTTTCAGCGCACAAACCCGGATGAGCGGCGTCGACTTGGTCTCCAAGGGAGCCGCGTCCGGCGCGCCGAAAAGCGAAATTCGCAAGGGCGCCGCCGATGCAATACGCCGTTACGTCGAGGAAAGCGGCGGGCGCTTTGCGCAGCAAGTGCAAACGCTCGTGGACGACGTCGCGCGCCGCGGCAGCACGCCGCTCGTGGTGGCCGAAAAACCCGGTATATCCGGGACCGCGCAAGGTCCCGCGAGAGTGCTTGGCGTGATCGAGCTGAAAGACGTCGTCAAAGGCGGCATCAAAGAGCGCTTCGCCGAGCTTCGCAACATGGGCATCAAGACGGTCATGATTACCGGCGACAACCGCTTGACGGCCGCGGCGATCGCAGCCGAAGCGGGCGTGGACGACTTCCTCGCGGAAGCGACGCCCGAAGCCAAGCTGGCGATGATTCGCTCGCATCAGGCCGAGGGGCGGCTCGTGGCAATGACAGGCGACGGCACGAACGACGCGCCGGCCCTGGCGCAGGCTGACGTGGCCGTCGCGATGAACACGGGCACGCAAGCCGCGAAGGAAGCGGGCAACATGGTCGATCTCGACTCGAACCCGACGAAACTCATCGAGATCGTCGAAATCGGCAAGCAAATGCTGATGACGCGCGGAGCCCTCACGACGTTCTCGATCGCCAACGACGTGGCGAAATACTTCGCGATCATACCGGCGGCCTTCGCGACG
This sequence comes from uncultured Burkholderiaceae bacterium, assembly GCA_966212325.1. Lineage (GTDB taxonomy): Bacteria > Pseudomonadota > Gammaproteobacteria > Burkholderiales > Burkholderiaceae > Trinickia. Next base: position 34,397 of record CBIHRA010000043.1, on the reverse strand, counting down.
ACGTATCCGCAGTTGCGCGTGCTCGACGTCATGCACTTGTCGTCGCCGAGCTCCGCGATTCTATCGGCAGTGATTTTCAATGCGCTGATCATCGTCTTCCTGATTCCGCTTGCGCTAAAGGGCGTCGCGTATCGCCCGCTCGGCGCCGGCGCACTACTGCGGCGCAATCTGCTGATCTATGGGCTCGGTGGTCTGCTCTTGCCTTTTCCGTTCATCAAGCTCATCGATATCGCCCTTCACGCGCTCGGCTGGGCCTGACCTCTCCGATTCGACACGACCATGAAAAACCTACTGCGGCCCGCGCTGGTGATGTTCGCAACGATGACGGCGATCACGGGCATTGTCTACCCCGCCGTCGTCACGATAGCCGCGCAGGCCTTGTTTCCACACCAAGCCAACGGAAGTCTCGTCGAGAAGGATGGCAAGCCGGTCGGCTCCGAACTGATCGGGCAACAGTTCGATGCGCCGTTCTACTTCTGGGGTAGGCTTTCCGCCACGTTGCCTAGCCCCTACAATGCGCAGAGCTCGGGCGGCTCGAACCTCGCTCCGACGAACCCCGCGCTCGCCGTCGAGGTGAAGGAACGTCTAGCAGCACTGCACGCTGCCGACCCGACGAATACGGCGCCGGTGCCCGTCGATCTCGTCACATCCTCCGGCAGCGGCCTCGACCCGCATATCTCGCCTGCCGCAGCGGCCTACCAGGCCCGGCGCGTGGCACGGGCACGAGGGCTTGCGCTCGATCAAGTCCAGCTACTGATCGTGCAAAATACATCGGGACGCCAGTTCGGTGTGCTTGGCGAACCACGCGTCAACGTTCTCGAGCTGAACCTTGCGCTCGACCGGATGAAACCGGTGCGGTGATGACATCGAGCCCGAGCCGGCGTACTTTGCCGATACGGCGATAATCCGAGTCGTTCGCTCATGTAGGGAAACGCACCATGCAACGACCTGATCCCGACGCGATACTCGATAAGATTCAGCGCGACGAGGAAAAGCAGCGCCGGGGGCGGCTCAAGGTTTTCTTTGGAGCCTCGGCGGGCGTCGGCAAGACGTACGCGATGCTGCAGGCGGCGCACCGCCGACGCGAGGAAGGTGTCGACGTCGTGGTCGGCGTCGCAGAAACGCACGGCCGCAACGAAACGCTGGCGCTCCTCGGCGACCTCGAAGTCATGTCGCCCGCGAAAATCGAATATCGCGGACACCTGCTTTCGGAATTCGATCTCGATGCGGCGCTCGCGCGCAGGCCCGCACTGCTTCTTATCGATGAGCTCGCGCACTCGAACGTGCAGGGATCGCGGCACCTCAAGCGCTGGCAGGATGTCTACGAACTGCTGGATGCCGGTATCGACGTCTATACGACCGTCAACGTTCAGCATTTGGAAAGTCTCAACGATATCGTCGGCCAGATTACCGGGATTCGTGTCTGGGAAACCGTGCCGGACCGCGTGTTCGATCTTGCCGACGAGGTGACGCTCGTCGATCTGCCCGCGGACGAGCTCCTCGAACGCCTGCGCGATGGAAAGGTCTATCTTCCACGCCAAGCGGAACATGCGGTGCGCAATTTCTTCCGCAAAGGCAATCTGATCGCGTTGCGCGAACTGGCGCTGCGCCGCACCGCGGATCGCGTCGATGCGCAGATGCGCGAATATCGCGCCGATCAGTCGATCGAGCGCATTTGGCAGGCGCACGAGCGCGTCGTCGTATGCGTCGGCTCCGGTCCGGAAAGCACGGCCCTCGTGCGCGCCGCCGCGCGACTCGCCGCTAGCCTCAAGGCGGATTGGCTGGCCGTTTACGTGGAAACGCCGAAACTGCAGCGGCTGCCCGACGTCATTCGCAAGCGAACGCTCGATGCATTGAGACTTGCGTCCGATCTAGGCGCGGAAACGGTGACGCTGCACGGCGACGACGTCACGCGGACGTTGATCGCCTACGCGCGGATGCGCAACGTGTCGTCGCTCGTCATCGCCGCATCGCGGGCTCCGGGCTGGCGCGCATGGGTGCGCCGGTCCACTGCACAGCGGTTGATCCATGCCGCAGGCGACATCGATGTCACGCTCGTGAGCACGGGGGCGGCACGCGGGCAAGCCGAGCGCCGCGAGGCGGGAGGGCGTTTCGCCAATATGAGCGACGAGATTCGGCGGTCGAAGCCGGCGTCTTATGTGTACGCGGTCGCGCTATGCGCGGCCATGACGCTGCTCGGCAGCGAGGCGCTCGGTCGAATATCGCTGGTCAACCTCGTCATGGTGTATTTGCTGGGGACGATTTTCACGGCAGCGCGGCTCGGGCGCGGCCCCGGCGTACTGTTTTCGTTTCTCGGCGTGGCGTCGTTCGATTTCTTCTTCGTACCGCCGCGCTTTTCGCTTACGGTATCCGACACGCAGTACGTGCTCACGTTTGCGGTGATGCTCGCCACGTCGCTGACGATCAGTCATTTGACTGCAAGCCTGCGGCGGCAAGCGCACATCGCTACGTTGCGCGAGCGCCGGACGGGCGCCATGTTCGCCATGACGCGCGAGCTCGGAGCGGCGCTCGCCACGGTGCAAATCATCGAGATCGGCTCGCGACACGTGGCCGAAGTGTTCCAGGCCCGCGTGGCCATGCTGTTGCCCGACAGCACCGAGAAAGTGAGGCCGAAGATCGACAACCCGGACCCTTCGCTGGCGCTCGGCGAAGCGGAAATAGACGCGGATATCGCGCAGTGGGTCTACGACCAGCAAAAGCCCGCCGGCCACGGAACGGATACCTTGCCGGCGGCCGAGGCGTTGTATTTGCCGCTCAAGGCGCCGATGCGCACGCGAGGCGTCATGGCGCTCGTCTCGCCGCGCATGGAAGATCTCCAAGTGCCCGAGCAGCGGCGAATGCTCGAGACGTTCGCCGCGCAAATCGCGCTCGCCCTCGAACGCGTCCACTATGTCGAGATTGCGCAGGACGCACTCGTCAGCATGGAGTCCGAGCGGCTGCGCAACTCGCTTTTGTCGGCCATCTCCCACGATTTGCGGACGCCGCTGACGTCGATCGTCGGTTTCGCTTCCATACTGGCGGGAGAGCACGGCGGCGTTAGGGTCGACGAAGCCCATGCACACGAGCTTGCCGAAACGATCCATGACGAAGCCCTGCGCATGACGAGCCTCGTTACCAACTTGCTCGATATGGCCCGCCTGCAGGAAGGCAGCACTCGTCTCAACCTGCAATGGTCGTCGATCGAGGAGGTCGTCGGAGCGGCGCTCGCCGCGTGTCGGCGTATACTCACCGGCCGCCGAATCGAGACTCACGTGCCGGCGGACTTACCGCTCGTGCGACTCGATCCGGTGCTCGTGGAGCGGCTTTTTGCCAATCTGCTCGAGAACGCGTCGAAATACACGCCGGCCGGCTCGCCTATCGCGGTTGCGGCATCGCTGCACTATGAGGGTGGCCAGCGCTACGTGAAGCTCGAGGTGCAGGATAATGGGCCGGGTTTGCCGATCGGAATGGCATCGCGCCTGTTCGAAAAATTTACGCGCGGCGAAAAGGAATCCGCCAAGCCTGGCATCGGTCTCGGTCTTGCGATTTGCCGTGCGATCGTCGAAGCCCACGGGGGCACGATCGGCGCGATGAATAGGGTCGCTGCGGATGGAACGGTTTTCGGCGCGGCGTTCTGGTTCATGTTGCCGGCGAATGAGACGCCGCCCGATCAGGTATCGGAACAGGACGCCTAGCCCGGCAATCGAAATGGATGACACATGTCGGAAGCCCCCATCACCGTGCTGCTGATCGAAGACGACAGCCGCATTCGCCGCTTCATCCACGCCTGCCTGGAAGGCGAGGCAATGCGTGTGCTCGACGGCGAGTCCGGTCGCCGCGGATTATCGCTGGCGGCGACCGCGCGGCCCGATCTGGTCATCGTCGATCTCGGGTTGCCGGACATCGACGGTGTCGAAGTGATCCGGCGGCTGCGCGAATGGTCGTCAGTGCCGCTGATCGTATTATCGGCGCGCACGCGCGAGGAAGAGAAAGTCCAAGCGCTGGACGCCGGTGCGGACGACTATCTCACGAAGCCATTTGGCGCCGGAGAGCTGATGGCCCGGATTCGTGCACACTTGCGGCGACATAGTCGCAGCGCCGGCGGCGCATCCGAGGCCGCCAAAGTCCGCTTCGGCGATGTCACGGTTGACCTCGAACTACGCACCGTCGAGCGCGACGGGACCGCAATTCATCTGACGCCGATCGAGTATCGCCTGCTCGTTTCGCTGATACGGCATGCGGGCCGCGTGTTGACGCACCGCCAATTGCTGCAGGAGGTCTGGGGGCCAGCACGCACCGACAGCGCGCACTACTTGCGCGTCTATATGGGGCATCTTCGACATAAGCTCGAGCACGATCCGGCCCAACCGCAGCACATCGTCACGGAAACGGGGGTCGGTTACCGGCTCGTCGGATTGAGTTGACTGGCATTTTGCCCAGGAGCGTAGCGGCGCGTTCCGAAGCCAGGTCAGACGAGTAGCGCCGGCAAGAGCGGGCCGATCCGAGTGCCATGAATTTTGGCTCGAAGACGTCTAAGAAGGGCTGGCCGGTCCAGTCAGCCCCACTTCGAATTCAAAATGATGCTGCACACGTTCACGCGCTCGAACTGCGGATCCTTGTACGCGAGGAAATCGTCGTTGAAGGTGCCGAACGTGGTGCCTGGGCGATGCTTCATGCCTTCGTAGAAGGCATCGATTATGTTGGCGGCGAAATCGGCGCCGCGCGGATAGGCTGCGATCACCGCCGCGCGCTGTTCCTCCGGAAACGTATCGAAGCCCCGTCCCGCCACGTCCATCCCCGCTCCGGCTTGCACCAGTTCGATTTCCCCGTGCATATGCTCGGGAATGCCCGGCGTCGTATGGAGCGCCACGGCGGTCCATACCTTCGCTACATCCGCCTCGTCGACGTGATGACTGCGCAGGAAGTCGCGTGCGGCGTTGGCGCCGTCCACTTCGAAACGCAGTTCGCTATCGCGATAAGCCGGCGTCAAACCAATATCGTGGAACATGGCCGCAACGTAGAGCAGCTCCGAGTCGAAGGCGACACGCTTTTGTTTCCCCAACAGCGCGCCCCATAGGTAAACGCGTGTTGAGTGGTTAAACAGCAAGTCGCTTTCGGTGTCGCGAATAAGCTGGGCAACTTCACGCGCCAGCTGGCTGTCGGGAATGACGACGTCGATCATTTGCTTCCTCCACGCTGTTTCGTCTTGGTTCATCGGGGCACTCGATCCGTAGAGAGCTTGTGGTGTCCCGCGGCACCCGTCATTTTCGGACCGCCCCACGCCTGGCCGGGCGATTCAGCGCCCGAGCCGAGCGGTCGTGCCACATCGGTGAAGTTACGCGTTCCATGGATCATGGAACAGACCCAAGAACGAGAAATCCGGATGTACTATCGCCCCATGGCCACCCTCTCCAATGGCCTCGATCACACCGGACGCACCTCGCTGTCGGCGCAAATTTACGGCTCCATCCGAGACGTGATCGAATCGGGGCCTTCTTCTACATACCGGCGGGCGTACCACACCAACCATACAACAGCTCGCACGAGCCCGCTGTCGTTCTCATTGCAAGAACCGATTCCAATGACCAGGAAAGCGTAACGATGCTTCCTGAACTCGATACGTTGCACGCATAAGGGCCGTTTTTGTTGAGATGAGCGAACGGAGAGCCCTGTTTGTCTCTGAAGCGAATAATGCGGAAATTGGCGGCGAGCACTTCGTAGCGCGCCGCCCTCAAGAGATCATTGCGCGGCCGCGCGATCACCGATGGGATGATGATGGCGACCCGCAGCCGCTCGAGCCGGCACTAGGTGCCCGCGTGACCGCGCGCGTCGCATGCATCCCCGCACGAGCGCAAGCGTAAGCCAGATGATTGATGCCTTCCATTCTTGATTGGCTTGCGCCACGCCGGCAGTACAGCTCATCCAGTTTTTCAATGCTCGTTGTCGTCACTTCGGAAAACCCGGCTACACCGCACAAGCGAACGATTTCATCGGGGGTGAACATGCTGAGAAACGGCTCGGCCGCCAGTTCGGCCGCACGCCGAAAAGTATCGAATATGCGACGTTGCGCATCGCTTTGCATGTCGTAGTGAAGCGTGTAATCGAAAGCAATTTCGACATGCCCACTGAACGCGCCGATGTCCGCCAACGCGCCCAGGACCGTTTCGCGCGGCAGATACTGTGCGACGCCCAGCCATGACACGAAGATGCGTTGCCCTCGATCGACCCCCGCTTCGCACAAAATTTCCGTCAGCGACTTGCTCGTGAAATCCGCAGCATGGAACGACGTGCGATCCGGAATGCCTATGCCGGCGTCACTCAACCTCGCCAGCTTGATCGCCTGCGTGGCCGGGTGATCGATTTCGAAAACGCGTAGCGCGCGATCCCGGCTTCGCAGGCAGAAGGTGTCGAAACCGGCGCCCAGCACGACGTACTGTCTGCACCCGTCGCGGACTGCGCGAGCAAGCAGGTCTTCCGCGTAACGGCACCGGGCCGCCAAGAACGCGCGGCGGCTCGGCGCTAGCAATCGGCCCTCGCCGACCGGATCGGCTCGTAGTGCTCGCGCAAACATCGAGTCGGTAACAACGAGCGCGAATGGATCGTCCAGAATAGTCGGCGCATCGAGCACTTGGTGAGCTGCACGATGCCTCGCCACATACTCAGCGGTCTTGCTAGCGCAATCTGTGCGCATAAGGCCCCGTCATGTCGAATGTCGTGTCCGTGCATTGCCCGCACGCATGGCTGCATCTTCCGTTGCAACGCCCCCGATGCTGCCGGAGCCAAAATCGATGCGCAGGCGATCGGCGAAGTCGCAGCCGGTTTCACGAAGGCAGGCGAGCCGAAGCCCCCTACCCTACACGCCGCGCTCGACGTACCGGCTTGCGGCCGACAGCAGCCAAGCCTCGAACGCCTGCAACCACGGCGACTTCTGCTTGTGCTCCGGATAAACGAGGTAGTAGCCTTTTGCGCTTTGCAAAGGCAAATCGCAGGGACACGAGAGTTCACCCTCGGCCAGTTCGTGCGATACGAGAAATCGCGGCACAAGCGCGATTCCCAATCCCGCTCGCGCGGCTTCGACCAGCATAGAGAAGAGTTCGTAACGCTGGCCTTTCATGCCGTCGGCATCGTGTACACCCGCGTTAGCGAGCCATTGCCGCCACGCATCGGGGCGTGCCGACTGGTGCAGCAACGTGTAGTTCGGGACCTCATGTGGCGCTAGGGATGGACGACCGTTCATGAGCCGCGGACTGCATACGGCGGTCATCTCTTCGCCGAACAAGTGCTTGGCAATGGCCCCAGGCCAGACGGGGTCGCCAAAGTGAATCGCCGCGTCGAATAGCGTGTCCGTGAACAGGAACGGCTCGGCCCTCGTCGACAGATTGATGACGACGTTCTCGTGCTCCGCATAGAACTGCGGCAGCCGCGGTATCAGCCACCGCGTGGCGAACGTTGGAATCGCCGCGAGTTCGAGCATGCCGCCGGCGTTCCGGTGCGCCATCACCGCCAGCGTGTCGCGCTCCATGCTCTTCAAGTTCTCTCTGACCTGTTTCGCATAGAGTTGTCCGACCTCGGTTAGCGTAAGGCGCTTCTTGACTCGATTGAAGAGCGCGATGCCCACATACTCCTCGAGGGCCGCGACTTGCCGTCCGACGGCGCTCTGCGTCACGGCGAGTTCATCGGCGCTGCGCGTGAAGCTCAAGTGACGGGCCGCGGCCTCGAAGGCGATCAGTGCTTCGATACTCGGTATCTTTCGTTTCACGGATCCTTCCTCAAACGCACAAGGTCGCGAGTTTATATCGTTTGCCAGCGGCGAACCATATGGCAACAATGTCTTCCGTATCGCGGTAGAGCGCCTGCGGGGCCGCACACATCGCCGGCCTGCGCTGCGGCGCAGGCAAGATGTGGCCCCCTGGTTTCAAGGTTCGATGTGTCCGCTGCCCATCAGTGCCCGGTAGAGCGTTGCCGCCGACCGACCGAACGCAATCGCTCAGACGAGATCATTTCGTTCGCACTCCTTATTAATCTATCACGCCCGATTTCGGATTGGAGGAGCAACATGTCCCACGACACGCTTCCTGTGAAGTTCAAGCCCTACACGCGCCAGTCGATCAGCCAGGCGCCTCAGTGGCAACTGATTTCGCCCGAATTGCGCAAGGCAGTACGGGTCGTCTCTCGCGTTTTGCCGTTCCGCACGAATCAATATGTCCTCGACGAACTGATCGATTGGGGAAATATTCCCGACGACCCGATTTACCGCCTGACGTTCCCTCACGAGGACATGCTGTCGCCTTCCGAGTATTCGCAGCTTAGCGAGCTTGTGCTCGAGAAAAAGGACGAGGCCGCTATCGACGATGCCGTACGAGCAATCCGGATGCGGATGAATCCGCATCCCGCTGGCCAGATGACGCACAACGTGCCGTTTCTGGACGGTCAACCGGTTCGCGGCCTGCAGCACAAGTACAAGCAGACCGTGCTGTTTTTCCCCAGCGCGGGCCAAACCTGCCATGCCTATTGCACGTTTTGCTTTCGCTGGCCGCAATTCGTCGGCATGGACGACCTGAAGTTCGATGCGAAAGAATCCAACGAACTCGTCGCCTATCTGAGGCGGCACCCCGATGTTACCGATGTGTTGATTACCGGCGGCGATCCGCTCATCATGAACACGCGATCGCTTGCCGGATACATCGAGCCGCTCTTGGCGCCGGAACTCGCTCATATTCAGAATATCCGCATCGGCACGAAATCGGTCTCGTACTGGCCCCAGCGCTTTGTGACGGACAAGGATGCGGACGATCTTATGCGCCTATTTGAAAAAGTCGTCGCGGCAGGCAAAAATCTGGCGATCATGGGTCATTACAATCATCCTGCGGAGCTGCGTCCTGCCATCGCACAACGTGCGGTCAAACGCATCGTGTCCTCCGGCGCAACGCTGCGCATGCAGGCGCCGCTGATTCGCCATATCAACGAAGATCCCAAGGGGTGGGCGGAATTGTGGACCACGGGCGTCAGGCTCGGTGCGATCCCCTACTACATGTTCGTCGAACGCGATACCGGCCCCAGTCACTATTTTCAGTTACCGCTCGCGAAAGCCTACGAGATTTTTCAGGCAGCCTATCAAACCGTGTCGGGACTGGCGCGCACGGTCCGGGGGCCTTCGATGAGCGCGTTCCCCGGCAAGGTGGTGATCGACGGCATCGTCGATCTTCACGGCGAAAAGGTCTTCGCACTTCAATTCTTGCAAGCACGCAATCCCAACTGGGTCAGAAGGCCGTTTTATGCGAAGTTCGATCCGGCGGCAACCTGGCTGGACGACCTCCAGCCGGCGTTCGGCGAAAGGAAATTTTTCTTCGAAGAGGAAGGTGTCGCAAACATCGGCGTTGTTCGCCATTTGGACCATGCCGTTGCCCGCGGATCGGCTGACACCGCCTTCGCCATTGCGTCCAACGGATGACGGAAACGGCCCAGGCATGGGGGCGGCCGCGCTCGGCGCCCGCCTTCGATCGAATTTCGTTAGTCAGGAGGCTCAATGGCTTATGTCGTGACAGAAAGCTGCATCCGGTGCCGTTATACCGATTGCGTTGAAGTATGCCCAACCGATTGCTTTCGCCAAGGGCCGAATTTTCTCGTCATCGATCCTGACGAGTGCATCGATTGCGCTGTCTGCGTTCCGGAGTGTCCGGTCGATGCGATCGTATCGGCGGACGACGTCGGCGATGATCAGCGGTCCTTCGTCGAGTTGAATGCGTCGCTCTCGAAGCAATGGCCGCCAATCATCGGCCGCGAAGCGCCGCTCCCGGATGCGAACGATTGGAGAGAGGTACGCGACAAGCTGCAGCATCTGATCACCGAGGCTGCCGCCGACTGATGCGGTCTCGTAGGACGCGCTACGAGCTACGTCATGGAGATAGTCCCCAAGCTCGGCGCATTGCGGCGACGACGTCCGCCAAACAGAACGGGGCGTTGGGCGAGAACCGAGGTGGCCGCACTTATCGGCCATGCCGTCCGCCGTGGGCGCTTCAGTTCTCGTCTGCTTTTTTTCGGTATGGATTCCACCCGAAGCACGCGCAGGATCGACATTCGGCAGGATCAAAGGCTCCGGTTCTTTACCCGACATAAACTCGGTTTCGACCTCGAGGCCAAGCGGAGCCACGCACTGGCCGATCACGCGCGCCACTTCGCGCAGGTGCACTTCAGAACGGTCTTCGTATCGCGAGTAACGTCCAGACTTATTGATCAGCTTGAGCTTGCACGATTGCGCGTTGCAGTCGATCTCGCCGCAGATGCGGGCGTTGCCGCCTGCGACGAGCAGTGGATGGCCTTGATAGCGCATCTTTCCACTTACTCTTCATGGCCCGCTCTCCAGTTAATGGCCGCCTATCACTGTCTACTGCTTGTCCAAGAAGGCCCAAAACTCGTCCGGCGAGATCTGCGGGTTCCTACGCCCGGCAGGACGCAGATGGCCTTCGAGCACGCTCGCATTGGACAGCGACTCGATATCCCCGCGCGTGACGCGCGGCGCGACGCCCGTTGCGCCGAGCCGCCGCGACGAACTCAGCGCCGTGCTGAGCCGCGACGAACTGACTGCGGACTGAATCTCGCTGGGCGCGTTGGACCCGGCTACGGTTTGCGTACGAAATTGCGACGGCCGCAGCGGTCCCAGCACGTCGTTCGCCTCGCTCAGATGCAGGCTGCTCACGGTGCTCTCCGACGCTGACGATAGGCGGTCCAACTGGCGATCGGTGCCGGTAAAACGCCCGCCGACGATCGCCGCGCGCACAGCGAATTCCGACGACGGCGTGAGACTCCCGCGATAGCTCGGCGCAATGCTGTATTGGCTCGGTGGCACGCTGCTGGCGGTGGTCGATCCTTCGTACGACGTCAAACGCCGCGAGGAATCGGTCGAGTAGCCCATCCGCGTCGTCGCGAGGGCCTCGGCCACACTGCTGCGGTCGGACAGATGAAAGCTGCCCGTTTCGCTCCACGGGCCGCTGCTGAAGCTGGGCATTCTGCGCGAGGGCGTGAGCGACGGGGCTTCGGATGCCGCGCGCGAAGACACATCGGAAGCCGCACGGCTGCGCACGCTGGCGATGGACGGGCTGCGGCCGTACGGCGGCGGTTCGCCTGCTTCGGACAGAACGTCGGAGACACGGTTGGACGAAGACCTATGGTCCGCGTATATCGCCTTGCCTGAATTCGGATCGACTTCGATGCGGCTGCTGCTACGGGTGCTATTTCCGCTGCTCGGCACGGATGCGTTCGAGTATCGTGCGCTTGCCTGAGACAGTCGTTCGAGCATGTTATCGGTGACGTCCTCCGCGGCCGAACCGGCTTCGCTGTGCGATCTGGAGTAGAAGGTCCAGGCGCTGTCGCTCGAACGCGCGCTGCTCGCGCGCGAGCGTGCGTACGACGAAGCGACATCGGAGCCGTGCTCGCTGCCGAATGAACTCACCGCGCTCGCATACGACGTATGGGCTGACGACACGTTGGAGCGGTGCGATGACAAACTGCGCAATGCGCCGCTGTTCGCGCCCAGGCTGCCCGACGACAAGACGCGAGACTGCGGGGAAAAATCTTCGTCGTCCTGCGCGCTGTACACGGATTGGAGATCGGACGTGCTGCTGATTTTGCTCAAAATAAATGACCTTTTCGATCTGTTGTTGAACTGGCATGACATGTCCGCCCGGCGACGGCAGCTTCGATAGCAATGCCGGGGTGGGCGGACCCGGGCGTGACCTCACGCCCGCGGGGTCGGCTTACGACATCCATCGCGTCATCGCCTCTTCGATCTGCGTGAGAAAGTCCTTCGGCTCTTCGGGCGGAGGCTCGTCGTAGCGCTGCGCGTCGTAGCCCTGTACGTTGCCGTAGTTCACGGGGTAGGCCGGCGGGTTCGTCGCGTGGCCCCCCGAGTTGTATGACGGATAGCCCTGGTGCGAGTACGTATCGCCGTAGTACGACTCGCCCCACTGATAGCTTTCGTCGATCGATTGCTCCTCCTCCTGCTGCTCGGCGGCCTTCGTGGATGCCACCCACGTGGGCGGCACGCGTGCGCCGCTCGCCGCAGCGGACGTGCCGGCGCGCGCAAACGGCGAGGCGCCCCACGGCGGCGTAGCGGGCGACGATTGCCCGGGCGCTGCCGACATCCCGCTGACGAACGGCGACGATTCTGCGAGCGGGCTTTCCCGCGTGACGGGGGGCCGCATCGTGGGCTGCGCAGGGGCCGGCGATGGGGTCGGCATAGGCTGCCGCGCCTGCAGGACCTGCGCGGCGATCTGCACAATCAGATTGATGTCGGCGCTCCCGGGCATCCGATGCTCCGTCGGCAGCATCGCGGTCTGAGACGCCGGGTGCGTCGGCGGCTGCTCCGCTTGAGGCCCCAACTGAAAATTGAAGCGAGGCGGAGCCGTACGCGACTGGATTGCCGCGGACGCGGGCAGCCCCGTATGCTTCCAGTCCGCCCAGTCGGCCATCACGGGCTGCGGCTGCGGCGGCTGTGGGGGCGCGGGCGGCGCAGCGCCATGACGGTTGGCATAGATCTGCGCCTGTTCGGCGAGCCATGCATCGGTATCGGGCTTCGGCTTGGTCCAGTCCGGCGGCCCGCTCGACAGCTGCGCCCCGAAGGACGCTTGCGGTGCGGACAGTTTGACGTCCGCGATCCCCTCGATCTGCCCCGGCTCCCCGTGCTCGCGGATATAGTCGAGCACCGAATAAACCGATCCGATGTCCGGTTCGAACTGGCCGGGCGCCGGGGGGCGCTCGTGTGCGCGCAAAGGAAGTTCCACTTCATCGATACCGAAGAGACGCCCGTCCTGCGCGAGCCCCGCCCGCAGCCCGGTGTTTTCCGTGTGAACGACGACCGTGCCGGCCCGATTGCGGAGTTCGTGTTCGCTGAACCAGCTCGAAGGCTGGAAGCCGCGGAAGCTCGTCGGCAACGTCCTGATCGGATTGTTTTGCAAGCGGATTTCGATGGTTTCAATCCCTGGCCGAAACGCATCGGGAAGCTCCTGCAGTGCGTTGTCGCTCAGATCGAGTTGCCGCAGCCGTTTGAAAAGCGAGTTCCATGCGTCGGGCAGTTCCCATATCCGGTTCTTGTGCAGATTGATTTCCCTTAGCTTCGACAGCTTGCCCATCGATGCGGGCACCTGCGACAGTTGGTTCTGGTGCGCGTCGAGGCTGCGCAGATTGCTGAGCCCTTCCAGTTCGTCCGGCAACCCCCACAGATGGTTGCAACTGACGTTCAGGGTCGTGAGCCTTCCCAGCCGCCCGATCGAAGTCGGCAATTCGGTCAGTTCGTTGCCGCTGAGGTCCAGACACTGCAATCGGCGCAAGTCGCCGATCTCCTTGGGCACCCGTTGAAGCTCATTATTGCTGGCATCGAGCTTCACCAGTGTCTGCACCTTGTCGATCCGGGCGGGCAGGCGCCGAATTTTCAGCGCCGAGACGTCGAGTTGGCGCGCCTGCGTGATCTCGGCCGTTGCGATACGCTCCGCCGCCTCCGTACGGTTTTCGGTGGGCTCGCCGTCTTTGCCCTTTTTAGCGAATTTGACCCAGTTGTCGAGCTCGCTCTTGAACTCCGCGCGTCGGCGCGGACTCAGCGGCGCGAGTTTCGCATCGAGCTTGGCGGCGCTCGATGGAATCGGTGGCGGCGCATTATTGCCGGCCGCTCGGGGCGCGGGCGGAATGCAGCTGGCTGCGCTCGCCCCGCCGCATGAAAAAATAGAAAGCCTATTGTGTCCCATTAGAAGGTATCCATTCAGATCACAGGTACGTTGTAAAGGTACGTTGTATCGCCATTGCGCGACGGGGCATTACCGGAACCCGTGTCTGATGCGGTATTCCGTCTTCACGGCCTTTTTCTGGCTTTCAAGGAACTCCTTCCAGAAGGGCTGGTCGGCGAGGAACTTCTTGGCATCGCTGCCCTCCTTGTTGTCCTCGGCCTTACGTACCTCGCTCATGATCTGCGCCTGGACCTCCGGCAGCTTTTCCCGCGACACGACAAGGCCGAATATCTTTTGCAGGTGGGGGTCCCTCTCCAAATCGTCGCGCATATCGCCAAAGCCCAGAATCTGAAGCTCGTTGCTGCGGCAGACGATGGTCTGATAGACGAACGCGATCAGCAGCGGGTCTTCGACCAGATTCGAGCGCGAGGGGTCCGCCGCTTTCTTCTGCTTGTTCAGTTCGGCCACCGATTCCGCGAGGCGGCAGATCACATCCTGGCGGAACATCATGCCGCCGAGCGATCGCAGGTTGCGCGCGAGCGTCTCGCCCGGTTGGAGGCTCTTCGACGCGCGTATCCGCGCCTGCTCGACGCGGTGATCGAGTTCGTCGTCCTGCAAATACAGGCGTTCGCGGTGTGCGTCGGCAAGACCGTGCAGCGAGCTGTAGAGCACGTCATGCAGGCCCATCATGTCGAGGTTGAACTGGTGCTCCGGGTCGTTGTACACGGGGGTCGTATAGTCGAACCACTCTTCGCTCCCGCTGGCCGCCGGCGCGGCATAGACGGGCGGCGGCACGGGCGGGCGCGGCCGCATGATGTCGGTCACCTGCTGAACGACCTGCGCGATCAACTCGGCGTTCGCGTTGGTCGGCGACGCGTGCGCATGGGCGCCCGCGAACACGGGGTTGCTCGGCGTCGGCTGCGCGAACATCACAGGCGTCGGCTGGACCGGAGGCTCGCCCATCGGCATCGACTGCATACCGATGACCTTAGGGGGCGTCGAATGGACGGGGTCCACGCGGAACAGCGGCGTACTCTGCGTGCCGCCGGAAGACTGCGCGACATGCGCTTGCCCGGTGTAGACGGCATGGTGCGCCTGGACCACGGGCGGCACCTTGCGCGTGCGGGACAGGGATTCGACCTCGAAGTCGACGTCGTCCGACGAATCGCTGAACACACTGTGCGGGCCGGTGCTGGTGTGCGGCGGCGGCTGAAACTCGAAAGGCCGTTCCACTTCCTTGCCGCGCACGGACGTTGGGGGCGTGAACGCCGTCGTCGGCATCTGACGAACGGGTTCAGGCGGCGGCTCGACTTCGTGCACGGGCGGCGCCTGCTCGGTGACGCGCGCACGAGCGAACTGCTGCATCGCCGCTTGACGCAGGAACTCGTTGAGCGCGGCGACATCGGCGCTGGTCGCACCGAGTGCGGAATAGGCCGACAGCAATTCGGGCATCACCGCCGCCATCTGCGCCAGAGGCTGCGGCCTCGATTCGGACGGTTGCGGCGGCGGCCCGCCATCGTCCTCGCCCGCGCCTACGGGCGACTTCAATTCCTTGTCGTACAGCGGCTCGTAGACGGGCGGCTTCGGTGCATAAATGCCCGTCAGTTCATCGAGGCGACCATCGATCTCGAGTTCGACCGGCAGCGGCGTGTTCGCAATCTGGATGCGGATGCGCTTTGAAGAAAAAGCCCCCGTTCCCTGCAGCTTGATTTCCAGCCGGCTCTTCGACGCATATTCGAAAGGGCCGAAGCTGTTCGGCAGCGTGTCCAGCGGATTGCCTCTCACGTCCAAATGCCGTAGCGACTTCAGCTTGCCGATCGACTCGGGAATCGCGCGGCGGCGTCTCGCGGCGCGAGGCTGATCCGGCTCGCCAGGCGTGTTAGCGTGTGCCGGATCGATCACATCGGCCAGTTGACAATTCGCGACCGTCAACGTTTCGAGCTTTCCCAGCTTGCCGATTTTATCCGGCAGTAGCGCAAAGTGATTGCGCGACAGGTCGAGAATCTCCAGTTTCGTCCAGTTTTCGATTTCGGCCGGCAGATGGGTGAGCATGTTGCCGCCCGCCTTCAGCGTTTTCAGCGCGGTCAACTTGCCGACGGTCGACGGCAGCACGCGCAGCGCGTTGTCGCCGACGTTCAAATGCCTGAGACGGGGCATCTCCCCGATTTCGTCGGGAAGTTCGCCCAGTCCGTTGTGCGACACGTCCAACTCGCGCAGTTTCGTCATCTGCTTGATCTGCGGCGACAGCGCACTCAGTTCGTTGCCCGAGATGTCCAACTGCTTCAAGCTCTGGAAGCGGAAAATCGGGCCGGGAATCGCCGGCAAATTGTTGCCCGCGAGCGAAATCGCCTTTGCGCCGCGCGCCTGTTCCACGAGGAAATCCGGCAGTTCGGTCAGCGCGAGACTATCCAGTTTGACGTGCTGGCCGGGTTTCGCTTCGCCAAGCCGCGCCACCGCTGTTTCCCGGCGCTCGTTGGGCCGCCGGCGTTGATCGTTGATCCACGTGAGCGCCTCGAAATGCGACGCTTCGTTCCTCTGTTGTTGGACGAGAGGCGCTCGCTCATCGTGGCGACGAGACAAGGACAGGTTAATCGGGAGCGAAACGTTGTCTATCCGTCTGCAATCCATCGTTTTCTCTGATACGGGTTATTCGTGATTCCGCGAAGGCACAGCGCGCTGCCACGCCAATCGCGTGCCGCGTGGCGACTGCGCTTGCGTGGGGCGCTGCTGCCCGTCGGGCCAGCTTTACGCAAACACTAGAGTCAATGCAGGTGGCGGCGGTCAGCGTCGGGGCGGAGGCGGCGCCGGCCGCTCCGGCGGCAGGCCCGACGCACGCGAATTGGTGTAGAGCGGATACACGTGGTAGTCGGGGGGCAGGCGTCCGCCGTCGCCATCGCTGAACACGATCTTCGACGCGGCAATCCACTCGCCGTCGGTGCTGGCAGTGCTGGTGGCGCCGGTGGCGACAGACTTGCCCTTCGCCGCTCGACGCGCGTCTTCGGATCCGAAACCGCCGCGATCGGGAACCAACGTTGCAGTGGTCGAGCCTTGCGCCCGGCCGAATCGCCCGGTGCCGAAAGCGCTGTTGACCGCCTGCCGCTCCGAGTCCGTCATGCTTCGCGCGCTGTAGCTTCGTGCGCTGCGCCCGGAATCCGCGATCGAATCCGCGCGGAACCGCCCGGCATGGCGTGCCGCGGCGATAGCCCCCAGTTCCGAGCCGTTGAGGCTCGCGTTATAGCCGCCCGACGATACGGACGGCAGACGATTCTGCCGTTCGGCCACGCTGGATAGTCGAGCGCTCTGCGAGCGCGCGACCGATCCCCGTTCGCTGCCCGCCTCCGAGAGCGTGTGCACGGAAGAAACGCTGCGGGTGTGATGAGAACTGGCGATAGAGATAGAAGACCCGCTGCCCGCGTTCGAACGCGTCGCGCGCGACGCCGCCTGACTTGCCGCTTCCGACAGCGACGAAAGGCTCGAAATGGAGCTGGCTACCGATGAGGTCTGCGCGGACACATAGGATGTGCCGCTATCTTGGGATGCATTGCTCCACTGCGAATGGACACGCTGGTCATGGAACCAATTGCTTCCCTGCTCCGTACCGGCTGGCGCGGAAAAGACCGACGCCAGTTCGCTAAGGAAATCGGGAACGGTCGTGTTGCCATCGGGCGCACCGACGGTCGACTGGGCTCCATTGCCGTGTTGCGACGTGTTGCCGCCCCACACCGATTGCGTGCGCTGGTCGTGAAACCAGTTGCTTTCTTGCCCCGCACCGGGCTCGTCGGAAAAAATCGATCCCCACGCGCTGAATACGCTCATTGCGCTGTTCGGGTCATAATAAGGCTCGCTGGGCTGATAGCTACGCTCCGGGCTGGGTGCGCGGCTACGGCTTGGCCGCGGCGACAAAGGCTGGAGTTGGCTAGGTATCGATTGGCTGCTCGAGCCACCGTGTTCGTATTCGCTGGCCTGGACCGTCTGAGTCGTGTCGCCTGCAAAGTAGTAACTCGTGTCCGCAGTAGTTGGCGTCGTTGTCGTGGTCATCGTGAATGCAAGTATTTTCATGCCGCCCGGACGGCGGCAGACATTGGAGATGGAATTTCGATGGGCATTCGTGACCGAATGCATGCCTCACCGCAAAAAATGCTTTCGCTCGTTAGGTATCTTGCAGTAGTCGCGCATCGTGATTGACACGGTCGGCGAAAATTCGTCGTCCTGAGCGAAGAAAAATTTCGCGTTTTCGCCTGGCCGACGATCTAAAAACCGGGTAGAACGAATCGTATTTTTTCATCGCGGAATTGCATTAAATGAAATGGCGATTTCGTTAAATGCAAACGAACATGGATGCCTGATCAATGACGCATTAAGCAGCGGTTAGGAGCGGGTGTCGTTCGACGAAGACGCCAACGCAAGGCGGATCGGGGATCAAACGCTAATCCAGCCCGCTAGGAATCGATAGCAAGAATCCTTCGTTCTCGGTGCGCCTTACGCTCACTACACTGTGCTCTCTTGTTATGACGAGCCCAGCATGTCCGCCCACGCACTACTCCACCTTTCGCCGCAGCCCCGGTACGCGCAAATCAAGGATACGCTGCGCGAGCGCATTCTTGACGGCACTTACTCGCCACACAGCCAGATGCCTTCTGAGCATGACCTATGTGTCGCGTTCGGCGTCAGCCGGATCACAGTCCGCCAGGCGCTCGGCGATTTACAACAAGAAGGCCTGATCTTTCGTCTACACGGCAAGGGCACGTTCGTCTCCAGGCCGAAGGCGTTACAGAACGTGACGTCGTTGCAGGGGTTCGCCGAAGCGATGTCGTCCATGGGATACGAGATCGTCAATCGGATGCAACGGTTTCGCGTCGTGAAAGCCGATCGCCGACAAGCCTCCCGTCTCCAACTACAGGAAGGCGCCCCTGTCCTGCGTATCGAACGGCTGACACACGATACGACGGGCCGTCCCCTCGATTACGAATTCCTCTATTTCCGCGCGGACGCGTTTCAGTACCGGCTGCGTATCGACCGCGACAAACCGCATCCGGACACAAGGACCCAGCCATGACAATCGAAGTGCACGACTATGACATCGTCGTGGTCGGCGGCGGCACCGCCGGCCCGATGGCAGCTATCAAAGCCAAGGAGCGTGCCCCGAACTTGAAGGTACTGCTGCTCGAAAAGGCCAACGTCAAACGCAGTGGCGCAATTTCGATGGGCATGGACGGTCTGAACAACGCGATCATTCCGGGGCATGCGACGCCCGAACAATACACGCGCGAAATCACGATCGCAAACGATGGGATCGTCGACCAACGCACGGTTCATGCCTACGCGACGCACAGCTTCAAGACGATCGAGCAACTCGATCGCTGGGGCGTCAAGTTCGAAAAGGACGGCAACGGCGACTTCGCGGTCAAGAAGGTCCATCACATGGGCGCCTATGTTTTGCCGATGCCTGAGGGCCACGACATCAAGAAGATCCTGTACCGGCAATTGAAGCGGCAGCGGATCGAGATCACGAACCGGATCGTCGTGACACGTGTGCTGACCGACGCGCAAGGCCATGCGGCGGGCGTCCTCGGCTTCGATTGCCGGACGGCACAGTTTTACGTGGTGCGAGCCAAGGCAGTCATCCTGTGCTGCGGCGCTGCCGGCCGCCTGGGGTTGCCCGCTTCCGGCTACCTGATGGGAACATACGAGAACCCGACCAACGCCGGGGACGGCTATGCAATGGCCTATCACGCGGGCGCGGCGCTCGCCAATCTCGAGTGCTTTCAGATCAACCCGTTGATCAAGGACTACAACGGTCCGGCTTGCGCCTATGTGACGGGCCCATTGGGCGGGTTCACGGCGAACGGCAAAGGCGAGCGATTCATCGAATGCGACTACTGGAGCGGCCAGATGATGTGGGAGTTCTACCAAGAACTCCAAGGCGGCAACGGCCCCGTATTTCTGAAACTCGATCATCTAGCGGAAGAAACGATCCAAACGATCGAGCAAATCTTGCACACGAACGAACGCCCGAGCCGCGGCCGCTTCCACGCCGGACGAGGCACCGACTATCGCTCGCACATGGTGGAAATGCATATTTCCGAAATCGGGTTTTGTAGCGGCCATAGTGCGTCCGGCGTTCATGTGAACCCAAACGCGCAGACGACGGTGCCAGGCCTCTATGCCGCCGGCGACATGGCCGCCGTTCCGCACAACTACATGCTAGGCGCGTTTACGTACGGCTGGTTCGCGGGCGAGCACGCGGCGCAGTATGTCGACGGTCGCGAGCACGCGCCGGTCGACAACGAACAAGTCCAAGCCGAACGTACCCGTGTGCTCTCCCCCTTCGCGCGCGAGCAAGGGCTGGCGCCGGCTCAAGTCGAATACAAGCTGCGCCGGCTAGTCAATGACTACCTGCAACCCCCGAAGGTCACGCGCAAGATGGAAATCGGCCTTCAGCGATTCGCTGAAATTGCCGAGGACATCGCGGCGATCAAAGCGCACAACCCGCACGAACTGATGCGTGCGGCCGAAGTCAGCGTCATCCGCGATTGCGCCGAAATGGCTGCACGTGCCTCGCTCTTTCGGACCGAGAGCCGTTGGGGGCTGTATCACCATCGCGTTGACTATCCCCACCGCAACGATGCCGAGTGGTTCTGCCATACGCATCTGTACAAGGGCGGCGACGGCAACATGGCCAGCGAGAAGCGCGCCGTCGAACCGTACATCGTGCCGCTCGCGCAAAGCGAACGCGGCGCCTATGACGCCCTGCGCATCCGCGAACGCGCGGCGGACGCCGAAACGGTTTGAGCCTCATCGAACGCAAGGAGCTTTCATCCATGTCCTATACACCGCACGACATCTTTCAGCGCAGCAGCGCGCCCGTGACGATCGACGAATCCCGATGCATCGCGGATAAGGGGTGCACCGTCTGCGTCGATGTCTGCCCGCTCGACCTACTCGCGATCGACCTGACGAAAGGCAAGGCGTACATGCAGTTCGACGAGTGCTGGTATTGCATGCCCTGCGAACGCGACTGCCCGACAGGCGCGGTGAAAGTCGACATCCCCTATTTGCTGCGCTGAGCGAAAAAAACCATCGTTCGGCCCGCCACATTCTTTTTCACAACGATATGAGCCTTCGCAACCGGACCCTTCGTTTGTTCATCCCCCTCCTCCTCGGCGCGTCCGCAACCCTCGCGCAGGCCGAAACCATCCGCGTGGCGATCGGCACGCAGGACACGACGATCAACTGTGCAACCGGAGGTCTGCTGATCCGAGAACTCCATCTTCTGGACAAATACTTGCCTCATACCGGCAAGTACAAGGATGTTCAGTACGACATACAATGGAAAGACTTCACTTCGGGCGCTCCGCTGACGAATGAGATGGTCGCAGGCAAGCTCGACTTCGGGGCAATGGCGGATTTCCCCGGCGCCCTGAACGGGGCCGCGTTTGAAAAGGCCGGAAAGCGCAGTATATTCATCACGGTTCTGTCCGGCAGCATTGACGGGGGTGGCAACGGAATCGTCGTGCCGATGAACTCGCCGCTGCATTCGATTGCCGATTTGAAAGGAAAAACGATTTCGGTTCCGTTCGCGTCGACTTCGCACGGCATGCTGCTGCGCGCGATCAAGGCGCAGGGGTGGAACCCGGACACCGACGTCAACATCATCACGCAAGCGCCGGAGGTCGCCGGTAGCGCGCTGAAGGCCGGAAAAATCGATGCGCACGCCGATTTCGTGCCGTTCGCCGATCTGTTCCCGTACCGCGGAATCGCTCGCAAGATTTATGACGGTGCGCAGAGCCACGCGCCGACCTTCCATGGCGCACTCGTCGATGCCGCTTATGCGCGCCAGTACCCGGAGATCGTCGTCGCTTATCTGCGCGCTGCGATCGAAGCGAATCGTTTGATGAACGAAGACCCGGAGAAGTACAGCCTGCTGATTGAGAAAGTGACGGGCATCGAAGCGCCGGTGGATTACCTCTATCACGGCCCGGCCGGCATTCAAACGCGCGATCTGACGTGGAAGCCCGAATACCGTCAGGCCGTCGCCACCGCCATCGACACGCTGAAGCTGCTGAAGAAGACCGATACCGGGATCGATCCCAAGACCTTCATCGACGATCGCTACATCCGCGAAGCCTTTAAGGAATCGCACCTCGATTACGACGCCGCGCTCGCTAACTATGCGAAGTTCGCGTTGACGGCGAACGATGCGCTGACCGGCAAGCCCATTCGCAACGACCGCGATGTCGCGCAAATCTGGCTGTCGAATGAAGCGCATGTACGCAACTACGCGAGTCCGGCCGAGGCGTTTTCCGCGTTCGACAAGCTGCGGCACGGCGGCGAAACGACTCGCGTGGTGTACGTCCGCGACCACGCTAGCGGCCTGAAGCTTTTCGCCAGCCAGGCCTGGTACGTCAAGGAGCCGAGCGGGGCGATCGCCGCGTTCCTGCTTCGCTCAAGCGCGGACACCTACGCCCAGCGCGTCGCCGGCAAGGTAAGCGACTACGCCGCTGTGTCGGGACAAGTCGACCCATCGCTCGCCGGGCGATAGTCGATCCCATCGTTTATTCGAACAAACGGAGTGTGATCCGCATGGCTACCACATTTGAGCTCCCCGAACTGCGTTCGCGCAAGGCGCCCAAGCGCGAGCCGTTGGTTCTTTCACCGGCACGCGCCGCATCCCAGTTCCAGCGCCGCATGGTGCAATTGGCTTCGATCGCGATCTGCATCGGACTGTGGCAGCTCGCCGTCCACCTCCGACTCTCGCTGGGTGTGGTCACGTTCGCCAATGTGCCCGCGCCGGCGGACGTGGCGCGCGCGCTTTGGGCCCAGCTACATTCTCCGAAACTGCCGATGCACCTGGCTGCGAGCACCTTCCGCGTGCTCGCCGGCTTTTGCGCGGCGGCTGTGTTGGGCGTGACGCTCGGTCTCGCTATCGGCCGTCATCGCCTGCTCGAAGATGCGGTTCTGCCGCCACTCGAGGTTTTGCGGCCGATCCCGGCCGTCGCTTGGATTCCACTCGCGATTTTGATGTTTCCTTCCTCCGAGATGAGCATGATCTTCATCACGTTCATCGGGGCGCTGTTTCCCATTTTGCTCAACACGATTCACGGCGTCGAGGCCATCGATCCTCGCCTCGTTGCGACCGCTCGCGGGCTCGGGGCCGGGCCGCTTGCGCTTTACATCGAAGTCATCGTGCCGGGCGCCGCGCCGGCATTGTTCACCGGGCTCGCGATCGGCATGGGCACCGCCTGGTTCTGCCTCGTCACGGCGGAGATGATCGCCGGCCAGTTCGGAATCGGCTATTTCACGTGGGAGTCGTATACGTTGCAGAACTATGCGGACATCATTGTCGGCATGGCGCTGATCGGCGTGCTCGGGATGGCGAGCAGCCTGATCGTCAAACGCATCGGGCTTGCGTCGACGCCCTGGTATCGCTTGCGCGGAGTCAAGCAATGAACACGGAACGGACCTCGCAGCCACGCGCCGGACACGTCAGCCTTCGAGGTTTGAGCGTCGATGTTGGACCCGTTGATGCGCGTACGCCCGCACTGAGTCGGATCGATTTGGATGTTGCACCCGGTGAGTTCGTATGCGTACTCGGGCCATCCGGTTGCGGCAAATCGACCTTGCTGGGCACGATCGCGGGCCACGTCGCGCCTGTGGATGGACAGCTCGAATTGGACGGCGCACGGATCGACCGGCCACACCCCGAACGCGGGTTGGTGTTTCAGCAGCACACGTTGTTTCCGTGGAAACGCGTCGTCGAGAACGTCGCGTTCGGGCTCAAGATGCAAGGCGTCGAGGCTGCCGCTCGCAAGCGTGAAGCGATCGCACTGCTCGAACTCGTCGGCCTGGGGGGATACGAATCGCATTATCCCGCGCAACTGTCAGGCGGCATGCAACAACGCGTCGAGATTGCCCGCGTCCTCATCAATCGTCCCCGTGTGCTACTGATGGACGAGCCGTTCGGCGCACTCGACGCTCAGACACGCCGCAATATGCAAACCCTGTTGCTCGAGGTGTTGGCCAAGCTTCAGACCACGGTGATTTTCGTCACGCATGATATCGACGAAGCCATTT
This sequence comes from uncultured Burkholderiaceae bacterium, assembly GCA_966212325.1. Classification (GTDB taxonomy): domain Bacteria; phylum Pseudomonadota; class Gammaproteobacteria; order Burkholderiales; family Burkholderiaceae; genus Trinickia. The sequence goes on along the minus strand of CBIHRA010000043.1, from coordinate 10,608 downwards.
TTCTTGGCGATCGCATCGTCATCCTTTCGCGGCAGCCCGCGCGGATCGTCGATCAACTCGAGATCCCGCTTGCGCGCCCGCGTAACGACGACACCACCCTCGATCCCGCCTTCATCGACATCAAGCGGCATTGCCTCGAGGCGCTAAGCGAAACAGCCTGAAGCACGCAACGTGCAATGCGCCGCCCTGCTCAATTCGTCAACCACCCACGATCTCATGACCGCTTCGTTCGATACTTCTCAACACGCCGATACCCACCCATCACTCGCACGTCTGGGTGACGCCGACGAAAACGTCCGCCGCGTGGCGCTGATGGATCTCGCCGATCTCGGTGACCCTGAATTCCTCGAGCGATTCATCGCGGCGCTGAACGAAGATCGGTCGCCTGCCGTGCGCCAGGAAGCGGCCCGCATCCTGGCGGAATGGGAGCGGGACGATGTCGTCGAATGCCTATGCGCAGCGCTGCTCGATGCCAACCAAACCGTGCGCGAAACGGCCGCGCTGAGCCTGTCGGAACTGAAGAATCCCGAATCGGCGCACGTGCTGCTCGCGTGGGTCGAACGACCCGAGCCGTTTGTGCGCGCCACCGCGCTGCGTGGCCTGCGTGAACTGCGTTGCCCCGATTCCTTCGCACTCGCTCACCAGGCCTTGGGCGACGACTCGCCGATCGTGCGGCTGGAAGCGATCGGCGTCCTCGGATGGCTAAAGGACATCCGCTCGCTGCCGTCGCTCGCGCGACTATGCGCCTGCGATGCCGAGGCCGACTTGAGGCGCGCAGCGGCCGGCGCCCTCGGTTTCGCCGCCGCCAACGACGCCGTCGTCGTTTCTGCCTTGCTCACCGCGTTGGCCGACGCCGCTTGGCGAGTACGGGAGCAGGCGGCGAGCACCCTCGGCAAGCTCGCTGCGACGACAGCCGCCGGCCCTCTGATGGCCGCGCTCGACGACGACTATTGGCAAGTGCGCGTGAATGCCACGCGCGCACTCGGGCAATTGCGGGAGACCCGCGCGGCGACAGCCGTGACGGCACTGCTTCGACATACGATCGGCAACCTGCGCAAGGAAGCCGCCCTCGCGCTCGGAGAGCTTGGTCTTCGCGACAGCCTTCCCGCTTTGCAGGAAGCCCTTCACGACGGCGATCCCGAAGTGCGGAAATCGGCGCGCATCGCCATCGCGCAGATCGAGCAAATCGAACCGAGCAGCCGCGCCGAATCATGAGCGCCCCCACGGAGATCGAAGTCAATCGGGCCACGCGCACGGTAACGTTGGTGTGGCCGAGCGGCGAGCGGCAGCTGCTCGCCGCCGAGCGATTGCGACGGATGTGCCCGTGCGCGGAATGCCGACACCGGCGCTTGCTGAGCCAGAGTGTCGAATCGCCGGCGCATATCGAACTCGAGCAATTGCAGCCGATGGGTTATGGCGTGCAAATCGGCTTCAGCGACGGCCACGCGCGTGGAATCTATCCCTGGGAGTACCTGTCGCAGGAAGAGATGTGGTTGGACGACAGTTCGTCCGCCTCCCCGGCTCGATCGGACGACGACGCCAAATCCGATTCGAGTGATGACTTTCTCGTCAAGGCCGATTCGTTGCTCATCGGGGCGCCGGACTTTTGGTCCGGCGGCGCCCGGCGCACGGAGCGGTTGCAAGCCCTGCAAGAGTGGGGAGCGCTGTCGAGCATCCCGGCCGACGCGCACGCGCTGGCGGCCGGCGCGGATCGATTGCGTATGCAGGCGGAAACGCTCGATCCTGTCCCTTCCGCCAAGGATGCCGAGGAAGCATCCCAAGACGTCAGTATCCACGGACGGCTGCGTAATACGCTCTTTCAATGCGAGGACGCCGGCCGCGCGTGGCAGTCTGCTGCGGACCAATACGATGCGGCATGCGATCCGCCTGGGGCGCGTGAGTTGCGCGGGGAACTCGGCGTACACCGGGATTCGGCGTTGCATGAGATGCACGACGCGCGGGCGACCAAGCCACGGATGTGCTTTCGTCGGGGCGAAACAAGCGCCTGACTGATGGCATCGCCGGCGAACTCGCACAACGCACATTGCAATTCTCCCGGCGTATGGCGCGGACGGCCCAATCCATCGACTACACGCTGGGCGTGCCCGCCGATATTGCAGATGGATATCAACAAGCGCACAACCTGAGCCGAGAGCCGATACTGGACCCGGTACGCTTCCAACGAACGTCCGAGCGCCAGGCCAATGTCATAGACCGCGCCGCAAAAGACATCGGCATCACGCGCAACCAGTTGATTGCATCCATCGGCACCCGACACCCCAGCGAATATGCTGCGACGATCGCTGCGCAAGACATCGAAGACATTCGATCGTTCACCCTCGGTCTCGAGTGGCGCTACGTAGTGGATTTCGATTCGGCGAAGCGTCAATGGCTGCGCGGGACGGTGCATGCCTTGGCCTCGCGCCTCGAGGGCTCGCCCGAGTCGGTTCCTCCCGGTGCAGGCGCGCTGCTCGATGTGATCGAACAGCATCTCGTGGCCAGCGTCACCATTCTCATGTCCGCGAGCCGGGTCGACCGCAACGAACGGATGACCAGCGCCGTACGGGACAACTACGAGATCAGGCGCGAGGTGCAAGCGTGCCGCGAGCAGTTGAAACGGCTGCCGGTTCGCGCGCGAACTTCCGTTGGGGCCGGTTCGTCCCAGCCAGGAGACCGCAAGGGCAAGAAAGCGAGCGGCAAGGCGAAGCGCAAGTGAAGGGTCAATGAGGCGCCGCGTATCGAGGTAGCTTCGGGATTCGAAAAAAAGTACTCTCGTGAGCACGCTTCGCATCCGAATACACGGCTTCGCTGCGTCCGCACTGCCTGGCTGCGAGTGTCTTAGTCTCATTCGCATTGGCGTGCCCCTTTCGGGGCATCCTCCGCCCCTCGACGCCCACCCTACGGGAGCGCGCGATGACGACAGTGAGTCCGAGCAGTCTTTTCCCGCAATTGCCGCCGTCAGGATCGACGCAGTTCGATTCTATGGTCCAACAGCAGTTGGCGTCGCTCCAGCGGGATTTCGAAACTCAACTGGGCAGTCTTCACCAGAAGTTCGCGAACCTGATCAAGCAACAGAATGGAGCGCGCAAGCCCTCGTCTCACGCTCGCCATAGCGCCCATCCACGCCATGATTCGCCGAGCCCGACGCCACCGCATCATTCGGGCCATTCGACGCCCGTTCATTATCAGCAGAACGAGCCTGCGCCGTCCGACAAGTCGGCGACGCATTCATCGATCGGCAGTTCATCCCCGCTTACCGGCGGCAGTGTGAGCCATTCTCGGGAGACGCTGGCCGCAGGACACGGATGGGGCGCGCAAAACGGCGGCGTGACGGGTGGCTCGAAGGCCGATTCATCGCATGTCTACACGGTGACGAACCGCGAGCAACTGGTGCAGGCGCTCGGCGGAAACAACGCCACGAACGGATCGAATTCCACACCGAAAATCATCGTGATCAAGGGCAACATCGATCTGAACACGGATGGCAACGGCAAGGAACTGACCAAGCGCGATTTCGCCAACGAGAAGGACCAGTTGAATCACGACATGATCAATGTCGGCCCGAACACGACGATCATCGGCGAGGGAAAGGATGCGGGAGTTTCCGGCGGCGGGTTCAACGTCAGCAATTCGCATAACGTCATCATCCGCAATCTGACGATGAGTTCGCCTTACGACTTTTTCCCCGGCAAGGACGCGCAAGGCAATCCGCACGGGCGTGTCTACAGTATCGAAGCCAAAGGCACGCAGAACCTTTGGGTCGATCACAACACGTTCAAGGACGGCTCCGCGCCGCCCGGGGCCATCAGCGGCGATCAGATCGATTTCACGGATGGGGCCAACTACGCCACCTTCTCCTACAACCAGTTTCTGAGCCATAACAAGTCGATTTTGATCGGCTCGAGCGACGGCATGACGAGCGATAAGGGCAAGCTCAACGTCACGATCGACCACAACCTGTTTTCGGGCCTCTCGCAGCGAGACCCGCGCGTGCGATTCGGCCATGTCGAAGTCGCCAACAATCTCTATCAGGATAGTTCGACGCAGTCGAATCGCTTCCAGTACAACTTGGGCATCGGTGTCGAAGCCGACGTGACATCGCAAAACAACGCTTTCGAAACGAACGGCGTCAGCGAGAAGAACTTGGTCAAACGGTTCGGATCGTCCGGCCACCTGACCGATAGCGGTTCGCTCGTCAACGGCAAACTCGTCGACCTCTCGTCGTCCCCGACGGGATCCGGCCCGGGAGCGGGCGGCATCGCGCACCTCGATCCTACGAGTCAGGTCGCCTCGATCGTGCTGTCCAATGCGGGAGCGGGCAGAATCGGCTTGGGAGATTGATGCGATGCGAGCGAGCCGCAGTTCGACGAGGCATCTTGCGTTGTCTCGGAGGCGTGCCTCGCACCTTCGCACTACGTTGCCTTAAAATCCTCCGATTTCGGAGGATACGAATGACGGGACCCACATCGACCACGGTGATCTCTCATGGCGCAGACTCGGACTTGGCATGGGAGACCCGCCTCGATGCAATACGAGACCGCTTGCGCCAGGGGGGCGATGCTCCCGGCGCAAGCGTGGAGCGACAGCTTGAACTGCTCGACGAACTGGCCGGCTTTGAACTGGGCCGCTTCCTGCTCGTCAATCGCGGGCTCAATGCAGCGTGGACGCATCGTGTCGTCACGTACGTTCCAGGCACGGCTGCGGCAGGCAGCCTCGAACAAACGGTCTTCGAGAAATTGCCGGCCACGCTGGCGACTCGCGAACGGTTCGGTCTCTTCCGCGCCGAACTGCAAGCGCTGTTGCGCCCGGGGGCCGTCATGGCATCGGTGCCGTGCGGGCTGATGGGCGAATTGCTGCTGCTCGATTATGCGCAACATCAGGACGTCAGGCTGATCGGCATCGATCTGGATAGGCAGGCGCTGGCCGGCGCTGCTGCGCTCGCTTCCGAGCGGGGCCTTGCCGATCGGGTATCGCTCCATTGCGCAGACGCCTGGCAGGCCGGGTTCGCCGACCAGGCGGACGTCGTCACGAGCAACGGCCTCAACATCTACGAGCCGGACGATGCGCGTGTGACGGCACTGTACCGTGCGTTCTTCGAGATGCTGAAACCGGGAGGGTGCCTCGTCACGAGCTTTCTGACACCCCCGCCCGCTTTGTCCACCGAATCCCCGTGGCGCACAGAGGCGATAGATCGGACGGCCCTTGCCCTCCAGCATCTACTGTTCGTACGGATTATCGAAGCGAAATGGAGCGCGTTTCGCACGCATGCGCAGACTGCGCGGCAACTCGAAGAGGCTGGGTTCGAGGACATCCGTTTCATCGACGATGAGGCGAGGATGTTTCCGACTGTGGTAGCGCAAAAGGCGGGACGCAACCGTTAGATCAGGCGCGGGAACGGAGCGTCCCGCCTTCCGCATATCCGCTCGAGACTCTCCTGCATTTCGTGTGCGGACTTCCGACGTTTGTCAGCATGGTCCGGAACTCGGTCCCGGATGTTGCGCATGCCTGGCGCCAATGACAGGAAATGGGAATGTGGGCGGTGTGACGACCGAGTCGTGACGCGTTTGCAAAACAGAACTTCACTGGGAGATGCACGCCTGTCGATAATAAGTCGGCGAAATGGACGATGCATTGCGTACGTCCTCTATCCGCTGGTTGTTGGAGTAAACGTTTTCATATTTAGCGTTAAGAAATCCTTTTGTGCGAGGTAAATTTTTATGCGAAATCGCTTGTCTTAAAAGGCGTGTGATAGACTGCTTTTCATACGAATTATTAAGAATCTCCCGGACTTGGACAGCATGCCGCCGACACACAACGTCACGGCGCCGTCTCAGGTAGCGCACAGAGAGAGTGCCCCGATATGAGTAGGACATGTGTGGTTCACTAATACCCGTTGCGCACCTTGGCTACCAGTCTGCATGGACCAGAGTTTGCGTCCGCACGACGGATGCATTCAGCGGGCCGGACACTGGCCCATTTTCAACGCAACGAGGAATTTCAATGCAAGACAACTCCTTGAATATCTCCACTATTGGCGGCACTGTGGGCGGTACAGTCGGCGGCACCGTAGGGGGAACCGTTGGCGGCACGGTGGGCGGTACTGTGGGTGGCACGGTAGGCGGAACTGTCGGTGGCACGCTGCCGGGCAACCAGCGTACGCTGCTCAAGACTCGTCTGAGCAAGTAAGGCCTGCACGAGTCGCGTAGCCACGCAAACGCGACTCGTTTTCCTTGTATTCATTTAATTTGCAAGAAGGCCTGATGCGCATGGTGAACAATAGATACGCCCTGTCTAAGGACGTCGTTGAACTTGCTGTGGGTAGTCGCACTGCAGTTTATCATCGCAAACGCGGTGGGCTATGTATGCTTGACGACGCCGCACTCGAGGTATTGCAGGGATTTCGTCCAGGTCGAGTACTGCCAACATCATGGATCGAAGATGAGGCGTCCAGTCGGGAGGTCGAGTTGATCCAGCAATTGCTAGCACGCGGTTTTATAGTAATCGACGAGAATCTAAACGAAAACATCCCGACAAATATCGAGAAGAAGGTCAACATCATTCAGCTCATTCTCGCCAACGCCTGCAATTTCGGTTGTACCTATTGCTTCGAAGGAATTCAAGGAAAAGAGATGTCGGCGGAAGCCGAAGTGGCCAAGGTCGACCTCAGTCGACTGAGGGCCCGCGATGAGATCAAGGTTGATCTCAACGATTCAATGTATGCCTCCAAGGAGCGGTTCGATCACCAGTACGACCCGAAGAACAGGCACATGAAGCCGCAGGATGCTGTGCGCTACGTCGAGAACGCCTTGGCAGTTTCGCGCGCCTCTGGCGTACAGAGTGTAATGGTTCAGTTCTTCGGAGGCGAGCCATTGCTTAACTGGAAGGCCATCGCCGCGGTCCTCGACCGCTTTGGCAATGGCGAGCGCGATGGCATGCAGATCGCCTACTCCACCGTGACGAATGGCTCGCTGATCACCGACGAGGTGGCTGAAAGTTTTGCTGCACATCATGTTGCGGTCTGCGTTAGCTTTGATTCACCCACCAGCCCGAGCCGGCCGCTAAAGAACGGTGACGACAGTACGCCGTTGGTCATGCAGGGTCTGCGGCGCCTACAGGCAAAACGTAACCGAATTGCAATCAATGCGGCGCTGACATCCGCTACGTGGGATGACTTCGACGAGTCCATCGTTGATTTGGCGGTCGATGTCGGTGCAGGCGAGATCGGTGTGGTGGTCGATTTCGATCCGAGCTTCTATGCCCGCTACGGAGCACAGAACATAGTCGATCGCTTGTGGCGTGTCGTCGAATATGGCCGGCAGCGCGGTGTGGTTTTGACGGGTTATTGGCATCAAATATTCCAGGTACTCCTTGGCCACGATGCCGTCTCCGAGCGCGGTTTCAAGAATTGCTCGGCTAAAGGTGCGCAGTTCAGTATCGAGCCAAACGGCTCGGTTTTTGCATGCAAGGCTGGTTCGACGCTGCTCGGCTCCATAGAAGAAGGAACGAGCCTTCTCGATGCGCCCGCCTATGTGGAGCACGCTAAACTTCGCCACGAGAATCCAAGTTTTTGCCACGGGTGCGAGATCGAAGGTTTTTGCGCCGGCCTCTGTCTTGGTCCGCTCGAAAAGAAATACGCCGCCATCGATGTCGTCGAACCGTCTGCTTGCGACTTCTATCGAGGAATTACGCGCAAGCACATCGAATCGCTGCAGCCCTTCGAAATTGCCACTTTCGACCTGCAACCAGCCTGATCTATCAGCGAGGAAAGACTTCATGGACGCACACGTCTTGGAGCGTGCCGCCGTAACCGGTGCGGACCACTTCAAAACCCACGGCTACGCCGTTATCGATATGCCGCCGTTGCCCGAGCAAGTGCTGGACTCCTTCAACAATATGCCGCGTGACGGGCATAGTTTGAAGCGCTTGCGACAAATCCGGCTGTCGCAGTACTTCGGCTACCGCGAGGAAGGACAATGGATCTTTGCATTGCTGCCGCAGCGCAAGTACGTCCAGTCGGCGGAATACATCCGTTTGGCTGAAGCCGGCGGAGTAATGCGCTATCGCGAACGACTCGAGTGCGATCCGTCGCCGCTGATGATCGCCGCGCTCGACGCGCTGCCAATCGATAAAAACGAAAGCTACCACCTCAATGTCAATCAGATCCGCGTGATCGCAAACGCCGAATTCAAGGGCGTCACTGTGCCCGAGGGACCTCATCGCGACGGGCACGAATTCAGCGTGATTGTCATCGCAGGACGCCACAATGTCACGGGGGGGGAGACGCAGGTGATCGACCCGGTGTCTCGCCAGATAGTCCATCAACAGCTTCTTGGCGAGAACCAGGCCGTGTTGATCGACGACGAACGCTACATTCACTACGCGACGGATATCGCACCTGCGCAGGGTACTGTTGGGCATCGAGATATCTGGGTCATCGAAATCAATCGTTGGCACAAGCGCGCCTACGGCCCGGCACACGAGCGCCGCGCTAGCGAAGCAACGCTTTCGGTCGAGGCTACTGCATGACTTCGGAGACACACGTCTCCCCGATCGCGCCGGATGGCCCGTGGACGGCATTTTTCCGCGCGGTCCCCACAGGGGTGGCCATCGCGCCCATCGGCATGCTCTTTGGCGTGTTAGCTGCACAGGCAAACTGGGGAGCGGTCGACGTGCTGCTCTTCAGTTTCCTCGGCTTCTCCGGAAGCGGGCAATTTGCATTGCTGCCGTTGGCCGATCAAGGACTTGGTCTTCTGACCATGCTACTGATGGCTATTTCGATCAACAGCCGATACATCCCAATCGCCTTTGCCACTGCCTCGCGATTGCCCCGGCACCCCGCGCAACGTGCCTTTTTTGCGCACTTGCTGGGCGACGAGGCTTATGCTCTGGAGCGGCCTCATGACCCTAAGGCGTCCATTCTCGCCATCCGTTTGACAATCTACGGCGCTTGGGTTGTGTCTACCGTTATCGGTGTGTTCGCAACCGACTTCATTCCGCACAGCCTGCTCGTTCGGCACATCAATCTGGGGTTTCCTGCGAGCGCTGTGCTGCTGGTGTTGTCCCTTGGCCAACTCAAGGCCCGCGTACCACAGATTGCGGCGCCATGGAGTCGCCGGCTCTTGGAAATCGGGCTCTGCGTTGCTGTCGCTCTGTTGCTGTTCACGCTCTTAGGCCGGGCCTGGTTCTGGCTGCCCAGCGTAGGCTTCAGCACGTGGCGGCTCTGGAGGGCGGGCGCATGAACTTCTCTTCGCATGCTCTCGCCATTCTGGCATTGTTGGCAACCAGCATGACAGTGCGGGTACTGCCGGTGTTCGTTCGGTTGCGTCTGGGCACCACGGCGCGCGGCTTACTTGAGCGCGTACTGCCTATGGCCGTCTTTCTGAACTTCGCCGTGTACATCGCCTGGACCGAGATCCACGCTGCGCCCGCAGCCGCCGTCGCGGCAATTGCCATAGCGGCTATCGTCACTTTCTCGACACGCGCGGGGCTCGTGGTTACCACGTGTGCCGCTACCCTTGTGTACGTCCTGGTTCGGATGTCTCTGCACGGTTAAATCCCATTCGTCCCGGCGTCGAAATATGCCTGCATCATTGTCGATTCATACACGGTATAGGTCGGTGACCAGCGAGCTATCGTGCAGCACTTCTTTCATCATGCTTTCTCTTTCGCGAATGCCGTTCGCCTAAGAAGTGGGCGCAATTCGTCGAGACCGCGAGCGTTGAGCACGTCGTGCTTCTCCAACCAACCGCGCCGCGCCTCGTCGACACCGTGACGCAGGTTTTCCAAATCGAAGCGCGTGTGAGCGTCCGAATCGATCGAAACCAGCACGCCTTCGGCTTTCGCCATCCGGCAGTACGTATCGGCTAGGTCGAGCCTGTCAGGATGTGCGTTGAGCTCGAGATGGCAGCCGCACGCTCGTGCCTTCCGGACCACGCGCACGAGATCGATGTCATAAGGGTCGCGCTCGCCGATCAGCCGGCCGGTAGGATGCGCAAGAATCGAAATACACGGATGCTCCATCGCGCGCAGTACGCGCTCGGTTTGCCGGTCGCGCGGCAGATCGAAGTGGCTATGCACTGCGCCGATGGCGACATCGAGGCGGCCGAGGATTTCGTCGGGACAATCGAGGCGGCCATCTTCGAGGATATCGACTTCGACGCCCTTCAGCAGCGCGACGCCTTCGAGCGTCTCGTTGATCCGGTCAGGGCTGAACAAGTGGATGAATTGGGCACGGCGCTCGCGCTTGGAGCCCTTCAAGCGTTTGGCGAGCACCTTGAAAACACACCTGGGCGGCGTCGTGCGCGGCATGCTCGACGGGCGTAGCAACGCCTATGTCGAAGCAATGACGGGCCTGCTCCAGCAGACCAAGCGGGCAGCCCGAGGATTCCGAGACGTCCAGAACTTCATCGCAATCGCTTACCTGCGTATGTCCAAGCTCAAACATCGACCGAATAACCCCTTGGTGTTGGCTATCCCTCGCGGGTACGGCCGCCACTGTCACGTTTGCTGAGAAGTCAATTTCCATGGAAAACGGCATAGAGCCGGCACCCAGGTGTTAGCGCCGATGTAAAAATGACCCACCTCGCCGAAGTAAACCTGACCCGCCTC
>CBIHRA010000042.1:0-40427 GCA_966212325.1 uncultured Burkholderiaceae bacterium | reverse complement strand
AACTCGCGACCTCAACCTTGGCAAGGTTGCGCTCTACCAACTGAGCTACTCCCGCAGTTTGCTGCCCGACTTACTCGCTAACCCGTGTACGCCGGAGAAGCGAGATTATGTATAAACCGCTGAATCGTGTCAACACCTTTTGCATCGATCGCATCGACGCCAGGTTGGCTCCATGTTCGCGCCTAGAACCGGGTCTCGCGCGACGCACGCAGGAACGTATCGAGCAACGGCGTGCAATCGAGCAATTCCGCACCGCCCGCGCGGTGAAATTCGGGGTGCCATTGCACCCCCACGACGAACGGCGCACGCCGGTACCGCACCGCCTCGATGAGGCCATCGCCCGACGACACCGCTTCGACGTTCAAATCGCGCCCCAGCGTCTTCACGGCTTGATGGTGGATCGAATTGACCACGGCTTCGCGCTGCCCGGGGAACATGCTCGCCAATGTCGAACCGTCCGGGAAGCGGACAGAATGGCGGTGCTGATCGTAGAACTCGTTGACGTGAATGCCCGCGGTCGGCACTTCCGTTGCGATGTCCTGATAGAGCGTGCCCCCGAATGCGACGTTGATGAGCTGACAGCCCCGGCAGATGCCGAGCACGGGCTTGCCCGATTCGATGAATTCGTAGAGCAGCTCGAGCTCGTACATATCGCGCACGCGATCGCCGGGCCACTCGGCCCGCATGTCGGTGGCCGCGTAGGTTTGCGGCGAAACGTCCGCGCCACCCTGCAGCAGCAAGCCGTCTAGATGCTTCGCGTAGTCTCGCAGCCGGATGTTGCTCGGATGGAGCATGCCTTGATGCCCCACCGTCGGGATCATGAAGACCATCACGTCGCGGGACATGACCCAGTGCGCGACCGATTCCTCGAGGTACTGCAGCGTTTTGCCGCGCAGGCCACGCGCGCCAGGCTCGGGATGGAAGATGCGCGCCGAAACGCCGATGCGCAGCGTGCGCTGCGTGATGCGCTGCCCCGCTCGATCGAACAGCTGCCGTGCCCGCGCGGCAATCGTGCGCCCGAGCACCGTCCACGCCGAATCGGACTGCCGCAGGTAGGCGGGCTGCGTTTGCGATACGGCGGCCGCGGGCGGCGGCCTCGGCGTATCGAAATCGGGCGGCGCGCCAAAGCCCGGCGGCGGCGCACCGGGTGCGCCCGGCACGCCGACACCGACAGCGACCTGCGCCGCGCGCTCTTGCGCCGCCGTTTCTTTCGCGGCCGACAGCCGCGCCTCGGCCGCTTCGGCTTCGTGGGCGGACGCGCTCGCCTGCACCGGTTCGACGGTCGAAGCCGATTCGAGCGCATCGCTGGAAGCAAGCGATGCGGCGCTCGGATTATCGGGCGGACTCGCCGGCACGACCGAAGACGAGGCAGTGGAGGAAGACTCTGAGCCGGGGCGACCGGCGTTCGGCGGCGTGTTTTCGCTCATGACGATGGGCAAGCGCGTCTCGCACGCGAAGCGATGAAAGGACTTCATTATCCGTCAGCGCGCCGATCGGTCGCAAATTGCGGCCACGGCCGCATAAAAAGGGGCCAACAGCTACAATGGCCCGCAAGACGATGGCCTGCGGCCGTGCACCGCCGCCCTGTCGCGCCATTCCGCGCTTGCGGCGCATTTTGTCGCGCTTTCGCGAGTCCGGGCCCGCTTTCATTTCGTTACGCTTCGTTTCGATAATTCATGGCTACCGATTTCGCTCCGTTCCCGCCGCTCGCCCAACTTGCGGCCGACCTGGCCGCCGGCCGCACGACGAGCCGCGCACTCGTCGACCTCGCGCTCGAGCGCATCGCCGATCCGGCCGGGCAAGGCTCGACAGTCTTCGTCGAAGTGGACGCCGAGCGCGCCCGTGCAAGCGCCGAGGCTTACGATCGCTTGCGCGCCGCGGGCGCCGTGCCGTCTCCGCTCGCGGGCATTCCCATCTCCGTGAAAGACCTCTTCGACGTCCAAGGCCAAGTGACGCGAGCCGGCTCGCGCGTGCTCGCCGATGCGCCCCCCGCGTGCGCCGACGCACCCGCGGTGGCGCGGCTGCGGCGCGCCGGGGCCGTCCTCATCGGACGCACGAACATGACGGAGTTCGCCTACTCCGGGCTCGGCCTCAATCCGCATTATGGAACCCCGCTCTCGCCCTATCGGCGCCACGAGCCGGGCGAAGCGCGCATCGCGGGCGGATCGTCGTCGGGCGCGGCCGCGTCCGTCGCCGACGGCATGGCCGCGGCCGCGTTGGGCAGCGATACGGGCGGCTCGCTGCGCATCCCGGCCGCCTTGTGCGGGCTGACGGGCTTCAAACCGACTGCGAGCCGCATTCCCCGCCAAGGCGCGGTGCCGTTGTCGACGACACTCGATTCGTTCGGCCCCATCGGCGTTTCGGTGTCGTGCTGCGCCATCGTCGATCGCATTCTTGCGGGCCTGGAGCCGCGCGTCCCCGAGGCGCGGCCGCTCGAAGGCCTGCGCCTCGGCGTGCTCACGCACTACGTCACGGACGATATCGAGCCCGAGGTCGCCGCGGCCGTCGAGGCGGCCACGAAACATCTCGAAGCGGCGGGCGCCATCTTGGCCGACGTTCGCTTCGCCCCGCTCGATCAGTTCGCACAGATCAATCGGTTCGGCTTTTCCGGGATGGAAGCCTACGCCTGGCACCGTCGCCTGATCGAGGCGCAGGCAGACCGCTACGACCCGCGCGTGCTCGTTCGCATCAAAAAGGGCGAAGCGGCGCTCGCGGCCGATTATCTGGATTTGTTGGCCGAACGCGCTGCGCTGATGGAAGACGCGCAGCGGACGCTTTGGCGCCGGTTCGACGCCATCGTTGCGCCGACTGTGCCGATCGCTGCGCCGCGCGTCGCCGATTGCGATGCGGACGACGCCGCTTACGCCCGCATCAACGCGCTCGTGCTACGCAACCCGAGCGTCTTCAATTTGCTCGATGCATGCGCCATTTCGCTGCCGTGCCATCCGCGCGGGCAGGCCCCGGTCGGGCTCATGCTGGCAGGTGCGCCACATGCAGACGATGCGCTGCTGGCGACGGCGCTCGCAGTCGAGCGCGTGCTCGAATCGATCCGCTGACGACGACGGGACGACGGGACGGTGCGACGGCACGGACGACGCGACGCTGCAGAAGGCCGATGCACCGGCCTTCTGCAGCGCGCACGGCCCGTCCGTCGAAACCACACTAGAATTCAACGATTTCAACGGCTGACTCACCGGAAACTCGCTTCTCATGAACGATAAGGCATCGCTGCGCCGCGAGCGCAATCTCCTCGTGCTGCTAGGGTTCGTTTGCCTAGGCCTCGTCGGCGGGGCGCTCTATCTGCAATACGCCAAGCACGAAGACCCCTGCCCGCTGTGCATCATCCAGCGCTATCTGTTCCTGCTCGTCGCGCTCTTCGCGTTCGTCGGGGCCGCCCGCCAAAGCTGGCGCGGCATCGCGGTTTTCGAGGGGCTGATCGCGATCACGGCAGCGGCCGGCATCGCCGGGGCCGCGCGGCATCTGTACATCCAATTGAACCCCGGGTTCAGCTGCGGCTTCGATGCGCTGCAACCGGTCGTCGACAGCCTGCCGCCCGCGCACTGGCTGCCGAGCGTCTTCAAGGTTGCGGGGTTGTGCGAGACCGTGTACCCGCCGATCCTCGGCATCTTGCTGCCGGGATGGGCGCTCATCGCGTTCGTTTTGATTTTTGTGCCGGTTGTCGCCAGCCTCTGGCGGCGGCGCGAGCGCCGGCGGTTCAACGCGGCTTGAAACCCGCCTCGCGGCCGGGATGTGCGCGGCGGGCCGTCGTCGCCCGAATGCGGGTAAACCCAATATGCGGGCGCGTGGCCGTCCTCACGCCTCCCCGCCCTCCTGCCGTGCCTGCCGCGCCCCTGCCGTCAGGGCAGTCGTTCGTACGTCATGACGGCCCACTGATAGCGCTCATCAGCCGCAAGCGATGTCTTCGCACCGTGTCGGTGCTATCTTCGCTCATGGATGGCGATCCACGTGCGCGAGGCCTTCGGGCAATCATCGCGTAACGCGCGCCTGATCCCCCCATTCAGGATTCGGCTATGACGACGCATCCCATCCGCTTCTACTATCGCGGCGCGATCCGCGAGGTGTCGGGTCTACCCGTCACACGCACGGTGCTCCAGCACCTGCGCGAAGATTTGCGCTGCACCGGTACGAAAGAAGGCTGTGCCGAAGGCGACTGCGGCGCGTGTACCGTCGTCGTCGGCGAACTCGACCCGCACGGTGCGCTGCGCCTGAAGGCCGTCAACGCCTGCATCCGCTTTCTGCCGACGCTCGACGGCTGCGCGCTGTTCACCGTCGAAGATCTGCGCTCCGCCGACGGCGCGCTGCATCCGGCTCAACAAGCGCTCGTCGACTGCCACGGCTCGCAATGCGGCTTTTGCACGCCCGGTTTCGTCATGTCGATGTGGGCGCTCTACGAAAACCATCCGGCCGGCGCAGGGCTTCCGACGCGCGACGAAATCGCCACGGCGCTATCGGGCAACTTGTGCCGCTGCACCGGGTATCGGCCGATCGTCGATGCCGCCCAGCAGATGCTCGACGCAGACCGATATGCGCATGTCGCGCTGGAACGCGCGCCCGTCGTGCATGCGCTGCGGCAGTTGCGGCGCGCAGCCGGAGAAACGTTCGCCTACGCGGGCCCCGACGTGCGCGGCGTCGAATTCGGCGAACCGCGCTTTTGGGCGCCAACGTCGATCGACGCGCTGGCCCAACTGCGCGTCGAACATCCGCACGCGCGCGTGCTCGCGGGCAGCACCGATATCGGCCTTTGGGTGACCAAGCAGCTGCGCGATCTCGGAGATCTGCTCTATGTCGGCCGAGTGCCCGAGCTCGCGACGATCGAGCGCGACGCGGCGGTGCTGACGATCGGCGCCGCCGTCACGCTCGAAGACGCATATGCCGCGCTCGTCGTCGACTACCCGGAACTCGCGGAGCTCGGCAAGCGCTTCGCCTCGCTGCCCGTACGCAATGCGGGCACGCTGGGCGGCAACGTCACCAACGGCTCGCCGATCGGCGATTCGATGCCCGCGCTCATCGCGCTCGACACGCGCATCGTGCTGCGTCGCGGACAGTCGACACGCGAGTTGCCGCTCGACGCCTTTTATCTCGGCTATCAAAAAACGGCGCTTGAAGAAGGCGAGTTCGTCGTCGCGTTGCGTGTGCCGCGCCCGGGTCCGGCTTTGCGGTTTCGCACGTACAAAGTGGCCAAGCGCTACGACCAGGACATTTCCGCCGTCTGCGCTGCGTTTGCGCTCGAGATCGCGGAGGGCGGCATTGCCCGCGCACGGATCGCATTCGGCGGCATGGCCGCCACGCCCAAACGCGCCGCACAGGCGGAAGCGGCGCTCGGCGGATCGCAATGGACCGAAGAGGCGGCGCGGCGCGCCATGGATGCGCTCGCCCTCGACTATCAGCCGCTCACGGATCTTCGCGCGTCGAGCGGCTATCGCATGACCGTCGCCCGCAATCTGCTGTGGCGGTGCTGGCTCGAGACGCGAGACGATGCGCCGCTGGCACTGGCCGAAGTCGACGCATTCGCGTTCGACAATGCCTACGCGCCGTCGAAGGAGGCGCCATGAACCTTCATACGGATCAGCCGCCGGCCCGTGGCACGCCCCCGTCGGGGACCGAAGCGTCGGCAATCGACGCCGCCGACGACGCCGCCATCGGCGTACCGCTACCTCATGAATCGGCGCAATTGCATGTCAGCGGCGAGGCGCGTTATACCGACGATCTGCCCGAGCTCGCGGGCACGCTCCATGCCGCGCTCGGGCTCTCTCGCTACGCGCACGCCCGCATTGCATCGCTCGATCTGACCGCGGTGCGCGAAGCCCCCGGTGTCGTCGCCGTGCTGAGCGCGGCCGACATCCCCGGCGAAAACAACTACGGCCCGGTCGTGCACGACGATCCGATTTTTGCCGATGACCTCGTCCAGTATCTCGGTCAGCCCGTTTTCGCTGTCGTCGCCACGTCGTACGAACTCGCGCGCCGCGCCGCCGCCCTCGCCAAGAGCGACGACGTGGTGCGCTACGAGCCGCTCGAGGCCGTGCTGACCGTGGCGGACGCCCGGGCTCGGCAGTACTACGTGCTGCCGCCGCTGCGCTTGACGCGAGGCTCGCCCGCCGCGCGCATCGCAGCCGCCCCGCACCGTCTTGCGGGTGAATTCGAGGTAGGCGGTCAGGAGCAGTTCTATCTGGAAGGGCAAGTCGCCTACGCGATTCCGACCGAACGCGACGGCGTGCATCTGTACAGCTCCACCCAGCACCCGAGCGAAATGCAGGCGGTGGTCGCCCATATGCTGGGGCGGCCCGCGCACGATGTCGTTTGCGAATGCAGGCGCATGGGCGGAGGCTTCGGCGGAAAGGAATCGCAATCGGCCCTGTTCGCTTGTGTCGCCTCGCTTGCCTGCGCGCAACTGCGCCGCCCCGTCAAGCTGCGCGCTGATCGCGACGACGACTTCCTCGTCACGGGCAAGCGCCACGATGCGCTTTACCGCTACGAAGCCGGCTACGACGACGACGGGCGCATCCTAGGGGCGCGCGTCGAAATCGCGCTGCGCGCCGGCTATTCGGCCGATCTGTCGGGCGCCGTCGCCACGCGCGCGGTGTGTCACGTCGATAACGCGTACTTCCTATCGGACGTCGAAATCGTCGCGCTGTCGTGCAAGACCCACACGCAATCGAACACCGCCTTTCGCGGCTTCGGCGGCCCGCAAGGCGCGCTCGTGACCGAAGTCGTGCTCGACGGCATCGCACGCGCGCTCGGACGCGACCCATTGGACGTTCGGCTCGCCAACTATTACGGCGTCGGCGAGCGCGATGAGACGCCTTACGGCCAACGTGTCGAGGACAACGTTCTATCGCCGCTGACGGCTCGCCTGCTCGACACGAGCGAGTACCGCGCGCGCCGCGAAGCCATCGCCGCTTTCAATGCGACGAGCCCGGTGCTCAAGCGCGGCATCGCGCTCTCGCCGGTCAAGTTCGGCATTTCGTTCAATGTGCAGTTTCTCAATCAAGCCGGCGCGCTCGTGCATGTCTATCGAGACGGCTCGGTGCTCGTCAATCACGGCGGCACGGAGATGGGGCAAGGCGTCAACACGAAAGTCGCGCAAGTCGTCGCGCACGTGTTCGGCTTGCCGCTCTCGCAGGTGCGCGTCACGGCCGCCGATACGTCGAAGGTGGCGAACACGTCGGCCACGGCAGCATCGACCGGGAGCGACCTCAACGGCAAGGCCGCGGAGGCCGCCGCGTCGACGATACGCGAGCGGCTAGCCGAAGTCGCGGCGCGCACGCTCGGCGGCCAAGCGTCGGACGTGCGGTTCGAACGCGGCGGCGTCATCGCCGAAGGCGGCGCCATGAAGTTCGAGCAACTCGTCAACGCCGCCTATCTCGAACGCGTGCAACTGTGGTCGGACGGCTTCTATGCGACACCCAAGATCCATTGGGACGCGGCGACGATGACGGGCCACCCCTTCTACTACTTCGCCTACGGCGCGGCGGTGTCGGAGGTCGTCGTCGACACGCTCACCGGCGAATACAAGTTGTTGCGCGCGGATCTCCTGCACGATGTCGGCCGATCGATCAATCCCGCCATCGACATCGGCCAGATCGAAGGCGGCTTCATCCAAGGCATGGGCTGGCTCACGACCGAGACGCTCTGGTGGAATCGCGACGGACGCCTGATGACGCATGCGCCGTCGACCTACAAGATTCCCGCGATCAGCGACACGCCGGCCGCCTTCGACGTGCGTCTTTACGCGAATGAGAACGCCGAGCCGACAATCTTCCGATCGAAAGCCGTCGGCGAGCCGCCGCTGCTGCTCGCGTTCTCGGTTTTCCTCGCGCTGCGCGACGCGATCGCCGCCACCGCGCCGGACGTCCGGCACGCACCGCCGCTTCCGGCCCCAGCAACGCCCGAAGCCATCCTTGCAACCCTCGCAAGGTTCGGCACGCGCAACGGCGATGACAACGGCAAGGGCGCT
This sequence comes from uncultured Burkholderiaceae bacterium, assembly GCA_966212325.1. Classification (GTDB taxonomy): domain Bacteria; phylum Pseudomonadota; class Gammaproteobacteria; order Burkholderiales; family Burkholderiaceae; genus Trinickia. Next base: position 32,452 of record CBIHRA010000042.1, on the reverse strand, counting down.
GACGATGGCAATGGCGATGGCACGAACCATGCAGCGCCCCCCGACATACATGCCTTCACCGAACGCTCGCCCAGCGCAGCGAACGTTTCCGGCGGGGCTTGAACGGAGCAAGACGAACGCATGCAACCCTGGCTGACCGAATTGCAGCAATTGCTCACGCACGGCGATGCAGCCGTGCTCGTGACCGTCGCACGCGTCGAAGGATCGACGCCGCGCGAGGCCGGCGCCAAGATGATCGTCACGCGCGAAAGTGCGCGGCATACGATCGGCGGCGGGCATCTCGAATGGCGCGCGATCGAAATCGCCCGGGAGGTGCTGCGCGAGGGCATGCGCGCGCAGCACATGCGCCGCTTGGAGCGACTATCGCTAGGCCCGAGCCTCGGTCAATGCTGCGGCGGCGCCGTCGTGCTCGCCTTCGAGCGGTTGGACATCGGCGACCTCGATTGGGTCGCGGCGCTCGCCAAACGCGTGCAGGCAGGCAAAGCCACACAACGCACGGTGTCGTTCGGGCCCTCGCGCGAAGCGGTCCGACTGGCCGAAGCGGACGCACTCGGACAAGCACCCGACTGCCTGCTGTGGGACGGCGCCGGTTTCGACGAAGGCAACGCGCTGCTCACGGAAACGATCGTCTCGCGCGAGTTTCCAGTGGTGCTGTTCGGCGCCGGGCACGTCGGCGCGGCGCTCGCGCGCGTGCTGACGACACTGCCTTGCCGCGTGCGCTGGGTAGATGAACGCGACGCGCCCTTCCCGCCCGAATTCGCCGGCGGCTCGTTCGCCAATGTGACGATCGACGCGAACGATGCACCCGACGAAGCCGTCGACGACGCCGCACCGCGTACGGCGTTCATCGTCATGACGCACAACCATGCGCGCGACCTCGCCCTGGCCGAGCGCATCTTGCGGCGCGACGACTTTCTTTTCTTCGGCATGATCGGCTCACGCACGAAGCGCAGACAATTCGAGCACCGCCTCGCCGCATACGGTATCGATCCGGTGCGTATCGAACGCATGGTCTGCCCGATCGGCGTCGCGGGCATCGTCGACAAATCGCCCGAAGTCATCGCGATTTCGGCCGCCGCGCAATTACTGCAGGCCGTCGAAGCGGCCCGAACGCTTCGATCGTCGCCCGCCGCCGATTCATCGATTTCCATGCTGCAACCGCTGACCGACCATGACTCCCACACTCGCTGAAAAAATCGCCGGCGCGCCGAAGGCCGAGCTCCATATCCACATCGAAGGCTCGCTGGAGCCCGAGGTGATTTTCGAGCTTGCGAAGCGTAACGGCGTGAAGCTCTCTTACGAATCGATCGAGGCCTTGAGGAAGGCTTACGAGTTCACCGATTTGCAGTCGTTTCTCGACATCTATTACGCCGGCGCGAGCGTCCTGCTCACCGAAGAGGACTTCTATACGATGACGGCCGCCTATGTCGAGCGCGCCCTCGCCGACAACGTCGTTCACGCCGAGATCTTCTTCGATCCGCAAACGCATACCGAACGCGGCGTCGCGATCAGCACGGCCGTGGCCGGCATCGAGCGCGCGCTGGCCGAAGGCGAGCAACGCGGGCTCACGAGCAAGCTGATTCTCTGCTTCCTGCGGCATCTGTCCGAAGAGGACGCCCTCGCAACCTTCGAAGCGGCGTTACCGCTGTTCGACACGTACGCGCACCGCCTTATCGGCGTCGGGCTCGATTCGTCCGAGCGCGGCCATCCTCCCTCGAAATTCGAGCGCGTCTTCGCGAAAGCCCGCGAACGAGGCTTGAAGCTCGTCGCGCATGCCGGCGAGGAAGGTCCGCCCTCGTACATCCACGAGGCGCTCGACTTGCTCAAGGTCGATCGTGTCGATCACGGCGTGCGCAGCATCGAAGATCCGGCGCTCGTCGCGCGGCTGGCCGATTCGCGCGTTGCGCTGACCGTCTGCCCCCTTTCGAACATCAAGCTCAAGGTCTTCGACGACATGAAGCAGCACACGCTCAAGCAGCTGCTTGCGCAAGGTGTCGCCGTGACCGTGAACTCCGACGATCCGGCCTACTTCGGCGGATACGTCAACGCCAATTATTTCGCCACGGCGGAAGCGCTCGAGCTGAGCGACGAAGAGGTCTACACGATCATCCGCAACGGCTTCGAGGCGTCGTTCGTCACGCCGGCCGAGCGGCAAGCGCTGATCGGTCAGCTCGACGCTTACTGGGGGCGTTCGAAGCCGACGCCTCATTGATTCTCCGACGCGGACCGCGTCGAGCGGCCGCCTTCGCCGCCCCAGCGCGCATTTCGTTGCGCATGCAACGAAGTCTGCGCTCGGCCGGACGTTGAGCGGTTCGCCGTTTTCATCGCAAAAGAGAGACGTTCGATCATGAACCAAAACGATAGGCGCACTGCCTTCCGCGCCAAATTACTGACGTTCGTCGGCGATCCGGCCACCACGGCCGGCGGCACGTGTTTCGAAGAAGACGGGCTGCTTATCGTCGAAGGCCAGCGCGTCGTCGCCGCGGGCGCTTATGTCGCTCTGCGCGAGCACGTCACGCCCGGCACGACACTGGTCGAATGGCCGGGCAAGCTGATCTGCCCGGGGTTCATCGATACGCACGTGCATTATCCGCAGACGGAGATGATCGCGTCGCCCGCGGCCGGCCTATTGCCGTGGCTCGATACGTACACGTTCCCGACCGAGCGCGCCTTCGCCGATGCGGCGCATGCATCGAACGTCGCCGAGTTCTTTCTCGATCAACTGCTCGCCTGCGGCACGACGACCGCGCTCGTCTACTGCACCGTGCACAAGGGTTCGGCCGACGCGCTGTTCGAAGCCAGTGAAGCCCGTAACCTGCGAATGGTCGCCGGCAAGGTATTGATGGACCGCAACTGCCCCGAGTTCCTACGCGATACCGCGCAATCGGGCTACGACGACAGCGCCGCGCTGATCGAGCGGTGGCATAAGCGCGGGCGTCAACTCTACGCGCTAACGCCCCGCTTCGCGCCGACCTCGACGCCGGCGCAGCTCGAAGCGTGCGGTGCGCTCGCACGCTTGCACCCGGATGTCTTTATCCAAAGCCATGTCTCCGAGAATACCGACGAAGTAAAGTGGGTAGCCGAGCTGTTCCCGGGTCATCGCAGCTACCTCGATGTCTACGAGCACTACGGCTTGCTGCGCCGGCGCGCCGTGTACGGGCACTGCATCTATCTCGACGACGAGGATCGCGCGCGCATGGCGCAAACAGGCGCGGTGGCTTCGCACTGCCCGACCTCGAACTTATTCCTCGGCAGCGGCCTGTTCGATTTCGACAAGGCGGGAGAATCGGGCATGGCCGTCGCGCTCGGCACCGATGTCGGCGGCGGCACCTCGTTCTCGATGTTGCAGACGATGAACGAGGCCCACAAGGTCGCCCGCATGACGGGTCATCACCTGAGCGCCGCGCGCATGTTCTGGCTGGCTACGGCTGGCGCCGCCGAGTCCCTCGGGCTGGCGGACACGATCGGCACGCTGCGTCCCGGCTCCGAAGCCGACTTCATCGTGCTCGATCCCGAAGCGACGCCGCTGCTCGCTCGACGCACGGCGCAGGCGCAATCGCCCGAAGAGTGGCTGTTCGCGTTAGCAATGTTGGGCGACGACCGCGCCGTGTTGGAAACCTATGCCGCCGGTCAATGCGTGCACCGGCGAAAATAGGGCGTCTCGGAGCCGGACCCTAAGCTGTCGCGGAAGCGCAAACTTCGTGCAACGCGGTGAGCCGCCGCACGGGATCGGCGGCATAGGGGTTCGTCTCGTCCCACGCATACCCGGCCAGGATTGCGCTGATCATCCGTCGAATCTTGGGCGTCTGGTTCGCGTAGAAGATGATGTCCTGCAACTCGCCTGTGTACCAACGATCAACGAATGCCCGGAACGTATCGATCCCTTTGCGCAAGGGTGCATCGTAGTCGGCAGCCCAGTCGACGCGCTCGCCGTCCAGTTGCCGAAGCAGCGTCTGCGCCGCCAGATGAGCAGAGCGCAGCGCGATCGTCACACCCGACGAGAACACGGGATCGAGGAATTCTCCCGCGTTGCCGAGTAAGGCGAAACCGGGCCCATGCAAACGCGCGACGTTCGCCGAGTAGCCGCCGATGCGATTGACGGGCATCAAGAACGGCGCGTCGCCCAGCAGGCGTCCGATAGTCGGTTCGGCCCGGATGAGCTCGCGCAGCTTTGCTTCGCGCTGCGCTTCGGGGATGTCGAGAAACTCGGCGTCGGCGACGCAGCCGACCGACGTGCGGCCGCCCGCGAGCGGGATCATCCAGTACCACACGTCGCGCCGCTCGGGATGCACGGCCACGCAAATCTTGTCGCGATCGGTGCTGCCCGCGGGCAACGCATCGCGCACATGCGAGAACAGCGCGGCGCGGGCGGGCATGCGCGACGGCGTCTCGAGCCCGAGCAAGCGCGGCAGCACGCGGCCGAACCCGCTCGCATCGAGCACGAAGCGCGCGGCAACGCGATACGCCCGGCCCGATTCGTCCGCGACGTCGAGCGTCGGCGCCTCTCCCGGCTGCATCGCGCTCACCGCATGGCCGAATCGCACTTGCACGCCTTGATCGGCGGCGCGCCGGATCAACAGCTGATCGAACACGGCGCGCTCGACCTGGTAGGTCGTGCCCCATCCGTCCGAGTGCTTGTCGCGAAAGTCGAACGACGACATTTTCTCGCCATGCACGAACGAGGCGCCGTTCTTGTACTGGAAGCCGGCTTCGACGACGGCCTGAAGCATTCCAGCCTCTTCCAGATACGTCATGCTTTGCGGCAGCAGGCTTTCGCCGATGGAAAAACGCGGGAAGTGTTGACGCTCCAGCACGAGCACCGATTTGCCCGCGCGTGCCAGCAGCGCAGCGGCGACGGCGCCGGCGGGCCCCGCTCCGATCACCGCCACGTCAGTCTGTTCGACTTCCCCGAATGCTGTACTCATTGCTGTGTAATCCCTTGTTATCGTCTATCGACTGCTTCAACCATGGATGGCGCCGCGGCGATTTCCATGCACGCGGCCCTACGCTGCCGTTACAATCCGCGACATCACAACGAAAAATCCGCCGCGGGGGAAAGCCAACGTGCCATCCGATTCCTTACCTACCTTGCATCCCATCCCGACGTTCGTTCCCGAAACGTCGTTCGGCGTGTGGTTCTTGCGCACCCACACTTGGGAGCATCATGTACTGCGCGTCGCCATCGCCGACCTGAAGCGGCTCATCGATGCGCCGATTCCGAAAGCGCCCGTCATCGCCGATGTCGGCTGCGGCCAGGGCATTTCGTTCAAGCTGCTCGCGCAGGCCTTCGAGCCTAGCCGGATCATCGGCATCGATTGCCACGAGCCGTCCCTCGCACTGGCCCGGCAAGCTGCGCGCCGCGTGCCGGTCGAAATCGACGTGATGCCGGGCGACTGCGCGGCGTTGCCGCTGCCCGACGCCTGCGCAGACATCGTCTTCTGCCACCAAACGTTCCATCATCTCGTCGAACAAGAGCGTGCGCTCGAAGCGTTCCGCCGCGTTCTGAAGCCCGGCGGCGTGCTCTTGTTCGCCGAATCGACCGATGCGTACATCAAGTCGTGGGTCATTCGCCTGCTGTTCCGCCATCCGATGCACGTGCAGAAGAGCGCGGACGGCTACCTCGATATGATCCGCGCGGGCGGATTCGACTTCACCGACCGCAACGTTTCGCTGCCCTACCTATGGTGGAGCCGCGCGAAAGACTTCGGCCTGTTCGAGCGCCTAGGCCTGCATCATCCGAAGCCGGGCAAGCGGCGCGAGACGCTCGTCAACGTCGCGGCTCGCAAGCCGGTCACGCCTTCCACTTGACGATATCGCCCTCGATCCCATGACCCGGGGAACTCATTTCGTCTCCAACGTCACGAGCTTGCCGCGAACCCGGATCGATGCGGCGCTGATACTCGTCGCGCAAACGAATTCCGTCGACGACGAGCTGCGCCTCCCGTGAAAACTCGTTTCGATGTCGATCACGGCGTTCGCGCCGCGATCGACCGCATCGGCTTTGATCGATGCAAGCGCTTGGTTCAGCGCCTTGTTGCACGACACCGTTTCGCCATCGAGCTTGCGGGCGACACGAATCCCCGCGCGCGCTTCCCCGTGCGCAGCGGCGACGGGGGCATGCGGCGCGTCGCCGAAATACAGGGCGACCTGCTTGTCCGCGGGCTGGCCGTCGAGTGCGGCCTTGATGGGGTAAGTGGTCGTGTGCGTATGAGCCACGGCCGTGTGCGCCATCGCCGTCAGCGCCGTCAGCGCCGACAGCGCGATCAGTTGCTTCACTTTCATCGGACTGCTCCTCTCGTTGTTGTCGCGTCGAAAAACGAACGCCCTACCGCACCGCTCACTTCAAACGCCCCCGTAGGCGCCGAACATCAAACTTGCACAGCTCCCGCCGAAACCGAACGAAACCGACATCGCGGCAGCAAGCGAAGCCGACCGCGTCGAGCGCACGATCGGCTTGCCTTCGACGCAGGGATCGAGCGATTCGATGCCCATGCAACCGGCGATGAAACCATCGCGCATCATCAACAGCGTATAGATCGCTTCATGCACACCCGCGGCCGCGAGCGGGTGGCCCGTCAGCGCCTTCGTCGACGAGAACGGCGGCAGCCGCTCGCCGAAAACGTCCGCTAGCGCGTCCAGCTCCTGCGCATCGCCGAGCGGCGTCGACGGCGCATGCGTGTTCACGTAGTCGGGCTGCATGCCGGCATCGTCGAGCGCGGCGCGGATCGCCCTCGCCATGCCCGCCGGGCCTGGGGCGACCATCGACTGCGCTTCGGTCGCTTGTCCGAAGCCGGCCAGCTCTGCATAGATCGAAGCGCCGCGCGAGCGCGCATGGGCCAGCGATTCGAGCACGAGCACACCCGCGCCGGACCCGAGCACGAAGCCGTCGCGCGCGATGTCGTACGGACGCGAAGCTCGCTCGGGCGTCGCGTTGAAGCCGCGCGAGAGCACGCCCATCGCATCGAACATCAGCGCCGTGTTGTCGTGCAGCTCTTCGCTGCCGCCTGCCAGCACGATCTGTTGCCGCCCGCTTCGGATCAACTCCATCGCCTGGCCGATCGCCAGCGCCGATGTCGTGCATGCGGACGAAGGCGAATAGCAAACGCCCTCCAATCCGAAAACATGCGCTACGTTCGCCGATACCGTGCTGCTCATGGCTTGCGGGACGACGAACGGCGGCGCCCGCTCCACACCGCGAGCGGCGACCAGCTCGACTGCGGCATCGTAGGCCGACAGCGCCCCGGCGCCGGAACCGATCACCGCACCGGCCGCGGGGGAGCGTAGCGCCGCGGGCGAGAGCCGCGCATCGTCGATCGCCATGCGAGCGGCATGGCAGGCGAAGCGCGCCGTGTCGCCCATGAAACGTTCGAACTTGCGCGCGAACGCAGCCTCGCCGGCAAGCGTCGCCGCACCGGCGACTTGGCTCGCCAAGCCGCGCTGCGCCCACGCGTCGATGCGCGCGACACCCGAGCGTCCGGCCCGTAGGCCATCGGCCACCGCGTCGAGCGAGTTGCCGAGGCAGGAGACGATGCCCATACCCGTGACGACGACGCGCTGCGCGTCGGGACGCTTGTCGGCCGTCATCGCCAACGCTTGAAGATCAGCGACGTGTTGATGCCCCCGAACGCGAAGTTGTTGCTCATGACATGTTCGGCATCGATCGAGCGGCCCTCGCCCACGATGTAATCGAGCGCCGCGCAAGCCGGATCGACCGTCGTCAAGTTCAACGTGGGCGCGAACCAATTGCGCTTCATCATTTCGATCGTCCACCAAGCCTCGAGCGCACCGCACGCGCCGAGCGTATGGCCGACGTAGCTCTTGAGCGAGCTGATGGGCATCGCATGGCCGAACACGTCGGCGGTCGCGGCGCTCTCGGCCACGTCGCCGCGGTCGGTCGACGTGCCGTGCGCGTTCACGTAGGCGATCGCGTCGGGCGGCAATTGCGCGTCGCCGAGCGCCAAGCGCATGGCGTGCGCCATCGTCGGCGCGGTCGGCTGCGTCATATGCGCACCGTCCGAGTTGCAGCCGAAGCCTACGACTTCCGCGTGAATCGCGGCGCCGCGCGCCACTGCATGCTCGTAATCCTCGAGCACGAGCGTGGCCGCGCCCTCACCAACCACGAGGCCGTCTCGCTGCGCATCGAACGGACGGGGCGTCAGGTGCGGCGTATCGTTGCGCGTGCTCGTCGCGTAAAGCGTATCGAACACGGCGACCGCGGGGCCCGACAACTCCTCCGCACCGCCGGCGAGCATCAGCGTCTGCTTGCCCGTCGCAATCGCCTCGTAGGCGTAGCCGATCGCCTGACTGCCCGAGGCGCACGCGCACGACGTCGGAATGATGCGGCCCTTCAGGTCCCAAAACAGGCTCACGTTGACGGCTGCGGTGTGCGGCATCATTTGCACGTAGCTGTTCGACGTAACGTCTCGCATCGAGCCTGACTCGAGCATCGTCCCGAACGCGCGGATAGGCTGCACGGAACCCGACGAGGAACCGTAGGCGACGCCCATTCGGCCATCGGCGATCGTGGGGTCGTCCGACAGCCCGGCGTCGATCAACGCGAGTTCGCTCGCACGGACCGCATAAAGCGAAACGGGGCCCATCGACCGTGTTTTTTTGCGCGGATAGTCGAGCGGCGTCTCGAAGCCCGGCAGTGGACAGGCAAGGCGCGTATGCAGCGATGAAAAATAATCCCACTCAGGCATGCGCTGCACGGCGTTGCGTCCGCTGCGCAGCGCCGTCTCGATCTCGCTCCAGTGCGAGCCGAAAGCGGTCACGCCGCCCATTCCCGTGATGACGACGCGCTTCATCAGATCATCCCGCCGTTGACGCCGATGACTTGGCGCGTGATGTAAGAGGCCGCGTCGGACATCAAAAAGCCGACGGCCGCCGCCACTTCGTCGGGACGGCCCACGCGGCCCATCGGCACCGTTTGCAACGCCTGATCCAAGTGTTCCAGCTGCGCGATCATGTCCGTGTCGACGAGGCCCGGCGCCACGCAGTTGACCGTGATCCGTCGGGACGCGAGCTCGACGGCGAGCGCTTTCGTGGCGCCTATCAGCCCGGCTTTCGCCGCGCTGTAATTGACTTGCCCGCGATTGCCGATGACGCCCGAGACCGACGCGATCGTGACGATCCGCCCGCCCTGCTTGGCACGCACCATCGGCATCGTCAACGGATGGACGACGTTGTAGAACCCGTCCAACCCGGTTTCGACGACGGCGTCCCAATCTTCGTCGGTCAGCGCAGGAAACGCCGCATCGCGCGTCAACCCCGCGCACAGCACGATGCCGTAGTACGCGCCGTCGCGTTCGACGTCCGCGGCGAGGGCGGCGCGGCAGGCGGCCCGATCGCGCACGTCGAATCGCAACAGGTGGGCCCGGCCGCCTTGAGCGACGATCGCATCGACAACGGCTTGCGCTTCGTTCACGCCGCTCCGGCAATGTACGGTCACGGCGAACCCGTCCGCGGCGAGACGATACGCAATCGCACGGCCGATGCCGCGGCTTGCCCCAGTAACGAGAACGCGTCGGCTGGTCATGACGTGAAACTCCCTTCGATGAATGCTTGGAAATCGGTCGGCTGATACACCTTGACGACGGCCTGCGCGAGGCAGCGATCGCCCGCCGCAATCGTGCATTCGTAGGCGCCGTGCCCTTGCTCGCTCTTGAGCAGCTCTGTCGCTTCGATACGCAAACGCGCGCCGCACTCGAACGAAGCGTCATGCGCCTCGTAGCGGCTCGCGCCGAGCAGTACCCCCGGCCGTGCGCGTCCGCCCGCTCTCATGGCGAGCAACCCGACGTGCGCGGCGATCGCTTGCGCCATCAGTTCGATGCCGATCCAAGACGGCATCGCACCGTCGGCATCCGCGTACCACGCGCTGGGGTCCACCGTTGCGAGGACCGCGACGGCCTCGTCGCTGCAGGCGACGATTTCGTCGACGAGGCGCATCGTGCCGCGATGCGGCAGCACCTCGTCCACCGGCGGCAATACGGCCGGCTGCGGGCCGCCCTGCATCGATGCGGTAAAGGTTGAATCGGTCGGATTCGTCATCGCGTTCGAGACTCGCGGTGAAGGGTAAATGTTCGGTCGTGCATGCCGGGGCGTTGCCTATCGTTCGTTCATTGCGTGAGGACGAGGCTGACGTTGCTTCCGCCGAACGCAAACGAGTTGCTCATCACCCCTTGCCCGGGCGCTAGGCTGCGCGCCTCCTGCACGAGATCGAGCGCTGGGAGCGCAGGGTCGGCCACCGCGTCCCATAGGTGGCGCGGCAGCGTCGCACGCTCCCGCACGAGCGAGAGCCAGGCAAACGCGAGCTCGGTCGCGCCCGCCGCCCCGAGCGTATGTCCCGTGAGCGGCTTCGTCCCGCTCGCCGCCACGCCTTGCGGGAAAACGCGCGACATCAGCCGAGCCTCCATTTCGTCGTTCTTGCGCGTGGCCGTCGCATGCAGATTCACATAGCCGATCGCATCGGCCGACATGCCCGCATCGGCCAACGCTGCGCGCAACGCCCGCTCGCCGCCCGCACCCGACGGGTCCGGCGCCGAAATGTGATGGGCATCGCTCGATTCGCCGACGCCGGCCAAGACCGCGGGCCCCTCGTCGCGGCTCATGAGGAAGACGGCCGCGCCTTCGCCGATATTGATGCCGGCCCGGTTGGCGCTCATCGGGTTCGTGCGTTCGAGGCTCGTCGATTCGAGCGCCGAGAAGCCTCGCAACGTCAACTCGCAAAGCGAATCGACGCCGCCGACGACAAGCGCGTCGCAAAGCCCGAGCTGAAGCAGACGGCGCGCAGCGGCGAACGCCTTCGCGCTCGACGTGCACGCGGTCGAAATCGTGAACGCCGGGCCTTGCAACCCGAGCGCCGCAGCCGCGAACGGCGCGCTGCTGCCGATCTCCATCTGCACATAGTCGAACGGAGCGCGGCCCGTTTCCGCGTCGCCGGCAATGCCTGCCGCCGCTTCGCCCGCGCCGACACCCGAGGTGCTCGTGCCCAGCACGACGCCGACGCGCCCCGCGCCGTAGCGCGCGCAGGCGGCTTGCACGGAGGGCTCGATCTGAGCCAACGCCGCCAGCAACAGACGGTTATTGCGACAGTCGTAGCGCGCGAGATGCGGCGGCGGCGCCAGATCGAGGGCCGTTTGCACGCGGCCTACGTAAGCGCCATGCTCACCGCCGAACGGGACACGGCCCATGCCGGGCGCAACCCCCGCCTCGAGCGCCGTCGCAACGGCCTCGGTATCGGCGCCGAGCGCGTTGATCATTCCGAGCGCATGCAAAAAGACGTGGGGGAATTTCATCGACGATCCTTTCCATCCGGCATGCCGACGGGAGCCAATAGCGCGCAAACTGCGATGCCGAGCGCGAGCGTCGCACCGAATGCCTTCAACACGGGCATCGCGCTCATCGCCAGCAGTCCGAACGAGAGCAACGTCGTGGCGGCCGAAAGCGCGACGCCCGTCCATACCGCACCGAGATCGGCGTTTTCGCGCACGCAACCCTCGCGCAGGAACACGGCATAATTGACGCCGACGCCCAGCACGAGCATCAACGCCAGCCAATTGAACAATGTCAGCGGCACGCGTGCATAGCCGAACGCCGCCAAAGCAACGGCGATCGAAAGCACGACCGGCAGAAGCACGCGCAACGCGCCGCGCAGGCGATAGCGGCCGATCAGCAAGGCGAGCACGAGCGTGACGGCGCCCGCGAGCCAGATTGCACTGTCGATACGGTACGCGCCGAACAAGTGCGAGACGCTCGCGGCTTTGTCGACGAACACGACGCCGGGCAACGTGCGTGCGAGTGCCGACAGTGCGGGCAGTTGCGGCGGCGTTGCGCCCATCGGCATCACGATAGCCGCGTATTCGAGTCCCGCTTCGGAGCCGGAGCCGGAGCCGGAGCCGGAGCCGGATTTGGCAGACCCGACGTCTCGCACCTCGTTCGCGGCCTGTGTCTGCCGCACGGGGCCGAGCCAAAGGTGACGGTAGGGCTGCGACCACGGCGTCGCGAGCCACGCATCGAGCGTGAGCGGCGCCCTCGCGCCTTGCGTCCAGGCATCGACATATTCGCGCGCCACTTGCTCGCGAAAGCCGGCGCCGATCAACGTTGTGCGCAGCGCATCGGGCGAAGCCAGCGCCGTTCGGGCCAGCAGCGCGCGATCGGCCGCCTGTTTGCGCGCCGACGGCACGAATTGCGATACCGATTGCCACCCGCTCAAGCGGCGGCCGGCCAGCGGCGCGTCGAGCCGTTCGCCCAGCGCTTCGCAGCGCTCCAGCACGGCTTCGGGCGTTGCGCCCTTTACGACGAAGAAGCGCGCACCGTCGCCGATCCCCACTGCCGCACGCACGGCACGCTCCTGCGCCACGAGATCGGGATCGCGCTGCACGAGCAAATGAATGTCGTCGTCGCTTTGCAGGCGCAACCAACCCGGCACGGCGGCGGCCACGATCAAGGCGGCCGCGAACCACGCCCGACGTCCGGCGAACACGCGCTGCCACAGCGACAGCAGGCTTGCCGCGCCGTCGAACAAACGCGTAGGCGCACGACGTGGGGCGCGCTCGAGCATCGCGGGCAGCAGCGACGTGACGGAGGCGAATGCCATGACGATGCCCACCATTGCAAAGCAAGCGATCTGCTTGAGCGCCGGAAACGGCGCCCACATGAGGATCGCGTAGCCTAGCAAGCTCGTCGCCAACGCGACGGCCAACGCCGGCCGCACCTCGCGCAACGCACGCGTGGCATTCCAGCGCCGCCCTTCGCTCAAATAAAGCACGAAGTATTGAATCGAATAATCGACGGCTTCGCCGATCAAGCTCGCGCCGAACACGAGCGTGAGCAAATGCAGTTGACCGAACACGGCCATCGTCGCCGCAAGCGCGCAACCGACGCCGATCGCCGTCGACAGGAAGCCCAGCGCGATCAGTTTCGGCGAACGGAAGATCCAAAGCATCAGCAACGCAATGCCCACTGCCGACAAGATGCCGATGCGGTGAACGTCGCCCTCCGAGGCGCGGCGCGCCGCGTCGGCGTAGAACACGGCGCCGGTTCGGGCAATGCGCACGTCCGGGTATGCGTCGGTCGTCGCCCCTTCGGCGACGGCCGTTGCCCGGCGCACGGCGGCTTGCACCGACGATTCGTAGGCCGACCCGGGCAGCGTCGCCGTGACGAGCACGCTCGTTGCGTCGTCCCGATGCGCGACGAGCATGCCGTCCTCGAGACTCAGGTTCGACGTCGCCAGCGGCAGCGTGCTCAGCCAGCGGCTGAGCCAGCCGAACGGATCGTCGGCGAGCGACGCTGTCAGTCCCGCGCGCAACGGATCGAACAGCCGCTGCGCCAATAGCGCCTGCGGCGCCGTGGAGCCCGAGGCCAGCGCGGTGCGATCGTCCGCGGTCAGCAGTCCGAAGCGGTACGGCAGATAAAAGCGCGCCACTTGCGTCGCATCGAACGGCGGCAATTGCGCCGCCACGCGGCCAAAGGCGCGGCTCGCCGACAAGGCCTGCGCGAGCGAACGGGCCGCTGCTTTCGCATGCGCCCCATCGCGGCTCGTGACAAGGTAGACCGCCCGCTCGCCCATCGTATTCGCGAGCGCGTCGAGCGCTTGCTCGGCGGCCGGATCCGCTTCCGTTTTCGGCAGCAGCGCAAGCAAATTCGTTTGCAACGGCGGCGCGAAAGTGTGCCCGCCGAACGCCGGCTCGGCAAAGCGCCAGGCGCAGTACACGGTCGTCACGCAAATCAGAGCCAGCCATACGAGCGGCACGGCCCATTTGCGTTTTGCCGATCCTTGCGCCACGTCCATCAGCGCGCTCCGAACAAGGCGAGTTCGGCGGGAGACAGCGTATCGATCGCCTCGCTTCCCGCGAAATCGATGCGCGTCGTGTCTCCGTTCGCCGCCGTGATGTCGAGCGTCTGCAAGAACGCCCCGCCCTCCATGCGCAGCGCCTTGACGAACTGCGCGAGCTGCGGCTGATTCGGCGTCAGCAGCATCCGCCAACGCGCCGTCGTGCCGCTCGCCGCCACGTCGAACTGCGAGTAGAGCGCCGACAAGTCGCCGCCGAGCATGGAGCGCATCATCCGCGAGACCTGCGTCATACTTCCGTGCGAAGCGCCGCTCGTCGAACGGCGACCGGCTTCGTCGATCTTCACGACACCGGCGTCACCGATCACGTAGGTCACGCGGTACGGCGTATCGGTACGCCAAATCACGCCTCGATCGCGGACGAACACGAGCGTGCCCGTGCTCACGAGCGGCGCCGACAATGCGGCCAGCGTCTGCGTCTGCTTGAATTGCGCCCGCACGCCGACCTTTTCGGCCAACTGCGCGGTAATACGCGCAACGAGTCCGGCTTCGGCGGCGGCCGACGACGGTGAGGATGCCGAAGCGGCATGCTTGGCCGGCGACGTCGCATCGGCGGCGAACGCGGACGCGCCGCAAGCCTGCACCAGCATCAATACGCATGCCGCGGGCAATGCACGCACGGCGCGCCGCGCACGCCCGGCGACACGCAACACATGCTCCGTTATCGCGCCCATCGCCGCTCCAGCTTCTCGAAAACGACGGGCGGCGAAACGAATTGCAACTCGCGCGTAGCCGCGCACACTGCGACTTGGATCGTGTACCCCTTCGTCAATCGTTCGCCCGAGGCTACGTCGACGATCTCATAGCCGATCTTCAAACGGTTCTCGAACTCGAGCAATTCGGTGCGAACCTCTAGCGCCTGGCCGTAGAAGGCGGGTTTCACGTACTTCAGATGCGCTTCGACGATCGGCCATAGATAGCCCGACGCCTGCATCTCCGGATAGTCGTAATCGAACGCGCGCAGCAAGGCGGCGCGGCCGATCTCGAAGTACTTCACGTAATGGCCGTGCCAGCAGACGTTCATCGCATCGACGTCGTGAAACGGTACTTCGATACGCGCGGCGGCGGTGAGCGGCACTGGCGCCGTATTCGCTGTCTTCATTTAGCGCGCCGCCTCGTTCGGTGCGCCCGCAGGCGGGCAGGCGCCGACGAGCCCGCCCTCGGCAATGTACTGCGTCAGCGCGCGCAGATCGTGCTCGAGCGGACGATCTTCGCCGACGAAAGGCGACAGCGCCGTCACCCGTTCGGCGAATTCGCCGAGCGGCGCGGTAAGCGACGTCCCCGCGGTCACGGAAAGCCGCAGCCGCGCCGCCTGCACCGCCGCCAACGTATGCGCGGCGGCCACTTGCTCGGTCAATTCGATGACGCGCAGGCAGTCGCGCGCTGCGATCGTGCCCATGCTGACCTTGTCCTGATTGTGCGCTTCGGTCGAACGCGAAAACACGCTGGCCGGCATCGTCAGCTTCAGCGCTTCCGCAGTCCATGCCGAAGCCGCGATTTGCACCGCCTTGAAGCCGTGACTGATCGGTGCGAGCGACACGCTTGCGCCCGAGAGGTTGCGCGGCAAACCGTTGTTGAATTTATCGTCGACGATCAGTGCGAACTGGCGGTCCATCAGATCGGCCAGGTTGGCCACGGCCGTTTTGAGCGCATCCATCGCGAAAGCGATATGCCCGCCGTAAAAATTCCCGCCGTGCAAAACACGCTCGCCGTCCACGTCGATGAGCGGATTGTCGTTCGCGCTGTTGAGCTCGTTCTCGACATCGCGCCGCACCCAAGACAACGCGTCTTGCGCAACGCCGATGACGTGCGGCGCGCAGCGAATCGAATAGCGATCCTGCAACCGCTGGCCGGCCGTATCCTCGCGTCCGGCGAGGTCTTCCCGAATCCAAGCCGCGGCTTGCGCCTGCCCGGCGTGCGGCTTCACGTCGAAGATCATCGCGTCGAAGTGCGCGGCCCGGCCGTCGAGCGCAACCGTCGACAGCGCGGTCAACCGCGCCGCCAATCGCGTCAATTGCGCCGTTCGCACGAACGCGAGACAGGCGAGGCCCGTCATGACTGCCGTGCCGTTCATCAACGCGAGCCCTTCCTTCGGCGCCAACGCGAGCGGCGCGCGCGCGAGCTCCTCCCATACACCGGCTGCGGGACGCACGCGCCCGCCGAACTGAACGTCACGCTCGCCCACGAGTGCGGCGGCGACGTACGAAAGCGGCGTCAAGTCGCCGCTCGCGCCGACCGAGCCCTCCGCCGGGATGCGCGGAAGAATATCGAAATTGACGAGGTCGGCGAGCCGTTCGAGCAGAACGAAGCGCACGCCCGAGTAGCCGTAAGCTAGCGAGTTCAGCCGCGCTGCGATCACTGCTCGCGTTTCGGCCGGATCGAGCAGTCGGCCCATGCCGCAGCCGTGGTAGCGCGTCAGTTGCAGCGGCAATGCTTCGACGAGCTCGGGCGGGACGTTCACGACGCAAGCGTCGCCGTATCCCGTGTTGACGCCGTAGACCGTTGCCCCCGCTGCAAGCCGTTCGCGCAAGAATGCCGCGCCTCGTTCGATATGCGCGCGCCACGCGGGATCCTCGTTCAATGCGACCCCGGCTCGCCCCGAGGCGATAGCCGCGACGTCCTCGATGGAGAGGCGCCGCGCGCCGACGCCGATCGCCGCGCCCGCTGGGCCGGCCGGGCTGGTTTGGGATGCCGCGCGATGCACGGTCAAATCATCTTCGGCCATCGGCCCCTCCATTCTGGCGCGCCCAGAAATCGAAAAAGTTGAACCACTGGAACGGCGCCTTGCGGCAGTAAAATTCGAGCCGCCCCGCAAAGCGATGCGCGAGATCGGCCAGATGCGCCGCGCGCTCGTGCCGAGGCAATCGGATGCGCTCGGCGAACGGCTCGAAGTAAAGCCGGTAACGACCGCGCTCTTTCAAGCAAAACAGCAAATAGACGGGGCAGCCGAGCGCATGCGCGAGCACATACGGCCCTTGAGCGAAACGCGCGGCGACACCGAGGAAAGGCGCTTCGACGACTCGGCCCGTCTCATGCGCCGGCACGCGATCGCCGACGATGACGAGCAGTTCGCCGGCATCGATACGCTGCTGCATCAGCATCGCGGTTTCGGGGCCGAAATCGGCCACTTCGATCATCCGGCTCGCAAAATCGCGATGCGCGCCGGCGAGCACGCTGTTGAAACGCCGTGCGTGCTCCGTATAAACGACGGCCGTCACCTTCGCGTGCGCGCCGTGAGTCGCGAGGGCCCGCGACATCTCCAGATTGCCGAGATGGGCTCCGATGACGAGCGCCCCTTTGCCGCTTTCGACGAGCGCGTCGAACGCCGACGTATCGGCGAACAGGACATCGTCTTGCGCCACTTGCCCTGTCCATGCGGCGAGCTTGTCGAGGCCCGCCTCCGCGAAGGCGAGCATGTGCCGGTACGCCGATCGCCACCCCGGCGGCGGCGTCGTCTTCGTCTCGGATGCCTCGCGCAATCGCGTGAAGTAGCGGTTCGACTCCAGGCGCGCCGCCCGCCCCGTCAGCAAGAAATACGCGACGATCGGGTGCAGCCAAATGCGCGTCGCCCGCAGGCCGAACAAACGGCAACTGAGCGCAAGCAATTGCATGCCCGTGCGGCTGCCGCGCTCGGCGATGCGCCACCAGCGTCCCGTATGCGTCGCATGGGCCTGATGGGAGACGTCGGCCGCATGCGTGCGGCTGCGCGGCAACACCTTGCGCGCGAGCAGGATCGGCAAACGCAACAGCATGCCCGCGACGAGCCGCGTGTGGCTCTTGCTGATGCGCACGTTGTCGCGCACGACGTCGAAATGCGAAAGCCCGCCCGGCGCGTACGTCACCCGAGTAGGAATCGTGACGAAGCGCATCGCTCGCCAAGACAAGCGAACGAGGATTTCAATGTCGAAATCCATGCGCGTGGGCAAGGACACGGCATCGATAAGTGCGCAGGCGGGCTTTAGCGGATAAAGCCGAAATCCGCACATCGAATCGGGAATGGCGAAAGACAGCGTCTCGATCCATACCCAGACATGGGTCAGATATCGGCCATAGAGCCGCGCCTTCGGCACGCTTTCATCGTAGACGGGCCTGCCGAGCACGACCGCGTCGGGCGCGGCCTGTGCGGCATCGAGAAAGCGCGGCACGTCGGCCGCATCGTGCTGGCCGTCCGCGTCGATCTGCAATGCGTGGGTAAAGCCTGCCGCGCGCGCAGCCTTCAATCCCGCCATGACCGCGGCGCCCTTGCCCCCATTGACGGGCAAACGCAACAGCGACACGCGCGGCGCGTAGCGCTCGGCCAACCCGGCGAGCACGGATTGCGTAGCTTCGTCGCTGCCGTCGTCGACGACGAAAACAGGCAGCGCGTGCGGCAACAACCGCGCGAGCGTCGCGCCGATTTCGTCTTTGTGGTTGTAGATCGGGATGACGATCGCCGCACGCAAGCTCATGCACGCTCCCGATAGACGACGATACCGGAAGCGCTGTCGCGCTCGCCCAACCGAAACGCGAAACGCATGCGGCGGCGAGCCGCGTCGTGCGCCAGCGTCAGGTGCAAGAGCGCGCCCGGCGGCACGGGCGCCATGAACTTGAGCCGATCGATCGAAGCGATCGCGCGCACGTCCGGCCACTGCTCAGCCCCGAGTTGAACGGCCCAATCGATCTGCACGACGCCGGGCAAAATCGGCAGCCCCGGAAAATGCCCGGCGAAATGAACGAGATTCGCCGGAACGCGCAGTTCGTAGTGCAGCACGTCGTCTTGCACGAACTGCGCGAGCACTTCCATGCCTTGAGGGCGCGCATCGAACGCGGCGGCCACGGTCGCGGCAGGCAGCTTGCCGCGGGCATCGAACGGCAATGCCATACAGAAACGCCACCGGCGCGGCAACACGACCGCGTCGACATATTCGCCGAGATAAGCGCGCAGCGCTTTAGCCAACGCGACGCGGCCGTCGCACGCCAATGCAGCGCAGCCTTCGCGCGTCAGCGCGACGAGCGCGCCGAGCCGCTCGCGCGCCGCGCCGAGCAGCACCACGGCGGCCGCCTGCGCGACGTAGGGATGTCGTGCGAGATGCGCTTCGATCTCGGGCAGCGAGACACGCTTGCCGTCGAGCTTCACGACGCGATCGAGACGTCCTTTGAGCCGGAAACGGCCTTGCTCGTCGAATACGGCGGCATCGTCGGTCCGATGCCATCCGTCGTGACCGAGATGCGGCGAGCGCACCATCAAGGCGCCGTCGTCGTCGCATTTGAGCGAGGCGCCCGGCACGCCTTGCCAGGCGTCCGTGAGGTGACGCTGGCGCCAGGCGATGCCGCCCGTTTCCGTGCTGCCGTAGATTTCCGCCGGCGCGTGTCCGAAGCGCTGCGCATAGGCGGCTGCGGCCACTTCGTCGAGCGGCCCGCCCGACGAAAAAATGACGGGCGGCGCAGGCGTCAACGCATCGAAGCCCGGCAAGTCGATCCAGCGCGCGAGTTGCGCCGGGCTGGACACCACAGCTGCGCGGCCCACCTGCGCGAGCCGCGTTTGCAATTGCTGCGGGTCCGCGCAGCTCGTGCGATCGAATGCGCGGCCGGCGGCCAGCGGCCAGAACACGCGAAACAGCAATCCGTAGATGTGCCGATGCGGGACGCTCGCGAGCATCGTCGCGCCCGCCAGCATCGCGCCCCACTGCGTTTCGAGCGTGCGCACTTCGGCGTCGAACTGCGCCAGCGTTTTATTCACCGCCTTCGGCACGCCGCTGCTGCCCGATGTATAGAGCGTGAGCGGCGCGTCGGCTTGGATACCGTGCGAAGGCCAATGCGCTGCATCGGCGGTGTCCACCTGCGCAATCTCGGCCGCGGTCAGCAGAACGTCGTAACACTCGCCGAGGATCGCGAGGTACGCCGGCGTCGACGTCGACGGAATCACCGGCTCCTTGCCGCAGGCCAAGCAAGCAAAAAGCGCGCAGGCAAAATCGAAGGGATCGTCGAGGCAAACCGCCACGCGGCGCCCCGCCTGCCGCTCGAGCCAGAGCGCAAACGCAGCCGTGCGCGCCTTGAACGCACCGAAATCCAGCACATCGTTTCGATCGACGCAAACCGGCGTCGCATTTTCACGCGGCGCCCATAGCAACTCGTGCAGCGCAACGAATGAGGCGTTCAATGCGTCTTCCCTCTCAGAACAAAGGCATGACGCCAGGCGATCTCGCCCACGATCAGCACGCCGATCAACAAATAGGTGACGACGCCGTTATAAAACGCCCATTGCGCGCGCGATCCCCACAGGGCGCACGCAGCCGACACGGCGCCGTTCAGCGCAAAAAACCCGCACCACACTTGCGTCACGCGGCGCGTGTAACGGACGGCGCGCGCATCGAGCTCGGGCCGCCGCAGACGCGCGAATCGTTCGATCATCGATGGGCCGCCGCCGCGCAGCGTCGCCCCGAATGCGATCAGCATGCCGGCATTGACGACGATGGGATAAGCACGCAACAACGTTTCGCTGTCGGTCACCGCGATCGCCGCGGACAAGCCGCTCATTGCGAGCGCCATGCTCCATTCGAGCCGGGTGAACCGGACGAGCAGCGCCTTGACGCTACCCGCGCCGAGCCAGCGCTGCAGCCACAGCAGCACGAGCAAGGCCAACCCGATGAAGCGCGGGGAGCCGATCCGCAGGAACGCAAGGATCACGACCGGGTAGGCGAGCTTGAGCGCTACGCCCACGGCCATGCGAAGGCGCCCGACGGCCGCCTCGCGCGCGGGCGAAGCGGAGCGTGTCGACGCTGCGTGCATCGAGTCAGGCCGCCAACAGCGATTCGACGGCGTCGATGACGTCACCGACCGTGCGCACCTGCTTGAATTCGTCGGGCTTGATGCGGCGGCCCGTCATTTCCTGCAGCTTGATGGCCAGATCGACGGCGTCGATGCTGTCCAGGTCCAAGTCTTCGAATAGATGCGCTTCAGGCGTGACGCGCTCCGGCTCGATCGCGAAGTTTTCGCTGAAAATGGCGCGGATGCGCTCGAGGATCTCGGTTTCGGTCACGGTTCACTCCCCTTCTGTTGCGGTGTCGCCGCCGGCACGGGCCGGTGCGCTATGGCTTTGAACAAGTGCGGCAAGCGTGTTGATCGAGCGAAAGTGCTCGCGCGTGCGTTCGTCGTTGGCGGCGATCGTCAACGCATAGCGCTTGCGCAGAACGATGCCGATTTCGAGCGCGTCGATCGAATCGAGCCCGACGCCATCGGTGTCGAACAGCGGCGCATCGTCGTCGATGTCTTCGGGACGAAAATCCTCGAGATCGAGCGCCTCGATCAACAACTGCTTAATTTCGAGTTTTAAAGAATCCATAAGCAAACAGGTGCTCGGTGATATGGGCTTGAACCGCTTGTGCGACGGCACGCGCAGCAGCGGCTTGCGGCGTATCGGGAGCGGAGAAACGCTCGAGCTCGAGCGGCTCGAGTACGGCGATGCGCATGTGAAACGCCCGTGGCGGCACGTGATACCAACGCATTTGTTTGGTGAAGGCGGGCGGATTGCAGTCGATCAGGACCGGGCGCACGGGAATGCCCGCACGCAACGCCATGTGTGCGAACCCGCGCGAAAAGGGGTGCAGGCGATCGCCGCCGGGACTGCGCGTGCCCTCGGGAAAGACGATCATCGTGTAGCCGGCCGCGAGTTGACGCGCGCCCGCCTCGATCAATTCGGAGGGGTCGGCATTGCTGACGTACTGAGCGGCCCGCACGATGCCCCAGAAGCACGGGTTGCCCCAATGCGCGTTCTTTACGACGCAGCAGGCGCGCGGCGTGAGCGCGAGCAAGACCACGACGTCGAGATAAGTCGGATGGTTCGCCACCACGACGGCCGGGCCACGCGCGGTCAGCGCTTGCACCCCGCTCACGTCGAGCTTCATGACGCCGACCGCTTCGAGCCATGCCACGAGCGCGCGGAAAAACCAATGAATGATCGTCACGACCACGCGCTGGCTCGACGCGCGATGGGGCCAAAGCCACGCGAACGGAAAGAGGACGACCGAAAATGCGAAGCCGCACATGCCGAAGACGGTAAACGCGGCGCCCGTCGCGACGAGGCGCCAGATGCGCGTGCCCATGATCCCGGACTTCATGCGCCGGCCTCCTTGCGCAGCGACCACCCCCAACGGCGGCCTGCGCCCTGCCAAGCCGCTCCGGCATGCGCGGTCAGGCCGTGCACCAGCGCATCGCGCTGCGTGGAAAACTCGGGAACCGGCGGCGCCTCGAGCGCAAGGCCCGCCGAGCAGTCGAGCTGCGCTTGGGCGCCATGATCGAGCAAGACGGCGAGCGCGCCGCCCGTCGCTTCGTGATCGACGGAACCATAGCGCGTGTCGGCCGGTTCGTCGGCATAAACGACGAGCACCGGCGTGGACGCATCGGCGCTCCACTGCGCATACGCTTCGAGCAATGCGTACCCGAGCGTTTCGGCCCCCGCCGACATCGCCGTCGCAGGCGACGTGTCTCGACGCGCGATACTGTAGACGCCTGCCATGGCATTGAGGACGGAAAGGCTGAAGGCGGTGGGAGAAACGGGCTCGTTCGCCGCGATATCGGCGATGATGCCGGTCGTGCGACGCAATTCGCCGTGGCGCGAACCGAAGACCAGCCGCACGGCTTCGCGATCGGCCGCGCAATCGTGCGCCACTTTCAACGCCATTTTGGAAAGCGCGCTCAGACGCCGCCGCATGAGCGGCTCGACGAACCCGATATCGGGTGCCGCCGTCGCACCGGACGGCCAAGAGGACCACCGGGCAACTGGGATGGTCCAGCGCAGGTCGAGCATTTCGTTGTTCGCTTTCAGATCGAAATCGCCGGTCGCCCGGCGCAAAGATGAGAACGACGAAAGCCCCAACGGCACCCCCGCGTACCACACCCCGAGTTTCTAGATTGTCGTTACCGGGGTATGACCTAAGCCGCTCGGCGCATGGGCAGAGCAAATAGCTTTCAGTTCTTTTTCAATTCGAAGGCAGGCGGCCCGGATCCGCCGGGCGAAATATTACTTAAAATTTGATCTTAAAAACAGTACCTTGCGTTAGACGTAGCATTCGCGCGACGTTTGAAAATTCGTCCGCGATAGCCGGCCAGCCTCATTGGGGCGCCGCGTTCGCGCCCGAAGCCGGGGCCGGACCGCTCGCCGGCGCGCGGCCCAGAGGCACTTCGTTCCTGGGCACGGCGCCGCGCTTGTCGTAGCGGATGCGCACCGTGCGCACCACGCCGTTGGCCAGCGGGAAATCGGCCAGGGCGCTGCGAACGAGGTAAGGCATGGCGTGCACGAGCGAGGGATCTTCGTCGGTGTTGCGCGCCGTTACGTTATAGACCTCTTTACCCGACGCGCGCTCGGTAATCCGAATCCCCAGCGTATGCGTGAAAACGGGATAGCTTTGCGTCACGTAATCGGGCGGGAACGGACCGAAGGGTCCCCACGGGCCGATCGGCCGCCAATATGGGCCCGGCCAGGGATTGCCGTAGAAGACGGGCTGAGTCACCGTCACGGTGTCGCCGTGCGTGTCGTAGGTCAAGCCGACCAGATAGCGCGCGTCGGCGCCCGGTACGCGCCGAAACGCGTAAGCATCCAGTTCGTTCGCGACGAGTTGCTCGTAGGTGCTCTGCTCGATGCTGTTCTGTTGCGACGCCGTGCGCGCGAACGAATACGTGCGCGTCGCGTCGCTGCCGCTCCAATTCGAAAAAGCCGTGACCTGCGTGGAAACGTACGTCGTACAGCCCGAAAGCAGCACCATCGCCGCCGCCATCGCCGGCCCCGTCGCGCGCCGCAATCGCTCCCATTTCATCGTCTTGCCCTCACCTGTTTCGTCAACGCCGGCGCATGTGCGCGCGATGGGGCGATGATACCGCCGACCGGGCCCCGATTCCAAAGTCGCCGAACCTTTCGGCATATCGGCGCGCGCCTTTGTACAATGGTCAACTGCCCTCGCGCAAGCGCCCCCTGTCGGGGCACGCGAGCCAAAACCGGTTTCTTTCATCCCATCCGCCATGTCCGATACCGCCACTCCCGCTGTGATCCGCCGGGCCGACTATGCGCCGCCCGCTTTCCTCGTCGAATCGGTCGCGCTCGAGTTCGATCTCGTGCCCGAGCGCACGATCGTCAAGAACACCATGCGGCTTACGCGCAATTCCGACGCGAGTGCGGCGCAAGCCGCGCCCGGCACTCATCTCGAATTGATGGGCGAAGCGCTCGAATTCATCGGCGCGACGATCGACGGCAAGGCGCTGCCCACGAGCGCCGTACGCGCCCACGAGCATGGCCTGACGATCGAGAACGTGCCCGATACGTTCGAGCTGACCATACAGAGCGCGTGCAAGCCCGCGGAAAACACGACGCTCTCGGGCCTCTACGTTTCGAGCGGCAACTTCTTCACGCAGTGCGAAGCCGAGGGCTTTCGGCGCATCACGTATTTTCTCGACCGACCCGACGTGATGGCCACGTACACGGTCACGCTGCGCGCCGATAAAGCCGCGTATCCCGTCCTGCTCTCGAACGGTAACCTCGTCGACGAGGGCGAGCTTGGCGACGGCCGCCATTTCGCGAAATGGGAAGACCCGTTCAAGAAGCCGAGCTACTTGTTCGCGCTCGTCGCGGGCAAGCTCGTCGCGCTCGAAGAACGCATCCGCACCGGCTCCGGCAAGGAGAAGCTGTTGCAGGTATGGGTCGAGCCGAACGATTTGGACAAGACGCGGCATGCGATGGATTCGCTGATCCATTCGATTCGCTGGGACGAAGAGCGCTTCGGCCTCGAACTCGATCTCGACCGTTTCATGATCGTCGCAGTCGGCGATTTCAACATGGGCGCGATGGAGAACAAAGGGCTCAACATCTTCAATACGAAGTACGTCCTTGCGAATCAGGAAACCGCTACCGATACCGACTTCAGCAACGTCGAAGCCGTGGTCGGCCACGAGTACTTCCACAACTGGACGGGCAACCGCGTCACGTGCCGCGACTGGTTTCAGTTGAGCCTGAAGGAAGGCCTTACCGTCTTTCGCGATCAGGAATTCTCGGCCGACATGGAAGGCGGCGCGACCGACGAAACGGCGCGCGCCGTGAAGCGCATCGAAGACGTGCGGGTGCTGCGGCAAATGCAATTCGCCGAGGATGCGGGGCCGATGGCGCACCCCGTACGGCCCGAAAGCTACGTCGAGATCAACAATTTCTACACGATGACCGTCTATGAGAAAGGCGCCGAAGTCGTGCGGATGTATCAAACCCTGTTCGGCCGCGAGGGCTTCAGGCGCGGCATGGACCTTTACTTCAAGCGTCACGACGGGCAGGCCGTCACGTGCGACGACTTCCGCTTCGCGATGGCCGACGCAAACGGTCGCGACCTGACCCAGTTCGAGCGCTGGTACAGCCAAGCCGGCACGCCGCGCGTCTCGGTGCGCACGGCCTACGACGCCGAGCAGCAGCGCTATCGCGTCACGCTCGCGCAAAGCTACGGCGATGCGGCGAGCGCCGCGCGCGAAACGCAAAAGGGCCCGCTGCTGATTCCGTTCGCGATCGGCCTGATCGACAGCAAGGGGCAGGACATCGCGCTGCGGCTGGAGGGCGAAGCTGCCGCGGGCGGAACGACGCGTGTGATCGAGTTGACCGAGCAGGAGCAGACCTTCACGTTCGTCGACGTGAAAGAAGCGCCGCTGCCCTCCTTGTTGCGCAACTTCTCCGCGCCCGTCATCGTCGAGTACGACTACACGAACGATGAGCTCGCGTTCTTGCTCGCGCACGATAGCGACCCGTTCAACCGCTGGGAAGCCGGCCAGCGTCTGGCCACACGCGAGTTGCTGGCGCTCGCCGCGCGCGCCGCGCAAGGCCGGCCGCTCACGATCGACGATTCCGTCGTCGCCGCCTTCGCCCGCGTGGTGACCGACGAATCGCTCTCGCCCGCGTTCCGCGAGCTGGCCCTGATGCTCCCGTCGGAGTCTTATCTGGCCGAGCAAATGGCCGAGGCGGATCCTGCGGCCGTGCACGCCGCGCGCCAGTTCGCGCGCAAACGGCTGGCCACGGCGCTCGAGCGCGAATGGATGGCGATCTACGAACGCCACGCTACGCCCGGCGCGTACGAGCCCACGCCGCAAGCGGCCGG
Organism: uncultured Burkholderiaceae bacterium; assembly: GCA_966212325.1. GTDB lineage: Bacteria > Pseudomonadota > Gammaproteobacteria > Burkholderiales > Burkholderiaceae > Trinickia. The sequence goes on along the minus strand of CBIHRA010000042.1, from coordinate 6,502 downwards.
CCATCGCTCGCTGAAGAATCTCGCGCTCGCGTACCTTGCCGAACTCGACGACCCGGCCGACGCCGTCCGCCTCGCGAATGCGCAATACGACAACGCCGACAACATGACCGATCGAGCGGCCGCGCTCGCCGCGCTGCTCGCGGCCTCGGCCACGGCCGGCGCGCGCGTGGCGGAACCGGCGCTCGACGATTTCTACCGCCGCTTCGAGCAGCAGCCGCTCGTCATCGACAAATGGTTCGCCCTGCAAGCCACCCAGCGCGGTAGCGCGGAGCGCCCTGTCATCGACGTCGTGCGTCGGTTGATGACGCATCCCGCGTTCACGCTGCGCAATCCAAACCGCGCGCGGTCGCTGATCTTCAGCTTCTGCGCGGCCAATCCTTCGCAATTTCATGCGGTCGACGGTTCGGGCTACGCGTTCTGGGCCGAGCAGGTCGTCGCGCTCGATGCGCTCAACCCGCAGGTGGCTGCGCGGCTCGCGCGGTCGCTGGAACTGTGGCGCCGCTACACGCCGGCGCTGCGCGAGCGGATGCGCGAGGCCCTCGAACGGGTGGCCGGACAGGTGAAGTCACGCGACGTGCGCGAAATCGTGGAGAAAGCGCTGGCGTAGTGGCCGCGCAGGTCGGCAACGCGGCGTATCGGCGGATGACGAAGACCGCCGGTCGCCAAACAATCCGAGAACCGGCGCTGTCAAAGCGCCGGTTCTTTTTTGTATGCGCGAATCGCCGCCACCCTGGCGCAAAACGCCGTCCAGCGTACGGATGCTTACAAAAACACGGGGCCGCGCCGCTACCCGCGGTTAAAATCGTCGGATTCCCATGGCTTTCGGAGCACCGCAATGTCTTTGCAACGTCGCACCACCCTGACCAAGTACTTGATCGAGCAGCAGCGCGAGACGAACAATCTGCCGGCCGACTTGCGCCTGCTGATCGAGGTTGTCGCGCGCGCATGCAAGCTCATCAGCTATCACGTGAGCAAAGGCGCGCTGGGCGAGGCGCTCGGCACCGCGGGCACGGAGAACGTCCAGGGCGAAGTTCAAAAGAAGCTCGACGTGCTGTCCAACGAAATTTTGCTCGACGCCAACGAATGGGGCGGCAATCTCGCGGCCATGGCGTCGGAGGAAATGGAGACGCTGTTTCCGATCCCGTCGAACTATCCGCGCGGAGAATACCTGCTCGTGTTCGATCCGCTCGACGGCTCGTCGAACATCGACGTGAACGTTTCGATCGGCACGATTTTCTCGGTGCTGCGCTGCCCCGACGGTCAGGAAGCGACCGAGGAATCGTTCCTGCAGCCCGGCCGGCAGCAAGTCGCGGCCGGCTATGCCGTCTATGGTCCGCAAACCGTGCTCGTGCTGACGACGGGCAACGGCGTGAACTGCTTCACGCTCGATCGCGAATTGGGTTCGTGGGTGCTCACGCACAACAATCTTCGCGTGTCGGAAGACACGCGCGAGTATGCGATCAACGCATCGAACGCGCGGCATTGGTACGAGCCCGTGCAGCGCTATGTCGGCGAGTTGCTGGCCGGCAAGACCGGGCCGCGTCAGGCCGATTTCAATACGCGCTGGGTCGCATCGATGGTGGCGGACGTGCACCGCATCTTGAACCGCGGCGGCATCTTCATGTACCCCGCCGACAAGCGCACGCCCGACAAGCCCGGCAAGCTGCGGTTGATGTACGAAGCGAACCCGATGGCGTTCATCGTCGAGCAAGCGGGCGGCGCGGCCACGAACGGCGTCGAGCGGATCCTGGACATTCAGCCGAAGAGCTTGCACGAGCGCGTGGCGGTGTTCCTCGGCTCGAAGAACGAGGTCGATCGCGTGACGCGCTATCACCGCGAAGAAAAAAAATGATCAGAGGGGCTTGCGCACCTCGACAAAGTGTCTCTATAATCGCGTTTCTCTGATGTTGATGCCGGAATAGCTCAGACGGTAGAGCAGCGCATTCGTAATGCGAAGGTCGGGGGTTCGATTCCTCTTTCCGGCACCATAAGATTCAAGCACTTAGCCCAGTCCGCGCGACTGGGCTTTTTGCTTTCTGGCGTCCGTGTAACCGCTGTGTAAGCGGATTCGGGAGTGCGAGGTTGGATTGGGGCACACCCCGCCGTCGAGCGACGCTCGGCCTTGGCCTTAAGTTCGCGCGGTCGGATCGGCGGTCGCGGTCGCGCGCTGCGAAAGCATGTCCCTGTAGGCTAGAGGCGGCACAGTCGTTAAGCGAAAAGGTGGTAGCTCAGAAGCGTCGGCATCTCCGGGCAGGACGTCCTCGCGCATGACTTTCAACAGATCGTTGAGCAGTGCGTCGTGGACTTCCTGCGACCGATTTCGGGAAGACGTCTCTGCCAGTAGTGAGTACAAAGCCTTCAGCACTCGGCCGGAAGCTACCAACATCAGTCCGTTCACGGCATCCGCGTACCGCTCGTGCGCTTCCGCCGAAACGGCACGCCCTTCGACGATGCCCGAGAGCCCAGCGACGTACTCTCGATAGTGCTCTAGCTTCGTCTGGCGCAACACGGCCTCACGTTCGCGCTTCCTCGTCAGGTAGGACGTCAATATGACGCCAATAATCGCAAGGCAGCCAGTTATGACGCCAGAGATTAGACTAAACATCGCAATGCCCCTCCCCGCTGAAATACAACGTGCGCCTTCTCACCCTGGTCAGCCCGGCGAACATCGGGGCCGATCTCGGCGGTGCCGAGTGTCCGCGCAACGTCGCTGCGGCCTCGCGGCCCAAATATCGGTCAGCGCCGGTTTGGCATCGCCCCATCGCCCGTGAGAACGAGGCCCCACTCCGGAGCCTCGCAGTTGACTAGTCGATGGCGTTACGACGTCTTCCCTTGCCGACTACAGAGCGGCCGGAGGACGAATCGATACACCGCCCAAACCGTAAAGCAAGCTCCGGCCAGCGCCACAACAAAATAGACTGCCAGTAATACTCTCTCACCCTGGTCAGCATTCCGAGCATTCACGAGATCGGCAAGAAAGAAATACGCTTTCTGACCAGCCGGACTCTTGCGCATCTGGTCGATCCAGTCCGAAACGTAGATCAAGCGCAGGTAGAGGTAGGTAAGCACGATCACGAGGCTCGTGCGCAACGCCAGTTTCATTGGACCTCCACCACGCCGTAGTACCGAACCTTTGTATTCGGAATGTAGCTAGGCGGCAGAGAAAGCAAAAACGTGCGAAGCGCATTGAATCGCCACTGCTCGGTCAGGGTAATGCACCCTTCACTAAGGCGCTGTCGCCCAGCCGGATGGAGACGGAAGCCATTGCGTCGCACATTGCCGACCATTACCCAGTCGTCTAGCGGGTGCGTGACCGGGTGAAGCGAGAACCATTCATGCCGGTTCGAGTTACTAATCTCGTCCAAGATGGGGTCCCACAGCCATCCAAGTCGCCCGCCGCTCTGACGTGCGAGGATGTAGTAGCGCCCCTTGGGAATCGGTCCGGCCTTCGCGAGCGCCGTGTCTTGCGGCTTATTCTCATGGCCGACGTCCCCGGAAAACGCTGGAATGCGCTGTCCGTTGCAGACCAGCGCGCTGACAGGCTCACCGTTCAGAGAGAACGTACATAGTGCTGGCATCTTAGCTTGCCCTCGTTGTTATTAGAAGCGAGAGAATAGCAAACCGGACGCATCTCCAAGCGCAAAGCGCGCAGCACAGCGCCCCGGCGCTCAGGCTTCGGGGCTCGCGTGAATACCGTCGTTGATAGAAAGGTTCGAACCGCAGTGCTTGCATTTAATGGCCTCGGCCATGATGTCTTCGGCGCAGAACGGGCATCGCTTCATTTCGCGCTTACTTGCGTCAACGGTCGAGTCGCCGGTTGCTTCCTTCCGGGCGGGATCGGGCTGAATCGTCCCACCTTCGCCGATATCGCTCGAAACGTCCGATTCTCTGCCGCCTAGCCAAGAGCCCGCTTCGCCCACCGCACTCCAATGGGTATCCGTCGATTCATCGTCGCCGGTATGCGCCCAAACGAGCGCGCCCACCCATCCGATCACGGTCCATCCCAGTGCAAAATTCAACACCCCAATTGCTGCCCGGTTTGGATGCTTGCGCCTGTACGCAACGAATGCGGGCGAAAAGTAGAGCGCAACAGAGGTCGGGACAAAGATGATGGCGCAAAGCAGCGCCGCCGAGTTTGTTCCATTTCCGATGAGCCCCGTAACAGCCACGACGATGGCGAGCCCCAAGATGGCGATGACATACATATCTTTCCTTTGGTCCCCTGCTGGCGGGCAACGTCGCTGCCCGATTTTTTGTCAATGAAACGTATAGTTGTCAAGATTATCCGCATAGTGCGTAGACCGCAATACTTTGGGCGGCGATCCTCTTCCTATGAGAAAGCCGCTACGAAAGCCGACGTCGCGCGAGATATTCGCGTCGAATTTGCGCGCTCTCCGCCGCGCTAAGGAACTGTCCCAAGAGGAATTAGCCGACTGCGCCGATCTCAGTCGCGCCTATGTCAGTTCGGTCGAACGTGGCGAACGAAACATATCCATCGACAACATTGGAAAGCTCGCGGACGCGCTAGGCACGTCACCAATGATGCTGCTCGACCCTGACCTCGGCAAGCGACTTCGCGGCGAAGAGACTTGATTGAGACTGCATCCACAGCGTTAACTTCGAACGCCGATTTGCGCACCGTGGAGAATCCGTCCGACCACGCATCTCCCGTGTCTGCACTAGCGAGCCACTGTGCGACTGCATTGCAACCCGTTTCAAAAAGCATCGACTTTGCGATTCCCGGTTTCACCCGGTTTTCCCGTTTTCTCACACTTCGGGAACCGGCCCTGTGGCCCCGGAATCTCCCGCCCCGTATATGGAATACGGGGCTTTCCGGGCACGCCTGAACGAACGGCTAGGCGACCCATATCCATTTCCCGTCGCTTCTATAAATGCCGCGTTCAACTAGCCCGGCAATCGCTTCTCGGGCTCTCTGCGTCCGATGTTTGGCGTCCGACGCTAGGCGATTAGCCACCAGTTCGATAGCGTTCGTCATCGCAAGACACCGAGCACCGGACGGTGCTCCCCCCATCCCAATATCAGTTGCCGCGCCAAAGGGACCAGTGAGCACGTCGAGCGCAATTCGCTGATTACCGCCGCCCGCTAGAGCCGTCCGGCGCACCCTCCCCGATACCGCTTCCGCGACAACCACGCACGAGGTTATTGGGTCGCCGTACTCGTCGAGACCAAGCTCAACCGTGCTGAGATGGAAATCTCTCGCCGCGCCATCGGCGTCATCTTTGCTTTTCGCTACTGACCAATGACGTTTGGCGTCCGACCGTGAGACCTCAATCGAGACGTCGAGTGAGGCCAGCAAGCTACTGTGCCCTCGCAATCCCTTTGTGCCGTCCTTCCCGGTATGGTGAACGACCAACACGACGCCACCGATCACACGCTGCAACTCGTTGCACGCCGCGATTAACTCTCCCATGTCGGAACTGGAATTCTCGTCCGTTCCAGGTGCAGCACGATTCAACGTATCGATGACAAGCAGCCCGCCGCGACCACCCGCCGCGAGTACCGCCGCGCACAGATCGGCAACTGCATCCGGCTCACGCAGGTCGAGCGGCTGCGTGACGAAATGCAGCCGATCTGGCAGTTTCCGCTGGTGACGAACGTTCCACGCCTTCACGCGCTTCCCGAGACCCGCTTCGCCTTCAAGGCACACGCACGTCACTGGAGCCGTATGCACGCGCCGCCCGAACCACTCGACACCACTGGCGATTGCCGCGCACATATCGAGCACAAGGAACGACTTGCCGGAACCGGACGGCCCGTAGACGGCGGCAAATCCCGAAGCGGGCAGCACCCCATGGATAATCCAACGCTGCTGCGGTGCGTTTAATACGTCATCAGCCGATTGCAGGCGATAGCGCATAGACGGCGTCATGGCAGCACGGAGCAGGTCCGCCAGCGCCTCGGAACCATGTTCGGCCTCGTAGTCGTTCGCATCGTAGTTCTGGGGCTTGCTGGCAGGCATCCCGACCCAAGCACCCCGAACATCGCGCGCGACAGCCTCCGCATCTACTTCCTTGCCACGGTCGGCCACGATGACTAAGCGAGAATCGGGGTGACGATTGCGTAACGCTATCGCAACGACACGCATCCGGCCCGCACCAAACGTCGCCACCGCTGCGGCGCGAGGGTCTGCCCGCGCGCACGTCCACGCCTGCCCGATGCCTTCGCAAACATAGGTCGTGCATTCGTTGCCCAACTGACCAACAACAAACGCAGCATCTTCACCGAAGGCAGTGCCTTGAGCATTTAGCTTTTTGCCAGTCCCTGGCGGCGGTACGAACTGAATCCCACGCAAAGCCCCGTCAAAAGAGCGTACAGGGACGGCCAGCCAGCCGGATACCAGTTGACCCGCGACAGTTTGTTTCGAACCGGCTGGAACGACTTTCAGGCCGTCCGGCGACCCTCTTTTCGCTTTGATATACCCGTGCTTGTCAACGCCGATTTAAATCTGACCCACTTTTCGACGATTCGCCGAAGTAAAACT
>CBIHRA010000041.1:0-42186 GCA_966212325.1 uncultured Burkholderiaceae bacterium | reverse complement strand
GCGGCGACACGAACGTGTCGGTCGGCTTCGGTTGCAATACGGTCGCGTCGGCCATCTTGTCGTTGTGCTCTCTTGCGATGAATCGATAGTCGTTTAGGACAACTAAGGGGCGTGTTCTCTAGCCCAACTTAGGCACCGAAAGCCCGCCGAGGCCACCCTGCACCGCATGACCGAGCGCGGGCAGGGCAGAGCCCATCTGATTCGCTTGCGAAAGCGCCGTTTGCGCACCGGTAGGCAAAACCTTCGCCATGGCTTGTTCGGCGAAGCTGATGCCCTGGCTCTTCGCCGCGCCCATCAGCGAAGACGCGCCATTCGAAGCGGGCATGATCGACCCCAGTATCCCCGCGCCGGCGCCCGTCGGCGCCCCGGCCGGCGGCATCAAGCCACCGAGCGAATCATCCGCGGCGACGGCCGTGTCGCCATCGCCAGCAGCACTCGCATCGGCGTCGTCGGCTGCCGGCCACTGGGGCGTTTTGAACTTGCTGGCCGTTTGATCCTGCTTGCGCGGATCGTCGCCGAGTTTGACCTGCACCACGCCCGAGGGTAGCCCGCTCACGATCGTGTGTCCGCTGGCATCGAGCGCCCCTTTGTTCAGCAACGCTCCGTTCGAGTCGAATACGGAGAACGCTCCACCTTTGACTGCTTCTGCGTTCGCGTACTTGTGGAACAGCTCGAGTTGCCCGGGCGCATCGGGCCGAGAGGAGGGCAGCGGGTACCCCATGCTGGCCGGGCCGTTGAACAGGCGCTGCGCACCCTTTACGTCCACCGTGCCGGGCCCGTGGATCTCGATGTTGCCGCCTGCGATTTTGATGTAAGCGCCGCCGCTCGTGAGCACGATGCCTTGATCGGCGGCGATTTCGATCGAGTCGGTCGTCGAAACGACTTTTACGCCCTTTTGCGCGGTGAGTTCAACGTTGTCCGACTGCGCTTGAATTTCGACTTTGCCCTTGCCCGCAAAGAGCTTCATGCCCGCGTTCTGCGCGAACAAGCTCAGCTTCTCGCCCACGCTCGCAAGCAACGACTTTCCGGCGGCGACGTGCACGCTTTGGCCGCTCGCGAAATTGACGTGATCGGTGGCCGACACGTGTACCGACTGCTGCGTAGACAAGCCGATGCCGGCCGGGCTGCCGAACAGCAAGACCGGTTGATCGAATCCGTTCGCATTGCCGGTGCCTCCGCCGGCCGTGCGCCCCGAGCTGGATGCCGACCCGGCCACGCTCTTTTGCGTCGCGTCGGTATAGGCGCGCATCGCCTCATATCCGTCTTTCAGGCTCTCCGCTTGGTGTTGCTCGCTGGCCTGCGACAAAGCTTCGACGACACTTTCTGCATTGATGAGTTGCGTCTGCGATTCGCTCACATCGAGCGGCTGGCTGCCGGACGATTTCCCGTACGTGGACACGTACAACCCTTGTCCCGCTCGAATCGCGCCGTACGCGCTCGACTTCAAGTCGAACCCGCTGCCGAGATACGCACCGCGCGTATTGTTCGTATGGTCGATGAGATAGCCGAGGTGCAAGTGCGAATCGGCGCTCGTCGAATAAAGGTGAATGCGGTTTTGCCCGGTGGCGTCGTCCATCACGAGCTGATTGAAGCCGCTCCCCGCGTATTCTTTCGACCGATAGCCCGACAGCAGCCCATGCGTATGCCAGGTAGGCGGGGTGGCCCCGCCATGCATCCGGCTCAGAATCACGGGGCGGTCGCAGTCTCCGGCCATGAAACCGACGATGACTTCGTCGCCCTTGCGTAGCGGATAGTGGCCGCCTCGATCGCTGCCGGCGTCGGGGAACGCGGCGCGCACCCAGACCGAAGCCCCTTCGTCGCCCTCATTGCGGCGATTCCACGGGAACCACACCTTCACGCGGTTCAGCGAATCGGTGTAAATCTCTTCGTCGTTCGGGCCCGCTACGATGCCTGTCTGCAGCGTCATGACGGGCTTCTGATGTTCGAGCGTACTGCGAAATGGCGTGCGCCGGCGTTGCGCTTCGATCTCGACTTGAAAAAAGCCCGCGCTCCCATCGGGATGCTTGACTGTCACACCCCCAACGCTCGTGGCCGCCACTTGCTTGACTTCCGATTGCAAGCTCTCGGGAAAATCGGCTACGCCATCCATGCCGGGCAGATTGTTGCGGACGATCCACGTCGTCGCGAGGATCGCGAACTGACGATCCTGCTCCGCTTCTCGGTCGTGCACAGGATGGCCCGCCAGCGTGAACCAATAACCGGGGCTCGCGGAACGCACGCTGCCGATGCCGTGGTAGCGTTTTGCTTGCGATTGCCATGCTTCGGTGCGAACGCTCGCCTGGTGATCGCCGCGATCGCGAGCGCCCCACGTATAAGCGCCCGTGTAGTCGTAGACCTCGCCTTGCGCCGGGACGTCCCCGCGCGCGTCGATGACGCTCGTCACTTCCTTCGGTAGATCGGGCCGCTTGTAGTCGAACGTGCGAGTGGTGAGCGTGGCGCTTTGGATCTGCTGCTGTTCTTTCCATTGCGTGAGGCCATCCACTTCTTCACGTAATCCCGTGCGGCGAAATTCGACGGTACCGGGAGCAAGCTCAGGCAGCAGATACGCGTCGTCCATCAGCACCAGCGTGTGCGATTTGCCGTCCTCCGCCTGTTCGAAGCGGCCGAAGACGCCGGCCTCCTCCAAGCTGCGGTGAACGAAATTCCAGTCGTATTCCCATTGCACGCGATTCGAATACTGCGGCATCGGCTGCCGTAAATCGAACCGGTAGGCGCCTTGTGCCTGCGGGTGTTGGTCGAAAACATCCGACAGAATCTGTTCGCCCGTTTGCTCCTGCCAATCGCGCATGTCGCGCCGCAGACGCAAAAAATACATCCACGACGAAAATCGCAATTGATAGAACGTCAGCGATCCGTCCGTTCCGAGGCGGCTGAACGCATGCACATAGCCGTGATACGGCAGGTAGTCGCCGTTGACCTGCTGCAGCCAGAGCGTGACCGATTGGCCGATCAGCGTGTCGACCTTGATCTCGTTACCGCGGATCGAGACGGCGTCGACAATGAATTCGTAATCGCGCCCGAGCCGCGCCGTGCCTTTGACTTGCAGCGGCGCAAGCCAATCGTCCCCCAACGGGGTATCGAGTTTCAGCAAGCGATTGCGCTGGGCCGCGCCGTAATAGAGCGCATCGAAAAGCGTATCGGAATTCATCGAGCCATTCCTTTCAGACACGGCTGCTTTAACGCAGCGCGAGGGAGGCGGAAATTTTAATCGACCTCCATGACGAAATCGATAGCAATTGCGCTCCAAACCGGCGTCTGACGCGGAGACTCGGATTTATCTGGGGCTTTATGCCGTCGCAATGGTTCGATTGCAGAAAAAAATACGGGCGCCGTTAAATGGGAGGCGCCCGGCTCGGCAATTGTTGCTTTGTAGACCGTTCTGTATAGATTTTGCGATTTATTGCTTGTTGCCGATGCCATTGGACGGCGGCGCGCCGGCGGGCGCGTTCGCGGGAGGAACGGCCGGTACCGCCGACGCGCCCGGTGCCGGTGCGGGGGCGGGCGCCCCACCGGGCGATGCGGCACGGCTCGCTGATGCAGCGGATGCCGCCGATGCAGCCGATGCAGCCGATGCAGCCGATGCCGCCGATGCAGCCGATGCAGCCGATGCCGCCGATGCCGCCGATGCAGCCGATGCAGCCGATGCCGCCGATGCCGCCGATGCAGCCGATGCAGCCGATGCAGCCGATGCCGCCGATGCCGCCGATGCACCCGATGCACCCGACGCCGCCGATGCAGCAGGCGTACCCGACGCAGCAGCGGTGCTCGACGCCGCCGGAGCCGCTGCACTGGGTGCCCCACTTGCCGCATTCGCCGCACTGGCTCCCTCCGGAGCCGCGGGCGTCGCGGTGCTTTCGTCCTCGTCGCCGTAATTGGGCAGCGCGGGCGGTTGCGACGTATCGGCTTCCAGCGCGGCACGGCGTTGCTGCGTGTACGCGTCGCGCACGAACGAGTATTTATCGAGCGCCGCTTGCTCGAGAATGTTCGTTGCGCCGAGCATATCGGAGCGAGCGCTCACGAACTGCATCGCGTAGAGGGGCCTGCGCGAATCGGGCGGCGCGTAGATGAACGGGCTGAATCGCGTATCGACGGCAAGCCCGAGCCCATCGCGGAACGAGCTAGGCCCGAAAATCGGCAGAACGAGGTATGGGCCGGAAGGCATGCCCCAACGGCCCAGCGTCAAGCCGAAGTCCTGATGATGTTTCGGCAAACGGGCCTGCGACGCGAAATCGATGAGCCCGCCGATGCCGAACGTCGTATTCATCGCGAAGCGGATCAAGTCTTGCGTGGCATCGGTGATCTTCAACTGCAGCAACTCGTTCGCGATGTTGTTCAGATCGCCCAAGTTCGAGAAGAAGTTGCTGATCGCGGTGCGCAGCGGGTGCGGCGTCACCTTTTGATAGCCCTTCGCGATCGGCACCGCGATCGTACGATCGATCGTGTCGTTGACCTTGAAAATCGTGCGGTTCATCGGTTCGAGCGGATCGCCCGCCGTGCGTCGATCCGGGCTCGCGCAGCCGGCCAGAAGCGCCGTGACGGTCACCGCCGCGGCCAAGGTTCGCAGGTTATCCATCGATTCCTTCTAATTCCTTCTTCTCGGCGCGCGCGGCGCGGGGTTTGCCCATCAGCACAGGTTGGAACACGACCGCGCCGACGAGCGTGCAGCATAACGCAAGCGCGAGCAGCCGGCCCATGCTGGCCGTGCCGGGGTGATGCGACAGCCACAGGCTGCCGAACGCGGTGGCGGTCGTCGCCGCGCTGAACAATACCGCGTGCGTGAGGCTCGACGCCAGCAGGCTCGTTTGGCCGGCCCGCCATGCCATCACGAAGTAGACCTTGAATGCGACGCCTACGCCGAGCATCAGCGGCAGCGCAATGATGTTCGCAAAGTTCAATGGCATGCCGAAGACGACGCAAAGCTCGAGCGTCACCAGGGCCGATACGAGCAACGGAATCATCGTGCGCAGCACATCGCCGAATCGGCCCAGCGTGACCCAGAGCAACAGCGTGATCGAAAGCACCGCCCAGGCGGCCGCCTGCAGGAACGCCATGATGATCGTATCGGCCGAATGCAGGATCGAAATGGGGCCGCCGATCGCATTCGGCTCCGCTTTCTTCACGGCCTGGGCGAAGCGGCGCAGCATCGCGTCGTCGTTCGAATCGATGCCCGCCGGCACGCGCGGGGAAATCTGGACGAGCGCCCGGCCGTCGGGCGCCACCCAATCGCGCACGAGCGCCGGCGGCAGCGACTCGCGCGTGATGGCAGACGGCTGCAGCAACGACGAAAGCTGATGCAGCGCGAGCCGCAGCGGCGTAGCGAAAGCGGCTTCGGCGCGGTCGCGTGCGGCGGCGTCCGCGGCGGCCAGTTTGGCGAGCGATGCCGAGAGCCGTTTCGCTTCTTTCGCGCCTGGGCCGGGGTAGTCTTCGGCGGCATACGACAGCTGATTCGACGCGCGCTTCAAAGCGGCGACACGCTGCGCGTCGGACGCCGGGGGGGCCGGCGGTTGCGTCAGCGCGGGCAGCAGCGTTTGCGCCGCCGGGGCGATCAGAGCGAGCTTCTGCGGTTGATCGGGTGGAATGAACGTCGTGAGCGTCGTGACGCGGCCGACCTCGGGTAACGCGCCGAGCCGCCGAGCCGTGAGGTTGGCGGCGGCCAGCGACGGCGCCAGCACGGCAACGTCGTTGATCGACGCCTCGGGCGAGTCTTTGAGCGAGAGCAGCGTCGCCATCGATTCCGTCGTCGGATCCTTCAGATGCAACGGGTTGAAATCGAAGCGCAGATGAAGCAGCAGGGGCGTCGCGCCGAGCACGACCAAGAGCGCGCCGAGCAAAATCGGCTTGCGGTGATCTTGCAGGAAATCGTCGAGCGGCGCCAAACGGGTAAAGCCTGGGCGAGAGGCTTCCCCAGGCGGCGCCATCAGCTTGAGCAGCGCTGGCAGCAGCGTCATCGTGCTGAAGTAGGCGACGATCATGCCGACACCCGCGATCAGCCCCAATTCGGATACGCCTTTATAGGCCGTGGGCAGGAACGAGAAGAAGCTGGTGGCGACGGCCGCGGCGGCCAGCGTCAGCGGCAAGCCCATCGAATGCGCCGCCCCGACGAGCGCATGATCGAGCCGGGGGTCTCGATACCGTTCCTCACGGTATTTCACGCCGTATTGAATCGCGAAATCGGCACCGAGCCCGATGAACAGGACCATGAAGGCCACCGAGATCATGTTCAGCGACCCGACCATCATCAAGCCGAGCGCAGCCGTGATCGGCAAGCCGACGGCGAGCGTCACGAGCACCGCGAGGATCATCCGTTTCGAACGCAGTGCGAACCAGAGGATGGCTAGCACGACGGCCAGCGTGCCGATGCCGTTGACGACCGCGCCGTCCGCGACGGAGGCGAATTCTTCGTCGGCGAGCGGCTGCTCGCCCGTCAAGTGCACGGTGGCCCCATAGCGCTTTTGCAAATCGAGTTCGCGTGCGACCTTGCGGATGGTGTCCGAGGCCTGCGCGCCTGCTTGCAGTGCGCCGTAGTTGACCACAGGCGTCACGGTGACGAATGCGTGCGCCGGTTGCCGCGCGGCATCGGGATCGACGAGCGCGCGCCAGGAGAAAGCGGCGTTTTTTCCGGCCAATACGGCGTCCACGGTATCGGCCGCGCGCGTGAACAGATTGGCCATGCCGGGCAGCTTGACTTGCCCCGATTGCAGCGGCAGCCCGAGCATCGTCGAAAGCGTCGTCGCGAGGCCGGTCACGCTGGGGTCGTGCGCGAGCGTATTGACGAGCGGGCGCGCTTGCGCCAGTTGCGCGGTAGTTTTGGCGACGTTGTCGGTGGACAAGAAGAGCATCCCGCCGTGCTCGAACAGCGGCCCGCCGCCCGGTTGCGACACGGCGCCGATTTCCGCGCGATGCGCGGGGCCGGACAGGGCAGCGGCAAGCGCATCGGCGGCGGCGTCGGCCATTTCGGGCGCCTGAGCGTCCACGACGGCCAGGATCGTTTGGCCACGATCGGGAAATGCGCGATCCATGGCGTTGCTGAGCGCCGACCATTGCGCATCGGTCTCGATGAGCTTGCTGATGTCGGTGTTGATCTTGAAGTGCCGCGTCATGTAGACGCTGCTCGCCGCCGCCAGCACGAGCGCGAGCGCGACGACCCAAACCGGTCGGCGCACGGACCAGGCAACGAGACGAACGATGAGAGGCGTCAGCATGAATCGGCCGGCAAGGAAAACGAAAGGGGCAAAACGCTTAAGTATACCGGCGGACGGCTCGGGGCCGCCGTTTGCTGCCCGGCCCGGCGCGGAACCGGTGCTGCCTCGCATGCGTCGAAACCGGAAGCGACCGGCCGCGGCTCGGTATACTGCCCGAGCCGCCCGTTTGCCGCTCGGGCATCGATCCGTTCCATGCGCCGATGCGCGAATGGCGCTATCGCCCCCCTTTCAATCGAGTTGAACATTCCATGAAACGTCAATTGTTCGCATTTTTCACCGCGGCGTTCCTGAGCGCCGCCGCCTGGGCTCAAACGGCGCCCGTCGACGTCGTCAAGCAGGCTGTCGTCGGCACCGTCGACGCGATGAAACAGGATTCGGCCGCACGCAGCGGCGACATGGGCAAGATCACGCAAATCGTGCAGTCCCACTTTCTGCCGGCGACCAACTTCGATCGCACGGCCCGTATCGCCGTCGGCGATGCATGGAAGCAAGCGACGCCGGCGCAGCAACAAGAGCTGGCCAAGCAATTTAAAGTCCTGATGACACGCACGTACGCGGCTTCGCTCGCGCAGCTCGGCTCGCAAGACGCGCGGTTCTCGTTCAAGCCGGGGCAGGCGAGCGCCAACGACGCGCTGGTCATGTCGACCGTCACCACGCCCGGCGACAGCCAACAGGTCGGCTATCGCCTCGGCAAAGTGGGCGCTGAATGGAAGATTTACGACATCGACATGTCCGGCGCGTGGCTCATTCAGGTGTATCAGAACCAATTCAAGAGCCAGTTGAGCCAGGGCGGGGTCGATGGGCTCATCAAATATCTGACTGCCCACAACGCGCGCAGCGAGTAGGAGCGGCCCGAGCCGCCCGGCGCCGGTCAACGCCGGCGCCGTTCCACCGCGAACTTGATCAGTTCGGCTTGCCCCTCGATTTCGAGCTTTCGTTTGATGTTCAGCCGGTGGGTCTCCACCGTCCGGACCGACAGCCCGTAGCGTTCGGCGATCTGTTTGCTCGACAGCCCTTCCGCCAGCGCATCGAGAATCTCGCTCTCGCGCGGCGTCAGTCTTTCCACCGGCGTTTGCAGCGAGGTTGCCTGGATCATGCGGGCAGCGATGCCGGCGCTGAAGAACGTCCGGTTCTCGAGCACGGCCGAAATCGCATGGACGATCTCGGTGGCCGGCGAATCCTTGAGAACATAGCCGCTCGCGCCGGCGCGCACGGCCTGCGTCACGTACTCGATGTTGTCGTGCATCGACAGCATCAGCACGCGTATCGCCGGAAACCGCTCGTGAAACACGCCGGCCAGCGTGATGCCGCTCATTCCATTCATTCCGACATCCATCAGCGCAAGATCGGGCGAGAGTCGTTCGGCCAAGGCCAGCGCCTCGTCGGCATTGCCCGCTTCGCCCACCACGGCGAGGCCCGGCACGCCTTCGAGCCGCAGACGCAACCCGTCTCGTACGAGCGGATGATCGTCCACGAGAATGATCTTGGCAGAGCGGGCGGAAGGGAGCGCGTTCATGGATTGGGGTCGTTCTGCGAGGAGGCCGCCGTGCGCGGCTGCGCCGGCTCGGAAAGCGGGACCGATGCCGTTACGGTCGTACTGCCCGGTTGCGAGGCGATCGTCAGCGTACCGGCAAGTGCGTCGAGCCGCTCGCGCATGTTGCGCAGGCCGATGCCGCCGCGCGCATCGGCTTGTACTCGTTCGAGGTCGAAGCCTTGCCCGTCGTCGGCTATCGTGAGCGTGACCTGCGCCTCGTGCACGGCGAATGTCAGCGTGGCGTGCGCGGCGTGGGCGTGCCGCACGATGTTCGTCAACGCCTCTTGAGCAATTCTGAACAGCGCCGTGTTGACGGCGGTCGGCAGGGCCGCGGCGCGCGAGGCGGCATCGGTTTCCACCCGCATCTGCACACCGCTTTCGTCGCTGAGTTCTCGCGTCAGTTGCTCGAGCGCGGCGGCCAGGCCGAGATCGTCGAGCATGGAAGGGCGCAGTGCATGCGAAATGCGGCGTATCTCTCGCAATACATGCGACAGGCGCCCGAGCGCGGTACCGAGCGCCGCCTCCGCACTGGGCACGCGCACCTGCGGACCGCCGGCGCGCTCGAGCCGCGCGAGCGCCGATTCGAGCAGCAGCTTGACAGACACCATCATCTGGCTGATCCCGTCGTGCAGTTCGCGCGACAGACGCGCGCGCTCGTGCTCCTGCGATTCGACGACTTGCTGAGCGAGGCGTTTGAGTTTCGCGTCCGCGCTGCGGTATTCGGAAACGTTCAGGAACAGCGCGCACGCCATGATGACGCCGAAACCCGCGAGCGCGATGACACCGATCCACGTCATCGTGCGCGTAATGTTGGCCGACGCGCTCGCATCGATCCGCGCGAGCGCGGCCGTGACGCCGTCGAGGTAGATACCGGTGCCGATCATCCAGCCCCAGCGCGGCAGCGGCACGACGTAGCCGAGCTTCGGCTCGAGGCGATTCGTGGACGGGCGGTGCCAGACGTAGCGGACGTAGCCGCCGCCTTTGCTTGCGGCGGCGACGAGCTGCTGAATCGTCAGCGACCCATTCGGATCCCTGAGCAACCACCAGTTGTGCCCCACGAGGTCGGGCTCGCGCGGGTGCATGAGCGAATCGCCCTTCATGTCGTAGACGAAGAAGTAACCGTCCGGGCCGAAATCCATGCGCTGCAGCATCGCGAGCGCCTGCGCCTTCAGCGCGGCATCGTCTTTCCCGTCGCCGCTTGCTTCATAGAACGGCGAAATGGCCGTGGTGGCGAGCTCGACGTAATGCTTGAGCTCGGCCTCCTTGCTGGAGATGTAGGCTGCCTCGACGGTTTCCCGCTGCGCTTTCGCGAGGGCGGCCGCCTGCATGCGCACGCCGATGCCGATGCCTGCGATCGCCACGAGGAACGGGACAATCGCCAGCAGAAAGATCTTCGTCTTGATCTTCATCATCGACCTGGCCGTGCTCCATCGAAAGCAAAGCGGCGCGGCCCGATCGGACCGCGCCGCTCTTCGTTCGGCCTGCGAACGAAAGGGTGCTCAACGTACTTAGTGTGCCTCAGTGCGCTGCGGCTGCGCGCGTGGGTTTCGCGTTTGCCGTGCGCCCGATTTCTTCGAGCTTGATTTCGACGTGGCGCGAGAAGACATATTCGGCGGGACGCTGTTTGTCGAGCGGAATATCCTTCGCGAATGCCCCTTCGATCTTCGGGCCGCGCAGGCTGACGCCGAGCGCCTTGAGCGGGTGCGCCACGGTATCCATCACGGCTGTCGCTTCGAAGCCGCTATGGACCATGCAATCCGCGCACTTCTCGTAGTTGCCGGTGCCGTAGGCGTCCCAATCGGTTTCTTCCATCAATTCCTTGAAGGACTTGGCGTAGCCTTCGCCGACGAGATAGCAGGGGCGCTGCCAACCGAATACCGTTCGCGCGGGGTTGCCCCAGGGCGTGCAGTGATAGGTTTGATTGCCCGCCAGGAAATCCAGGAACATGGCCGACTGGCTGAACGACCAGTTCTTGCCGCGATTGCCGCGCTTGAAAATCTCGCGGAACAGGTGCTTGGTCTTGTCGCGATTGAGGAAGTGCTGCTGATCGGGGGCGCGCTCGTAGGCGTAGCCGGGCGAGACGGTGATGCCGTCCACGCCCATCGGGCCGAGCGTGTCGAAGAACGCCGCGACGCGCTCGGGCTGCGCATCGTTGAACAACGTGCAGTTGATGTTGACGCGAAAGCCGCGGCGCTTCGCTTCGCGGATCGCGGCGACCGCCTTCTCGTAGACGCCGTCTTGCGATACCGAGTGATCGTGCATCGCCTGGTCGCCGTCGAGGTGGACGGACCAGACGAAGTACGGGCTCGGCGCGTAATCGTCCATTTTCTTTTCCATCAGCAGCGCGTTCGTGCAGAGGTAGACGAATTTCTTGCGTGCGATGATGCCCTTCACGATCGTGGGCATGTCCTTGTGCAGCAGCGGCTCGCCGCCGGCGATCGAAACGACGGGCGCGCCGCATTCGTCGACAGCGCCCAGGCACTCTTCGATCGACAGCCGTTGGTTGAGAATCGGATCCGGATAATCGATCTTGCCGCAGCCGTTGCAGGCGAGATTGCAGCGAAAGAGCGGCTCGAGCATCAGCGCGAGCGGATACCGTTTGTTGCCGCTGAAATGTTGACGCGCAATGTAGGCGCCGACGCGCACCTTTTGCAGAAGCGGAATCGACAAAGCAACCTCCTTAAACTTGGCGAGCGGCGTCGGGCTCGGTGAGCTTCGACGGCAGCTTGAATTCGACTTTTTCTTCACGGCCCGTCATCGTCGAAACTTCGACGGGGCCCAGCGCACGCAATGCATCGATCACGTGCTCGACCATTTCCTCGGGCGCGGAGGCGCCGGCCGTAATGCCGACCGTTTGCGCGCTCGCGAACCATTCGGGCTTGAGCTCCGAGCCGTCCGCGACGAGATAGCTCGGCACGCCCGATTCGGTGCCGATTTCGCGCAGACGATTGGAGTTCGAGCTGTTCGTCGCGCCCACCACGAGCAGGACGTCGACTTGCGCGCTCAATTCGCGCACCGCGGCTTGGCGGTTCTGCGTGGCATAGCAAATGTCGCGCGTATCGGGGCCGACGATATTGCTGAAGCGCCGCATCAGCGCTTCGATGATGCCGCGCGTGTCGTCCACGGACAGCGTGGTTTGCGTCACGTAGGCGAGCGGCGTGTCGCCGGGCAGGTCGAGCGTTTCGACTTCGGCCTCGCTCTGAACGAGCAGCACTTTGCCCGGGATTTGGCCGATCGTGCCTTCGACCTCGGGGTGCCCCGCATGGCCGATGAGGATCAACGTGCGGCCCGCCGCCACGTACTGCCGGCCTTGCACGTGGACTTTCGTGACGAGCGGGCAGGTGGCGTCCAGCACGTCGAGCCCGCGCGCCTGCGCATCGCGCTCGACGCTTTGCGCCACGCCGTGCGCACTGAAGATGGCCACTGCGCCGTGCGGCACTTCGTCGAGTTCTTCGACGAAACGCGCGCCCTTCTCGCGCAGGTTTTCGACGACGTGCCGGTTATGCACGATTTCGTGTCGTACGTACACGGGGGCACCGTGCCGTTGCAACGCGCGATCGACGATTTCAATCGCACGAACGACGCCCGCACAAAAGCCGCGGGGTTGAGCAAGGATGACTCGCATGTATGGCGAACTCCGACCGAATCGGGGCATCGGGGTATCGAACTGCCGGCGTTTAGCGGCATGATCGCCCAGATTCCAACTATTTATTAGAAAGCGGGCGTGGATAGCCGGCAAACCAACCCAAACGCGCATTCTAACGCTATCGGGACAGGAACGCTTCCGCGCGGGCAAGGGCCGTTGCAAGAATGCAAGCGCGATTTACCGGGACCGCGGGCGGGCACGGTGGGCGCGATGAGCGCCTAGATCGGCGGCGACCCGGTAAACTATGTCGTTTCACGCGCCGAACACCGTTTCGACCGCGCAAAACCTTTCAATTGCATTTCATTGCATAGGCCCTGCAGGATGCCTTCGGCTCAATATTCATATCGCTTTTGCGTGCGCGCCCGGCTCGGTGCCCCGTCGTACCCGCGTCGGCGCAGCCGCTCGAACGGCATTGCCGTTGGAGCATGCGCATGATCGCGGCGCTCTTTTGGTTGTCCGTCGTTTCCCTCGTCATATGGTGCGTCTTGGTGTTCGCGCGGGGCGGTTTCTGGCGCACGCGCTGCGCGGCCCCGATCGCAGCCGGTGCGATCGATGCCTTCGAGTCGTGGCCGCCCGTCGTGGCGGTCGTGCCGGCCAGAAATGAGGCGGATGTGATCGGCGCCGCCGTCACGTCGCTGATCGAGCAAGACTACGCAGGCGCGTTTCACGTCGTGGTCGTCGACGACCACAGCACGGACGGCACCGCCGACGCCGCGCGCGCCGCGGCGCTTGCGCTCGGCCGGCCCGAGCGGCTGACGGTGATCGCGGCCGAGCCGTTGCCGGCCGGCTGGTCGGGCAAGGTGTGGGCGCAGTCGCAAGGCGTGGCGGCCGTCGTCTCACGTGGTTTGCCGGCCGATTACCTGCTGCTGACCGATGCCGACATTGCCCATCCTCCCGATGCGCTCGCGCAACTCGTCGCGCGTGCAACGGTCGAGCGGCGGGACTTGGTGTCGCTCATGGTGCGGCTGCGTTGCGATTCCGTCTGGGAAAAGGCGTTGATTCCGGCTTTCGTGTTTTTCTTCGCGAAGCTGTATCCGTTCCGCTGGGTCAACGATCCGCGCAACAAGACGGCCGCCGCAGCCGGCGGTTGCATGCTGGTCAGGCGCAAGGCGCTCGAGGAGGCGGGCGGAATGGCCGCAATTCGTTCAGCCCTGATCGACGATTGCACCCTCGCGGCGCTCATCAAGCATCGCGGCCAAGGCGGCCACGCGATTCGGCTCGACGTAGCGGCCAAGAGTCATTCGCTGCGTCCGTACGACGGCCCCAGCGAGATCTGGAACATGATCGCGCGCACCGCCTTCACGCAATTGCGCTATTCGCCATGGCTGCTGGCCGGCACGTTGGCGGGCATGATGGTGATCTATCTCGTGCCGCCCGTCGTTGCCGTAGCGCTTGGCCCGCTCGGCTGGCCGGCTTGGCTCGCGTGGGGCGCGATGTGCTGCGCTTATGCGCCGATGCTCCGGTATTACGGCCGTTCGCCCTGGTGGGCGCCGGCGTTACCCCTCGTCGCGCTGTTCTATGTGGGCGCGACGCTCGCGTCTGCCGTACGCTATTGGCGGGGCAAGGGGGGGCAGTGGAAGGCGCGCGTGCAAGCGCCCGCTCAGGGGCGCTGAGCGGGGCCCTTTACCGCTGCGTCAGCATCATGTAGAGCTGGACGGCGGCGTCGGGCGAGAACGTAAAAGGCACCCAGCCATGGCCCGTATGACGCGCAATCAACAGACGATCGCCGTTCGGCTGCTTTTGCATCGCCATCACCGGGTTCTTGGTGGAAGCGAAACGCCAGCCGGGGGCGAGCGCGGTCGGCGGCTCGGGCGACATCGACGCACGAGCGTTCGCCAATTCCTCGATCAATTGACCGATTTGCTCCGGATGCAGCGTGACCGTTTGCGAGCCTATGCTCAGCGTCAGCTCATTGTGCGAGGGGCGTGCGACGCGCAACGCAGGCGCTTCGTCGGCCGCCGCTAGAGGATCTTCCTGCGCGGGCGCGGCCTTCGGCGCAGCGGTGCGTTCGGTTTCGGCGCGCTCGGCGGCGGCTTGCGCGAGCCGCACGAGCTCGCTGAGCCGATCGACCTGCGCGTCGATCGCACCGATCTGTTCTTCCAGGTTCATGCGAGGCGTTTCTCAAGCAAAGAGACGCGATTCTACCGGCTGCGTGCCGCGTGCATTCGCACCCCTTGCCTTCGAGTTGTAACAAAATGCACGCGCCGCGGTCATCGCTGCAGGTAGCCGGCCTCGCGGAACCACTGCAGCGCATCGCGCAAGCCGTCGATGTAGGGCCTCGCGCGGTAGCCGATTTCGCGCTCGGCTTTCGCGGACGAGAAGTACATTTTGTTTTTCGACATCTTGAGGCCGTCGACGGTCACGAACGGTTCGCGCTTCGTGAACTTGGCGACGCATTCCGCGCCGAGTGCGAGCGGATAGAGCGGCCAGCGCGGCAAGCTGATTGTCGGCGCCTTGCGGCCCGTTTCGCTGGCGATGTCGGCGAGCATCCGCTGCAGCGGCAAATTTTCCCCGCCGAGGATGTAGCGCTCCCCGATGCGTCCGCGTTCGAGCGCGAGCATGTGGCCTTCGGCGACATCGTCGACATGCACGAGATTCAAGCCCGTATCGACGAAGGCGGGAATCTTGCCGAGCGCGGCCTCGACGATGATGCGGCCCGTCGGCGTGGGGCGCACGTCGCGTGGCCCGATCGGCGTAGACGGATTGACGATGACGGCCGGCAGGTGCGCCTGCTCGATCATCCGCTCGACGGCGCGCTCCGCGAGCACTTTGCTACGCTTGTAGACGCCGATGGCATGCTGCGCGGCGAGCGGGGCCGTCTCGTCCGCGATGCGGCCTTCGCTCGTGACCTTCAACGTCGCGACGCTGCTCGTGTAGACGATGCGCTCGACGCCTTCGGCCAGCGCCGCGCGCATCGTGGCTTCGGTGCCTTCCAGATTCGCGCGTTCGATTTCGGAAGGGTCCGGCGCCCAGAGCCGATAATCGGCGGCCACGTGAAAGAGGTAGCGCACGCCGCGCAGCGCGGCGCGCATGGAGGCTTCATCGCGCATGTCGCCGACGACGATGTCGGCGTCGAGCGCTTCGACGTTCTTGCGCGGGCTCGTCGCGCGCACGAGCACGCGCACGCGCATGCCGCGCGCAAGCGCGGCGCGGGCGACGGCGGAGCCGACGAAGCCCGAGGCGCCCGTGACGAGCACGAGATCGCTGGAAGATTCGGTCATATGGTGCGAGCGCGTTCGTTGCGGTGATGCGGCGAGATTGTACTTGCTGTCTTCGCCGCTCAGCTATACGCGAGCGCTCCTTCGTTGAATTGCCGGATGAACGCGTGCGCATCCGCAGCGGGCATCGGGCGGGCGAAGCGGTAACCTTGGACGACGTTGCAGCCGTGCCGGCGAAGGAAAGCGAGCTGCGTGTCCGTTTCGACGCCCTCGGCCACGACCTTGAAACCGAGCGCGCGTCCGAGCGAGAGGATGGCCCTCGTGATGACTTCGTCTTCTCGATGGCGGCCGATGCCCCTCACGAACGACATGTCGAGCTTGAGACGATCCGCGTGGAAGTTGCGAATGTACGAAAGGCTCGAATAGCCGGTGCCGAAATCGTCGATCGCCAGATCGATGTCCATTGCCCGCAACGCGCGCAGCACGTCGAGCGCCCCGATCGACATCAGCGCGCCTTCCGTGATTTCGAGCTCCAATAAGCGCGGCGAGAGGCGAGCGCGCGTCAGAGCCCGCTGCACGACGCGCAAGATGTCGCCGCGGGCGAACTGCCGTGGCGACAGATTGACCGACATCCGCAATCCGGGCAGCGTTTCTTGCCATACCTGTGCCTGAAAGCACGCTTGCTGCATGACCCATTCGCCGATCGGCACGATGAGGCCGTTGTCTTCGGCGATCGGGATGAACGTGGCGGGGCTGACCGGGCCGAGGGCTTTGTCCGTCCAGCGCAGCAGTGCTTCCACGCCAGTCACGCGATTCGTCTGCAGATCGACTTGCGGCTGGTATTCGAGGCGGAATTCGCCGTTGGCCAGTGCGGTGCGCATACGGCGCAACAGGGCGAGGCGCTCGTCGGCCCGCAAGCCGAGCTCGGGCGTGAAGCGCTGCAGCCCGTTGCGGCCATTCGATTTTGCGCGGTACATCGCGAGGTCGGCTCGGCGCATCAGCGTTTCCGGGTCCGCGCCGTCGTTCGGGAAACAGGCCACGCCGATGCTCGTTTCGACGTAGAACTCGGTGTCGTCGATCCATACGGGCCGCGCGAACGCTTGGGAGACGCGCGAGAGCACGTCCGTGAGTCTGTCGTCTTGTCCCGCCTCGCATACTACGACGACGAACTCGTCGCCGCCGTACCGCGCAACGGTATCGGCGGCGCTCACGCATGCGGACAATCGAGCGCCGATTTCCTGCAACAGGCGATCGCCGATGCCGTGCCCGAGGCTGTCGTTGACGTCCTTGAAGTGATCGATGTCCATGAACGCGACGGCGACGCGCGTGCCGTCCCGCTGCGCATCGGCGATCGCCTGCGTCAGCCGCTCATTGAGGCAATAGCGGTTCGGCAGCGCCGTGAGGGAATCGAAATTCGCTTGCTGCGTCAACAGATCGCGCGATTGTACGAGTTCGGTCACGTCGTTGACGACGCTGATGTGATGCGTCACGAGCCCGTTGTCGTCGCGTACGGGCGCGATGTAGTTTTGGTTCCAAAACAGCGACCCGTCGCGGCGATAGTTGCGCAAGAGCGTGGTGACTTCGCGTTCGTCCGCCAGCGCGCGACGAATGGATTCGATGCCCTCCTGCTGACGATCTTCGCCCTGCAGGAAACGGAAGTCCAAGCCTTTCACGTCTTCGACCGAATAACCCGTGATGCGCTCGAACGCGGGATTCGTGTATTCGATCAGATTGCCTTCTTTGGTCACGCGAGTGATCAGGACCGCGTTGACGATGGCGTCGAGCGCGCGGCTGCGCAATCGGAGGGCGAGATCGACGCTCTTGCGGTCGGTGATGTCTTCGTACGTGGCGAGCAGGCCGATGACGTCGCCTCGCGTGTCGCGCAGCGGCACCTTCGTTCTGCGCAACCATCGCCACTCGCCGCTGGCGGCGGGGGAGAACTCCTCGTAGTTCGTGAGCGGCTCGCCGTTTTCGATGACCTCCCGGTCGCGTGCGCGTGCGTTCGGCGCCCCGGCGCGCCAGGGCAGATCGTAATCGGTGACGCCGACGATTTGCGAAGCATCGTCAAGCCCGACGTCTTGTGCGAAAGCGCGATTGCACCCGAGGTAGCGCGATTCGGTGTCCTTCCAAAAGATGCGCTGCGGCACGCTGTCGATGACGGCTTCGAGCATTTGCTTCGACTGCCGCAGCGCTTCCTTTGCGGTTTCCTTTTCCGTCACGTCGATCGAGACGACGAAGCAGGCGCGGCGATTCGCATAAGTCAGAAAGTGATAGGACGGTTCGACGGACAAGCGCGAGCCATCCTTTCGCACGTGCGTGCGCACGTGGGTCGAGCCGGCTGTCGAGCCCTTGGTCGATGCGAGCTCGGCGAAACGCTCGAGGAATTCGGCGCGTTCCTCGGGAGGCCGCAACGCCCCGATCGACATGCCCGTCAGTTCCTCGGACGTGTAACCGTATTGACGCACCGCCGCGCCGTTCAGCGCAGCGATCGTAAGCGTTTCGACATCGTAGATGAGCATCGGCAGCGGATGCTCCTGGAAGTATTCGCGAAAGCGCGCTTCGCCTTCTTCCGCCGAAATGCGAGCCCGTGCGCGTTCGAGGCCAATGCGATGATTGGCCAAAAAGCCGTAGACGAGAAAAACGAAGGCCGCGGCTGCGGCGGCGGCGAATGCGATGCGCTCCGAGGCGTTGCGCCGCGCGATTTTGCTTGCGTGAGCGCCCGTGAAAATTTCTTGTTCGGCGTCGAGACTGTGCAGGCCTGCCGCCACGCGACGGCGGTTGTCCTCGATCGAGCGCAGCACCCCGAGTGTGAGCGGGACGGCAGCCCGATCGGACGACGCGCCGCGCGTTGCCTGAGCGACGCTGTTCTGCCATTCGTGCGTGGCCTGGCGAAGCGATTCGATGCGCTGGACCTGCTCCGGCGAGGCGTCGTATGTTTGCGTCAGCGCGTCGAGCGCGCGCTCCGCTCGCTCGATGCGGGAAGCGGGCCACGGCGCCGCTTGGGAAGCGGGCTCCGCGACCAAACGTAGGAACTCCGCATCGGCGTCCGAGTAGACGGCTTCGAGCCGCTCGACGCTGTCACGAATCTGTAACACGCGCGTGAGCTTTGCGTCGTCGAGTTCATGCGCCGCAAAGATCTGGCTGGCCCCGAATGCGACGATGCCCACCGCGATCGTGCAGACGGCGACGGTGAGAACGGTGGTGCTGTGCTTGTCGAACCAACGCCTCAGCAAGCGGTTGCGAGGCCGTGTCGCGTGATCCTGTAGCGCCACCGTTTTATCTCCTCTTGCCAAATGAGTCGTCGCGCATACGCAATCAGTGCATTTAACGACCGCTGAGCGATTTTCTTTAGCGCGGGATGCAAGGACTGCTTGAAAAAGTATTTTGACGTTGGCGACTACAATGCGGGATTGACGGAAATCGCGCAGGAGAGGTAGTGATGGAAGGCCCTGATTTAGACACGAAAATGGAAACGTATTACGTGCGCGTGCGCGGCGTAGTGCAAGGCGTGGGATTTCGGCATGCCGCATTGCGGCAAGCGCATGCGCTCGGGATTACCGGGTGGGTGGCGAACGTTTCGGACGGCTCTGTCGAAGCGATGCTGCAAGGCCCGGCGAACCAGATCGACCGGATGCTCGAGTGGATGAGGCGCGGGCCGCCTTCCGCGCGCGTCAGCGACTTTGTCAGCGAAGAGCGCCACGTCGATAAACGATTCGCGCGTTTCGAACAACACTAAGCCTGTTTGAACGGCGACAAGAACAATGAATTTTCGCGGCCGCATCATGAAGGGCGCCGCGCATCACCGATGAATCCACACGAAACGGGGCGCGGCATTGCGCTGTCGGTTGCCGCCACGACCTTATTTGCGCTTTTATCCGTGTATACCCGGATGCTGCGCCCCCTCGACGGCCTCGACATCTTCGCCTGGCGCATCGTTTGGACGGTGCCGGGCGCGCTGCTGCTCGTCGGGTTGCGAGGGCGCACCTCGCAACTGCGGCAGCTTGCCGGTTCGGCTTTGCGCCGACCGTGGCGTGCGGTCATGTTGCTGCTCGCAAGCGCGCTGCTCGGTGCGCAGCTTTGGCTCTTCATGTGGGCGCCGCTGCATGGCCGCATGCTCGAGGTCTCGCTCGGGTATTTTTTGCTGCCGCTCTCGATGGTGCTCGTGGGGCGCTTCTACTATCGCGAGCCGCTCGTTCCGCTGCAATGGCTTGCGGTCGCGTTCGCCGCGGTCGGTGTTGCGCACGAGCTGTGGGTTACCCATGCATTTTCGTGGCCGACGCTCGTCGTCGCCGTGGGCTACCCGCCGTACTTCGTACTACGTCGCAAACTGGGCGGCGACTCGCTTGCCACGTTTGCGCTGGAAATGCTGCTCTTACTGCCGGCGGCGGTGCCCATCATCGCATTGAGCGTCAACGCGCAGGCGGCGCTCCATCGGCCGCTGCTCGGGGCATTGCTGCTGCCTGGCCTCGGAGCGTTGAGCACGGTCGCGCTCGCCAGTTACCTCAAAGCGAGCCGCCTTTTGCCGATGGCGTTGTTCGGCCTGCTCGGTTATGTCGAACCCGTGTTGCTCGTGTTGTTCTCGGTGACGTTGCTCGGCGAATCGCTATCGGCGCAGCAATTGGGCACGTACGTGCCCATTTGGATGGCCGTGGCCGTGACCGCCGTGCATAGCGTGCTGTTGCTTCGCACGCGCGAGGGCGTGCGTGAAATCGGGCCTCGAATCGGCTGACGCTCAAACCGCCGACGCTCAAACCGCTTGATGCCGGCGCTGCTGAGCTTCGCGTAGGGCGCCGGCTTTTCGTTCGATCGATTCGCGCAGTGCGCGGCGCCAGCCGAAGCCGAATGCAATTTCGGCCAGCACGAACAGCGGGCCGATGACGAGGCCGATGAGATCGTCGGCGAACGCAGGCTTGCGATGCTCGTAAGCGGCATGTCCGACGAACTGAAATACCCACCCGACGACGAAAAGCGCCGCGCCGCTGCCTGCCCATATCCCGGTCGGTGCTTGAGCGAGTGCCCCGCCGACGGCGAGGCACGCGACCGAGAACACCGCCATGACCAAACCGAGCGCTACGTCGAGCACGATGTAATAGAGCGTGGCGAAGAAGAAAAGCGCCAGTGCAGGCGACGCGCCGAGCGGCAATGCCGCGATATGCCACTGCGGCCGGCTCAGCAGGATCGCCAGCGAAATCACGATCATGGGAATGCCGACGAAGTGCATGGCGATGTTGCGCCTGTCCCGATGATACGAAGCGTACTGCGCGAGTTGGTCGGTGAGCGTCTTCATATATAGGTCGGCCTCTTTTGATGCGTGCACCTACGAATCTTCGAACCATCGCACGAGCACGGCCGATCTTCAAGCGATTGAATGTGCCATTCGCATAAAAGCCGGAGACGCGGCGGCGTTCTCCATTCCTATTTCGTGGAACGAAGGTCGCCCATGCGTGAACGAACGCCCCGTTCTCCGGCGTACATCCGGCGTGCGCGGGAGGGTATCGGGCACCCCCGCGCCATTGGCTAGCGATCTCCCCGCGTCACACAAACGGATTGTCGACACTCCCCGTGGCCGCCGGCGGTTCGTCCTGCGCTTCGTCGGGCAGCGACTTCTCTCTTTCAAGCGCGGCGACGATCTCATCGACCGCCTGCTTCAACGCCCGCGCCGCTCTCAACCCGCGCTTGTCCTTGCCGATTTGAAGCTCACCGGCCACTGAGATGCGCGTGACGCCGTTCGATATCGTCAGCGCATCGCCTTCGATATTGAGCACTTCCTCGTCGCTCGCGAATGCGTGGAAGTCAGACACCTTTGAGCCCTCCGATTCGTTGATCCTTCAGCGCTTCCGGAATACCCGGGAAGCGGATGCCGCTCATCGCTTCCAATTCATGCACGGTTTTGACATCGTAGCGGCTCGTTGCAACGTTATCGACGACGATTGCAAACGCCTCGTTGGCCGCGGGCACGTACACGACCTTGAAAAGCTGCGTCGGCACGAAGACGCGCGTTGCGCCGATAGTGCGAAGCGTTTGGCCAGTGAACAACGGGCCCGTCGCGATGTAGGCGTCGCCGTAGCGGGTGGCGAGCTTGCGGACGGCCGACTCGATATGGGCCCACAAGTGCTGATTGTTTTGTCGATCTTGCGGCACGACGTTGGCGAGCGTGAAAGACTGCGCCATGGCTTGCGCGTTCCACCGGTCGCCGGCGGGGCTCATATGGCCTCGGTCGAAACCGCTGCGCTTGTAGTCGGCCAGGGTCGCGCCTTCGCCAGGCGGCAACGATGGCTCTTCGAAAAACTTGTTCGTACGCACCTGCTCCTTGGCTTCGTCCAAATGCGTACGCGTCAAATGCTCGGCCGACCACAAAGGCCCGTGCGTCAGGCCCGAATGCAGTACCGCAAAGTCGGAATAGCAAAGCAAGCGCGTTTTCGGCGCCATCTTCGCGTTGGCGAGCACCGGAAACTGCGCATTCGGAACGAACTGCGAACACGCCGGCGCAGCAACGGCATGCGCGCTGGCGGCAATCAATAAAGCGGCGAACAGCTTCTTCATCGGGGCAATTCTTCTTTCTGTCGATAGGTCAAGGGGAAGGGAGGCAAAGTATAGAAAATTCTTATATCGCCGCATAGGCGACCAACGATAATTGCGCGACCCCGGATGGTACGGGGCGGCCAAACCGTTCGAGCCGACACCGCGTTCGACGGATGAGAGAGAACAAACAAAAACAACAACGGAGGGTTTCAGCACGTGCCGTCATTCTTCATCGACCGTCCCGTCTTCGCGTGGATCGTCGCGCTCGCGATCGTCGTCGCGGGTTCGCTGGCGTTGCCGATGCTGCCTGTCACGCAATACCCGCGGCTCGCGCCGCCCCGCGTCGTCATCTATGCGGCATACCCCGGCGCCTCGGCAGAAGAAGTCGACAAGAACGTGGCAAGCCTGATGGAACAAAGTTTGGATGGCGTGGACGGCCTGCAATACTACGAGACCACGAGCGATTCATTGGGCGAAGTGGAAATCGACGTCACGTTCGCGCCCGGCACTCATCCCGATCTGGCCATGGTGGACGTGCAAAACCGCTTGAAGCAGATCGAGCCGCGCCTGCCGCGGGAGGTCGTGCAACAGGGCATTTCCGTGTTCAAGGCCGCCAATACGTTCCTGATGCTCGTCACGTTGGTGTCGACGGACGGTACGCGCGATTCGACGGCGCTCAGCGATTACTTGAACCGCTTCTTGCTGCGCGAGCTCAAGCGTACGCCCGGCGTGGGCGCCGCGCAGCTCTGGGACGCCGATCGCGCGATGCGCATTTGGCTCGACCCGATGAAGCTGCGCCAATACGGCTTGTCGCCGGCGGACGTATCGGCGGCGATACGCGCGCAGAACGCAACCGTGACCGCCGGTGCGATCGGCGACGCGCCCGCGGTCGACGGACAGGCCATGATGGCGTCGATCAGCGTACGCGGCCAAATGCATACCGCGCAAGAGTTCGGCGCTATCGTGCTGAAGGCGAAGCCGGACGGCTCCGTCGTCAGGCTCGGCGATGTGGCGCGCGTCGAGTTGGGGCGGGACGGCTATACGTTCTGGTCGCGGTTGAACGGCCGGACGGCCGCGACCGTCGGCATTCAGCTTGGCCCGCTCGGCAACGCCTTGGAAACGTCGAGCGCGATTCACCGGCGCATCGCGGAGCTATCGAAGACGTTGCCGCCCGGCATCGCCGTGGAGATCCCCTACGACGGCGCGCATTTCGTCAAGATCGCGATCGAGGAGGTCATGCTGACGCTCGTGGAAGCGATCGTCCTCGTCTTTTTCGTGATGTGGCTATTTTTGCGCGATTTGCGCTATACGCTGGTGCCGACCGTCGTGATTCCGGTCGCCTTGATGGGGGCCTTCGCATCGATGTATGCGTTCGGGCTTTCGGTCAACGTCTTCACGCTGTTCGGGCTCGTCCTCGCCATCGGCATTCTCGTCGACGATGCGATCGTCGTCGTCGAGAACGTCGAGCGGATCATGCGCGACGAAGGGCTGGCTCCGCGCGAGGCGACGCGAAAGGCGATGGCTCAGATCGGCGGCGCGATCGTCGGCGTGACTGCCGTGTTGACGGCCGTGTTTGTGCCGATGGCGTTTTTTACGGGCGGTGTGGGCGGCATCTATCGGCAGTTCTCGATTGCAATGATCGCGGCGATTCTCGTCTCGGCATTTATGGCGCTCTCGCTTGCGCCCGCGCTTTGCGCAAACCTGCTCAAGCCGCCTCGGCATGCGAAGCGCGAGGGTTCGGGACTTGCCGTGCGTTTTGCGGCGGGGTTCGAGCGTACCGCCGGCGGTTATCGCGGCCTTGTCGCGAGGCTGCTTCGGTCTTCGAAGCGCGTCTTTGCCGTTCACGTCGCGTTGATCGCAGCGGGCGCGCTCATGTATGCCTCGCTGCCGAGCGGCTTCTTGCCGATCGAAGATCGAGGCCAGCTGCAGGTGAAGGTGCAGTTGCCGCCCGGCGCGTCGCAGGAACGCACCTTCGCCGTCGTGCGCCAAGTCGAGGAGATTTTGCACCGGCAAAGTTCGATCGCCCACTTCACGACCGTCATCGGCTGGAGCTTTGCAGGCAGCGGGCAGAACGTCGGAATGGCGTTCGTCGATCTAAAAGATTGGTCGCATCGCGAGATGGGCGCGCTCGAGTTGCGCGATACGTTGAACCGGTCGTTCGAGCGCATCCGCGATGGCGAAGTCATTGCGCAATTGCCGCCGTCCGTGCCGGGGCTCGGGCGTGCGGAAGGCTTCACGTTTCACCTCCAAAACCGTGGCGGCCTCAGCAAGGAGACGTTCGACGCGGCGCGGGAGCAGTTGCTCGAGCTTGCGCGCAAGAGCCCCGTTCTGGCCGACGTGCATTCGGAAACGCTGCCCGATTCTCCGCACGTCGTGCTCGACATCGACCGTTCCAAAGCCTACGCGATGGACGTGTCGTTCGAAGCGATCAAGGACGTGCTCGGCGCTACGTTCGGAACCTCGTATGTCGGCGATTACCCCGCGTCGGGACGCATGGTGCGCGTGCTGATGGCGGCCGATTCGTCCGCCCGCATGACCGATGCCGATTTGTTGCGCCTGTCCGTGCGCAATGGGCTGGGCGAGATGGTGCCGTTCTCGGCCTTTGCTTCGCTCAAATGGTCGCGCGGGCCGAGCGTGCTGGCGCGCTATAACGGCTATCCGTCGCTCGACGTGACGGGGCGGGCGGCCGACGGCTACAGCTCTGGCGCAGCCATGGCCGAGATGGAAAGGCTCGCCGCGCAGCTTCCCGAAGGAACGGCATTCGATTGGGGGGACGCCGCGCTGGCCGAAACTCAGGCAGCGCGTCAGACGCCGCTCCTCATCGGGCTATCGCTGCTTGCGGTGTTCATGGTGTTGGCCGCGCTGTACGAAAGCTGGACGATTCCGCTTTCCGTGCTGATCGTCGTCCCGCTCGGCATGATAGGCGCCGTTGCGGCGATCCACCTGCGCGGTTTGCCGAACGATATCTACTTCAAGATCGGTCTCGTCACCGTAATCGGCCTGGCGGGCAAGAACGCGATTCTGATCGTTCAGTTCGCGCGCGATGCACGAGCGCGCGGCGCTGCGCTCGTCGATTCGATCGTCCAAGCCTGTGCGATGCGCTTCAGGCCGATCGTCATGACATCGGCGGCATTCCTGCTAGGTGTCGTGCCGCTCGTATTCTCGAGCGGCGGCGGCGCCGAAAGCCGTCATTCGATCGGTACGGGCGTATTCGGCGGCGTCATCGCCGCGACCGTCTTGGGGCTTGTCTTCACGCCGGTGGCCTTTTATATCGTCATGCGGGCGACGCAGCGGCGTTCCAAAACGAAGGACGGGCGCGCGGCGGGCACCGGCGACGCGGCAGGCGAGCACGTGCCGGGCGCGGAGAAGGAGCTTTCGTGAAGCGGCCGGGCAGGACGGCGCCGAAAGCGGCGCGAACGCGGTGATCGCAGGCCGGCAAGACCTGATCTTTGCGAATGCCGTAGGCAGCGCGATTGCGGAAGACGGTCGTTGCGCCGGTAGCCGTTTCAAAGCGGTCCGGCGCAGCAAGTTCCATTCCAAGCCGCTGCCCGAGACAAATGCCGCCGATTTAATGGGCGAATGCGCGTCGTTATGACACACGTCTGGCCCAATCCTTCGCTCCACTCGTCAAGCCGAGGCATCTGCATCCCGACATCGTTCGGTCACATGCGAGAGCTTCATGCTGGATCGGCAAATCATCGGGACTTTCGTAGTATGCCGGCGGCAAGCGCGATGCGGCGCTTCGATGCTTTAGAGTCATCCCATTGCGCAATTCGACTATCGATAAGGGAAAGCGAGCGTTATACTCGGTGCCGCATTTGATTCCTTCGACTGCCCGATAGCCCGCTTCATTTTTCCTCCGCCGACGAATCGGGGGAATCAATATTGAACAGCCCCCATTCGGAATATGGAAAAGAACGAGCGTGGCCAACTGCGCCGATCGATGTCCGCGTGCGAAACGAGCGCGTCGCGCTCCGGCGTGACGGCTGCGGCATTTGCGCTTGCCGCCGCGCTCTTGTGCGGCGGTTGTGCCGTCGGTCCCGATTTCACCCCGCCTGCGGCGCCGGCAACGGCTAGCATTACGCGCGAGCCGTTGCCGCCGCAGACGCAGGCCACGCCTGTGGCGGGCGGAGCGGCGCAGCGCTTCGACCCCGCTGCGCAATTGCCGTCGCAGTGGTGGACGGCCTACGGGTCCGATCAACTTGACCGGCTCGTATCGGAAGCGTTGGCCAATAGCCCGACGATCGCCTCGGCTCAAGCGGCGCTGCGCGTGGCGCAAGAGCAAGTGAATGCGCAGCGCGGCGCGCTGTTTCCGTCTATCGGCGGCAGCGCCGGCGCGACGCGGGAGAAGCTCAATGGGGCTTCCCAAGGTTTTCCGCAAGTCGGCAACTTTCTCTTCACGCTCTACAACGCGTCGGTGAGTTTGTCGTACAACTTCGACGTATTCGGCGGCGTGCGGCGCGGCATCGAGGCGCAGGAGGCGGGGCGCGAGGCGCAGCGCGAAGAATTACAGGCGACCTATCAGACCCTCGCGGCCAACGTCGTGACGGCCGCCGTGCTCGAGGCGTCGCTGCGCGCTCAAATCGATGCGACGCGCGAGCTCGTCGCATCGGCGCAGCACGAAGTCGATCTGAGCCGGCAGGATTTCGAGCTGGGAGGCGCCGCACGTTCGGATCTTTTGTCGGCTGAATCGAATCTGGCTTCGGTACAAGCCACGCTGCCGCCGCTTCAGCAACAGCTTGCCGCCGCTCGCAGTCAGCTGGCCGTCTATCTCGGCAAGCCGCCGAGCGAGTACGATGAAAGCGCATTCGATCTCGCTTCTTTGCAACTGCCCGTCGACATTCCGTTGATGGTGCCGTCGGAAATCGTACGTCAACGGCCCGACATCCGGCGCGCGCAGGCCCAGCTGCATGAAGCGAGTGCGCAGATCGGCGTGGCTACGGCGAACATGCTGCCGCAGATCGGTCTCTCCGGAAGCTACGGCGAATCGAGTTCGTCGTTCCGGTCGCTGTTCTCGCACACTGTGTTCTCGCTGGGAGCGAACGTCACGCAGCCGTTGTTTCAAGGGGGATCGTTGAGCGCGAAGCGGCGGGCGGCAGTTGCGGCCTACGATCAGGCCCTCGCGCAATATCGGCAGACTGTCTTGCTCGCGTTCAAGAATGTCGCCGATGCGCTGCGAGCGCTCGATGCCGACGCGCAAACGCTGGCTGCGCAATTTCGGGCGCAAACGGCCGCTGCCGATAGCTTGCATTTGATCGAGCAGCGTTTCGGCCTCGGCGGCGCGAACCACCTCGAATTGCTGGTCGCGCAGCAACAGTACCAACGTGCGCGCGTGGGTTACGTTCAGGCGCTTGCCGCGCGCTACCAAGACACCGCCGCGCTGTTTCTTGCACTGGGCGGCGACTGGAAGCAGGCGGGCGAGGCCGTATCGGCCAAGCGCTGAGTCGAGCACTGAGCGCGGGACGCGCAATATGCCGCAAGGCGGCCCTGTTTCAATCTTCATATCGCGGAAGTCCTTTACATGAGCGACAAATCGGAGTTGTTGCGGCAGTTGCGGATCGAGCGCGACGATAGGCCGGCGGAAACGGCTTCCTCGCGGCGCTGGTGGTGGGTGGCCGGTGTCATCGTGCTGCTGATTGCGGCCGGCGCCGCTTCCTATGTTTGGCTGCGGTCGGCCGCGCCCGCGGTGAAAGTCGCCGTCGCCAAGCCGTTGGCCTCGGGCGCCGGCGCGCAGAGCGGCGCATCGATCCTCGATGCGTCGGGGTACGTCGTTGCGCGGCGTCAGGCGACCGTATCGGCGAAGATCACGGGCAAGCTCCAGCAGTTGTTCATCGAAGAAGGGGTGCACGTCAAGGAAGGCGACGTCGTGGCGACGCTCGACAACCGCAATGCGACGGCGAACCTGTTGCAAGCCAAGGCCGGCGTGCAGCAAGCGCAAAGCATGCTCTTGCAGGCGAAGGCTGCGGCGGCCGACATCACGCCGATCTACCAGCGCGACCGCAAGCTCGCTGCCGCCAGCGTAATCAGCGCGACGGCCTTGGAGCAGAGCAAAGCGAACTACGACGCCAAGCAGACCGACGTCGCCGTGGCCGAGGGCAATCTAGCGGTTCGCCAGGCAGCGCTCGCGATCGCGCAACGCGACTTGGACGATACGATCGTGCGCGCGCCGTTCACCGGCGTCGTGACGACCAAGAACGCGCAGCCGGGCGAAATCGTCTCGCCGCTGTCGGCCGGCGGCGGTTTCACGCGAAGCGGGATTTGCACGCTCGTCGATATGGATTCGCTCGAAGTCGAAGTCGACGTCAGCGAAAACTTCATCGGCCGGGTGCGAGCGAACGAGCCGGCGACGCTCAAGCTCAACGCCTATCCCGACTGGCAAATTCCCGCCTATGTCATTGCCGTGGTGCCCACGGCCGATCGCAGCAAGGCCACGGTCAAAGTGCGGGTCGGCTTCAAGTCGCGCGATCCGCGCATCTTGCCTGAAATGGGCGCGCGCGTATCGTTCCTGAGCCGCGCGGACGCATCGAACGGCGCGGCCGGCGCGGGCGGCGTGACGCTGCCGCCGGAGGCGGTGCAAGCGAGCGCGGGTGCCGCGACGGGAACCGTCTACGTGCTGCACGAAGATACGCTCGAGCGCCGCGAGGTCAAGCTCGGCGCGCGGGACGCGCAATCGCAAGCCGTATTGGCCGGCTTAGCGGCCGGCGAGCGGGTGGCCATCGGCGATTTCACGAAACTTTCCGACGGCGCGCACGTAAAAGTCGTCGATCGATGACCCGGCGAAATCGAGAGTCGAACTCGACGCCGAGTATGAACGAGGAGCGAAGCAAATGACTGCCATGGTGTCCCTGAAGAACGTCGTGAAAACGTACACGCGCGGCAAGCAAACGGTCGAAGTCCTGCATCATCTCGACCTGCAGGTGGCCGACGGCGATTTCGTCGCATTGATGGGCCCGTCGGGTTCGGGCAAGACGACGGTGCTCAATTTGATCGGTGGCATCGATCATCCGACGAGCGGCGAGCTCATCGTCGCCGGCGAGCGCATCGATCAATTGCGCGGCGGCAGCCTCGCGCGCTGGCGGTCGAACAACGTGGGCTTCGTCTTCCAGTTTTACAACCTGATGCCGATGCTCAGCGCCGAGCGCAACGTCGAGCTGCCGTTGCTGCTGACGTCGCTTTCGAAGGGCGAGCGCATGAAGCGCGTGCGCGCCGCGCTCGCCGTCGTAGGGCTCGAGGATCGCGCCAAGCACAAGCCTTCGGAGCTGTCGGGCGGGCAGGCGCAGCGGGTGGCCATTGCGCGCGCGCTCGTGTCCGATCCGAAGCTGCTCGTCTGCGACGAACCGACGGGCGACTTGGATCGTGCGACGGCCGACGAAATCCTGCACTTGCTGCAGGTGCTGAACCGCGAGTACGGCAAGACGATCGTCATGGTTACGCACGATCAGAAAGCCGCCGACTACGCGACCCATACGCTGCATTTGGACAAGGGCCAGTTTGTCGCAGAGCGGCAAGCAACAGAAGCCTGATCGAGGGCGCCGACGATGAAATTCATACCGCTGATATGGGCGATGCTGTGGCGCAAGAAGGTGCGCACGTCGCTCACGCTGCTTTCGATATTGATCGCGTTCTTGCTGTTCGGCATGCTGCAAGGCGTGAACTCGGCGTTCAAGCAAACGATCGAGCGCTCGAACGTCGATCGTCTCGTCGTCACGAACAAGATCTCGATCACCGAGAGCCTGCCGTATGCCTATATGGCGCAGATCGAAACGATCCCCGGGGTGAAGGGCGTCTCTCACGAGTCGTGGTTCGGGCCGTATTACCAAGATCCGAAGAACTTCATCGCGGCGTTTCCCGTGGAGCCCGAGCGCGAATTTCCCGTGCACCCCGAAATGATCGTACCGAAGGATCAACTGACGGCGCTCGAGCACACGCGCGACGGCGCGATCATCGGCGCCGGGTTGGCGAAGAAGTACGGGTGGAAGATCGGCGACCGTATTCCGCTGCATTCGACGATTTGGGTCAAAGCCGCCGACGGCAATTCCGATTGGGATTTCACGATCGTCGGCATCTATGAGGATCCGGCCGAGCGCTCGCGCGAAGATGCGATGTTCTTCAACTACAAGTATTTCGACGAGGCCCGCAGCTTCGCCAAGGGCAAGGTCGGCTGGTACATCGTGCAAGTGAGGGATCCGCGCCAGTCGGCGCAGATTGCGCAAGAGATCGACCGGCGTTTCGCGAATTCGCCCGACGAAACGAAGACGCAGACCGAGAAGGAGTTTCAGCAGTCTTTCATGAAGCAGATCGGGGACATCAACCTCATCGTCACTTACATTCTGTTCGCCGTGTTCTTCGCCCTGTTGTTCGCCGTGGGCAGCACCGTCATGCAGGCGGTGCGGGAGCAAGTGCCCGAACTTGCCGTGCTCAAGACGCTGGGCTTCAGCGATACGCGCATGCTCGTGCTGGTCCTCGTGCAATCGCTGACGTTGTGCGTGTTCGCCGCCTTGCTCGGGCTCGGGTTGGCCGATCTCTTGTTCCCGATGCTGCGAAATACGCTGGGTGTCGTGAGCATGCCGCCGGCCGTGATTGCGGAAGGCGTGCTCATGGCCGCGTTTTTGGCCATTGCAACGGGCATCGTTCCCGCTTGGCGCGCCAAGCGGCTCGTCATCGTGGAGGCGCTGCGCTCATGATCAAGCAAATCGTTGCAGTCACGTCGATGAACCTGCGCAGCTTGCCGCAACGTATCGGCACGGCATGGGTGATCGTCATCGGGATCGCGGTGACCGTGGCGGTGCTCGTGTCGGTGCTCGCCATGGCGGCCGGTTTTCAGCGGACGCTGAAAGGCACGGCGCGCGCAGACCGGGCGATCGTGCTGCGCGCGGGTTCGCAGGCCGAATTGGAGAGCACGATCGATCGCCAGAATGCGCAGACGATCATGGATGCGCCCGGCGTGCGCAAAGACGAAGCGGGCCGGCCGATCGCATCGGCCGATGCGGTCGTGATCGTCGCGTTGCCGCAGAAGAAGGACAACGCCGATGCGAACGTCACGCTGCGCGGCGTCAGCGCCAATGCGATGAGGCTGCGGCCCGAGATGCATCTGATTGCCGGACGCATGTTTCATCCTGCCGTGCGCGAGCTCATCGTCGGCAAATCGGCGGCTGCGCAATTCAAGGGACTCGACTTGGGTAGCCGCATCGCGTTCCGCGATTCCGAGTGGACGGTCGTCGGTATTTTCGAAAGCGGAGGCGACGCGCACGAGTCGGAGCTGCAGGGCGACGTGGAAACCGTGCTGTCGGCGTACCGGCGCAACGGGTTTCAATCGGTGACGGTGATGCTCGATTCGGCGGCGGCCTTCGATCGCTTCAAGGGCGCACTGACGACGGACCCGACGCTGAAGGTGGGTGTGCAGCGTGAAGCCGACTATTACGCGGCGCAATCGCGCAACCTGTCGAAGCTGCTGAATCTGCTTGCATATTTCGTCGGCGGCATCATGGCGCTGGGCGCCTGCTTCGGTGCGCTCAACACGATGTATACGGCCGTCTCGACGCGCACGCGAGAGATCGCGACGTTACGCGCGATCGGATTCGGCGGCATGCCGATCGTCATCTCCGTGATCGTCGAATCGTTGTTGCTTTCGGTGATCGGCAGCGCGATCGGCTCGGCGGCGGCGTGGGTCTTCTTCAACGGCAACACGGTCAATACGCTAGGCGCCGGGTTCAGCCAAATCGTGTTTCATCTCACCGTCACGGCGTCGCTGCTCGTGTCGGGCATATTCGTCGCGTGCACGATCGGCATGCTGGGCGGCTTGCTGCCGGCGATACGCGCGGCCCGCGTGCCGATCGCCACGGCATTGCGGGCGAGTTGAGGGTGAAGTGAGAGCGCGCTCAGTGCGGCGTCGCTGCGTGGCTGCAACTCGATCGAGCGAGACGCGGCCTCGTCACGCTACAGGCTTCGCAGCGCAAACCGCTTGAGCTTTCCCGTCTCGGTGCGCGGCAGCGCATCGAGAAATTGGATTACGCGCGGATACTTGTACGGCGCGACCGTCTCCTTGACGAACGTCTGCAACTGCGTGACGAGCGCGTCGTCGGCCACGTAGCCCGGCTTCAATACGACGAACGCCTTGACGATCTGCCCGCGGGCTTCGTCGGGCGCGCCGATGACGCCGCATTCGGCTACAGCCTCGTGTTGCATCAATACGCTTTCCACCTCCGGTCCGGAAATGTTGTAGCCGGCTGAAACGATCATGTCGTCCGCGCGCGCTTGATAGAACACGTATCCGTCGGCGTCGACGTAGACCGCGTCGCCGGGCAAATTCCATCCGTCGCGCACGAACTTTTTTTGACGCTCGTCGGCCAAATAGCGGCACCCTGTGGGGCCGCGCACGGCCAGCTTGCCGATCGTACCCACCGGCACGGGGCGCATGTCGTCGTCGACGACTTCGATGACATAGCCGGGGACGGCTTTGCCGATCGCGTGGGCACGGACTTCCTCGGCGGCGGACGCGATGAAGATGTGAATCATCTCCGTGCCGCCGATGCCGTCGATCATTTCGATGCCGGTGGCTTTACGCCAAAGCTCGCGCGTCGAATCGGGCAAGGCTTCGCCTGCCGAGACGGTTTTCTTCAAGCTGCCGATATCGAACCGCGGCACGAGCGGCGCCATCTGACGATAGAACGTCGGCGCCGTGAACATCGTCGTCGCATGAAAACGCTCGACGGTCCGCAGCAGCGTTTCGGGCGTGAGCTTTTCGATGAGAACCGTCGATGCGCCCACGCGCATCGGGAAGCAGAGCAGGCCGCCAAGCCCGAACGTAAACGCAAGCGGCGGCGTGCCGCAAAATACGTCGTCCGCGGTGGGCCGCAAGATATGGCGTGGAAACAGGTCGCACATGGCCAGCACGTCGCGATGGAAGTGCATGCAGCCCTTTGGTGCGCCGGTGGTGCCGCTCGTAAAGGCGATCAGGCAAACGTCGTCCGCCGACGTATCGCACGCGGAGAACCGATCCGGCTTGCCTTCGGCCAGCGATTCCATCGCATCGGGCGCGTCGCTATGAAATACGCGGACATTGGAGAGATCGGCGCAGTGGAACTCGCTCGCCTCGTCTCGGCATCGATCGAGTTCGTCGATCAGACGGGCATCGCAAAGCGCCGCTTGGATCTTCGCTTTATCGACGATCTGCTTGAGCTCCTTCGCGCGCAGCAACGGCATGGTAGGGACGACGACGAGCCCTGCCTTGATGCTCGCCAGAAATGCGGCGGCCATTTGCAACGTGTTCGGACCGCGCAGCAGAATGCGGTTGCCCGGAACGAGCCGCATGTCTTCCACGAGCACGTGCGCCCAGCGATCGACCATCTCCCTGAGTTCGACATAAGTCGTTCCGTGAGGTGTGTCTTCGCGCTCCGACCAGATTGCGACGCGATCGCCGTGCCCGGCCGCGATCGTCGCGTCCAGCAGTTCCGTCGCGCAATTGAAACGCTTGGGGTAGGAGACATCGGGGTGGTCCAGCAGCAAGACGGGCCATTGATCCTGCGGCGGCAGATTGTCTCGCGCAAACGTATCGACATGGGCTGACGGTTCCATGGCTCGCTCCGGTATCAGTCAGGGATCACGGCGGTGGCTTCGATTTCCACTTTGGCTTGGTCTTCGATAAGCGCGGCGACTTGGACTGCGCTCATGGCGATGTCGTAGTCGCCGATGAGTTCGCGAAACGCCTGACCGACGTCGCGCGCCGCGGCTAGATACTCCCGCTTGTCGGTCACGTACCAAGTCATTCGCACGAGATGCTCGGGACGCGCTCCGGCTTCCTTCAAGACCGCGACGATATTGGCCAGCGCTTGCCGGGCTTGATCGGCGAACGAATCGGAGCGAAAAGTCTCGGTCTCGTCCCAGCCGATTTGCCCGGCGACGAAAACTTGCGTGCCGTGTGTGGCCACGCCGTTGGCGTAGCCGCGGGGTTTGGGCCAGCCGGCCGGTAAAAGCGGACGTTTCATGACGATGCACCTTCGTGTACGGAGTGAGAGGACGATGCGGCCGAGCGTTCTAACGCCGCACGGATATCGTCGGGAATGCCAATTGATGCGCCCGTTTCGAGCGACGTGGTAACGAGCACTTGATTCGTTGCGAAGCGCAAGCCGTCCGGGCCGCTCCCGGTGATGCGGATATGGATCGACCTCTGGCCGATGCGGGCAAGCGCCAGCGCAAGCGAGATCGTTTCGCCCATGCGGCTCGGCCGTGCGAACTCGCACTCGAGCTTGACGATCGGCAGGCCGATGCGGCGCCGCCCGATCATCTCGGCGTAGTCGATGCCAAGCGAGTCCGTGAACCAATCCTCGACGAGACCGTTAGTCAGCGTCAGGTATTGCGGGAAGAACACGATCCCGGCGGGGTCGCAATGCGCGAAGCGAATGCGAACGGGGCGCTCGAAGACGACCGGCGCTCGATCTGTGTTCATCATGGGCTTACCCCGCGTTTAGCTTCGCCATCGCCATCGCCATCGCCATCGATTTTGCTTTCGCTGCGCGCCGCGTACGCCTTGAGCAAATCCCGCCCTACGATCAGTTGCTGCACCTCGGTTGCGCCTTCATAGATGCGCAATGCGCGGATCTCGCGATACAGCATCTCGACCGGCGTGCCGCTGCAAACGCCTTGACCGCCCCAGAGCTGCACGGCCGCATCGATGACGCGTTGCGCGCCTTCGCTTGCGTGCCATTTCGCCAGAGCGGCTTCGCGCGTGACGCGTTTGCCTTGGTCGCGCATCCAGGCGGCGCGATAGACGAGCAGAGCGGCCGAATCGATCGTCAGCGCCATCTCGGCGAGCTTCGCTTGCGTCAGTTGAAAATCGCCGAGCGTCTGCCCGAACATCTTGCGCGACGAGGCGCGTGCCAGCGCCTCGTCCAACGCATGGCGCGCGAATCCGAGCGATGCCGCGGCAACCGACGTGCGAAAGATGTCGAGCGTGCGCATCGCCAGCTTGAAGCCTTCTCCGGCGACGCCGAGCATCTGCGACTTCGGCACGCGTGCGTTGTCGAATCGAAGACGGGCGAGGGGGTGCGGTGCAATGACGTCGATCCGTTCCGCGATGTCGAATCCGGGCGTGCCGGCATCGACGACGAACGCGGTGATGCCGCGCGCGCCCGGCGCCTCGCCGGTGCGGGCAAAGACGACGTAGAAGTCGGCGATGCCGCCGTTGGAAATCCAAGTCTTTTCGCCGACGAGCACATACGCATCGCCGTCTTCGCGTGCCGTCAGCGCGAGCGCTGCCACGTCCGATCCGGCGTCGGGTTCGGACAATGCGAACGCGGCAATGGCCTGGCCGCTTGCCACACGCGGCAAGTAGCGTCGCTTTTGCTCGTCGGTGCCGGCGAGCGAGATCGCGCCGGACCCGAGCCCTTGCATGGCGAGCGCGAAATCGGCGAGACCCGAATGCTTGGCGAGCGTTTCGCGCAGCAAGCAGACGGCGCGCGTATCGATCGTGTCGCCATGCCCGCCGTACGCCTTGCCGCCGACGCCGTAGCGCAGCCAGCCGTCTTCGCCGAGGGCGCGTACCAGCCGACGGCATTGGGCGTCTACACCGGCTCGCCCTTGCGCGCCGGATGCAAGCGGCTCGGCGTGCGCCAGCAATGCATCGTTCGCGTTGCACCACGCTTCGAGATCGGCCGCCAAATGACGATGGCGATCCTCGAAGAAGGGCCAATCGAGCATGTCTCCCATGTCGGGCAGGCCAGGGCGGTCGCAGTGCGTCATATCAATCCCCTTCGAACGCGGGACGCGACTTGGCCGCGAACGCGCGGTAAGCGCGCTCGAAGTCGCGTGTCGCCATGCAGATCGCCTGCGCCTGCGCTTCCGATTCGATGGCTTCGTCGACGCTCATGCTCCATTCCTGATGGAGCATCTTCTTCGTGACGCCATGCGCGAACGTGGGGCCCGAGGCGATCGAACGCGCCAGTTCGTCTGCCTCGGAAAGCAGTTGCGCCGGATCGCAGAGCCGGTTGTAGAAGCCCCATGCAAAGCCTTCGTCGCCGGATGCGGAACGGCCCGTGAACAGCAACTCCGAGGCGCGGCCTTGCCCGATGATGCGAGGCAAGATCGAGCACGCGCCCATGTCGCAGCCGGCTAGGCCCACGCGCGTAAAAAGGAAGGCGAGCTTGCTGCGCGCGGTGGCCAGCCGCATGTCGGACGCCATTGCGACGATCGCACCGGCGCCGGCGCATACGCCGTCCACGGCAGCGACGATCGGTTGGGGGCAGTGGCGCATCGCCTTGACGAGATCGCCCGTCATGCGCGTGAACATCAACAACTCGGGCATTGGGAGGCCGATCAACGGGCCGATGATTTCGTGCACGTCGCCGCCCGAGCAGAAGTTCTCGCCCGCACCATGGATGACGACGGCTTTGACCTCCGTAGCGTAGGCGAGCGTGCGGAACAAGTCGCGAAGCTCGGCGTACGACTCGAACGTCAACGGATTCTTGCGCTCGGGGCGGTTCAACATGATCGTCGCCACGCTGCCATCGAGCCGCCAGCCGAAGTGGCGTGGCGAATATGAGGCGAGCGTCGTGCGATTGCCGGCTCGCAAAGCGTCGGCATTCAAAGCGGCATCCGTCATTGTTCGGTTCTCCTATTCATTCTCGGCACGGCCGGTCGTTGCGCTTCGCCACGCATCGTCATTCCGGGCTGTGGATGCAATCGAGCAGATGGGCTTTGAGCTTGCCGAGACGTTGATGCATTTTCGATTTGTCGTCGATGCCCAGGCCGCCGAACAGCTCTACGACCCAGCGTTCGTGGGCCTGCGCCATCTTGTCGAACAGGGTGCGTCCCGCGGGCGTGAGCCGAACCGTGAACGCGCGGCGGTCGTTGGGATCGACGTCGCGTGCGACGAGCGCTTCTTTTTCGAGTTGATCGGTCAAGCCCGTGACATTGCCGCCCGTCACCATCAGGCGGCGCGAAATCTCGCTCATCTTCAGTCCTTCCGGATGACGCTCGAGTTGGGCCATGAAGTCGAAGCGCGGCAGCGTCGTATCGAATTCGGCGCGTAGCCGGCGGCGCAGCTCCGCTTGCACGAGATTCGTCGTCGTCAACAGGCGCAGCCACAGCCGCAGGCTCATGTGGCTATCGGCGCCGGTGCTCATTTCCAGGTCGACGACGTTTTCGCCGTGCGACTCGCGCGATGCGGTCTTTTCCTTCTTCTTCGTCGATGTGCGAACGGCGTCGCTCACATTACTTCTCCACCAGAGATAGATATCGATTGGCCCGTGATCGAGTTCGACTCGGGCATGACGAGCCATAGGACCGCGTGCGCCACTTCGTCGGGGGCGATAAAGCGTTTTTGCGGGTTGGCTCGCTGCAGTGCCGCGCGCGCGTCGTCCTCGCTTCGTCCCGTCTTGGAGACGACCTGGTCGAGCGACGTTTGCAGCAGCGGCGTTTCCGTATAGCCGGGGCAAACGGCGTTGACGGTGACACCTGTCGTCGCCGTTTCGAGTGCGAGCGAGCGCGTCAAACCGATGACGCCGTGTTTCGCTGCGCAGTACGCGGCGACATACGGATAGCCGATTTGCCCGGCCGTGCTCGCGACGTTGACGATGCGGCCGAAGCGGCGTTCCACCATCGCCGGGAGGGCGGCTTGCGTGCAGAGGAAGACGCCCGTCAGATTGACGTCGAGCATGCGTTGCCACAGGTCGAGACCGGTCTTCGCGAATGGGGCGGCCTGCGCTTGTCCGGCGTTGTTGACGAGGATATCGACGGGGCCGAGCGCATCGCGTGCTTGGGCGAACGCATCGCCGACGGCGTCGGGCTGCGTGACGTCTACCGATACGCAGCGAACCGTATGGCCGGCGCTCAATTGGGCGCGCTGTGCTTCGAGTCTGGCGGCATCGCGTCCCATGAGCGTCACGCGCGCGCCTGCATCGACGAGCGCTTGCGCGATCGCGGCGCCGATTCCGCTGCCGCCGCCCGTGACCACGGCGTGCATATCGTCGAGCGCGTTGGCGTTTGCGTTCATGCCGGCTTTGGCCTTGACGTTCATTGAGCCACCTCCGCTGCGGCGGCCGTTGCCCCGGGCACCGCGTGCATCGCGCGCTCGCGTTCGAAATTGCGCTCCAGTTGCGATTTGGCGGCCGTGTATTGCTTGGGCCACGCCACGTCGAAATAGCCGATCTTCGCCGCCTCGGCCAGCGTCCAGGCCGGGTTGGCCAGATGCGGACGCGCGATGGCGCAGAGATCGGCGCGACCGGCTGCGATGATGCTGTTGACGTGGTCGGCTTCGGAGATCGCACCGACGGCGATGGTCGCAATGCCGGCCTCGTTGCGAATGCGGTCTGCGAACGGCGTTTGGAACATTCGGCCGTACACC
Source organism: uncultured Burkholderiaceae bacterium (assembly GCA_966212325.1). Classification (GTDB taxonomy): domain Bacteria; phylum Pseudomonadota; class Gammaproteobacteria; order Burkholderiales; family Burkholderiaceae; genus Trinickia. The sequence goes on along the minus strand of CBIHRA010000041.1, from coordinate 3,764 downwards.
GGTTTTTCCGCTTTACTGACTTGCCCGGAGGAAACGTCGATCATATCGGCGCCCACGGCCTTGAAGGCGCGGGCGATTTCGACCGCATCGTCGGGCGTCGTGCCGCCGTCGACCCAATCGTTCGCGGAAATGCGTACCGAGATCGGTTTGCCTTGCGGCCAGACTTTTCGTATCGCGCGGAAGACTTCGAGCGGATACCGAAGGCGGTTTTCGAGCGAGCCGCCGTATTCGTCGGTGCGTTGATTCGTGAGCGGAGAGATGAAGCTCGACAGGAAGTAGCCGTGCGCGCAGTGAAGCTCCAGCCAGTCGAAGCCGGCTTCGTCGGCCATCTGCGCGGCGCGCACGAATTGGGCTTCGATTTCGCGCAGCTCGTCGTGGGTGGCGGCGTGGGACCATTGGCTGATACCGGCGAGGTATTGCTGCGGCGATGCGGACACGATGGGCCAATTGCCTTCCGGCAGCGGTTGATCGATGCCTTCCCAACTTACACGGGTCGATGCTTTCGCGCCGGCATGACCGAGTTGCATGCCGATCTTCGCATCGCTCATGCGGTGGACGAAATCGACGATGCGGCGCCACGCTTGGCTATGCTCGGCGGTATACATGCCGGGGCATCCCGGCGTGATGCGCCCTTCGGGCGAAACGCATGTCATTTCCGTCATGACCAGCCCTGCGCCGCCCATTGCACGCGCACCGAGATGCGTGAGATGGTAGTCGCCTACGGTGCCGTCGACGGCCAGGTACTGCGCCATCGGCGAAACGATCACGCGATTTTTGAGCGTGACGTTGCGCATCTTGAACGGCGTAAACATCGGCGGAATCGATCGTTGGGTATCGCGTGCATGTTCGACGCCGGCCTTGTGCGCGAGCCATTGCTCGAACGAGCGGACGTAACGTGCGTCGCGCTCGCGCAAGTTTTCGTGCGAGATGCGCTGCGATCGCGTGAGCAACGAGTAGGCGAATTGCTCCGCCTCGAAGGATGCATAGCGATCGACGTGTTCGAACCATTCCGTCGAGTTTCGCGCGGCGTTTTGAATGCGCAGCACGTCGATGCTGCGAGTTTGCGTGTAGTACGTGAGTGCGGCACGAAGGTCATGTGGATGAGCGTCGATGCTATCGGCTAGCGCGATGGCATCTTCGAGTGCGAGCTTCGTGCCCGACCCGATGGAGAAATGCGCCGTATGGGCGGCGTCGCCCATCAAGACGACGGGCGTCGTGCCGCCGGCCGCGCGCGGACGGTAATGCACCCATTCCTGATTGACGACGCGCGGAAAACGAATCCACTGCGCCGAGCCGCGCAGATGCGCGGCGTTCGAGATCAATGGGTGCCCATCGAGATACTTCGCGAACAGCCGCTCGCAGAATGCAATGCCGTCTTCCTTGCTCATTTCGTCGAGGCCCGCGGCGCGCCATACGCGCTCGGGCGTTTCGACGATGAACGTCGACGTATCTTCATCGAAGCGATAGGCATGCGCTTGAAACCAGCCCCACTCGGTTTTTTCGAATGCGAAGGTGAAGGCGTCGAAGCGCTTATGCGTGCCGAGCCAAACGAAGCGGCAGTCGCGCACGTCGATGTCGGGGCGATACGTGGCGGCGTACTTTTGCCGGATGGTGCTATTGGCGCCGTCGCAGGCGATGATCAGATCGGCGTCGTAATCGTCGTCGTTCGTGACGTTCGTTTCGAAGACGAGCTTCACGCCGAGTGCTTCGCAACGGGCTTGCAGGATATTGAGCAGACGTTTGCGGCCGATGCCGCAGAAGCCGTGTCCCGACGAGCGAATCGTGCGGCCGCGGAAGTGGACGTCGATGTCGTCCCAGTGATTGAACGCATCGAGGATCATCTCGGCGCTCGGGGCATCGGCAGTGCGCAAGTTCTCGAGGGTTTGATCGGAGAAAACCACGCCCCAGCCGAAGGTGTCATAGGGCCTGTTCCGCTCGATGACGGAGACCTCGTGCGCCGGGTTGCGCAGTTTCATCAATAAGCCGAAATACAGGCCGGCCGGCCCGCCCCCGATGCAGACGATGCGCATGATCGCTCCTCGCGTGTCGATGAGGGTAATTTAGGTTTGAATAGTTTAGATGTCAAGTAAACCGTGGGGGAGGGCGAACGATAGTAGCAGACAGGACCTTCACCAAAAAAAACAGCGCCCGTTACGTCTGCTTGTGACGGGCTCGAATGTCTCTTACGGGTCGATTACGGAAGTTCGCCCGTAGATTGGACCGGGCGATCACCGATGCACGGCGATCTTTCGAGGCGATCTAGAAGACCTCGGAGACCGTTATCGAGGTTCGACCAGAGGGCATCCATCATGACGATCGTCGCTTATCGTCTATCCGGGCACGCGCCGCAGCGATCGATTGGTGCAGCTTCGCCTGCAGCGTTTCCCGTGGCGGCAGCACGGTCAGATACTCGGCGACGTGGATGCCACTTTTGCCAAGCTCAAGCAGTTCAATCTGTTCTTGCTTTTTCCCGGCGCACAGTATGATGCCGATCGGCGGCGCTTCGTCCGGCTCCTGCTCGTGCTTCGCGAGCCAGCGCAAGTACAGCTCCATCTGGCTTTTGTACTCAGCTTTGAAGGACCCGAGCTTCAATTCGATGGCAACAAGCCGTTTGAGCTTGCGGTTATAGAACAATAAATCCAGATAGAAGTCGTCGTCATCGATCGGCAGGCGCTTCTGGCGAGCGACGAATGTGAAACCCGCGCCGAGTTCGAGTAGGAACTGTTCCATCTCGCGCAAAATCGCATCTTCGAGGTCGCGCTCCAGATAGTGGTCGTTGAGTCCGAGAAAGTCGAGTATGTACGGGTCTTTCAGCACGAGGTCCGGCGTCACCTGCTGTGCGTCGCGCAGATGTGCGACTTCGCGCCGGACAACCTCGTCGGGTTGGCGCGATAGAGCGCTGCGTTCAAACAGCATCGACTGCATCCGCTCCTGAAGCTGCCTCGACGACCAACGCTCCAGGCGACAAAGTTCGACGTAGAAGTCGCGCTTGAGCGGGTCCTCGACGTACATTAACGTCTTCAAATGAGTCCAGCTCAATTCTCTCCGCAGTGCGGAGAGAATTGCTTCGTCAGGAAACACCTCGGCCGCACGTACGCAGTGACGCAATTGTTGCTCACTCCACCCACGCCCGTACTCGGCTGTCAAGTGGCGCGCGAGCGCGGGGAGAATTTGCTGTCCGTATCCGGCCCGCTCACCGCGCAGCACGTCATTCTGAATGCGGCGACCAACCGCCAGTAGAGCAGCGTTATTTCCACGTTAACTGCTGCCGCGGCGCGGGTGCGCGCCGTATCAATCATGCGGCGGATGTCGGCCAATAGGGATGCGGGGACTAGTTCGGTCATCTTGTCGAAAATCGAGGAATCGGCGGCGGGCATCGCACCGGCAGGGGCCACGTTACTGGAATCTCGATAATGACGGAACCCTGACGTGCGTACCGTCGAATTCTCTCCGCGCTGCGGAGAGAATTCTGTCGGGGGGCTTCGATCGCCGGTTTTGCGCGTCCCAAATGCTGCAAGACGGACTTTGTTCCGCGGCGGGACCGCCAAACCACGGTCTCCATTCGTCATGACGGACTTTGCGCTTGAGCACGTCCCTATACCAGAGCCTTTCGATTCAACCGCTTGCGATCCGGCCCTTAGACGAACTTTATTTTCTCTGATCAGTTTCAAGCCGGGGCATCTTCGTCATCGTCTATCTCGGGACGAAATCCGGTGTTTGTCAACATAGTTGTCGCGTCGCTTCACGCGCACTGCTTTAATTCG
>CBIHRA010000040.1:0-42946 GCA_966212325.1 uncultured Burkholderiaceae bacterium | reverse complement strand
TCGTCGGCTCGTCGGCTCGTCGGCTCGTCGGCTCGTCGGCTCGTCGGCTCGTCGGTCAAAACGCGCGTTTGCCCGTCGCCGGATCGAAAAAGTGCAGATGCTCGAGCGGCAGCGCGGCCGGCACGATTTCACCCGGGCGCGGGCGGTGGGCATGTGCGAGCCGCACGGTGACGTCGTGCGCGCCCCAACGGCCATGCGCGAGATTGTCCGCACCTAGCAACTCGCATGAATCGACGGCGAGCGGCGATTGCGCACAGCCCGCGCGCGGCGTCATGTGCTCGGGGCGAATGCCGAGGACCCACTCGCGGCCGCCGGCGATTTCCCGTCCCAGGCCCGCCGCACCCGCGACCGCCAGCACGGGGCCGCCGCCGGCCACTTCGAACGTCGCGGCGTCGTCGCTCAGCTTGCCCGACAGCAAATTCATCGCGGGCGAACCGATAAAGCTCGCAACGAACACCGTTGCGGGACGTTCGTAGACGTCGGTGGGCGCGCCGATCTGCTCGGCGTGTCCGCGGTTCATCACGATGACGCGCTGCGCGAGCGTCATCGCCTCGATCTGGTCGTGCGTCACATACAGGCTGGTGGTAGCGAGCCGCGCATGCAAGCGTTGGATTTCGAGCCGCATCTGCACGCGCAGCTTCGCGTCGAGATTCGACAGCGGTTCGTCGAAGAGAAACACCGACGGCTCGCGTACGATGGCGCGCCCCATCGCCACGCGCTGGCGCTGGCCTCCCGAAAGCTCCCGCGGCCTGCGCGAGAGTAGCGGCTCGAGCTCGAGGATCTTCGCGGCGGCGGCCACACGCGCATCGATCGTCTCGCGCGCGATGCCGCGAATCTTGAGCCCGTACGACATGTTCTCCTTGACGCTCATATGCGGGTAGAGCGCGTAATTCTGGAAGACCATCGCGATGTCGCGATCCTTCGGTTCGAGCGCGTTGACGACACGCCCGCCGATCGCGATTTCCCCCTCGGAGACGCTTTCGAGCCCGGCAACCATGCGCAACAGCGTCGACTTGCCGCAGCCGGAAGGCCCGACCAGCACGACGAATTCGCCGTCGGCCACGTCGACGTCGATACCGTGCAATACGAATTGCTTGCCGTCGTACGTCTTGCGCACGCGATTTAGCGTTAGCCCTGACATGCTCTATGGTTCCTTTCGATTATTTTTCCGCATCGACGAGGCCGCGCACGAACCAGCGCTGCATCGCGATGACGACGACGAGCGGCGGCAGCATGGCGAGCAGCGTCGCCGCCATGACGAGGTGCCATGCCGTTGCCGTGTCTCCGCTCGCGATCATCGACTTGATGCCGACGACGGCCGTCATCAGCGATTGCTGATTCGTGATCAGGATCGGCCACAGGTACTGATTCCAGCCGTAGATGAACGTGATGACGAACAGCGCCGCGATGTTCGTCTTCGACAGCGGCAGCACGACGTCGTAAAAGAAGCGCAGCGGGCCGGCGCCGTCGATGCGCGCGGCATCCATCAGTTCGTCGGGCAGCGTGAGGAAGAATTGACGGAACAAGAACGTGGCCGTCGCCGAAGCGATGAGCGGCAGCGTCAGCCCGGCATAGGTATTGGTCAAGTGCATCGACGAAACGACTTGCACCGTCGGGAAGATGCGCACCTCGACCGGCAGCATCAGCGTGACGAAAATCAGCCAAAACGCCGTATTGCGCAGCGGAAAGCGGAAGAAGACGATGGCGTAGGCCGAGATGATCGACACCGCGATTTTGCCGACGGAGATAGCCAGCGCCATCACGCAACTGTTGAACAACATACGGCCGAAGGGGCTGGCCGCGTTGCCGGTGCCCTGAGACCACACGGTGGCGAGGTTCTCGAACAAATGCGTGCTCGGCACGAGCGACAGCGGCACCGTGAACACTTCGTGCTCGCTCATCGTCGCCGCGCAAAACGCCACATAGACGGGAAACGCCACGAGCGCGATGCCGGCGATCAGGACGGCGTGGCAAAAGAGATCGAAGCCCTTGCGATTTTCGATCATGCGTATTGCACCTTACGTTCGATGAAGCGGAACTGGACCACCGTCAAGCCGACGACGATCGCCATCAACACGACGGACTGCGCACCCGAACTGCCGATATCGAGGCCTTGGAACCCCTCGGCGAAAATCTTGTAGATCAGCGTTTTCGTGGCTTGCGCGGGACCGCCGCCCGTCGCCGCGTCGATGACGGGGAACGTATCGAAAAACGCATAGACCACATTGACGACGAACAGAAAGAAGGTCGTGGGCGACAGCAGCGGCAAGGCGATGCCGAAGAAGCGCCGCACGGGGCCGGCGCCGTCGATCGCCGCCGCTTCGATCAGCGAACGCGGGATGGCCTGCAGTCCCGCGTAGAAAAACAAGAAGTTGTAGCTGACCTGCTTCCAAACGGACGCGAGCACGACGAGCGTCATCGCCTGCGTACCGTTCAACGCGTGGTTCCAGATGATCCCGCCTTTGGCCAGCGCGTAAGTCACGAGCCCTATGCTCGGATTGAACAAGAACGCCCAAAGCACCGCGGCGATGGCCGGTGCGACCGCGTACGGCCAAATCAGCAACGTGCGGTACAGCTTGGCGCCGCGCGTCACGCGGTCGGCGCAAGCCGCGAGCAAAAGCGATACGACGAGTCCCGACACGGTCACGAGCGCGCTGAAAATGAGCGTGGTCTTGAACGAATCGAGATAGAGCAGATCGGCGAACAGATGAGCGAAGTTCGCGAGCCCCACGAATTCGCTCGACGTGCCGAACGCGTCCTGCGTTTGCGTGGATTGCCACAGCGCGACGCCGGCGGGCCATAGAAAAAATAGCCCGGTGATGGCGAGTTGCGGTGCAATCAACAGATAGGGCAGCGCGCTGGCGGCGAAACGAGATCGTTCATGCATGGTGGGTCAGTCGATCGATACGCCGCGCCGCCGTTCGGCTGGAATTCGTTCAACGAACGGCGGCGCATCGGGTAAGGATGCGCGTCCGGGCAAACGTGAAGCTCAGATAGCGGCGGACGACGCGAAGCGCCGGTTGCCGCGAGCTTGCCCGAACGTACGCGTGCTTATTGCGCCGATTGCTGGAAGCGCCGCAAGAGCTCGTCGCCTCGCTGCACGGCCGAGTCGAGCGCAGCCTGCGGCGTCTTCTTTTGCGCCCAGACCTGCTCGAGTTCTTCGTCGATCACCGTACGAATTTGCGGCATGTTGCCCAGACGCAGCCCCTTCGTGTACGGCAGCGGCGGCTTGTTCAGCATCTGCTTGATCGCCGTATCGGCGCCCGGATTCTTCTCGTAGAAGCCTTGCTTGCGAGCGAGGTCGTAGGCCGCCGTCGTCACGGGCAGATAGCCCGTATCCTCGTGCCACTTCGCCGCCACTGCCGGCGAGGACAAATAGGCGAGGAACTTTGCGACGCCCTTGTAGACGTTTGGATCCTTGCCCGCGAGGACCCACAGGCTCGCGCCGCCGATGATCGCGTTTTGCGGAGCGCCCTTCACGTTGGCGTCGTACGGCATCATGCCCGTGCCGAAGTCGAACTTCGCGTACTTGCGGATCGTGGCGAGCGAGCCCGACGAATTGGTCAGGATGCCGCAATCGCCGCTATAGAACTTCGAGACCGCTTCGTCCTTGCGGCCCACGTAAGTGAACGTGCCTTGCTTGGCCATATCCTGCAGGAATCGGATATGCGCCACTTGTTGCGGCTTGTTGAACTCGAGTTTCGCGTCGAGACCGTCGAAACCGTTGTTCTCCGTCGCGAACGGCAACGCATGCCATGCGCTGTAGTTTTCGAGCTGAATCCAACCCTGCCAGCCTGTCGTGAAACCGCAGCTCATGCCGGAGGCCTTCAGCTTTTCGGCGTCGGCGCGTACTTCATCCCACGTCTTCGGCGGCTCGTTCGGATTCAAGCCGGCCTTCTTGAACGCGTCCTTGTTGTAGTAGAGAACGGGGGTCGAGCTGTTGAACGGCATGGACACGAGATCGTTCGTCTTCGCGTCGCTGTAGTAGCCCGCGATCGTCGGCACGAAGGCCTTTTGATCGAGAGGCACGCCGGCTTGCTTGAAGACTTCGGTGACGGGCACGACCGCCTTTTTCGCCTGCATCATCGTGGCGGTGCCGACTTCGTACACCTGCAGGATCGCCGGGGCGTTGCCGCTGCGGTAGGCCGCGATGCCGGCCGCCAGCGTTTGGTCGTACGTGCCCTTGAAGACAGGAACGATCTTGTAGTCGCTCTGCGACGCATTGAAGTCCTTGGCGATGTCGTTCACGCGCTCGCCGAGCGCCGCCTCCATCGCATGCCAGAATTGAATCTCCGTCGCGGCCCAGACCGTATGGCTTACACCGACGAGCAGCGCGCCCCCGAGCGCGAGCGAGCGAACCAGCGTCCTGCATCCGTTCATTTAGTTCTCCTAAAGTTGACATCCGTCCGTCGAGCATGCCGCTCCATTTCAGCCCGAAGCGTCATGCTACCGGCACCGGCCGGTAGTCTAGTTATCGTTGATGACAAATAAACGTTGGTACTCTTTCAACGCATACCGATCCGTCATTCCGGCAATGTAATGCGCGATCAGACGGGGTTGCGCCGCTTCGTCGTCCGCCAAATAGGCCGGGGGCAGCAAGCGAGGGTCCTCGCTGAACGCCTCGAACAAGCCGCCGATGACGCGCCGCGCTTTGCTCGCCATCCGCATGACGCGGTAATGCCGATACAGATTCTTGAACAGGAATCGCTTCAGTTCGGCCGCCTGGGCTGCAATGGTCCCACTATGTGAGACCAGGGCGGGTGCCGCCCGAACCGCGTCGAGCGATCGCGGCGCGTGTGCGGCAAGATTCTGCCGCGTCGTTTCGATCAAGTCGACGATCAAGGTGTTGATCATTCTGCGCACCGTCTCGTGAACGATACGGCGTCCGTCCAATTGCGGATGCTCGCGTTTCGCGTCGTCGTAATGGGTCTGCCAGAGCTCGACCCGGGCGAGCTGCTCGATCGTCAGCAAGCCCGAGCGCAACCCATCGTCGACGTCGTGATTGTTGTAGGCGATTTCGTCGGCAATGTTCGCGATCTGCGCTTCCAGCGACGGGCGCTTGCCGCTGAGAAAGCGCTCGCCGAGATCGCCGAGCTTGAGCGCATTCTCGCGCGAGCAATGCTTCAAAATGCCTTCGCGCGTTTCGAAGCAGAGATTGAGTCCGTTGAAGCCGCCGTAGTGCTCTTCGAGTTCGTCCACGACCGCGAGGCTTTGCAGATTGTGTTCGAAGCCGCCGTGTTCTCGCATGCAATCGTTCAATGCATCTTGGCCGGCGTGGCCGAACGGGGTGTGTCCAAGGTCGTGAGCCAGTGAAATAGCCTCGACGAGATCTTCGTTCACACGTAGATTGCGCGCCACCGATCGGGCAATCTGCGCCACCTCCAAACTATGCGTGAGCCGCGTGCGAAACAGATCGCCTTCGTGATTGACGAAGACTTGCGTCTTGTACTCGAGCCGCCGGAATGCCGTCGAGTGCACGATCCGGTCGCGATCGCGCTGGAACTCCGTGCGCGCCGACGGCGGCGCCTCCGGAAAGCGGCGGCCGCGCGACTTCGTGGAATGTGCCGCATAAGGCGCGAGATGGCCTTCGAGCATGGCGACCGTCGGCGGACTCGCCAGCGCCGTATGCGGCTCGCCGCTCAGCGAAGCGCTCCCAGCCAAGTCCTGCGTCCGGTCGGCTCTGTCGCCCATCGTGTTCCCTCCCGCCCCCTGTCTTTCGCGGCGCGCCGCAAAGATTCGATCAAACGCAAGCCGCGAGGGTCGCGCGCAGTGCGTCTTCCGGTACGTCGGTCACTTTAGTCCGGCCAAGCGCTTCGAGCAGCACGAATTTGATCGCACCGGCCTCGGTTTTCTTATCCACCTTCATCAGGTCGATGTAGCGCGTATCACCGAGCGCCGGCGCGCGCAGCGGCAACCGCGCTGCCCCGATGACGGCGACGAGCCGTTTGCGCAACGCATCGTCGAGATAGCCCAAGCGGACCGAAAGATCGGCGGCCATCACCATGCCGCAACCCACGGCCTCGCCGTGCAGCCACTCGCCGTAGCCGAGTCCGGCTTCGATCGCATGGCCGAACGTATGGCCGAAATTCAGAATCGCTCGCAGCCCGCCTTCACGCTCGTCCGCCGCCACGACCGACGCTTTGATCTCACACGAGCGCTTGACGGCGTGCACGAGCGCGTCCGCATCCCGGCCGTTGAGCGCGTCGATGTTCGACTCGATCCATTCGAAGAATGCACGGTCGGCGATGGCGGCCGTCTTGATGATTTCCGCGATACCGGCCGCGAGCTCGCGTTCGGGCAGCGTACGCAGCGTGCCGATGTCGGCCACGACGGCCTGCGGCTGGTAAAACGCGCCGATCATATTCTTGCCGAGCGGATGATTGATGCCTGTCTTGCCGCCCACCGACGAGTCGACCTGCGACAGCAAGGTCGTCGGCACTTGAATGAACGGCACGCCGCGCATGTAGCAAGCGGCGGCAAAACCCGTCATATCGCCGACGACGCCGCCGCCCAGCGCGATGAGCGTCGTTTTACGATCGGCTCGCGCAGTCAGCAGCGCATCGAAAATGCGATTGAGCGTTTCCCAGTGCTTGTAGCTTTCGCCGTCGGGCAGCACGACGGTAGACACTTGCTTGCCCAGGGGCGCAAGCGCCGCCCGCAGTGCATCGCCGTAGAGCGGCTCCACGGTTTCGTTCGTGACGATCGTCACCGACGCGCCCGCGATGTGCGGCGAGAAAAGGTCGGCACGGCCGATCAGATCGGCGCCGATGCGGATCGGGTAGGAGCGTTCGCCGAGATCGACGTTGACGGTAATCATGACTGTGTCTGTTTAGTGATGCCGGCCATCTCGAGTTGCATGAGCACCATGTTCACGAGCCCATTGACGGAAGGCCGCCCGGTTTCGACGATAAAGTGCGCGCACTCGCGGTAAAACGGGTCGCGCTCGTTGTACAACGCCTCGAGCTTCGCCTTGGGATCGTCCGTCTGCAACAGCGGACGGTTCTTGTCCTTGCGCGTACGCAGCCAAAGATCGTGCGGATTGGCTCGAAGATAAACGACGAGACCGCGCTCGTGTAGGACCGCGCGATTTTCCGGACGCAATACCGCGCCGCCGCCCGTCGCCAGCACGATCGCATCGCGCTCCGTCAGTTCGCCGATGACCTGCGCTTCGCGTTCGCGAAACCCTGCCTCGCCCTCCAACTCGAAAATGACGGGGATGCGCGCACCCGTGCGGGCTTCGATTTCGTGGTCACTGTCGAAAAACGGGCGACCGAGCCGGCGCGCGACCGCGCGGCCCACGGTGGTCTTACCCGCCCCCATGAGCCCCACGAAGAAAATGTTGGTGTTGGCGCCCCGCTCTTGCAACGTATCCTCTGTTCAATCGGCTGTGGTTCGTGGCGCAGCTTACTGGCAAAGCCGCCGCCTTGTCGAGTGCGGCGACTTGGGCGCAAGGCCCCGCCGGGCCGGCTCGTCAATCGATCGCGACGACGCGCGGCGTGATGAATACGACGAGTTCGCTGCGCTGCTCGCGCACCGCCCGGTGGCGAAACAGCAAGCCCAAAAGGGGTATTTTGCCTAACACCGGCACGCGCGTCACATCGTCGCGATCTTCGCTCTCGTAGATCCCGCCGATCGAGGCCGTGCCGCCGTTCTCCACTTCGACGCGTGTGCGTACGTGCTTCGTATCTATCGCGGGACCGCCCGCCGTAGGTTTGCCGACGCTGTCCTTGGCGATATCGAGATCGAGAATGACGCGCCCTTCCGGCGTGATGCGAGGCTCCACCTCGAGCTTGAGGCTAGCACGCCGGAATTGGACGCCGGAAACGCCGTTGCGGACCTTTGCTTGATAAGGCAATTCGGTGCCCTGCTCGACGAGGGCTTTCGTTCGATCCGCCGTGACGACACGCGGGCTCGAAACGATCTGCCCCTTCCCCGACGCCTCGAGCGCCGAAAGCTCGGCCGTGACGAGACGCGTCGCACCGGCGGCGAACAGCGTGAGCCCGGCCGTGGCGGCATCGAAGCCGGCGAGCGCGCGAGCCGAGAGGTCGTGCACCACACCGTCGCCGCCGCCGACGACGCCTTTGGACGGCCCGCCTGCATCGGCAGCGCGCATCGACAGGCGCGCCCCCAGCTCGCGCGAAAACCCGCGCGCGCCTTCGACGATGCGCGCTTCGATCAGCACCTGCCGGTTGGGCTTATCGATCGCAGCGATCAGTTGCGCCACTTGCGCGAGACGCGCCTCGAGGTCGGTGACGAACAGCAGATTCGTACGCGCATCGGCGGTTGCGGCACCACGCTTGGAGAGAACGCGCTGGGCGCCGGGCGCCGTCAGCAGCCGCTGAACCTCGTCGGCGCGAGGATAGCTCAGCGCGAACGTACGGCTCACGAGCGGCTCCAGATCGGCCGCCCGCGCGTGCGCCTCGAAACGCTGCCGCTCGCGGGCCGCCAGCTCGGCCAGCGGCGCCACCCAAATGACGTTCCCGCGCCGCGACATCGCTAGTCCCTGCATATCGAGCAACGCATCGAACGCGGTTCGCCACGGCACGCCGGTCAGGTTCAGCGAAACGAGGCCGCGCACGCGATCGCTGACGACGATGTTCAGGCCCGTGAAGCGCGAAAAGGCGTCGAACACATCGACCAGCTCCGCCTTCTTGAACCGCATCGTGATGGGCCTGTCATCCTGGGGCTGACTCGCCTTGTCGATATCGGCCGCGACGCTGGTCATTCGCGCGGCCGGGGCGAGCGGCACGGGCGGCCCTTCGAGCGTAGCCCCTCGTTCGGGCGTTCGGGGCATGCTCGGGCCAGAACGCTCATCGCCCGATGGCCACGGCGCCTCGCTCCCGCCGGGCCGCCCCGATCGATCGCCGCCCGTGAGGATGTCCGGTGCTTTCTCGCGGGCCAGTGCGGGCCGGCCCGAATCGTCGTGCGAGTCGTCAGCTGGGTCGTCAGCTGGGTCGTCAGCCGGACCGCCGCGCGGATCGTCGCCGGACTCGTTGCCCGAGTCCTCGCCGATGTCTCCGTAGTCGTCCAAGGGAGGCCGCCCGGCACCGGGCCACGCCGCCAAGCCGCGCTCGGCGCCGCTTTCCGCCTGCAAGCCGGGCGGCAACGGCGGCAGCGGCGCGAACCCCTGCGCGGCCGCATTCGCCGGCACCCACGACATGAGCGCTGCCGCGGCCCATGCGGCAGCTTTGGCCCATGCGGCAGCTTTGGCCCATGCGGCAGCTCCGGCCCATGCGGCAGCTCCGGCCCATGCGGCAGCTCCGGCCCATGCGGCAGCTCCGGCCCGAACCGCAGCTCCGGCCCGAGCGGCAACTCGTGGCCGGGCGGCAGCTTCCGTCTCAGTGCGTAGGCGAACGGTCATCGGCCGTCCTCCTGCAACGCGAGACGACGCGCCCCGGCGCGGCCCGAGAGCGTCACGCCGCGCGCATCGACGTGAGCGATCTTTTCCGCGCCCAGCGCTTGACCCGGTGCCGCTACCGTTGCTTGCGCGCCGCTCGCGCCTTCGATGAGCGCAAGCGCTCGCCGGCCGTCGTACACGAGCCCGACCAGCCGCACCGTCGCCGCACCCGGTAACTCGAGGCCCGTATCGACGTGAAAGGGATCATTCAACGTCCGCCCTTTCCGGCCGCTGTCGACTTGCGACGCCGTCGATTCATCTAACGCAGCCGTGCGTTGCACCGGCGTTGCGCCGAACACGTTCAACGTCGCCGCCCACACAAGCTCGTCCGCGTCGCGCTTGACATCGATGGCGCCGGGCACGACGAGCACGGGCAACGTCGAGAGGCCCTGCATGAACGCATAGAGACCCGGGAAAGCCGACCGGGCGTCGATTCGCATGGCCTGCCCGGCCGCATCACCCGGCCGGCCCCGGTGCCCCGGGACTCGCGGCACGGGCTCGAGTGCGAGCAGTCTCACGCCCGTGCGGCCGGCGAGTTCCGCCAGGGCCTGCCAGTCGACGCCCGCCGCAGCCGCTGCGGGCGCCGTCCCGCGCTGCGCGCCCACCGTCCGTCGTAGTTGCGGCAAATAGGCGAGTTTGGCGCGGCTCTCCCGGATCCGTCGCTCGAGCGCGTCGCGCTCGCTGATACCCCGGGCTCGCCTTTCCTCGCTTAGGAGACGCCAACCGAATGTCGCCAGCACGAACGCTGCCGCCGCCAACGCCACACAGGCCATCAACCGCCGCCTCCAGTTCCAATTCCGCGGCGCCACGCGAATCGCGGTCCACGTACCGGCGAGCCGCCCGTGGGCCGTGCGGCTCGCTGTCGCCGGGCCAGCGCGGCCGACACCAAGAAACCGTGCCGTTCCCCTCATGACTCGCCCCTTGCACTGCGCGCTCGATCGCCGTGCACGGCCCGGCGCAACGGCGGCGCCGTCTGGAATGATCGGGCCGCGCCGGGCCCGTGCAATCGCACGGCCGCCTCGATCGTATGTTCGCCGGCGCGGCGCGCAGCACCGGCGATCGATTTCAGCTCGATCGTCCGAGCCGACTCCAACCCGGACGTACGAGCGAGACGTTGAGCCCAAGACGCGAAGGCGGCGCTATCCGCTGCGCGGACCCGCAGTTCGATTCCATCGTCGGTACGCTGCAGACGGCGAACGGTCACGCCCGCATTCGCCTCGCGGCTCAGTGCGTCGAGGAGCGACCGCATCTCGGCGCTCGGCCGTGAACGCATCTGGGCCTGCGCCGCAGCGGCCTTCGCGTCTTCGGCGACTCGTTCCAAGCGCGCCAACTCGGCAAGCGGCGACGTCATGCGCGCCATCTCCGCCTCGAGCTGAGCGCGGCGTTCGTTCGCGTGATCGTCCGACGCCCCCATAGCCGCCCAGCCGACGGCCATCAGGAAGCCAGCCAACACAGCCGCGGCCCCCTCGATCGTACGGCGCCGGCGCGCCGTACGATCCACGCTGCGCCGAGGCGGCCGAGAATCGACATCGTCAGCGCCGTTCCACGCAGCTTCGCCCGGCGTATTCGCGCGCGGCAGCGTTACGGAGGTCATCGTGCTCACGGCATTCATTCGGCCACCCCGCGCAATGCCAACCCGAATGCGACCGCGTACGCGGCGGCATGCCGCCCGCCCGTGAACTCGGCGAGCACGGCCCGCCGGCAGCAAAACGGCGCACAGTCGAACGCCACGGCATGGCAGCCGAGGCGCTCGCCAATGTCAGCCAACGAGAGCCCGATGTGCTCGAGCAGGCCCACATCGCCGGCGACGAGCGCCCGATCGAGGCCGTGCGCCCCTGCGACCAGCCGCAGCGCGGATTCGAGATCGGGATGCTCGCCGCCCGGAAAGCGGATCGCCGCTTCGACCGCTCCATCGGCGACGCGCCATGCATGGACGCCGCCATATCCGACCCATATAGCGACGCATCGCTCGTCCGCACGGTGGACATGCTCCGCGAAATAAGCGAGTGCGCGTAATGCCGCACGCGGCTCTTCCTCCATCCCGGCAAGCGCAATGCCGGCTGCGGCCGCCGCTTCGACGCGCGCGGCCCAATGCGCGTGCGAGGCCGGCGGCATCCGCGCGCCGTGCTCCGGCGCGCTGGCTCGGCCGGCCTCTTCGAACGCATGCCACCGCTCGTCGACGCACGACGCGGCGGCCGATTGTTCGTCAAGCGGAGCAACTGCGGCCGTGACGGATGATGAGACGACGGCCCCGCCACCCGGGATGGCCATCGAACAAACCACACCGCGCATGACGCACCGGCGCGGCCAGCGCGCGCATAACGAGGACAGCGCCGCGGTCACGGCAGCACGATCGACGATATGGGCTCCCGACATCGCCCCCGCGGCTACGGGCGCCGCGCCGGCCCATTCGATCCGCACGGGACGATTCGCGCGGCGCTTACGGCTGACGATAACGAGCCTCGCTTCGCGTGGACCGACATCGATGCCTGCCGCGAAGCAGCGCACGGCGGACAACAGTTTCCTTCTGATGAGCATGGCATTTCCCTCAGCGGCCGGGCCGTCGACATGAGCGGCCTGAACGGCGTGCTTCGAGGAAATTGTGCGAACACCGGCCGCGCGGCGGAATTCGGCCGAACGGCCAATGTGCCGAAAGCAGGCTTGCGTTGGCCTGCTGCGAGGATTGGCCGTTGGGCTATCCGGGAGCCGCGCACGGCGCCGCTATAATCGCCGCCATCGTACGTCTGCTTCGTTATGGATTCGCACCCGCCCTCGCCCGCCCCGTCGCCCCCGCTTCCACCCACGCCGCCCAAGCGCCGCCGTTGGCCGATCAAGCTCGCGCTCTGGTGCGTCGGCGCCATCGCTACAGGATGCGTGGGCTCGGCGTTGCTGGTGCTATATGCGCTTGTCGTCGCGAGCCCACGCCTTCCCGCGATCGACGCGCTCACCGACTACCGCCCGAAAGTACCGCTGCGCATCTTTACGGCCGACCACGTCTTGATCGGCGAGTTCGGCAACGAACGGCGCGATGTCGTGCATATCGACGACGTCCCGCTCTTCTTGAAGCAGGCGATTCTCGCCATCGAGGATGCACGCTTTTACGATCACGGCGGCGTCGACCTGACAGGCATCGCTCGCGCAGGCATGACTGCGCTGACGAATGGGCGTGCAACGCAGGGCGCGAGTACGATTACGATGCAGGTGGCGCGCAACTTCTTTTTGTCGAGCGAGAAGACCTATACGCGAAAAATCTACGAAATGATGCTCGCGTACAAGATCGAAAGAGAACTGACCAAGGATCAGATTCTCGAGGTCTACATGAATCAGATCTATCTGGGTCAGCGCGCGTACGGCTTCGCCTCCGCGGCGCGCATCTATTTCGGCAAGGACATCAAGAAGATAACGCTAGCCGAAGCGGCGATGTTGGCCGGTTTGCCCAAGGCGCCGTCCGCCTACAATCCCATCGTCAATCCCGCGCGCGCCAAGCTGCGGCAGCAGTACATCCTGCAGCGAATGCTGGCGCTTCACGACATCACGCGCGCGCAGTATGACGCGGCGGTCGCCGAACCGCTCGCGCTCGCGGGCACGCCCGCGCAGCAGTTCAGCGTGCATGCCGAGTACATTGCCGAAATGGTCCGCCAGGCGATGTTCGCTCAATACGGCGAAGAGGCCTACACGCGCGGGTTGAACGTCGTCACGACGATCGACTCGGGCAGCCAGGACACCGCTTACCGTGCGCTGCGCGCGGGATTGATGAGATACGACGAGCGGCACGGCTATCGCGGCCCGGAAGGGTATATCGCGCTACCGGCCTCAGCCGACGCACGCGCCCGCGCCATCGCATCCGCGCTCGACGCGCGACCCGACAACGGAGACATCGTGGCCGGCGTCGTCACGTCGGCCGATGCAGGCGAAGTCGATGCCGTGCTGTCCGACGGCGCCGTCGCGAAGATCACCGGGGAAGGGTTGCGGTTCGCGGCGGCCGCGCTTTCGCCGCACGCGGCGCAGGCCAGCCGCATGCGCCCCGGCGCGATCGTGCGGTTGATCAAAGACGATCGAGGAGCTTGGTCGATCGTTCAGCTGCCGCAAGTCGAAGGCGCATTCATCTCGATCGTCCCGCAGGATGGAGCGATCCGCGCACTGGTAGGCGGCTTCGACTTCAGCAAAAACAAGTTCAATCACGTCACACAGGCATGGCGTCAGCCCGGCTCGAGCTTCAAGCCGTTCATCTATTCGGCATCGCTCGACAAAGGGTTGGGCCCGGCAACGATCATCAACGACGCCCCGCTCTATTTCAGCGCCGCGGAAACGGGCGGGCAAGCGTGGGAACCGAAGAACTACGGCGGCCGCTTCGACGGCCCGATGACGATGCGCACCGCGCTGCAAAAGTCGCGCAACCTCGTTTCGATCCGCATCCTGGCGCGCATCGGCACCCACTACGCGCAGCAGTACATCACTCGCTTCGGCTTCGACGCCGATAAGCATCCCGCCTATCTGCCGATGGCGCTAGGCGCCGGGCTCGTGACACCGCTGCAAATGGCGGGCGCTTATTCGATCTTCGCGAACGGCGGCTACCGCATCAATCCGTATCTTATTTCCGAAGTCACGGACCAGGAAGGCGTGGTGCTCGCGCGCGCACAGCCGATCGTGGCGGGCGGCGATGCGCCTCGCGCAATCGATGCGCGCAACGATTACGTGATGAACAGCCTGCTCCAAAGCGTCGCTCAGCGCGGAACGGGCGCGAAATCGAACGAGCTCGGGCGCAAGGACCTGGCCGGGAAAACCGGCACGACGAACGATTCGCGCGATGCCTGGTTCGCCGGCTATCAGCACACGCTTGCTGCGATCGCGTGGATCGGCTACGACGCACCGCGCAGCCTCGGCGATCGCGAAACCGGCGGCGGCGTCGCGCTGCCCGTTTGGATGGATTACATGCGGCAAGCACTCAAGGGCGTGCCTGAATACCAAATGCCGATGCCGGACGATGTCGTGGCGATCGGCGGCGAGTTCTACTTCGACACGTTCTTGCCGGGGCAGGGCTTCGTGCACGCGGTCGGTATCAGCGAGGCGGCATTGCACGCCGGAACGAGCGCGGACGAAAGCAAAGAGTCAGGCGCGGAGACGGTCGTTTCGCCGCGGACGGAGCCGCCCGCTCAGCTTCCGCCGCAAGCCGGCGCGCAGCCGATTCGTTAGCCGGCGCGGCAGACGCAGCGCAGCGCGATCAGGCGGAGAAGTCCACAAGCTCGCCGGCCTGCTGCGTGGCGTAGTCCGACAGCGATTCGAAAAACTCGCGTTGGTTGCGCGTATCGACCCATCGTCCGTCGACGAATTTGAAGTGGAAGCCGCCCACCTTCGCAGCAATCCAGATCTCCTCCATCGCAGGTTGCAGATTGACGATGATCTTCGAACCGTTCTCGAGTTCGAGCGTCAGCACGTTGCCGTTACGCTCGAACTCGATATCGGCGTCGCTATCGTCGGCAGCTTGCTCGATACGCGCGAGAACGGCCTCTGCGCGGGTAATGTAGTCGCTGTCGGTCATGCTAAACTCCGCCGGTTGCACACATCACAGCTCATAGGGTCCTAGAGACAGTCATGCGAGTCGTTTTCAGGATGAGCGCGATTGTAGCGGCTTTGGCCGTTGCAAGCGCGGCGCTAACGGGTTGCGGTCAACGCGGGCCGCTCTACTTGCCGTCCGTGCCGCCGCTGCCTGAAAAACCCGTGCTGCAAACAGAGCCCTCGGCGTCGAGCGCGGAAAGCGATTCGCAGGCCGCGTCCGAACCGTCCGGCGCATCGGGCACGTCCGCGCGTGCACCGATCACGCTGACACCCGCCGATTCGCTCGGTGCCGCGCCGCGCGCAACGCCTGGGCCTGGCGCCGCATCGAGCACCGCACCCGACCAATAACGCAGGACTTTCGCATGTCTCACTCCGCCTTCGCCTATGTCGACGGCGTGCTGCACGCCGAAGGCGTCAGCGCCGTCACGCTCGCCGAGCAATTCGGCACGCCGCTCTTCGTCTACTCGCGCGCCGCCTTGACCGAGGCCTATCAAGCCTACGCGCAAGCCTGCGCCGGCTATCGCGCGAGCGTGCATGTCGCCGTCAAGGCGAATAGCAACCTCGGCGTACTCAACGTTTTCGCGCGCTTGGGCGCAGGCTTCGACATCGTTTCGGGCGGCGAACTGGCGCGCGTGATCGCCGCGGGCGGACAGGCGAAGGACATCGTGTTCTCGGGCGTCGGCAAAACGGCCGCCGAAATGCGTGAGGCCCTCGAAGCCGGCGTGAAGTGCTTCAACGTCGAATCGATTCCCGAACTCGATCGGCTGAATGCCATCGCGGGCGAACTCGGCAAGAAGGCGCCCATCTCGCTTCGCGTCAATCCGGACGTCGACCCGAAAACGCACCCGTACATCTCGACGGGGCTCAAGGCGAACAAGTTCGGCGTGGCGTTCGACGAAGCACGCTCCGCCTACCGCACGGCCGCGGCGCTCGAGCATCTCGAAGTCATCGGCATCGATTGCCATATCGGGTCGCAAATCACCGAAATCGCGCCCTATCTCGATGCGCTCGACAAGCTGCTGGACCTCGTCGAACAGCTCGAAGCGGACGGCGTGCCGATCCATCATATCGACGTCGGCGGTGGGCTCGGCATCACGTATTCGAAAGAAACGCCGCCGGACACGAGCCAGTTCGTCCGGACGCTGCTCGAGCGAATCGAGGCGCGCGGCCATGGCCATCGCGAGGTGTTCTTCGAACCGGGCCGTTCGGTCACGGGCAATGCGGGCATCTTGCTGACCCGCGTCGAATTCTTGAAGCCGGGCGCGGAGAAAAACTTCGCCATCGTCGACGCCGCGATGAACGATCTCGCGCGGCCCGCGATGTATCAGGCCTACCATGCGATCGAAGCGGTCACGCCGCGTCAAGGCGCTGCTCATGTCTACGACGTCGTCGGCCCTGTGTGCGAAAGCGGCGACTGGCTCGGCCGCGACCGTTCGCTCGCCCTCGAACCGGGCGACTTGCTCGCCATCCGCTCGGCGGGCGCCTATTCGTTCGCCATGAGCTCGAACTACAACACCCGGCCGCGCGCGGCGGAAGTCGTGGTGGACGGCGATCGTGCATACCTGGTCCGCGCGCGGGAAACGGTGCGCGAGTTGTTCGCGGGCGAATCGACTCTACCGGGTTGATCCTTCCGCATCGAACGAACGCGGCCGCCGCGTCATGCTCGGTCGCCGCGCACAGCGGCGAACGTCCCACCCCGAACCCCAGCAGACGGCAGACGCCTGCCGAGAGTCGAACGACCGAAAGCCGGCGCAGAGATCGGGATGGCCATCAGCGGCGGGGCCCGGAAACGATGCACTTCCTCAACCGCGCTCGCGCGCCCCGGAAAACCTCGTTCGCGCCCAGGCTTGCAGGCGCCAGCCAAGCAGCGCGACAACGATCGCGCCGTAGATCTGCGGCAAGATGAGGTCGTGCTTGCCGGCCTTGATCCACCAAAAATGCAGAATCGCGAGGACGGCGATCGCGTAGATCGAGCGATGAAGCGTTATCCAGCGCCGCCCCAACTTGCGAGCGGCCGCACGCGGCGACGTCGCCGCCAGCGGTATCAACAACAAGAACGCCGCGAAACCGACCGTGATGAACGGGCGCTTGCCGACGTCTTTGAGCATGTCCGCCACGTCGAACCACTTGTCGAACCAAATGTACGTCGTGAAATGCAGCGCCGCGTAAAAGAACGCGTAAAGCCCGAGCATTCGACGAAATCGCAGCAACGCATTGATGCCCGTGATCCGCCGCAGTGGGGTCACCGCCAACGTCACGCACAGGAAGATGAGCGTCCAAAGCCCGGTCGAACGCGTGATGAACTCGATGGGATTCGCGCCCAGCCGATCGGTCAAGCCGAATAGGACGATACGGGCGAGCGGATAGCACGCCGCGATGAAAACACCGACTTTCGCGGGTGCGATCCAACGCTCGACGCCGCTGCGCGGGCGAGCGGCGCCGGCGGTGGGCCGTGCGGGCCGGCTCTTGTCGCGCGGGGCGCGCGCGGCGTCGCTGCCCGCGAGCGATTGCGTCTGAGGAGACATGAAAGTCGCTCCTTGCTCAAAAGTACTTGCGCAGGTCCATTCCTTGGTACATCGATGCAACGAGATTGCCGTACCCGTTGAACATCAATGTCTTGCGCTTCGGCTTGAAGAACCCGTCCTCACCAATGCGGCGCTCCGTTGCCTGGCTCCAACGCGGGTGGTCGACGTTAGGGTTCACGTTCGAATAGAAGCCGTACTCGTTCGGTGCATATGTGTTCCAACTCGTTGGCGGCTGCTTTTCGACGAAGCGAATTTTCACGAGCGACTTCGCGCTCTTGAACCCGTACTTCCAGGGCACGACTACGCGCACCGGCGCACCGTTCTGGTTCGGCAACACTTGCCCATATAGCCCCATGGTCAGCAATGTGAGCGGGTTCATGGCCTCGTCCATCCGAAGCCCTTCCGAATACGGCCACTCGAGAATCGGATCGCCGATGCCCGGCATTTGCGACGGATCGGCCAATGTGACGAACTGGACGAACTTCGCGTTGCCCGTCGGTTGCGCACGCTTGATGAGTTCGGAGAGCGAAAAGCCGATCCAAGGAATGACCATCGACCAGCCTTCCACGCAGCGGTGCCGGTAGACGCGTTCCTCGAGGGGTGCGAGCTTCAGCAACTCGTCGATGTCGTAGACCTTCGGGTTCTTGATTTCTCCTTCCACGCTGATGCGCCAAGGACGCGGCCGCAACGTGCCCGCGTTATGCGCCGGATCGCTCTTGTCGGTGCCGAATTCGTAGAAGTTGTTGTACGTCGTGACGTCCTTATACGGCGTGACCTGCTCGGTCACGACGAATTTTGCGTTCGTCGCCGCCGTGAGCTTGTGCGCTTTCGGGTCCGGTGACGCATAGGCGCCAAACGCTGCACGATTGAGCCCGAGCGTGCCGCCCGCCATGGCGAGCCCCGCCACGCCCGCGGCTTGGAGGACGCGCCGCCGATTTGCAAATAGCGCAGGAGGCGTGATTTCGCTGGCGGCGATGTCCTCTCCGGTCAGTACGATGCGCTGCTCTCGCTTGATCAACACGATGCTGCTCCTCAAAAAATCGGGCCGCTTCACTTGCCGTGCCGTTAGGCCGCCGCTATTTTGGGCCCGCTCGGTCTATATACCGCCGCCAGCCCCATTCGGATGCACCCAATTGCTAACGAGCCGATTTTCGTGGCCCGGATGCCCCGGCGCTTGCATACGGCACGGCCCATAGCGCTTCGATCCAGATCCAAAAGCAAAAAACCGCCGATGGTCGACCATGCGGCGGTTTCTCTGATGGACAAGCGCGATCGAAATCGACGCCGAGGCGACGCTTACAGCTTGCCGTAGCTATGCAACCCGGACAAGAACATATTGACCCCGAGGAAGGCGAACGTCGTCACGAGCAGGCCAGTCAGCGCCCACCAGGCCGCTGCCGAACCGCGCAAACCCTTCATCAGACGCATGTGCAGCCAAGCCGCGTAATTGAGCCAGACGATCAGCGCCCATGTTTCCTTCGGGTCCCAGCTCCAGTAGCCGCCCCATGCTTCGGCGGCCCATAGAGCGCCGAGGATCGTCGCCACGGTGAAAAAGGCGAAGCCCACGGCGATCGACTTGTACATGACATCGTCGAGCACGGTGAGCGAGGGAAGACGATCGGTCAAGATCCCGCGCTCACTGAGCAAGTAGGCCACGCCGACCATGGCCGACAGCGCAAACGAACCATAGCCGATGAAATTCGCCGGCACATGGATTTTCATCCACCAGCTCTGCAGCGCGGGCACGAGCGGCTGGATCTGCTGCGCGTCGCGCGCCACCGAGTACCACATGAGGAAGCCGACCGCGGCGCTGATTACGAGCAAAACGAATGCGCCTAGCGCACGCGTTGCGTAATGGCGCTCGTAATACAAATAAAAGAGCGCCGTGATCAGACAAAAGAGCACGAACACTTCATAGAGGTTCGAGATTGGAATATGGCCGACGTCGGCGCCGATCAGGTACGACTCGTACCAACGCACCATCATGCCCGTGAAGCCCATGAGCACCGCGAACCAAGTCAGCTTCGAGCCGATCGCACCGCCCGACGGCGAACGCGACAGCATTCCGATCCAATAGAACAACGTGGCGAGCACGAACAGCGCGCACATCCAGAGAATCGCCGACTGGCTGGACAGGAAGTATTTGAGGAAGAACGCGGAATCGGCGCGGGAAAGATCGCCGTGATAGATCTGCAGCGCCAGCAGCGACAAGACGGCGATACCCGCCGTCAGCAGCCTGGCCGGCTTCCAGCGCCACCCGAGCACGACGAGCGCGGGCACGGTGCAAACGAGCACGAGCTTGTCGTAGTAATTCATGAACCCGTGGTAGCGGGCCAACGCGAAACCCGCGCCCCCGGCCACGGCCAGGGCGAAGAGCCAATCGAACAAGCCGAGCCGGCGTAGGAAGGGTCGCTCGTCCAGGGCGCCGTGCTGCGGCTGTGCGGCCGGTTGGGAGCGAGAAGCGTGTGTCAAATCCATGATGATTACCGAGTGTCAGTCTTGCGGGCCGGAGGACGATTCGATCGTCTCTCTAGCGCTCGGAGGATCGGTGCGCGCGGGCGCGCCGTCGTTCGGCGAAGTCGCGGCGGCCTGCGCCGGCGCGCCGAGCGCCGCGCCGACAGCGTCGCGCACTGTCGCGAATTCCTTTTCGAAGTCGAGCGTCTTGCGCGCCGTCGACATCGCCATGACCACGGAGGTGCCCGCGGCCGCATCCTTCAGCCAAAACCAGAGCCGCCGTTCGCGCACGTAGAACATCGAGAAGATGCCGACGACGAGCAGCAGGCTGCCAAGATACACCACTTTCTTGCCCGGCGCGCGCGTCAGCTGGAACACCGACGCCTGCACCTGCTTGAACGAATCAAGCTGCAGATAGACGGGAGATCCGTACAGAAAGCTGTCCGAAAGCGCATTGATCGAGTTTTGCACGAAACGGCTCGCATCCGGGGTCGGCTTCGCGTCGGGCTCGCCCGCTTGCTCGCGCGCCAGTTGCCACAGATCCCACGTCGACCCCTCCAGCATACGCAGCAACAGCGACGCCGCTTTCTCTTGCTCGCCCTTGGGGACCGAATGATCGATGAAAGCGGCGATCGACTGGAAACCGCCGGGCGGCTGGCCCGGCGCGACGCTGCCAGGGCTGCTGTCGGCGCCGGCGAACAGCGTCAAGACGCGTGTCGCGCTTTCCTCGAGGTGGGCGCGAAGCTGGGCGTTGGCATCGGCTATCGAGCGCTGGGCAAAACGGTGAGCCGCTTGCGCACGCAGCGAAGGATCGTCGAGCGCCGCGCGCAACATCATCCACTCCTTGACGCTGCCGTGCTCGTCGGCAGGAATGCGCAGATAGCGGAACGGATCGTTCGGCGTCGTGCGCATGCCGGCGAGGAAGAAGCGTGCGCCGTCGACCTCGACGGGCAACATGTAGTTGTTGAATTCTCGCGCTTGGCCGTCGGTGCCGCGGATCTTGTACTGCATGGACGGGCCGACGTTGTGCAGATCGATCGACTTCGACGATTTCGCCCCCGAACCCAGGCGCTCGTCGAATGCCTCTTTGAGCGACTCGTGTGCGGCCACGCCGCGAGCGTCCTTCTGCCCTTTGCCGTTCGTCAGATTCTCGACATTGATCGCTCGAAAATCGGCGAATTCGACGCTCTGTCCATTGACGCCCGGCATCGAGGCCGACAACGGAGCCGACGTGCCGATCGTCCCGCTGACCGGCATTGTCTTCGTGGAAGACCCTGTCATCGGCCATGCCGTCATCGACATCTCCGAGCCGCCGTCTTGAAAACTCGACTGATAGATCGAGACGCCGTCGTATTCGAACGGCTTGTTGACTTCGATGCGAGCGGGGACGCGCTTGCCCGTTTCGTGATCGACGACCACGATGTCGCTCGCAAACAGCTTCGGCATGCCCGTCGAGTAGTAATCGACGATGAACTTCTTGAGCTCGATCGAAAACGGCAGATCTTGAATCAGGGAACCGTTGGGCTGATTGAGGATGGCCGTGGAGACGTGCTGCCCCTCGGGCACCCAGGCATAACCGCGGAACGTCGGGTTGGACGGCGATAGGCGGTGCGCCGGCGAAATTTCGTTGATCACGGCGCTCGTCGAGATCGGCGATTTTCCGAAGAGCCACATCTGAAACTTGATCGGCAAGTTGCTATCCATCAGACCGCCGATACAGATCACGACGATAGCGAGGTGCGCGAAGATGTACCCGATTTTGGTCAGCGCGCCGCGCTTTGCCGCGACGAGCGTGGCGCCGTCCGATTCACGCACCACGTACCGATAGCCCAGCTTGCCGGCGAGGGTCGACACACACGCCGCCGTTTCGGCCCGGGTGCCGGCGACAGCATATTCGGCCTTATGGTGGAAAGCGCGCAGGCTGCCCTCTCGCACCTTGTCTTTCCAGCTCTTCATGTCGACGATCATCTTCGGCGCGTTGCGCACGACGCACAGCGAGATCGACACGATCAGGAAGCCGAGGATCAGCATGAACCACCACGCGCTGTAGACCGTGTACAGACCGAGCGCGCGGAAAATGTCGGCCCAGAATGGGCCGAACTGGTTGACGTAATTGGGGTAAGGGTCGTCTTGCGTGAGGACCGTGCCGACGATGCTCGCGATCGCCAATACGACGAGCAGGGCGATCGCAAAGCGCATGGAGCTCAGCAGCTCGATCGCGCTTTTGAGGACCCGCCGGTCCGACTTCAACTCATAACCCGAGGTGGTGACGCCCATTCAAACTCCCAGTCGACGGGAGAAATCGCTTGATCGATCGCTCCGCGCCCGTGCACGGCAATACAACAAAAAAGGGTGAGGGCCGACCGCCGAAGGCGGTGGCGCTCCCACCCTTTTCTTCTTCTAGCCGGAAACCCGGCTCGTTATTCGTTCCCGGTGGTGCTCAGTGCAAGCCGGCGATGTAATCGGCGACCGCCTTGATCTCGCTATCCGAGAGCCGCGACGCGATGCCATGCATCGTATCGCTGTTGTTGCGCGCGTCAGGGCCTTGCTGGAACGCGTGCAACTGGGCGACCGTATAGTCGGCCCACTGCCCCGAAAGGCGCGGATACTGCACGGGAATGCCCATCCCCGTCGGCCCGTGGCATCCGGCGCATGCCGGCACGTTCTTGTCGGCAATTCCGCCCCGGAAAATCTTTTGCCCTTCGGGCACCGTCGCCGCATCGCGTGCGAAGCCGGGCTTCGCCGACTGCGACGCGAAATACGCGGCGACGTTGACCATGTCCTGATCCGACAGCGCCGCCGCCATGCCGGCCATGATCGGATTGGCGCGCGCGGCCGTCTTGGCGCCCGCTTGCACCTTGAAATCTTTCAGCTGCTTGACGAGATACGCCTCGTGCTGGCCCGCCAGCTTCGGAAACGACCCCGTCGCGCTGTTGCCGTCTGCCCCGTGGCAAGACGCGCAAACCTGCGTTGCGATCGCTTGCCCCCGATTGATGTCCGGCTTCGGTGCATCCGCCGCTCTCGATTGTGCCGCCCAACTCAACAAACCTGCTGCCGCAACGACTTGAAGCACCTTCAATGACTTGCACAGTCGATTCATTCGCACACCCGGTTTCGTCTTGTGAGAATAGAGTGTCCTCCAGCGCCCGGCTTCCGGACGCCGCCCTTTCAGGCCGTGAGCATATCGCAGGGCGGCCCGGCGATACACCCGAGAGGTTCATGCAAAAACAGCAACGACCGATCGCCGCTAAAGCCGCGCAGCCACCACCATCGCGCTTGGGCACCCGCTTGTCACCCGCTGGGCACCCGCTTGAAAAACGCCTGGGCCGGTCTTGAGTAAACCGTCGTATTGTACAATAACTCGCTAACCGCCAAGACGCCAGTCGGGCGTGCCCCGGCCTCTTGAGCGCCGTCACCAGGGCGTTGAACACGCTCTCCTTCCTGTCTCGCCATGGCCTTCCTGCTGCATCAAGCCCGCTTTTACATCACCGTCAATCACCTGCGCGATCTACCCGCCACCGTCCAGCCGGAGATCGCGTTCGCGGGACGCTCCAACGCCGGCAAGTCGACGGCCATCAACGTGCTCTGCAACCAGAAGCGCCTCGCGTTCGCGAGCAAGACCCCGGGCCGCACGCAGCATATCAACTACTTCAGCGTCGGGCCGGAACTCGATCCGGCCGGGTATCTCGTCGATTTGCCCGGCTATGGCTACGCGGAGGTGCCCGGCGCAGCCAAGGCGCACTGGGAAGCGTTGCTTGCCAGCTATCTGCAAACCCGCGCTCAGCTTCGCGGGCTCGTGCTGATGATGGACGCGCGCCGGCCGCTGACCGAACTCGACAGACGAATGATCGAATGGTTCGCCCCGACGGGCAAGCCGATTCACACGCTCCTGACGAAGTGCGACAAACTGACGCGTCAGGAGAGCATCAACGCGTTGCGCGCGACCGAAAAGGGTTTCGCGGAGTATCGCGCGGCCGGTTATGCCGGCGAGCTCACGGCGCAACTATTTTCAGCGTTGAAGCGGGTGGGTCTCGACGAAGCGCACGCGCGCCTCGAAGGTTGGTTGGCTGCCGATGCAGGCGAGCCGCAGGGCGACGGCATCAAGGGTTGAAGCATCTCGGCCGCTGCGCTCGGGCCGATGAACTCGATCGAAAGCGAGCTGCGGCCCTGCTGCGATTGAGCGCCGACCGTGCGGTATTTCGGCACGCCGCCGAATGGGCCAGCGGCCCGATGCGGCGTATCGCCGCGGCATCGATGGCGCAAAACCACGAAGAACCGCACATAAAAAAACCCGCCGAACGTCGGCGGGTTAAACAGCCTAATCGAAAAACGACAGGCACCCGCTCAGGGAGGAGAAGCGGGGAGCTCTGCGGCGTGCGCCCTTCGGCCACACCCGCTTCGCTCGATCGCTATCATATACCATTGTTTGCAAAAGTTTTTGCGCCGGCGCACCCGGCGTTTTCCGCCACTTCGACAGCGATTTCTCCCCTATGAGTTTCTATCCGCATCACCGCCCGCGCCGTATGCGCCGAGACGATTTCTCGCGCCGTCTCATGCGCGAAAACGTGCTGACGACGAACGACCTCATCTACCCCGTCTTCATCGTCGAAGGCGGCAATGTCAGGCAATCCGTGCCGTCGATGCCGGGCGTCGACCGTGTGTCGGTCGACGTGCTGATGAACGTGGCCGAGCAGTGCGTCGAGCTCGGCGTGCCGGTGCTCTCGCTGTTCCCGGCGATCGAACCTTCCTTGAAAACGCCCGACGGTCGCGAAGCGGCGAATCCGGAGGGGCTGATTCCGCGCGCCGTTCGGGAACTCAAACAGCGCTTCCCCGAACTCGGTGTGCTGACCGACGTGGCGCTCGATCCGTACACGAGCCATGGTCAAGACGGTGTGCTCGACGAATCGGGCTACGTCATCAACGACGAGACCGTCGAAATCCTCGTCGAGCAGGCGCGCGCGCAGGCCGAAGCGGGCGTCGACATCGTTGCGCCGTCGGACATGATGGACGGGCGGATCGGCGCGCTGCGCGAAATGCTCGAAAGCGAGGGGCATGTCCATACGCGCATCATGGCTTATGCCGCAAAGTACGCGTCGGCGTTCTACGGCCCGTTCCGCGACGCCGTCGGCTCGGCGACGAATCTGGGCAAAAGCAACAAGATGACGTATCAGATGGATCCGGCCAACTCGGATGAGGCGCTGCGAGAAGTGCGCCTCGACATCGACGAAGGCGCCGACATGGTCATGGTCAAGCCGGGCATGCCGTACCTCGACATCGTCCGCCGGGTCAAAGACGAGTTCCGTTTCCCGACTTACGTTTATCAAGTCAGCGGCGAGTACGCGATGCTCAAGGCGGCCGCTCAAAACGGGTGGCTCGACCACGACAAGGTGATGATGGAATCGCTGCTTGCCTTCAAGCGGGCGGGCGCCGATGGGGTGCTGACCTACTTCGCGCTCGATGCGGCGCGATTGCTGAGGTCGCAACGCTAAGCATTAGTGCGTTGTCATTAAACGGCCCAGTGACGGTTCGCTACGACGGCGGACCGTCATCGACTGACAGGGCTCGCGAGATGAGTCCAGGATAAGGGGGAAGCTAGATGATGGGCCAGCTTCCGATTCACGATTGGAGCGACGGTGCGACGCGATCGAGCCGTCGCAGAAACGTGTCGGCCGATTCATAGCCGACCACCCGGAGCACTTCCCTTCCCGACGGATCGAAGAAGATGATGCCGGGCGGCCCGAAAAGGTCGAACCGCTTCAGCAGTGCTTGGTCGTCGGCGTTGTTCGCCGTGACGTCCGCCCGCAGCAACTGCAGTTGCGCCAAGCGCGCCTGGACCCGTTTATCGGAGAAGGTGAACCGCTCCATTTCTTTGCAGCTCACGCACCAGTCGGCATAGAAATCGAGCATAGCCGGGTGACCGCCGGCCTTTAGCCGTGCATCGAGACCCGCGAGCGATTTGACCGGGATGAAAGCCGGCTGCTCGAGTGACGCGACAGTCGCCGCGCCCGGTTGCGTGCCGGGCTGCGTAGCAGCACGCGCCGCCAGCACGGCAAGCGGACGCACGGGATCGACCGAACCCGCGGCGAGCCCGACGAGCAGCGCCGCGGCCCAAATGGCGAGCGCGGCCCCGACGCCACGCCCCAGCCGGCGCCAGACCGAAGGCCCACCGGCGTTGGGCGTGAACAGCCCGAGCGCGGCTGCGGCGATCAGCAGCCAAAGCGCCGCGAGCAGCATCTGCACCGGTGAAGGTAACACGGGCCACACGATCCACAGCGCCGCGGCAAGGAGCATCACGCCGAAGAAGACCTTGACGCCGCCCATCCAAGCCCCGGCCCGGGGCAATAGCGTGCCTGCGCCAAGCCCGATGATCAGAAGCGGCACGCCGAGCCCGAGCCCCATCGAAAACAGCGCTGCGCCACCGAGCACGGCGTTGCCCGTATGGGCGATGAATGCGAGCACCGCGAAAAGCGGCGCCGTCATGCATGCCCCGACGACAAGCGCGGAGAGCGCGCCCATTGCAGCGACCGCGGCGAGCGTGCCGCCCGAGCGAGCGCTGGACGCCTGCGACACGCGATCCTGCCAACGCTGCGGCAGGACAAGATCGACGCCGGCAATCAGCATGAGCGCGAAAACGATCAGCAACGCGGCGAAGAGGCCAAGCACCCACGGGTTTTGCAGCCACGCGCCCAGCGACTGGCCAATAAGCGCCGCCGCAATGCCGAGCACCGTGTAAACCAGCGCCATGCCGACAACGTAAGCCAAAGACAGCGTGAACCCGCGCGCATGCGTCACTTTCCCGCCCTGCCCGATGATGATCGCCGAGATGATCGGGATCATCGGATACGAGCACGGCAACAGACTCAGAACGAGGCCCGCCAGGAAGTAGAGACCCACCGTCGCCGCGAAACTGCCGCCCTGGAGCAGCGTTCGAGCGTAGTCGGCGCTCGTGACGCGCTCGTACCACGAGAGCCGGTCGCCGCTGCCCGTCAACGCGCCTTGCGCCGCCGCCCCTGCGCTACCCAACGCCGCCCCGCTGACGTGGTAGACGTGCTCCGCCGGCGGGTAGCAGATGCCGGCGTCAGCACAACCCTGCGATGTGACGACAAGATCGAACGGGCCCGATGCCCTCTGGACGGGCACGCGAACGGTCAAGTCGCCTCGATACGTTTCGACGTCCTTTTGAAACGTGGGATCGAACTTGACGTGGCCCGCCGGCAGTTGCGCCGCGCCGAGGGTGGCCGTGCCGCCTTTGACGGCGAACTGGAAGCGTTCGCGATACAGGTAGTAGCCGTCGGCGACCTTGAAATGGACATCGACTTCATGCGGTTGCTCGTCGGCGCTAAAGCGAAATGCAACGGACGGGTCTAGAAAATCGTCGGCGTGCGCTACGCTTGCGAGCCCCGTTCCTAAACCGACGCACGCGACGATGAGCAATATCAAACGCGCGACATAGCGCGTCGGATCGAAAAGCGGTTTAAACATGCGTTGGTCGTTGCGTTTCGGCCTCCACCCACGCCGCGTATGCAGTGGATGCGGTGGCTTGCCACGAGAGCAGTTCAGGGGTCTCGTAGGGATGGTTGGCAAGAATGAATTGCTCGAGTTCTAGGGCGCGCACAGCGCTCGTTTTGAACAGCAATTGTATTTCGTCTGCCGTTTCGAGCTGCCCTTTCCAACGGTAATGCGAGCGCACGGCCCCGAGTTCGGTGACGCATGCCGCCAGGCGCGCGTCGAGCACGCGTTGGGCAAGCTGTTGCGCCGAAGGGGCGTCAGTCACGGTCGTCAACATGAGCACGACAGGCGGGGGCACGGCAGTTTTCACCTCGAGCAATGCGGTACGTCGTTATCGTATCACCGAGCGCGATGTCGCCGCCCGTGCGGCTCCCGCCGCCCCGCTCCACGCGTGCGACACGATGTCGCCGTACGTGCCGGCCCGGCCCCTGTCGCAAAAAGATGCCGCGAATGCAAAAAGGGCCAAGCTCACGCCTGACCCTTTTTCTTCGAAAGCCGATGAGCGCGCTTGCACGCGCTTTTTAGCTTATTCGGCTTCTTGCGCTTCTTCCGCTTCCACCGGCTCCGGACGATCGAGCAACTCGACCAGTGCCATCGGCGCGTTGTCGCCGACGCGGAAACCGAACTTCAAGATGCGGAGGTAGCCGCCCGGACGGTTCGCGAAACGCGGACCCAGGACGTCGAACAGCTTCGCCACCGAATCCCGATCGCGCAGGCGGTTGAACGCCAGACGACGATTCGCGAGCGACGGCTTCTTGCCGAGCGTGATCAGCGGCTCGACAACTTTACGGAGTTCCTTCGCCTTCGGCAGCGTCGTCTTGATGACTTCGTGCTCGATGAGCGAGTTGGACATGTTACGGAGCATTGCCAGACGGTGGCTGCTCGTGCGGTTCAGTTTCCGCAGACCATGACGGTGACGCATTTCAGTTCCTTGATTCGAAGTTTTGGTCCAGCTCTTCTATCGTCTCTACGCCGCCCGGAACGGGGGCTTGGACACGGGCCGGTATAAAAAAGACAAGACGCGGATTCTAAAGGAAACTCCGCGCCTTCGCCAGATGCGCGGGGCGCAGCCGCCCCGCGCGCCCTTACTTGTCGAGACCGGCCGGCGGCCAGTTTTCGAGCTTCATGCCGAGCGTCAAGCCGCGCGAAGCAAGCACTTCCTTGATCTCGTTGAGCGACTTGCGACCCAAGTTCGGCGTCTTCAGCAGCTCGTTTTCCGTACGCTGGATCAGGTCGCCGATGTAGTAGATGTTTTCGGCCTTCAGGCAGTTGGCCGAACGCACCGTCAACTCGAGATCGTCGACCGGACGCAGCAGGATCGGATCGATCTGCGGCGCACGCGACGGCGCTTCGGCAGCGGCTTCCGTGCCTTCCAACGCCGCGAACACGGCCAGTTGGTCGACGAGGATACGCGCCGATTGACGAATCGCTTCCTCGGGCGAGATGACGCCGTTGGTCTCGATGTTCATGACGAGCTTGTCCAGGTCGGTACGCTGCTCGACACGCGCGCTTTCCACTGCGTAGCTCACACGGCGAACCGGCGAGAACGACGCATCGAGGACGATACGGCCGATGATCTTGGCCGTTTCCTCGCCGTAGCGGCGCACGTTGCCGGGCACATAGCCGCGCCCTTTCTCGACCTTGATCTGCACGTCGAGCTTGCCGCCCTTCGACAGGTGAGCGACGACGTGATCGGGGTTGATGACCTCGCAGTCGTGCGGCAGTTCGATGTCGCGTGCCGTGACGACGCCTTCGCCTTCCTTGCGCAGCGTGACGGTCACTTCGTCGCGGTTGTGCAGCTTGAACACGACGCCCTTCATGTTCAACAGCAGGTTGACGACGTCTTCCTGCACGCCATCGATCGTCGAGTACTCATGCACGACGCCTGCGATCGTCACTTCGGTCGGCGCATAGCCGACCATCGACGACAGCAGGACGCGCCGAAGCGCATTGCCCAACGTGTGGCCATAGCCGCGTTCAAACGGCTCCATGACCACTTTCGCGTGGCTCTCGCCAAGCGATTCCACGGCGATGATCTTGGGCTTCAACAAACTGGTTTGCATAGGTTTTCCTTTTCAATACCCTCGGCTCGTTACACCGATAAGGCTGACCGGTAACACCCTGAAAATAAACAGCCGAGGTGCCCCCTTGCGCAACGCAATCGAGGTACCCCGGCCGTAAATCCGATTAGCGCGAATACAATTCGACGATCAGGCTTTCGTTGATGTCGCCGGCGATGTCGCTACGTTCCGGCATCTGCTTGAACGTGCCTTCGAACTTCTTCGCGTCGACCGCAACCCAGCTAGCAATGCCGCTTTGCTCGGCAAGCGACAGCGCTTCGAGAATGCGTGCTTGCTTCTTGGCTTGCTCGCGCACGGCGACGACGTCGCCGGCCTTCACTTGCAGCGACGGGATGTTCGCGACCACGCCGTTCACCGTAATCGCCTTGTGGCTGACGAGCTGGCGCGCTTCGGCGCGCGTCGAGCCGAAGCCCATGCGATAGACGACGTTGTCGAGACGCGACTCGAGCAACTGCAGCAGGTTTTCACCCGTGTTGCCCTTGCGGCGATCGGCTTCGGCGAAGTAGCGGCGGAATTGACGCTCGAGCACGCCGTAGATGCGCTTCACTTTCTGCTTCTCGCGCAGCTGCGTGCCGTAGTCGGACGTACGCGCGCCCGACGTGCGGCCGTGCTGGCCGGGCTTGCTGTCGAGCTTGCACTTGTCGGCGAGCGAGCGGCGTGCGCTCTTCAGGAACAGGTCGGTGCCTTCACGGCGGGACAACTTGGCTTTAGGGCCGGTATAGCGTGCCACTTTGCATTCCTTCTGTGTTTAGTCACGCAGACTCGCGTCCGCGCTAGTCCGTACCCGGCTCGGGCCGAACGGTGGGCTTAGTCAAACGATCATGCGCAAATAGCCTGTTGGCGCACCAAGGCGCCAACAGGCGTCATACAGGCGCTCGTCTTAGATGCGACGGCGCTTCGGCGGACGGCAGCCGTTGTGCGGGACGGGCGTTACGTCGGAGATCGCCGTGATCTTGATGCCAAGACCATGCAATGCGCGCACCGCCGATTCGCGACCCGGGCCGGGACCCTTGATCCGCACTTCGAGGTTCTTCACGCCGTATTCCATCGCCACGCGACCGGCCGACTCCGCAGCAACCTGCGCGGCGAACGGCGTCGACTTGCGCGAGCCCTTGAAGCCCTGACCGCCCGACGTCGCCCAGGCAAGCGCGTTGCCTTGACGATCGGTGATCGTGATGATGGTGTTGTTGAACGACGCGTGAACGTGAACCACGCCCTCGGCGACGTTCTTCTTGACCTTCTTGCGAACGCGTTGCGCCGCGGTGTTGTTCGAAGCCTTAGCCATTACGTTTTCCTGTAACTGTCAGTCGCGCTTATTTCTTCAGCGATTGGGCAGCGCGGCGCGGACCCTTGCGCGTACGCGCATTCGTACGCGTACGTTGGCCACGCAGGGGCAGGCCCTTGCGATGACGCACACCACGGTAGCAGCCGAGATCCATCAGACGCTTGATGCTCATCGTCACTTCACGGCGCAGATCGCCTTCGACGACAAACTTGCCGACTTCTTCACGCAGCTTTTCGAGATCCGCGTCGGTCAGGTCCTTGACCTTCTTGTTCACAGCGACGCCAGCCGTTTCGCAAATTTGTTGCGAACGCGTGCGGCCGATGCCGTAGATCGCCGTCAGGCCGATCACGGTGTGCTGGTGGTTCGGGATGTTCACCCCTGCAATACGAGCCATTGTTTTTCCTCAAACAAAAAGCGCAAGCAAAAGCGCGGCGTTCAGCCTTGGCGCTGTTTGTGGCGCGGATCAGAGCTGCAAATCACGCGCACGACGCCTTTGCGCTTGATGATCTTGCAATTGCGGCAAATGCGCTTAACCGATGCCATCACTTTCATGATATTACCCTTTTTTCAAATCACTTCGCCCGGAACACGATCCGCGCACGCGACAGATCGTAAGGCGTCAACTCAACCGTCACCTTGTCGCCCGGCAGGATACGGATGTAGTGCATCCGCATCTTCCCGGAGATATGCCCCAACACGACATGGCCGTTTTCCAGCTTCACGCGGAAGGTAGCATTGGGCAGGTTCTCGATGACCTCGCCCTGCATCTGGATTACATCGTCTTTGGCCATAAGTCCTTTCAACGCATCGGGATGTTGCTGCCCTTGAAGTTCGCCTTCTTGAGCAACGACTCATACTGTTGCGACATAACGTACGACTGCACCTGCGCCATGAAGTCCATCGTGACGACGACAATGATCAGCAGCGACGTTCCGCCAAAATAAAACGGTACGTTCCAGCGCAGCACCAAAAACTCGGGCAACAAGCAGACGAACACGATATAGATCGCACCGGCCAGCGTCAGACGCGTAAGGATGCGGTCGATATAACGCGCGGTCTGGTCGCCGGGGCGGATACCCGGAACGAAAGCACCGCTCTTCTTCAGGTTGTCGGCCGTTTCCCTGCTGTTGAACACCAGTGCGGTGTAGAAGAAGCAGAAGAACACGATCGCCAACGCGTACAGCAACACGTAAACAGGCTGGCCGGGTTTCAACGCCTCGGCCACGTTATGCAGCGTGTCGGTAGCCCAGTTGCCGCGCGAACCCGAGCTGAACCAATTCAGGATCGTTGCCGGGAACAGGATGATCGACGATGCGAAGATCGGCGGAATCACGCCCGACATGTTCAGCTTGAGCGGCAGATGCGACGACTGTCCACCGTAAATCTTGTTACCGACCTGGCGCTTCGCGTAGTTCACGAGGATCTTGCGTTGGCCACGCTCGATGAACACGACGAGATACGTCACCGCCGCGATCAGCGCCACCACGACGATCGCCGTGAACGGATGCATCGAACCCGACTGCACCAGCGAGACGAGCCCGCCAACCGCGTTCGGGAAACCCGCCGCGATCCCGCCGAAGATGATGATCGAAATCCCGTTGCCCAGACCGCGCTCCGTGATTTGCTCGCCGAGCCACATCAAGAACATCGTGCCCGTTACGAGCGTCACGACCGTCGTCAGGCGAAACACCATGCCGGGATCGATCACGAGGCCCGGCTGATTTTCGAGCGCGACGGCGATACCGAACGCTTGAAACGTCGCCAGCACGACCGTGAAGACCCGCGTGTACTGCGTGATCTTGCGTTGGCCGGCCTGCCCTTCCTTCTTCAGCGCTTCGAGCTGCGGCGACACGATCGCGAGCAGCTGCATGATGATCGAGGAGGAGATGTACGGCATGATCCCCAACGCGAAAATCGTGAACCGCGACAGTGCGCCACCCGAGAACATGTTGAACATGCCTAGGATGCCGCCCGATTGGCTCTGGAACAGCTTCGCCAACTGATCCGGGTCGATGCCCGGCACCGGAATGTGCGCGCCGATGCGATAGACGACCAACGCCAGCAGCAGAAAGACTGCACGCCGGCGCAGGTCGCCGAACTTCGCCGTGCTTCGACCGGTTTTTGCGAGACTCGGGCTGTTAGCCAAGTACCTTCTCCGATGCAAATGCCATTGACGGCAATCGGCTTCTCACGCGATCAAAAAGCCGCTTACTCGGCGAACGAGCCGCCGGCCGCTTCGATCGCGGCGCGGGCGCCCTTCGTCGCACCGAGGCCCTTCACGACGATCTTGCGCGAGATTTCGCCCGTGGCGATGATCTTGGCGCTCTTCGTCAGTTCGTTGACGAGGCCTGCTTGCTTGAGTGCGAGCAGATCCACTTCGTCCACGGGCAGGGCTTGCAGATCGGCGAGGCGCACTTCACCGACGAATTCCTTCGTCAGCGACGTGAAGCCGCGTTTCGGCAGGCGACGTTGCAGAGGCATTTGACCGCCTTCGAAGCCGACCTTGTGAAAGCCGCCCGAACGCGATTTCTGACCCTTGTGACCACGGCCGGCCGTCTTGCCCAGACCGGAGCCGATACCGCGGCCGACGCGACGCTTCGCGTGCTTGGCGCCCGCGGCGGGCTTCAGATTGTTCAATTCCATATTCAACTCCTCGAGTCCCTGGTCCGCGTTAGCCGATGACCTTAACAAGGTACGAAACCTTGTTGATCATGCCGCGCACGGCGGGCGTGTCTTGCAGTTCGCTGACCGAGTTGAGTCGGCGCAGGCCCAGGCCGCGCACCGTTGCACGGTGCGATTCGCGGGTCCCAATCAGGCTCTTGACGAGCTGAACCTTGACAGTTTTATCAGACATGGTGACCACCTAGGCTTTAGCCCAAAATTTCTTCGACCGACTTGCCGCGCTTCGCAGCGATGTCAGCCGGCGTCGACTGCTTACGCAGCCCGTCGAGCGTGGCACGCACGAGGTTGTACGGGTTCGTCGAACCGTGGCTCTTCGCGACGACGTTTTGGACGCCCATCACGTCGAACACCGCGCGCATCGGGCCGCCGGCGATCACGCCGGTACCGTCCTTCGCCGGAGCGAGGAGGACCATCGACGCGCCGTGCTTACCGTGCACTTCATGCTGCAACGTACCGTTCTTCAGCGGCACCTTGAACATGTTGCGGCGGGCTTGCTCCATTGCCTTTTGCACGGCAACGGGCACTTCCTTCGCTTTGCCCTTGCCCATGCCCACTCGGCCGTCACCGTCGCCGACCACGGTCAGTGCGGCGAAGCCGAGAATACGGCCGCCCTTCACCACCTTGGTCACGCGATTGACCGAGATCATCTTTTCGCGAAGGCCGTCGTCGCGTTCGTCAGCCTGAACTTTCGCTTGCATCTTTGCCATGACGAATTCCTTCCCTTAGAACTTGAGCCCGGCTTCGCGCGCCGCATCGGCCAGCGCTTTCACGCGGCCATGGTAGCGAAAGCCCGAGCGATCGAAGGCGACGGATTCGACGCCGGCAGCCTTGGCTTTTTCAGCGATCCGCTTGCCGATCAGCGTAGCGGCGGCAATGTTGCCGCCCTTGCCCGATTGGTCGGCCAATTGCGCACGCACTTCCGCTTCGAGCGTCGATGCGCTGGCGAGCACTTTCGTGCCGCAAGGCGAGAACACTTGCGCGTAGATGTGCGTATTCGTGCGATGCACGGCAAGGCGCGCGACCTGCAATTCGGCGATCTTGATACGCGTCTGACGAGCGCGGCGCAGGCGAGATTGAGTCTTATCCATGATTGCGCACCCTTACTTCTTCTTCGTTTCTTTGAGGATCACCACCTCGTCGGCATAGCGCACGCCCTTGCCCTTATAGGGCTCCGGCGGACGATAGCCGCGCACTTCGGCAGCGACTTGGCCGACTTTCTGCTTGTCGATCCCCTTGATCACGATTTCCGTTTGCGACGGGGTTTCAGCCTTCACGCCTTCCGGCATTTGGTGCACCACGGGGTGCGAGAAACCCAGCGACAGGTTCAGCTTGTCGCCTTGCGCTTGGGCACGATAGCCGACGCCCACGAGGGTGAGCTTGCGCTCGAAACCCTTCGTCGCGCCGTGCACCATGTTCGCGACGATCGCGCGCATCGTGCCGGACATCGCAATGGCTTCGCGGCTTTCGCCGATCGGCTCGAACTTCAGGAACCCGCCGTCGACGACGATGTTCACGTGCTTGTTCAGCGGTTGCGAAATCGTGCCGAGCGAGCCCTTCACCGTGATGAAGCCGTTTTCGACTTTCACTTCGGCGCCAGAGAGCGCGACCGGGCTTTTACCTACTCGAGACATGTTTCTTCTCCTCTTTCGGCGTTAAGCGACGTAGCAGATGACTTCGCCGCCGACGCCATTGGCGCGGGCCTTGCGGTCGGTCATCACACCCTTGGGCGTCGAAACGATCGCCACGCCGAGGCCGTTCATGACCTGCGGAATCTCGTTGCGACCGCGGTACACGCGCAGGCCAGGCTTCGAGACGCGCTCGAGGCGCTCGATGACCGGACGGCCGGCGTAGTACTTCAACGCGATGTTCAATTCCGACTTCGCGCCTTCCGACTTCACGGCGAAGTCGTCGATGTAACCTTCGTCCTTCAGGACTTGGGCAATCGCCACCTTGACCTTCGACGACGGCATCGCCACCGTTACCTTCTCGACCATCTGCGCGTTGCGGATGCGAGTCAGCATATCGGCGATAGGATCACTCATGCTCATTTATGTTTCTCCTATTACCAGCTCGCCTTGGTCAGGCCGGGGATCTCGCCGCGGAATGCGATTTCGCGAATCTTGTTACGCGCAAGTCCGAACTTGCGGAACGTGCCGCGCGGACGACCCGTGATGGCGCAGCGATTGCGCTTGCGCGTCGGGTTCGCATTGCGGGGCAGTTGTTGCAGCTCGAGGCGAGCTGCATAGCGCTCTTCTTCCGACTTCGATTGGTCGTCGATGATCGCCTTCAGCGCTTCGCGCTTCGGCGCGAACTTCGCAGCCAGGCGGGCGCGCTTCTTTTCACGTTCGATCAGTGCCAGTTTAGCCACGGTAACCTCAGTTTCTGAACGGGAACTTGAAGCTGGCGAGCAGTGCCTTGGCTTCTTCGTCGGTCTTCGCGGTCGTGGTGATGCTGACGTTCAGCCCACGCAGCGCGTCGATTTTGTCGTAGTCGATTTCGGGGAAAATGATCTGCTCTTTCACACCGATGTTGTAGTTGCCGCGACCGTCGAACGCACGACCCGACACACCACGGAAGTCGCGCACGCGCGGCAGGGCCACCGTGACGAAACGATCGAGGAATTCGTACATCGCTTGGCCGCGCAGCGTGACCATCGCGCCGATCGGATAGCCTTGACGGATCTTGAAGCCCGCAATTGCCTTGCGAGCCTTCGTCACGACAGGCTTCTGACCTGCGATCTTCGTCAAATCGCCGACGGCGTTTTCGATGATCTTCTTGTCAGCAACGGCTTCGCCAAGACCCATGTTCAAGGTGATCTTGGTGATGCGCGGCACTTCCATCACCGACTTGTAGCCGAACTTCTCGATGAGGCCGGGAACGACCTTCTCTTTGTAAAACTCTTGCAAACGAGCCATTTTTATACTCCGCAGCGTCAGGCGCTCAGCACGGCACCGGTCGTCTTCAGGAAGCGCACTTTCTTGCCGTCCTCGACCTTGATGCCCACACGCGAGGCTTTGCCATTCGCGTCGACGAGCGCGACGTTCGAAATGTGCAGCGGCATCGTCTTCGCTTCCACACCACCCGTCGTACCCTTCATCGGGTTCGGCTTGACGTGTTTCTTGACGAGATTGATGCCTTCCACCGTCACACGATCATCGGCGACGGCGAGCACGACACCGCGCTTACCCTTGTCCTTGCCGGTGATGACGACGACTTCGTCACCCTTGCGAATCTTATTCATCGCGACTCCTTACAGCACTTCCGGCGCGAGCGAAACGATCTTCATGAACCGTTCGCTACGCAACTCACGCGTGACCGGCCCGAAAATGCGGGTGCCGATGGGCTCGAGCTTGGTATTCAACAGGACGGCAGCATTGCCGTCGAACTTGATCAGCGAGCCGTCTTGGCGACGCACGCCCTTGGCGGTGCGAACCACCACGGCGTTGTAGATTTCGCCTTTCTTCACGCGCCCGCGCGGCGTTGCCTCTTTGACGGTCACCTTGATGATGTCGCCGATGTTGGCATAACGACGCTTCGAGCCGCCGAGCACCTTGATGCACATGACTTCACGTGCACCCGTGTTGTCGGCCACTTCAAGCCGAGATTCGGTCTGGATCATGGTTTATCTTTCCCAACTTAATCCGCCTGCACCA
The DNA here is from genome assembly GCA_966212325.1 of uncultured Burkholderiaceae bacterium. Classification (GTDB taxonomy): domain Bacteria; phylum Pseudomonadota; class Gammaproteobacteria; order Burkholderiales; family Burkholderiaceae; genus Trinickia. The sequence continues at coordinate 5,804 of CBIHRA010000040.1, read as the reverse complement.
CCATGGTTCAGTCGGTCAGTCTTGGTCCCGTCAGCCGCGCCACTGTGACTATCTAGCTGCTTGGCTGCTTGGGTTAGAACAGCAGCGACGGCAACGAAACCGCCATCGCAATCGAGTGATTCGTCCGGAGTGGGCTGGCGCCCTTCCGCTTCCCTTCCACTTCGCCCGCAACGGATCCCATAAAGAGGGAAGACCGAGATTATATCAAACAATCTCGGTCTTGCAAGCGAAATCTACTGCGATTTCAACGACTTCTACTACGGGCCGCTAGCCTTAGATCACACGAGCGGCTTCGACAAGGCGGGACACGGTCCAGGCTTTCGTCTTCGAGATCGGACGCGTTTCCTGAATTTCGACGAGGTCGCCCTCGTTATACGTGTTCGCATCGTCGTGCGCATGGTACTTCTTCGAGCGCACGACGTACTTGCCGTAGATCGGGTGCTTGACGCGATGCTCGACGAGCACGGTGACCGTCTTGTCCATCTTGTTGCTGACGACCTTGCCGACCAGCGTCCGCTTGAGCGAGGTTTTCACGCTATCGTTCATTTCTGGTTCGCCTTCTCAGTCAGGACGGTCCGCACACGTGCGATGTCGCGACGAACCTTCTTCAGCTGGCTCGTGTTCGTGAGCTGCTGGGTCGCGAGTTGCATGCGCAGGCCGAATTGCGCTTTCAACAGGTCCGACAGCTCCTTGTTGAGCTCGGCCTTGTCTTTCTGGTGAAGTTCGGAAGCCTTCATCATTTGCTCCTTAGGCGCCAAGCTGACGAACGATGAACGTCGTCTTCAGCGGCAGCTTCGCTGCAGCCAGACGGAACGCTTCACGTGCCAACTCTTCGGATACGCCATCCATTTCGTACAGCATCTTGCCCGGCTGAATCTCGGCGACGTAGTACTCCGGGTTACCCTTACCGTTACCCATCCGTACTTCCGCCGGCTTTTGCGAGATCGGCTTGTCCGGGAAAATGCGAATCCAGATGCGGCCGCCGCGCTTGATGTGACGCGTCATGGCACGACGCGCCGCTTCGATTTGGCGCGCGGTCAAACGGCCGCGACCGACAGCCTTCAGGCCGAACTCACCGAACGACACGGCGTTGCCGCGGGTCGCGATACCGGTGTTACGCCCCTTTTGCTCTTTGCGATACTTCCTGCGTTTCGGTTGCAGCATCGTTATTCTCCAGTCTTGCCGTCGCCGCCGGCGCCGCCGCGACGCGGTGCGCCACGGCGAGCACCTGCGGGCGCGCCACCTTCACCGTCACGACGGGGACGGCGATCGCCCGGGCGTGCGTTGCGGCGCGGACGCTTTTCTTCCGGCGCTTCTTCGACGACCGGCGCTTCGTTGCGGCCCAGCGTGTCGCCCTTGTAGACCCACACCTTCACGCCGATGATGCCGTACGTCGTCTTGGCTTCCGACGTTGCGTAGTCGATATCGGCACGCAGCGTATGCAGGGGCACGCGACCTTCGCGATACCACTCCGTACGGGCGATTTCGATACCGTTCAGACGGCCGGCGCTCATGATCTTGATGCCTTGCGCGCCCAGACGCATCGCGTTTTGCATCGCACGCTTCATCGCGCGGCGGAACATGATCCGGCGCTCGAGTTGTTGCGTGATCGAATCGGCGATCAGCTGTGCATCGGTTTCCGGCTTGCGGATTTCCTCGATGTTCACGTGCACGGGCACGCCCATGCGCTTTTGCAGCTCCGACTTCAAGAGCTCGATGTCCTCGCCCTTCTTGCCGATGACCACACCCGGGCGCGAGCTGAAAATCGTGATGCGAGCATTCTTCGCCGGACGCTCGATGACGACGCGGCCAACCGAAGCGTTCTTCAGCTTCTTCTTCAGGTATTCACGAACACCGATGTCTTCCTGCAACATCGCCGCGAAATTGTTGTTGCTCGCGTACCAACGCGAAGCCCAATTGCGGCTGACGGCCAGACGGAAGCCAGTCGGATGAATTTTCTGTCCCATCGTATGACCCCTTAATTCCCGACCGTCACAGTGATGTGACAGGATTGCTTCTCGATGCGATTGCCGCGGCCCTTGGCGCGCGCGGTGAACCGCTTCAGCGAGGCGGCCTTGTCGACATAGATGCTCTTGATCTTGAGCTCGTCGATGTCGGCGCCCTCGTTGTGCTCCGCATTCGCGATCGCCGACAGCACGACCTTCTTCACGATGCCCGCCGCCTTCTTCGGCGAGAACGTCAGAACGTTCAGCGCCTTGTCGACCGGCAAACCGCGGATCTGGTCAGCCACAAGGCGCGTTTTCTGCGCCGAGATGCGGGCACCGCGATGAATTGCTTTCACTTCCATCTTGATTGCCCCTTATTTCTTGGCCTTCTTGTCGGCCGCGTGACCCTTGAACGTACGGGTCAATGCGAACTCGCCAAGCTTGTGGCCGACCATGTTTTCCGAGATGTACACCGGAACGTGTTGACGGCCGTTGTGCACGGCGATCGTCAGACCGATGAAATCAGGAAGGATCGTCGAACGACGCGACCAGGTCTTGATCGGCTTCTTGTCGCGCGAAGCTGCAGCCGCCTCAACTTTCTTCAGCAAATGGGCGTCGCAGAACGGACCTTTTTTTACAGAACGTGCCATTGCCTACTCCTTAACGCTTGTGACGGCGCTGGACGATCATCGTCGTCGTGCGCTTGTTGCGACGGGTGCGATAGCCCTTCGTCTGCTGGCCCCACGGGCTCACCGGATGGCGACCGGCAGCAGTACGGCCTTCACCACCACCGTGCGGGTGATCGACCGGGTTCATCGCCACGCCACGCACCGTCGGGCGGATACCGCGCCAGCGGTTCGCACCGGCCTTACCGATCTGGCGCAGGCTGTGCTCTTCGTTGCCCACTTCGCCGATCGTTGCGCGGCATTCGATATGCACGCGGCGGATTTCGCCCGAACGCAAGCGAACCTGCGCGTAGGTGCCTTCACGTGCCAGCAGCATCGCCGAGGTGCCGGCCGAACGTGCGATTTGCGCGCCCTTGCCCGGCAGCATTTCGATGCAGTGGATCGTCGTACCGACCGGGATGTTGCGGATCGGCAGCGTGTTGCCTGCACGAATCGGCGCTTCGGAGCCCGACATCAGTTGTTGACCGACCGTCATGCCCTTCGACGCGATGATGTAGCGACGCTCGCCGTCGGCATACAACACGAGCGCGATGTTCGCGCTGCGGTTCGGGTCGTACTCGAGACGCTCGACCTTGGCCGGAATGCCGTCCTTCGTGCGACGGAAGTCGATGACGCGATAGTGTTGCTTGTGACCGCCGCCTTGGTGGCGCGTCGTCACATGGCCGTTGTTGTTACGGCCGGCAGCCTTGCTCTGCGGCTCGAGCAGCGCCGCGTGCGGCTTGCCCTTATGCAGATTCTTGTTGACCACCTTGACCATCGCGCGGCGACCCGGCGAGGTCGGCTTAACTTTCACGATTGCCATGATTACTTGGCCTCCGCTTCAAAGTTGATTTCCTGGCCGGGCTTCAGGCAGACGTATGCCTTCCTCACGTCCTTGCGCTTGCCCATGAAACGACCAAAGCGCTTAGCCTTGCCCTTCATGTTCAGCACGTTGACGGAGTCGACTTCCACCTTGAACAGCAGTTCGACAGCGGCCTTCACTTCCTGCTTCGTCGCATCGGGGGCGACTTCGAACACGACTTGCTCGTTCTTGTCGGCCACCAGCGTCGCCTTTTCGGAGATCACCGGCGCGAGCAGGACCTGCATCAAACGATGATCGTTCTTGCGAATCTCGCTCATGACAGCAACTCCTCGATCTGGGCGACCGCTGCCTTCGTGATCAGCACTTTCTTGAAGTAGATCAGCGACAGCGGGTCGGCGTAACGCGGCTCGACAACGGCCACATGGGCCAGGTTGCGCGACGCGAGGTACAGGTTCTCGTCGACCGTGTCGGTGATGACCAGCACGGACTCGAGACCCATGGCCTTGAATTTGTCGGCCAGCAGCTTCGTCTTCGGCGCCTCGAGAACGATGTCCTCGACCACCGACAAACGGCCTTCGCGGGCGAGCTGCGAGAAGATCGAGCAGAGGCCTGCGCGATGCATCTTCTTGTTGACCTTGTGCGAGAAGTTCTCTTCGGGCGAGTTCGGGAAAATCCGACCACCGCCACGCCACAACGGGCTCGACGACATACCGGCGCGGGCGCGGCCCGTACCCTTCTGACGCCACGGCTTCTTCGTCGTGTGCTTGACTTGCTCGCGATCCTTTTGCGCGCGGTTGCCGCTACGGGCGTTGGCTTGATAAGCCACCACGACTTGGTGAATCAGCGCTTCGTTGTAGTCACGGCCGAACACGACGTCCGACGCGTTCACGCCTGCGCCTTCTTGACCATTAGCATTGAGGAGCTTCAGTTCCATTATTTCGCTCCTTTCGCGGCACGCGTCTTCACTGCCGGCGTCACGAAAACTTTGCCGCCCTTCGCGCCAGGCACCGCGCCCTTGACGAGCAGCAGCTTGCGATCGGCATCGATGCGAGCGATTTCGAGGTTTTGCACCGTAACGGTTTCGTCACCCATGTGACCCGTCATGCGCTTGCCGGGGAACACGCGACCCGGATCCTGCGCCATACCGATCGAGCCGGGGACGTTGTGCGAACGCGAGTTACCGTGCGTTGCGCGGCCCGAGCCGAAGTTATAGCGCTTGATCGTGCCGGCGTAGCCCTTACCGATCGACACGCCTTGCACATCGATCTTTTGGCCGACTTCGAAGAGGTCGACACCGATCACGGCGCCGGCGGTGAGCTCGGCAGCCTTTGCGGCATCGATCTTGAATTCCTTGAGAATTTCACCGGCTTGAACGCCGGCTTTGGCGAGGTGACCTGCCAGCGGCTTCGTCACACGCGATGCACGGCGCGTACCGAATGCCACTTGAACGGCCGTATAGCCATCCGTTTCAACGGTCTTGATCTGCGCCACTCGGTTGTCGGACACGTCCAACACGGTCACGGGAATCGAGTCCCCATCGGCCGTGAAGATACGGGTCATGCCAACCTTGCGACCTACGAGTCCAAGGCTCATCGTTTTCTCCATTCCCGACTGCGATTGGCCGGGGCTAATTTACAAAATGCCGGTGCCAGGAGGCCCGCTGACCGCGAGCCGCACTGCTTTTGTGCCGCATCGCCGCGCACGAACCGACACCGACTTTTTACGCAAATACGCGAAAAGCCTTGCATTATAGCCAGGCCTTTCGTTTTCTGCAAGCAATCAAAGACTTACCGCCGCAGCCCGAGGACCACGGCGGCGCAAACCTTATTGCAGCTTGATTTCGACGTCCACGCCGGCCGGCAAGTCGAGCTTCATCAGCGCGTCGACGGTCTTATCCGTCGGGTCGACGATGTCCATCAGGCGTTGGTGCGTGCGGATTTCGAGCTGATCGCGCGACGTCTTGTTGACGTGCGGCGAACGCAGGATGTCGTAACGTTGGATGCGGGTGGGCAGAGGCACCGGACCGCGAACGATCGCACCAGTCCGCTTCGCCGTTTCAACGATCTCGGCTGCCGATTGATCGATGAGACGATAGTCGAAAGCCTTCAGGCGAATACGGATTTTCTGGTTTTGCATGGCGATTCCTTAGAAAGAGCGAGGCGGTTTTGCACCGCCGTACGAGGAAAAGAACGTGGGCTCGGGTGCCTCCGGGGAGGAACGCGCCCGAGCCCGGGCACGTTTTGCTACGGTACTGCGTGTACTACAGGTGCTGCGCAATGCGCGAACAGCCAAACGATCGATTGTACTCGATCTCCGGCTTACTCGATGATCTTCGCAACGACACCTGCGCCGACGGTACGGCCGCCTTCG
>CBIHRA010000039.1:0-44521 GCA_966212325.1 uncultured Burkholderiaceae bacterium | reverse complement strand
GCCTTCAACTTCCCGCCTCAACTCCCCCGTACACCACTTTCGACTTTAGCTCCAACTCAATCCGCTGACATTGCTCGCCCAAAGGCCTCCGAAAAGCGATGCCGGATTCACCCATGAGGCGGCGAAAAAATGAGGCCTGAATGGCGTGAATCGCGCAGATTAACTCTGCGCGACGCACGCCTGCACGCGCCCTCTACTGCCGAGAGCGCTCGTCATAAGCTCAAACGCAGGTAGGCGAACTCATATGGAGAGGCCGTTGACATGGCCGATCGACAGCGCATGCTGATCGGTGAGGAGCTTCAAGAAATTTGCTCCCTGGCGCACCTGCGATATTTGTCCCAGCCCAAACGGCACGATGATCGAGCCGTGAGCAGAATGAATCGCCAATGCTGTTCGATGCTCCGATCGTAATGCTCTCGGCGCACAAGCAGTAAAAAGAATACCCAGCTTGGAATTGTGAGCCTGCAGCACGCCTGAGAACTCGTTAATCCATTCGGTCTTCGGCCCGGACTCGACACATTTCGCCTCGCCGATGGCCGACACCCCAATCCCCTGGAACATCTGGATGGCTTGCGCAAGAGGTTGGAGCTGGATATTAAAATCTATCTCAGAAATAGTGCTGCGAATATTCCCGTTATGAGTCAACACACTCGGGCACCCGTCAAGCAGCACACGAACCAAGCGCTCGAAGATTTTTCCTACGAGATGCGACTTCTTACCCTTCTTCGCTTTACTTTCTTTTGAATTCCCTTTTATTTGAACACTTTGAACCTTCGTCAACCGCGAAATCCATCGATCGAGCTCAACCGCATTAACCTGACAGAGATAACCATAAATCTCATCATTCGGTTTAATGCTATTCGTGGCGAGATCCTTCAAGAATTCAACAAAACCATATGCTTCATTTTGCATTATCAATCTCACCCCCGACAACTCGCTTAAACGCCACCTCAATAGCATGAGGGTTGCGCCCATCGATTTTTTCGTTGTTCTCAGTCGTAAAGATTCGACTCAAAGATGAAAGAGCCGCCGTCCAAGCATTGGGCGTCTCATGCAATAATTTATCTGTTCTTATTCGATATACTGGCTCCAACAATCCCGCATTAACACCGTTAAGCAGGATGGATTGCACAGCATCTTTCGAAACGCCATGCTCTGCACAAATATTTCCTAGCACCAATACCTTCCCTTCCGGCTGCTCAATCAGCCAAGTCCACAAATTGGACTCATTTGAATTGAGGAGGGAGCGCGAAATATTCGACAACGGAGCAATAATACTCTCGATCAAACCATATGTACTGGCTGCCCCTTGCCATATGAACAAGAATTCCGCGCCGATAGACCAGAATTGGATACGAGTTACGACCTGCTCCTTCTCCCAAAAGGCCACAATGGAGCGATATGTCGACTGACGGAACGCTTCTGCCACTGCTCGATGAAAAGTACTCTCATCAACCTTTTCCCCGAGCTCGGCTTTAAGATGTGGATATAGGAATTTCTTAACAACGTCATTCACCGAGTTCACCGTATCTCTCGAAGAAAATGCGAGGCCGGCTTCCCCCGAATGAACGGCGCTGTCCACGATCCTCACGCGACGGCTCTCTCCTTCTGCAAGCAAATTGAGGCAACGCAATAGTGGAAAAGATTGAATTGCGACGCCAAGCGTTTTTGCGATCGAGTTCAGAAGCTCGGTAACAACGACCTCGTAACTGAGCCGTTCACTGAGTTTGACGCCTCCGCCTTGAGAAAAACCGGGAAACGATGCGATTAACGCTCGCGGCCCCTCTTGCCGCTTGTATAGACGAAGGACGATCGGGTGACGCAACGATAACTCAGAAAGCGTCTTCGTTTTGCCGTCAGGGGACTTCACCCACTCACGAACCGGAACAACATGCTCTACAGTAATGCTCTCCCAATCAGGGTAGTTTACGGTGTAGGCAACCCTAAATTCGGTAGTGTCCGTCTTGATGGTCGTGCCGGCGAAAGTTTCGACGAGAGTCCGCACCGGTTCATTATCAATTCCGGTAATAAAGCAATGGCGAAATGGAGCTTGGGCTTCGAGAGATAAGAGCTCGTCTTTGATGTCGCCAACGGACTTGCCAGTTGATACCAGCGCGTCGAATGCCTCCGCACGGTTGCGCAGGCCGATCCGCTTACCAGGGGATAGGTTATGCAGACACTCTCGGACTTGCTCGATCGTCACTGATTCGATGAGCGTCTGTAAATAGTCGTCTTCAACTCGCCGGCGTCGATGACGCGAGCTTTCCTCGGTCAGGTCTTCCATTTCTCTTCTTATCCGTGTGCGCTATCGTTTCGCGCCGTCGATAATCAAAGCATATTGACCGTCAACTGGCGCGTCCCCTCAACAGCTTAGTATGCTAGAAACCCGGGCGATTGCCCATCGGTTCGCCAGTTCATGGCAAACGATCAGTAGCTCGGGTGCTCGTCTAACTTCATCGCCAATCTGCTACAGGCGTGCGTTGACAGTTCGTTGACAGCATGCAGATGCAACAAGGGCCTAGCCGAAGCTAAGCCCTTGTTTTATATGGTGCCGGCTGCAGGACTCGAACCCGCCACCTGATGATTACAAATCAACTGCTCTACCAGATGAGCTAAGCCGGCGTAAGACCGCGATTCTACTTCATTTCACGACCTTGAGGTGGCCTTTACCGCCGCCGCCCTTACCGCCGTCGTCATCGCTGCGCGGGGGCCGCCCGCTCTCGCTGCTTGCCGCCGGTTCAGTCGTCCCGCTCTCGGATGGCGAAGCCTCGGATTCCAAGACATCGGCATCCTGCACCTCGCTTTCCGCGACAGGCCCACCGCTTTGCGCAGCGCCCGTCGCCGGCTCGACAGGGAACGCCATCCCCTGCCCGTTCTCGCGCGCATAGATCGCCAGCACGTTCGCTACCTGCACTTCGATCTTATGCACCTTGCCCGAGAACCGCGCACTGAACTCGATCCACTCGTTGCCCATCTGCAGCTGGCTCGTCGCCTCGAAGCTGATGTTCAACACGATCTCGTCGTTATGCACGAACTGACGCGGCACGCGGGTTTGGTTATCCACGCGCACGGCGATGTGCGGCGTAAAACCGTTGTCGGTGCACCACTCGTACAACGCACGCAGCAAATAAGGCTTAGTCGAAATTTCTTGCATCAACTGTCCTCGTCCAGAGACCGGCGCGCCGCTCGCCTCGCCAAACGGCGAGCGCGCGCCCGAACCCGATTTACCGGCGCATCACCTTTTCCGAGGGCGTCAGCGCCTCGATGTAAGCCGGACGGCTGAAGATACGCTCGGCGTATTTCATCAGCGGCGCCGCGTTCTTCGACAGCTCGATACCGTAATGATCGAGACGCCACAAGAGCGGAGCGATCGCCACGTCGAGCATCGAGAACTCTTCGCCGAGCATGTACTTGTTCTTCAGGAAGATCGGCGCCAGTTGCGTCAGCCGATCGCGGATCGCCAAACGCGCCTTCTCGTGGTTCTTCTCCGCAGCCTTGCCCTTCTCGTTCTCGAGCGTGCCGACGTGAACGAACAACTCCTTCTCGAAGTTCAGCAGGAACAGGCGCGCACGCGCGCGCTGCACCGGGTCGGCCGGCATCAGCTGCGGATGCGGAAAACGCTCGTCGATGTACTCGTTGATGATGTTCGATTCGTACAAAATCAAGTCGCGCTCGACGAGAATCGGCACCTGCCCGTACGGATTCATCACGGCGATGTCTTCCGGCTTGTTGAACAGGTCGACGTCGCGGATCTCGAAGTCCATGCCCTTTTCGAACAACACCAGCCGGCAACGCTGGGAGAACGGGCAAGTTGTGCCGGAATACAAAACCATCATGTCTAAAGTTTCCTCAAAAAGCTGAAGGGCCAGCACGCCGGAGCGCTCGCTCTTGGAGCGAACCCTCCCTTGCGCCGGCCCCACACCGTGTTACGGCGTGTTTATTTGACGTCCTTCCAGTAAGCCGCGTTGAGCCGCCAGGCGAAAAACGTCAGTACGCCCAGGAAGATCAGCACCCACACGCCAAGCTGTCGGCGCGTCTGCTGGCTCGGCTCGGACATCCAAGTCAAGTACGCGACCAGATCGGCCACGGCAGAATCATAATCTACCCGCGACATCGTCCCCGGTTTTACGACTTGGAAGCCCGCGAACTGGTGCGTCTTCTCTCCCGTTTCGGTATCCGTCACGTCCTCGAATTTGGCCGTGCGCACACCCTGCAATTGCCACAACACGTTCGGCATGCCGACGTTGTTGAACACCATGTTGTTCCAGCCCGTAGGCCGCGTGTCGTCGCGGTAGAAGCTGCGCAAATAGGTGTACAGCCAATCGCTGCCCCGCGCACGCGCCTCGACCGACAGATCGGGCGGCGTCACGCCGAACCACGCCTTCGCATCGTCGGGCTGCAACGCCACCGTCATCGTGTTGCCCACTTTGTCGGTCGTAAACAGCAGATTCTGCTCGATTTCCTTCTGGGAAATGCCGATCTGCTCGAGCGCGCTGTAACGCATCAGCTTCGCACTGTGGCAATTCAAGCAGTAGTTTACAAACAATTGCGCCCCGTGCTGCAACGAAGCGATGTTGTGCGTGTTGTCGGGCGCACGGTCGAGCGGAAAACCCTCTTCCGCATGGGCCGATCCAAGTACGGCCGCCAACGTCAGAACGCTCGCCCCGCCGATCCGCGCGAGCTTATTCAGCCAAGTCTTCATGTCGTGTTGTCCTCGCTCGCGGTTAATGGGGCTTGAACCGAACTCGTTCGGGCGGCTGCTTGAACGTGCCGAGCCGAGTCCAAAACGGCATGCCCAGGAAGAACGCGAAGTAGATCAGCACGCAAATCTGAGCGATCAACGTCGCCGCCGGCGAAGGCGGCTTCGTCCCCAAGAAGGCAAGCGTCAAGAACGCAAGCACGAAAATGCCATAGAAGACCTTATGGAAGAACGGCCGGTAACGGATCGACTTGACCGGGCTGCGATCGAGCCACGGCAGGAAAAACAGCGAGACCACGGCCGAGCCCATCACCACGACGCCCCAGAACTTCGCCTCGGTGAACGCCATGAAGACGATCACGAGCGCCGCCAGCACAGGCAGGCCGATGCGCCACTTGCCTCGCGCACGCGCCAGCGCAAGCAAGCCGAGCAAGCCGATCACGATCATCAGCACGATCTTGAACGGGTCGGTCGTGGCGCGCAGCATCGCGTAGAACGCCGTGAAATACCAGACAGGGGCGATCTCGGGCGGCGTTTGCAGCGGGTTCGCCGGGATGAAGTTGTTCGCCTCGAGGAAGTACCCGCCCATCTCAGGCGCGAAGAAGATGATCGCCGCAAAAACGATCAGGAACACGCAAACGCCGAAGAAGTCGTGCACCGAGTAGAAGGGGTGGAACGGAATGCCGTCGAGCGGCTTGCCGTTCGGGTCCTTCTTGGCCTTGATTTCGATGCCGTCGGGATTGTTCGATCCGACCTCATGCAACGCGACGATGTGCACGAACACGAGCCCGATCAGCACGAGCGGGATCGCGATCACGTGGAACGCGAAGAAGCGGTTCAGCGTGATGTCCGAAACCACGTAGTCGCCGCGAATCCACAGCGAAAGGTCGGGGCCGACGAACGGGATGGCCGAGAACAAGTTCACGATCACCTGCGCGCCCCAGTACGACATCTGCCCCCAAGGCAACAGGTAACCGAAGAAGGCTTCGGCCATCAGGCACAGGAAAATGGCGCAGCCGAAAATCCAAACGAGCTCGCGCGGCTTGCGGTACGAGCCGTACATGAGCCCGCGGAACATATGCAGATAGACGACGACGAAGAACATCGATGCGCCCGTCGAGTGCATATAGCGGATCAGCCAGCCCCACGGCACTTCGCGCATGATGTACTCGACCGACGCGAACGCAAGCTGCGAATCGGGCTTGTAGTTCATCGTCAGGAAGATGCCCGTCACGATCTGATTGACGAGCACGAGCAGCGCGAGCGAGCCGAAGAAGTACCAGAAATTGAAGTTCTTCGGCGCGTAGTATTCGGATAGGTGCGCCTTCCACGTCGAGGTCATCGGAAAGCGGCGGTCGATCCATCCGGCCAAACCCGTCGTTTCCACTTGGTTTTCCGTTGTCGCCATTTACGCCTCTCCTTTCTCGTCTTTACCGATCACGACGGTCTTGCCGTTGTTCGTGAACATGTAGGGGGGGACGTCGAGGTTCTGCGGGGCCGGCTTGTTCTTGAACACGCGGCCGTCCAGATCGTACGTGGAACCGTGGCAGGGGCACAGGAAACCGCCGGGCCAGTTATCGGGAAGGTTAGGCTGCGCTCCCGGCGTGAAGCGCGGTGTCGGCGAACAGCCAAGGTGTGTGCAGACGGCGACGACGACAAGAATATTCTTGTGCTCGGCACGCGCCCGGTACTCATTGTTGCAGTACTCGGGCAGCGGCATGGTGAACGGGTTCTTGGACTTCGGATCGGCCACCTCGCTGTCAGCCTTCGTGACCTCGGCGAGCATCTCGTCGGTCCGGTTCAGGATCCATACCGGCTTGCCGCGCCACGAAACGGTCATCATTTCGCCGGCCTTCAAACCGCTGATGTCGACTTCGACGGGCGCGCCGCCCGCCTTGGCTTTCGCCGATGGCTCTAAGGAGTCCACAAAAGGTACGACAGCGGCCACACCTCCGAAGCCGCCCATTACGGACGTCGCAATCAGCCAGGTACGGCGGCTGCCATCGACGCGTTCCTCTTCTTTATCTCGCATCACACGCCCCACTTCTAAGTTGGATTTTCCGTCACCGCTTTTCGCACACCGCCGCTAGTTTGCGCGAATGGAGTCGGCATTTACAAGAGCCGTCCGACAAAAAGCGTGCGAAGCGTTGATTCTTAAGGGTTTCCCCGCATCCGGCAGGCACTTTTCTCTTCTTTTTTCCAGTTAAGTATTTGCTGCATCGGCATGTTTATTGCCGAACCAATGATTCGCATCATTGAAAACCCGAAAACCACGCGCTGCGACGCGGAAATTGCGGCACTGCGTCACACGGGATTATCGATGTCGATAAAGAGATGCTCGATGTCGAACCGTTCCGACAGATGAGCGCCGAGCGCCTGCACGCCGTAGCGTTCGGTTGCATGGTGCCCCGCAGCAAGAAAAGCGACGCCGCTCTCGGCGGCGATATGGGTGATCTGCTCGGAGATTTCGCCGGTCAGATAGACGTCGGCGCCCGCATCGATAGCTGCTTCGAAATAGCCCTGGGCGCCGCCCGTGCACCAGGCGATGCGGCGAAGCTCGGCGTCGGGATCGCCGAGGATCAGCGGCACGCGGCCGAGCGTCTGCTCGACCTGCGCCGAGAAGTGCGCGAGCGTAATGGGCATCGGCAGCGTCGTCATCCAACCCAGCGAGTCGGCGCCGAAGCGCGCGTCGCCGATCATCCCGAGCCGCGCGCCCAATTGGGCGTTGTTGCCGACCTCCGGGTGGTCGTCGAGCGGCAGATGATAGGCGAACAGGCTGATTTCGTTGTCGATGAGCTGCTTGAGCCGGCGATACTTGCGGCCGGTGATCTGCGGCGCCTCGTTGCGCCAGAAGTAGCCGTGGTGAACGAGCACGGCATCGGCGCCCCATTCGGTGGCCGCCTGCAGAAATGCGAGCGACGCGGTCACGCCCGTTGCGATCTTGTCGATGCGCCGCCGGCCCTCGACCTGAAGGCCATTCGGACAGTAGTCCTTGAAACGAGCGATGTCGAGCATGTCGTTCAAGTACAATTCAAGTTCGATCCGATCCATAGAAACCTCGATTCTTCAAATGCTTAGACGCTTCTGGCTGCTGTTCGCCCAAGCGGTGACGGTGCTGCTCGCACTCATGTTCATCGTGGTTACGCTCAAGCCGCAGTGGCTTCAGCGGCAAGGGCAATTGGGCAAGCAGCTCGCTTCCCCGATCGTTGCGCTACGTGAGGTCGCACCGGGCTCCGGCTCCGGATCGACAGCCACGTCGTATGCCGACGCCGCGCAAAAGGCCATGCCGGCCGTCGTCAACGTGTTCTCGGGCAAGGGCGGCGCGCAGCCGCCGAATCCTCACGCCAAAGACCCGCTCTTTCGGTACTTCTTCGGCAATCCGAAGAATCAGCAACAGCAGCAGCCGCAGGACGAGACCGCGACGAACCTCGGTTCGGGCGTCATCGTCAGCTCGGAAGGCTACATTCTAACGAACGAACATGTCGTGGACGGGGCAGACGAGATCGAAGTCGCCCTGCCCGACGGCCGCCGCACGAACGCCAAGGTCATCGGCGTCGATCCCGAAACGGACCTCGCCGTCCTGAAGATCGGTATGACGAACCTGCCCACGATTACGCTTGGCCGAATGGACCAGGCGCGCGTCGGCGATGTCGTGCTCGCCATCGGCAACCCGTTCGGCGTCGGTCAGACGGTCACGATGGGCATCATCAGCGCGCTCGGGCGCAATCACCTCGGCATCAACACGTTCGAGAACTTCATTCAAACCGATGCGCCGATCAATCCCGGTAACTCGGGCGGCGCGCTCGTCGATATCAAAGGCAACCTGCTCGGCATCAACACGGCGATCTACTCGCGCTCGGGCGGCTCGCTCGGGATCGGCTTTGCGATTCCCGTATCGACGGCCCGCAGCGTGCTCGAAAGCATCATCACCACGGGCTCGGTCACGCGAGGATGGATCGGCGTCGAGCCGCAAGACGTCACGCCCGCCATCGCCGAATCCTTCGGCCTCGAGCAGCGCGGCACGATCGTCGCGGGCGTACTGCAAGGCGGACCGGCCGACAAGGCCGGCATCAAGCCCGGCGATGTCCTGCTCGACGTGAACGGCGAGGAAATCACCGATACGACGCGTCTCTTGAATCTGATCGCGCAGATCAAGCCCGGCACGCAGGCCAAGGTCAAGCTGATGCGCAAAAAGAAGGAAATGGATGTCGTCGTCACGATCGGCAAGCGCCCGCCGCCGCCGAAGCAGGCCAACAGCGAGGACGACAACAGCGACGCGCAACCGGAAGAGTAAATCCGGACAGCACGGGCGGCTACGCTGAGAGGTCTAGCTCGCTGCGCCTTCCTCGTCCGCGACGGGCCGGTCCTTGCCGACGATCAATCGCGCCGCGATGATCCCGGCCTCGTACAAAATGATCAGCGGCAGCGCGAGAATCAGCTGCGAGAAGACGTCAGGCGGCGTGACGACCGCCGCGACGATGAACGCGCCCACCACCACGTAGGGGCGAATGCTGCGCAGCTTCTTGATCGTCAACACGTTCATGCGCACGAGCAGCACGACGATGATCGGGACTTCGAACGTCACCCCGAACGCGAGAAACATCGACAGGACAAAACTCAGGTAGTTGTCGATGTCGGTCGACATCTGCACATCGAGCGGCGCGTTGTAGTGCGCCATGACGCGGAAGATGGTGGGAAAGACGACGAAGTAAGCGAACGCCATCCCGCATAGGAACAGCGCGTAGCTGCTGCCGACGAGCGGTGCAACGAGCTTCTTCTCATGCTGATAGAGCCCCGGCGCCACGAAGGCCCAGATCTGGTAGAGGACGATCGGCAGCGCGATGACGAGCGCCACGAGCATCGTCACCTTCACGGGCACGAAAAACGAGCCGGTGACGTCCGTCACGATCATGCGCCCGCCCTTGGGCAGGTTTTCCATCAGCGGACGCGCCAGCAGCTTGAAGATGTCGGTCGCCCAGTAGACGAGCGAGAGAAAGACGACGATGACGGCGAGACCTGCTTTGATGATGCGGTCGCGCAGCTCGACGAGATGCGAGATGAACGACTCTTCTGTGCCTTCGTTTTGGTTGTGCTGGGGGTCGCTCACGCCGGCCCTCTCAAGGAGAACGGCGCGCGCCGCGCCGCTGGATCGGAAGACAAAAACCGTCGACGACGCGCATGGACGGTGTCAAAGAAATCGCCGCTGTTTGCGCATGCTCGCGGGTGTGTACCGCGCCACGCGCGCGGCCCCCGATTGCACGTGGGCGCGCCGGCCCGTCGCTCGCTTGTACCAGACGGGCGCGGCAGTGCGCTTGACGCGCCAACTGACGCGCTTGGACGATGCGCTTCCCGACGGACGGCGCCACGTCGAACCGCCGGAGTCGGCCGACGTACCGGAATCGGCCGCGGCGTCTTCCGCGGCGCCCCCCCCGGCGATGCTCGGAGAAACGGAGCTGCCGGAGCGAAACGCATCGTTCAATTCGGTTTCGTGCTTGCGCAGATTGTCGTGAATCGTGTTCTCGACGTTGCGCGCGGCGGATTCGAATTCCGTCTTCATCCGCCGCAGTTCGTCGAGTTCGATCTCGCGCGTCACCTCGGCCTTCACGTCGTTGATGTAACGCTGTGCACGGCCGAACAGCGCACCAGCCGTGCGGGCGACGCGCGGCAGCCGTTCGGGCCCTAGCACGACGAGCGCCACGACACCGATCAGCGCCATCTTGGTCAGTCCGAGATCGAGCATGTAAGGAGCCCTAGGCGATGCGCTCAGCGGTAGTCGTTCGAACGCGATTTTTCCTTCGCCTCGACGTCGATCGTGCCCGAACGCGGCAACTCGCGGCGCTCGGCGTCGGACGGCGCGGACGAGGACGGGGTGTCGGCGTCCTTGACCCCTTCCTTGAAGCCCTTCACCGCGCTGCCGAGGTCGCTGCCGATGCTGCGCAGACGCTTGGTGCCGAACACCAGCGCAACGATCAAGAGCACGATCAACCAGTGCCAAATGCTGAATGAACCCATATGAACCTCCCGAGCCTGACCGCACGTCTCGTGCAGCGGCAAACAATACCGGCCTTGCGACCGTAATCGGAGCGCGTGCGCTCCCTGTCGATCGATGCGAAACGGGTACGCCCCGCCTTCACCCCATCCGCTTCCATGGACGCGGACCAGCGAGGATGTGCGCATGCAAATGGTAGACCTCCTGCCCACCGCCCGGCCCCGTATTGATGACCGTACGGAACCCCGTATCGCCGCCGGTGTACGCGCAACCGAGCTGCTCGGCCAGTCGCGCCACCAGAATCATCATTTTACCAAGCAGAGGCGCATCGCTTTCGGTGCAATTGGACAGCGTTTCCACGTGTTTTCGTGGAATGACGAGCACGTGCGTATCTGCCGCAGGGTGAATGTCCTTGAAAGCGACGAATTCCTCGTCCTCGTGCACCTTCGTGCTCGGGATGTCGCCCGAGGCGATTTTGCAAAAAAGGCAGTTGTCGTGACTCATAGGGTTCCTGGTTGCAAAGCGAGTGCGCGGCGCGCGATCAAAACCATGCTCGCGGCTCGAGCGGCTTGTTGTCGTAGAGGTACAGCCACCCCTTCACGATACGGTACAACATCCAAATGAAAACGGCCGTGAGAACTGGAATGCCGATCAGCAGGAACACGAGGATGCCGCCGATGACGTAGCCCGCAAGCCCGAGCCAAAATGTCCGAATGAGCCACTGCAAGTGCTGCTCGTACGGGGTGCCCGACGCGTCGTCGCGCTTGAGGTAGGCGATGATGACGCCCACGAGGATCGAGATGCCGCCCGTGAATAGATGCAGCGCGTAAAGCCCGTAAAGGATATGCGTAAGCGTGCGTAGATTGCCCCCGCGCCCCGCGTCGGACAGAGGATAGGGAGTGGGCGTACCCGGTCGCTGGTCCATTTCGGTCTCCATGCAGAACTGTCGACCGGCGTTCGCGCTTGGGCGCGCGACTCCGGTCCCATGCGGCGCTCACGTGCTCGGCGGCGGGCCGCGCGGTAGCGGCGCGTGGGCGCCGCACCCGCATCAGCCGCCGTTTTCCTCGCGCTCGCGCCGTTTTCTGAGCGCTTTTTCTTCGATGCCCGACATTCCTTCGCGCCGTTCGAGTTCCGCAATGACGTCCGCGGGGCTCAAATCGTAGTGAGACAGCATGACCAGGCAGTGAAACCAAAGATCGGCCACCTCGCCGACGAGGGCTGTCGGCGCGCCGCCCTGGCGCACGTCCTTCGCCGCCAACACGACTTCGGTGGCTTCTTCGCCGATTTTCTTGAGCACCGCGTCGTCGCCCTTGTGGAACAAGCGAGAAACGTAGGAACTCTCCGGGTCGCCGCCTTTGCGGCTGTCGATGACCGCGGCCAGGCGCAACAGCGTGTCTTCGGTCGTCGGGGCGGCGGTCGTTTGGGGGGATTGCGTCATCGGTAGATCTGTTCGGGGTCTTTCAGCACGGGATCGACGGCGACCCATTCGCCCTCGTCGACCGTGCCTTCGAATTTCTGGAAAAAACAGGAATGGCGCCCGGTGTGACAGGCGATGCCCGACACTTGCTCGACCTTGAGCAAGACGACGTCCTCGTCGCAGTCGAGCCGCACCTCATGAACGCGCTGCACGTGGCCCGACTCTTCGCCCTTGAACCAGAGCCGCTGACGCGAGCGCGAGAAATACACCGCGCGTCCCGTTTCGACCGTCTTGGCCAGCGCTTCGCGATTCATCCACGCGAACATGAGCACGTCGCCCGTCGCCGCCTCTTGCGCGATGACGGGCACGAGCCCGTTCGCGTCCCATTGCACCTTGTCCAGCCAGGGTGTGTCTGCGGGTGCACCCATCACTGCCTCACCGGAATGCCGCGCTCGGCCATGAAGCGCTTCGCTTCGCCGACCGTGTGCTCGCCATAGTGAAAGATGCTCGCGGCCAGTACGGCATCGGCGTGGCCGTCGACGATGCCGTCGGCCAGATCCTTCAACCCGCCGACACCGCCCGAGGCGATGACCGGCACCGGAACGGCATCCGACACCGCCCGCGTCAGCGCGAGATCGAACCCGCTTTTCGTGCCGTCGCGGTCCATGCTCGTCAGCAAGATCTCGCCCGCGCCGTAATCGGCCATCTGCTTGGCCCATTGCACAGCATCCAGGCCGGTGGCCTTGCGCCCGCCATGCGTGAAAACTTCCCAGCGCCCGGGCTCGCCTTCGCCCGATACACGCTTGGCATCGATTGCGACCACGATGCACTGCGAACCGTATTTCTGCGCCGCCTCGCGCACGAGTTCGGGCCGGGCGACGGCCGACGAATTCATGCTCACTTTGTCCGCCCCGGCGTTCAGCAGCCGCCGGACGTCTTCGACCGTGCGCACGCCGCCGCCCACCGTGAGCGGAATGAACACTTGCGCCGCAACCGCTTCGATGATCGGCAGAATCAAGTCGCGCTGGTCGGACGTGGCCGTGATGTCGAGGAACGTCAGTTCGTCGGCCCCTTGCTCGTCGTATCGGCGCGCGATTTCGACCGGGTCGCCGGCATCGCGCAGCTCGACGAAGTTGACGCCCTTGACGACGCGGCCGGC
The DNA here is from genome assembly GCA_966212325.1 of uncultured Burkholderiaceae bacterium. Taxonomy (GTDB): domain Bacteria; phylum Pseudomonadota; class Gammaproteobacteria; order Burkholderiales; family Burkholderiaceae; genus Trinickia. The sequence goes on along the minus strand of CBIHRA010000039.1, from coordinate 31,257 downwards.
GGTCACGTCCAGGCAGGGGATGATGCGTTTAGCTAGAGCCATGATGGTGCAAATGCCGCTAAGTGAACCGCCCGCGGCTGCGGGCAGCGTAAAGCCGTGACGCCTCGGGCGCTGCGACCGACCGACCGACGGGCCGACAGGCCGACAGGCCGACAGGCTAGAGCCGGCGGAACCGCTGACCAGCCCGCCACGCTCGCCATGCCTGCGGCGCGAGTGCCGTGCCTTGCCTCAGGCGTCGTCCGATTCGCGCAGTGCGTCGGCGCGCGTCTGCGCCTCGGCGAAATCGAGATCGCCCGAATAGATCGCACGCCCGCAGATGACACCTTCGATGCCTTCGTCCTCGACCTCGCACAACGCGTCGATATCGGCCAAATTCGAAAGGCCGCCGCTCGCGATCACTGGAATCTTGACCGCCCGGGCAAGGCGCACCGTCGCTTCGATGTTGATGCCTTGCAGCATCCCGTCGCGGCCGATATCCGTATAGATGATCGATTCGCAGCCGTAATCCTCGAATTTTTGGGCCAGATCGACGACCTCGTGCCCCGTGAGCTTGCTCCAGCCGTCCGTGGCGACCTTGCCGTCCTTGGCATCGAGGCCGACGATGATGTGGCCGCCGAACGCCGTGCAGGCGTCCTGCAGGAAGCCCGGATTCTTCACCGCGGCCGTGCCGATGATGACGTACGACAGGCCGTCGTCGAGGTAGCGCTCGATCGTTTCCAGGTCGCGGATGCCGCCGCCGAGCTGGACAGGGATTTCGCTGCCGACCTCGTCGATGATGGCGCGGATCGCTTCCTCGTTTCTCGGCTTGCCGGCGAACGCGCCGTTCAAGTCGACGAGATGCAGCCGCCGCGCACCGCGCTCGACCCAATGCCGGGCCATAGCCGCGGGATCCTCGGAAAATATCGTCGCCTGGTCCATATCGCCTTGTTTAAGGCGCACACACTGACCGTCCTTGAGGTCGATGGCGGGAATCAGCAGCATAGCAATCGCGTGAAGTCTGGGAGGGTTGAATGTCGGCGGCTTCTCTCGCCGGGCGCGCAAATATGCCCGACGTCGAAAAGCCGTGTCGCTAAGTGTAGTACAAGTCTTTCGGCTTACCGCTCGCCCGGCGTCCCGATCGGACATGAGCCCGCGGCGGCGGCGCCGCGTTCATGGATTCCAGTCGACGAAATTGCGGTAGACGCGCAGCCCCGAATCGGCGCTCTTTTCAGGGTGAAACTGGGTCGCGAAGATGTTCCCGCGCGCCACCGCCGACGTGAACGTCGTGCCGTAATCGGTTTCTCCCACGGTGTGCTCCGGGTTTTCAGGAACCACGTAGTAACTGTGAACGAAATAGAAGAATGCGCCGTCGGGCACGCCCGACCACAACGGGTGCGCACGCGTTTGCCGCACGCGGTTCCAACCCATCTGCGGCACCTTGAAGCGCGAGCCGTCGTCCTGTAGCCGGCCTTCGAGCTCGAACCGCACGACCTTGCCCGGCATCAACGCGAGGCCCGGCGTCGAGCCTTCCTCGCTCCAGTCGAACAGCATTTGCTCGCCGACGCAAACGCCCATGAGCGGCTTCGTGCGCGACGCTTCGAGCACCGCGTCCTGCAGCCCCGATTCGCCCAGGCAGCGCATGCAGTCGGGCATCGCCCCCTGGCCCGGCAGCACGATGCGCTCGGCTGCGCGAATTCCCTCGGGACGATCGACGATCGCCACGTCCGCCTCGGGTGCGGCCTTCTTCAGCGCCTGGTACACCGAGCGCAAGTTGCCCATCCCGTAATCCACTATCGCAATCTTTTTCATCGCAAGCAGCGCCTTTCAGCGCAAGTTAGGCAGCAACGCCTTCAATCCGTCGACGATGAACTCCACCGCCAGCGCCGACAACATCAAACCCATGAGCCGCGTGCCGATGTTGATGCCCGTCTGGCCCACCCAGCGCGCGATCGGCTCGGCCATCCTGAGCGCCCCGAAACAAATGACCGCGATCACCGCCCCGATGGCCACCAAGCCGATCCGGTCGTACCAGCGGTGCGTGTTCGCCGCATAGACGATGACCGTGCTGATCGTGCCGGGGCCCGTCAGCAGCGGGATCGCGAGCGGCACGACCGCGATGCTGTTCTTCGATTCGGCCTCGTCGCGCTCCTCGGCCGTCGCGCGCGCATTGCCGACCTGCGCGTTCAGCATGTTGACGGCCATGAGCAGCATGATGATGCCGCCGCCCACTTCGAGCGAACCGACCGAGATGCCGAAAAAGCTGATGATCTGCTGGCCCAGCAGCGTCGTCACGGCGATCACGCAAAACACCGAAATCGAGGCGATGCGGATCGTGCGGCGGCGCTCCGCATCGGATTGCTCCGACGTGAGACTCAAGAAGAACGGCACCGCGCCAACGGGATTGATCAGCGCCAGCAGTGAAATAAACGATTTGAGAAGATCCATCGCAAGCCGGCGCACGCATTTGAAGCGTGCCGGTCCGTCGGTCCAGCCGTTTTTTTTAGAGACTGCCCTTCGTCGACGGAATCTGCCCCGCCGCCCGTTCGTCGAGCTCCACAGCCATGCGCAGCGCACGGCCGAACGCCTTGAACACCGTTTCCAGCTGATGGTGCGCGTTCAGTCCGCGCAAATTGTCGACATGCAGCGTCACGCCCGCGTGGTTGACGAAGCCGCGGAAAAACTCGATCGACAAGTCGACGTCGAACGTGCCGATCCGCGCACGCGTGAACGGCACGTGAAATTCGAGCCCCGGCCGTCCCGAGAAATCGATGACGACGCGCGAAAGCGCTTCGTCGAGCGGCACATAAGCGTGGCCGTAGCGGCGAATGCCTTTCTTATCGCCGATCGCCTTCGCCACGGCCATCCCGAGCGTGATGCCCGTGTCCTCGACGGTGTGATGGTCGTCGATATGCAGGTCGCCTTGCGCCTCGATGTCCAAGTCGATCAGGCCATGGCGGGCGATCTGATCGAGCATATGGTCGAGAAACGGCACACCGGTGGCCAGCTTTTGCCGGCCGGTGCCGTCCAAATTGATCTTCACACGGATCTTCGTTTCGCTGGTATCGCGAAAGACTTCCGCTACGCGCATGGAAAACCTCGAATTGACTTTAATTCAGCGCCAGCTTGAGCGCCGCCAGCATTTGTGCGTTTTCGTCGGGCGCCCCGACCGTCAAACGCAGGCAATTGACCAACAATGGGTGCATTTTACCCACGTTTTTGACCAAAACCTTCGCATTTAGCAGCGCGGAGAACGCCGCGTCGGCGTCCGGCACCCGCACCAGCAGAAAATTGGCCGAGCTCGGGAAGACGGTCGTGCCCGGCAACGCGGCCAGCGCGCTCGCCAATGCGGCGCGTTCGGCCCGCAGTTGGGCCGCCTGCGCTTCGAGCACGTCGACGTGATCGAGCACGAACAGCGCGGCCGCCTGCGTCAGCACGTTGACGTTGTACGGCGGGCGCACCTTGTCGAACTCGTTCAGCCATGCGGGCGATCCGGCCAGATAGCCGAGCCGGATCCCGGCCAGGCCGAGCTTGGACACCGTGCGCATGACGACGACGTTGTCGTAATCGAGCACGCGGCCGATCCAGCTCTTTTGCGCGAACGGCTGGTAAGCCTCGTCGATGACGACGAGACCGCCCTTCGCGGCCGCGATGATGCGTTCGATGTCGGCGTCGGGGTACAGCGTGCCCGTCGGGTTGTTCGGATAAGCCAAGTAGATCACGGCCGGTTTGTGCTCGTCGATCGCGGCGAGCATCGCATCGATGTCGAGCGTCAGATCCGAGCGGTGCGGCACGCCGACGAAGTCGAGTTGCGCGAACTTCGCCGCCATCTGATACATCACGAACCCCGGCACCGGCGCGAGCAGCTTCGCGCCAGGCTTCGCGCAGGCGACGGCGATCATGCTGATCAGTTCGTCGGAACCGTTGCCGAGCAGCAAGTCCGCACCGGCCGGCACGCCCATCACCTGCTTGAGCTTGCCGACGAGCGCGGCGGGCCGCGGCTCGGGGTAGCGGTTCAGCGCGACGCCGGCCAGCACGTCGCCGAGTTGCGCCGCGAGCGGCTCGGGCAGCGTGAACGGATTCTCCATCGCATCGAGCTTCACGTAGCCCGTCGCGTCGGCGACAGCGTAGGTCGTCATCGACAGCACGTCGGGACGAATGATGTCTTCGGGTCTCGTCATGTCAGTAGGCCCCTGCAAGGGCGGCGAAAGTGGTCTGCGCGGGCATCGTTTCGATTCAACCGCCTTGCTTCATCCGATATTCGGCGCTGCGCGCATGTGCCGGCAGCCCTTCCCCATAAGCGAGTTCGGCCGCGATTTCGCCGAGCGTTTGCGCGCCCTCGGCGCTCACTTCGATCACGCTCGAGCGCTTGAAGAAATCGTAGACGCCGAGCGGCGACGAAAAACGTGCCGTACGCGAAGTCGGCAGCACGTGGTTGGGGCCGGCGCAATAGTCGCCGAGGCTCTCGCTCGTGTATCGCCCCATGAAGATCGCGCCCGCGTGACGGATTTCCTTCGCCCATTGGTGCGGATCGAGCGCGGAGATTTCCAAGTGCTCGGGGGCGATCCGGTTGGCGATCGCGCACGCCTCGGCCATGTCGCGAACCTTGACCAGCGCCCCCCGATCGACGAGCGAGCGCTCGATCACGTCGCGGCGCGGCATCGTCGGCAAAAGCTCGGAGATGGCCTCTTCGACGCGCGCGATGAACGCCTCGTCGGGGCTCAGCAGGATCGATTGCGCCAGCTCGTCGTGCTCGGCTTGCGAGAACAAGTCCATCGCGACCCAGCGCGGGTCCGTCGTGCCGTCGCAGAGAACGAGGATTTCCGACGGCCCGGCGATCATGTCGATGCCGACCGTACCGAACACGCGCCGCTTGGCCGCCGCCACGTACGCATTGCCCGGCCCGCAGATTTTGTCGACCGCAGGCAGCGTCTGCGTGCCGTACGCGAGCGCGCCGATCGCTTGTGCGCCGCCGATCGTAAACACGCGATCGACGCCGCCAAGGAGCGCCGCGGCCAGCACGAGCGGGTTGCGGACGCCGTCCGGCGTCGGCACGACCATCACGATTTCGCGCACGCCGGCCACGCGCGCCGGGATTGCGTTCATGAGCACCGACGACGGATAGGCGGCCTTGCCGCCCGGCACATAGATGCCGGCACGGTCGAGCGGCGTCACTTTTTGGCCGAGCACGGTGCCGTCCGATTCCGTGTACTGCCAGCTATGGCTCCCGCATTCGATCTTCTGCTTCTCGTGGTAGGCGCGCACGCGCGCAGCGGCGGCCTCGAGGGCCGCACGGCGCTTCGGCTCGAGTCCTTCGAGCGCGGCCTCGAGCTCGCTCGTCGGCAGTTCGAGCGCGCCGACGCTCTCGGCCGACAAGCGATCGAAGCGGTTCGTGTATTCGAGGACGGCGTCGTCGCCGCGCGCTTTGACGTCGGCCAAAATCTGCGCGACCGATCGCTCGATCGCTTCGTCCTCGCTCGCCTCGAATGCGAGCACGGCGGCAAGCGCCTGATCGAAATCAGCGGCGCTCGAATCGAGTTTGCGAATCGTAAGTGACATGCTGGTATCCGTTTCGGTAATGCGCTTGCCGGGCGGCGCGCGCGATGCGCGCGAGACCCGGCCCGCGTCAGACGCTTTGCGCCGTCCGCTGCCGCGACGCTTGCTCGAAGGCCTCGAGCAACGGCTTGAGCGCCTCGCGCTTCAGTTTCAGCGCCGCTTGGTTCACCACGAGGCGCGAGGAGATCTGCATGATCTCTTCCACCTCGACGAGGTTGTTCGCGCGCAGCGTGCCGCCCGAGCTGACAAGATCGACGATCGCGTCGGCCAAGCCCACGAGCGGCGCGAGCTCCATCGACCCGTACAGCTTGATGAGATCGACGTGCACGCCTTTGGCCGCGAAATGCTCGCGCGCGGTCTGCACGTACTTCGTCGCCACGCGCAGCCGCGCGCCCTGGCGCACCGCATTGGCATAGTCGAAGCCCGCCGCGACGGCCACCGACATCCGGCAGCGCGCAATGTCGAGATCGATCGGCTGATATAGGCCCGAACCGCCATGCTCGAGCAGGACGTCCTTGCCCGCCACGCCGAAATCGGCCGCGCCGTATTCGACGTAGGTCGGAACGTCCGTCGCACGCACGATGATCACGCGCAGATTCGGCGCGCTCGTCGGCAGAATCAGCTTGCGCGATGTCTCGGGATCTTCCGAGACATGCACGCCGGCCGCCGCCAAAAGGGGCATCGTTTCTTCGAAAATGCGGCCCTTGGAAAGCGCAAGCGTGAGCGGCGCCGTGGTAGAGGGGGTCGTGCTCATGCGCGTTTCTCCGATGCCGCGGCGGCCGGCCTGTCCGAAATGCGGCGTACGCGTGCGCCGATCGCCGTCAGCTTTTCTTCCATGCGGTCGTAGCCGCGATCGAGGTGATAAATGCGGTCGACCAGCGTTTCGCCGTCGGCCGTGAGCCCCGCGATGACGAGGCTCGCCGACGCGCGCAAGTCGGTGGCCATCACCGTGGCGCCGGAGAGCCGCGCCACCCCCGTCACCAACGCGGTGTTGCCGTCGATGGCGATGTGCGCGCCCAGCCGGTTGAGCTCCTGCACGTGCATGAAGCGGTTCTCGAAAATCGTTTCGACGACCTGCGAGGTGCCCTCGGCAATCGCGTTCAAGGCCATGAACTGAGCCTGCATGTCGGTGGGGAACGCCGGATATTCCGACGTACGGAACGACACGGCGTTCGGACGCCGCGCCATCTGCACGCGAATCCAGTCGTCCCCTTCCTCGATCGTCACGCCGGCCTCGCGCAGCTTCATCGTGACCGCTTCCAGCGTGATCGGCCGGACGCCTTGCAGCGTGACGTCGCCGCCGGCAGCCGCCACGGCGCACAGGAACGTGCCGGCTTCGATACGGTCGGGGATCACCGAATGCTGCGCGCCGTGCAACGTCTCGACGCCCTGAATCACGAGCCGATCGGTGCCGATGCCTTCGATCTTCGCGCCCATGCGCACGAGCAACTGCGCGAGATCGCCCACTTCGGGCTCGCGCGCAGCATTCTCCAGCACGGTCTCGCCGTCGGCCAGCACGGCCGCCATCAGTAGGTTCTCGGTGCCGGTCACCGTGATCATGTCGGTCATCACGCGCGCGCCTTTCAAGCGCTTCGCGCGCGCTTCGATGTAACCGTGCTCGATACTGATCTCGGCCCCCATCGCCTGCAAGCCCTTGATGTGCTGATCGACGGGACGCGCGCCGATCGCGCAGCCGCCCGGCAGCGACACCTTCGCATGCCCGAAGCGGGCGAGGAGCGGGCCGAGCACGAGAATCGACGCACGCATCGTTTTGACGAGCTCGTACGGCGCGACGGGGTTGTCGACGGCCGCCGCATCGAGCACGAGCGCTTTGCCCGAATGCGTCTCGCGCACGCCCATCTGCGCCAGCAGCTTGAGCGTGGTGCGCACGTCCTGCAGATCGGGAACGTTGTCCAAATGGAGCGGATCGGCCGTCAGGAGACTCGCGCAAAGAATCGGCAACGCCGCGTTCTTCGCACCCGAAATGCTCACGACGCCTGCCAGCGGCCGGCCGCCTTCGATGACGAGCTTGTCCATGCTGATTTGCCCCGCTCGGGCCTCCGTGGCGGCGCCGCTGCCGGCGTCGCGTGAATCCTGTGTAATGCGCACGCTAAAAGTCTCGAGTTATCCGTTCTGCCATTCCGCCGGCGTGAGCGTCTTCATGCTCAGCGCGTGGATTTCCTGCCGCATGCGCTCGCCGAGCGCCGCATAAACGAGTTGATGGCGCTGGATCAAGCGCTTGCCCTCGAAGGCATCGGAGACGATCGTCGCGAAAAAGTGCTGACCATCGCCTTCGACTTCGAGATGCCGGCAGCTCAAGCCGGCTTCGATGTAGTGCTTGACCTGGTCGGGGGTCGGCAACATGGTGGGCGCTCCTTCTTCCGATTCAGTAACGCAGCTTGTAGCCCGACGCGAGCAAGCGCATCGCGAGCGCGGCCATCAGCGCAAAAAAACCGCCGACGATGGCGAGGCTGGTCAGAGGGTCGATGTCGGACACCCCGAAAAAGCCGTAGCGAAAGCCGTCGATCATGTAAAAAAACGGGTTCAGCCGCGACACGTGCCGCCACAGATCGGGCAGCGTGTGCGTCGAATAGAACACGCCCGAGAGGAACGTGAGCGGCATGATCAAAAAGTTCTGAAATGCCGCGAGTTGGTCGAACTTCTCGGCCCAGATGCCCGCAATGAGCCCGAGCGTGCCGAGAATGGCCGACCCGAGGACGGCGAATGCGACGATGTACAGCGGCGCCGCGAACTTCACGGGAATGAACCAGATCGTGACGACGAATACGCCGCAACCGACGGCGAGCCCGCGCACCACCGCCGCCAGCACGTAGGCGCCGTACATCTCCCAGTGCGTGAGGGGCGGCAGCAGGACGAAAACGAGGTTGCCGGTGATCTTCGATTGGATGAGCGACGAGGAGCTGTTGGCGAACGCATTCTGCAGCACGCTCATCATGACGAGACCCGGAATCAGGAAGCTCGTGTATTCGACGCCCGGATAGACTTCGACGTGCCCGCGCAGCGCGTGCCCGAAGATCGTGAGATAGAGCAGCGCCGTAATGACGGGCGCCATCACCGTTTGGAACGACACTTTCCAAAAACGGAGGATCTCTTTGTAGAACAGGGTGGTAAAGCCGCTCACGGTGCCTCCCGCTGAGCCGCCCCGAGGGGCGTAGCAGGCAATTCGCGGAGCATCGCTGCGCGCCTGCGAAGCCGGACGGCTCTGCAAAGCCGTCCGTGGGCGGCAGCGGCCCCCTCGGGACGAGCTTTGCATGAGACCGGAGTAAGCGCTAAAGCGCCAACTCCGGTCGACAGCGAACGATAGAGAGCGTGGGGGCGCATCATGCCAGTCCCTCGACGAGTTCCGGCGCGTTCATCAATTGAACGAAGACGTCCTCTAGATCGGCCTTGCGCACATCGATCTCCTCGAACGTGCAACCCGCCGCACGGCATTGCGCGAGAATGCGTTCGACGTCGTCATAGCTCGACAAGCGCAGCAAATGCGCACGCGCGCCGGATGCGGCGGGATCGATCTCCAGCGAACGCAATTCGGTGGGCAGGACGCCATCGGCGAAACGCAAGAACAGCTGCATGCCGGCGAACCGCTGAAGCAGCGCACTCGTCCGATCGAGCGCGACGACCTCGCCGCGACGCAGCATGGCGATCCGGTCGCACAGCGATTCGGCCTCTTCCAGATAGTGCGTCGTCAACACGATCGTATGCCCCTCGCGGTTCAGCCGCGAGATGAACTTCCATAGCGTTTGACGCAGTTCCACGTCGACGCCGGCCGTCGGCTCATCCAGCACGATCACGGGCGGGCGATGCACGAGCGCCTGCGCGACGAGCACGCGCCGCTTCATGCCGCCCGAGAGCGCGCGCATGTTCGCATCGGCCTTCTCGGACAAGTCGAGATTGGCCATGACCTCGTCGATCCAATCGTCGTTGCGATGCAGCCCGTAATAGCCCGACTGGATCCGGAGCGTCTCGCGCACCGTGAAGAAGGGATCGAACACGAGCTCTTGCGGCACGACGCCCAGCGCGCGCCGCGCTTGCCGAAAGTCGGCCACGACGTCGTGTCCCCGTACCGACACGCTGCCTTCATCGGCGCGGGCCAGCCCCGCCAGAATGCTGATGAGCGTCGTCTTGCCCGCCCCGTTGGGGCCGAGCAGGCCGAAGAACTCGCCTTCCTCGACCGTCAAGCTGACGCCTTTGAGCGCTTGCAGCGCCTTGTAGCGCTTCTTGACGTTGCGGATTTCTATCGCTGACATGGATGTGCGCGGCCTTATCGACGGCGCGCCTTTGTTTAGACGTGAACCGCGCCCAATCTCGGACACGGAAGGGCATGGGCGCTGAGCCGCGCCAACGGCGAAACGCCGTGCCGATCCGCTCGATCGGCTGCCCGGAAAAACGGTTGATTATAGGCTAAGTCGGGGTGGCCCATCGGGGCGCCGCAAGCCGCAGGCCCGCCGTGGGCGGCAAGCCGCGCACGCGGGACGCGCCGCTCAGCGCGGCGCGACGGCGGGAGCGGACTCGGGGGAATGGTGCGCCGCGAACAGCGCGTCGATACCATAGACCTGCGCAAGACTCGCAAGGCCCGCCGGCACGTTGAGGATATCGAGCGAGCGGCCGCGCGCTCGAGCGGCGCGGCGCCAAGCCAGCAGCACGGCCAGCGCGGAGGAATCGAACTGCGCGAGCTGCCCGCAATCGACAGCCGTGGCCCCTGCCTCGATGCGGGCCAACCCCGCCGCGAGCGCGCTCGTCGCACTCGCATGCGTGAGCGTCGCACCGGCGGCAAAGCGGCTCGATTCGGCGCTCATGACGGTTGCTTGCCCGCAGCGAGTTGCTCGTTGCGCTGCGTGAGGAACTGCAGCAGGCCGTCGACGCCGCCCTGATTGATCTTTTCCGCAAATTGCTGCTGGTAAGCCTGAATCAGCCAAGCGCCGGCCACGTTCAAGTCATACACGCGCCAGCCCTGCGCCGTCTTGTAAAGGCGATAGTCCAATTCGACGGGCTGGCCGTTGTTCATGACCGCCGAGCGCACGACGACGTCCGTCGCACCCGGATCGGCTCGGAACGGCTTGAACTGCACGGTTTGGTCGCGCACTTGCGAAAGCGCGCCCGCGTACGTGCGAATCAGCAGCATCTTGAACTGCTCGACCATCTGATCGCGCTGCTGCGGCGTAGCTTGGCGCCATGCGCGTCCCATGGCGAGCTGCGTCGTGCGGCGGAAATCCGTATACGGCAGGATCTTTTCGTTGACGACCTGCGTGACTCGATTGATGTCGCCGCTCTTGATGGTCGGGTCGCTCTTGATCTGATCGAGCACTTGACCCGTCACCGTCTTGATCATGGCGTCAGGGGCGCTCGTGTCGACCGTCTGCGCGAAGCTGCCGCTACTGAACGTCACCAGCGAAGAAAACAAAGCAATCCAAAAGAATTTTTTCATCATCGATCCTTAAATTTCGAGGAACCGGAGTTCGAACACACGATGCCATGCAAGTTCGAAGCCGGTCGCACATCGGGCGGCAACAGACGTTTCGAATCGTTACCGCCCCGCATTCGTCGGTAGGCTCAGAGCGGCAGGTGAATCGACGGCAGCCCGCCGCGCGGCGGCGGCACGTATTGCTGCCCCGGAACCGTCTGGCTTCCTTCGTTCGGGCCGCCTGCCGGTGCAGCGGGCGCCGATGCGCCGCTCGCCGGCGCCGCCGCCGCGGGAGCGGACGCCGGAACCGCGCTTGACGCGGCACCCGCCGGCGCCGATGCGGCTTGCGCGCCCGATGCCTCGTCCGGAGCCGAGCCATCGTCGTATTTTGGCAACGAATCGTCGTAGTTCGGGACGCCGTCCGAGCCGTCGGAGCCGTTCGACCCCGAGATCAAGAAGCGGCGGCGCTGCAAATAGGCGTTGCGGATGAACGAATACTTGTCGATCGCAGCCGCCGACAGCACATCGACCGTCGTCAGCAAATTCGCGCGCGTATTGACGAGATTCACGCCGTACAGCGCCCAGCTTACGCTCGAGGGGTGAACATAGCTGAGCGGGTTGCCATAGTAATCGACGAGCAAGCCCGTCGCATCGCGCGCCGTGCTCGGGCCGAGCAGCGGCAGCACCAGGTAGGGCCCCGGCGGCACGCCGTAATGGCCCAGCGTCACGCCGAAATCGGCCGAGTGCTTCGGCAGCTTGGCCAGGGTCGCGACGTCGAACAAGCCGCCGACGCCGAACACCGAGTTGATGACGACGCGCATGATGTCGCCGACGCCGTCGGCGACCTTCATCTCGAGCAGTTCGTTCGCCGCGATGTACACGTCGCCGATGTTCGAGAAGAAGTTCGTCACGCTCGAGCGCACGGGCTGCGGCACCGCCCATTTATAGCCCTTGGCGACGGGCTTGAGCGCGTACGTATCGACGGTGTCGTTGAATTTGAAAACGGTCCGATTCAGGCCCTCGAGCGGATCTCCCGGCGTCGGCGTCTGAACGGACGCACAGCCGGCCAAAGCCGCCACGGCCAAGGCAAGCGTCACGTTGGTGGCGCGCGTGGTTCGCATTATTGTTCTCCGTTGACTCTCACTTGTCGTTGATTTCATCAGCTACCGGCGCTGGCCGCCGCCGGCGAACTGGCCGCCGGCGGTGCGCTGGGCGCTGGCATGCTTGGGGCGGGCGCGGCCTTCGAGCCGCCCGCATCGGCCGCCTTACTGTAAAGAAACTGACCGATCAGGTTTTCGAGGACGATGGCCGACTGCGTCATCGAAATCGTATCGCCCGCCTTGAGCATCTGGTCGTCGCCCCCCGCTTGGAGCCCGATGTACTGTTCGCCGAGCAAGCCCGAAGTCAAGATCTTGGCCGACGTATCTTTAGGAAACGGATATTGCTTGTCGAGATCGATGGTGACGAGCGCTTGGTAGGTGTTCGTATCGAACCCGATCGACGCGACGCGGCCCACTACGACGCCCGCACTCTTGACGGGTGCGCGCACCTTCAGGCCGCCGATGTTGTCGAACTTCAGCTTGACGGGGTAGGTCGGCTGAAACGAGAGCGAGCTCATGTTGCCGACCTTGAGCGCGAGAAAGAGCACCGCGATCAAGCCCACCAGCACGAACAAGCCGACCCAGAAGTCGAGAACAGTCTTTTTCATCGTCATTCCAAAAGACAACACATAGTGAATTGCCGAACGCGCCGCCTTCCGCGGCCCGCGCTCGGCTGGTGTATTGCAGAACGCTTCGGTTCGGCCTCAGCTGAACATCAGCGCCGTCAGCAGGAAATCGAGCCCCAACACGGCTAGCGACGCATAGACGACGGTGCGCGTCGTCGCGCGCGACACCCCTTCCGGCGTCGGCTTGGCTTCATAGCCTTGAAACAGCGCGACGAACGTGACCGCGAACCCGAACACGATGCTCTTGACGACGCCGTTGCCGACGTCGCTCCATACGTCCACGCCCGCTTGCATCTGCGCCCAAAACGCCCCCGCATCGACGCCGATCAGCAGCACGCCGACGACGTACCCGCCGAGCACGCCCACCGCGCTGAAAATCGCGGCCAGCAGCGGCATGGCGATGATGCCGGCCCACATGCGCGGCGCGAGCACCGTGGCGACGGGATCGACCGCCATCATTTCGAGCGCCGTCAATTGTTCGCCGGCCTTCATGAGGCCGATTTCGGCTGTCAGCGAAGTGCCGGCGCGGCCCGCGAACAAGAGCGCCGTCACGACCGGCCCGAGTTCCCGCACGAGCGAGAGCGCGACGAGCAGCCCCAGCGCTTGCTCCGAGCCGTATCGGTTCAGTGTGTAATACCCCTGCAAGCCGAGGACGAAGCCGACGAACAGGCCCGACACCGCGATGATGACGAACGAGTAGTTGCCGACGAACAACACCTGTTTGACGACGAGCCCCGGCCGACGAAGCAAAGCGAGCCCTTCGAGCACGATGCGCAAAAACATGCGCGTGGCGTAGCCCGTACGCAAGATGCGGCCGACGACCCAATGACCGAGTGAGCTGATCATGTCCGCTCCCCTAAACCGAAATCCGCCGCAAGCGTCGCTTGCGCCGGGTAATGGAAGCGAAACGGACCGTCGGGCGCCCCGTCGATGAATTGCCGCACGGTCGGGTCGACCGATTCGCGCAGTTGCGCCGGCGTGCCGTGCGCGAGCACCGTGCCGTTGGCGAGGAAGTACACGTAGTCGGCGATGGCGAACGATTCGGGCACGTCGTGCGTGACGAGTATCGACGTCGCCCCGAGCGCTTGGTTCAGCGTGCGGATCAAATTCGCCGTGATGCCCATCGAAATCGGATCGAGGCCGGCGAACGGCTCGTCGTACATCATGAGCTGCGGATCGAGCGCGATCGCACGAGCGAGGGCCACGCGCCGCGCCATGCCGCCGGAGATCTGCGAAGGCGCGAGATCGCGCGCGCCGCGCAGGCCGACGGCATTCAGTTTCATGAGGACCAGATCGCGAACGAGCGCTTCCGGCAAATCGGTGTGCTCGCGTAGCGCAAACGCCACATTCTCGAACACCGACATGTCGGTAAACAGCGCGCCGAACTGGAACAGCATGCCCATCTTGCGGCGAAGCGCGTACAGCCCCTCGCGCGTTTGCTTGCCGACGTCTTGGCCGTCGAACACGATTTCGCCGCGGCGGGCGCGCTCGAGACCGCCGATCAGACGCAACACGGTGGTCTTGCCCCCGCCCGAGCCGCCCATGACGGCCACGACCTGACCGCGCTCGAAGCGCATGTTCAGGTTCGAAAGGACGAGGCGGTCTTCGTCGTAACCGAAGTCGACGTTGCGAAGCTCGAGAATGGGCTCGGAGGATGAAGGCGGCACGAAGCGGACTTTCCTTTTACGCGTTTACGCGGAAGCGGAATTATAGGGCCTCAGCCGCAACGCTGTCGTGCCGCGCTCGTTCCCCCCGGGGCAACTCAGCGTTGCGCGAGCGCAAAGGTCTGCTGCAGCGCCTCGACGGCCCGCGCCGGATCGGCCGCGGCCGTCACGGCGCTCACGAGCGCGGCGCTGCCCACCCCGGTCGCCAGCACGGCGGGCAGCCGGGCGAGGTCGATGCCGCCGATCGCCACGAGCGGCACGTGCGCGCCGAGCAGCCGCACGTAGCGTTCGAGCCGGGCGAGCCCTTGCGGAGCCGTGGCGACGACCTTGGTGTCCGTGGGAAAGACGGCCCCGAACGCGAGGTAGCTCGGCCGAAAATGAAGCGCCCTCGACATTTCGTAGTAGCCGTGCGTGGACAGCCCGAGCCGCAGGCCGGAGGCCGCGATCGCCGCCAAATCGGCCGTTTCGAGATCTTCCTGCCCCAAATGCACGCCGTACGCCCCGGCTTCGGCCGCTTCGCGCCAGTGATCGTTGATGAAAACACAGGCGCCATGCCGTCGGCCGGCCGCCACGGCTTGCTCGATTTCCGAGCGACGCCGGTCGGGCGCGGCGTCCTTGATACGCAGTTGCACCGTCGACACGCCGAGCCCGAGCACACGCTCGACCCATTGCGCGCTGGGGAGAACGGGATACAGCCCGAGGCGAGCCGGACACGCGGGGAAAGGCTGCGCCGGGGCTGACGGCAAGCCCGTGGCTTGCGGAAAGCGCGACAAATCCACCGGCCAAGCGTCGTCGCTGCGCATTTCGTCGCCGTCACGCCATGCAAGCGCCAAGACGAGCGCGTCGCACGGCTCGTAGCCGCAGTCGAGAAACGCCGCCAGCGCGGCCAGCCAATCTTCGGCAAGCGGGCCCGCCAACCGGAGTGCGCGGCGCGTGCCGTCAGGCTCGGTCAGCGCCGCTTCGGCGTCGCCGGCTTCGATCACATGCGCGCCGGCCGTGCGCCAGGCACAGGCGCTGTCGCGCTCGGCTTCGGCCCCGATGACGACGATCAAATCGCCGGGCCGGATCGCGTCCGGCGCCGCGAGGCAGATACGCCAAACACCGGCCGCAGCCGGCCAGTCGCCGAGCCGGGCGCGAATGCGCTCGGCCGCCTCGAGCAATTCGTCGGCGGGCGGCCAAAATGGATCGCGATCGACGAGGGGCAGCGTTCTCATGCATCGCTCCAACTAGCGTGAACCGCGGCGCCCCGACCGGCCGGCTGCCGAGCGGCGACGCGCCATCTCCGACCGTTATCGGCGCAACTCAACGCCGGTCCTGGTGCCAGAACGGCATGCCGACCACCGGCGTACTCGCGTGCGCACTTTCGCGCTGCGCCATCGGGCCGGCAACGTATCCGCCCCGGCCCGCCTCGACGGCTTGGGCGAACGCGCGCGCCATATCGGCCGGATACGTCGCCTGGGAGACCGCGGTATTGAGCAAGACGCCGTCGAAACCCCACTCCATGACCTGGCACGCGTGGGACGGCAAGCCGAGCCCCGCGTCCACGATGAGCGCAATGTCGGGCAGCCGGTCGCGCAACACGCGCAGGCCGTACGGGTTGATGACGCCCTTGCCCGTGCCGATCGGCGCCCCCCAAGGCATCAGCGCTTCGCACCCCACGTCGAGCAAGCGCCGGCCGACGACGAGATCCTCGGTGCAGTACGGCAACACCTTGAAGCCGTCCTTGACGAGCCGTTCCGCCGCTTCGATCAGGCCGATCGGGTCCGGCTGCAGCGTGTAGTCGTCGCCGATCAGCTCGAGCTTGATCCAATCGGTTTCGAACACCTCGCGCGCCATATGGGCTGTCGTCACGGCCTCGGCCACGCTCTGGCAGCCGGCGGTGTTGGGCAAGAGCGGCACGCCGCGCGCTTTCAGCAAATCGAAAAAGCCGGCCTCGGCCGTCTGCTCGTTCATCTGCCGGCGCAGCGCCACCGTCACCATGCCGGGCCGCGCCGCATCGATCGAATCGCCCAGCGACTGCAGCGATGGATACCGCGAAGTGCCGAGCAGCACGCGGCTGGCGAAGGCGACGCCGTAGAGCGTCAGAGCGTCGGCATCGGCGGCGGTCGAATCGAGAAAAGAAGCGGATGTCATCGGATGTCCTGTGAAATTCAACCGCCCGCCACGGGATGGACGACGTCGATCTTGTCGCCTGAGCGCAAGGTCCGCGCCGCATGCTGCCCGCGTGCGACGAACTCGCCGTTCACGGCCACGGCGAACGGCGGGCGAGCGCCGAAAGCCGACAGCGCATCGGCAAGCGTCGCGTGCTCGGGCAGCGACAGCAGCTGTTGATTGACTTGAATGTCCATGATCGACGGTACGTTTCGCGTTTGACTATGACGGTGAAGCAAGGTGAAGCAGGGTGAAGCTGTTGAAGCCGCGGTTACGCGCCAACGAGCGGTGCCGCGCGCTCATCTGACGCGCAAGCGTGCAACATCTCGGGCCAAGGCGACGCCTTGCGCAGCGCAGAAAAATCATCGGCGCCGCTCAGCCCGCCTGCCAGCAACGCGCCGGCCAGACCCGCCGCCGCCTTCGATACTTCGGGCGCGATCATATAGCCGTGCCGGTACAAGCCGTTGACGCGCACCGTCCGCGCGCCGTCCCAGACGATGGCCGGACGATGGTCGGGCAGCGTCGGACGGCACTGCGTATTCAGCTCCAGGATGCGCGCTTCGCCGAAGCCGGGGTGGACCGCGAACGCCGCGCTCAACAACTCGAGTGCGGAACGAACGCTAACGGGCGACATGTCTTCGCCTTCGATCTCGGTAGCCCCGATCACATAGACATCGTCCGGTTTCGGCGCCAGATAAATCGGATAGCGAGGGTGCAGCAGACGCACGGGACGCGTGAGACCGATGCCCGGCGCTTTCACCCGCACCACTTCGCCGCGGATGCCGCGCAGCGACGGCAACGCCGGCTTGGCGCCGAGCCCTCGGCAATCGACGATGACCCGGGCACGAGGCGGCGCATCGTCGTCGACGGCCGTGTTCCAATGCAGCGTCACGCCACGCTCGGCGAGGCCGGCCGCCAAGGCTTGCAGGACTTGGCGGTTCTCGAGCTGGCCCTCGCGCGGCAGCAGCCATCCCGTGCCGAAACGGCCCGCGAGCGCGGGCTCGGCCGCGGCGATCGCCTTGCCGTCGACGGCCGAAAAGCCGCCGTCCGCGAGCAAGGCGGCCGGCGCATTGGCGCGCATGCGGCGCTCGAACAGCGAGGCCTCCGCACGATCGGCCGCGTGCCAAACCACGAGCGTGCCGTTGCGTTGGAAGAATACGGGTTCGGGCAATCGAGCGAGAATGTGCGGCCACTCGTCGAGCGAGGCCGCGCCGAGGCCGACGATGAGCGGCTCGGCCACGGCCGCTTCGGCGAGCGGCGCGAGCATCGCCGCGGCGACCCACGCGGCGGAAGCGGCGCCCGCCGCGTCGCCTCGCTCGTAAAGCGCCACGCGATGGCCTTCGCCGGCAAGGCGCCATGCGACGAGCCGGCCGCAAAGCCCACCGCCGAGCACGGCGAAATCGGGCAGCGAGCCTGCCTGCACAGTGCCCGTTGAAACGACTGAAGATTGAACGGTCATCGGATCGATCCTTTCGGCACGGCGTTGCGAACCGCAACCGCACATGCATAAGGACGAAACCGGCCGGTGGGGCCGGCCGGGCGCAGTGAGTCCATGAAATCGAGGACATGGCCCGGCGGGGAAGGACAGCCGACCAATGCGGCGTCCCACGCAAAGCGTTCCCGAAACTTCCCGCGCCGGTATTACCCGGATCGGGTGCGAAGGGTCTCTCTCAGCCTCGCGACGGTATGGCTCGAATAGCCATACAGCCCACCTACACAGTGCGAAGCACCCCTGTTTCGTCGTCGGCCATTAGAACATAAAAGCGCGAGCGGCCGCAAACGCGTGCGACACCAGGGCGCGACTGGCGCGCCCTTTTTTTCGGAGTGTGGGCGGCGACATATCGATGCCGGCGGGCCGCACTCTGGCAGAATGTCCGATCGGCGCGCCGCGACCGCTCCGGCACGGGCCCTGCGTCCGGGCGCGATAGGAGCGGGTAAGGAGCGGGTAAGGAGCGGGCAAGGAGCGGGCAAGGAGCGGGCAAGGAGCGAAGCGTGGGGCCGTGGGTAGGCTCCGTCGTTAAGACTCGCTTAAGAGGCTCGCGCAACAATCCGCGGCAAAACGCCCGCGGCGCGTCATCGTGGCGCACCCGGAGTTGCCGTCGACCGGCGCACCTGATTCGGAAACACCGTTCGGAAAATCTATGACTGCGTCCCTCACACCCGTCCCCGAGCGCAACGACGCTCCGGCCCAGATCAATTCGACCTCGGCATGGGGGCTCATCAAGCCCTACTGGGTGTCGGAGGACTGGAAAGCCGCATGGGGCTTGCTGGTGACGATCGTCGCCATCAACCTCGTCGTCGTTGCGTTCAACGTCTGGTTCAACCAGTGGTACGCCAAGTTCAACAACGCGTTGGTGGCTAAGAACGCGCCGGAGTTCTGGCATCTGCTCATGCAGTTCACCATTGCCGCGTTCGTGTTCATCATCCTGGCCGTCTACCGCGTCTATCTGCGCCAGATGCTCGGATTCCGATGGCGCCAATGGTTGACGACTCGATACCTGCGAACGTGGCTCGGCGAGCGCGCGTTCTATCGCATCGAGCGAGATAGGCTGGCGGACAACCCCGACCAACGGATCAGCGACGATCTGCAATCGTTCGCGACGAACACGCTCGACCTTTCGCTCGGATTGCTCTCGACGGTGGTCACGCTGTTTTCGTTCATCACGATTCTATGGACCATATCAGGCCCGCTGACCTTCCATCTCGGCGGGTCGACATGGACGATACCGGGCTACATGGTCTGGGCGGCGGGAATCTACGCGCTCGGCGGCTCGTTCTTGATTCATAAGGTCGGGCGCCCGCTCGTATCGATCAACTACCAACAACAGCGCGTCGAAGCCGATTTTCGTTTCGGGCTCATTCGCGTGCGCGAGAACGCCGAGCAAATCGCGCTGTACGATGGTGTACGAACCGAAGAAGGCAATGCGCAGCACGTCTTCTCGCGCATTCGCGACAACTGGTGGCGCATCATGCAGTACACGCGCCGCTTGAACTTCGCGACCAACTTCTACGGACAAGCTGCGATCATATTTCCGTTCGTCGTCGCATCGCCGCGCTACTTCGCCGGCGCGTTCGCGTTCGGTGTCCTGATACAGATTTCGGACGCCTTCAGCACCGTCAGCGGATCGTTTTCCTGGTTCATCAACAACTATTCCGCGCTCGTCGAATGGCGCGCCACCGTCAACCGTCTGCGCGAATTCGGCCGCGTCGTTCAAAGCACGCACCTTCGGGAATCGGTCTCTCCCGCCACCGAGCACGGCGGGATCAATCTGCACTACGTCGATTCGGACACGCTCGAGACGAAGGCGCTGCAGCTCGCGCTGCCCAACGGCACACCGCTCGCCGCGATTCCCGACATCACCGTGAAACCGGGCGCCCGCTGGCTCGTGCGCGGCCCGTCCGGCTCCGGCAAGAGCACGCTGCTACGCGCATTCGCGGGCCTGTGGCCGTTCGGCGACGGCGCCATCGATGCGCCCGTCGGCGCACGCACGATGTTCGTGCCGCAGCAAAGCTACCTGCCGATCGGCACGCTCAAGGCCGCGCTCGCCTATCCGTCGGCGGCCGATACGTTCTCGGATGAAGCCTGCCGCAACGCCCTCATGGCGTCTCGGCTCGAAGGCTATGTCGACCGGCTGGAAGAATCGGCGCATTGGACGCGCGTGCTGTCCCCGGGCGAGCAGCAACGCCTGGCGTGCGCACGCGTGCTGCTGCATCAGCCGGACTTCCTTTTCCTGGACGAAGCAACGAGTGCGCTGGACACTGCCAACGAAGCGCACGTGTACGGCCTGCTCACCGATCGCCTGCCGAACACCGCGATCGTCAGCGTGGCGCACCGAGAAACGCTCATCGCACTGCACGAGCACGTGCTCGATATCGAGCGAGTCGACGAGCGCGCGGTGGCTTGACCGTCGGCCGCAGCCCTTGCCCCCGGGCACCTCGCGTTCAACGCCGCCCGGCCATGAGGCGCCGCCGCTCAGCGCGCCTCCTATGATGAACGCGAGCCAGGCTATCGGCGACGGGCAGCCAAGGCCTTGCTGCCCACGGCGCGCCGCCCGTCAAACCGGCGGCACGTTCACCGAGGCCAGCGCGCGATAGCGCGCGCCATGGCGGGCGAGCGTGCTCGAATAGAGCGTCAGCGCATCGAATCGAGAAAGCACGGGAAGCATCGCCGCGTCGGGCGGCGGCGAGGCCGGCGAACGCGTACGGCCGACGACCGCTTCGCGCACAGGCCGAGCCGTACGCGCGAACCGCGCCAATGTGATGTGAGGACGAAAGGGCCGATGATCGTCGATCGGCAAATCGAGCGCGGCAACGAGGGCACGCACGCGCGCTTCCAATTCGGCCAGCCCGTCGCCCGCCGCGAACGGGACGACGACGAGCCGCGGGTGGGCCGCGCTCGGCCAATACTCTGCATGCTCGGCGCGCTGCGTGGGCAGCGGCGCCACGACCGACGGCAATTGCGCGGCGAGCTGCGTGCCCTTGTGCGGCGGCACGCTGCCGAGAAACGCCACCGTCATGTGCAGTTGATCGACGCTCACGCGCCGCGCCGCCGCATCGGCGACGGGCATCGCCGCTAGCGCATCGCGCGTGGCCGCGTCGGGCGAAAGCGCGATGAAACAGCGATGCCAATCCCCGTCGTCGATTTCACGCGCGGTCATGGGATCGAACGATCAGCGCGGCAACTCCGAGCTGCCCATCAAGTACGCGTCGACTGCGCGTGCGCATTGGCGGCCTTCGCGAATCGCCCAGACGACGAGCGATTGACCGCGCCGCATGTCGCCGGCCGTGAAGACCTTGTCGACGGACGTGTAATACGCGCGCTCGCCTTCGGTCGACGCCCGCACGTTGCCGCGCGCATCCTTATCGACGCGGAACGCATCGAGCACAGGGGAAGCCGGCTGCGTAAAGCCCATTGCGAGCAGCACGAGATCCGCCTTCATCTCGAACTCGGAACCCGGCACTTCCTGCATCTTGCCGTCCTTCCATTCGATGCGCGCCGCGATCAGCTTCTCTACCTTGCCGTTCTTGCCTTCGAAGCGCTTGGTCGCGACCGACCAATCGCGGCTGCAGCCTTCCTCATGCGACGAAGACGTACGCAACTTGATCGGCCAGTACGGCCAAACGAGCGGCTTGTTCTCCTCTTCGGGCGGCTGCGGCAGCAGCTCGAACTGCGTGACGCTTTTTGCGCCGTGCCGGTTCGACGTGCCGACGCAGTCCGAACCCGTGTCTCCCCCGCCGATCACGACGACATGCTTGCCCTTTGCGAGCAGTTGATCGGTGAGCTTGTCGCCCGCGTTGACCTTGTTTTGCTGCGGCAGAAACTCCATCGCGTAGTGGATGCCGGCCAGCTCGCGCCCCGGCACCGGCAAATCGCGCGGCGTTTCCGACCCGCCCGCGATCACGACCGCATCGAACTGCTCCTTGAGCGTATCGGGCGCGATCGTTTCCTTCGCGGTGTTGCCGATGTAGGCAGGCAGCGGATCGTTGCCGACGAACACGTTCGTGCGGAACGTCACGCCCTCGGCTTCCATCTGGCGCATGCGCCGATCGATCAGCCACTTCTCGAGCTTGAAGTCGGGAATGCCGTAGCGCAGCAGCCCGCCGATCCGATCGTTCTTTTCGAAGACCGTCACTTCGTGGCCCGCGCGCGCGAGTTGCTGCGCCGCGGCCAGCCCTGCCGGGCCCGAACCGACGACGGCAACCTTCTTGCCCGTCTTTTTCTTCGGCACGAGCGGTGCGACCCAGCCTTCGCTCCACGCTTTGTCGATGATCGCGTGCTCGATCGACTTGATGCCGACGGGCTCCGCATTGATGCCGAGCGTGCAGGCGGCTTCGCACGGCGCCGGACAGATGCGGCCCGTAAACTCGGGAAAGTTATTCGTCGAATGGAGCACTTCGATCGCGCGCTGCCAATCCTGGTGATAAACGAGGTCGTTGAAGTCGGGGATGATGTTGTTCACCGGGCAGCCGTTGTTGCAAAACGGAATGCCGCAGTCCATGCATCGCGCGCCTTGAATCTTCGCGTCCTCGTCGGTCAGCGCGAGAACGAACTCCTTGTAATGCTTTACGCGGGCGAGCGGGGCCTCGTACGACTCGTGGCGGCGCTCAAACTCGAGAAAACCGGTTGCCTTGCCCATGGGGTGCTCTTCTTTCCAAAATCGTCTGTATCGGGGGTGGGCCGGCGTAGGCGGCGCGCTCGTTCGTCATCGGCATCGATGTCGATCGTGGCACGCAGCGCGCTTCGCCGGCCGCTCGGGTCAGGTCGAGGGCGCGCGCCTCATCATCGGCGCAGCGCCCTTCGTGCGTCGGCCGCTCACGCAGCCATCGCCTCCTTGGCAGCCTTCTTAGCGGCCAACTCGCCGAGCGCACGCTTGTACTCGGTCGGGAAGACCTTGACGAACTGACGACGCGAAGCGTCCCAGTCCTCGAGCAGCGCTTTGGCGCGCGGCGAACCCGTGAACTGGAAGTGCCGCTCGACGAGGCCCTTGAGCAACGCTTCGTCGGTCGTGTCCATATGCCAGAGGCCGCGGTCGACCGTGCGCTCTTGCTCGGCCTGCTGCAGCACGGGCTCGAGCGCGACCATCGCCTTGTTGCACTTGCTCGCGAAGGTGCCGTCGGCGTCGTAGATGAACGCGACGCCGCCGGACATGCCCGCCGCGAAGTTACGGCCGGTCTCGCCGAGCACGACCACCGTGCCGCCCGTCATGTACTCGCAGCCGTGATCGCCGGTGCCCTCGACGACGGCGCTCGCCCCCGAGTTACGCACGCAGAAGCGCTCGCCGGCCACGCCGCGCAGATACGCTTCGCCTTCCAGCGCCCCGTACATCACCGTGTTGCCGCAGATGATGTTTTCTTCCGACTTGCCGCGGAAATCGTTCGTCGGCCGAATGATGATGCGGCCGCCCGAAAGCCCCTTGCCGACATAGTCGTTGCCGTCGCCGACGAGGTCGAGCGTCACGCCCCGCGCCAAGAAGGCGCCGAAGCTCTGGCCCGCCGTGCCCTTCAACTGAATGTGAATCGAATCGTCGGGCAGGCCGTCGTGACCGTGCTTCTTCGCGATCACGCCCGAGAGCATCGCGCCGACGCTGCGGTTGACGTTGCGCACCGGCTGGATGAACGAGACATGCTCGCCGCTCTCGATCGCCGCACGCGCCTTTTCGATCAGCGTGTGATCGAGCGCGCGGGCAAGGCCGTGATCCTGCTCTTCGACGTGCTTGCGTGCGACTTCGCTCCCCACGTTCGGCAAATGGAAGATGTTCGTGAAGTCGAGCCCCTTCGCCTTCCAGTGCTCGATGCCCTTCTTCATGTCGAGCAGGTCCGCGCGGCCGATCAAATCTTCGAACTTGCGAATGCCGAGCTGCGCCATGATTTCGCGCACTTCCTCGGCGACGAAGAAGAAGTAGTTGACGACGTGCTCGGGCTGCCCTTGGAACTTCGCGCGCAGCACGGGATCTTGCGTGGCGACGCCGACCGGGCAAGTGTTCAGATGGCACTTGCGCATCATGATGCAGCCTTCGACGACGAGCGGCGCCGTCGCGAAGCCGAACTCGTCGGCGCCGAGCAGCGCGCCGATGACGACGTCGCGGCCGGTCTTCATCTGGCCGTCGGCCTGCACGCGAATCCGGCCGCGCAGACGGTTCAACACCAGCGTTTGCTGCGTTTCGGCCAGGCCGAGTTCCCACGGCGTGCCGGCATGTTTGACCGACGAAAGCGGCGATGCGCCCGTGCCGCCGTCGTGACCGGCGATGACGACGTGATCGGCTTTCGCCTTCGCCACACCGGCAGCCACCGTGCCGACGCCCACTTCGGACACGAGCTTCACCGAAATGCTCGACGCGGGGTTCACGTTCTTGAGATCGTGGATGAGCTGCGCCAAGTCCTCGATCGAATAGATGTCGTGGTGCGGCGGGGGCGAAATGAGGCCCACGCCCGGCACCGAGTAGCGCAGCTTGCCGATGTACTCGGACACCTTGTGGCCCGGCAATTGACCGCCTTCGCCAGGCTTTGCGCCCTGAGCCATCTTGATCTGGATCTGGTCGGCCGACGCGAGGTATTCGGCCGTCACGCCGAAGCGGCCCGACGCCACTTGCTTGATCTTCGAGCGCAGCGAGTCGCCATCCTTCAGCGCAATGTCGCGCACGACTTCATGGCCGATTACGGAGGCCAGCGTATCGCCGTTCTTGATCGGGATGCCTCGCAGCTCGTTGCGATAGCGGTTTTCGTCCTCGCCGCCCTCGCCCGTGTTCGACTTGCCGCCGATACGGTTCATCGCGATCGCGAGCGTCGCATGCGCCTCGGTGCTGATCGACCCGAGCGACATCGCCCCCGTCGCAAAACGCTTGACGATGTCCTTGGCGGACTCGACTTCGTCGAGCGGGATGGCCTTGGCCGGCTCCACCTTGAATTCGAACAGACCGCGGAACGTCATGTGACGGCGCGTCTGATCGTTGATGAGGTGCGCGTACTCCTTGTACGTCTGATACGAATTGCTGCGCGTCGAATGCTGGAGCTTGGCGATCGCATCGGGCGTCCACATGTGGTCTTCGCCGCGCACGCGGTAAGCGTACTCGCCCCCGGCGTCGAGCATGTTCGCGAGCACGGGGTTATCGCCGAACGCCTCGCGATGCAGGCGGACGGCTTCCTCGGCCACGTCGAACAAGCCGATGCCGCCGACCTTCGAAGCCGTGCCCTTGAAGTACTTCTCGACGAGATCGCTCGATAGGCCGACCGCTTCGAAAATCTGCGCGCCCGTGTACGACATGTACGTCGAAATACCCATCTTCGACATGACCTTTTGCAGGCCCTTGCCGACCGCCTTCGTGAAGTTGTAGACGGCCTTCTCGGGAGAGAGATCGCCTTTGAGCCCTTGCGCCATCTGCG
Organism: uncultured Burkholderiaceae bacterium; assembly: GCA_966212325.1. Taxonomy (GTDB): domain Bacteria; phylum Pseudomonadota; class Gammaproteobacteria; order Burkholderiales; family Burkholderiaceae; genus Trinickia. The sequence continues at coordinate 5,882 of CBIHRA010000039.1, read as the reverse complement.
CGAGGGTTTCCATTGCGAGGTACGGATGGACGGCTTCGGCGCCGTAGCCGGCCAGCAATGCAAAGTGATGCACTTCACGCGCCGAGCCCGTCTCGACGACGAGGCCCGTGCTCGTGCGCAGCCCTTGCGACACGAGATGCGTATGGATCGCGGCCGTGGCGAGCAGCGCCGGAATCGCGACGTTGTCGCGGTCGGTGCGGCGATCCGACACGATCAGCATGTTGTAGCCGGATTTCACCGCATCGACGGCCTCGGCGCACAGCGAAGCGAGGCGCGCCTCGATCCCTTCCTTGCCCCATGCCACCGGATAGCAGATGTTGAGTTCGTAGGAGCTGAACTTGCCGCCCGTGTATTGATCGATCGCGCGGATCTTCGCGATGTCCTTGAAGTCGAGCACCGGCTGCGACACTTCGAGCCGCATCGGCGGGTTGATGTTGTTCGTATCGAGCAGGTTCGGCTTCGGGCCGATGAACGAGACGAGCGACATGACCATGTTTTCGCGGATCGGATCGATCGGCGGGTTCGTCACTTGCGCGAACAGCTGCTTGAAGTAGTGATAGAGCGTCTTGTTCTTGTTCGACATGACGGCGAGCGGCGAATCGTTGCCCATCGAGCCGATCGCTTCCTCGCCTTGCAGCGCCATCGGCGCCATCAAGAACTTCACGTCTTCCTGCGTGTAGCCGAACGCCTGTTGACGATCGAGCAGCGCGGCCGCCTCGCGGCGCTCCGTTGCGACGTCCTCCGCGTTCGGCTCGATCTCGTCGAGCTTGATGCGCACGGCGTCGATCCAGCTCTTGTAGGGCTTGGCGTTCGACAGGTTGTCCTTCAGTTCCTTGTCGCCGATGATGCGGCCGTGTTCCATATCGATGAGGAACATCTTGCCCGGCTGCAGACGCCACTTCTTGACGATCTTCGACTCGGGAATCGGCAGTACGCCCGATTCCGACGCCATGATGACAAGGTCGTCCTCGGTGATGATGTAGCGCGCGGGACGCAGGCCGTTGCGGTCGAGCGTGGCGCCGATCTGGCGGCCGTCGGTAAACGCGATCGCTGCGGGGCCGTCCCACGGCTCCATCATGGCGGCGTGGTATTCGTAGAACGCGCGGCGGTTCTCGTCCATCAGCGTGTGTTGCTCCCACGCCTCCGGAATCATCATCATCATCGCGTGAACGAGCGGATAGCCCGCCATCACGAGCAGTTCGAGACAGTTGTCGAACGAAGCCGTATCGGATTGCCCCGGGTAGATCAGCGGCCAGAGCTTGGGCAGGTCCTCCCCGAGCACGGCGCTCGCGATTGCGCCGGTGCGGGCGTTCAGCCAGTTGACGTTGCCCTTCACCGTATTGATTTCGCCGTTGTGGGCGATCATGCGGTACGGGTGGGCGAGTTCCCACGCCGGGAACGTGTTCGTCGAGAAGCGCTGGTGCACGAGCGCGAGGGCCGAGACGACGCGCTCGTCTTGCAAGTCGCGGTAGTACACGCCCACTTGCCCCGCCAGCAGCAGACCCTTGTAGACCACGGTGCGCGCCGACATCGACGGCACGAAGTATTCCTTTCCGTGCTTGAGCTTGAGCGCCTGGATGCGGTGGCTCGCCGTCTTGCGGATGATGTACAGCTTGCGCTCGAGCGCATCGGTCACCATGATGTCGCGCCCGCGGCCGATGAAGATTTGGCGGATGACGGGCTCGGTCGCCTTCACGGTCGGGGAGATCGGCATCGCGTGATCGACCGGCACGTCGCGCCAGCCGAGCACGACTTGGCCCTCGGCTTTCACCGTCCGCTCGAGTTCCTGTTCGCACGCGAGACGCGACGCATGCTCCTTCGGCAAGAAGATCATGCCCACGCCGTACTCGCCGGCGGGCGGCAGCGTCACGCCCTGGCGCGCCATTTCCTCGCGATAGAAGGCATCCGGGATCTGGATCAAGATGCCGGCACCGTCGCCCATCAGCGGATCGGCGCCGACGGCGCCCCGGTGGTCGAGGTTTTCGAGAATCTTCAGCCCTTGCTGAATGATGTCGTGACTCTTATGGCCCTTTATGTGTGCGACAAAGCCGACGCCGCAGGCGTCATGCTCGTTGCTCGGGTCGTACAGACCTTGGGCGGCGGGTACCGAGCGGATCGGTTCGTGGTCGTTCATAGGGACACCGTGTATCAGAGGCCTGGCGGCCGTTCGCATTGGGGCTAGTCGCTAGTCGCGGATGACCGGGGGATGAGGGAGGCGCCGCGGCGGCGGGTCGGGCTTATGGCCCCGGGACTCGCCGGAAATCGGAATATACGCGACGAATCAATGGAATAGCAAACAAAACGTGGTGATCTGTCACCATTAAATGAGGCGCATCGATTTGGTGCTCATTTATTGGGGACGTATCGTAATGGGGCAAAATTAAGCCGGCATCGGAAATGCCGGCCTCCCCCGCGCATGGCCACCGCTCGCCCCCGCCTCGCGCCGCCCGCGCCGGCGGTCGCATGCGCCGGACGCGCGGGCGATGCGCGCCGGGGTTTACTGCTGCGGTGTCTGTGGTGTTTGCGGATTTTCACGCACCTTTTTGGGGCGTCCGCGCGGCAACGGCGACACGCGCCGGTTGGCCTCGCGCGCCGCCCACTCCCGATACGATTCGCCGCCCAGCACCCAGCCCTTGAGCGTCGCCTGCTGAAGTTCGTTGGCTTCGCGCTCGTCCAGTGGCTGTTCGCACAGCTCTTTATAGGCGCGCTGCCGCTCGAAAGGCGTGTTGCCGAGCGACCAGTAGAGCGGGTGATCGGTCACGAGGCTGTCCACCGTGAGGCCGATGTGATGCCGGTAGCTCGACCATCGATAATCCTCGGCCGCGCTCACGAGCTGCGCGCGGACCGGGCACAGCTCGATGACGCGGCTAGCGAGCAAGAAATAGCGCTCGCCCTCGATGACCGTCGCGCGGTATCGCCCCTCCCAGAGCGTCCCGCGCCGCGCGTAGCGGCGATTGAAGTGCGCCACGTAGCGCCGGCCTACGGCCTGCATGGCCTTGGGCAAACTGGTCTCGTCGCTGGGCGTGACGAGCAGTTGCACCGCGCCCGGCATGAGAACGTAGGCGTGGACGTCGAGGTGATGATCGCGCGAAGCGGCTTTCAAGCAATCGACGAATAGCTCGTAATCCTGCTCGTCGACGAAGGCGGGCTGCTGATCGAGCCCGCGCAGGATGACGTGCTGCGGCTGTTTTGGGACGTAAAGACGTGCGAGCCGTGCCATGCTGGATTCCGTATAGTTCGTTGGTGATTACCCCGAGGGACGATGCGTCGCTTCGAGTATTTGCGAAGAAACGCGTTGTTTCCAGCTCACACACGCAGGCTTAGGGAGAATGCTCTAGCGTGCGTGCTTGGTTTGTTTCAAACCTTCTACTCATAATAGGCGGGCCTTTCATGGAGGAGCACATAGATGAAATTAAAACAGGCCATTACAGGGGCCGTGGCGGCGCTTGCATGCGCGCAAGCGGCTCATGCCCAATCGGCCGGGACTTTCTACGTAGCGTCGGGGTGGTTTCATTTTGCACCTCAAAGCAGTAGCGACCCGCTCGAAGTCTTGAGCGTAGGCGGCACGACGTTGAACGCCTATCAGGCCAACACGGGGGCTCGTATCGACTCGTCCGATACCCTCGGCTTCAGCGTAGGCTACTTCGTCACCGATCATCTCTCCACCGAGTTGGAACTCGGCATCCCGCCGAAGTTCGATATCGACGGAAGCGGACAGCTTTCCGCATTCGGCAAGCTCGGCAGCGCGAAACTCTGGTCGCCGGCCCTCTTGTTCAAGTGGAACTTCATGGCCCCGACGGACAAGTTCCGCCCGTACGTCGGCGTGGGCGTGACACGCGTTTGGTTCACCAACGCGCAAATCACGAACGGCGCGTTCGAGCAAGGCGTGCTGCACGGTCCGACCACCGTTTCGACGGATCGTTCCTGGGCGCCTGTCTTCAATGCGGGCTTCAACTATGCGTTCAATAAGCATTGGTTCGCCGGCCTCTCGATTTCGTACATTCCGGTGGGCGTGACCGCCAACTTGACGTCGACGAACGTCGGGCCCTTCGGTGTGACGGTTCAATCCCAAGCAAAGATCAAGCTCAACCCGATCGTCACTTACGCGAAGATCGGTTACGCCTTCTAAAGCCTAGACTGAGATTCGACGCGTGGCTATACGCCGCCGCCCTCGTGCGGCGGCGTTGTAATTTCAACAGCCGAGAAGTCGCGCCGATAAAGTTTCTACGCGGTGTTTCGTCAGGGCAACGCGCGCTGCTCCGACGCGGCGGGCAACTTCGCTACTTCGCCCGCCGCCCGGTTCCGCCTTCGTTTTGCAGGCCGCTTACTTCGTTGACTGCGCCTTGACGCCCTCGCCGGCGGGCACGCCGTCGCGCCGTCCAGCCTCGCTCGGCGGCCGTATCGACGAACCAACGAGGAAATCCTTTCCGCGCCGCGTTGCGGCGACCCCGCCGGCTTCTTCGACGCGGCGTGCCCGGCGTGCGTCCAGGCCGCACGCGAAGGGACTGGCACCGAAGTTGCGGCAGTAGGGTTCTTCCCCGCATCGGAATCGCGGGTTCGTTCTTCCCGTTATTCACCCCTGACGGAGCGACCATGACCGCACTACCGAATACGCGAGACGCACTCGAAACTTCGTGGAACAGCGCCGGCCGGCACGCACGCCGCATGGCACGCCACAGCCGGCATGCCGCCGAGGACATCGGCAGCGAAATGCGCGAGTTGCTCTCCGAGCTCGAACAAACGTTGGCCGACGGCACGCAAGCCGACGCGGCTGTCTTGCGCGATCAGATGAAAAAGCGTTTGGACGCAGCGCGCGCGCGACTGGACGGTGCCCGCGAGACGATCCGCGGCCGTGCCGTCGCGACGCTCAACGACGCTCAAGGCTATATTCGCGAAAATCCGCTGGAAACGATGGCCGTCGTCGGCGGCATCGCCCTGTTGACGGGGTGGCTGCTCGCTCGCAACCGCTGAGCGAACGCGCGTCGGTTCAGGAGAGGAAGTCCGGCCCGATGAGATCGATGCGGTCGGTGCAGATCGCATCGACGCCCCATTGCGCGAGCAAGCGCGCACGCGCCGGGTCATTGACCGTATAGGCGAGGATGAAGAGTCCCGCCGCCTTGATCTGCGCAACGAGCGGCTCGCTCAGCTTGCGATGACCCGCGTGAAGCGAAACGCAGGCGAGCGCGTCGGTCTGCGCGCGCCAATCGGCCGGCACCGCGCCGAACAACAGCCCACGGGGCAACTCGGGCTGCGCATCGCGCGCCGCCGCCAACGCTTCGACGGAAAACGACGACAGCAACGGCGGGATATCGTCACCCTGCCACAGCCGCGCAGCCTCCTTGGCGACGAGCCTGCCCGTTGCCGCTTCCCGCCCCGGGCACGGCTTGATTTCGATGTTCGCCGCGAGGCCGAGCCGCTCGCATCGCGCGCGCACGTCGGTCAGTGTCGGCATGCGCTCGCCGGCGAAGCGCGCGTCGTACCAGCTCCCGGCATCGAGCGCGGCGAGTTCCGCGTACGCCTTGCACGCCGCCGCGCCTTTCCCGTTCGACGTCCGATCGACCGTATCGTCGTGCAACAAGAACACGATGTCGTCGGCCGACAGCTTGGCGTCGAACTCGATCATCTTCAACCCGAGGCGAGCCCCCGTGTCGATCGCCGTCAACGTGTTTTCCGGGGCGAGCGAACCGCCGCCGCGGTGCGCGACGACACGCGGATAGCGCCAATCGGGCAGCCGGTCCGTCGGTTCCGGGAGAGTATCGGTCATCGTGCGTGCTCCGGTTGGGTCGGTTTCGTTCGACCGATGCGCGCGCATGCGCTCATCGGCTCGTCGGCTCGTCGGCTCGTCGGCTCGTCGGCTCGTCGGCTCGTCGGCTCGTCGGCTC
>CBIHRA010000038.1:0-50395 GCA_966212325.1 uncultured Burkholderiaceae bacterium | reverse complement strand
TATCGACCTATCGACCTATCGACCTATCGACCTATCGACCTATCGACCTATCGACCTATCGACTCGGCGCCTCAGTGCTTGCCCGTGCTGCCGAATCCCCCGGCGCCACGCTCGCTCGGCGCAAATTCGTCGACGATATTGAACTGTGCCTGCACGACCGGCACGATCACGAGCTGAGCCAGGCGCTCCATCGGGTTCAACGTGAACGTCGTATGCCCCCGATTCCACGTCGAAACCATCAACTCCCCCTGGTAGTCCGAATCGATCAAGCCGACCAGGTTGCCGAGGACGATCCCATGCTTATGGCCGAGGCCCGAACGCGGCAGAATCAGCGCCGCATGGCCGGGGTCGCCGACGTGAATCGCAAGACCCGTGGGCACGAGCGCCGTCTGGCCCGGCTCCAGCAGGAGCGGCGCATCGAGGCAAGCGCGCAGATCGAGTCCGGCGCTGCCCGGCGTCGCGTAGGCGGGTAGGTAATCGCGCATGCGCGCATCGAGAATCTTCAGATCGAGTTTCATAGTTTCGTTGGGCGGGCGGCAGGCTTTGCCGCGCATTGAATGTTTGTTTGAGCGATCGCCGAGCCGTCACCGAGCCGTCAAGAAATGAGGCTGGTGTCGGGCAGGCGGCGCGCAATTTCGGCAATGAGCTCGCTCGCGAGCGCGTCCTTTCCGGCGCGCGGCAGCCGAGTCGCGCCCGAAGCGTCGAACAGCACGACTTCGTTATCGTCGCGGCCGAACGTGGCCGGGCCGAGATTGCCGACGAGGAGCGGCACGTTCTTTTTGATGCGCTTTTGCTCGCCATTTGCTTCGAGATCGCCGCTTTCGGCCGCGAAGCCGACACAGTAAGGCGCGTTCGGCAGCCGTGCGACCGTCGCTAGGATGTCGGGGTTCTCGATGAACGTGAGCGTCGGCACGGCTTGCGTCGCCGTCTTCTTGATCTTATGCGCGCTCGCTTGCGCAACGCGCCAATCGGCGACGGCGGCGACCGAGACGAACACGTCGCAGTCGGTGACCGATTGCATGACGGCGTCGTGCATTTGCTGCGCAGTCTCGACGTCTTCCCGCGCGACGCCCCACGGCGTTGCCAATGCGACGGGACCGGCGATCAAGCGGACATCGGCGCCCGCCTGCTGCGCCGCGCGCGCCAGCGCGAAACCCATTTTGCCGCTCGATCGGTTCGTGATGCCGCGCACCGGGTCGATCGGCTCGAAGGTGGGGCCCGCCGTGATCAGTACCCGCCGTCCGGCGAGCAGCTTCGGGCGGAAGAACGAGACGATCGCTTCAAAGGCGTCTTCCGGCTCGATCATGCGGCCTTCGCCCACTTCGCCGCAGGCCTGCGAGCCGGCGTCGGGGCCGAGAATGGCGACGCCGTCCGCGCGCAGTTGCGCCACGTTGCGTTGCGTCGCAGGATTGGACCACATCTGCCGGTTCATCGCCGGTACGACGAGCAGCGGACACTCGCGCGCCAGACACGAGATGGAGAGCAGATCGTCGGCTCGGCCATGCGCCAGTTTCGCGAGAAAATCCGCCGATGCCGGTGCGATCACGATCGCATCGGCCGCGCGCGACAAATCGATGTGCGCCATGTTGTTGTCGATGCGCGGGTCCCACTGGCTCGTGAAAACGGGCCGCCCCGACAGCGCTTGCATGGTGACGGGCGTGATGAATTGCGTCGCCGCCTCGGTCATGACGACCTGCACGGTCGCCCCCGCTTTGATCAAGAGCCGAGTGAGCTCGGCGATCTTGTAACAAGCAATGCCGCCCGTCATGCCCAGCAGCAGATGCTTGCCCTCGAGTTCCAAGGTTGCCAACGTGGCCTCCGAATGCAGTAGGGCGGCGGCAGGGCGCGCCGCGCCCGGCGCTCAGCGTGCGCCGCGCACGCGTCGCAGTTCGTCGAGCACGAGCAGCATCGCACCGACGACGATCGCGCTATCCGCCAAGTTGAACGAAGGCCAATGCCAGCCGCCGACGTGGAAGTCGAGGAAGTCGATCACGCGGCCGTGCACGATCCGGTCGATGACGTTGCCGAGCGCACCGCCCATGATGAGCGCGAGCGCCGTGCAAAAGAGCCGCTGATTGCCGTGGCGCTTGAGCAGATAGACGATCAAGCAGGCCGCCGCCACGCCGAGCGCGGTGAACGCCCAGCGCTGCCAGCCGCTCGCCGCGGAAAGAAAATTGAAGGCGGCGCCGCGGTTGAACAGGAGCAGGAAGTTGAAGAAAGGCGTGACCACGTGCGGCGTGGCATACGAAAGGACCTTCGTCGCGGCAATCTTCGTCAATTGATCGAACAGAATGACGATCAGCGAGATGCCGAGCCAAGGGGCGAGCGAAGCGCTGCTCGCCTGCATCGAACGTGTTTTCGCCATTATGCCGCGCTCCTTTTTTCGCCGTCGCCGAACAAGTTGCTGAAGCAGCGTCCGCAGAGCGTCGGATGCTCGGCGTGCGTGCCGACGTCGGCGCGATAGTGCCAGCAGCGCTCGCATTTGAGGTACTTCGAGGCGGCCACGTCGACGCCTTCTTCCGATTCGGCATCGACCTTCACGAGCGTCGCACCCGAGGTGATGAGGACGAATTTCAGGTCGTCGCCGAGGCTGGCGAGCGCATCGTACGCGGCGCCCGTCGCGCGCAGGGTGACCTCGGCCTGCAACGACGAGCCGATGCGCTCGGCCACGCGCGCTTCTTCCAGCGCCTTCGTGACGTTGCCGCGCACCGCGCGCAACAGCGACCACTTCGAGAGCAGCGTTTCCGCTGCCGGGACTTCCGGATAGGCGTAGTACGTTTCGGTGAAGATCGTCTCGCTGCCGGGCTGAAACACCTTCCACGCTTCTTCGGCCGTGAACGACAAGAACGGCGCCATCACACGCAAGAGGCCTTGAGCGATGTGGTAAAGCGCCGTTTGGGCCGAGCGGCGCGCGACCGAATCGGCCGCGCTCGTGTACAGGCGGTCCTTGAGCACATCGAGGTAGAACCCGCCGAGATCCTCGGAGCAGAACGTCTGCAGCTTTGCAACGACCGGATGGAACTCGTACTTGTCGTAATGCGAGAGGATGTCCTTCTGCAGTTCGCCGGCGAGCGCCACGGCGTAGCGATCGATCTCTAGCCACGCGCCCACGGGAACGGCGTGTTGCGCGAAGTCGAAATCCGACAGATTGGCGAGCAGAAAGCGCAACGTGTTGCGGATACGGCGATAGCTTTCGGTCACGCGCTTGAGGATTTCCTCGGAGATGGCCAGCTCGCCCGAATAATCGGTCGAGGCGATCCACAGGCGGATGATCTCGGCGCCGAGCCGGTTCGCGACTTCATGCGGATCGATGCCGTTGCCGAGCGATTTGCTCATCTTGCGGCCTTCGCCGTCGACGGTGAAGCCGTGCGTCAGCAGCGCACGGTACGGCGCGTGGCCGTCGAGCATCGACGCGGTGAGCAGCGACGAGTGGAACCAACCGCGATGCTGATCGGAGCCTTCGAGGTAAAGATCGGCCGGGAAATGCGAGACCGCTTTATGCGAGCCGCGCAGCACATGCCAGTGCGTCGTGCCCGAATCGAACCAGACGTCGAGCGTGTCGCGGTTCTTTTCATAGAGGTTGGCGTCGTCGCCGAGCAGTTCGCGCGCATCGAGCGTTTGCCATGCTTCGATGCCGCCTTGCTCGACGCGCTGCGCGACGGCTTCGAGCAACTCGAGCGTGCGCGGATGCAGCTCGCCCGTTTCCTTGTGCACGAAAAAGGCCATCGGCACGCCCCACTGGCGCTGACGCGAAAGCGTCCAGTCGGGGCGGTTCGCGATCATGTTGTAGAGGCGCTGCTTGCCCCACGACGGATAGAACGCAGTGGCCTCGACGCCGGCAAGCGCCGTTTCGCGCAACGTGGCGCCGCCGTCTTTCGGCGTGAGATCCATGCCCGCGAACCACTGCGACGTCGCGCGGTAGATGATCGGCGTCTTGTGGCGCCAGCAGTGCATGTAGCTGTGCGGGTACTTTTCCGTATGCAGCAGCGTGCCCGCGGCCGTCAGCGCCTCGACGACCTTCGGGTTCGCGGCCCAGATCGACAGCCCGCCGAACAGCGGCAGCGACTCGATGTAGCGGCCGTCGCCCATCACCGGATTGATGATGTCGGAATCGGCCATGCCGTGCGACTTGCACGATTCGAAGTCTTCCACGCCGTACGCCGGAGACGAGTGCACGACGCCGGTTCCCGAGTCGATCGTCACGTATTCGCCGAGATAGACGGGGGCGGTGCGTTTGTAGCCGAGGTGCGCTTGAGCGAGCGGGTGATGAAACCGCAAGTTCACGAGCTTGGCGCCGGGCGCCGTGGCGATGACGTTGCCGGTCAAGCCGAACTGCTCGAGGCTGGCCGCTACGCGCTCTTGTGCGAGGACGAGCAGGCCCCGTTCGGTGTCGACGAGCACGTAGTCGAGTTCGGGATGCACGTTCAGCGCCTGGTTGGCGGGGATCGTCCACGGCGTAGTCGTCCAGATGACGATGCCGCCTTCGGCGCGCGGCAGCGCGTCAAGGCCGAACGCATGCGCGGTTTTCTCGGGCTCGGCGAACGGGAACAGCACGCTGATCGACGGATCGACGCGGTCCTTGTACTCGACTTCGGCCTCGGCGAGCGCCGAGCCGCAATCGAAGCACCAGTTCACGGGCTTCAAGCCGCGGAACACATAGCCTTTCTCGAGGATCTTCGCGAGCGCGCGGATTTCGGCCGCTTCGTTGGCGAAGTTCATCGTCTTGTACGGATCGTCCCAGTCGCCGAGTACGCCGAGCCGCTTGAAGCCGGCCTTTTGCGTCTCGATCTGCGTGCCCGCGTAGGCTCGCGCCTTCTGCTGGACTTCGGCGGCCGGCAGCGATTTACCGAATTGCTTTTCGATTTGGATTTCGATCGGCATGCCGTGGCAGTCCCAGCCCGGCACGTATGGCGCGTCGAAGCCGGCCATGTTGCGCGACTTGACGATGATGTCCTTCAAGATCTTGTTGACCGCATGACCGAGGTGGATATCGCCGTTCGCGTACGGCGGGCCGTCGTGTAGGACGAAGAGCGGGCGGCCCTTGCTCGCTGCACGAATCTTTTCGTAGATTTTGCTCTCTTGCCACGCCTTCACCCATTGCGGCTCGCGCTTGGGCAAATCGCCGCGCATGGGGAACGGCGTATCGAGCAGGTTGACTGGATACTTGGCCTGGGACTTCGAATCGGCTTTCTTCTCGCTCATGGTGCTATCGCTGAAAACGGTGGGCGCCCGAGCCGTGGGCGCGTCGGTATTGAGTGTTCGGTGTCGGCGCGGGCCGGTCGCGCTCGTGCTCGATCAGGCCCTGTGCCGGTGCGTGCGGCGGCTAGCGAATTCGATCGGTCGCCGAAGTCGAAAACCCCGTCGTGCGGCTGCCCGGCGCGGCTTCGGCGGCGCAGCCGCCTTCGCCGAGCGCCGCGAAGTACGCGCGCGCGTTCGCAACGTCGCGCGCAATGGCCGCTGTCAGCGTTTCGAGATCGGCGAATTTCTCCTCGTCGCGCAGCTTCTTCAGAAATTCGACGCGCACGAGTTTGCCATACGCGTGACCATGCCAGTCGAGCAAATGCACTTCGAGCAAGACGCGCCCCGAATCGTCGACGGTCGGCCGCAGGCCCAGGCTCGCGACCGCCGGCAGCGGCGCATCGTCGATCCCGTGTACGCGGACGACGAAGATGCCCGCGAGCGCGGGGCGCTTGTGGGCGATCGGCAGGTTCAGCGTGGGAAAGCCCAGGTCGCGGCCGAGCTTCAAGCCGTGAACGACGTGCCCGCTGATCGCGTAGGCGCGCCCGAGGGCCGCGCGCGCGGCATCCAGATCGCCCGCGACGAGCGAGGCGCGCACGCCCGAGCTCGAAATGCGCGCACCGCTCGGATCGGCGATCGTCGGCATCTGCTCGACTTCGAAGCCGTACTGCTCGCCGGCAGCCTTGAGCGAGGCGAAATCGCCCGCGCGTTTGGCGCCGTAGCGGAAGTCGTCACCGATCAGCACCCAGCGCGCGTGCAAGCCGTCGACGAGGATGCGTTTGACGAAGGCGTCGGGCGATTGGCTCGCGAACGTGTGATTGAAGTGCTCGACGACGACGCGGTCGACCCCGTTCGTGCGCAACGCTTCGAGCTTGTCGCGCAGCATGGCGATGCGCGGCGGCGCCCCCGCCGGGTTGAAGAATTCACGCGGATGCGGCTCGAACGTCATGACGCACACGGGCAGGCCGCGCGCCTGCGCCGCCTCGCGCACGCGGGCGAGCAGCGCCTGGTGGCCGCGGTGGACACCGTCGAAGTTGCCGATCGTCAGCGCGCAAGGCGCGCGGCTCTCGGCGTTGGGAAGACCGCGGAAGACTCTCACGATAGCCGTTGGGGTGGGCGGCGCGACGCCGCGAAGCCGATCATCGATGAACGGACGGCAAATGCCGCAAAGCAGAAGATTATAAACGCTCGGGGCTCGGCGCGGCTGCACGCGGCTTTCGAGGGGCCCCCGGGTGATAAAATCGCCGGATGAAAAATATCGTGATTTTGATTTCCGGACGCGGCAGCAATATGGAAGCGATCGTCCGCGCCTGCGCCGCCGAACGCTGGCCGGCGCGCGTCGCCGCCGTCGTGTCGAACCGGCCCGAGGCCGCCGGGCTTGCGTTCGCGGCCGCTCAAGGCATTGCCACGGCCGTCGTCGAGCACGGCGGCTATGCCGAGCGCGAAGCGTTCGACGCCGCCCTCGGCGATGTCATCGACAGCTACGCCCCCGATCTCGTCGTGCTCGCAGGCTTCATGCGCGTGCTCACCTCCGGCTTCGTCGAGCGCTACGCGGGCCGGATGCTCAACATCCATCCGTCGCTGTTGCCGAGCTTTCCGGGCCTGCGCACGCACGAGCGGGCGCTCGAAGCGGGCGTCGCCCTGCACGGCGCGACGGTTCATTTCGTCACGCCGCAGCTCGATCATGGCCCCATCGTCGCCCAGGGCGCGATTCCGGTCACCGGCTCCGACGACGCGGCCTCGCTCGCCAAGCGCTTGCTCCCCGTCGAGCACGCGATCTACCCACGCGCCGTGCGCTGGTTCGTCGAAGGTCGCTTGACGCAGTCGGGGCTTCGCGTCGCCGTGACGCCGCCCGAGCCGCAGTGGTACTTTTCCGATACGAACGAGGCAGCCGAATGAACAACACGAAGAAAAAAGAAAAGGGCTCGCCCAAAAGCGCGCCGAAGGGCGCGTCGAGGGGCGCCCCGGCGCCCGCGCGCAAGGGCGCGCATCCTGCCGGCCGGGGCGCCGGCGCGCGGCGCGATTCGGCGGTGCACGGTTTCTTGATCGGTCAGACAGAAACGCTGCTCGCCGACATCCTGAAATTCGCCGGACCTGCGGACGCCACGACGAGCCGCTTTTTCCGGGCGCACCCGAAGCTCGGCCACGCGGAGCGCGGCGTCATTGCCGAGGCGGTGTTCGCCGTCCTGCGCCGCCGCATGGAATTCGCGCATTTGGCAGAAAGCGGCAGCGGCAGCCCGACGCGGCGGCTGGCGCTGCTCGGCCTCATGCAGACTGCCGGACGGGCTGCCGTCGCGCCGTTTTTATCGGAAGCCGAAAGCGCCTGGCTCGAGCACGTCTCGAAGATCGATCCGACGAGTTTGCCGTTGCGCGTGCGCACGAACTTGCCCGATTGGATCGTCGAAGCGCTGTCCAAGCGGTTCGACGCGCAAGAGCTCGCGAGCCTGGCTGCCGCGCTCAACTATCCGGCGCCGCTCGATCTGCGCGTGAACCCGGTCAAGGCGAGCCGCGATCAAGTGCTCGACGCGCTGCATGAGGCCGGCATCGATGCCGGAGCCACGCCGTTCGCGCCGCTCGGCGTGCGCGTCGTGGGCAAGCCGGCCCTCACCAAGCTGAAAGCGTTCGAAGAGGGCTGGATCGAAGTGCAGGACGAAGGCAGCCAGTTGCTCTGCGCGCTCGTTGCGCCGCGGCGAGGCGAGATGATCGTCGATTTCTGCGCCGGCGCGGGCGGCAAAACGCTCGCGCTCGGGGCGGCGATGCGCTCGACCGGGCGGCTGTACGCGTTCGACGTGTCCGACCGCCGCTTGGCCAAGCTCAAGCCGCGGCTCGCGCGCAGCGGTTTGTCGAACGTTCATCCCGTGCTGATCGACAGCGAGCACGACGCCAAGATCAAGCGGCTGACGGGCAAGATCGATCGCGTGCTCGTCGATGCGCCTTGCAGCGGCCTCGGCACGCTGCGCCGCAACCCCGATTTGAAATGGCGCCAAAGCCCGGCTTCCGTCGAGGAGCTAGCGCCGAAGCAGGCGTCGATCCTCGCGAGCGCCGCGCGGCTCGTGAAGCCGGGCGGGCGTCTCGTCTATGCGACGTGCAGCGTGCTCGACGCCGAAAACGAGGCGATCGTCACCCGGTTCCTCGCCGAGCATCCCGATTTCGTGCTCGTGCCGGCCGGCAAGGTGCTCGCCGAACAACGCATCGAGCTCGAAATGGGCGACTACCTATCCCTGTGGCCGCACCGGCATGCGACCGACGGCTTCTTTGCGGCCGTGCTCGAACGTTCGGCGAGCGCCGCATCGAAATGACGCAAGAGCGCATCCTTTCGCACATGCTGGCGGCAATCGCGCGCGATTACGGCCAGCCGGTGATGATCTGGCAAGCGGGCGCGCTGCTCGGCACGCTGCTCGTCGCGTGGCTGCTCGCGCGCCTTTTGCGCTACAAGCTCGATTCGCATTGGCGGGCGCGCCACGAAGCGGCGCGCTTCGGCGCCGAAAGCTTGCGCAAAGCGTTGTTTCCGCTGCTCGGCGGCGTGCTCGTGTGGGTCGAGTCGAACGTGCTCGACGACTACATGTCGACGTCGCTGCTCGAGCTCGCGCTCGTCCCGCTCATCGGCATCGCGCTCATCTATATCGTCTTCTTCATCGCGAGACGCGTGTTCGGCCGGAAGGGGCAGGCGCACGCTTGGCTCGCGATTGCCGAAAAGCTCGTATCGGCGCTCGTCTGGGTCGGCATGGCGATCACCGTGCTCGGCATTCAGGACGAAGTGCTGCACTGGATGGCGTCGGTCCGGTTCCGCATCGGCAACGCGCACATGACCTTGCTCTCGCTCACGACAGGGCTGATGTGGGTCTGCGCCACGGTGATCGTGGCGATGTGGCTAGGGTCGGTCTATGAAGACCGCGTCATGCGGGCACATTCGCTCGACGCGAACCTGCGTGTCGTGCTGTCGCGGGTGGGGCGTGCGCTGCTGCTTCTGGCGGCCGTGCTCGTGAGCTTTTCGCTGGTCGGCATCGACATTACCGTGCTGGGCGTGTTCGGCGGCGCGCTGGGCGTCGGGCTGGGCTTCGGTCTGCAGAAGATCGCAAGCAATTACGTCTCCGGGTTCATCATTCTCATCGATCGCTCGCTGCGCATCGGCGACACCATCAACGTCGCCGGCTTGCAGGGCATGGTGACGGAAATCCGCACGCGCTATACCACGGTGCGCGGGCTGGACGGCATCGAAACGCTGATTCCGAACGAAAAGCTCATCGCCGACGTCGTCCAAAACCACTCGTCCTATCTGACGCGGGGCTACGCCAAGATAACGGTGCAGATCGCCTATACGTCGGATGTCGATCAAGCGATGGCCCTGCTCGTCGAAGCCGCGCACGGCGTCGAGCGCGTGCTCGACGATCCCGCGCCGGCCGCCTATCTCGCGGGCTTCGGGGCCGACGGCATCAATCTAGAGCTCGGCTTTTGGATCGAAGAGGCGGCCAAGGGCACGGCGGGCACGCGTTCCACGGTCAATCGCAACGTCTGGCGGCTGTTCAAGGAGCACGGCATAGCCATTCCTTACGCTCGGCGCGATGTCCATCTCGTGGGCGGATGGCCGGCGGCGCTCGGCGGTGCCGTCGAGATCGGGCAAAATTCGACGATCGATCCGGCCGCGGCGCCCGCCTCGAGCCCCGCGGCGGGTTCGGGCATGGGATTGGCTCGCGATGCTGCCACGGGTGGCTGAGCCGGCTTGCGGCAATACGTCGCAGGCGGCTGTGGCCTCGCCAATCGGTAAGAATGGCGGTCCGTTGCGATCGTGCATCGCAAAAAACTTCATTTGTTACAAATACTTGCAGCGATTGAAGTAGAATGCCGTTCAGCTTTGGCCATGCCAGCTTTCATCTTTTCGGCGCTCGCGTTCGCGCGGCGTCGCTGCAATACAGGTAGAACACCTTGTTGAATTCCCTTCTCGATTTTCTCGCTCACGGTTTCTTGCGCTTTTCTTGGTGGCAAATCGCGTTGTTCGCGCTAGCGGTCACGCACGTGACGATCATCGGCGTCACCGTCTACCTGCACCGGTGCCAGGCGCACCGTGCGCTCGATCTGCATCCGATCGCGAGCCATTTCTTCCGCTTCTGGCTTTGGATGACGACGGGCATGCTCACGGGCCAATGGGCGTCGATCCACCGCAAGCACCACGCGAAGTGCGAGACCGAGGAAGATCCGCATAGCCCGCAAACGCGCGGCATTTGGAAAGTGCTGCTCGAAGGCGCCGAGCTGTATCGTGCCGAGGCCAAGAACGAAGAAACGCTGCGCCGCTTCGGTCACGGCACGCCGAACGATTGGATCGAGCGCAACGTCTACACGCGTTACCCGATCCTGGGCGTGAGTCTCATGATGGTCATCGACGTCGCGCTGTTCGGCATCGTCGGGCTCAGCGTCTGGGCCGTGCAAATGATCTGGATCCCGTTCTGGGCGGCCGGCGTCGTGAACGGTCTCGCGCACTTCTGGGGTTACCGCAACTTCAACTCGGCGGATGCGAGCACGAACATCTTCCCGTGGGGCATCATCATCGGCGGCGAAGAGCTCCATAACAATCACCATACGTTTGCGACGTCGGCGAAGCTGTCGAACAAGTGGTTCGAGTTCGATATCGGTTGGCTCTATATCCGCTTGATGTCGGCGGTCGGGCTCGCGAAGGTCAAGAAAGTTGCGCCCACCCCGCGCCTGACCACCGGCAAGCTCGTGCTCGATCAAGACACGCTGCAAGCCGTGCTGAGCAACCGCTACGAGGTCATGGCGCGTTACGCCAAGACGGTCAAGCGCGCGTACCGGCAGGAACTCGCGCGGCTCAAGGAAATCGGTTCGCGCGAGAAGTATCAGTTGATGCGCAGTGCGCGCACGTGGTTCCACAAGGACGAGGCGGGGCTCGACGAGCCGCAAAAGCGCCAACTGCCCGAGATCTTCGCGAACAGCCAAACGCTGCGCACGTTCATCGAGCTGCGCAACGATCTGAGCGCCATTTGGGAGCGCTCCAACGCGTCGCGCGAGCAATTGCTCGTGCAGCTTCAAGACTGGTGCCATCGCGCCGAGCAAAG
The DNA here is from genome assembly GCA_966212325.1 of uncultured Burkholderiaceae bacterium. GTDB lineage: Bacteria > Pseudomonadota > Gammaproteobacteria > Burkholderiales > Burkholderiaceae > Trinickia. The sequence continues at coordinate 39,089 of CBIHRA010000038.1, read as the reverse complement.
CGGCATCAAGGCGCTGCAGGAATTCGCGATGCGCCTGCGCCGGTACGCCTGACAGCCCCGTTACGCGAAATACTTTAAACTTTCGGTACGTCACCCACACCCCGCGTTGGCGGGGTGTTGCTTTTGGGGCCCAGCGATGCACTCGGCTCACCTCGACTGCCGGGCGCGAGGCCCGCGCCGCCAGGCGCAATAGTGGAGAACAGGATGGATTCGGCCATCAAAACCGTGGAATTCGACAAGCCGATCGCCGGTGCGACATGCGGCGTCGGGCAGGCCTGGGCTAAAGTGCCGCCGGCGCCGTCGCAGCAGGAGCGCGAGCAACTGAAGGCGCGCGTGCGCGCATTGCTCGCCCGGGAAAAAGCGGTGCTCGTCGCCCATTACTACGTCGATTCCGAATTGCAGGAACTGGCCGACGAAACCGGCGGCTGCGTGGCCGATTCGCTCGAAATGGCGCGCTTCGGCCGCGATCACGATGCGCAGACGCTCGTGGTGGCCGGCGTGCGATTCATGGGCGAGACGGCCAAGATTCTGAGCCCGGGCAAGCGCATCCTCATGCCCGATCTCGACGCGACTTGCTCGCTCGATCTGGGTTGTCCCGCGGACGAATTTTCGGCGTTCTGCGATGCACATCCCGATCGGACGGTCGTCGTCTATGCCAATACGAGCGCAGCGGTGAAGGCGCGTGCCGATTGGATGGTCACCTCGTCGATCGGTCTAGAAATCGTCGCGCATCTGCATGCTCGCGGCGAAAAAATCCTTTGGGCGCCGGACCGGCATCTGGGTGGATACATCCAGCAGCAGACGGGTGCGGACATGCTGTTGTGGCAGGGCTCGTGTCTCGTGCACGACGAGTTCAAAGGCATCGAGCTCGACCTCTTGAAGGCCGAGCATCCGAAGGCCAAGGTGCTCGTGCATCCTGAATCCCCGGCCGGCGTGGTGGCTCAGGCGGACGTCGTCGGCTCGACCACGCAGTTGATCGACGCCGCCAAGCGCCTCGACGCGACGCATTTCATCGTCGCAACGGATCTCGGCATCTTGCACAAGATGCGACTGGCCGCACCGGACAAGACGTTCATCGCGGCGCCGACAGCCGGCAACAGCGCGACTTGCAAGAGCTGCGCGCACTGCCCTTGGATGGCCATGAACGGGCTCGCGAACCTTGTGGATGTGCTCGAGCGCGGACACAACGAGATCTTCGTCGATGCCGCCGTCGGCGAGCGGGCGCGCCTGCCGATCGATCGCATGCTCGCGTTCGCCGCGGAGCATAAGAAGCGCGTGCAAGCGAGCGGCGATCTTGCGCGCGATACGGCGCTGTTCGCCAACGTCGGCGCGGCCTGACGCGTCACGCATGGGGCGCCGTGCCGCGGCATGGGCGCCCACCCTTCATTCGCATGCCGCCGTGGCCCGTGCGGTGCCGGCGGCGCAAAGGACAACGGATCATATGACCGTGCAACACGCCTCGACGGCCCACGACGCCGTCTCGCCGCTTTTCGCGGAAATCCGCACGCAATACGGCGCGGCATTCGATGCGGCGCTTGCACGCAATGTCGCCGATGCGCTCGCCGAAGACGTGGGCGAGGGCGATCTCACGGGGCGGCTGGTGCCTGCCGATTCGATCCGTGATGCGCGTATTCTCGTGCGCGAAGACGCCGTGCTCTGCGGCGTGCCGTGGTTCGCCGCCGTCATGCGGCAAGTCGATCCGTCCATCGAGATCGATTGGCGCTACCGAGAAGGCGGCCTGATGAAGGCCGATACGCCCGTGTGCTTCCTGCGCGGTCCGGCGCGGTCCCTACTGACGGCTGAGCGTAACGGCTTGAACTTCTTGCAATTGCTCTCCGGTGTGGCGACGGCGACGCGCCGCTACGTCGATGCCGTTGCGGGCACGCGTGCCCATATTCTGGATACGCGCAAGACATTGCCCGGGTTGCGGCTCGCCCAGAAATACGCCGTGCGGGTAGGGGGCGGCGCGAACCAGCGCCTTGCGTTGTATGACGGCATTTTGATCAAAGAAAACCACATCGCGGCGGCCGGCGGCGTCGGCGCCGCATTGGACGCGGCCTACGCGCTCGCGGCGGGTGTCCCGATTCAGATCGAAGTGGAAACGCTCGAGCAACTCGAATCGGCGCTCGCTCATCGCGCCGAATCGATTTTGCTCGATAACTTTTCGTTCGAGGCGATGCGCGATGCCGTCAAGCTGACGGCGGGACGCGCATTGCTTGAAGTGTCGGGCGGCGTGAACTTCGATACGGTTCGCGCAATCGCGGAAACGGGTGTCGACCGGATTTCCATCGGGTCGTTGACGAAGGACGTGCGCGCAACCGATTACTCGATGCGGCTCATCTAAGCCGGCGTCCCAGCCGAGGTTCGGCCAGGTTGGGGCACGGTGTTCATCCGGCCGGGCTAGGTGCCCGGCTCGGTCGCCGCTATGTCGGCGCGCAAGCGAATTGCGCGACGCGGCCGCGTCGCGATGGCCCGGCCGTTCAGACTTGCCGGTTACGGACGCGCTCGGGCGATAACACGGTGGGGAGCGCCTTTGGCAGCGCAGCCGGCCAATCGCGCGAAAAATGCAGCCCTCGGCTTTCTCGGCGGGAGCGCGCACTGTCGACGATCAGCGAGGAGACATCGACGAGATTGCGCAGTTCGAGCAAGTCCCGGCTCACCTTGAAATTCGCGTAGTACTCCTGGATTTCGTCGCGCAACATTGCAATGCGATGTTTCGCACGCGCCAGGCGTTTGTCGGTTCGCACGATGCCGACGTAGTTCCACATGAGCCGGCGAAGCTCGTCCCAGTTGTGAGCGACGACGACTTCCTCGTCCGGGTCGGACACGCGGCTCTCGTCCCAATCGGGCAGCGGCGCATGCGCGGCTGCGTCGAAGCCCTCGCGCTCGATCGCCTCCGCGGCCGAGCGCCCGATCACGAGACATTCGAGCAGCGAGTTGCTGGCAAGACGGTTCGCGCCGTGCAGGCCCGTGCACGAGGTTTCGCCAACCGCATAGAGCCCCGCCAAATCGGTACGGCCTGCCAAATCCGTCACCACGCCGCCGCACGTATAGTGCGCGGCCGGCACGACCGGAATCGGGTCTTTCGTGATGTCGATCCCGAACTCGAGGCAGCGCGCGAGAATCGTCGGGAAGTGTTCCTGCAGGAACGCGGCCGGTTGGTGGCTGATGTCGAGATAGACGCAGTCGATGCCACGCTTTTTGATTTCGAAGTCGATGGCGCGTGCGACGATGTCTCGCGGTGCGAGTTCGGCGCGTTCATCGTGCTCGGGCATGAAGCGCGTGCCGTCGGGCAGCACGAGTTTGCCGCCTTCGCCGCGCACCGCCTCGGTGATCAAGAACGACTTCGCGTACGGGTGGAACAGGCATGTCGGATGAAACTGGATGAATTCCATGTTCGAGACGCGGCAGCCGGCTCGCCACGCCATTGCAATGCCGTCGCCCGTTGCGGTATCGGGATTGGTCGTATAGAGATAGACTTTGCCCGCCCCACCGGTTGCGAGGATCGTATGAGGCGCTTCGAGCGTGACCGTGCGCCCGCGTGCAAGGTCGAGCGCGTAAAGGCCATGGCAGCGACGGCCGGGAAGGCCCAGGCGATCCGAAGTGATGAGGTCGATCGCGTAGTGTTCTTCGAGCAGCGTGATATTCGGATGCTTGCGGACGCGTTCGGACAGCGTGGCCACGACGGCGTGGCCCGTTGCGTCGGCCGCGTGAATAATGCGGCGATGGCTGTGGCCGCCTTCTCGTGTCAGATGAAAACCGAGCTCGGCCGCATCGTCGCGCGTGAACGGCACGCCTTGGGCGATCAACCATTCGATGGCCTCGCGGCCGTGCTCGACGATGAAGCGCGTGGCGCCTTCATCGCACAAGCCCCCGCCCGCGATGAGCGTATCGCTCACGTGGTTTTCGACGCTATCGGCCGAATCCAGCACGGCGGCGATACCGCCTTGCGCCCAGTCGCTCGCGCCCTCCGTCATCGATCGCTTCGCGATCACGGCAACGCGCCGCTTGTCGGCGAGTTTCAGCGCGACGGTGAGGCCGGCAAGCCCGCTGCCCACGATAACGACGTCGAAATTCATCCTGTGTCCTTTGTGCTCCGAGCCCCCGACGCCATCGCGCAGATTGCAGCCGTATGAAAAACGCGTGGGTAAGCCAAGGAGGATACCGCGCCGGGGACACAACGGGTAGCGAGCCAAACAAAAAGCCCCGCGCACGGCGGGGCTTTTCGATGTCTTCGCAGTTTTCTGGCTCGCAGGAAACCGATTACTTGATCTTCGTTTCCTTGTACGCAACGTGCTTGCGGGCGACGGGATCGAACTTCATGATCTCCATCTTTTCCGGCATGTTGCGCTTGTTCTTCGTCGTCGTGTAGAAGTGACCCGTGCCTGCGGTCGATTCCAGCTTGATCTTGTCGCGTGCGCCTTTGGCCATGACTTACTCCTTAGATTTCGCCGCGCGCGCGCAGATCGGCGAGCACGGAATCGATGCCGTTCTTATCGATGAGGCGCAGACCCGCGTTCGAGACGCGCAGACGCACGAAACGGTTTTCGCTTTCCACCCAGAAACGGCGGGATTGCAGATTCGGCAAGAAGCGCCGCTTCGTCTTGTTGTTCGCGTGGGAAACGTTGTTGCCGCTCATCGGCGCTTTCCCAGTTACTTGGCATACGCGTGCCATATGAGAGCACTCCTAAAACGCTTATATTCGGGGTTCGAGCCTGGGCCGGGCCTAACAGGAAAGGGCACAAGGAAGCCGACCGGCAAGCGGCCGCGACAACCTCCCCCAAGCTTCTGAACGGGATTGGAAACAGGCAGACGGCGATTCTAGCAGAAAAAGCGCCGAAAAATCAAACCGAATTTGCATTCCTTCGTCGCGGGCGTCACACACCGCCGGGTGCGGCCGGCCGTGGGCGCGGCGGGTGGCCGCACCCGGCCGCACCCGGCCGCACCCGGCCGCACCCGGCCGCGTCAGAGTCGGCGTCAGAGCCAGCCGGCGCTTGCGAACGAGAATACATCGTGGCGGCCGACGACGAGATGATCGACGAGCCGCACGTCGATGAGCGCCAGTGCGTCTCGCAGCACGCGCGTGAGCTGGCGGTCGCTCGCGCTCGGCTTCACCGCTCCCGACGGATGATTGTGCGCCACGACGAGGCTCGCGGCATTGACTTCGAGCGCGCGCCTGACGATCTCGCGCGGGTACACGGCCATGCGGGTCAGCGACCCGCGCGACGTTTCCTCGCTGTCGATCAGGCGGTGTCTTGCGTCGAGAAAGAGGCAGACGAACACCTCGTACGGCCGCGTGCCGATCGAAAGGCGCACATAGTCGTGCACGGCCGCGATCGAATCGACGAGCGGCTGCTCGCGGGCGCGCTCGGCCAGTGCGCGGCGCGCCATCTCGATGACCGCAAGCAATACGGCGGTCTTTGCGGGGCCGATGCCCCTCAGACCGTCGAAATCGCCCGGCGTCGCATCGAGCATGGCTCGCAGCGACCCGAAGCGTTCGAGCAGCGAGCGCGCCACTTCGAAGACGTTGTGGCCGGGTAGCCCGGTTCCCAGAAAAATGGCGATGAGTTCGGTGTCGGACAGCGCGGACACGCCGATGCCGAACAGCCGTTCGCGCGGCATGTTGCGCGTCGCCGCGTCTCGGGGCCGCCGCGGCGCACTCGACGCGATGCGCGTGCGGCCGGATGCCGCAACGACCGTGGAACTATCTGGCATCTCTGCATCTCCCTATATAAGTAAGTAGTGTCGCGCTGCGCGGCCGGCACGCCTTGTGCCCAAAGAGGGCGTGAGCCGCCCGACGCGAGGTGGCATACAATAGCCACTTTGCGCGGGCGTCCCTCGCAGGCGCCGATAGGCGGAGCGGGCAGCCTCCGGTATCGGGCGCCGCGCAGGCCACATGTCCCGGCGCACCGCCTGCGCCTATCGAGTGTCGTGCTTCGCGCGGCCCGCACGTTCCGTTTGCCCAAGAGCTATCCCATGAGCATCATCGATATTTCCGAAGTGAAAGCCGGCTCGCATGTCACGCTTCACTACCGTCTTTCATTGGCCGACGGCGCGGACGTCGTAAGCACGTTCGGCGACAAGCCGGCCACCTTGTTGCTGGGGGCGGGCCAGCTCGCGGCGCCGCTCGAAGACATTCTCATGGGCATGAAGACGGGTGACCATTCGACCTTCCAGCTAGGCGAGGGGGTAGGATTCGGTCCGCGCAACCCGGAACTCGTGCAGCGCGTCTCGCTGGCGACGCTGCGGGAAAACGGCATGATGGGCGAGGATTTTGCGCCCGGCGACCTGATCGAATTCAACGCGCCGAACGGCGGCCGCTACGCGGGGGTGCTCAAGGAGATCGGTGAAACGTCCGCCCTCTTCGATTTCAACCACCCGCTCGCGGGCCAGGCGCTGACGTTCGAAGTGCACATCATCGGAATTTTGTAGACATGAGCCTCACGGACACCTCACTCGCCGCTGCCGACGCGGAAATCTTGCTCGCGCAGCCGCGCGGCTTCTGCGCCGGCGTCGATCGCGCCATCGAGATCGTCGAGCGCGCCATCAAGCTGTTCGGCGCGCCGATCTACGTGCGCCACGAAATCGTGCACAACGCGTACGTGGTCGAAGATTTGCGCAAGAAGGGCGCTGTCTTTGTCGAGCAGCTCGACGAAGTGCCCTCGGGCAGCACCGTCATTTTCAGTGCGCACGGCGTGTCGAAGGCCGTGCGCGAGGAAGCCCAAACGCGCGATCTGCGCATTTACGATGCAACGTGCCCGCTCGTCACGAAGGTTCATATCGAAGTAGGCAAGATGCGCCAGGAGGGTTTCGACATCGTGATGATCGGCCACAAGGGGCACCCCGAGGTGGAGGGCACGATGGGGCAGTGCGGCGAGGGCATGTATCTCGTGGAAAGCATCGAGGACGTCAACTCGCTCGAGGTCTCCGATCCGACGCGAATCGCCTTCGTCACGCAAACCACCCTATCGGTGGATGACGCAGCCGACATCATCGCCGCGCTCAAGGCGCGCTTCCCGCTCATTCGCGAGCCCAAGAAACAAGATATCTGCTACGCCACGCAGAACCGGCAGGACGCCGTCAAATTCATGGCGCCGCAGTGCGACGTCGTGATCGTAGTCGGCAGCCCCAACAGTTCGAATTCGAACCGGCTGCGCGAAGTGGCGGAAAAGCGCGGCGTGCCCGCATACATGGTCGATTCCCCGGAGCAGATCGAACCCGCATGGGTGGAGGGCAAGCGGCGCATCGGCGTGACGGCCGGCGCCTCCGCGCCCGAGGTGCTCGCGCAAGCCGTGATCGGCCGGCTGCGCGAACTCGGGGCGCGCAACGTTCGCGCGCTCGAGGGCATCGAGGAAAATATCGCCTTCCCCCTGCCGCGCGGTCTCACGCTGCCGAACTGACGGCTTGCTCGCGGAACGCCGAAACCCATGCTCTCGCCTCGCCGTCCTCGGGGTTTTCCCTGCGGCGATATTTTTTGCGAAAAGCGCGCCTTTGCACAGGCGCGCTTTTTTATTTTCCGCAACGGCGATCGGACGAAGGTTGCTCCCACTAAACCTTCAAATGTTGCAACTGAGTTGCGACGCGCGGGAAATAAGGGTCCCAAAAAAAGGTTGCAATGCAGGAAAACCCTGGCGATTCAGCATATTGGCCGTTCGGTAATTAGAGTTACAATGCGCGCGTCCTCAAGGTCCCCGGGCCTTCGGACATCGTATTGAGTAAGGCGCAGGAGACCTTGTTAATGCAAGTCAAGTTTGCTTCCGCCGCATCGAGCATCACGTGGGGCGGCGAGGCGAGCATCGGTGTCGCGGCACGGGCCGCTGCGGCGTCGACGAGCAAGACGGCGACTATCGTCACCTTTGAGCGAACCGTGCGGTTGGCGGGACGCTCGGCGCCTGTCGATCAGGACAACGAAAATAAGAAGCAGGCGGCGTCGCGGTCGGACAGACACGCGCGGCCGGCTCGTTTGCACCGCGTCGTGTCATCGCGCACGGCGGCGCAAGCGACTCTCCCCACCCGCATCGGACGCGCTCGATCGAGCGCGTGCAGGTATGGCGGAACATTTTCGGCGAGTGTGTTGCCTGCAACGCAGGCAGCGCTCGAAATCGGAGCAAAAATCCTTGTAGGCGGCGTGCATGCTCGCAAGGTGATGTCGTCGGCGCTCGCTGCGCTTCGGCATCGCACCGGTGCGCAGGCGGGTTCGATGCCTGCGCACCGGCGCCAGGATGCAGACTTCGCGCAGCATGGCGAGGCCCGCTCCCGCACGCAGGCGCCGGTTGCGGCGCCGTTCGCGATCGACGCCGATCATGCGGCGCCGGACGCACAGAAGTGCGCCGACTCGATCGAATCGCCCAAGCGGCAAGAGACGATGTCCAGCACGTGCGCAAGCACGCGGCCGGGCCCCATCGCATCTCGCGCCGAAGGCGGTTCGCAAGAAGGTGCCATTACGCTTCACGACTTCAAGGACAGCCTTCACGCGGTCCTCGACGCCGTGGAGGTGTAGTGACGGAGCATGGCAGCGCGACGGCACCGGATACCCGACGGTGCCGTTTTTGCATCCGCCTCAACGGGTCTGCCGCCGAATCACGGCTTCAGCGGTACTCGTGAGGCGGTCGACCCTTACCGGTTTTTTTATCAGTACCCGCAGTGCCGTTGCGGTTTTCACCGACCGTCCGGTTACAACCGGCGCGAAGCGAAAATCCAGTCGCACGGGCTAAGGAGCTTTAAATGGATATCTTCATCCAGCAGATCCTCAACGGGCTGGTGCTTGGGAGCGTTTACGCGATCATCGCACTCGGCTATACGATGGTGTACGGCATCTTAGGCATCATCAACTTTGCTCACGGCGACGTCCTGATGGTCGGCGCAATGGTCGCGCTATCGACCATCACGGTGCTGCACAACCACTTCCCCGCGCTAGGCAACATTCCGACGCTCATCATCGGGCTCGTGGTCGCGGCGGCCGTCTGTGCCGTCGTCGGCTACACGATCGAGCGCGTCGCTTATCGGCCGCTGCGCCGGGCGCCGCGTCTCGCCCCGCTGATCACCGCCATCGGCGTGTCGATTCTGCTGGAAACGCTGGCCATGATGATCTGGTCGCGTAACCCGCTGCCGTTCCCGCAGCTGATCTCGACCGATCCGATCAACGTCATCAAGGCCACCGACACGAGCGTCGGCGCCGTGATCTCGGCCACGGAAATCACGATCATCGCGGTGGCGTTCCTCGTGATGGGGGGGCTGCTCCTGCTCGTGCACAAGACCAAGCTCGGCCGCGCGATGCGCGCGATCGCCGAGAACCCGAACGTCGCGAGCCTGATGGGCGTGAATCCGAACTTCGTGATTTCGGCCACGTTCATGCTCGGCTCGGCCCTCGCTGCGCTGGCAGGCGTGATGGTCGCCTCCGAATATGGCAACGTCCACTTTTACATGGGCTTCATCCCCGGCATGAAGGCGTTCACCGCAGCCGTGCTGGGCGGGATCGGCAACCTCGGCGGCGCGATGGTCGGCGGCGTGGTCCTCGGCCTGATCGAGCAGCTGGGCGCGGGCTACATCGGCAATCTGACCGGTGGCGTGTTCGGCAGTAACTATCAAGACGTCTTCGCGTTCATCGTGCTGATCATCGTCTTGGTCTTCCGTCCGTCGGGTCTGCTCGGCGAACGTGTCGCGGACCGCGCGTAAGGGCAAGGAGCAAAGAAAATGACTTCAATTCAACCGATCGAGCCGTCCACGACGCTCATCCCCGAGAAAAACGCCACGAAGACGCTCGTCGTCGGCGTGCTGACGGCCGTCTTCGTCATTGCCGCGCCGATGATCATCGGCGCAGCCGGCGGCAACTACTGGGTGCGCGTGCTCGACTTCGCGATGCTCTACGTGATGCTGGCGCTGGGTCTGAACGTCGTGGTCGGGTTCGCCGGCCTGCTCGACTTGGGCTACATCGCGTTCTACGCGGTAGGCGCCTACACGGCGGCGCTGTTGACTTCGCCCCACCTCTCCAATCAGTTCGAGTGGATTCACGCGATTTGGCCGAACGGTCTGCACCTGTCGTACTTCCTGATCGTGCCGATCGCCATGGGACTGGCCGCGCTGTTCGGCGTGCTGCTGGGCGCACCGACGCTGCGGCTGCGCGGCGACTACCTTGCGATCGTGACGCTCGGCTTCGGGGAAATCGTCCGGATCTTCATGAACAACCTGGACCGTCCGGTCAACATCACGAACGGCCCGCAAGGGATTACCGGTGTCGATCCGGTGCACGTCGCCGGTTTCAGCCTCGCGCAAACGCATACGATCTTCGGCGTCCAGTTGCCTTCGGTGTATCTCTATTACTACCTGTTCGTGCTGTGCTCGCTGTTCGTAATTTGGGTTTGCACGCGCTTGCAGCATTCGCGTATCGGCCGCGCTTGGGCCGCCATTCGCGAAGACGAAATCGCGGCGAAGGCCATGGGCATCAACACGCGTAACGTCAAGCTGCTCGCATTCGCGATGGGCGCGTCGTTCGGTGGCCTGTCGGGCGCCATGTTCGGCGGCTTCCAAGGGTTCGTCTCGCCGGAGTCGTTCACGTTCTGGGAGTCGGTCGTCGTGCTGGCCTGCGTCGTGCTCGGCGGCATGGGCCACATCCCCGGTGTGATTCTGGGCGCCGTGCTGCTCGCCATCTTCCCCGAATTCCTGCGCTCGACGATGGGCCCGCTGCAGCACTGGCTGTTCGGGCATCAGATTCTCGATACAGAAGTGATTCGTCAGCTGCTGTACGGCCTGGCGATGGTTCTGATCATGCTCTACCGCTCGGAAGGCTTGTGGCCTGCGCCGAAGCACGAGGACAAGATCGCGAAATTGGCCAAGCGCGGCGCTAAGAAGCCGGCGCGCGCGTAAAGAGCAGAGGAACCAACACATGAGCAACAAAAGCATTCGTTTGTCCGTCAGCGGCGTGAACAAGCGCTTCGGCGGCCTGCAAGCGTTGTCGGACGTGGGCCTCAAAATCGAGGAAGGCACGATTTACGGTCTGATCGGGCCGAACGGCGCCGGCAAGACGACGTTCTTCAACGTGATTACCGGCTTGTACACGCCCGATTCGGGCGAGTTCAAGCTCGACGGCTCGAACTACACGCCGACGGCCGTGCACCAAGTGGCGCAGGCCGGCATCGCGCGAACCTTCCAAAACATTCGGTTGTTCGGCGGCATGACGGCGCTCGAGAACGTGATGGTGGGCCGCCATGTGCGCACGAAGCACGGGCTGTTCGGCGCGGTGTTCCAAACGCCGGCCGAGCGTCAGGAAGAGCGCGAAATCAAAGAGCGCGCGCTCGAGCTGCTCGAGTACGTGGGCGTGCTCCAGTACGCCGACTACACGGCGCGCAATCTTTCGTACGGCCACCAGCGCCGTCTGGAGATCGCCCGTGCGCTCGCCACCGATCCGAAGCTGTTGGCGCTCGACGAGCCGGCGGCCGGTATGAACGCGACGGAAAAGGTCGAACTCACGCGTCTTCTCGAAAAGATCCGCGACGACGGCAAGACGATTCTGTTGATCGAACACGACGTGAAGCTCGTGATGCACCTGTGCAACCGCATGACGGTGCTCGATTACGGCAAGGTGATCGCTGAAGGTCTGCCGCAAGACGTGCAGAAGGACCCGAAGGTGATCGAGGCATATCTGGGCGCGGGGGTCCACTGATGGCTACGGCAATGTTGAAAATCAAGGGCCTGCAGGTCAATTACGGCGGCATCCAGGCGGTCAAGGGCGTCGACATGGAAGTCGCGCAGGGCGAACTCGTCACGCTGATCGGCGCCAACGGCGCGGGTAAGACGACGACGATGAAGGCCATCACCGGCCTGAAGCCCTACTCGGCGGGCGATATCGAATACGAAGGCCAGTCGATCAAGGGCGTGCCGCCGCACGAACTGCTCAAGCGCGGTTTGGCGATGGTGCCGGAAGGCCGCGGCATTTTCGCGCGGATGTCGATCCTCGAAAACATGCAGATGGGCGCGTACCTGCGCACCGACAACGACGGCATCCAGAAGGACGTCGATCGCATGTTCGGCTACTTCCCGCGCTTGAAGGAGCGTGCGAAGCAGCTGGCCGGTACGCTCTCGGGCGGCGAGCAGCAGATGCTGGCGATGGCGCGTGCGATCATCAGCCGTCCTAAGCTCCTGCTGTTGGACGAGCCGTCGATGGGCCTGTCGCCGATCATGGTCGAGAAGATTTTCGAAGTCGTGCGCGACATTTCGAAGGAAGGCCTGACGGTGCTGCTCGTCGAGCAGAACGCACGCCTCGCGTTGCAAGCGGCTAACCGCGGCTATGTGATGGATTCCGGTATGGTCACGATGTCGGGCGATGCGAAGCAAATGCTCGACGATCCGAAGGTGCGGGCCGCCTATCTCGGCGAATAACGCCACTCTCTCGTGCGTCCGTGCCGTGAGGCATGGACGCCGTCAAAGGGCCTACGGCCCACGGTAGTACAGCAGTCTGTCGTTCCAAAAACCCGATCCAACAAGGGGAATACAACAGTGAATAAGTCGCTTCTCACCGGCTGTGCAGCAGCAGCCGCGCTTTCTTTCGCGCTTTGCAATGCCGCCCAAGCGGACACGACGGTCAAGATCGGCCACGTGGCTCCGCTCACGGGCGGTTCGGCTCACCAAGGTAAGGACAACGAAAACGGCGCTCGTCTTGCGATCGAAGAGATCAACAAGAAGGGCCTCGTGATCGGCGGTCAAAAGGTCACCCTCCAACTCGACCCGCAAGACGACGCGGGCGACCCGCGTCAAGCGACGCAGGTCGCGCAAAAGCTCGTCGACGACAAGGTCGTTGCGGTGGTGGGCCATGAAACGTCGGGTACGTCGATCCCCGCGTCGAAGATCTACAGCGATGCCGGCATCGTGCAGATCTCGCCGTCGGCGACGAATCCGAAGTACACGCAGCAAGGCTTCAAGACGACGTATCGCGTCGTCGCCACCGACGCACAGCAAGGCCCCGCGCTGGCGAACTATGCCGCCAAGGAAATGCATGTGAAGAAGGTCGCGATCGTCGACGATTCGACGGCGTACGGCCAAGGTCTCGCGAGCGAGTTCGAAGCGGCGGCGAAGAAGGCCGGCCTGACGGTCGTCTCGCACGATGCGACGAACGACAAGGCTGTCGATTTCCGCGCGATTCTGACGAAGATCAAGGGCGAGAATCCCGACGCGATCATGGTCGGTGCGATGGACGCCACGGGCGGCCCGTTCGCGAAGCAAGCGAAGCAGCTCGGCCTGCGTGCACGCATTCTCGCCGGCGACGGCGTGTGCACGGCAAGCATCGCCGATCTGGCCGGCCCCGCAGCCGACAACATCGTCTGCTCGCAAGCCGGCATCGGCCTCGATCAGATGGCGGGCGGCTCGGCGTTCGCGTCGAAATACAAGCAACGCTACGGCCAAGACGTCGTGTTGTACTCGCCTTATACGTACGACGCCGTGTACATCATCGTCGATGCGATGAAGCGCGCGAACTCGACCGATCCGGCCAAGATCCTCGCCGCCATGCCCACGACCGACTACAAGGGCGTGATCGGCGAAACGACGTTCGATACGAAGGGCGACCTGAAGCACGGCGTCATCTCGATCTACGGCTACAAGGACGGCAAGCGCTCGTTCATCAACAAGGTGTCGATGTAATCGCCTTGTGCTCGGCCTAGGTCAATGCTGGTCGGCCTGGGCATGAGCAAAAAGCCGCAATGCGTGTGAGCGCATCGCGGCTTTTTTTTCGATCTCTGCGGGCGAGCTTCCCGCGCTACGCCTTCGGTTGCGTTCAACGTTCAGCGTTGAACGTTCAGCGTTCGGCGTTGAGCACTACGCTCAAAGCGAATCGAGCACCGTGCGCAGCATCGCCATCATCTGATCGATCTCGTCGTTCGTCACGTTCAAGGCCGGCATGAAGCGCAGCAGGTTCGGCCGCGCCGCGTTCAACAGCAGACCTGTCGGCTGCAGATCGCGCGCCTTTTCGACGATTTGCGGCCCGATGTCCTTTCCGAGCAGCAGCGCGCGCAACAGTCCTTCACCGCGTTCGCCCTCGAAGCCACGCTCCGCCGACAGTTCGAGCAGCTTCTCACGCAGGTATTCGCCACGCGCGCGCACCCCTTCGAGAAAGCCCGGCGCCGTCAGCGCTTTGATGACCGCGTAGCCGACAGCCGACATCAACGGATTGCCGTTGTAGGTACCGCCTTGATCGCCGGCTTCGAACACGGCGACTTCGGCCTTAGACAGCAGTGCCGCGAGCGGCACGCCGCCGCCGATGCCCTTGCCGAGCGTCATGATGTCCGGCTCGATGCCCGCGAGCTCGTAGGCGAATAGGGTGCCCGCGCGTCCGCACCCGCTTTGCACTTCGTCGACGATGAGCAAGAGGCCGTGGCGCCGCGTCAGTTCGCGCAGCTCGCGCATGAACTCGCGCGTGGCCGGAATCACGCCGCCTTCGCCTTGGATCGGCTCGAGCATGACGGCGACGGTCTTCTCGCCGATCAGCTTTTCGACCGAGGCGATGTCGTTCAACTCGGCCTTCGGGAAGCCCGGCACTTGGGGCGCGTAGAGCGTGTCCCAGCCCGGTTTGCCGCTGGCCGACATCGTGGCGATCGTGCGGCCGTGAAAGCCGTGGTCGAACGTAATGATTTCATAGGCGCCGTTCTTGAACTTCTTGCCCCACTTGCGCGCGAGCTTGATGGCGCCCTCGTTGGCTTCGGCGCCGCTGTTCGCAAAGAAGACTTTGTCGAACACGCTATGCTCGGTCAGCAGCGTGGCCAAATTCGCCATCGGTTCGTTGTAGAAAGCCGGCGACGGGTTGATGAGCGTGCGCGCTTGCGTCTCCAGCGCCTCGATCATCGCCGGGTGGCAGTGTCCTAGGCTGTTTACCGCCCAGCCTTGAATGAAATCGAGGTATCGCTTGCCTTCGCTGTCGAAAATCCACGAGCCCGAGCCGCGCGTGAAGATGATGTCCGGCCGGTTGGTGATGTACATCAGCGACTGCGTCGGGTTCTCTGTCGATGGCATAGCGCGGCTCCGCGATAAACAAATAAGTAGGAAGAAAAATGAAAAAAGCCACGGAAGTCCGTGGCTTTCGCGGTTTGACCGGTGCGCCTCGCCGACTGCCGGCTTTGCGAGGCGCGTCCGCTTACGAGCCGACGGCTTCCCTTGCGGGGAGCGAGCGGCGACGTCGGAAGGCGGAGAGGTGGCAGGTCATGGGCGCAAGAATACGACAGCGTGCGTTGCGATGCAATCGCAGCGGGCCGTCATCTGTCGTATTTCGTCCTCATCGCCTTCACATCAAACGGCGTTGACGAGATCGGCTTCGCTCGTGAAGGAATCGGCGTAGAACTCGTCGGCCGGCAGCTGGTGGTGCGCCGTGAAATCGCGCAATGCCGATTCGACCATGACCGGCGCACCGCACGCATAGACCTGGTAGCCGGACAGATCGGGCAGATCCTCGACCACCGCGCGGTGCACGAAGCCCGTGCGGCCCGTCCAGTTGTCGCTCGGATCCGGCTCGGACAGCACGGGCACGAACTTGAAGTTCGGGTGTTCCTTCGCCCAGCTCTGCGCGAGCTCCAGCATATAAATGTCCTTCTTGCGGCGTGCGCCCCAGTACAGCGTCATCGGCCGCCCGACGTTCTTGAAGAACGCATGCTCGGCAATGGCTTTGATCGGGGCGAAGCCCGTGCCGGACGCGAGCAGGACGATCGGCTTGTCGGAATCTTCGCGCAGGAAGAACGTGCCGAGCGGCCCTTCGAAGCGCAGGATGTCGCGCTCCTTCATCGCGCCGAAGACGTGATCGGTGAACACGCCGCCGGGCATATGGCGAATATGCAACTCGATCGGTCCTTCCTGATTCGGTGCGCTCGCCATCGAGTAGCTGCGGCGCTTACCGTCCTTGAGGATGAATTCGATGTACTGGCCCGCCAAATATTGCAGCCGCTCGTTGGCGGGCAATTGCAGTTTGAGAACCACGACGTCGTCGGCCCGGCGCTCGATGGCGTTCACGCGGCAGGGCAGCTTCTTCACCTGAACATCGCCCACGCCGGCGATTTCACGCACGTCGATGACGAGGTCGGACTGAGCCGTCGCGCAGCAAAAGAGCGCCATGCCGCGCGTTCTTTCATCGTTCGAGAGCGCGGAAGACGAGTGCGCGCGTTGCTCGATCTCCCCCGATACGACCGCCCCCTTGCATGAGCCGCATGCGCCGTTCTTGCAGCCGTACGGCACGCCGACGCCTTGGCGCAGGGCGGCGGTGAGCACGGGTTCGTCGGGTTCTACTTGAAACTGCCGGCCGCTTTGCCGGAGGGTCACGTTATATGCCATAGCTCGATCGATACCAAAAGCCAAAAAACCGTCGGGTCGAAGCACGCCGCGCGCCGGACCGCTACAATTCGCGCAACATGAAAGCCACACGAATCTTGCGCCGGCCCCGCGTTCTGATCGTCGGGTGCGGCGATGTCGGACTGCGCTGCGCCCGGCAACTGCTCGCACGCGCCGCACCGCCGCGCGTGATCGCGCTGACGACTCGCGCCGAGCGCGCCGGCCAATTGAGGGCATGCGGCCTGACGCCGATCATCGGCGATCTCGATGCGCCTCGCAGCCTGCGACGGCTGGCAGGCCTCGCGCCGATCGTCCTGCATCTTGCGCCGCCGCCGTCGCGGGGCGCGGACGATCCGCGCACGCAAGCATTGATCGCGGCGCTCGGCACGCGCGTTCGCCGCGCAGCGGCCCGTCCGTCGACGTCCGATATCGGGCTCGGCCGGCGGGTGGCTGGCCGCTCGACCTCGGGCGGCTTGGCGGCGACGCACGCCGGCGCCAAGCCGCGGATGGCGGCGGGTGCTGTCTCGACCCACATCGGACGTATTGTAACCGAGGCCCCTTTGACGACTGAGGCGCGCCCCCGGGTACGCCTCGTTTACGCGAGCACGACGGGTGTTTACGGTGACTGCGCGGGCGCGCTCATCGACGAAACGCGGCCCGTCAAGCCGACCAATGCGCGTGCAAAGCGGCGGACGGCGGCCGAGCAGCGGCTGCGGCAGGCGAACGCCCGCGGGACAATGGCGGCGAGCATCGTGCGCATACCGGGCATCTACGCACGCGAGCGGCTGCCGCTGGCGCGCATCGAGCAGGCCAAGCCCGCACTGGTCGCGGATGACGACGTTTATACGAACCATATCCACGCCGACGATCTCGCCGCGATCATGCTGCGCACCGCGGGGCGCGGCCGCATCGGGCGCGTGGTCCATGCGTCGGACGACACCGTATTGAAAATGGGGGATTACTTCGACCGCGTCGCCGACGCGTTCGGGCTCCCGCGCGTGCCGCGCATCACCCGCGAAACGGCCGAACGCACGCTCGACCCGATGGTGTTGTCGTTCATGCGCGAGTCTCGGCGCTTGTCCAATACCAGACTCAAACGCGAACTGCGAGTGACGCTGCGCTACCCGAGCGTCGACGGTTTTCTGGCTGAGGCAAGCGGCGCTAAATGAGCGCGGGCAGTGCCTCGAGCAGCAGGAAGCACAGCAGCGCGCCGATCAGTGCGCCGATCAGATTCGGATGATATTGGCGCCGCGCGTGCATCACCGCGGCCACGACGCCGATGACGACGGCGCCGAGCACGGCGAACGCGAGCACCACGTACGAAATCGCGAACGTGCCGTTGGTAACCACGATACTCCTCCCTTCGAACGCTTTATGCGTCGGACCGCGCGCTCGACGGCGCGCTTTCGCCCTTCGTTCGAAGGAAGTATAGGCCGGGTGCGGTAAGGGCCCCATAGGGCCGGACCCGATAGATGGCAGCGTTTTGGCGACGAGTGTGCGCCTGCGCACCAGACGTCGGGCGCAAGGGCTAGCGTGGCCGCAACGCGCTCAGGTCCGCTTCGTCGAGCCATCGCCATTCGGCGGGCGCGAGCGTTTCGGGCAGGGCTAACCCGCCGATTCTTTCCCGATGCAACGTCTCGCAGCGGTTGCCCGCAGCCGCGATCATGCGTTTCACTTGGTGGTACTTACCTTCGTTGACCGTGATTTCCAGCAGCTTTTCCCCGCGCATTCGAACGCCGGCGGCGGCGATCGGCGCCTTCTCCCCATGGAGCATGACGCCCTCGCGCAGCGCTTGGAGTTGACGCTCGTCCAAGGCATGGCGCGTCGCCGCTAGATAAGTCTTCAGGACTTTACGTTTCGGCGAGGTGTACGTGTGAACGAACTGACCGTCGTCGGACAGCAGAAGCAAACCGGTCGTGTCTTCGTCGAGGCGGCCCACGCATTGAACGCCGCGCGTCGCGAACTGCGCCGGCAGCAAAGCGAAGACGCTCAGGTGATGCTGCGGGTCGCGTGAGCACTCGTAGCCGGCCGGCTTATTGAGCATGAGGTAGGCGCGCTCGCGATAAGGCCAGGACACGCCGTCCACCTCGAACGCCAGTGCCTCGAGCCCGAACGGCTCGCTAGCGTCGGTGCAGACGCGCCCGGCGACCGCGACGCGGCCTTCCGCGATCAATGAGCGGCATTGGCGCCGGGAGCCGAATCCTTGCGTGAAGAGAATACTTTCGAGGTCCATGAGATGCGTCGAATGGAGATGGCCGCGATTTTACGCTGTGCACTGTCGCAAAAAGCGAAGGGGGCGGCGGGCGTCAGGTCGCCCGGCGGCCTTGCGCCGGCCGATCGGCGTCGACGATAATCGGCCGGTTCTTGCCGTCTTCTCGCGCCGTGTGCGCTGTCATGCTAATGAAAACTTCCACTCTCTCGCCGTCCATTCGCGCGCTCGCGGCCGCAGCGGCCCTCGCATTCGCTCAATTGGCATGCGCGCACGCCCATCCCACTCAGCGTATGCCTGCCGCGGGGGCGGTCGTCGGCGGCGGGCAGGGCGAACCCAAGCAAGTCTCGATCGAATTCGACGATGCGCTGGAGCCTGCGTTCAGCTCTCTTCATGTGACCGACGCGGCGGGTCAGTCCGTGACAAGCGCGAAATCGAGCGTCGATACGAGCGACAAGAAACGCATGAGCGTTGCGCTGCAGGCATTGAAGCCAGGCGCCTACACGGTGTCGTGGGTGGCCGTGGCCGCCGACGGCCACCGCACGCAGGGGCGCTACACGTTCACGGTGAAATGACCGTTCACGGCAGTTTCAGCCCGAAAGACCGCTGGGCGCCGCGCCGCGCTCAGCGCGCGCGCGCCACGGCCTTGTGCAATTCGTCCTTCAGGGCGTTGAACACCGGGTTGTCGTTGTCTTTGCGATAGACGAAGCGCAGCTCGACGGGCTTCGCGGGCGTCGTGCGAACCGGCCGATAGACGACGCCTTTGAAGTGCAGCATCGCCGCGGCGGCCGGAATCAGCGCGACGCCGATGCCCGCGCGCACGAGCGCGAGCATCGAGTGAATTTGGCTCACGTATTCGACGATGTCGGGCAGCACGCCCGCCCGTTCCAGCAAGCCGCTCATCAGTTGATGAAAGTAACGCGCCTCGTACGGCGAGTACATCAAGAGCGGGCGGCCCTCGCAGTCGCCGAGCGTCGGGTGCGCCGGCCACTCCTTGGCCACGGCGGCCGGCAACGCCAGGACGAGCGCGTCGTTCGGGCACGGACGATCGACGAGCTCCCCATGCTCCACCGGCGGACGCAGTAGGCCGAAATCGATCTCGCGCGAGTCCAGCGCCTCCAACTGCGCCCCGCTCACCATCTCTTTCAACGTCAATCTGACCCCGGACGAGGCCGCGCGTACCGCGCTCACGAGCGAAGGCAGCAAGCCGTATCCGACCGATGCGGTGAAGCCGATCGCGAGCGTGCCGGACGAGCCGGCGGCCACGCGGCGGGCCGTCGCCGCCGCTTCGTCCGCCAAGCGCAGAATGCGCGCCGCATCGGGCAGAAAGCTGCGGCCGGCGGCCGTGAGCTTGACCGAGCGGCTCGAGCGCGCGAGCAGTTCGGTGCCGACTTGATGTTCGAGCAGCCGGATTTGCCGCGACAACGGCGGCTGCGTCATATGGAGCCGCTCCGCGGCGCGGCCGAAATGCAGTTCCTCGGCCACGGCGACGAAACAGCGAAGCTGGCTCAATTCGAACATCGATACAAATCCTGAATTAATCGAAACATTCGTTATCTTGGACGTGAATCGTTGGCGGTGCAAGAATCGCCGCATTGTTCATCACTCAACGCTTTCCTGCGCTCCGCACGCTATGTCACGTTATACGCCTACCGAATTCGCGCGCCAGATCGGCGCCGGCCTGCTTTCGTTCCCCGTCACCCACTTCAAGGACGACTTCTCGTTCGACGAGGGCGCTTATCGCGCGAACCTCGACTGGTTGTTCGGCCATCCGGCCGCGGGCCTGTTCGCGGCGGGCGGCACGGGCGAGTTCTTCTCGCTGACGCCGGTCGAAGTCGAGCGCGTCGTGCGCGCCGCCGTCGAGCAGACGAGCGGCCGCGTGCCGGTCATCGCGCCGGCCGGCTACGGCACGGCGATGGCCAAGCAGCTTTGCGCATCGGCGGAAGCCGCCGGCGCGGACGGCATCTTGCTGCTGCCCCCGTACCTGACCGAAGCGCCGGCCGACGGCCTCGCCGCACACATCGAGCAAGTCTGCAAATCGACACGCCTCGGCGTCATCGTCTACAACCGCGCCAACCAAGTGCTCGACGAAGTGACGCTCGAGCGTTTGGCCGAACGCTGCCCGAACCTCGTCGGTTTCAAGGACGGCGTGGGCGACCTCGAATTGATGACGCGCATTTACTCGCGTCTGGGCGATCGATTCACGTATATCGGTGGCCTACCCACGGCGGAAACGTTCGCGCTGCCGTACTTGACGCTGGGCGTGACGACGTACTCGTCGGCGATCTTCAACTTCGTGCCGCAATTCGCGCTCGACTTCTACACGGCCGTGCGCGCAGGCAACCAAGAGAAGGTGTATGCCGACCTGAACAAGTTCGTGCTGCCGTACATCGCGCTGCGCAACCGTAAGCGCGGCTATGCCGTCTCGATCGTCAAGGCCGGCATGACGGCGATCGGCCGCAGCGCCGGTCCCGTGCGTGCGCCTTTGACCGATTTGACCGAAGCCGAATTCGCGGAGCTCAAGACGCTCGTCGCGCGCATCGCGTAACTGTCGGGCAGCCGGCGAGAACCCGGCGAGAACCGGCGCGCACGACGCGCGCCGATCAGTAGAACGCGGGCGATCGAGCCCGGACGAAAGACTCGAGCGTGGCGCTTCGACGGCCGCCGCGAAGGAGGAGACGATGCAAACCGAAAACCCGGCAGTGGGCGCGCGCAGCGTACCGCAGGCCTTGCGCGCCACGCGCGTTCGCTATCTGGTCCTCGCGATGCTGTTCATCGCGACGACGATCAACTACGCCGACCGAGCGAGCATTTCGATCGCCGGCTCGGCCATGCAGAAGGACTTCGGCATCGACGCCGTGTCGCTCGGCTATATTTTCTCGGCATTCGGCTGGTCGTACGTGATCGCTCAGTTGCCGGGCGGATGGCTGCTCGACCGCTTCGGCTCGCGCCGCGTCTATGGCGTCAGCATCTTCTTCTGGTCGCTGTTCACGCTCTTCCAAGGCACCATCGGCTTCCTCGCAGGCGCCGCGGCCATCACGGCGATGTTCGCGCTGCGCTTTCTCGTCGGCATCGCGGAGGCGCCTTCGTTTCCGGCCAACAGCCGCATCGTCGCGGCCTGGTTCCCCGCCAATGAGCGCGGCACGGCGGCGGCGATCTTCAATTCCGCCCAGTACGCGGCGACGGTCATCTTCGCGCCGTTGATGGGCTGGCTCGTGCATTCGTTCGGCTGGCATTACGTCTTCATCGTCATGGGCGTGCTCGGCATCGTGATGGCGCTCGCCTGGCGTTTGTTCATGAAAGATCCGAAAGATCACCCGCGCGTGAACCGTGCCGAGATCGAGTACATCGAAGCCGGCGGCGGCCTCGTCGATCTCGATCGCGCGCAGAAGGGATCGGTCAAGCCAAAAGGCCCCGACATGCGCCATATCAAGCAGCTTCTGCGCAGCCGCATGCTGATGGGCGTTTATCTCGCGCAGTACTGCATCAACGCGCTCACGTACTTCTTCATTTCCTGGTTCCCGGTCTACCTCGTGCAAGCACGCGGCATGTCGATCCTCAAGGCCGGATTCGTCGCGTCGATTCCCGCCGTCTGCGGTTTCTTGGGCGGCATCCTCGGCGGCATCATCTCCGATGCGCTGTTGCGGCGCGGCGCTTCGCTGTCGGTCGCCCGCAAAGTGCCGATCGTCCTCGGCATGCTGCTGTCGATGAGCATGGTGATCTGCAATTACGTCGATGCACAGGCGATCGTCGTGGCCGTCATGGCGCTTGCCTTCTTCGGCAAGGGACTCGGCGCGCTCGGCTGGGCCGTGAACTCGGATACGGCGCCCAAGGAAATCGCGGGCCTGAGCGGCGCGTTGATGAACACGTTCGGTAACCTCTCGAGCATCACGACGCCGATCGCAGTAGGCTACATCGTGGGTCACACGGGCTCGTTCAACGGCGCGCTGGTCTTCGTCGGCTTGCACGGGCTTGTCGCCTGCGTCTGCTATCTGTTCGTCGTCGGGAAGATCGAACGCGTGAAGCTCGGCACGGCCCAATGATCGATTCACGCGAACCGTGCTAGGCAGTCCCAGTCGGTTCGCATCCGTTGATTGGAATAGGAGAGGCAACAAGGTGGAGCGGCAAACGAGCGATTCCCTCACGCAAAGCGGTACGCCGCGCGTGACCGCCATGCGCGTGATCCCGGTTGCGGGCCGCGACAGCATGCTGCTGAACCTGTGCGGCGCGCATGCGCCGTTCTTTACGCGCAACCTCGTATTGCTGACCGATTCGGCCGGGCGCACGGGAGCGGGCGAGGTGCCCGGCGGCGAAGGGATTCGCGGCGCGCTCGAGCGCATCGTGCCGCTCGTCGTCGGTACCGAGATCGGGCGCCTGAACGGCACGCTCAACGCCATCCGCCGCGCGCTCGGCGGGAGTGCGGCCCACGGCGGCACGGTGTATCAAGTCGGTTCGGAAGCGGAATCGGCGGTGCTGCGCCAGCCGCACGAGATCAATCTGCGCATGGACAATGTGCTGACGGCTGTGGAAGCGGCGCTGCTGGACTTGCTCGGCCAGTGTCTGGGCGTGCCCGTGGCCGAATTGCTCGGCAGCGGCCGGCAGCGCGATCGCGTGCCGATGCTGGCTTACCTTTTCTACATCGGCGACCGGGCAAAAACCGATCTGCCTTATGTCGACGGCGCAGGCGAGCGCGACGACTGGCTACGCCTGCGCCATGAACAGGCGCTGACGCCGGCGGCGATCGTCAGGCTCGCGCAGGCCGCGACCGAACGATACGGCTTCGCCGATTTCAAGCTCAAGGGCGGCGTGATGGACGGCGCCGAGGAAATGGAAGCAATCGCGGCGCTCAAGGCACGGTTTCCGCATGCTCGCGCGACGCTCGATCCGAACGGCGCCTGGGCCTTGGGCGAGGCGATCGCCTTGTGCCGCGGACAGGGCCACTTGCTGGCCTACGCGGAAGATCCCTGCGGGCCGGAGAACGGTTATTCGGGCCGCGAGACGATGGCCGAATTCCGCCGCGCGACAGGCATTCCGACGGCGACCAACATGATCGCCACCGACTGGCGCCAACTCGGGCACGCGCTCTCGCTCGGCGCTGTCGATATCCCGCTCGCCGATCCGCATTTCTGGACGATGCAAGGCTCGGTGCGCGTGGCTCAGCTGTGCAGCGAGTTCGGCATGACGTGGGGCTCGCATTCGAACAACCACTTCGACATTTCGCTCGCGATGTTCACGCATGTCGCGGCGGCCGCGCCGGGGCCGATTACCGCGATCGATACGCACTGGATCTGGCAGGAGGGGGCCGAGCGCCTCACGCGGCAGTCGTTCGTCATCGAGGGTGGCGAGGTGGCGGTGCCCGAGCGCCCCGGGCTCGGCATCGAGATCGATATCGAGCGCGTGGAGCAGGCGCACGCGCTGTATCGGTCGCTCGGCAATGGCGCGCGCGACGATGCGATGGCGATGCGCTATCTCGTCCCCGGCTGGACATACGATCCGAAGCGCCCGAGTTTCGGCCGGGCGGTGCGCGGCGGCTGATCGCGACGATGCGGCGGAGCGCGCGCAATGCACGCCGAATCAGGCAAGAACTTGAACCGATGATGCAAGAAGCAATGACGAATTCGACGATGTCTTCCCAATCTTCCCCCACGCCCGTGGTGACGCGCATGCGGGTCGTGCCCGTAGCCGGACGCGACAGCATGCTGTTGAACCTGAGCGGTGCGCACGGGCCGTTCTTCACCCGCAACATCGTCGTGCTCGAGGATAGCGCCGGCCGCACAGGCCTTGGCGAAGTGCCCGGCGGCGAATCGATCCGGCGCACGCTGGAAGAGGCGAGCGTGCTCGTCGTCGGCAAGCCGCTCGGCCGCTGGCAAGACGTGCTCAACGAGATGCGCCGGCGTTTCGCCGATCGCGATTCGGGCGGCCGCGGCACGCAGACGTTCGATCTGCGGATCACGGTGCATGCGGTGACGGCGGTCGAAGCGGCGCTGCTCGATCTGCTCGGCCAGCATCTGGACGTGCCCGTGGCCGCCCTGCTCGGCGAAGGGCAGCAGCGCACGCACGTGCCGATGCTCGGCTATCTGTTTTACATCGGCGAGCGTGCGCGGACCGACCTCGATTACCGCAGCGAAACCGATGCGGCCGACCTCTGGTTTCGTCTGCGCAACGAGCCCGCGCTGACGCCCGAGGCGGTCGTGCGTCTGGCCGAGGCGGCGCACGAGCGCTATGGTTTCCGCGACTTCAAGCTCAAGGGCGGCGTGCTGGCAGGCGATGAAGAGATCGCTGCGGTGACGGCGCTGGCCGAGCGCTTTCCCGATGCGCGCATCACGCTCGATCCCAACGGCGCATGGTCGCTGGCCGAGGCCGTGCGCTTGTGCCGCGGCAAAGACGACGTGCTCGCCTATGCCGAAGATCCATGCGGCGCGGAGAACGGCTACTCGGGGCGAGAGGTCATGGCGGAATTCCGGCGCGCGACGGGCTTGCGCACGGCGACGAACATGATCGCCACCGATTGGCGCCAACTCGGTCACGCGGTCACCCTCGGCTCCGTCGACATCCCGCTCGCCGATCCGCATTTCTGGACGATGCGCGGTTCGGTGCGCGTCGCGCAGCTGTGCGCGGAGTGGGGGCTCACGTGGGGCTCGCATTCGAACAATCACTTCGATATTTCGCTGGCGATGTTCACGCACGTGGCCGCGGCGGCTCCCGGCGAGATCACTGCAATCGATACGCACTGGATTTGGCAAGACGGCCAGCGGCTCACGCGCGAGCCGTTCAAGATCGAACAAGGGCAAGTGGCTGTGCCCTCGCGCGGCGGGCTCGGCGTCGAGCTCGACGAAGATGCGCTCGCAAGCGCACATGCGCTGTATCGCGAGCATGGGCTCGGCAGCCGCAACGATGCGGCCGCCATGCAGTATTTGATCCCGGGCTGGGCGTTCGACAACAAGCGCCCTTGCATGGTGCGCTGAATGCGCGCGGGCCGCGCGGGGCAGCCGTGTATGAACACGCAATAACCGATGGAGTCTTTTGCAATGTCAGCTTCTACTTCCGCGCCGGACGCCGCTCGAGAGCGCGCGCTCACGATACGCGTGGACGAGCGCGACAACGTCGCGATCGTCGTGAACGCGCGCGGCTTGCCCGAGGGCACGGTGCTCGACGACGGCACGGTGCTCGTGCAGGGCGTGCCTCAAGGGCACAAGGTTGCGCTGACGGATTTGGCCGAGGGCGATGCGATCGTGCGTTACGGCGAGATCATCGGCTATGCGGCCAAACCGCTCGCACGGGGCAGCTGGATCGACGAGAGCAAAGTGCAACTGCCCCAGGCGCCGGCGCTGGACGCGCTGCCGCTCGCGACGCGCAAGGCGCCCGATTTGCCCAAGCTCGAAGGCTACACATTCGAGGGGTATCGCAATGCCGACGGTACCGTAGGCACCAAGAACGTGCTCGGCATCATGACGAGCGTGCAGTGCGTGGCGGGCGTGACCGACTATGTCGTCACGCGCATCAAGCGCGACCTGCTGCCGCGCTACCCCAACGTGGACGACGTGGTGGCACTGACCCACACGTACGGCTGCGGCGTGGCGATCAATGCGCCCGCCGCCATCGTGCCGATCCGCACGCTGCAAAATCTCGCCGTCAATCCGAACTTCGGCGGCGAGGTCATGGTGATCGGCTTGGGCTGCGAAAAGCTCGTGCCCGAGCGGCTCGTGCCGTCGGACCTGGCGCCGGGCGGGCGTATTCCGATCGAAGTCGCGGGCAAGCCGCAATCTCCGGTGCTCTCGCTGCAGGACGAGGCCTACCAAGGCTTCGGCGAAATGGTCGATGCCATTCTCGCGATGGCCGACGAGCGCCTCGCGCGCTTGAACGAGCGGCGTCGCGAGACTTGCCCCGCGTCGGATCTCGTCATCGGCGTGCAGTGCGGCGGCAGCGACGCGTTCTCCGGCGTGACGGCGAACCCCGCCGTGGGCTATGCAGCCGACCTGATCGTTCGCGCGGGCGGCACGGTGATGTTCTCGGAAGTCACCGAAGTGCGCGACGCCATCCATTTGCTGACGCCGCGCGCCGCCGACGAAGACGTCGGCCGTGCTCTGCTGCGTGAAATGGCCTGGTACGACGACTACCTGAGCGGCGGCCGTGCCGACCGCAGCGCGAACCCGTCGCCCGGCAACAAGCGCGGCGGGTTGTCGAACGTCGTCGAGAAGGCGCTCGGATCGATCGTCAAATCGGGCACGAGCCCGATCGTCGACGTGCTCGGCCCGGGCGAAAAAATGCGCCGCAAGGGTTTGATCTTCGCGGCCACGCCGGCGAGCGATTTCGTTTGCGGCACGCTGCAGCTCGCCTCGGGCATCAATCTGCAGGTGTTCACGACGGGCCGCGGCACGCCCTACGGTCTTGCGATGGCGCCGGTCATCAAGGTCTCGACGCGCAAGGCGCTTTCCGAGCGCTGGCACGATCTGATCGATCTCGACGCCGGCCGCATCGCCACGGGCGAAGCAAGTATCGCCGACATCGGTTGGGAGCTTTTCCATATGATTCTCGATGTCGCGAGCGGCCGTAAAGCGGTGTGCGCCGACAAGCTCGGCTTGCACAACGATCTCGTTTTGTTCAATCCCGCACCTGTAACCTGATATGACGCACGCGCTTCAAAACGCCGATCCTTTGGACGGCATCCGGACTCAATGCGGCCGCATCCTGCTGACGGGCGCCGCCGGCGGCCTCGGCCGCGTATTGCGCGAACGGCTCACCCGCTATGCCGAGGTGCTGCGCGTCTCCGACATCGCGCCCGTGGGCGAAGCGCGGCCGGGCGAAGAAGCGGTGGTGTGCGACTTGGCCGACGCCGCAGCCGTGGATGCGCTCGTGCGCGATGTGGACGTCGTCGTTCACCTCGGGGGCGTGTCCGTCGAGCGTCCGTTCGAGGAGGTGCTGCCGGCGAACATTCAAGGCGCCTACCACCTGTACGAAGCCGCCCGCCGCCACGGCGTGCGCCGCATCGTCTTCGCGAGCTCGAACCACGTGACGGGCTTTTACCGCCAGGACGAGCGCATCGATACGATGGCCCCGCAAAGGCCCGACAGCTGCTATGGCTTGAGCAAGGCGTTCGGCGAGCAGCTCGCGCGCTTCTACTTCGATCGCTACGGCATCGAGAGCGTTTGTCTGCGCATCGGTTCGTCGTTCCCCGAGCCGAGGGACCGTCGCATGCTTGCGACTTGGCTCGGCTACGACGACCTTGAGCAGCTCGTGCGGCGTGCGATGTTCGTGCCGAAGGTCGGCTGCACGATCGTCTATGGCGTATCGGCCAATCGCGACATATGGTGGGACAACTCGCACGCCGCGCATTTGGGCTATGTGCCGACGGAATCGAGCGAGCCTTGGCGCGAGCGCATCGAGCGCGAGCAGCCGCAGCGCAGCGAAGACGACCCCGTGCGCGTCTATCAAGGCGGCGCGTTCGTGACGACTGGGCCTTTCGGAGACTGAGCGATCATGACCGGCACGAGTTCCATCGAACGCATCGGCGACATGCGCTGCGGCGTCGGCGAAAGCCCGATTTGGCATGCCGGCGAGGCCGCGCTGTATTGGACGGACATCGTCGGGCGCGCACTGTGGCGCTGGGATGCCGGGAGCGGCCGCGCGCATTCATGGGCTTTGCCGGAGATGGCGGGCTCGTTCGCATTGCTGGCGCAGGGCGGCGTCGCATTGGCGATGGAAAGCGGCATTTATCTCGCGCGGCATCCCGTGCCGGATGAGCCGATCGACGTCAGCGAGCGCCTCGCGACGGTCTCGCACGCGCGCGAGGGGATGCGCTTCAACGACGGGCGGTGCGACCGGCAAGGACGGTTTCTCGCGGGAACGATGGTCTGCGACATGTCGCTTGCCAGCGCATCGGGACGGTTGTATCGGCTCGACGCCGGGCGGCGCACGCTGCAAACGCTCTGCGACGGGCTGATCGTGCCGAACGGCCTCGCGTTCAGCCCCGACGGACGCACGATGTATCTATCGGACTCTCATCCGAGCCGGCGCGTCATCTGGTCGTTCGACTACGACATCGACGACGGCGTGCCGTACGGACGGCGCGTGTTCGTCGAAATGGACGCCGCATCGGAGCTCGGCCGCCCGGACGGCGCGGCTGTGGATGCCGAAGGCTGCTATTGGATTTGCGGCAACGACGCGGGCCTCGTGCACCGCTACACGCCCGCGGGCAAGCTCGACCGCAGCATCCGCGTGCCGGTGGCGAAGCCCGCGATGTGCGCGTTCGGCGGCGACTGCATGGATACCTTGTTCGTGACGTCGATTCGAATCGACGGGGATGCGCTTTCGGGCGCGACCTTTGCGCTCGACGCGGGCGTCAAAGGACTGATCGAACCGGCGTTGAAGCTGCCGGCGAGCATGGCCGAGGCCGGACAGTCGTAGCGTGCCGGTGCAAAGGGAGAATCGACGCAGGCACACAGAAGGCCGAAACGCGTGAATACTAATCTCTACAACTCTTGGAGGAGACATGACAAGTTCAAGACTGGTGCGCCGTATCACGGGTGCAGCCGCCGTACTGTGCTTCACGCTGACCGCGACGGCGAGCTTCGCCGGTCCGGTCTCGCTCAACGTCGTCGACGTTGCGGGCAACCTTGCGCTGACGAAGGCGGGCTTCGAGGCGTTCAAGGCGAAGTATCCGGATCTCGTCAGCAACATCACCTACACGAACGCACCGGCGCCGCAACTTCCCGGCAAGATCAAGGCGATGCAGGGCGCGGGCCGCTCGGACATCGATCTCGTGCTCACGGGTACCGACGCGCTGGCGGCCGGCATCGAGCAGAAGCTCTGGTCGCAACTGCCGGACACGCTGCTCAAGGATGCCGACGGAAAATATGCGCCGGGTCCCAGGGAGATGCAAAAGCTCGCGCAAGGCTACGGTCTCGAAGTGACCTTCATGCCGGCCGGGCCGCTCGTCGAATACAACCCCGACAAGGTGCAGAAGAGCGAGGTGCCGAAGACGCCCGAGCAACTGCTTTCGTGGTGCAAGGCGCATCCGAACAAGCTCATTTACGCGCGTCCGGCGAATTCCGGCCCGGGCCGTACCTTCCTGATGGGGCTGCCCTACATCCTCGGCGATAAGGATCCGATGGATCCGATCAACGGGTGGGACAAGACCTGGGCGTTTCTCAAGCAGCTCAACGAGTGCGTGCCTTACTACCCGGGCGGCACATCGGCGGTCATGAAGGAGTTGGGCGAGGGCACGCGCGACATGACGGTGACCGTGACGGGCTGGGACATCAATCCGCGCGCGCTCGGAATCGTGCCGGCGAACTTCAAGGTGCAGGCCTTCGACAACATGAAGTGGGTCAACGACGCCCACTACATGGTGATTCCGAAGGGCGTGCCGAAAGAAAAGGTCGACGTCCTGCTGAAGATGATGGCTTTCATGCTCGAGCCGGCTCAGCAAGCGATGACCTACGACGACGGTTACTTTTACCCGGGCCCGGCGATCAAAGGCTTGACGCCTTCGAATGCGCCTGAAAAGAGCCGTGTGGTCATCGAGAAGTATGGCCGCCCCGAGTACGGCGCATGGATCGCGAAGTATCCGAACGTGCAGCCGCTGCCGGCCGACAAGATGGTCGCCGCGTTCCAGAAGTGGGACCGCGAAGTCGGCGCGCAGAAGACGAAGTAATCGGGCAAGCGAGAAATCCATGCGGCCGGTTGCGCCGGCCGCGTGGCTAGACGTCAGTTAGGAAAGATCATGAAGCATACATTCGATCGGTTGCGTTTGAGTTCGGTGTACCGCAGCTTTGCGAACGCCGAGGGCGAACAAGTGGCGGCGCTCAAAGGCCTCGACCTCGATATCGACCGCGGCGAGTTCATCGCGCTGCTCGGGCCGTCGGGGTGCGGCAAGTCGACGGCGCTGAACTGCATCGCGGGACTGCAGCCGCTGTCGGGCGGTGAAATCTGGCTCGACGACAAGCGCATCGACGTCTTGCCGCCCGAGAAGCGCGGCTTCGGCATGGTGTTTCAAAACTACGCGCTGTTCCCGCACATGTCGGTGCTCGATAACGTCGGGTTCGGTCTCAAGATGCGCGGCGTGTCGAAAAGCGAAACCGATAAGCGTGCGCGTGCGGCGCTGCAGCTCGTGCAACTCGTCGGTCATGAAAGCAAGCTGCCCGGGCAGCTATCGGGCGGTCAGCAGCAGCGCGTGGCGATCGCGCGCGCGATCGTCATCGAGCCCCCCGTCGTATTGATGGACGAGCCGCTGTCGAACCTCGACACGAAGCTGCGGATCGAAATGCGCGCCGAAATCCGGCGCATTCACGGCGGACTCGATCGCGCGACGATCTACGTGACCCACGATCAAGACGAAGCGTTGTCGATGGCCGACCGCATCGTCGTGATGAAGGAAGGCGTGGTACAGCAAGTCGCATCGCCGAAAGAGATCTACTGCCGGCCGAAGAACCTCCATGTGGCGCGCTTCATGGGATACCGCAACGTGCTCGCTTGCGAACTCGAACGCGCCGCCGGCGAGGCGGTGGAAGTGTCGGCGAGCGGAGTGAGCTTGACCGGCACGCCGATGGAAGCGCTCGAAAGCAAGAACGCGATGATTGCGATTCGTCCCGACGATCTCGTTCGCGCACAACCCGGAACGCCGAATGCGTTCGAGGTCGATGTCGACGTCGTGGAATACGGCGGGCGCGATTCGCTGCTGTTCGTCACCGCGCCGTTCGGGAAGCTGTGGGCGCGCGTGGAAGGCGAATTCGCGGCCGGCGAGCGCGTGACGCTGGCCGTCGCACCCGAGCGTGCGCTCGTCTATCGCCCGGAGATCGCATCATGAGCGCACTCACGCTCACCGGGCCGCGAGATGCGAAGGGGTGGCTCGTCACGCCGGCGCTCGGGTTCATTTTGGCGCTGTTCGTTTATCCGTTCGCCTACGGTCTCATGCTGTCGTTCGAGCCGATGAACGGCGGCGGCGTGCTCGCCAACTATCGGACTTTCTTCACCGACAGCTCGATGTGGCCGACGATTCTCGTCACGCTGAAGCTCGCGGTGCCCGCGACGCTGATCAATGTCGGCCTCTCGGTGCCCGTTGCGTTTTCGTTGCGGCGCAAATCGCCGTATCAGAAGTTGGTGACGACATTGCTCGTCATTCCCGTCACGCTCGGTACCGTCCTGATCGCCGACGGCATGCTGACTTACTTTTCGCCGAACGGCTGGTTCCCGCAAGCGCTGCGGGCGCTGCATCTGTACGGCGACGAAGTGCGGCTGACGCACAACTATTGGGGCGTACTGATTTCGCTCATCGTCTCGGGCTTCCCGTTCGCGTTTCTGCTCACGCTGTCGTACGTGACCGGGATCGATCCGACGCTCGCTCGGGCGGCGGCCACGCTCGGCGCGAGCCCATGGCAACAGTTCAAGCAGGTCTATCTGCCGCTGCTCGTGCCGGGTCTCACGATGGCAGCGTGTCTCTCGTTCGTGCAGGCGTTTTCGGTGTTTCCGTCGGCGGTATTGCTCGGTTCGCCGGCCGGCCCCACACGCGTGATGTCGATCGCCGCATCGGAAGCGGCCTTCGAGAGCTACGATTATTCGCTCGCTTCGACGATCGCGATCATCATGGGCTTCGTGCAACTGATCATCGTAGCCGGCATGCTCGGCGCGCGGCGGATGTTCTACACGGGGCCGGTGACGGGAGGTAAGGGATGATGGCCACGGATAATCAAGGCGCTCGCGCGCTGTCGATGCCCGAAACGGGCGAGGGACGAGGCGCATCGAGCGCCCCGCCCAAGCATACGGAGAGCGTCGGCAGCCGGTTGTGGCGCGCGCTCGTCTGGGGCGCGATGGGTTTCTTCCTGCTCAACGTGTTGTTGCTGATCGCCACGGTAGCCGTGAACTCGATCGGCACGCGTTGGTTCGGCACGCTGCTGCCGCAAGGTTTCACCCTTCATTGGTACGCTCAGGCGTGGAGCGACTTTCAATTGTCGGCGGTGCTTCGCGTGACGGTCGAAGTCGTGGGTGCGGTCGTGCTGCTGTCGATCGCGCTCGGCGTGCCTGCGGCCTACGCATTGGCACGGGCGCAGTTTCCGGGCAAGCGGATCGCCATGCTGACGTTCCTGCTGCCGCTCATGGTGCCGCCCGTCACGTACGGCATTCCGATGGCGACGGTCATGTACAAGGTGGGCCTCGCCGGGACGTTGACCGGCGTGATTCTGGCCAACCTCGTGCCGGCGCTGCCGTTCGTCATTCTCGTGATGACGCCGTTCATCGAGCAGATCGACCCGAATCTCGAAGCTGCGGCGCGCATTTTCGGAGCGAATACGCTGCGATACTTCCGCCACGTGCTGCTGCCGTTGCTCGTGCCGGGCATGCTCGCGGCGGGGCTGCTCGTGCTCGTGCGCACGATCGGCATGTTCGAGCTGACGTTCTTCACAGCGGGGCCCGATACGCAGACGCTCGTCGTTGCGCTGTACTACGCGGTGTTTTCGACTGGGGTGCGCGCGCCGCAATCGATCGACGCAATGGCGATGATCTATATGGCGATTACGCTGATTTGGGTGCTCATCGCACTTCAGTTCGTGAGCCCGACGCAGTTGGTGTCGCGGGTGAAGGAGCAGAGGTAGGGAGGGGGCGCTGCGAAGCCGGGCCGAACAAAAAGGGCGTCACGAAGTGATGCCCTTTCTTCGATTCGGAAGCCGGGGGGCCGCTTTCCGGGGGGATGCAGCGAAAAGGGATTTTGGTGCCCAGGGCCGGACTCGAACCGGCACGCCTTGCGGCGGGGGATTTTGAGTCCCCTGCGTCTACCTGTTTCACCACCTGGGCTTTTGTCGACGCTATTACACGCCGGACAGAAGAGCGCGATTATGGCGGAAATTGGCCGCGGTGGCAAGAACCTTGGCCGATC
The DNA here is from genome assembly GCA_966212325.1 of uncultured Burkholderiaceae bacterium. Lineage (GTDB taxonomy): Bacteria > Pseudomonadota > Gammaproteobacteria > Burkholderiales > Burkholderiaceae > Trinickia. The sequence goes on along the minus strand of CBIHRA010000038.1, from coordinate 5,715 downwards.
CGAGGCTGACCTCGCGGTTGGCCGGTTGCGGCTGCGCTCGAGTGGCGCGGAAAACACCCGTCCCCAACCGCCGGCGCCATTTCACCGCCGCACCCCTCACTGGCTCAGATAAACGAACTTCCCGCCTTTGATGAGCCCCATGACACTCGCGCGCTGATCGAGCCCGACGTGATCGGTCGCGCTCGTGTTGACCACGCCGTTCGGCACGATGAGCTCATGCGCCTGTTCGAGCGCGGCGCGCAATGCCGTGCGGAACGCCTCGGTGCCGGGCTGCGCCGTCTTCAACGCCCGGGCGACGGCATCGTTCAGGCGCGGATACACGCCCGCCGCATCGCCCGCGAACTGCGTCACGCTACCGGGCCCGTACTTGGCCTCGTACGCGTCGACGAACGCCAGCGCCGCCTTTTTAGCCGGATGATCGGCCGGCAACGTGCGCGCGACGACGACCGGCTGCGTCGGAAACAGCGTGCCTTCGACATCCTTGCCGCCCAGCTTGATGAATGCCGGTGTAGCAATGCCGTGCGTCTGATAGATCGGTCCCTTGTACCCGCGCTCGATCAGTTCGCGCTGCGGCAGCACGGCCGGCGTGCCCGCCCCGGCGACGAGAATGGCGTCGGGGTGCGCGGCGATCAGCTTGAGCGTCTGCCCAGTCACGCTCGAATCGGTGCGGTTGTAGCGCTCCGTCGCGACGAGTTCGATGTGCCGCAGTTTCGCGAACGTCGAAAACTCCTTGAGCCAGCTTTCCCCGTAGCTATCGGCGAACCCGATGAACCCGACCGTCTTCACGCCATGATTGGCCATGTAGCGCGTCATGACGTCGGCCATGGCGCTGTCGGTCTGCGCCATCTTGAAGGCCCACACGCGCTTGCCTTGCTGCGGCTCCACCACGCTGGCCGAGCCGATCAGCGTGATCATCGGCGTATGCGAATCGGCCACGGCGTCCAGCGCCGCGAGCGCTGCCGGAGTCACGTTCGGCCCGACGATCACATCGACATGATCTTCGTTGATGAGCTTGCGGATATTGCGCACTGCCGCGCCGGGATCCGAGCCGTCGTCGAGCACGATGTAGTGCGCCGGTTGGCCGGCGATCGTCTTCGGCCACATCAAGATTGCGTTCTTGCTCGTGATGCCGATGACGGCGGCCGGGCCGGTCGTCGACAAATCGATCCCGACTTTGAGGTCGGCATAGGCCGGGGCGGCGGGCGCCGTCCCGGCAAGCACGAAAGCCGCGAGCGCGAGCACGCGGCGGAAAGATGCGGTCAACGCCATGCAATGGTCTCCACGAGGGTTTCTAAATAGAAGGGGTAGATGGAAGAGGTAACGAGCGCAGCAACGTGGACGCGACGGGACGGGCGACGCCCGGCTTCTCCGAACGCCGGCTCTCGGAACGCAGGCTTCAAAGCTCGTAGCTTTCGTGCTCGCCCTTGAGCGCTTGTTCGATGAGCTTCCGGTTCAGCGTAGGCGAGAGCAGTTCGACGAGCGTATACACATAGCTGCGCAAGTAGGCGCCTTGCTTGAGCGCGACGCGCGTCAGATTGCTGCCGAACAAGTGCCCGACCGGCATCGCCCGCAGATGGCGGTCGCGCTCGGCGTTGAACGCGATATCGGCCATGATTCCCACCCCTAGCCCAAGCTCGACGTATGTTTTGATGACATCGGCGTCGATGGCTTCGAGCACGATGTCGGGCGACAGCCCCCGCAGCGCGAACGCTTGATTGATCTTCGTGCGCCCGGCGAAGGCGTTGTCGTACGTAATCAACGGATATTGGGCCAGATCTTCCAACGAAAGCTGCTTGCGCTGCTGCAACGGATGATCGTCGGGCATCACGGCCACGTGGTGCCATTGAAAACAGGGCAGCGAAACGAGCTCTTTGTATGAAGAAATCGCTTCCGTGGCGATGGCGATGTCGGCGTGGTCGTGCATGACCATCTCGGCCACCTGCGTCGGACTGCCTTGCAGAATCGACAGGTGGACCTTCGGAAACCGCTTCTTGAACTCCGCGATCGCGCCCGGCAGCGAGTAGCGCGCCTGCGTATGCGTCGCCGCGATGACGAGATTGCCCTGATCCTGCGCCGCGAAATCCTTGCCGACCCGCTTGAGACTTTCCACCTCCTGCAGGATCCGCTCGACCGACGCGAGGATGATGCGGCCGGGCTCGGTCAGCGACCGGACGCGCTTGCCGTGGCGGGTAAAGATTTCGACGCCGAGCTCGTCCTCGAGCTCGATGATCGCCTTGGATACGCCGGGCTGGGAGGTGTAAAGCGCCTTGGCCGCCTCGGTCAGATTGAAGTTCTGGCGGACCGCCTCGCGCACGAACCGAAATTGGTGCAGGTTCATTTATAACCCTACGAGCATAAGGAAAGAATTTTTTAGTCGTTTGAAATATAAGGGCAGTTTATTACGATCGACGGACGTTTTTCAATATGTATAGCTGTTTTCGTCATTAGTGCATGAGCGGACGGTCTGAACGAGGGCCGGCCGCTTGCGTCGATAGAGATTCGGGCGCCGCGGGCCAGGCCGCGGCGCGACACAACCTGGGGTCCCGAATGTATCAATACGATCAGTACGACCAGACCATCGTCGACGAGCGCGTCGCGCAGTACCGCGACCAAGTCCGCCGCCGCTTGTCCGGCGAATTGAGCGAAGACGAGTTCCGTCCGCTGCGTCTGCAGAACGGCCTCTACATGCAGCGTCATGCGTACATGCACCGCATCGCGATTCCGTACGGCAATCTGCGCAGCGACCAGCTGCGCATGTTGGCGCACATCGCTCGCAAGTACGATCGCGGCTACGGGCACTTCTCGACGCGCACGAACATCCAGTACAACTGGATCCAGCTCGAAGAGACGCCGGACCTACTGGCCGATCTCGCTTCGGTCCAGATGCACGGCATCCAGACGTCGGGCAACGACATCCGCAACATCACGGCCGATCAATTCGCGGGCGTTGCGCCCGACGAAATCATCGATCCGCGTCCCTGGGCGGAAATCCTGCGTCAATGGTCGACCTTCCACCCGGAATTCAGCTGGCTGCCGCGCAAGTTCAAGATCGCCGTGTCGGGGTCCAAGGAAGATCGCGTTGCGGTGCAAATTCACGATTTGGGCGTGTACCTGTCGAAGAACGAAGCGGGCGAAGTCGTCTGCGCGATCCTCGCGGGCGGTGGGCTCGGCCGTACGCCGATCCTCGGCTCGATCATCCGCGAAAACCTGCCGTGGCAGCATCTGCTCACGTACTGCGAGGCCGTGCTGCGCGTCTACAACCGCTTCGGGCGCCGCGACAACTTGTTCAAGGCGCGGATCAAGATTCTCGTGAAGGCGCTCGGCCCCGAGAAGTTCGCCCAGCAAGTCGAAGAGGAGTGGCAGCATTTGAAGGACGGCCCCTCGACGCTGACGCAAGCCGAATTCGATCGCGTGGCTCGCCACTTCACGCCGCCGCAATACGAGAAGCTGTCGGACACGGACGCCTCGTTCGAAAAGCATTTGCTCGAAAACCGTGCGTTCGCGCGCTGGATCGAACGCAACCTGCGCCCGCACAAGGTGCCGGGTTATGCGGCGGTTACGCTCTCGCTCAAGCCCGCCAAAGGCGCGCCCGGCGATGCGACGGCCGAGCAGATGGAAGCCGTGGCCGATTGGGCCGACAAGTACTCGTTCGGCGAAATCCGCGTGTCGCACGAGCAGAATCTGATTCTCGCCGACGTGAAAAAGCGCGATCTGTTCGCGCTGTGGGAAGAGGCGAAGAAGCAAGGTTTCGCGACGGCGAACATCGGCTTGCTGACGGACATCATCGCCTGCCCCGGCGGCGATTTCTGCTCGCTCGCGAATGCCAAATCGCTGCCGATCGCCCAGGCGATTCAAGATCGCTTCGACGATCTCGACTATGTGTACGACCTGGGCGATCTGTCGCTGAACATCTCGGGCTGCATCAATTCGTGCGGACACCATCACGTCGGCAACATCGGTATTCTCGGCGTCGACAAGGACGGCTCCGAGTGGTACCAGGTGACGCTCGGCGGCGAGCAGGGCACGAGCGCGACGGGCGCTAGGCTCGGCCGCGTGATCGGCCCTTCGTTCGCGGCCGAAGAAATGCCGGACGTCATGACGAAGGTCATCGACACGTTCATCGAGAATCGCATCGACGGCGAGCGTTTCATCGATACCTATAATCGAATCGGCGTGGCGCCGTTCAAGGAACGCGTCTACGCTTCGCGCCAGCCGGCGCACGCGTAATCACCGCGCGAACGAGGGATATTTGCAGATGGCTTCGATTATCAAGAACCGCTCCGTGGTGTCCGACGACTGGAGCGTCGTGCGTGCGGACGAAAACGGCGCACTGCCCGCGATCGATGCGTTGCCGGCCGGCCGCGTGCTCGTGCCGTTCGCGCTCTGGCAGCAGGCGCGCGAGGCGCTTGTCGCATCGCGTTCGAAAGAAGAACTGGGCGTGTGGCTCGCACCGGACGACGAGCCGGGCGAACTCGCCGGCGATCTCGAGAAGATTTCGCTCGTCGGGGTCGATTTCCCTGTGTTTCGCGACGGCCGCGGTTATAGCACCGCGCGCCTTCTGCGCGACCGGTACGGTTGGCGCGGCGAGTTGCGCGCGATCGGCGACGTATTGCGCGATCAACTGAATTTCATGTCGCGCTGCGGCTTCGACGCGTTCGCCGTCCGCGCCGACAAGGACATCCACGACGCATTGCGTGCGTTCGAGGAGTTCTCGGTCAAGTACCAAGGCGCGTTCGACACGCCCGAGCCGCTGTTCCGTCGCCGTGCGGCGCTCGAATCGGAGCCGCGCGCATGAGTTCCGATCGGACACCGGCCGCTGCCCCGTTCGACGCGGCGCTGCAAGCGAAGATCGACCGTCTGCACGCTTTCCTCGGCGATATCGCCGGGCGTCACGGCGCCATCAAGCTGGCGAGCAGCTTGGCGGCCGAGGATATGGTGCTGACGCATGCGATCTTGTCGCAGCACTTGTCGATCGGCATTTTCTCGTTGAACACGGGCCGTTTGCATGCCGAGACGCTCGGCATGATCGAGCGCGTGCGCGAGCGTTACGGCTACGACATCGAACAGTTTTATCCGCAGGCCGATGCGGTCGACGAATATGTGAACGCGCACGGCCTCAATGCCTTTTACGACAGCGTGGAGCTGCGCAAGCGTTGCTGCGAGATCCGCAAGGTCGAGCCGTTGAACCGCGCACTCGCCGGCGTCGACGCGTGGGTGACGGGGCAGCGCCGCGAGCAGTCGGTCACGCGCGCGGAGCTGCACGAGGAAGAACACGACGCGTCGCGCAACATCGCGAAGTACAACCCGCTCGCGGATTGGACCGAAGGCGAAGTTTGGGCCTATCTCAAGGCCTATGACGTCCCCGTCAATCCCCTGCATGCTCGCGGCTATCCCAGTATCGGCTGCGAGCCGTGCACGCGCGCCATTCGCCCCGGCGAGGACAGCCGGGCCGGGCGCTGGTGGTGGGAGTCGCGCGACTCGAAGGAATGCGGCTTGCACGTTTCGAACGTATCGAGCGTATCGACCGTTCAATTCGTGGCGGCTGGCGAGCAAACGATAGGAAACCGTTAAACATGAGCACGATTCTCGAACCCTCCGCGACGACACCGCTCACGGTCACGACCACCCGCATGGACCACCTCGACTGGCTCGAGGCGGAGTCGATCCACATCCTGCGCGAGCTCGTTGCCGAGTGCAGCAAGCCGGCGTTGCTGT
>CBIHRA010000037.1:0-51008 GCA_966212325.1 uncultured Burkholderiaceae bacterium | reverse complement strand
GCGCCGCAGCTTTGGAGGGTGGTGGTCGAGACATTGGCCCCGGCGCGGCGCGAGCTGGGCGCCCACCGGGGGGCGGCGCCCGGGGCGGGGCGGCCCGCGCCCGCGACCGGCAGCCCCGAGCACCTGCTCAACGGGCCGCAGATCAACCCCGAAGGGAAGACCGATGTCGTGCAGGATCAGGCCGACGTCGACGATCTGCTCGCGAGTCTCGGTTTCTGACGTAGTCATTCCTGGTTGTTTTCGATTTCGAAAGGCGGCCCGCTTCGAGCGGAGCGGCCTTTCGTCGTGTGTGCTGCGGGGCGACGCTCGGTCCATCTCCCGCATGCCCGGCGCCGGTTTCGATCGGCGCCGCCGCTTTTAAAAGATGGCGCCGGCAGCAATGCGCCGAGGGGCGCATATAAATCCAATCAATAAGAGGTTTTTTAGATGTCGAAAACGACTAAACGCGCCGCGATATGCGCGGCGCTCTGCTTCGGGGTATTGGGCGTGGCCGCGCCCGCCTTGGCCGCATTAGGCGGCACGCCCACGCCGCCGACGACGGGGGCGGTTTCCAACCGCGTGCTGACTTCGGTCGCTCATGTTGCTTCCGGATCGAGCAGTGCGACGACCGTGGCCCCTTACACCGTCACCGAAACGACTTTCGCGACCGGCACGAAGGTGCGCGAGTACGTGTCGGCGGCCGGCTCGGTGTTCGGCATTGCCTGGAGCGGGCCGACCATGCCAAATCTGTCGGTGTTGCTGGGCGCCTATTTCACGCAATTCGACAGCGCACGCGTTGCGCTGCGCGCGGACCATCCGGGCCGCGGCCCGCTCAACCTTGAACTGCCCGATCTCGTCGTCCATTCGGGTGGGCACATGGGTGCGTTCTCGGGGCAGGCATACCTGCCGCAGTCGTTGCCGGCCGGCGTGACCGCCGCCGACATTCAATAACGCACGAGAGCGAGGAGAACCATGTTGCATATTCAAAGCAAGTTGGCCCGTATGCTCGGAGCGGTCGGTTTGGCGGCGGTCATCGCGCTCGTCGCAGGTTGCGGCGGAGGCGGCGGATCGAGCGGCACTTCCACGAGCAGCGCAAGCACCAGCAGTACCGGCACCAGTTCAAGCAGCACCGGCTCCACGACCACCAGCACGCTGGCCGCGGGTGCACCGGTGTCCACCACGCCTGCGGTGCTGGCGTCGAATCAAGTCGCTGTCGTGGTGGCCTCGTCGGCCATCAGCAACGCCCGGAATATTCCCCGGGTGAGCGTGACGGTCTGCGCGCCGGGGACGGGCAATTGCCAGACGATCGGCGACATTCAGCTCGATACCGGTTCGTGGGGGTTGCGGTTGACGAAGGATGCGGTGAACAGCACGCTGTTGAGCGCGCTGCCGGCGCAGATGGTGGGCGGCAGCACCGTGGCCGAATGCGCGGGATTTGCCGATGGCAACACGTGGGGAACGGTGCGTTCGGCGGATCTGACCATCGGCGGCGAGACGGCCTCGAGCGTGCCTATTCACATCCTTGGAGACTTGGCGCAATCGTCTGCCGGCGGTTCGAACAACAGCTGCGCCAGCGGTACGCTGAACAACACGTCGACGGCGATTGCCGCCCACGGCATTCTCGGTATCGGGACCGCGAAGTATGACTGCGGCTCGACGTGCGCGACCGTCACCGCGAACAACATCTACTACGGATGCACGACGACCGGCGGCACGACGAGTTGCACGGACTCGACGGTGCCGCTTGCGCAGCAAGTCATCAATCCGGTCCGGATGTTCGCCGTCAACAACAATGGCGTGATCTTGAACATGCCGGCTGTAACGTCGGCCGGTTCGACGAGCGCGTCCGGGTTCTTGACATTCGGCATCAACACGCAAGCGAACAATGCGGTGCCGTCCTCCGGCATCCAAAAGCTGACGACCGATTACTTCGGTGACGTGCAAAGCGCATCGCTTAGCGGGACGTCCGTCAATTCCGCGTTCTTCGATACCGGTTCAAACGGTTTGTTTTACACGGAAGGATTGACGTGGTGCCTGCGCGCGTTTGGCTTCTATTGCCCTTCGTCGGCAGTATCGAGGTCGCCGTCGGTGACGGGCTTTAACGCGACCACGACCTCAATTGCGCTGAGCATAGACAACGCGGAGACGTTGTTCGGCGATGGCGGTTACGCTTACGACAACGTCGGAGGCTTGCTGTCCGGCACGGCATTCGATTTTGGCTTGCCGTTCTTCTTGGGCCGCACCGTCTATTTCAATTACGATCCGGCGGGCGGCGGCACCAGCGGCGTCGCGAGTAGCGCTTTCGTCGCGTTCTGATCCGGCGCCTATCTCGCGCCGCCACCGCTGCGACAGCCGTTGTTGCGGCGCGTGCGGCCTTGCGCCGCTGTCAAAAACCAAAGCGCGATCGCCGGGGCCCTAGGCCTCCGGCGATCGCGCTTCTTCGGTTCTTGAACTTATCCCATCTTTGCTCATCGCCTAGGACAGCCTTGGCTGCGATTATAGCGCCGCGCAGCTGAGCATGCCGCCTAGCGCACCTCGCCCCCTGGCACTGAGGGGACGCCGGGCACGCGTCTTGCGCGCCGATCGGACCTCCTACGCGCGCCGCTCCATATGTACTAAATTTCAGATGTAAGGTCGGCTCGGCGGCTCCATTTCGCCGGTCAGCCGCGGTCACGCGTAAGAGAACCCACCTCTGGAGGAATCGATCCGATGTCGAATCGCCTTTTACGCGCCGCGGTGCCCGCGGCGCTCGTCCTTTTTGCGGTGGCCGGCACGATGCAGCCCGCCCGGGCGGCACTGGGCGGCAGTCCCATGTCCACCCCTTCCGACGCTACGACGACCACGACTGCCACGACCGCTCATGCGGCCGCCGCTCAAGGCGGATCGAGGGCAGCGGCTGCCGCCGCTTATTCGGTACGCTCCACGACCTACTCGAGCGGCACACAGGTGCGCGAATACCTCGGCGCCGACGGCACTGTATTCGGCATTGCCTGGAACGGCCCGCGCATGCCCGATTTACAGACGCTACTCGGTAATTATTTCCCGCAATACGCAAGCGGCGTGAAAGCGCTCAAAGCGGCGCACCCCGGGCGCGGGCCCGTGGCCGTCGACGAGTCCGACCTCGTCGTTCACTCGGGCGGCCATATGGGATCGTTCTTCGGGCAAGCCTGGCTGCCCAGCGCGCTGCCGACGGGCGTGAGCGGCAGCGACATCAAGTGACGAGCCATCACCGAAAAACAGGGAGAACCATGTTGCGTACCGATAGCAGAGTCTTTCGAACGCTCAAGGCGTTCGGCGTGATGGCAGCCGCGGCGGTCGTCGCCGCATGCGGCGGGGGCGGCGGAGACAACGGCGGAAGCAGCTCGGGCGGTGGAACGTCGGTAGCGGCGAACCAGGCCGTCGTGACGGTCGCCCGCGGCGTCGAGGGCGTCGCGAACATTCCGACCGTCAGCGTGAAAGTCTGCGCGCCGGGCACGACTTCGTGTCAAACGATCGACAACATCCAGGTCGATACGGAGTCGTTCGGGCTGCGGCTCGCCAGTTCTGCGGCCAACCAAGTGCTTAGCGCGTTGCCCAAGGAAACGGTGAGCGGAAGCCAACTTGCGGAATGCACAGCGTTCGCCGACGGCTATACGTGGGGCTCGATTCGTACGGCCGATCTGACGATCGGCGGAAAAACCGCCAGCGCCGTGCCGATTCAGGTCGTCGGCGATATGGCGCAGGGCGCCGTGCTGACAGGCGGATGCTCGACGGGCACCCTCGAGCTCACTCCGGCGGACCTAGGCGCCAACGGCATTCTTGGCGTGGGCGTTGCGCCAAACGATTGCGGCTCGCTCTGCGCGAGCCCGCCGGCCGGCAACAGCAACTATTACGCGTGCCCCAACGGCGCGAATTGCGTCCAGACGGTGGTCCCGACCGCGCAGCAGGTCGCCAATCCCGTCGCCAAATTCAGCACCGACAACAACGGCGTGATCTTATCGATGCCCGCCATCGGGCCGAGCGGGCAAGCCACTGTCACCGGCACGCTCACGTTCGGGATCAACACGCAGTCGAACAACGCCCTGCCGAGTTCAGTCACCAAACTGACGACGAACGCGTTCGGCGACGTCAATGCGACCTTCAACAACAGCAACGTGACTGCATTCTTCGACTCGGGCTCGAACGCGTATTTCTTCACCGACAACACGCTGGCCAATTGCTCGGGCGCCGCGTCGGCGTTCTATTGCCCGCCCTCGACGGTTACGCGCCCCGTGACGGTCGCGAACTACAACCAGTCGTCGCCCGGCGCGGCCAACGGGTTGGCGGTTTCGATGTCCGTCGGGAATGCGACCCAATTGCTTTCCAACGGCAATTACGCGCTGAACAACTTGGCGGGCGACTTAGGAAGTTCCGCGTTCGTCGATCTGGGCATGCCGTTCTTCTACGGCAGGACTGTCTACTACGGCATGGATCAAACCGGCTCGGGCGGCGCGAGTCCCTTCGTCGCGTTCTGATCGATCGGCCCCGGGGGAGCTCGGGGCCGCTTCCTTTCTTCTTCCTTTCTGTTGCTTTCCTCTTTTGCGCGGCGGCGCTGACTTGGCACCGCCGCCGCCGCTCGAGCGCGTCGCCTTCGTCGCGCCGCGGATCCGCTCAGGGTGGGCTCGGCCGCCCGGTCTGCCGCCCATCACTCGAAATGCACCCGTTTCCCCCGCCTTATCCGCCGATCATCGATTGACCCGGGCAGGAATAATCGCTCTCACTGGATAACGGCATGTCGCCGTAAATCTTGCGGAGAAATTCCCCGTGGCAGAGGACAGCGACCTCGACAAAACCGAAGCAGCGACCCCCAGGCGCCTGGAAAAGGCGCGCTCGGAAGGGCAGGTCGCGCGCTCGCGGGAATTGGCGACGTTCGCGCTGCTGGCCGCGGGCTGCTTCGGCGTCTGGGGCTTGTCGGGCGTGATCGGCACCCATTTGCAGTCCATGTTGCGCGGCGCGTTCACGTTCAGCCACGCGACGCTCGCCGATACGAACCGCATGCTGATCGGCGCGGGCAATGCCGGCCGCGAAGCCTTCATGGCGCTCGCGCCGATTCTGGCCTTGACGGGCGTGGCCGCGCTGGCGGCGCCGATGGCACTCGGCGGCTGGCTGCTTTCGCCGAAGGTGTTCGAGTTCAAGTTCGAGCGGCTCGATCCCGTCGCCGGCATGCGCCGGATGTTCTCGATCAACGGCGTGATTCAGCTCGGCATGTCGCTCGCCAAGACGTTGCTCGTCGGCATCATCGGCGCCGTGGCCGTGTGGCGGCGCAAGGACCAAATTCTCGGGCTCGCGAGCGAGCCGCTGCATACCGCGCTCGGGCACGGCCTGTCGATCGTCGCCGCTTGCTGCGCGACGACGGTGGCCGGCATGTTCGTGCTCGCGGCGTTCGACGTCCCTTACCAACTTTGGCAGTACCACAAGAAGCTGCGCATGACGAAGGAAGAAGTGAAGCGCGAACACCGCGAAAACGAAGGCGATCCGCACGTGAAGGGCAAGATTCGCCAGCAGCAGCGCGCCATCGCGCGCCGCCGCATGATGGCCGCGGTGCCCAAGGCCGACGTCGTCGTCACGAACCCGACGCACTACGCGGTTGCCTTGCAATACGCCGACGGCGAAATGCGCGCGCCGAAGGTCGTCGCCAAGGGCGTGAACCTCGTTGCGGCCCGCATCCGCGAAATCGCCGCCGAAAACAACGTGGCGATGCTCGAAGCACCGCCGCTCGCCCGCGCCCTCTATCACAACGTGGAACTCAATCGCGAGATCCCCGGCACGCTCTACAACGCCGTGGCCGAAGTGCTCGCGTGGGTCTACCAGCTTCGCAAGTTCCGCGCGGAAGGCGGAGACGTTCCGGCTGCGCCGACCGAGCTCGAGGTGCCGGCCGACATGGACACCAAAGGCCCGATTTCCGAGGCCGACGAACGCGAAGAAGCCGACGAAGCGCTCGGTGACGCCAACGAAGGAGCATCGGCATGAACGCCCGCGTCGGAACCCTTTTCGGTAAGGGCCAAGTCCTGAACGGCACGAACCTGCGCGCGCTCGCAGGTCCGATCCTGATCTGCATGATCCTCGGCATGATGATTCTGCCGTTGCCGCCGTTCCTGCTCGATTTGCTGTTCACGTTCAACATCGCGTTGTCCGTGATGGTGCTGCTCGTCAGCATGTACACGCAAAAGCCGCTCGACTTCGCGGCGTTTCCCGCGGTGCTGCTGTTTTCGACCCTGCTGCGCTTGTCGCTCAATGTCGCCTCGACGCGGGTCGTGCTGCTCGAGGGCCACACGGGCCCAGGCGCGGCCGGTCAAGTGATCGAATCGTTCGGCCACTTCCTCGTGGGCGGCAATTTCGCGGTCGGTATCGTCGTTTTCGCGATTCTCATGGTCATCAACTTCATGGTGATCACCAAGGGCGCGGGGCGTATCGCCGAAGTGGCCGCGCGCTTCACGCTCGATGCGATGCCCGGCAAGCAGATGGCGATCGACGCCGATTTGAACGCGGGCCTCATCAACGAGGACGGTGCACGCAAGCGCCGCCAGGCCGTTTCGCAGGAAGCCGAGTTCTACGGTGCGATGGACGGCGCCTCGAAGTTCGTGCGAGGCGATGCGATCGCGGGCCTCATCATCATGGTCGTCAACGTGTTCGGCGGGCTCATCGTCGGCGTCGTGCAGCACGGCATGGATTTCGCCTCGGCGGGCAAGACCTATACGCTGCTCACGATCGGTGACGGCCTCGTCGCGCAGATCCCCTCGCTCGTCATTTCGACGGCGGCCGGCGTGATCGTCTCGCGGGTGGCGACCGATGAAGACATCGGCACACAACTGACGGGGCAGCTCTTCACGAACCCGCGCGTGTTGATGATCACGGGCACGATCATCGTGCTGCTCGGCTTGATCCCGAACATGCCTCACTTCGCGTTTCTGCTGCTCGGCGGCGGCGCGATCCAACTCGGCCGCATGATGAAAAAGCGCGCCGAAGCGGCCAAGTCGGGCGTCTCGCTCGTCGACGTGGCGCCGGCCGTGGCCGCGCCCGCGGAAAACACCGAAGCGAGCTGGGACGACGTCACGCTCATCGACACGCTGGGCCTCGAGGTGGGTTATCGCCTGATCCCGCTCGTCGACAAAAATTCGGACGGCGAACTGCTCAAGCGTATCAAGAGCATTCGCAAGAAGTTCGCGCAGGAAATCGGCTTTCTGCCGCCGGTCATCCACATCCGCGACAACCTGGAGCTGCGTCCCAACGGATACCGCATCGCGCTCAAGGGCGTCGAGGTGGGCGTGGGCGAAGCGTATCCGGGCCAGTGGCTCGCGATCAACCCGGGGCAGGTCTCGGCCGCGTTGCCTGGGCAGCCGACGCAAGATCCCGCCTTCGGCTTGCCGGCCGTTTGGATCGACACGAACTTGCGCGAACAGGCCCAGGTGTACGGCTACACCGTCGTCGATGCGAGCACCGTCGTCGCCACGCATTTGAATCACCTCGTCGTGACGCATGCGGCCGAGCTGCTGGGCCGGCAGGAAGTGCAAGCGCTGATCACGCGCACCGGCAAGGACGCGCCTTCGCTCGTCGAAGACTTGGTGCCGAAGACGATCCCGCTCACGACGCTGCAAAAGGTTTTGCAGAACCTGCTCGAGGAAGGCGTGCCGATCCGCGACATGCGCACGATTCTCGAAGCGCTGTCGGAGCACGGTGGCAAGCTGACCGACGCGCACGATTTGACCGCCTGCGTTCGCCTGGCCCTCGGCCGTGCGATCACGCAGCAGTGGTACCCGGGCATCTCCGAGATGCAGGTCATGGGACTCGATTCGAACCTCGAGCGCGTGCTCTCGCAAGCGCTCGCCACGGGCGCGAACCCCGGCCTCGAGCCCGGCCTCGCCCACACGCTTCTGATGGCGACGCAAAAAGCGATCGTCCGTCAACAAAATGCCGGGCTGCCTCCGGTGCTGCTCGTGCAACACGCGCTTCGCGCGATGCTTGCCCGATTCCTGCGCCGCAGCCTGCCTCAATTGAAAGTGCTCTCTTACGCCGAAGTGCCCGAGACGCGCACGATCAAAGTCGTTAACCTCATCGGGGGTCAAGCTTGAACATTCGTAAATTCATCGGCGCAACGAGTCGTGACGCGCTGCGCCTCGTGCGCGAAGCCCTCGGTGCCGACGCAGTCGTGCTCTCCAACCGGACCAATGACGACGGCAGCGTCGAAATCGTCGCGCTCGCCGACACCGACTTCGCGCAGATTGCGCCCGACGCAAGCGAAGGCGCCGCGCCCGGCATGACGCCGAGCCAAGGCGCTGCATCGGCGGGCAATCCGTACGCCGCCGCCGCTGCCGCGCAGGCTTCGACGGGCTACTCGGGCGCCGCGCCGAGCACGATGGCCTCGAACCCCTACGCCAACGGCATGCCGGACGTGTTTTCGGCGGTGTTCGGCGCGAGCCCGGAAGTGGGCGGGCAAGCGCAAGACGAAGGCCGCACTTCGGCGCCCGACGCCGCAGCGATCGCTTCGCCGCGTCTGACCGAGCGTCCTAGCTTCAAGGCGCGTGCCGCCGCGCCGAGCCCTGCCGCATCGGCCCCGACGGCGAATGCCGATGGCGCCGGCAGTGCCGATGCCTCGCTCACGATGGCCGATTCGAACCCGTGGCTGATCGACCATGCCCGCCGCATCGCCGCCCAAAGCGAGCGCGCCGCCCATAGCTCGCGCGCCCACACGATGACGCCGACGGCCGCCGCGGCCAAGGGCCTCGGCTCGACGGGCCGCGTGCGGACGCCCGAGGATATCGACTCGTCGCAGTTGCCCGACTGGGCGCACGAGGCCGCCCGCGTGGCCGCCCGCCGCGCCGTGCCGCGCGTGAAGCCGGCGTTCGAAGGTCTTGGCGAGCAAGAAACGGAAGCGGTGGCCGATGCGATCCGCTCGCGTGTGGAAGAGATCGTGAATCAAACGGTGATGAACGAGCTTTCGTCGCTGCGCGGCATGATGGAAGAGCAGTTCGCCGGCTTGGCCTGGGGCGAGCGCCAGCGGCGCAGCCCTGTGCACGGCGAAGTCACGAAAGCGCTGTTCTCCGCCGGTTTCTCCGCGCAGCTCGTGCGGATGGTCGTCGATCACATGCCCGAAGTCGAAAACATGGATGCGGGCATGGAATGGGCGAACCACGTGTTGGCGTCGAATCTTCCCGTGCTCGAAAACGAGGACGCGCTGATGGAGCGCGGCGGCGTGTTCGCGCTGATGGGCCCGACGGGCGTCGGCAAGACGACGACGACGGCCAAGCTCGCCGCCCGCTGCGTGATGCGCTTCGGCGCGAGCAAGGTGGCGCTGCTGACGACGGACAGCTACCGGATCGGCGGCCACGAGCAACTTCGCATCTTCGGCAAAATCCTCGGCGTATCGGTTCACGCGGTGAAAGACGCGGCCGATCTGCAACTCGCGCTGACCGAGTTGCGCAACAAGCACATCGTGCTGATCGACACGATCGGCATGAGCCAGCGCGACCGCACCGTGTCCGACCAGATCGCCATGCTCTGCGGCGCGGGCCTGCCCGTTCAGCGTCTGTTGCTGCTCAACGCGACGAGCCACGGCGATACGCTCAACGAAGTGGTGCAGGCCTACCGTAGCGCGCCGGGGCAGCCCGAGCTGGCCGGCTGCATTCTGACCAAGCTCGACGAGGCGACGAATCTCGGTGGCGTGCTCGATACCGTCATTCGCTACAAGCTGCCGGTGCACTACGTGTCGACGGGCCAAAAGGTGCCCGAGAACCTGTACGTCGCCACGAAGAAGTTCTTGATCAAGAGCGCGTTCTGCATTCCGCGCGACGGTTCGCCGTTCGTGCCGCAGGACGATGAGATTCCCGCGCTGCTTTCGGCGTTGTCGAGCCGGTCGAGCGCCGAGCTGCATGAGGTCCGCTTTGTCTAAACAAGTCACCGATCAGGCAGAAGGGCTGCGCCGGTTGCTCGCGAAGAGCGGCTCGCGTGTCGTCGCGGTTACGGGCGGGCCGGTGGGCGTCGGCTGTACGTCGACGGTCGTCAATTTGGCGGCGGCGCTGGCCATGCTCGGCAAAGATGTGCTCGTCATCGACGAACGCTTGGGCGCGAACGCCGTCTCGGCGATGCTCGGCGGCGTGCATGCCCACGGTTCGGTGCGTGCCGTCTTGAACCGGGAAATCGAGCTCGAGCGCGCTTGCGCGCGCCACGAGTTGGGTTTTTCGGTGCTCGCGGCGTCGCACGAGAACTGTGCGGGGTTCAGCGCCGCTCAGCTCGGGATATTGCTCGCGGGCCCGGCCGACGTCGTGCTCGTCGATGCGCGACTCGACCGCCAAGGCGCGCTGTCGGCGCTCGCGGCGCAAGCGCACGACGTGCTGATCGTCACGCGCGTGGCGGCTCAGGCGATCACCGAAGCGTACGCGTGCATGAAACGGTTGCACTTCGAGCACGCGATCGCGCAGTTCCGTGTGCTCGTGAACCACGTGTCGAGCCGCGCCGATGCGCAGACGGCGTTCGAAAATCTCGCCGAGGTGGCCGCGCGCTACTTGTCGGTGTCGATCGAGGATGCCGGCTGTGTGGCGGAGGATCCGCTGATGGAGCGGTCGCTCGAACTCGGACGGTGTGTCGTCGACGCTTATCCGTCGGCTCAGTCGGCGCGTGACTACCGTCACGTCGCTTCCGAAATGTTGTATTGGCCGATGCGCCCGGCGATGTGTTCGCCGCGCGAAGACGCCTCGGTGCGCACGGCCATGCCGGCATCGGCGATCGCCGATACGCTGGTTGCGCGCCAACATGCTTGAAACGTTAGGGACAAGGAGAAGGGGGCCCTCGATGTACAACGCTCAAGGGAAAATGTCCCAGACGGATGTATTGACGCAGTACGCGCCGCTCGTGCGCAGACTTGGATTGCAGCTCGTGGCGAAAATGCCGGCGAGCGTCGATTTGGACGACTTGATTCAGGCCGGCATGATCGGCCTGCTCGATGCGGCGAGCCGCTACAAGGAAGACCAGGGCGCGCAGTTCGAAACGTACGCAAGTCAACGTATCCGCGGGGCGATGCTCGACGAACTGCGCAACAACGATTGGCTGCCGCGCAGCCTGCGCAAGACGTCGCGCGAGGTCGAATCGGCCGTGCACCAGGTCGAGCAACGGCTCGGCCGCTCGGCGAGCGAGACCGAAGTGGCCGACCATCTGCAGATGCCGCTCGACGCTTATCAGTCGATGCTGCAGGATCTGCATGGCAGCCAGCTCATCTATTACGAAGACTTCGACCGCTCGGCCGATGATGAGCCGTTCCTCGACCGCTACTGCGTGGACCATGCCGATCCGCTGTCGGCGCTGCTCGACGACAGCCTGCGCTCGGCGTTGGTGGAAGCGATCGAAAAGCTGCCCGAGCGCGAAAAGCTGCTGATGTCGCTTTACTACGAGCGCGGGATGAACCTGCGCGAGATCGGCGCGGTGATGGAAGTGAGCGAATCGCGCGTGTGTCAGCTACATAGCCAGGCCGTCGCGCGGCTGCGCGCGAAGCTGCGCGAAATGGCTTGGGCCAGCGTGGAGTGAGGGTGTCGGCGCACGGCGGGGCGAAAGAGGTGCAATGCCTTACGCCCGCCGCGCGTATGAGGCGAGGCTGAGCCAGCCTAGCGATGCGGCTCAGACGATGAGCCCATCGCTCAGGTCCGACAGAGCCTCGCGTTAAGATGCCTCGCATTGCCGCGTCCGGCGTGGAGCGGCGCTTATGCGAGAGAATCTCATGTCTGTTTCAACCGAAGGCGGCGGGCGATGACCACGAAGCCGTTTGCCGCTAACGCCGCGCTGATCGTCATCGACATGCAGAACGGCATCAACCGGCCGACGCTCGGCCGGCGCAACAACCCGGGTGCCGAGCGCAACATCGAAACGTTGCTCCGCGCGTGGCGTACGTCGGGCCGGCCGGTCGTGCACGTCCGTCATATTTCCCGATCGCCTGAATCGATTTTTTGGCCGGGACAGAGCGGCGCCGAGTTTCAGGCGCGCTTCGCGCCGCTGGCGCACGAGCACGTTGTCGAAAAGAACGTGCCCGACGCGTTTGCGGCGACGGCGCTGGAACGCTGGCTACGCGTGCGTAACATCGATCAACTGGTGATCGCGGGTGTCGTCACGAACAATTCCGTCGAAGCGACGGCGCGCAGCGCGGGCAATCTAGGGTTTTCAGCGACCGTTGCATCCGATGCAGCGTTCACATTCGACTTATGCGATATGAACGGCAGGATTTGGCCGGCCGAAGACGTGCACGCGCTGTCGCTCGCGAATATCGCGATGGATTATGCGTCGGTGCGAACGACGCAAGAGATCCTGAGCGTACTGAAGGTCTGATCGGCCGCTATGCGCGGACTTCGTGCTTGCAGAGAGGGGCGATAGACGGTTGGTATCGCGCAAAACGCTTTCGGAGATCGTCAACGGCCGAGCGTCGATCAGCCCGGGAATGGCTGCGCGTCTGGAAACGGCGCTCGGCAAAAGTGCGGAATCGTGGCTGGCTCACCAGCCCGCGTATGGCCTTTGGCAAATCGAGCAGCACAAAGAAGCGCTACATGTGCATTCGTTCAAGCAGGCCGCGTAGCGTAGCAGCGGGCGCTGGATCGCGCCCGCATGGAGGATGACGTTGTAGATGGGGACGGTCACCGCCCAAGTCGAGGCCCGCTTCGTCAAACCACCGCCATGCGTCCATCCGGCCCATAAACCCCGGCCGCATGACGCGAGGCCGCACCGCGCAAGATCGCGAGCGCGCTCTGGTTGTAGTTCATCCGAACGCGGATCATGAGGCCGTTCGTGGCATTCGCGCGGCGCGCGCGTTCCACGACCGCCTGTAACAACTTCCATTGCGTGGCAAGGCGAGCATCGTCGGCGATGGCGAGCTCCATGCCCTTCCAACCGCCGGGCAGCCCCATCTGACGCAACTGGTCGTCGCGCGTTTTTTCGAGCGAAGCCAATTTCTCGGTCAGCTCGGTTTTCTTCTCGACGATGCCGGGCAGCGTCTCGAGCGGCGATACGGCCGCGAGCGCCTTTTCCTCGTACATCAGCAAGGACGCGAACGCTTCGAGCGTCGCGTGTTCATCGGTCACAGTAGCAAGCAGGGCGTCTCTCATCTCATCCGCCAGACATAGGCGCGCGCGCACGCGCTCGGTTCATGCCGACGAGGCGAGCCACGGCGCGCAAAACGCCGCTCAGCCGCCCGTCGCCGGGTTCTTCAACAACTCGCGGGCCGTCGAGAGGATGCCGTCCGCGATCTTGCTCGCATCCATGGTCAACGTACCGTCAGCAATCGCTTGCTTGATAGACTCGACGTGCGCGACGTCGATGTCGGCCTCGCCGGACGCGGCCAGCGAGCGCAATTGGGACGACAGCGCAGACAAGCTGACGCTGGCGTCGCCGCCCGGACCTTGAGCCGATGCGGCGCCGGCGCCCATGGGCGCGGCGCTCGCCGCGGCTTGGCCGCCTTGGCGGGTACCCTGCACGCCGCCCTTGGGCGACGATAGGTTCGAAGTAGAGGTGGAATCGACTTTCACGATGGCTTCCCGAACGATTTCGATTTGAATGTGATAACGGCGACACCCATCGAAACTTTAGCGCAATCCGGAAAATCACCTGCCGGCCGGGCTGCCGATTCGGGGCCGAATCGGCCAGCTCGCCCTATGCGCGCGGCGCTCGGCCGCTGCGGCCTGCTTGACGCCGCACTCACCTCACATCTGGACTTCGACCGTTCCCCCGTCCTTCACGATGCCGGAAATGATCTGTCCCCCAGCCATCTTGACGCGGACCTGCTGCCCGGGAGACGCGTTGTTCATGACGCTGCCCTCGGACGAAATCGAGAAACCTTGGCCTTGTGCGACGACGCGCACCGTCTGACCGATCGTGACCGCGCTCGCGCTCTTCAAAAGATCTTGGCGCAGCGGCATGCCGGCGCTGATCCGCGTGATGGCGGAAGCGCCAACGGCTTGCGACGGGTCGGTGATGACCGCGCGCGGCAGGTTCGATAGATCGCCGTTGCGCGCCAGCAGGTCTTGAGCCGTGACGACGGTGCCCGGCTCGATTTGGCGCGCGGCGAGGTAGTACGTCGCCTCGATCGAAATGCGGGCCTGCAGGTAGAGCGTCCAAGGCTTGGCCCCGGCGCAACGCACGCCGACCGTCGTCCGGCCCCAGAGGCGCGCGCCCGTCGGCATGAAAGGCTCGAGCGTCGTGCAGGCAGCCAGGCCGCGCGGGAACGTGGGCGCTACCGTGATGCCGATCTTGCCGGGCAAGCCGACCGTTTGTTGCTGCAAGAAGGCCAGCGCGGCACGGCGGATCGTTTCTCCGTCTTCCTGCCCGGCCGGCGCGTTCGACGCCGGCATCGCCGCGGCGGCCGGCACAGGTGAAACAGATGCAGGGGAGGCGGACGCGCTGGCAACCGCGGCTTGGACGGTCGATGCCGCAGGCGCGTGAAGCTCGGGCGCAGGCGAAGCGGCGCCGGACGGCACGCGAGCGGCCACTCGGATAAATGTCGGGTTGGTCGGCTGTTCGACGGCGACCGGTTGCGCGGCGGCGCGCGCTGCGCGCTGCGGGGCCGTCACGACGACGGGCATCGAGCGATTCGCCATGACCACATTAGGCTGCTTCGGCGCAGGCTGCCGCGCAACGGACACCGGCGCCACGCCCCGGGTCGCCTCGCCGGGCCCTGGGATGACGATCATGCCGTTCGCCGCCGCGCCGCTCGGGGGGGTGGCTCGGGCCTCGCCCGGCCCAGGAATCGAAATAGGGCCGCTCGACTGAGCGGTCCGCGCCTCGCCCGGTCCCGGGATCGAGATCGTTCCGCCCGGTTGAGCCGAATGCGCCTCGCCGGGCCCCGGAATATAGATTTGCCCGTTCGTGCCGGCACTTTGCGCCCGCGCGGTGGAGAGCGGAATCAAGCAGGCCGCCGCCAGGGCGCAAACCGCTGCCCGCGCCACGCGCGCATGCCGCCGGCCGAGGGCGCGCGGCGCCTTGCGGCGCGCGGGATCGGAAGCGGCGGACATGGACATCGGGTTCTCCTTTGAAACAATTCGAACGACGAATCGAATTCTAGGGCTCGCGCGAGGCGCGCAAACGTTGAATAGAGGGCGGCTTCCCCGGTTATTCGTCCGATTGCCTCTTGCCTGCCGCCCATAAGATGCACGTCATGCAAAAAAGCCTTCCCGGCGCCCCTCGTCCCGAACCGAGGTCAAGCCGAGAAGCGGTAACAGGCGGCCAACGCTTGGGTACGGAGAAATACCGATGCTGGACAAACTCGATGCCGAATTCGCTTTCGGCCGCGAAGCGCTCGATGTGCGCGCTTATCGGCAGGAACTGCTCTCGTCGAACATCGCCAACGCCGACACGCCTGGCTATAAGGCGCGCGACGTCGATTTCGCCTCGTCGCTGGCGGGCGCGCTCAAGCGCGCAGGCGGCGCCGCGGGCACCGGCGTGACGGCCAGCTCGGGCACGGCTCAACTCGCGATGGCCCAGCCGGCCGGCGTGACGAGCGGCATGACGATGGCGTCCACGGAGGCCGGCCACATGACGGGCAAGGCGTCCTTGATCCCGACCGGCGGCGAGTCGCAAGACTACGGCAAGCTCGCCTACCGGATCCCGACGCAGCCCTCGCTCGACGGCAACACCGTCGATCTCGACGCGGAACGCGTGCAATTTGCCGACAACACGCTGCATTACGAGTCGGGCATGAACGTGATGACGCAGCAGATCAAGCAGATGCTGGCGGCGATCACCTCGGGCGGTTAAAGGCTGCTCCCGCACTCGTCGCAACCCATTACGAAGTACGAATCGTTAAGCGTCCATCGAAAGAGGCACTCCAGCCATGGCATTGATGAACATCTTCACCGTTGCGGGCTCGGCCATGTCGGCCGAATCCCAGCGGCTCAACGTCACCGCGTCGAATCTCGCCAACGCCGACAGCACGACGGGCCCGGACGGCCAGCCCTATCGCGCGAAGCAAGTCGTTTTCGCGGTCAAGCCGATCGGCGGCGCGCATACGGCAAGCGGCCAGCAAGTGGGCGGCGTGCAGGTGACGAATGTCATCGACGATCCCACGCCGATGAAGACGACCTACGACCCGACCAATCCCGCGGCGAACGCAGACGGCTACGTGACGATGCCGAACGTCGATCCCGTGCAGGAAATGGTGAACATGATCTCGGCCTCGCGTTCGTATCAGGCCAACGTCGAGACGCTGAACACCGCTAAGAACCTGATGCTCAAGACCCTGACGATCGGTAGCTGAGGAGAAACTGAGTGACGTCATCCAATACGACCATCGCCGGCGGCGGCACGGTCTCCCAAAATCTGCTCGACACGATGAACGGTACGTCGTCGAGCAGCAGCACGTCGACTTCGTCGAGCGCATCGCCGAACTCGCCCACGGCGTTGCAGCAGACGTTCCTGCAGTTGCTGGTTACGCAGTTGCAGAACCAAGACCCGACGAACCCGATGGACAGCTCGCAAATGACTTCGCAGCTGGCGCAGATCAACACGGTGACGGGCATCAGCCAGTTGAACACGACGTTGACCTCGCTCTCGTCGCAGTTGTCCGCCGGGCAAAGCGCGCAAGCCTCGCTGCTCATCGGGCAGAACGTCCTCGTGCCGGGGCCGAGCGCCACGGCCGCGACGTCGACCGTCGTGAGCGGCGTCTCCACGGGCTTCGGCGTGTCGCTCGATACGAACGCCTCGGATGTGACGGTCACGATCAAAGATTCCTCGGGGCAAGTCGTCGGCTCGGTCGATTTGGGGGCGCAGAAAGCGGGGACGGTGCCGGTTTCATGGAAGCCGGTGGACTCGTCGGGCAACGCGCTGCCGGACGGCACTTATACGATTTCGGCCAACGCCACGAGCAGCAGCGGCGTGAAGGCGACGGCCACTCCGCTCACCGGTGCGCAGGTGGAGAGCGTCGTCCAGCAAAGCAGCGGCGGATCGGGCCTCTTGCTCAACGACGGCTCGACGGTCGACATGACCAAAGTCGTCGCCATTCTGTAACCGCAACGAATCAACGAATTTTTCCGAAGGGAGACCGCTAAATGGGCTACCAACAAGGCTTGAGCGGCTTGTCCGCATCGTCGAACGACCTCGACGTCATCGGCAACAACATCGCGAACGCGAACACCGTCGGCTTCAAGCAAAGCACGGCGCAGTTCGCCGACCTCTACGCGAACACGATCGCGACGACGGTCAACAATCAGATCGGCATCGGCACGCGGCTCGCCAGCGTTCAGCAAGACTTCACGCAAGGCACGTTCAAGACGACGGGCCAGGCGCTGAACGTCGCGATCAACGGCACCGGCTTCTATCAGATGTCCAACAACGGTTCGTTGACGTACTCGCGCAACGGCGTGTTCCAGCTCGACAAGAACGGCTTCATCACCGATTCGCAGGGCTTTCAGCTCATGGGCTACGCCGCGAATGCGAACGGCGTGATCAATTCCGCGCAGACGGTGCCGATTCAAGTGCCGACCAGCAATATCGCGCCGATCGCCACGCAAACGGTGTCCGCGCAGCTGAACCTGAACTCGCAAGACACGGTGCCGACGGTCACCCCGTTCTCGTCGACGAACTCGCAGACGTACAACTATTCGACGTCGATCCAAGTCTACGACTCGCTCGGCGGCTCGCAGCAGGTCAACATGTACTTCGTGAAGACGGCCGCGAATACGTGGGACGTCTACTCCGGCCCCGCTTCGGGCACGATCAGCAAAGTCGGCACGGCCGGTTTCAGCACCTCCGGCGCGCTGACCTCGACGACGGCGACGTTGCCGGCGACGAGCCCCACCACGGGCCAACTCGCGTTCACGATTCCGAATAGCGACGGCAGCACGACGCCGCAACCGCTGACGCTCGACTTCACGGGCACGACGCAGTACGGCGGCAAGGACGGCGTGACGAACCTGTCGCAAGACGGCTTCGCCACGGGCGAGCTGACGAACTTCTCGATCGGCGCCGACGGCATCATCTCGGGGACCTACTCGAACGGCCGCACGCAATCGCTCGGCCAGATCGTGCTCGCGAACTTCAACGACCCGAACGGCCTGCAGAACCTCGGCAACGACCAGTTCGCCGAAACGTCGGCTTCCGGCGTGCCGCAAATCTCGGCGCCGGGCAGCACGAACCACGGCACCTTGACGGGCGGCGCACTCGAAAATTCGAACGTCGACCTGACGAGCCAACTCGTCGATCTGATCACCGCGCAACGCAACTACCAAGCGAACGCGCAGACGATCAAGACGCAGCAGGCCGTCGATCAGGCGCTCATCAACCTGTAAGCGCCACGCGCACGGGGCGAGTCATGGACCGACTGATATACACCGCGATGACGGGCGCCACGCAGGCGCTCGAACAGCAGACCGTCGTCGCCAACAACTTGGCGAACACGTCGACGACAGGCTTTCGCGCGGAGCTCGCGAACTTCCGCAACGTTCCGATGAGCTTCGGCGACGGCACGAAGGTCAACAACGACACGACGCGCACGTTCGTGCTCTCGGCCACGCCCGGCGCCGACTTCGCGCCGGGGCCGATCTCGCAGACGGGCAATCCGCTCGACGTCGCGATCCAAGGCCCGGGCTGGCTGTCCGTGCTCGCGCCGGACGGCAACGAAGCCTACACGCGCGCCGGCAATCTGCACGTCGACGAAAACGGCCAGCTCGTCACGGCGACGAATCAGCCGGTGCTCGGCAACGGCGGCCCGATCTCGGTGCCGCCCGGCGCGAACGTGACGATCGGCAAGGACGGTACGGTCTCGGCGCTCGGCGCCGGCGATTCGCCCTCGCAGATCGTCGTGCTCGACCAGCTCAAGCTCGTGAACCCCGACCCTGCGACGATGACGCGCGGCGACGATGGCCTGTTTCGGACCTCCGACGGCCAGCCCGCCGAGGCCGACCCGACCGTCAACGTGGCTCAGGGCGCGCTCGAAGGCAGCAACGTCAACCCAGTCGCGGCGATGGTCTCGATGATCACCAACGCACGCCAGTTCCAGATGCAGACGAAGCTGCTGCAGACGGCAGACCAGAACGACCAGACGGCCAACCAACTGCTGTCGTTCACCTGACCGGTTCCGCGCTGACCGTAGATAACCAGCCGAAACCGGATTGCAATTACCAGGAGATTCACCATGAACCGCTCGCTCTACATCGCCGCGACAGGCATGAATGCGCAGCAGTCGCAGATGGACGTCATTTCGAACAACCTCTCGAACGTGAGCACGACCGGCTTCAAGGGCTCGCGCGCGGTGTTCCAGGACCTCATCTATCAAACGTTGCGCCAGCCGGGCGCGAACTCGACGCAGCAAACCGAGCTGCCTTCGGGCCTGCAAGTGGGTACCGGCGTGCAGCAAGTCGCGACCGAGCGTCTGTACACGCAGGGCAATCTGCAGCAAACCGGCAACTCGAAGGACGTGGCCATCAACGGCAACGGCTTCTTCCAAGTGCAGATGCCCGACGGCACGACCGCCTACACGCGCGACGGTTCGTTCCAAACGAACGCGCAAGGGCAACTCGTCACGTCGAGCGGCTATCCCGTGATGCCGCAGATCACGGTCCCGCAGAACGCGACGTCGTTCACGATCGGCACCGACGGCACGGTCAGCATCAAGGTGGCCGGTTCGACGAACAACCAGACGATCGGCACGATCCAGCTCGCTACGTTCATCAATCCGGCCGGTCTCGAATCGAAGGGCGAAAACCTGCTCGAGGAAACGACTGCGTCGGGCGCGCCGAACGTGACGACGCCGGGCCTGAACGGCGCCGGCACGCTCAACCAGGGCTACCTGGAAGCGTCGAACGTGAACGTCGTGCAAGAGCTCGTGAACATGATCGAGACGCAGCGCGCGTACGAGATCAACAGCAAGGCGGTCCAGACTTCGGACCAAATGTTGCAAACCTTGAGCCAGATGTCGGTTTAAGAGTAAGACAGCAGGAACAGCAGGACTTTGAACAGCAGGCGGTCAACGAAGATGTCGCAAACCAGTCGAATCCCCTTTCGCGTGCGCGGGTTGCGCGCGGCAGCCACGCTCACCTATGCGAGCGCGCTCGCGGCGGTGGTCGTGGGTCCCTTCGCCGGTTGCGCGCAGATCGAGCACCGCAACCCGATCACGCAGCAGCCGATGACGGCCACGCCGCCCGTGCCGCCGCAGTTGCAGCCGCCGGGCGCGATCTACAACCCGGGCTATGCCGGGCATCCGTTGTTCGAAGATCAACGCCCGCGCAATACCGGCGACATTCTGACGATCGTCATCGCGGAAAAAATCAACGCGACGAAATCCTCCGGCACCAACGCAGGGCGCAACGGCAGCACGTCCGCCTCCGTGCCGACCGCCGGTTTCCTGCACGGCTTGCTCAACCACGTCAACCTGTCGGCGTCCGGCGCGAACACGTTCAGCGGCTCGGGCGGCGCGAACGCATCGAACACGTTCAACGGCACGATCACCGTCACCGTTACGAACGTGCTGCCCAACGGCAATCTCGTCGTGAGCGGCGAAAAGCAGATGCTCATCAACCAGGGCAACGAGTTCGTGCGTTTCTCGGGCGTGGTCAATCCGAACACGGTCTCGGGCGAGAACACGGTCCTGTCGACGCAGGTCGCCGACGCGCGCATCGAGTACTCGGCCAAGGGCTACATCAACGAAGCGGAAACGATGGGATGGCTCCAGCGTTTCTTCCTCAACATAGCGCCATGGTGACCGCGATGACGACAGCTTCGATCATGCGCACCTTGCGTGTTTTGCGCCGCGTATTCGCGGCGGCGCTCATCGGCCTGCCCGTCGCCTTCGCGGCCGTGGGCACGGCGCACGCCGAGCGGCTGAAAGACCTCGTGCAGATTCAAGGCGTGCGGGACAACCCGCTCATCGGCTACGGCCTCGTCGTCGGCCTCGACGGCACGGGCGACCAGACGACGCAAACGCCGTTCACGACGCAGACGCTCACGAACATGCTGGCGAACCTCGGCATCTCGCTGAACAACGGAAACGGCGCCTCCTCATCGAACATGCAGCTCAAGAACGTCGCGGCCGTCATGGTCACGGCGGTGCTGCCCCCGTTCGCACGCCCCGGCGAAGCGATCGACGTGACCGTTTCTTCGCTCGGCAACGCCAAGAGCCTGCGCGGCGGCACGCTGCTGCTCACGCCGCTCAAAGGCGCGGACGGACAAGTCTATGCGCTCGCCCAAGGCAACGTCGCGATCGGCGGCGCGGGCGCGAGCGCGAACGGCAGCAAGGTGCAGATCAATCAGCTCGCGGCCGGGCGCATCGCATCGGGCGCGATCGTCGAGCGCTCGGTGCCGACGCAAGTCGCCCAAGCCGGCGGCACGATGCAAATGGAACTGAACGACATGGACTACGACACGACGCAGCGTATCGTGGCAGCCGTCAACAATGCGTTCGGCCCCGGCACGGCGCTGCCGCTCGACGGCCGTACGATTCAAGTGCATGCGCCGGCCGATCCGAGCCAGCAAGTGGCTTTCATGGCCCAGCTCCAGAATCTCGACGTGCGCCCGGCGCAAGCCGCCGCGAAGGTCATCCTCAACGCGCGCACGGGCTCGATCGTCATGAATCAGATGGTGACGCTGCAAAGTTGCGCCGTGGCGCACGGCAACCTGTCCGTGGTCGTGAATACGCAGACGGCCGTGAGCCAGCCCGGCGCGTTCTCGAACGGGAGCACGGTCGCGACGCAGCAGTCGCAGATTCAATTGAAGCAAGACAACGGCTCGCTCAAGCTCGTGACGGCAGGCGCGAACCTTGCCGAAGTGGTCAAGGCGCTCAACGCGCTCGGCGCCACGCCGGCCGACTTGATGTCGATCCTGCAAGCGATGAAGGCCGCGGGCGCGTTGCGCGCGGATCTCGAGATCATCTAAGTAGAAGGTGTCCCGATGAACCCGAACACGACCTACTCCGGCACCGTCGAAACCGGCACCGACCTCACGCAGCGCTTCGCGCTCGACGTGCAGGGCTTCGACGCAATGCGCGCTCAGGCGGGAGTTTCGCCGCAGCAGGGGCTGAAGTCGACGGCCAAGCAGTTCGACGCCGTCTTCATGCAGATGATGCTCAAGAGCATGCGAGAGGCGACGCCGCAAGACGGCATCCTCGATTCGCACGAGGGCAAGGAATATCAGTCGATGCTCGACCAGCAGCTCGCACAGCACCTGTCGTCGAAAGGCGTCGGCGTGGCGAACGCGCTCATCACGCAGCTCGCGCGTAACGCGGGCATCGATATGGGAACGGGCGGAATCGGCGGCGGGAAGACGATCCCGGGCAACGGCAATGCGATCGGCGGCATGCTCGGCGGAGCGGGCGGGGACGCCGGCAACGCGGCGATGCTGAGTGCGCTGGCGCGTGCTTATTCGAACGCCCAATCGAACGGTTCGTTGGCATCGAGCAAGGGCTACTCGGCGCAAAGTGCGCTGACCCCGCCGCTGCGCGGCAAGGGCGCTTCGCCGAAGGTCGATGCGTTCGTCGACAAGATGGCGGCGCCGGCACAGGCCGCCAGTGCGGCAACGGGCATCCCGGCGCGTTTCATCGTGGGCCAAGCCGCGCTCGAATCGGGCTGGGGCAAGGGCGAGATCAAGAACGCGGACGGCAGCTCGAGCCACAACGTTTTCGGCATCAAGGCGACGCCGGACTGGAAGGGCAAAACGGTTTCGGCAATGACGACCGAATACGTGAACGGCAAAGCGCACAAGGTCGTGCAGAAATTCCGCGCGTACGATTCGTATGCCGACGCCATGACCGACTACGCGAACATGCTGCGCGACAATCCGCGCTACGCATCGGTGCTGTCGACGTCGCACGATGCGGCCAGCTTCGCGCACGGCATGCAAAAGGCCGGGTATGCGACCGATCCGCATTACGCCAAAAAACTGATTTCGATCATGCAGCAGATGGTTTGATCGAGTTGTAATCGAGCATCAAGAATCGGCCGGCATTGCCGGCCCATCACGGGGAGCGCGTTCGAGCGCGACGGGGCCAAGCAGAAGACGGCATGAAGGCCGGCCGCCGGAAGGCAGCCGGCCGAGCCGCATCAGGCGCGTGCTAATAGCGCCCATCATCGATAAGCGGTATAAAGCCACGGGTGCGCGCAAACCGCGAGCGACCGAGCGTATACTCGAATACTAAAAAAATATTTCGAGTCCACCTCTAAACTTTGCACGTCGGATGCCGCTAATCAGACAAGACCCGTTCGGATTGCTGAAATGCATCCGAAAGCTTTGGCGTCGGCACATGTAATGCGCCAGCGCAAGTTCGCATACCCGAGCCCATGGATACCAATCAGTCGAATGGCCCGACGGAGGATGCCGCCGAAAACTACCTGGATTTCGGTCGCCGCAATCCGCTCGAAATCGGCGTTCAACTCCGCAATTTGGCCAATCGCGGCGATTTTCTGACCGTTCAGTACAAGAATGGGCAGCTCGTCACGAAAATCCTCGATGTCGACGTGCGCGAGCGCACGTTCTCGTTCGATTGGGGCGCGCTGCCCGAGCAGAACAAAGGCGTGCTGGGCTCGCCGTCCTGCACGTTCCGCGCGTCGCCCGAGGGCGTGCGCGTCGAGTTTTCCACCGTGACGCCCACCGAAACGAAGTTCGAGGGACTGCCGGCGTTCGTCGCCCCGTTCCCTGAAGTGCTGTTCTACGTGCAGCGCCGCGAGTACTTCCGCGTCGATGCGCCCGTTCTCGATCCGTACTTTTGCCGCGGCCGTCTACCCGAGGGGGATACGTTCCGCTTCGAGGTGCACGATTTGTCGCTCGGCGGCATCGGGCTGCGCACGACCGACGAACGCGTGGCCGAGCTGCCGATGGGGGCGATGCTGCCCGACGTCGAGGTTCACCTGAACGGACACG
Source organism: uncultured Burkholderiaceae bacterium (assembly GCA_966212325.1). Classification (GTDB taxonomy): domain Bacteria; phylum Pseudomonadota; class Gammaproteobacteria; order Burkholderiales; family Burkholderiaceae; genus Trinickia. The sequence continues at coordinate 27,203 of CBIHRA010000037.1, read as the reverse complement.
GCATGCTTTCGCTCGACCTCGAGCTCGTCTCGATGCGTGCGACCGAGCTGCCCAACGGCGGCCGGCGCTTCCAACTCGGTATGCGTTTCGTCTCGCTGCCCGGTAGCGCGGAAAACACGCTGCAGCGCCTCATCACCCAACTCGAAATGCGCCGGCGCTCGCTCGTCAAAGCGTAAAAAAATCGGGGGCCGACGCATTCGGCCCCCTTAAATTTCCGCGCGCGCGGCCGTTATACATGTGTTCCCTCAACGTGGCGAGCAACCGTTTGCGGTCCGCCCTTCAGGAAGACGCATGTCCAACGATATTTTCACGATCGGCTTGTCCGGGTTGAACGCCGCCCAGTGGGGGCTGCAGACGACGAGCCAGAACATCAGCAACGCGTCGACGCCCGGCTACACCGTCGAGAATCCCGTCTATGCGGAAGCGAGCGGCCAGTACACGGGCTCGGGCTGGCTCGGGTCCGGTGTCGATACCGTCACCGTGCGCCGCAACTACAGCCAGTACCTGAGCACCCAGCTCAACAACGCCACCTCGACGAACAGCGCGCTGTCGGCCAACTATTCGATGGCCGCGCAGCTGAGCAACCTCGTGGGTAGCCCGACGGCCGGCATTTCGTCGGCGATCACGGCCTACTTCACGGGCATGCAGAACGTTTCGAACAACCCGAACAGCATTCCGACGCGTCAAACCGCACTCAGCGCTGCGCAAACGCTCGCGTCGCAGCTGAACGCGGCGGGCGAGCAGTACGATCAGCTTCGATTGAGCGTCAATCAGCAGTTGCAAACCGCGGTTGCATCGATCAATACGTACTCGAAGCAGATCGCGAGCTTGAACGGCCAGATCGCCGCCGCGTCGGCGCAAGGCCAACCGCCCAATCAGCTGCTCGATCAGCGCGATCAGGCCGTCGCCCAACTGTCGCAGCTCGTCGGCGTGTCGGTCGTGCAGAATTCGAGCGGTTATAGCGTCTTCATCGGCAACGGGCAGCCGCTCGTCGTCGCGAGCCAAAACTTCGAGCTCGGCACGGCCGTTTCGCAGAGCGATCCGAGCGAGCTGGCCGTGACGTACAAAGGGCTGGCCGGTGCGAGCTCGCCGCCGCCCGTTCAATATTTGCCGGCGTCCGCGCTGCCTGGCGGCACCGTCGGCGGCTTGCTGCAATTCGTCAGCCAGACGCTGGATCCGGCGGAGGCGCAATTGGGCGCCGTCGCGACGAGCTTCGCGGCGCAGGTGAATGCGCAAAACGCGCTCGGTCTCGATCTGTCGGGCAACACGGGCGGCAACCTGTTCACCGTCGGCTCGCCCACGGTGTACTCGAACCAAGCCAATACGGGCAATGCGACCCTTTCGGTCAGCTTCGCCAACGCCGCGCAGCCGACGAGCGACGACTACGCGCTGTCGTTCGCCGGCGGCACCTACACGCTGACGGATACGACGACGGGCTCCGTCGTCGGCACGTCGGCCACGGCGCCGAACGGCACGACGCCGATCGGCGGCCTGCTCTTGAACATCACGTCGGGTTCGATGAACGCCGGCGATTCGTTCACGATTCAGCCCACGCGCGGCGCGCTCAATACGTTCGCGCTTGCGACGTCGAACCCTTCGGCGATCGCGGCTTCGGCGCCGGTGCTCGCCTCGGCGTCCAGTTCCAACACGGGCACCGGCGCGATTACGCAGGGCTCGGTGACGGCCGGCTACCAAGTCGGCGGCACGACGACGCTGACGTACAACTCGGCGAGCGGCACGTTGACCGGCTTCCAGGCCGGCACCACGGTGACGATCGCCGGCACGCCGCCGACCTCGGTCGCGATTACGTCGTCCTCGACGCCGGTGCCTTACAGCCCGTCGACGGGCGCGACGCTGACGATCGACAGCACGGCGACGCCCGTTCCGGCCGGCATCACGAACGCCGTGACGGTCACGGTCAGCGGCACGCCTGCGAACGGCGATACGTTCACGATCGCGCCGAACACCGGGACGTTCGACGGCCGCAACGCGCTGGCCATGTCCAAGCTCGTATCGAATGCGTCGCTGAACGGCGGCACCTCGACGTTGACGGCCGCGTACGCGTCCTACGTCAACAACATCGGCAACGCGGCGAGCCAGCTCAAGGCGGCGAGCACGTCGCAAACGGCGCTCGTCACGCAAATCACGTCGGCGCAGCAGGGCGTATCGGGGGTGAACCTCGATGAAGAAGCGTCGAACTTGTTGCAATATCAGCAGGCTTATCAGGCGAACAGCAAGGTCATTCAAGCGGCCGAGTCGATGTTCCAGACCCTGATGGGCATCTTCCAATAAGAGGCTTGTCAGCGATGCGTATCTCGACCTCGCAGTTCTATAACCAGAATATCCAGACGATGGATAATCAACAGAGCCAGCTGGCGACGTATTACCAGCAGCTCTCGAGCGGCACCGCGCTGACGACGCCGGCCGACAATCCGCTGGCGGCCGCGCAGGCCGTGCAGCTGACGATGGTGTCGGCCACGTACACGCAATACACGACGAATCAGAATTCGGCGCTCACGTCGTTGCAGCTCGAAGACAAGACGCTCTCGAGCGTGACGGACACGCTGCAAAGCATCAACTCGGAAATCGTGCGCGCCGGCGACGGCAGCTTGAACGACTCCGACCGCGCGTCGATCGCCAAGGCGATTCAAGGTTACCGCGATCAGCTGCTCACGCTTGCCAACACGAGCGACGGCGCGGGCAACTACGTGTTCTCGGGTTTTCAAGCCACGACGCAGCCGTTCACGAGTGCGACGGGCGGCGGCGTGAACTATCACGGCGACGACGGCATCCGGCAAGCGCAGGTGGCCGATACGCGCCAGGTAGCGACGAACGACAGCGGCTCGACGGTGTTTCTGTCGGTGCCGTCGGTGGGCACGACGCCGGTGTCGGCGGGTAACGCAGCCAACACGGGCACAGGCACGATCGGCCGCGCGTCGATCACGAACCCGGCCATTGCGACGAACGGCGACAGCTACACGATCACGTTCGGCGGCACGGCCGCGGCGCCGACCTACACGGTGACCGACAACACGGTGGTCCCGGCAACGACGACGGCCGCCACCGCGTTCAGCACGAACACGCCGATCCCGCTGGGCGCGGGCATGCAAGTGTCGATCGCGGGCGCGCCGAACCCGGGGGATACGTTCTCGGTCACGCCTTCGACGGCGCCGCAGAACAGCAGCGTGTTTGCGACGATCGACTCGGTCATCGCCGCATTGCAGACCCCGGCCAGCAACAATCCGGCAGCGACCGCATCGCTTGCGAATTCGCTGACGACGGGACTCTCGGCGCTGCAAAATTCGCTGACGAACGTGACGGTCGTTCAGGCATCGGTCGGCGGCCGCGAGCAGGAGCTTCAGGCGCTGCAAACGACGACGAAGACGAACTCGCTGCAGACGCAGAGCAATCTGGCGGACCTGACGGGTGTGGACATGGTGTCGGCGATCAGCAACTTCGAGCTGACGCAAAATGCGCTACAGGCTGCGCAGCAGACGTTCGTGAAGATTCAGGGGATGTCGCTGTTCCAGTACATCGGCGGCTGATCAACGGTTGACGAAGCCACACGCCCGCAAGGGCGTGCGATAGGCCGAAGTCTCTTTGCGGGGACTTCGGCCGTTTTTTTGGGGACTACCCGTTCAGACCGAGGTACGCCTTGATGCAACCGTCGATAGCGGTCATGTCTTCCACGCAGAGAAAGACTGCGGCGTACTTGCGGCCGCTGTGTTGAGTCTTCTTGTATGGCTTCGTCAGTCGATCGAAACTGACTGTTGCCAGCATGTTGCATGTCGCCCACATCGTTGTGCCTTTCGGATGCCAGCCGGGAATCTGTACGTGGGGAAGCGCATGGTGCCAAGTCTTGACGGGGACGGGTGCCGTCGTAGATAACGGCACGACGGTGCATAGACGTCGACCATGGCTACTTTCATGGGATACGACTATTGCGGGGCGCCTTTTAACCGCCTAACGCAGCCCCGCCGCCACCCGCCCCATTTCATCGACGCCTGTCTCGACGAGCCGAGCGAAGAACGGGATCATATTCGGCAGCATCAGCATGAGCAGCAGCATGCCCACCATCAGCGTGACGGAAAAGCCGATTTGAAACACGCCGATTTGCGGCGCGGCTCGATTCAGAATGCCGAGCGAAAGATTGGCGACGAGCAATGCAATCACGACCGGCAGCGAAAGCAATAGCCCCGCCGTGAAAATCGCGCCGCCCCATTCGACCAGCGTGCGCATGCCCGGCGGCCCATACATGGCGGCCGCGATCGGCACCGATTGAAACGAAGCGATCAGCGCGGCGATCATCTGCAAGTGACCGTTGAACGCGAGAAACGCAAGCACGGCGATCATGTTCAAAAAACTCGAAATGACTTGCGCCGATGCGTTCGAGCTCGGATCGAAGAACGTCGCGAAGCCGAGCCCCATTTGCAGGCCCACGAGCGTGCCGGCCATTTCGACGGCCGCGAACACGAGTTGCATCGCAACTCCGAGCGCCGCCCCGATCAAGAACTGCATGACCATGATCCACACGCCGGCCGACGAGAACACCGTCGCTTGCGGCATGGCGGGCAACGCGGGCGCGACGACCAGCGTGACGAACGCGGCCAGGCCGATCTTCACGCGCGCGGGCAACGCCGTATGGCCGAAGACGGGCGACACCGCGATCAAAGCCGCGATGCGCGTGAACGGCCAAAGGAAGGCCGTCAGCCAGGCGTTCAGTTGCGCGTAGGTAACGGTGAACATCGGGTGAGCATCGGCCGGATCCGGAGAGCGAACGAGACAGCGAGCAAACAAGCGGGCAGGCAAGCAAACAAGCGGGCGAGCGCCCAGCGTCGCACGCTATCCCGCCATCGACGGAATGCTGGTCAGCATCTGCCTCATGTAATCGAGCACGATAGAAAGCATCCACGGCCCGGCGATCACCAGCGTGATCGTCACGGCCATCAGCTTCGGAATGAACGAGAGCGTCGCTTCGTTGATCTGCGTGGCGGCCTGAAAGAAGCTCACGAGCAAGCCCACGACGAGCGAGACGATCAGCGGCGGCGCCGTGAGCAACAGGGCGACGTACATCGCGCGGTGCGCGAGCGTCAGTACGGATTCGGGCGTCATGAAAGGAGTCCCTCGGTCAGGCAAAGCTCTGCGCGAGCGAGCCGATCAGCAATTGCCAGCCGTCGACCAACACGAACAACATCAGCTTGAAGGGCAACGAAATCGTGACGGGCGACACCATCATCATCCCCATCGACATCAACACGCTGGCCACGACCATGTCGATGATGAGGAATGGGATGAAGATCGTGAACCCGATTTGGAACGCCGTCTTCAACTCGCTCGTCACGAATGCCGGCACGAGCAGCGAGAGCGGCACATCCTCGGGGCCCTGCAGCGGCGGCGAATGCGAAATCTTGGCGAACAAGGCGAGATCGGATTCGCGCGTCTGCTTCAGCATGAACTGCTTGAACGGCGCCACGCCGCGCTGCACGGCCGTCTCCATCGGAATCGTGCCGTCGGAGAAGGGCTTGTAGCCGTCGTTGTAGGCCTTGTCGAGCACGGGCGACATCACGAACAACGTCAGAAACAGCGCCAAGCCTACGAGCACCTGGTTAGGCGGCGTCGTGCTCGTGCCGAGCGCCTGGCGCAGCAGCGACAGCACGATGATGATGCGCGTGAAGCTCGTCATCATCAGCACCATCGCCGGCAAGAACGACAGCATCGTGAGCAGCAGCATCGTCTGCACGCTCAGCGAATAGGTCGTGCCGCCGCCGGGGCCTGGGCTCGTCGTGAAGGCCGGCAAGCCCGCGGGCGTTTGCGCGTGCGCAAGTTGCGGCAACAGCGTGAACATCAGAAAGGGAAGCGCCGGCAGCGCGGCGCGTGCGAGCCGCGAGAGAGAGCTGGACGACATTACTTGCCTCCGCCCGAAGGCCGAGAAAACCGCTTGCGTGCTTCGTCTGCGAGCGCCGCGCGAAAGCGCGAGCCGAACGTGCCCGGCAGCGGGCCTTTCGCGACGTCGGTCTCGCCGCCGCCGGAGCCGCCGGAGCCGCGGCCTTCGCCGGCCGTCGGGGCGGGCATCGTATGCAGCAGCCGTACGTTGCCGGGGGCCGCGCCCACGACGAGCCATGTGTCGCCGATCTCGACGACGGCCACGCGCTCTTTACCGCCCAGCGAAACACCGCCGACGGTGCGCACGAGCTGACCGCGCGCCGAAGGCTGCAGGCCGAACCGGCGCGCGAGCCAAGCACAGGCGAACACGAGCGCGACGACGAACGCCAAGCCGACGAGCGTTTGCAGCACCGCGCCCACGCCGACCGAGGGAACGGCCGTGCCGGCGCCCACGCCGGAGGCGATCTTGGCGGCGTTGTTCACTGCGTTCATATCGGCGGCGGCCGCCGCGGGCGCCATCGATGCGGCCGTGGCAGTCAGCGCCCACGCCGCTAGGGTTGCCGCCACGCGCCGCGTCCGCGGCGCACGGTGCAAGATCGATTTCATCGGTTATCTATTGAGCTTTCGAATTCGCTCGGCCGGCGTAATGATGTCAGTCAACCGGATGCCGAACTTGTCGTTGACGACGACGACTTCGCCTTGGGCAATCAAACAGCCGTTCACGAGCACGTCCATCGGCTCGCCGGCCATCCCGTCGAGTTCGACGACGGAGCCTTGCGCAAGTTGCAGCAAATTGCGGATCGCAATTTTCGTGCGCCCGAGCTCGACCGTCATCTGGACCGGAATGTCCAAAATCATGTCGATGTCGTTGCGCGTCGTCGTGGGCTCCACCTTCGACAGCGGCTGGAACACGCCGGCCGCGGCGGGCGCGGGCGTCTCGTTCGAATTCTGCTCGGCGAGTGCGGCCGCCCAATCGTCGAGGCTCGTTTCGTCGTCGACCGGCGAATTGGCCTGCTTGGCGCTCTCGGCAGCGGCTGCCGCCAGAGCGGCGTCGAGGTCGGCCGTGCCCTCGCCCGGCGTCGCGTTCAGATCACTCATAATCCGTTTCCTTAATCGTGTTTTCCGCCGCGCTGATCATGTTTTGCACGCGCAACGCATATTGACCGTTGAAGATTCCGTAGCCGCATTCCATGACGGGCACGCCGTCGACTTTGGCAACGATGTTTTCGGGGATGTTGATCGGCAGCACGTCGCCCGCCCGCAAATTGAGGATGTCCTCGAACGTGACGGGGATTTGCGCCAGATCGGCCGTCAGCTCCACCTCGGCCAACTGAACCTGCTTCGAGAGCACGCGCACCCAGCGCCGATCGACTTCGAGCGCTTCGCCTTGGATCGGCGAGGTCAGCACGTCGCGGATCGGCTCGATCATCGAATAGGGCATGCAGATATGCAGCGTGCCGCCCGTCGGCCCGAATTCGATCGAGAATTGCGTGACGATGACGATCTCGTTCGGCGTGGCGACGTTCGCGAACTGCGTGTGCATTTCCGAGCGCATGAACTCGAACTGAAGCGGCCGCACGCTCTTCCATGCCGTCGTGTAATGGTCGAACACGAGGGTCAGCAGCTTGCCGATGATGCGCTGCTCGGTGGCCGTGAAGTCGCGCCCTTCGACGCGCGTATGAAACCGGCCGTCGCCGCCGAACAGATTGTCGACGACGAAAAACACGAGATTCGGATCGAACACGAACAGCGACGTGCCGCGCAGCGGCTTCACGTGCACGAGGTTCAGGTTCGTCGGAATCGGCAGGTTACGCGTGAATTCGCTGTACTTGAGCACTTTGACCGGACCGACCGAAATCTCGGCGGTGCGGCGCATGAAATTGAAGATGCCGAGTCGCAACAGGCGCGCGAAGCGTTCGTTGATGATTTCGAGGCCGGGCATCCGGCCGCGAACGATCCGCTCTTGCGTCGCGATGTTGTATGGGCGAACGCTCGCCTTTTCGCCATGCTCGGCGTCGGCGTCGGATTCGCCGGTTACGCCCTTGAGGAGTGCATCGACTTCCTCTTGGGACATGAACTCTTCGTGGCCCATTGGATTGCTCGTCCCTGTATTGCGGTTGGTTGAGTAACGCCTAGGTTGCATGCGAGGCCCGGCGCGCGGCGCCCGGCCTCTTATGCACTACTGGACCACGAAATCCGTAAAGAGCACCTGCTCGATGTGCACGGGCGGCTCGCGCTCGTCCGTCGGCTTCTCGATCAGCGCCTTGAGCTCGTTGGCGATCGCATGCTTGCCGTCGAGCGTTGCCAGATCCTCCGGGTGCTTGTTCGACAGTGCGAGCAAGATCCGGCTGCGAATCTCCGGCATATGCTGCTGCAGCTCTTCCTGCGTCTTCTCGTTGGCGAGCTTCAGCGACAGGCCGATGCGCAGGTAGTGCTGGCCGTCGTCGGACAACAGATTCACGGTCATCGGCTCGAGCGCGAAGAACACGGGCGGCGGGGGCGGCGGCGGCGGGGCCGGCTTGCTGCTGACGCCGTGCTTGAGCAGGAAGAAGTACATGCCCCCGGCGGCCGCGCCGGCCGCGACGAGCGCGATCAAGACGATCAGCAAGATGCGTTTGAGCTTGCCCGGCTTGGCGGGAACGTCGACGGTCTGCTGAGTTGCGGTCGTGGATGCCATGACAATGCTTTGCGTAAGTGCGGTGATGTGAATTGTTCGCTAAAGCGGGCATCGGCGATAAGCCGAAAAGAAGGGACATTCGACGCCATCTCATTCGTTTAGAACGATGGCGCCACGGCCGCGCGCAAGAAATGGGGAGCAAAATGCGGACCCAGCCCAGGCTGGCCCGCGCCATTGCACGACGTTGCGGCTACAACGGCTATGACGGCTATGACGGCCACTACCGCCACTACCGCCGGCAACGAGCGGCACGCCGGGTCGCACGCGGCGCCCTCGGCTTGCCGGTTCGCCCGCTGCGTACTCGGAATGCGCTCGGGGCGCGTAGGCCGAGCCTAGCGCCGCACTACCGCCTACGACCGCCCGTCAGGCAAACGTATCGACGAGCCCGACGGTGCGCCGCGTGCTGATCGGCGCCGTGGTGGCGATCGTGTCGCCGCCCTGGCCGCTGCCGCCGCCGTTACCGCGCCGGCCCGAGCCGCCGCCTTGATTGCCGGCCTGCTGCTGGTTCGCTTGGCGCGCGAAACCGTCGCTGACGCTCGCGCTGCCCAAGCCGAGGCCGCCGGCCTCCAAGGCGTCGCGCAGCTTCGGCAGGGCCGCTTCGACCGCTTCGCGCACCTGCTGATGCTGCGAAACGAACAGCGCATGCGCGTGGTTGTCCGCCACCTGCAGGACGACTTGCAGCGGGCCCAAATCGGGCGGGTTCAACGTCAGCTCGGCGCTTTGCTGATGCGCGTTCGAAAGAAACACGACCTTCTGGCTCAACGCGTCTTCCCAGTCGGGCGTGCCGACCTGCGGCGCCAGCGCGGCTGCGGCGGCGGCCGCGGCGTTGGGCGAAGCCGCCGCAGCCGCGGCTTGGGCCGCGGCGCTGGCCACGCCGGAGGCCGAGGCCGCTTGCGTCGCGGCGAGCGCTGCACGGGCGGCTTCCGCGTTGTCCTTCAGCGTGGCGACGGCCGCCGTCGCGTCGCCGCCGCCCGCGAGCGCCTGGGCCGTGGCGGCCGCCGCGGCGTCGGGCGAGGCCGTGGCCGCAGGCATCGCCTTGGCCGCTTGCTCCGCTGCATTGCCGGCGGCCTGTGCATTCGTGTTCTTGCCGTCGCCTGTCAAGGCGGCGATGGCCTTGTAACCGAGCGGCAGCGAGCCCATGCCGTTGCTGAGATTGCCCGTGTTCGCGACGTTGCCGCTATTGCCGAGCACTTGCGTGCCGGAGGCGCCCGCCGCGGCGCCCGTAGCCGTCCCGCCCAGCATGCCGGCCTGAGCGGCCAGCGCGGCTTCGAGGGCCGCGCGCACCGTTTTGGGCGACGATGCAATCACTTTGCCGGCGGTGCCCGTGGCCATCGTGGCCGTTGCGTCGGTGCCCGCCTCGCCTGTCGCGGCGTTCGCGGCCTGCTGGGCCTGCTGCGCTTGCTGAGCGGCGGCTGCCGCTTGAGCGGCGGCGTTGCTGGCGTCGGCCGCTGCGCTTTGGGCTTGATCGGCTTGCTGAGCGTCCGACGACGAATCGCTATGCTTGGCGCCGCTGCTCGCTTGCGAAGACGACGTGCCGTCGCCGTCCGCCGCGTTCGTCGAGCTCGCCGAAGCGGTGCTGCTCGAATCGCTGCTGCTGTCGGACGCGCCGTTGTTGCCGTTGGCGGCGTTGCTTGCGGTGCCCGCGTTGCTCGCGCTGCCCGACGATTGCGACGCATTCGCGCTTTGCGAGGTGCCGGCGGCCGAGTTGTCGCGCGAATGCGCGCTCGATTGCGCGGCTTGCTGCTGCGCGTGCACGGTCTGCGCAAGCGTCTGCGAGAACGGCGCCGCGGCCGGCGTGTTCACGGCCAGGCCCGTGCTGCCGGAAGCGGGGTTCGCCGCACCCGAAAGCGCGCCGAGGAGGGAAAGTGACGACATGGCTGTGCCTCTAGTCTGTATGGGTTCGTCGTCGGGCGGCAGCATCGAGCGCCCGTGCCCGCCGATTCGTACCCGGTCAATTCAAATTTTCGCGCCGCATGCGCAGGATCTTGGCGGCGTGCTCGTCGGCGTCGCGCTGCTCGCGCCGCGCTAGCATGCGCGCCTGTTCGGCGTCGCCGCGCGCCTGCAGCACCTCGTACGACCCGAGCTTCTGCTTTTGACGCTGCCACTCGGGCTTGGCCGCCTCGACGCGCGAGGTGGCCGTCTCGAGCAGGCGCCGCTGCTGTTCGATCGCCGCGTCGAGCGTATCGATGAACGCCTGGAAGTTGCGCCAGCTGCCGGCCGGCATGCCGGCTTGGGCCGACGCCGAGAAGTTCGCGTGATATTCATCGCGATAGCGAACCAGCGATTCCAACTGCGCCTCGATATCCGAACGTTCGCGCTGCGCGCGGCCGAGCTGCTTGGCCGCCGCATCCACGTCGTTTTGCGCGAGATCGATCAGCGTCTTGATTGGAAAATGCTTTCCCATCGCTTACCACTCCTCATTGAAACAACGCATCTAGCATAGTGAGGCTCGAATCGAACGGTGCACATTCGCGAAAGCCCTGTTGCAAGAATGCTTCGATGCGTGGATACAGCGCGATCGCCCGGTCGAGCAGCGCGTCGCGTCCGCTCGAATAGGCTCCCACATTGATCAAATCGCGATTGCGCTGATAACGGGAGAGCATCTGTTTGAACAGCCGTACGCGGTCCAGATGGTTCTCGTCGATGAGCGCCGTCATCGCCCGGCTGATCGACGCTTCGATGTCGATCGCCGGATAGTGGCCGGCTTCGGCGAGCGTTCTCGACAGGACGATGTGCCCGTCGAGAATCGCGCGCGCCGAGTCGGCGATAGGGTCTTGCTGATCGTCGCCTTCGGTCAGCACGGTATAGAACGCGGTAATCGAGCCGCCGCCTTCAGGGCCGTTGCCGGTGCGCTCGACGAGCGCCGGCAGCTTGGCGAACACGGAGGGCGGATAGCCCTTCGTCGCCGGAGGTTCGCCGATCGCCAGTGCGATCTCGCGCTGCGCCATGGCGTAGCGCGTGAGCGAATCCATGAGCAGCAGCACGTGCTTGCCCTGATCGCGGAAATACTCGGCGAGCGAGGTGGCGTAGGCGGCGCCTTGCATCCGCATCAGCGGCGAGACGTCGGCCGGCGCGGCCACGACGACCGAACGGGCGAGCCCGTCCTCGCCGAGGATCTGCTCGATGAATTCCTTGACTTCGCGGCCCCGCTCGCCGATGAGACCGATCACGATGACCTCGGCGCTCGTGTAGCGCGCCATTTGACCGAGCAGCACCGATTTACCGACGCCCGAGCCTGCGAACAAGCCCATGCGCTGGCCGCGTCCGACCGTGAGCAGCGCGTTGATCGCGCGCACGCCCACGTCGAGTACCTGATGGATCGGCTCGCGCTGGAGCGGATTGATCGAGGGCGCCGACAGCGGCGCATCGGCGCCCGTGTCGAGGGGTCCCAGATCGTCGAGCGGGCGGCCCGCCGAATCGACGACGCGCCCCAGCATGCCCCAGCCGACGGGCAGGCGCTTGGCGCCCGCGAGCGGGTCGGCGAGCGGGGCGCTCTCGCGCGGATAAACCCGCGCGCCGGGCAGCAAGCCGGCGAACTCGGTCGTCGGCATCAGAAACAGGCGCTCGCCGGCGAACCCGACGACTTCGGCTTCGGCCATCGGCAACGTGCTGCCAGGCGGCATTTCGATCAGGCATTCGGCGCCGACCGCCAGCCGCATGCCGATGGCTTCGAGCACGAGCCCGGCCGCGCGCGTGAGCCGCCCGCAGGCCGAGAGCGGCCGTGCCATGGCGCTGCGCTCGCGCAGCGCATCGAGCCGATCGCGCCAGGCGTTCAGATGCACGTTGTTCGCAAGGGCCGGATCGCGCGCGAAGACCGGCTGCGGGGCGGCCGCGCGAGAAGCGGCGGCGCCGGCCGCGGCGGAATGCGCATGACGATGGCCGTGATCGCCTTGCGAACGGCTTTCGGTCGCATGGCGTTCGTCGCCGCCGCCGTCGCCGTTTCCGGCGCCGTCCGCGGAAGCGGCGTCGCCGTCGGCGGGCGCATCGATCTCGGCCAAGGCCGCTTCCGTCTCGGCTGCGCCCGTCGGGTCGAGCGCGCGGCGAGCCTCGGGCAGCGCCTCGGGGCTGAACGACGCGAGCGCGAGCTCGACTTCGAGCGGCGAGAGGCCGCTTGCGCGCAGCGAATCGACGGTCACTTCGTTCACCATTGACTCACCTTGCCGATGGCGGCGATCACGCGTTGCCAGCGCGTGCCGATCGTCGCATCGACTTCGCCGGTGGCGGCTTGAGCCCGGCAGCCGCCGCGCTCGATCGAGACGTCGGTGCGCACGTTCCAGCCAAGCGTTTCGAGCTCGTCCTTCATATAGGCTTCGACGATCGGCAGGTCAGCCGGATTGACGATCAACTGCGGCGCACCGGCCAGCGCGGGTTCGGCGGCGAGCACTTCGCGAGCGGCCGCGAGCAGCGCGGCCGGGTCGTGCGCGACGTGCTGCCGGACGACTTGCTGCGCGATGTCGATGGCGAGCGCGACGAGCGATTCGGCCATCTCCGTTTGCGCGCCGTCGAGGGCCGACTTGAACGCGTCGGCCAGGCCAGCGAGCCGCGCGGCTTCGGCGCGTGCTTCCTGGCGGCCTTTTTCGAGCCCTTGGGCATGACCCTGATCGAAGCCCGCTTGATAGCCGATCGCCTGACCGGCGACGTGGCCCGACGCGAGCCCCTGCTGGTGCGCCGCGGCGCGAATGCGCTGGATCTCTTGCGCGAGCTTGTTCTCGCGGACAGGATCGGGAGGAGGAGGCGGGTCGAACGAAGCCATTTCCCAGCGCTGATACGCCGAGATGGGCTTCTTGTCCGAGCGGCCTGAATCAGACATAGGCATCTTCCGCCTTTCCACCGATTACGATCTGGCCGCTCTCGGCCAGATTGCGCACGATCTGCAAGATACGGCGCTGTTGCGTTTCGACTTCCGAGACCCGCACCGGGCCGCGCGCATCGAGGTCTTCCGCGAGCAGTTCGGCCGCGCGCTGCGACATGTTCGACAGGAACTTCTGGCGCAGCGCGGGCGGCGCGCCCTTGAGCGAGATGATGAGCGCTTCGGACTCCACTTCCTTGAGCAGCAGCTGAATCGCGCGGTCTTCCAGGTCCAGCAGGTTTTCGAACACGAACATCTGGTCGATGATCTTCTGGGCGAGATCGGCGTCGTACTGGCGCACGTTCTCGAGGATCGACTCCTCGTGCACGCTCGGCATGAAGTTCAGGATTTCGGCCGCCGTGCGGATACCGCCCATCGGGCTGCGCTTGAGGTTGTCGCTGCCCGAGAGCAAGCCCGTCAGCACGTCGTCGAGCTCGCGCAGCGCGGCCGGCTGAATGCCGTCCAGCGTGGCGATCCGCAGCAGCACGTCGTTGCGCAGGCGGTCCGTGAAGCAAGCGGCGATTTCCGACGCTTGATCGCGGTCCAAGTGCACGAGGATCGTCGCAATGATCTGCGGATGCTCGTTCTTGATGAGTTCGGCCACGGCGGGCGAATCCATCCACTTGAGTCCTTCGATGCCGCTCGTGTCGCTGCCTTGCAGGATGCGATCGATCAACACGCCGGCCTTGTCGTCGCCGAGCGCTTTGGTCAGCACCGCACGGATGTATTCGTTCGAATCGAGCGACATCGCCGTATGCTGCTCGGCTTCCTTGACGAAGTCCTGCAGCACGTTCTCGACTTGCTCGCGCGTGACGTTCTTGAGCGCGGCCATGGCGGCGCCGATCTTCTGCACCTCACGCGGCGCGAGAAACTTGAACACCTCAGCGGCTTCTTCTTCGCCGATCGACATCAGCAGAAGCGCGCTCTTCGTGACTCCTTCAGCGCTCATCGGACACCCAATTCTTGACAACCGTCGCTACGATCTTCGGATCCTTGCGCGCGATGGTCCGCGCGTAGTCAAGGTTCCGCTCAAACTTGTGCTTCTCGTTCTCGAACGCGAGGAGGTTCTGCTCCATGTCGTCGTTGTGTTCCATCGCCGTCGTGATCGGCGTCGGCGAACCGCCGTCGAGCAGCACGGGCTCGCCCGGACCGTCGAGCACGCCGGCCACGCCCGCGCCTTCGGCCGCTTGCGCTTCGCCCGGCGGCGGGAAGGCGCGCCGCATCGCGGGCTTGACCATCATGAAGTAGAGCGCCAGGGCGACGAGGCCGATGCCGATCCACTTCGCCGCTTGAATGGCGAGCGCGATCATCTGCGGCTGGCGCCACCACGGCAGGTTCGCGAGCGGGTCCACTTCGGTCGTGAACGTCGCATTGACGATGTTGACCGAGTCGCCGCGCTTGGCGTCGTAGCCCATCGCGTCCTTCACGAGCTGCGTGACTTGAGCGAGCTTCTCGGGCGTGAGCGGCTGCATCGTCGCGTGGCCCTTGGCGTCGACGACGCGCTGGTAGTTGATGACGACGGCCGCCGACAGGCGCTTCACGCCGCCTTGGGCTTGCGCCACGTGGCTCACGTGCTTGTCGAGCTCATAGTTCGTCGTGGCGTCCTTGCGCTCGCTGACCGGCGTCGTCGTCACGCCCGTCGCGCTCGCGCCGCTCGCGGCGACGATCGGCGCAGAGGCCGGCTGCGGCGGGGAATTCGACAGTGCGCCCGGCACGCCCGAGGCGCCGCTTTGCGTCATGTCGGTCGCTTCGCTCGTCTGCCGGCTGCGAATCGCCGCCTGCTGCGGGCTGCCGTTCGGGCCGTAGGTTTCGGCCGTTTGCTCCACCTGCGAGAAATCGATGTCGGCGCTGACTTGAGCGTGGGCGTTGCCCGGCCCGAAGAGCGGGGCGAGGATCGCGTCGATGCGCTGCTGCGTGTTGTGCTCGACTTGCTGAACGTATTTGAGCTGCGTGGCGTCGAGGCCCGTGCCCGAAGACGGTTGCGTGAGCAGCGTGCCGTCCTGGTCGACGATCGTGACGTTCTTGACCGGCAGGTTGGACACGCTCGAGGCCACCATATGCGTGATCGCGGACACTTGCCCTTCGTCGAGCATGCGGCCCGGATAGAGGTTGACGAGCACCGAGGCGGTCGGCGCTTCGCGCTCGCGCACGAAGACGGACGGCTTCGGAATGGCCAAATGCACGCGCGCTTGGCGCACGACGGAAATCGATTGAATCGTACGTTCGAGCTCGCCTTCGAGCGCGCGCTGGTAGTTCACTTGCTCGGCGAACTGGCTGATGCCGAATTTTTCGTTGTCCATCAGCTCCATGCCGACCGAACCGCTCTTGGGCAGGCCTTGCGAGGCGAGCCGCAGGCGTGTTTCGTTCACTTGGTCGGACGGCACGAGAATGGCCGAGCCGCCTTCCGAGAACTTGTAGGGCACGTTCCCTTGCTGCAGTGCGGCGATGATCGCGCCGCCGTCCTGATCCGACAGGTTGCTATAAAGCACGCGATAGTCCGGCGCGCGGCTCCACAGCACGAGTGCGGTGACGACCGCCACGAGCACGGCCACGGCGATGATGAGCGGCGCACGCGGGTTGCCGCGCATCTGCGACAGGGACGAGAGCCGCTGGGCGATGCCGCCCAGTTCGGCGCCGCCGGCTCCCGCCGCGCCCGCACCGGCGCCCAGGGCGCCTGCCGCGGCTGCGCCGGGCTGCGCGCTGGCGAGGCCCATGCGGGCGTCGGGGTTGATCAAAGAGTTGGCCTGCGAATCCATGCGTCGGGTTTCTCCGGAATGCGGGGGTGTCCTGTCGCCGAGCCCTGGCGGTTCAGCCTTGCCGGGTTGGGCGGGACACTTTCACGATGGGGATTATCCATGTGGGTACGCAACTGAATCAGTCGAATAGAAGCGGGTTTTCCCCCTAGTTTCACGGGTTTGCGAATGGGCCCGCTGCTATGCTCACTCTCCGTGATGGGTCAGTGCGTCGCATGCCAGGCGGCGCCGATCCTTCCAGCCCTTTTTTGGATTTAGGAGAGACCATGACCGTGCCAGTCAATCCGATCATGTCGGCCGTCCAGCAGATGCAGGCGATGGCCGCGGAAGCTGCCGGCCAATCGAAGGCGGCCGCGATCGGCGAGCAATCGGGCGCCGCGACGGCCGGCAGCTTCGCCACCGCGCTCAAGAGCTCGCTCGATAAGATCAGCGACGATCAGAACAAGGCGGTGGGAGAGTCGCAGGCGTTCGAACTCGGCTCGCCGAACGTGTCGCTCGGCGACGTGATGGTGGATATGCAAAAGGCCAACATCGGCCTTCAATTCGGCTTACAGGTTCGTAACAAACTCGTTGCCGCTTACAACGACATCATGCAGATGTCGATCTGAGCGAGGCTGGGCCGGCCGCGGCGGCGCGCAGGCCCGGGGGTGGCTAAAGCTTTGCCGGAGGCCATCCGATAACCGCGTTATGAGGTGCGCGCCACAGTCGAAAGATAGGGCGGCGCGCTAGGGACACCGCATTACACGACCAACAAGGAGAAGCGCCGATGTTTTCCCAAGGACACGCTGGAGCGGGTGCGTATGCGCGCGTCGGCGTCGAGACAGGGGTGATGGGCGCAAATCCGCATCGATTGATTCTCATGCTGTACCAAGGCGCACGTAAGGCGATCGCCCAAGCGCGCATGCATCTGCAGCAAGGCAGCATCGGCCCGCGCGGCGAGGCCATCGGTAAAGCCATTGAGATCATCGGCAGCGGCTTGCAGGCATCGCTGAACAAGGACATCGGCGCAGAAGTGGCCGAACGGCTCGACGCGCTATATAGCTACATGCAGCGCCGGTTGCTGGAGGCGAACCTCGCCCAAAGCGAGGCGATGCTGATCGAGGTGGACGGCTTGCTCGCGACGCTCGAGGAAGCCTGGATCGCCATCGGCGCGGAAGCCGCGCAGATTTTGGCGCAGCAGGAGCAGGCAGGCGCGCAGCGATGAATTCGAAAGCAGACTATTTTGCTCGGTACGAAGCGATTGCGGCGGTTTCGGCGCGCATGCTGTCCGCCGCGCGCGACGCGCTGTGGAACGAGCTCATGGAGTTGCAGGAAGAGTACCGGACGCTCGTCGACACGCTACGCGACGTCGATTCCAGCGTCTTGCTCGACGAGCACGAACGGCTTCGCAAGTACGATTTGATTCGCCAGATTCTGGCCGACGATGCCGCCATTCGCGACCTCGTCAATCCGAGCGTCGCGCGCCTGTCCGCCTTTTTTTCGGCGCGCCGTCCGGCGCACGTGCTCAAGGAACTGTTCGGCGCGCGGTGAACGCGCCGGGCCAACTTACCCCATTTTCCCGGCCCGCGGCACATCGTGCCCGCGCAGCGAAGGCAGGTCTCTAGGACGGCGCAAGGACGCGGCATGACAGGAATCGACTCTGCCCTCGCCTCGATGCTCGCCAGCCGCATCGACAGTCTGCTCGACGGCGTCGCGGCCGGCTCGCGCACGAGCCCGGCCCGTTCGGGCGCGACAGGACTCACCGTCGATACGCCGAGCTCGGCCGAAGGAACGGCCGCGCTGGCCGACACGCCTCCTCCCGCTTCGGCTCAGGCCGTCCTTTCCGAAGTCGCGCTGACGCTCGATGCGATCTCGCGCTTCGGCGGCGAGGCGACGCCCGCCGTCATCGGCGAAGCGCCGATCTGGCCTTCGCCGCCCGCGATCGATACGCCGGCCGTGCCGCTCGCAGGCGACGCGAATGCGTCCACAGGGGCGAACGCCGCCGGCGCCGCAGGTAACCCCGCCGGCTCGGCCGCTTCCGCCCAGACCGGCGCGGCAGCCGGCACGGCCGCGGCGCTCGGCGCGGCGTCGTCGATACCCGTCAGCGAGCTCGCGGCCGCCCTGGCGCGGACCGTCGACGAATCCGGGATCTTTTATGAATCGCACTTGGCGCAGTGGCTGAGCGGAGGGTACTCCGCCGAGGCGCTCGCGAACGAGCCGCAAACCCGGCTGGCGGCCGAGGCGATTCAACTGCCCCTCGATTGGAGCACCGGCGAGGCGCAGGGCGGCGCGGGGGAGCCGGGTTGGCTCGGCTCGGGCATACCGGCCGGCGGCGGCTGGCTGCCGCACGAACTGCCGCCGCAGTTGTCGCTGCCTGGCTTCGGTGCGGGCCAGCATGCGGGCGCGGCGCCGTATCCGAACGCGGCGAACGCGGCGGCCGACGGGCCGGCTTGGCGTGGCCCGCACGGCGGCTCGCTCGACGATTCGACGTTCGGCGGCGGCGGTTCGGGCGTGGGTGCGGACTTGCACGCATCCATCGCCGCCTCGATTCACCCGGCGACGATTCCGCTCGTTCGCCAGCAACTCGACGTGCTTGCCACGCAGCAATTTCGCTGGACCGGGGAAGTGTGGCCCGGCGCCAAGCTCGACTGGACGATCGAACAAGAACGCCAGAGGCGAGGACGCGGGCGCGGGAGCGACGCCGATGAAGGCGACGTGCAGCAGCCTTGGCGCACGCGCGTGACGTTGGCGCTGCCGACGCTCGGCACCGTCGATGCCGACCTGATCCTCACCGGCAATCAGCTCGTCGTGCGGGTCCAGGCGAGCCCGGGCGGGGCGGCTCGCTTGAGCTCGGGCGGCGCGGGATTCGCGGCCCGGCTGCAGGCGGCCGGCATCGAGCTCGCCGGCTTGCAGATTCGCGAAATCGGCGGCGCGGCGCCGGCCGCGGCGGGCGGCACGGCGTCCAATGCGACCTCGGCCTACGCACGGGCGGCGGCCGAGGCGCTCGACGCCGAAGCGCGGGAAACGCCGAGGGGGGCGCGGGACGTCGAAGAACAACCTTTCGCCGCAAACGGCGGCCCCATCGGAGGCCAAGGCGGTGCGACCGATGCGAAGCGCGCACCCGGCCCCGTGCCGTCGCCGATCGACCGCTTATTCGACGATCCGTTCGAATGGAGCGGAGCATGAGCCGCCGCGAACGCCGCGCGAGCGCTGCGGCCATTGCTTACGACGCGAAGGGCGGGGACCGCGCGCCGCGCGTCGTCGCCAAGGGTTACGGGCTCGTGGCGGAAATGATCATCCAGCGCGCGCAGGAGGCGGGGCTTTACGTGCACCGCGCGCCGGAGATGGTCTCGCTGCTGATGCAGGTGGATCTGGATTCGCGGATTCCGCCAGAGCTCTATCAAGCAGTGGCGGAACTGCTGGCTTGGCTTTATCGCTTGGAAAGCGGCGTCGCGGACGAAGCGGCGGCGGCTCCGGCAAGCGCTGCTCCGACGGCTGCCTCTGGAAAGGACGCGAGTGGTACGGCCACCGAGTCAGCCCCGGGGTACCCGTTGTTGCCGCCTTGAGCATCAGACGAAAAGCAATGGCCGCGTGCGGACAGCCGATGGGCGGCGGATATGCCGCTCAGCTAAGGTCATGTCGCGCACGCCACGCGCTCCCGCGCCGCTTTCGCCCCTTCGACCTGCAGCATCGTCGGCAGCGATACGCCGTTTTTTGCGGCCGTTACTTCGGCGAGGATCGAGATGGCGATCTCGGGCGGCGTCCGGCTGCCGATATAAATGCCGACGGGCCCATGCAGCCGCGCGAGCTCATCGTCGCTCAAGTCGAATTCCCGCAGCCGTTCGCGCCGCGCCGCGTTGTTGCGGCGGGACCCGAGCGCCCCGACATAGAACGCCGGCGTCTTGAGCGCCTCCATCAGCGCAAGATCGTCGAGCTTCGGGTCGTGCGTGAGCGCGATCACGGCCGAGCGCCGGTCGAGCTTCATGTCCAGAACGGCGTCGTCCGGCATCATGCGCACGATCTCCGTGCCCGGCACGTTCCATTCATCGGTATACGCTTCGCGCGGATCGCAAACGGTGACGCGATAATCGAGCCCGACAGCCATGGAAGCCAAATAGCTGGACAGCTGCCCCGCGCCGATGACGAGCATACGGTAGCGCGGGCCGTGGACAGTGACCAACTGCGCCCCGTCGAACCGTACCCCGTCGGTGGCCGAGGCCGGCGCTAGCCTGGCGGCCCCGGTCGCCGTATCGAGCGTGCGGGCGACGAGCGCGCCTTGCCCGAGCGCCTCGCACAACGCGTCGATGCCGCTCGCGGCCGTGATCGGCTCCAGCACGAGTTCGAGCGTGCCGCCGCACGGCAAGCCGAAGCGGCGCGCTTCCTCGGCCGCGATGCCGTAACGCGCGACGCTCGGCCTCGCCATGTCGATTTCGCCGCGGCGCAGCCGCTCGATCAAATCGTCTTCGATGCATCCGCCCGACACCGATCCGACCACGAGCCCATCGCCGCGGATCGCGAGCATGGCGCCCTCCGGGCGCGGCGACGATCCCCACGTGCGCACGACCGTGGCGAGCACGACGCGCGCGCCTTCGGCGACCCAGCGCGCACTCGTCGTCAGGACCTCGAGGTCCATGCTTTCCACGACTTTCCTCCTTTGCCCGTAGGCGCCGATTCGCGAACCGCCGCATGTTGAAGCGAAGGCTCGGACGGCTGCGGTGCATCGGTCGGCAGCGCCAAGTCGCGCGCCGTGACGTGCGCGGCAAAACGTTTGAAAAATTCGTCCGCGACTTTACGGACGGCGTCGTGCGCAGGACTTTTGCCGTCGGCGTGCAGCGCTTGCGAGCGCGCCGTGTACAGCAACGTCGAATCCGCGTCGCCGTCGGCTTCGAGCCTCAAGCGTGCGCCCGGCTGCCCGCCATTGACCGCCGCCCCCATCGGAGAGTCGAGTTCGAACACCAGCGTGCGGGCTTGCGGCGTATCGACTTCCGCCAGCGTGACACGGCCTTTGAAACGGGCTGCGACCCCATCGTTCGTCATGTTGATGGCAAGGAAGAAGCCGTTCTCCCCGTCCGCTTGGATGTTTTCGCACCCGGGGATCGATGCGCGAAGAATCGCGGCATCGGTGAGCGCTTCCCAGGCTCGCTGCGGAGGTACGGGCAGCGTGTAGCTTTCCGTCAATTCCATTGCGTTGCTCTCCTGTAAGTGGGAAAGACCGGCGGCCGCGCGCGGACGGCCACGCGTTTGTCATTATGTACCGTGTGACGGATGCGGGTTCGCTCGTCGCACGAGGCAAGCCGTCAGCAACGCGCGTGCAAAGAAAAACGGCATCGCGTCCGAACGCCGCGATGCCGTCGAAGGGGGAAGGGCGCCCGCGCCTTACCGGGCGCCCGATGGGTTTAGACGCTCGACTTCGCCGCGTGCGGCTCGGCGGCGGTGGCCAGCAGGGAACGCTTGCGCGAGTAGCCGAAATAGACGGCCAAGCCGATCACGAGCCACGTCAAAAAGGCGATCCAGGTAATCGGTTGCAAGTTGACCATGAGGAAGACGCAGGCGGCAACGGCGGCCAGCGGAACGAACGGTACGCCGGGGCAGCGGAATGCGCGCGGCAGATGCGGGTGCGTGCGGCGCAGAACCAGCACGGCGATCGACACCATCGAAAACGCCGCGAGCGTGCCGATGTTGATGAGTTCGGCCAGCACGTTCAAGGGCACGAGCGCACCGATGAGCCCGAAGAAGATGCCGACGATCCAGGTCGTGGTAAACGGCGTGGCGAACCGCGGATGCACGCGCGAGAGCCGTTGCGGCAGCAAGCCGTCGCGCGACATGGCGAAGATGATCCGCGTTTGGCCGTAGCTCATGACGAGAATGACGGTGAGCATGCCGAGCACGGCGCCCAAATCGATGAACCCGGCGACCCAGTTTTGGCCCGCGACTTGCAGCGCGTACGAAACGGGGTGCGAGACATCGGCGAAGCGCGGCGACGGCACGATGCCCGTCACGACCGCGGCGACGGCCACATAGAGCACGGCGCAGACGGCGAGCGACGCGATGATGCCGATCGGCAAATCGCGCTTGGGCCGCTTGACCTCTTCGGCGGCCGACGAAACCGAATCGAAGCCGATGAACGCGAAGAACATGACAGCCGCGGCGCCGAACACGCCATGCCAGCCGTTCGGCATGAACGGACGCCAGTTCGCCGGCTGCACATGGAAGACGCCGACGGCGATGACGGCGATCACGACGGCGACTTTGATCGCGACCATGGCGTTGTTCACGCGCGTGGATTCGCGCACGCCCACGGATAGCAGCGTCGTGATCGCCATCGTGACGAGGAAGGCGGGAAGATTGAACAGCGTCGTCGCACCGGCGACGGCCCCCGGCGCGGCGGTCAGCGCGGTAGGCAGCGTGAAGCCGAAGCCGGCGAGCAGCGATTGCAGATACCCCGACCAGCCGACCGACACGGCCGACGTGGCGAGCCCGTACTCGAGCATCAGGTCCCAGCCGATGATCCAAGCGGCGAGTTCGCCGAGGGTGGCGTACGAATAGGTGTAGATAGAGCCAGCGACGGGTATCGTGGAAGCGAACTCCGCATAGGCCAGCCCGGACAGCGCGCACGCGACGGCGGCGATCAGGAAGGCGATCATCAGCGCAGGGCCCGCTTGCACGGCACCCGTGCCCGTCAGCACGAAGATGCCGGTTCCGATGATGGCGCCGATGCCGAGAAAAGTGAGATCGAGCGCACCGAGCGCTTTTTTCAAGCCGGTGCGCTCGGCGCCGGCAATCATCTGCTCGACGTTTTTCTTGCGAAAGAGGGACATGAGGCCAGGGTCTCCTAGAGAATGCACCTCAATGGTGCGAATCCGCGTACGGAAAAACCCTAGATTCTAGCCGATGCAAGGGGCGCGGCGCGCCGCGCGGAAGGAATCAGAAAAGTCTTAGCACCGTTTCGGTGCGGTTGATTCGGTGCGGTCGATTCGGTGCGGTCGAAACGGCTGCGATTTGGCCGGCTGAGATGGAGACGCGCGTGCCGTCCAGACGGGCTCGTGCGGGTGGGGCGTTTCAGGGAGCGGCGTTCGCGCGCGACCGCAGGCGGGCGCTATCGGGACGGGCTACCCCGTCATCGCCGGATTGAGGTCGACGAGCCGGTTGCTCATCACGTAGAACGTGAGTTCCGCGTTGTTGCGCAGCTTCATCTTCTCGAGCAGCCGCGCGCGATAGACGCTGACCGTCTTCACCGACAGCGACAACGCGTGCGCGATATCGGTCAGCCGTTTGCCCGAGGCGAGCATGCAAAGCGTTTGATACTCGCGATCGGACAGCTTCTCGTGCGGCAATTGGTCGCTGTCGAACGACACGTAGTCGGCCAGCGCTTCGGCGAGTGCGGGGCTCACGTATTTGCGGCCGGCCGCCACTTGGCGGATGGCGTCGGCCATCTGCGCCGCCGTGACCGTCTTGGACAAGTAGCCCGCCGCGCCCGCCTTGAGCGAGCGCACGGCGTACTGATCCTCCCGGTACATCGAGAACATCATGACGGGCGTGCCCGCCGCCCGGCGCTTCATGCGCTTGAGCACTTCGACGCCGTTCATGTCGGGCAGCGAAATATCGAGCAGCACGACGTCGAACGCGTCGCCTTCCAACGCCGCGAGCGCCTGCGCGCCGCTTTCCGCCTCCACCACTTCGCGCGCGATGTTGTGGTTGAGCAGGAGCTGACGCACGCCTTGGCGGACGATGGCGTGGTCGTCGACGAGCAAAATCCGCAGCGTCATCGGCTACCTCGCGCGCGAGGCGCGGCGGGTGCGGCCGGCGTCTTGGCCGTGCGCCATCGCAGCCCATAGGAAGTGAGCGCGAACGGTGGTGCCCGATTGCGCGGCGGGCGCGGCGTCCGCCGCCGGCCATACGCCGTGCCACGGGGCGGCAGGCGATTCGTCGCGCAGCCTCGATGCGATGCGCAGCACGCCGCCGAACGCTTCGCAGCGGGCGCGCATGCCGGGAAGGCCGAAGCCGCGCGCCGCGGCCGAGCTCGGCGCGCCGGCGCGGCGAGCGCGCGGCGGCAGCCCGCGTCCATCGTCCTCGATCACGAGCGTCAGGCGCTTCGCATCGGTTTGAATGCGCACGTCGGCGCGAGACGCGTCGGCATGCTTGGCCACATTGTTCAGCGCTTCCTGGGCGACGCGCATGACGGCGAGCGCGGCGTCGGGCGGCAACTGCGTGAGCCGTACGTCGGCAGTGCACACGAAGCTCGTCGCGAGCCCCGTGCGTTCGGCGAACGAGCGGGTCCATTGCGCCAGCGCGGATACGATGCCCCCTTCGACGTTCGGCTCGTGCAACTCCTGGACGAGCCGCCGCCCGGCTTCGCAGGCTGCGTCGAGCGATCGCTGGGCCAGGGCCAGCGCCGCGGCGGCGGCCTGCACGTCGGCGCTTCCGGCCAGCGCATGCTCGACGTTGGCGAGCGCGAAGCGCGCCGCCGTCAGTTCGGCGCCGAGGCCGTCGTGTAGTTCGCGCGCGACGTGCCGTTTGATCGATTCGCGCGTTTGCGCAAGCTCCGATGCAAGTTCGCGCAGCCGGTGATCGGCGCGGCCGTGCTCGCATGCATCGGCCTGCGCAGACCCCGTGGCAGCATGAGCAGACACTGCCGCGGGCCCGAGCGGGACCACCGTCGATCTGTCCTGGGATTCATGCCGTTGAGCGGAAGGGGCCAGACGTTGATTCATCGCGAAGACACAATCTCAAATTTGCGCGTCACAGCGTCGGAAAACACGACGCCCTGCGTAACGCAATTTACATCTGGTAACAGCCGGAACCGAGGGCGAAACGTTTTCATTCGACCCCTCAATGGGGCGGATAATATCGCAAAATTTAGAAAAATTCAGATTCGACACCGGTTGCAACGCTGTACCAAGTCCCGATTGACAGTGCGAAGCTTTTCGGTTGTAGGAAAAATTCCTACGAGGGGAGGGCGGAATGCGACGTCCAGATGTAACAAACGGCTGGCCCGAGAGTAGTGCGCTGAAAGGAAAAAACCGAAGCGCGGGGCTTCGGTTTTCGTTTATGCGGCGATGGATTGCGTGCTCGCAGATCGCAGAGGCGAGCGCGGCGCTCAAACTCCGCAAAATGGCTGAGGCTTAGCGGTCGGCGGCCGTGCGGCCGTGCGGCTAGCCGCGGCTATGCCGTTAGCCGACGAAGGCCTTTTCGACGACGTAGTGACCAGGCTCGTTGTTGCTGCCTTCCTTGAAGCCGAGGCCGTCCAGCAGCTCGCGCGTGTCGCGCAGCATGTGCGGGCTGCCGCAGAGCATCACGCGGTCGTTCTCGACCGAGAACGGCGGCACGTTCAAATCTTCGAACAGCTTTTTCGTATCGATCAGTTCGGTGATGCGGCCGCGGTTCTGGAACGTCTCGCGCGTCACCGTCGGGTAGTACACGAGCTTCTCGCGCACGATCTCGCCGATGTGCTCGTGCGCGGGCAGATGTTCGGTGATGTAGTCCTTGTAGGCCAACTCGTCGACGAAACGGCAGGTATGGGTCAGCACGACCTTTTCGTAGCGGTCGTAGACGTCCGGGTCCTTGATGATCGACATGAACGGCGCGAGGCCCGTGCCCGTCGAGAGCAGCCAGAGCGTCTTACCCGGCAACAGGTTGTCGCACATGAGCGTGCCCGTCGGCTTCTTGCCGATGAGGACTTGATCGCCGACCTTCAAATGCTGCAGGCGCGAGGTGAGCGGGCCGTCTTGGACCTTGATGCTCAGAAATTCGAGGTTTTCCTCATAGTTCGCGCTCGCCATGCTGTAGGCGCGGATCAGCGGTTTGCCTTCGACTTCGAGCCCGACCATGGTGAATTGCCCGTTTTCGAAGCGAAACGACGCATCGCGCGTGCAGGTGAAGCTAAAGAGCGTGTCGGTCCAATGATGGACGGAGAGGACGGTTTGCGAGTTCAGATTGCTCATGGCTACGGTGAAAGTGCGAAGAGAGAGGCACCCAAGCGCTCGGCACACGAACGCTCCGGCCGGCGGGGGCAAGGGGCGCGCGAAGCACTGTCGCGAGGCGTCAAACGACGCTGAAAGTCCGCCATTTTAACGCGGCTGCAGCAACACAGTACCAACAGGGTCTATGTCAATTCGGCATGCCTATATAACCGGGCCGCACCGTCAAAGGCGTCCGGGGCAGGCCGGACGGCCGCCGCACGGCGCCGATGCGCCTCTCAGCGTTCGGCCGCGAGCTTCGCCCCGAGCCCGACGAGCGCCGCGCCGCACAAGGCGTCGATGGGACGCCGCAGCTTGCGGTAGCCGCGCTGCGTGCGCTCGGTGGCGAACATGAACGCGACGCCGCAGTACCACGTGGCCGAGAGCGTGCCGATCGTCGCGAAGACCGTGCCGTAGAACCAGAGCGGCGGATGGGCGGGAAACATCGCCGCGAATACGCTGGTCCAGAACGCGCACGATTTCGGGTTCGTCGCGCAGGTGACGAAGCCCGCACGGTAGGCGCGCCGCCAAGCGGACGGATCGGGCACGACCGGGGCGGCCTCGGGCGCTTGGCGGTGCGGCTCGTTGCCGCGCGTGCTCGCGCGCAGCAGCTTCAGGCCGAAGTAGATCAGGTAAAGCGCGCCGGCGATCCGCACGCCCGTGTAAAGCCATTCGAGCTTTTGCAGCACGGCCGCGAGCCCGAGCATGGCGAGCGTCACCCAGAGCATCGACGCTGTGCAGACGCCTAGCGCCGAAGCCGCCCCCAAGCTGCGCCTGCCCGACAGCGATCGCTGCGTGACCATGAAGAAGTTCGGCCCGGGGCTGGCCGCGGCGACGAGATAGATTGCGGCGATTTGCAGCAGGGTCGGCAAGTAATGCATCGCGATGCGTGCCCGCAAAGGGCGTAAGGGGGCGAAACCGTCAATCTAGCGGAATTTGTCCGATTTGGCGCCGTGAATCGCGGAAACCGCGGGTTAATGGCCGACCGACGCGCCGACTGAAGCGCCGACTGAAGCGCTGACTGAAGCGCTGACTGAAGCGCTGACTGAATCGCCGACTGAAGCGCCGACTGAAGCGCCGACTGAAGCGCCGACTGAAGCGCCGAC
>CBIHRA010000036.1:0-52762 GCA_966212325.1 uncultured Burkholderiaceae bacterium | reverse complement strand
CCCGTTGCCCGTTGCCCGTTGCCCGTTGCCCGTTGCCCGTTGCCCGTTGCCCGTTGCCCGTTCCAGTTTCCGTTACACAGCCGGTTTCGATGACGGAAAACTACGACGAATTCCGTCTCCCCGGCGTGTCGAGCGTCAGCAATGGGACCAATCCGAGTGTCCCGCGCCAATGGCGCTCGGGTCCGCTCCAAGGCAGCGCAGCCCGGTCCTTAGCGTCCGGGAGCCGTCGAGCCGCCGCGCCGCCGCCCGGTCAAAACCCCGCCGCCAGTCCATCGCGCCGTGAATCGCTCGCGGCGACATACCCTCGATCCGGCTCACCGTGCGACAGCCTCCAGATATATTGGCCCGAACCAAAGTCCATATAGGGATCGTCGATCGCCTTGATCGTATGCCCTCGCGCTTGCAACGCCTGGGCAACGCCGCGATCGAACGTCGATTCGATGTCGAGCGTGAAATCGCGGTTCACCTTCCAACGCGGCGCATCGCAGGCGGCCTGCGGCTGCTGGCCGTAATCGAGTATGCGCACGATCGATTGCACATGCCCCTGGGGCTGCATGTCGCCGCCCATCACACCGAAGCTCATGACGGGCCTCGTCCGCCCATCGACACGTTCTGTGACGAAAGCCGGGATGATCGTATGAAACGGCCGCTTGCCGCCGGCGACGACATTGGGCGAGCGCTCGTCCATTGAAAATCCGCAACCGCGGTTTTGCAACGCGATGCCCGTCCCGGGCACGACGATGCCCGAGCCGAACCCCATGTAGTTCGATTGAATGAAGCTCACCATCATCCCGCGCTCGTCCGCGGCGCTCAGATAGATCGTTCCGCCGGCCGGCGGCATGCCATGCCCGAAATGCGTCGCCCGCTTCGGATCGATCAGCGCGGCGCGCTCGGCAAGATAGCCGTCGTCGAGCATCTGCTCGGGCGTCACCTCCATCGCCGACGGATCCGCCACGTAACGGTATACATCGGCGAATGCGAGCTTCATCGCCTCGATCTGCAGATGCTGCGAATCGATGCCGTCGCGAGGCAAGTCGCGCAAGTCGAAACGCTCGAGAATGCCGAGCGCGATCAGCGCCGCGATACCCTGGCCGTTCGGCGGAATTTCGTGGACGGTGTAGCCCCGGTAGTCCCTGCCGATCGGCTCGACCCACATCGGCCGATAGTCGCGCAAGTCGGCCTTCGTCATTGCACCGGAGCCCTCCAACGCGAACGCGGCGATCCGCTCGGCCGGCTCGCCCTCGTAGAACGCGCGCGGTCCTTGAGCCGCCAGCAGGCACAGCGTGCGTGCGTGTCCGGGCAGCCGCACGAGTTCGCTGACTTGCGGCGCCCGTCCGTTCGGCATGAAGGTCGCCGCGAAGCCGGGCAAGCCTTGCAGTTCCGGCACGGCCGCTGCCCACTTTTTCGCGACGATGGTAGCGACGGCGTGCCCGCGCTCGGCGATGTCGATCGCACTCGCCATCAGGTCGCCGAACGGCAGCGAGCCGAATTTCGCATGCAGCGCCTCCCATCCGGCGACCACCCCGGGTACCGTGACGGTATCCCAACCGCGCTTCGGTTGAATGGCCCGCCCGCCGGCTTCGCCGTAGCGCCGCCTGAAATAGTCGAGGCTCCAAGCGGCCGGCGCCACGCCCGAAGCGTTCAGCCCGTGCAGCGTCTCTCCGTCCCAGACGAGCGCAAACGCGTCGCCCCCCAAGCCGCACGAGACGGGTTCGACCACGGTCAGCACGGCCGCCGCCGCGATCGCCGCATCGACGGCATTGCCGCCCTGCCACAGCGCGCGCAGGCCGGCTTGCGCCGCGAGGGGGTGCGACGTCGATACGACGTTGCGAGCGAATACGGGCAAACGCGGCGTGGGATAGGGGTTATGCCAATCGAAACGGTCCATGTGTCGCAATCTCGCTCTGAAAACGTTTCTTTCGCCAAAGGGCGAATACGCGGAGGTTTTACAATAGCCGCACTTCGACAGCCCCGCCGCCGCCAGCCATGAGCCGAGACCCCCGCCTCACCCTGAACGCCCGCCAACAGGAATTGCTCGATTGGGTGCAGCGCGACGGGTTCGTGACGGTCGACGATCTGGCTTCGCACTTCGCCGTTACGCCGCAAACGATCCGCCGCGACGTGAACTGGCTGGCCGACATGAACCTGCTGCGCCGCTACCACGGCGGCGCGAGCTTGCCGACGAGCTCGGAGAACGTCTCCTACACGGCTCGCCAGCGGATGTTTCACGATGAGAAGCGCCGCATCGCTGCGCTCGTCGCCACGCACATTCCGGACCAAGCCTCGCTGTTCATCAATCTGGGCACGACCACCGAAGAAGTTGCGCGTGCATTGAATCGCCATCGCGGGCTGCGCGTCATCACCAACAATCTGAACGTCGCCAACATGATGAGCGGCTATCCCGAATGCGAGGTGTTGGTGACGGGCGGCATCGTCAGGCCATGGGACAAGGGCATCGTCGGCGAACTGGCGATCGAATTCATTCGCCAATTCAAAGTCGACTTCGCGATCATCGGCACGTCGAGCATCGAGGCCGATGGTACGCTACGCGACTTCGACACGCGCGAAGTGCGCGTATCGGAGGCCATCATCGAGCACGCGCGCACGGTCTTTCTGGCTGCCGATCATTCCAAGTTCGGTCGCCCGGCGCTCGTCCGGCAAGGCCATCTGAACCAGATCGACGCCCTGTTTACCGATCAACCCGCGCCGGCGGATATGACCGAAACGCTCGCCGCGGCCGGAACGCAGGTTTACGTGGCCGACCCAGCCGGCGCCGACTAAGCGCCGCGCCTTGTTCCATGCTGCATCGCACGCGAAAGCTCAAGTAGATTCGCGAAGTCGCCGCGGCGAGCGAACCGCTCGTTCATCGGAGAATTGTCAAACGGAAAATTTTCAGGGGACGATTTGGATAAGAACGGCCGCTTGACTACACTCCAGTTCCCCGACGCACGCATGCCGAGACGGCGAGTGCGTGCCGAGGCACCGCTTTCCCTTCCCGATAGGTCGAGCGCACGGCAGCCGAGCACCGCATGCCGAGGCAATTGAATTGCCCCACGGAGAGAACAATGCTGAGTCCGCATGAATTCGCCACGTTGCTACTCGTCAAGGACGCTCCCAATCAAGTCGATATGGACCGCGAAGAGCTCGACGCCCTGCTCGAGCAACAACTCGTGCAGTTGGAAAGACTCGGCTCGGGGCATCAGCAGTGGCGTCTGACCGAGTCGGGCGACTCGGCCATCCGCGCGATCAAACGCTTTTCCTAGCTTTCCCGTATTGCTCCGGCGCGCGCGGCGCTCGCACCGCGCTTGCGCCGCGTGGCTGACGCGCAGCTGTGCGGACCGGCGCGGCGGCGCGTTCTTGCTTGCCGAGACGAAGACGAGCGCTGACCGGCCCGCGTCGACGGCAGTACGCGTCCCGATGGCCTTCGCTCGGGCGGTAGCCCATCCGCCCATCCGCCCATCCGCCCATCCGCCCATCCGCCCATCCGTCCATCCGGCCGATGATCACCCGCCCCGCAGCGTCGGGTCGACAGGCGCACGCCAGTCGAGCGCCTTCACTCTTTGCGCATTGAAGTAGTCGGCCCAAGCGCGCTGCGCGTCGGGGCCGCCCGCTGCGCGTGCGCGATAGTGTTGCGCGATGCCGGTTTCGAACGCGCAGTATTCGGCCTGCGTGACCCGGCCGTGGCGATAGCCCACGTACGCGTCATATAGCGTCTCGTAGACCGATTGCGCATCCGCCCCGTAGTCGGTTGCCGCACCGCAGCTCGCCTGCAACGCCGCGAAGCGCGATCCACCCGCCGGCCCCTGCAGCATGAGCCCGCCCGAACAGCCGGCGACGAATATCGTTCCCGCGCACGCCACAGCCGCCATCGATCCACGCATCGGACACCTCGCCTCGTTTTTCGAGATGGTAGCTGCTTGTGGCGGTTCGCATCATGCCGACCAGTGAAGACGTTCGATTCCGAACCCCAAAACCGCCCTTTACTTTTTCGATTATGTTCGTTAAATTTCGCAAACGAACATTGATAGCTTCACTTTATTTCGTTGATAGTCGGATCGCATTAGAGGGGACAGAGCAAGTGACGCAAGGCAGCCGATACGATCTGCTGGTGGTGGGCGGCGGAATCAATGGCGCGGGCATCGCGCGCGACGCCGCGGGCCGCGGTCTATCCGTCGTGCTCGTCGAGCAGGACGACCTGGCGTCGCACACGTCTTCGTCCAGCACCAAGCTCATCCACGGCGGGCTGCGCTATCTCGAGTACAAAGAGTTCGGTCTCGTACGCAAGGCGCTGCAAGAGCGCGAGACACTGCTGCGTGCCGCTCCGCACATCATGTGGCCGTTGCGCTTCGTCATGCCGCACATGCCGAATCTGCGGCCGGCTTGGCTCATTCGCGCCGGCCTGTTCCTTTACGACCATTTGGCGCGCAGAGAATTGTTGCCCGGCTCGCGCGGCATCGACCTGCGGCGCCATCCGGCCGGCGCGCCGCTCGTCGATTCGATCGCGCGCGGCTTCGTCTATTCCGACGGCTGGGTCGACGATGCCCGCCTAGTCGTGCTGAACGCACTCGATGCGTTCGAGCGCGGCGCGACCGTCCTCACGCGCACGAAGCTCGTCGGCGCTGTGCGCGCGGGCGGCGAATGGCACGCCCAACTGCAACGCGCCGACGGCTCGCCCCTCGATGTCCGCGCCGGCGCCGTCGTGAACGCGGCGGGCCCGTGGGTCGGCCGGTTGCTGCACGACGCGCTCGGCCGCGGGGCCCATCACAGCGTGCGCCTCGTCAAAGGCAGCCACATCGTCACGCGGCGCCTGTTCGATCACGACCACGCCTACATTTTTCAGAATCCCGACAAGCGGATCATCTTTGCGATCCCGTACGAACGCGACTTCACGCTGATCGGCACGACGGACATCGAGTATCGCGGCGATCCGTCGGAAGTGGCCATTACCGAAGATGAAACGCGCTACCTGTGCGAGTCGATCAATCGCTATTTCAAACGCAAGATCACGCAGGCCGATGTCTGCTGGACCTACTCGGGCGTGCGTCCGCTGCTCGAAGAGGAAGGCGCGGACAATCCGTCGGCCGTGACGCGCGACTACAAGCTCGAGCTGGACGTGAGCGCGGGCGAGGCTCCGCTGCTGTCGGTCTTCGGCGGCAAGATCACGACGTTTCGCAAGCTCGCCGAAGAAGCGGTCGATCGCCTGGCGACGGTCATGCCGGTTTCGAAGAGCGCCTGGACGGCGCATGCGCCGCTGCCCGGCGGCGACATTGCGCACGCCAAATTCGAGCCGTTCGCCAAGAAGTTCGCAAACGAACATCCGTGGCTGCCCGCGGATGTCGCTAGGCGCTACGCGCGTGCGTACGGCACGCGCGCACGTGCGCTCGTCGGTCCGGCCCAGTCCCTCGAAGACCTCGGAAGGGCGTTCGCGCCGGGCTTGTTCGAACAAGAGTTGCGTTATTTGCGCGACGTCGAGTGGGCGCGCTGCGCCCAAGACGTGCTTTGGCGCCGCTCGAAGCTGGGCTTGCATCTGGCGCCCGATACCGCGCAGGAAGTCGCCGCCGATATCGACGCTTGGTTCGCCCGCTCGCCCTTGCCGGACATACGGCGCACCCCGTCGGCGCTAGCCGGCTGAACGCCTGCCGGCCTCCGGGCCGGATCGGCGCGCCGGCGCGGCCGCAAACGCACGGCGGGCGCATAGAGCGCTCGGAAGCTAAGAAGAAGCTAAGAAGAAGCTAAGAAGAAGATGCAGCCGACCACTGCGTCCGAAGGACCTGCAGTACCCCGAACCCCGCGCGGAGGGCGCGCGGCATGTCAAGACAACACATGGAGAAGAGACAATGCAGGATCAATATATCCTCGCGCTGGACCAAGGCACGACGAGTTCGCGGGCGATGCTGTTCGATCGCAAGGGCAACATCGTCTCGGTTGCGCAAAAGGAGTTCCGCCAGATCTATCCGCAGCCGGGCTGGGTCGAGCACGATCCGCAGGAAATCTGGTCCACGCAGGCCGGCGTCGCGGCCGAAGCCGTGACGCGCGCAGGCGTGAACGGCACGTCGATCGCCGGCATCGGCATCACCAACCAGCGCGAAACGACGATCGTTTGGGATCGCGAAACCGGTCAGCCGATCTACAACGCGATCGTCTGGCAAGACCGTCGCACCGCCCCGCTTTGCGACCAGCTCAAAGCGCAAGGTCTGGAAGAGAAAGTGCGCGCGAAAACAGGCCTGCCGATCGATGCCTACTTCTCCGCGACGAAGGTGCGCTGGATTCTCGACAACGTGGAAGGCGCGCGCGAGAAAGCCAAGCAAGGCAAGCTCGCATTCGGCACCGTCGATAGCTGGCTCGTTTGGAATTTCACGAAGCAGGCGCTGCACATCACCGATGTGACGAACGCCTCGCGCACGATGCTCTTCAACATCCACACGATGCAGTGGGACAACGATCTGCTCGAGGCGCTCGATATTCCGCGCAGCATGCTGCCCGAGGTGCGTGCATCGTCCGAAATCTACGGCAATACCGTTACGACCGTGTTCGCCTCGAAGATTCCGATCGGCGGCATCGCGGGCGATCAGCACGCCGCGCTGTTCGGGCAGATGTGCACGAAGTCCGGCATGGTCAAGAACACCTACGGCACCGGCTGCTTCCTCGTCATGAACACGGGGGAAAAACCCATCGAGTCGAAAAACAATCTCGTCACGACGATCGCCTGGAAGATCGGCGACGAGGTCAACTATGCGCTCGAAGGCAGCATCTTCATCGCGGGCGCCGTCGTGCAGTGGCTGCGCGATGGGCTCGGCATCATCAAGAGCGCATCGGAAATCGAAGCGCTGGCCGGCAGCGTCGAGCATTGCGACGGCGTGTATCTCGTGCCCGCCTTCGCGGGCTTGGGCGCACCGCACTGGAACCCGCGCGCCCGCGGCACGCTGTTCGGCGTCACGCGCGGGACGACGAGCGCGCACATCGCTCGCGCCGCGCTCGATTCCATCGCCTACCAGTCGCTCGACGTGCTCAAGGCCATGGAAGCCGATTCCGGCATCAAGATCGGCGAGTTGCGTGTGGACGGCGGCGCCTGCGCCAACAATCTGCTCATGCAGTTCCAATCCGACTTGCTCGGCGTCGCGGCCGTGCGCCCGCGCATCAGCGAGACGACGGCGCTCGGCGCCGCGTACCTGGCCGGCCTCGCCGTGGGCTACTGGAGCAACGTGGGCGAGCTCGAAAGCCAGTGGCAACTCGACCGGCGCTTCTCGCCGGCGATGACGCGCGCCGCCGTGGAGCAATGCACGGCCGGCTGGCAACGCGCGATCAACGCGGCGAAGGCATGGGCCGACGCAACCTGAGAGAAAGCAGTTCACCAATTCGATCAACGATAGCCATTCCGGAGACACCACTATGTCGCCTTTAATCGCGGAATTCCTCGGCACGGCGCTGCTCGTGCTGCTCGGCAACGGCGCCGTCGCCAACGTGCTGCTCGCGCGCACGAAAGGCAAGGGCGCCGACCTCATCGTCATCGTCTGGGGATGGGCCATGGCCGTGTTCGTCGCCGTCTACGTGACGGCCTCGTTCAGCGGCGCGCATCTGAACCCTGTCGTCACGGTGAGCCTCGCACTGGCCGGCAAGTTCGCCTGGAGCAAGGTGGCCGGGTACGTCACCGCGCAAATGCTCGGCGGCATGGCCGGCGCGTTCCTGGTCTGGCTGGCCTACCGCCAGCATTTTTCGACGACCGAAGACGCCGACATCAAGCTCGCCTGCTTCTGCACGGCGCCCGCCATTCGCAGCGTGCCGCACAACGTGCTGACGGAGATGATCTGCACGTTCGTGCTGATTCTCGGCGTGCTCTATCTGGCGTCGCCGCAAGTGGGCCTCGGTGCGCTCGATGCGCTGCCCGTCGGCCTGCTCGTGCTCGGCATCGGCATCTCGCTCGGGGGCCCGACCGGCTACGCGATGAGCCCGGCGCGCGACCTTGCGCCGCGGCTCATGCACGCCTTGCTGCCGATTCCGGGCAAGCGCGGCAGCGATTGGCGTTACGCCTGGGTGCCCGTGTTCGGGCCGCTTGCGGGCGGAGCGATGGCGTCTTGGGTGTACGTCCACGCCCATTGACCGGCGGCGGGCAAGCAGAGCGCAAAGACGCCAATGCCCGTATCATTGGCGTCTCAATACACAACAAAGCGCGTCACGGGCTTAGGCCGGCCACTGAGCGTGCGCCCTCTTCTTCATGTTCGACCATCTCATTTGCGACTGCGACGGCGTGCTCGTCGACAGTGAAGTCATCGCCGATCGTGTGCTGCTGCGCGCGTTGTCGGCGCAGTTCCCGAGCATCGACTTCGCCCCCGTGGCGCACCTGGCGTTCGGCCAGCGCACGTCGGTTTTTCTCGCCGATCTCGAAGCGCGCTTCGGCATCGAGATTCCGGAAGGCTTTATCGCCGGCGTCGAATGCGAGATCGACCGCGAATTCAAGCGCTCGCTCGCGCCGATCGCCGGGGTGCGCGACGCGCTCGCGCGCGTGCCGCTGCCCGCGGCCGTCGTTTCCAACAGCCACCTGACACGAATTGCGGCGTCGCTCGCGCGGGCTGGCTTGACCGACGTATTCGGGCCGCGCGTGTTCAGCGCGGAACAAGTCGCCCGGCCCAAGCCCCACCCCGACATCTATCTGCACGCCGCGCGCGAACTCGGCATCGCACCTGGGCGGTGCCTCGTCGTTGAAGATAGCGTGACGGGGCTGACCGCCGCCCGCGCCGCCGGCATGCAGACGATCGCGTTCGTCGGCGCGAGTCACGTCCCGAAAGGTTACGCTCAGGTACTGCGCAACCTCGGCATCACGCGCATCGTCGAGAATATGGAACAGCTGCCGGCGCTGATCGCCGCCGGGCTGCGCGGAGAATTCGGTCAGTTGCAGTCGTAGCGTCGGCGCCCGCTCGATCGTCCTGGTTCTCCGAAGGCGACGCTAACGTAGCGGCGTCGCTTCGCCCACTCATCTCACGACACGCACTGCGTCGCAGGCTGCGGCTCGCTCACGCGGCGGCGAGCGTCGAGGTAAGCCGCGATCAGCGTCACGACGAGCGCCGCCGCCGTCACGGCCGCGGCCACCCACGGCAGCGCGTCGAGTTTGGCGCCGTGCGTCAGCGCCAAGCCGCCGAGCCATGCGCCGGCCGCATTGCCCACGTTGAACGCGCCGATATTGAGCGTCGATGCCAGGTGCGGCGCATGGCTCGCCTTTTCGACGACGCGCATTTGCAACGGCGGCACGGTCGCGAACGCGGCGATGCCCCATACGAACACCGTCAGCGCAGCCGGCACGGCCGCGTGACTCGTCTTCGCGAAAACGCCCATGATGAGCGCGAGGGCGACGAGAATGCCGATCAGCGACGGCATCAATGCGCGATCGGCGAGTTTGCCGCCGACGACGTTGCCCACGGTCAATCCCGCCCCGAACAGCACGAGAATCAACGTCACGGCGCGCGGCGAAAAACCGCTGACCTGCTCGAGAATCGGCGCGATATAGGTGAACACGACGAAGACGCCGCCGAAGCCAAGTACCGTCATGGCCAGCGCAAGCCAGACCTGCGGCTCCTTGAGCACGCGTACCTCGCGCGCGAGGCCGACGGGGCCGGCGTCGCGCCTATGCGGCACGAGCGCAGTGATGCCTGCGAGCGAAAGCACGCCGAGCCCGGCGACGATCCAGAACGAGAGCCGCCACCCCCACGACTGCCCAACGAACGTCCCGAACGGCACGCCAAGCACATTCGCAAGCGTCAGCCCGGTGAACATCAACGCAATCGCGCTGGCCTGCTTTTCGCGCGCGACGAGCGAGGCCGCCACGACCGCGCCGATCCCGAAGAACGATCCGTGCGCGAAAGACGTGACCACCCGCGCGATCATCAGCATGCGATAGTCGCCCGCGACGGCGCACAGCACGTTGCCGACGACGAAGACGATCATGAGCGCCTGCAGCGCGGCCTTGCGCGGCAGCTTGCTCGTGAGAACCGCCAGGACGGGCGCGCCGGCCGCCACGCCAAGCGCGTACCCCGACACGAGCAGTCCTGCCGATGGAATGGACACAGACAAGTCCCGAGCGACGTCGGGCAACAGCCCCATGATGACGAACTCGGTGGTGCCGATGGCGAAGGCGCTGAGCGCCAGCGCGAGCAATGGAATAGGCATGACGGGTCTCACGGACGAAAGCATGAATCGACAGGAATCGGCAGGAATCGCACGAATCTGGCCGCCTATTGTCCGGATGGCGTTTGCGTTTGATAATTACGCTAGCGATTGAATCATTTTCAAATGGAATGGAATAATCGATGGACCGTCTCGGCGACATCCGGCTGTTCGTCGAAGCCGCTCGGCTGGGAGGCATTTCGGCAGCCGGCCGAAAGCTCGGCGTGACGCCGGCTGCGGCCAGCGCCCGCTTGGCCAAGCTCGAGGCATCGCTCTCGACGCGCCTGTTCGAGCGCACGACGCGCCGGCTGCGGTTGACGGACGAAGGCCGCCTCTACCTTCGCCACTGCATGCGCGCGCTGCAGGCGCTCGACGATGCCGACGCGGCGCTGCAGGCGGGCCGCACCGTCGTGCGCGGCAAAATCCGCATTTCGACGACGTCCGACTTCGGCCGGAACATGCTGATGGCGTGGCTCGACGAGTTCAACGCGCTTCATCCCGAAGTCACGTTTGCACTGACGCTCTCCGATTCCGTCTCGAATCTGCTGCACGACGACATCGATCTCGCCATCCGTTTCGGCGCCCCGCGGGAGGACACATCGTTGATCGCGCGGCGGCTGGCGACCAACCGGCGCGTGCTCGTCGCCTCGCCGGCCTATTTGGCGCGGCATGGCGAGCCGGCGTCGCCCGCCGATCTGGCGAGCCTGCACTGCATCGTGCTGACGATCGCATCGGGACCGCTCAACGAGTGGCGCTTCGTGCGCGGCGACGAAACGGCGGACTTCACGGCACCGCTCGACACCTCCCGCGAAACGAACGACGGCGCCGTCACGCGCATCTGGGCGATCGACGGCTACGGGATCGCGTTGAAGTCGCTCTGGGACATCGATGCCGACTTGCGCGCCGGCCGGCTGCGCGTCGTGCTGCCAGACTGGCGCTACGCGTTCGACACGCCGCTGCACGCCCTATTTCACCGCAACCGCTACCGGCCGCCCCGTGTGCGAGCGTTGCTCGACTTTCTGATCGAACGGTTCGCGCAGATCGAGCAAACCTGGCCGGAGCTGCCGGGGCTGGACCGCCGACCGGC
This sequence comes from uncultured Burkholderiaceae bacterium, assembly GCA_966212325.1. Taxonomy (GTDB): domain Bacteria; phylum Pseudomonadota; class Gammaproteobacteria; order Burkholderiales; family Burkholderiaceae; genus Trinickia. Next base: position 41,520 of record CBIHRA010000036.1, on the reverse strand, counting down.
TATAATGTGAGGCTATGCGGCGGGCTGCTTCTTCGCGCACCACGCGCGCACCACGCCCCGAACGAGACAGCCGAGCGCGGCCCAGGCCGCCGACGCACTTCGCCGCGGTTCCGGCATGCGTCCCCGTCCGGGCGGCGCGCTTTGCCGGTTTTCCCGAATTACCTACGCCCCCAGGTCAACCACTGCGAACGGCGAGCTTCATGACCAAGAAAGTTTATGTAAAGACCTTCGGCTGCCAGATGAACGAGTACGACTCCGACAAAATGGTCGACGTGCTCGGCGCCGCTGAAGGCCTCGTCAAGACGGATTCCCCCGAAGACGCGGACGTCATCCTCTTCAACACCTGCTCCGTGCGCGAAAAAGCGCAGGAAAAGGTCTTCTCCGATTTGGGCCGCGTGCGCGAGCTCAAGGAAGCGAAGCCGGGCCTGTTGATCGGCGTGGGCGGCTGCGTCGCCAGCCAGGAAGGCGCGGCCATCGTCGCCCGTGCGCCGTATGTCGATCTCGTGTTCGGCCCGCAAACGCTGCACCGGCTGCCGCAGATGATCGACGAGCGCCGCGCGAGCGGCCGCGCCCAGGTCGACATCTCGTTCCCCGAAATCGAAAAATTCGACCATCTGCCGCCCGCGCGCGTGGAAGGCCCGAGCGCATTCGTTTCGATCATGGAAGGCTGCAGCAAGTATTGCAGCTACTGCGTCGTGCCCTATACGCGCGGCGACGAGGTCTCGCGTCCGCTCGACGACGTCCTCACCGAAATCGCCGGTTTGGCCGACCAAGGCGTGCGCGAAGTCACGTTGCTCGGCCAGAACGTGAACGCCTATCGCGGCGCACTGACCCTCGGTTCTTCCGAAATCGCCGATTTCGCGACGCTGATCGAATATGTCGCCGATGTCCCGGGCATCGAGCGCATCCGCTACACGACCTCGCACCCGAAGGAGTTCACGCAGCGGCTCATCGACGTCTACGCGAAAGTCGACAAACTGGTTTCGCACCTGCACCTGCCCGTGCAGCACGGCTCCGACCGCATCTTGATGGCCATGAAGCGCGGCTACACGGTGCTCGAGTACAAATCGGTGATCCGCCGTCTGCGCGCGATCCGCCCCGACTTGTCGTTGTCGACGGACATCATCGTCGGCTTTCCCGGCGAAACGCAGGACGACTTCGACAAGACGATGGCGCTCGTGCACGAGATGAGCTACGACACGAGCTTCTCGTTCATCTACAGCCCGCGCCCCGGCACGCCGGCCGCGAACCTCCAAGACGACACGCCGCGCGAGGTCAAGCTCGAGCGCCTGCAACATTTGCAGGCGACGATCGAGGCCAACGTCGGCCGCATCAGCGAATCGATGGTCGGCAACGTCGAGCGCATTCTCGTCGAGCGTCCCGCCCGCAAGGATCCGACCGAGCTCGCAGGCCGCACGGCGAACAACCGCGTCGTGAATTTCCCGGCGCCTGTCGCCTCGCATGCGCGGCTGATCGGCCAGATGATCGACGTACGCATCACGCGCGCCTATCCGCATTCGCTGCGCGGCGAACTCGTGCTCGCGGAACATGCGGAAACCCTCGCTTAAGGAAAGCCATTTCGCCTTGAAGACAGCCCCGTCCCTGGAATTCACCGCGCCGCGCGAAGACAACGCGCGCCTAGCCAATCTCTGCGGGCCGCTCGACGAGAACCTGCGGCAGATCGAGCAAGCGCTCGACGTCACGCTGCAGCGGCGCGGCCATCGCATCTCGATTCGCGGACGCGGCGCGAAAGTCGCGCTAGGCGCGCTCGAAACGTTCTACAACCGGGCGCGCGAGCCCTTGTCGGTCGACGACATCCAGCTCGCGCTCGTCGAAGCGCGCCATCCGGGCAATCGAGGCGGCGCGGCGGCGATCCAAGACGATGCGGCCCCGGGCCGCTACGATCCGGATCATCCATTCGACGAACCGGCAGGGATCGACGATGAAAACGCCGAAGAACTCGGCCCGAAGCTCTACACGCGCCGCGCCGATCTGCGCGGGCGTACGCCCGCCCAGCGCGAATACCTGAAGCAAATCGTTTCGCACGACGTGACGTTCGGCGTGGGTCCGGCGGGCACGGGCAAGACTTACTTGGCCGTCGCCTGCGCCGTCGATGCACTCGAGCGCGACCAGGTCAAGCGCATCGTGCTCACGCGTCCGGCCGTCGAGGCGGGCGAGCGGCTAGGCTTCTTGCCCGGCGATCTCGCCCAAAAAGTCGATCCGTACCTGCGTCCGCTCTACGACGCGCTCTACGATCTGCTGGGATTCGACAAGACGGCGAAGATGTTCGAACGCCAGATGATCGAGATCGCCCCGCTGGCCTATATGCGCGGGCGCACGCTCAATCACGCGTTCATCATTCTCGACGAGGCGCAAAACACGACGCCCGAGCAGATGAAGATGTTCCTCACGCGGATCGGCTTCGGCTCGAAGGCGGTCGTCACGGGCGACACGACGCAGGTCGATCTGCCGCGCGGCGCAAAGAGCGGCCTCATCGAGGCGCAGCAGGTACTGGCGAACGTGCGCGGCATTGCGCTCACGCGCTTCACGAGCGCCGACGTCGTCCGTCACCCGCTCGTCGCGCGTATCGTCGAGGCTTACGACAAACATACGAAGAAAGACGATACGCCGCCCATCGACGGGCGGTGATGCCCGGCGACCGCTCATGAACGATAAGTCACGTACGCCGCAATTGAAGCTGACGCTGCAGTTTCCCGCGGCGAAGGCGTTTCCCGCGCACAAGGCGGTGCTCGCACGCGCCGACGTCGCGCAGTGGATCAAGGCAGCCCTGTTCGCCGACGGCGAGCTGACGGTGCGCTTCGTCGATACCGAGGAAGGCCGCACGCTGAACCGCACGTACCGCGGCAAGGACTACGCGACGAACGTGCTGACGTTCGCCTATGCCGAAAGCGAAGACGATCCCGTATCGGGCGATCTCGTGCTCTGCTGTCCCGTCATCGAGCGAGAGGCGGCCGAGCAGGGCAAGCCGCTCGCCGCCCATTACGCGCATATGATCGTGCACGGCACGCTTCATGCGCAGGGCTACGACCACGAAAACGACGACGAGGCGCAGGAAATGGAAGCGCTCGAAACCGACATCCTGGCCGGACTCGGCTTTGCCGATCCGTACGGAGACCGCCCTCGCTGATCGCTCGCGCGATGTCCGACACGCTCCCTTCTCCCCTCGCGCCGACTACGCCCGCCGGCCTCGGCTATCCGCCCGAGCTGGGCGAGGCGCGGCTGCTCAGCGACGCCGAGCTCGCGCAATCGCTGGCCGATACGATGCGCCGCTGGGACGGCGCGACCGATCTTTGGCTGTTCGGCTATGGCTCGTTGATCTGGAACCCCGGTATGCCGGCCGCGGAAACGGTGCGGGCGCGGGTTCGCGGCTACCATCGCGGCCTTTACCTGTGGTCGCGCGTGAACCGCGGGACGCCCGAGCAGCCCGGTCTCGTGCTGGCGCTCGACCGCGGCGGCTCGTGCACGGGCATGGCCTTTCGCTTGGCCGCCGCGGGCGCCGAGCCGCACTTGGAAGCGCTCTGGCGGCGCGAGATGCCGATGGGCTCCTATCGCCCGACCTGGCTGCCGTGCTGGCTCGCGGACGGGCGCCGCGTCGACGCCCTGGCATTCGTCATGCGCCGCGACGTACCGACCTACACGGGCAAGTTGTCCGACGAGGTCGTCCGAACGGTGCTCGCCTGTGCGCAAGGGCGCTACGGCACGACGCTCGACTACGTGCGGCGCACGGTCCATGCGCTGCGGGAAAGCGGGATGCCCGACCGCGCGCTCGAAGCGCTGTTGGAACGCTGCCTCTGACGATCGGACCGGCCGACGACCCGATCGGTCAGAATCGAGCGAAAGCCGCCGCGCCGACTCCAAACTCTTCCGACATAATTCTTTCGCGCAAAAAAGGTAGAAACGGTGGAGAACCCGGCTCGCACGCACCTTGGCGCACTTTAGCAGCACCGTCGGCAATCCTGGTTCCGCTTTTGCGTGGTGTATCCTTTACTCTCCGTTTACCACGCGTCCAGCCGTTCGGGACGCACCGCCATGAACGACGCCTATCCCAGTCGACGCCATACCGACAAGCCCGCCGAAAAACGCTCGCTGCTCGAGCGTTTGACCGACTTCATCTCGCCCGAGCCCGATTCGCGGGCCGAGCTCCTCGAAATCTTGCAGGACGCCCATGAGCGGAACCTGATCGACGCCGATTCGCTTTCGATGATCGAAGGCGTATTCCAGGTGTGCGATCTGTGCGCCCGCGACATCATGGTGCCGCGCGCTCAGATGGATGCGATCGACATCGAGCGCAGCCCTGAGGAGTTCATTCCGTTCGTCCTCGAAAAGGCGCACTCGCGATATCCCGTCTACGAAGGCAATCGCGACAACATCATCGGCGTGCTGCTTGCCAAGGATCTGCTGCGCTATTACGCCGAAGAGTCGTTCGACGTGCGCGGCATGCTGCGCCCGGCCGTCTTCATTCCCGAAGCGAAGCGGCTGAACGTGTTGCTGCACGACTTCCGCATGAATCGCAACCACATCGCCATCGTCGTCGACGAGTACGGCGGCGTGGCCGGCCTCATCACGATCGAAGACGTGTTGGAGCAGATCGTCGGCGACATCGAAGACGAATACGACTTCGACGAGGAAAGCGGCAATATCATCCCCTCGCCCGACGGCCGCTATCGCGTGCGCGCGCTGACCGAGATCGAGCAGTTCAACGAAGTGTTCGGCACGCATTTCTCGGATGAGGAAGTCGATACGATCGGCGGGCTCGTCACGCACCATTTCGGCCGCGTGCCGCATCGCGGCGAACGCGTGCGCATCGACGATCTCATCTTCGAAATCCTGCGGGGCGATGCGCGGCAAGTGCACATGCTGCTCGTGCGGCGCGATCCGCTCGCCGGCCAACGCGAACGCGACGCGCAGCACGTCCAGACGTAGCGCCTCCGCTGTGTGAGGACTTAGCTCGATTTCATATCGAAGCGGCTCGCCGAAGCAACCTGCGGGAGAAGACACCGACCGCAAAGGAAGAAGGCGCGGGCGGCGGCCGTCGCGCTTTGCGCGAAGCCCGCCGCGTCGCGCTGCCTCACGGTAGCGCAACCGCCGGTAGCCCCCTTTACCGACCCGAACATTCATCGCCATTTCGACGCCGCGTACCCATGGCCGAATCGATCACCTCCCGCCTGCGCGGCAACGCCGCCGCGTCCAGCATCGCCGCTCGCCCGCTTTCGCGCTGGCACTACGTCGCCGCACTCGCACTGGGCGCGCTCAACACGCTGTCCTTCGCGCCGACGCCGCACGGCGGATGGCTCGAGCTCGCCGTCTTCGCCGCGCTCTACGCATGGCTCACACGCACGACCGGCTGGAAAAGCGCGGCGCTCACCGGCGGCGCGTTCGGCTTCGGCAATCTCGTGACGGGCGTCTGGTGGCTCTATGTGAGCATGCACCACTACGGCGAGATGGCCGCGCCGCTCGCGGTCGCGGCGCTCGTCCTTTTCTCGCTGTACCTGGCGCTCTACCCGGCGTTCTCCGCCGGGCTATGGTCGTTTTGCGCCGGGCATTCGGCCAATGGCGCTCGCGACGGGCGTCCGTTCGCGCCGAGCTGGCGCGGCGCGTTCGCGTTCGCCAGCGCGTGGGCGCTCGGCGAATGGCTGCGCGGCACCGTGTTCACGGGATTTCCCTGGCTCGCGAGCGGCTATGCGCAAGTCGACGGGCCGCTCGCGGGCTTTGCCCCTGTCGCGGGCGTGTATGGGGTCGGCTGGATGCTCGCCCTCGCTTGCGCGCTGATCGTCCAAAGCGCGCATGCCGGCTTCGCGCGCCCGCGCAGAAGCGCGGCGATGCTCGCGCCGGCCGCCGCAGCGCTGGCGATCGTCGCGGCGGGGCTGCTGCTTTCGCGCGTAGCCTGGACGCAGCCCGGCAACGCGCCGCTGACCGTGCGCATCTTGCAGGGCAACGTGAAGCAGGAAATGAAGTTCGACGAGGCGGGCTTGCGTGGCGCGCTCGCGCTGTATCAGCAGATGATCACCGCGCACCCGGCCGACCTCATCGTCACGCCGGAAACCGCCATCCCGCTATTGCCCCAGCAATTTCCAGAGGCGTTCGCGCGCACGCTGCGCACATTTGCCGATGACACGGGTTCGTCGCTGCTGATCGGCGCGCTCGGTGCGACGATCACGCCGGAGGGCCGCGCCACCGACGTGACGAACAGCTTCTTCGGCATCACGCCCGGTTCGCGCGAACTGTACCGCTACGACAAGCGCCACCTCGTGCCGTTCGGCGAGTTCGTGCCGTGGGGCTTTCATTGGTTCGTGCGGCTCATGAACATTCCGCTCGGCGACCTCGCGCGCGGCAGGCCCGTGCAAAAGGCGTTCGTCGTTCACGACGAGCCGATCGACGTGGACATCTGCTACGAGGACATCTTCGGCGAGGAAATCGCGCGCTCGCTGCGCGAGGCGGCCGTACCGGCCGGCGTGCTCGTCAATGCGTCGAATCTCGCCTGGTTCGGCGACACGATCGCGCTCGACCAGCACTTGCAGATGGCGCGCATGCGCACGCTGGAAACGGGGCGCCCGCTGCTCGCGGCCACCAACACGGGGACGACGGCCGTCATCGACGCCCGCGGCAACGTGACGGCTAGGCTGCCCGCCTTCACGACCGGCCAGATCGAAACCAAGGTGCAAGGGATGATCGGGCGCACGCCGTATATCGCCGTCGGCAACGGCCTGGTGCTGGCGGTTTCGCTCGTGCTGATCGTTTTCGGCTTCGCGTTCGGGCGCAAGCGCGGCCGATCCGGCCTGCGGTAGCGGCGGCCGGCTTCGCCCGCTTCGGCGGCGTTCGAACGTGCGGCGGCGGCCGTCGCCGCACGGGCCGCCCGAGCGGCCGGCGGCTTGCGCCCATCGCGCGGCAAGCCGGATTAGGCCAGTGCCCGCCACATTCCGGTAAAATTCATTGTTTTAGCGTCGGGCAGCGGTCAAGCCGCCTGCCCGCCCGAAGCCGCACGCGCACTCCGAGCGCGGCCGGCCGCCGGGCCCACCCGCCTCCAGCCGCCATAGGCAAGACATGCTCACGTTTCAGCAAATCATCCTGACGCTGCAATCCTATTGGGACAAACAGGGTTGCGCGCTGCTTCAGCCGATCGACATGGAAGTCGGCGCCGGCACTTCGCACGTCCATACGTTCCTGCGCGCCGTCGGCCCCGAGCCGTGGCGCGCGGCTTACGTGCAGCCCTCCCGCCGCCCGAAGGACGGCCGCTACGGCGACAATCCGAACCGCTTGCAGCACTACTACCAATACCAGGTCGTGCTCAAGCCCGCGCCCGAAGACATCCTCGATCTCTACCTCGGCTCGCTCGAAGCGCTCGGCTTCGATCTGAAGCAAAACGACGTGCGCTTCGTCGAGGACGATTGGGAAAACCCGACGCTCGGCGCATGGGGGCTTGGCTGGGAGGTGTGGCTCAACGGCATGGAAGTCACGCAGTTCACGTACTTCCAGCAAGTGGGCGGTCTCGATTGCAAGCCCGTGCTCGGCGAAATCACCTACGGCCTCGAACGGCTCGCCATGTACTTGCAGAAGGTCGAGAACGTCTACGACCTCGTCTGGACCGAATGGGAAGAAGCGGGCCCTAACGGTCCCGAACTGCGGCGCCTGTCCTACGGCGACGTCTATCACCAGAACGAAGTCGAGCAGTCGACCTACAACTTCGAGCACGCGAACGTCGATTTACTGTTCACGTTGTTCAACAGCTACGAGTCCGAAGCGAAGCGCATGATCGAATCGCAGCTCGCGCTGCCCGGTTACGAGCTCGTGCTCAAGGCTGCCCATACGTTCAATTTGCTCGACGCGCGCGGTGCGATCTCGGTGACCGAGCGCGCCGCCTACATCGGCCGGATACGCGCGCTCTCGCGCCTCGTCGCGCAAGCCTATTACGACTCGCGGGAAAAGCGCGGCTTCCCGATGCTCGGCAATCCCGTGCACGGCGTTCCCGGCTTGACGACCGACGAGCAGGACGCCGCGATGCCGGCGTGGGCGCCGCCGCTGAAGGTGGAGCGCGCGATCGACAAGGAATGACGAGACTCCAACGAATATGAATCAAGCTCACCAAGCCACACTGCTCGTCGAACTATTGACCGAGGAATTGCCGCCGAAGGCGCTCGCACGGCTGTCCGACGCATTCGCCGAAGGCCTCGTCGAACGTCTGGCCGCGCGCGATTTGATCGCGGGCGAAGCGTCGTTCGAACGGTTCGCCACGCCGCGCCGCCTTGCCGTGCTCATCAAGAACGTGCGCGCCGTCGCGCCCGAAAAACAAGTCCGCGAAAAAGTCCTGCCCGTCTCCGTCGCGCTCGACGCGAACGGCCAGCCCACGGCGCCGCTCGCGAAGAAACTGGCCGCGCTCGGTTTTCCGGATGTGCCGCTCGCCGATCTCGAGCGCGCCTCGGACGGCAAGGCCGAAGCGTTCTTCCTGCGCTATGCGGCGCCCGGCGCCACGCTCGCCGACGGCTTGCAAGCGGCGCTCGACGAAGTGCTCGTCAAGCTGCCGATCCCGAAAGTCATGACGTACCAGCGGCCCGACGGCACGAGCGTGCAGTTCGTGCGCCCGGTCCAGCGGCTCACCGTGCTGCACGGCGCCGATATCGTGCCGGTGACCGCGTTCGGCATCGACGCCGGCGACACCACCCTCGGCCATCGTTTTCTGTCGGACGGCCTCGTCGCCGTTCTGCACGCGGATGAATATGCGGAAACGTTGCGCACGAAGGGCCACGTCGTCGCGAGTTTCGCGCAGCGTCGTGCAAGCATCGTCGAGCAACTGAACCGTCTCGCGCACGGCGATCGCGTCGTGATGCCCGACGCACTGCTCGACGAGGTGAACGCGCTCGTCGAATGGCCGGTCGTCTACGAATGCCGCTTCGACGACCAGTTCCTGCAGGTGCCGCAGGAATGCCTGATTTTGACGATGCAGACGAATCAGAAGTACTTCGCGTTGACGGACGAAGGGGGCAAGCTGCGCTCGCGCTTCCTGATCGTGTCGAATATCGCCACGGAAACGCCGGGCGAGATCGTCGAAGGCAACGAGCGCGTCGTGCGCCCGCGGCTGGCCGATGCGAAATTCTTCTTCGAACAAGACAAGAAGAAGCCGCTCGCCGAGCGCGTCCCGCTGCTCGCCAACGTGGTCTATCACAACAAGCTCGGCTCGCAGCTCGAACGCGTGCAGCGGCTCGAAGCGCTCGCGCGCGGCATCGCGCCGCTCGTCGGCGCCGATCCGGCGCTGGCCGCACGCGCCGCGAAGCTCGCGAAGGCCGATCTCTTGACCGACATGGTGGGCGAGTTCCCCGAATTGCAAGGGACGATGGGCACCTACTACGCGCGCCACGACGGCGAAGCAGAGGATGTCGCACTCGCCTGCACTGAGCACTATCAGCCGCGCTTTTCGGGCGACGCCTTGCCGGCCACGCGTGTCGGCACGGCCGTCGCGCTTGCCGACAAGCTCGAGACGCTCGCCGGCATCTGGGGCATCGGCCTCGTGCCGACCGGCGAGAAAGACCCGTTCGCGCTGCGCCGCCACGCCTTGGGCGTGCTGCGCATCTTGATCGAGAAGCAATTGCCGATCGATCTCGTTGCGCTGCTGCGCGAGGCGGCCGCCAGCTTCGGCGCCACGCCGCATGTGGCCGACTGCACCGACGCGCTTTACGCATTCTTCATGGACCGGCTGCGCGGCTTGCTGCGCGAGCGCGGTTACTCGGCTGGCGAGATCGACGCCGTCCTGAGCCTGCAGCCGAAGAAGCTCGACGATATCGTCGCGCGGCTCGACGCCGTGCGCGAGTTCTCGGCGCTGCCGGAAGCCGGCGCGCTGGCCGCCGCGAACAAGCGGATCACGAACATTTTGAAGAAGTCGGAAGGCGAGGTCAGCCTGGCGACGACGGCTGCGAGCGCAGCGAGCGCCAACGGCGCGGCGGTGCTCGCCGTGCAATCGGCGCTGCTGGTCGAACCTGCCGAGCGCTCGTTGAGCGATCAGCTGAAGAAAGTCACGCCGGCCGTGCAGGCGCAACTCGAGCAGCGCGACTACACGCGTGCGTTGTCGGCGCTGGCGGCACTGCGCGACCCTGTCGACACGTTCTTCAACGACGTGATGGTCAACGCCGAAGACGCCGCGCTGCGCAAGAACCGGCTCGCATTGCTGGCCGAGCTGCACGCGCAGATGAACTGCGTGGCCGACATCTCGAAGCTCGCGGCGTAAGCGAGCCGTCATTGAGAAAGAGACGCGTATGACTTTCGGCAAAAAGCTCGTCATCCTCGATCGCGACGGCGTGATCAACTTCGACTCCGACGCGTACATCAAGACGCCCGACGAGTGGGTCCCGATTCCGGGCAGCCTCGAAGCGATCGCTCGGCTCAACCAGGCCGGCTATCGCGTGGCCGTCGCGTCGAACCAGTCGGGCATCGGGCGCGGCCTGTTCGACATGGCCACGCTCAACGCCATGCACGAAAAAATGCATCGTGCGGCGGCGGCCGTCGGCGGACGCATCGACGCCGTTTTCTTCTGCCCGCATACGGCGGAAGACCGGTGCGAGTGCCGCAAGCCGAAGCCCGGTCTGTTGCAGACGATCGTCGAGCGCTTCGAGATCGATCCGGCCGCGACGCCCGTCGTCGGCGATGCGCTGCGCGACTTGCAAGCAGGCGCGGCGCTCGGTTTTCCGACGCACCTCGTGCTGACGGGCAAGGGGGCGAGAACCGTTGCGGCTGGCGGCCTGCCGGAGGGCACGAAGGTGCACGACGATTTGAAAGCGTTCGCACTGACGTTTCTGGCGACGCAGGCCGACTGACCGCGCGCGTACGCCCGAGCCCAACCGATCGAAGATACCGATGCCCATCGTCCGCTTTATCCGCTCGCTGCTGCTGTTTCTCTACTTCGTCGTCTACACGGCGCCCTATGCGACCGCTTGTTTCATCGCGTTTCCGTTCATGAACGCCGATCGCCGCTATTGGATGGCCGTCGGCTGGTGCCGCAGCACGCTCTTCGTCACGCGGCATCTCACGGGCATTCGCTATCGCGTCGAAGGGAGGGAGAACCTGCCCGACGGTCCGGCCGTCCTGCTCTCGAAGCATCAGTCGGCATGGGAAACGGTGGCGTTCCCCGCGATCATGCCGCGCCCGCTGTGCTATGTCTTCAAGCGCGAGCTGCTCTACGTGCCGTTCTTCGGCTGGGCGCTCGGCATGCTGAAGATGGTTCATATCGACCGCAAGGAAGGCAAGTACGCGTTCGCCTCCGTCGTCAGGCAAGGACGGCTGCGCATGAGCGAAGGCGCCTGGGTCATCATGTTTCCCGAGGGCACGCGCACACGTGTCGGGCAGCAGGGCAAATACAAAACGGGCGGCGCGCGCTTTGCGATCGATGCGGGCGCGCCTGTCGTGCCGATCGCGCACAATGCCGGCCATGTCTGGCCGCGCAACTCGTTCGTCAAGTATCCGGGTACCGTGACCGTGTCGATCGGCAAGCCGATCGAGTCGGCGGGGCTGACGCCCGATGAGCTGAACTCGCGCGTCGAGGCGTGGATCGAGGCCGAGATGCGCCGGATCGATCCCGATGCTTACCGAGACGCCGGCGCGCCCGCGCAGCCCGCCGGCCCGAAACGCGGCGCCGCCGATCGCGCCGATACCTCGCTCGGTTAAGACCGCCGCGTAGCCGCCGCACGATGCCCAAACCCGCCAAGCCCCGCCCGGCAACCGAGCTCGACAATCGGCAGCTCGACCTGCCGCTGTTCGCGGCGCCTGCCGACGAAGGCGTGCTCGCGCCGCCTGCCGTCGCGGCGCCGCTTCGGCCCGATTCGGCGCCCGGGGGCGTGAAGCTGCGGCGCCTCACGCTGAGCGGGCGCACGCTCGAGTACGGGCTCAAACGTTCGTCGCGGCGCACGATCGGTTTTTCGATCGACGGCAGCGGGTTGACGATCACGGCGCCGCGCTGGGTGACGCTGGCCGACATCGAAACGGCCATTGCGGGCAAGGAACGCTGGATTTTCGCGAAACTGGCCGAATGGCAGACGCGCGTCGAGCAACGCGCATTGCCGCGCATCGAATGGCGCGACGGCGCCGAGATTCCTTACCTCGGCAAACCTGTGCGGATCGCGCTTGCCTCGACGCACGGCGTTCTCGCGTTCGATGCGCAGACGCTCGCACTCGCGCTGGCGTTGCCTGCACACGCCGAGGCCCAGCAGATCAAGGACCGCGTGCAAGGCTGGTTGCAAACCGAAGCGAAGCGCCTATTCGGAGAGCGCCTCGCGCTCTATGCCGACAAGCTCGGCGTCGCCTATAAGGGCTATGCGCTTTCGTCGGCGGCCACGCGTTGGGGCAGTTGTTCGAGCGACGGACGCATTCGTCTGAACTGGCGGCTGATCCATTTTCCGCTGTCGATCATCGATTATGTCGTCGCGCACGAACTCGCTCATCTGCGCGAAATGAACCACAGCCCGCGCTTTTGGCAGACGGTGGAATCGATCTTCCCCGAATTCAAGGAAGCGCGGCATACGCTCAAGCACCACCCGCCCGAATTGCTGCCGTCGCTCTGACCGCCGGCGCGCGCCACGCAAGGGGCGTCGCCCTGCCCTTCCCCTCCCCTACGGCGAACCGAGGCGAACCGAGGCGAACCGAGACGACTCGCGTCGAATAGCGGAAAGCGTCCGCGCGCCACCCTTATCGCGTCTTTTTCTGGATGAGTTCGATCTTGTATCCGTCGGGGTCGACGACGAATGCGATCACGGTCGTGCCGTGCTTCATCGGGCCGGCCTCGCGCACGACGTTCCCACCCTGCGCCTTGATCTTCTCGCACGCGGCATAAGCATCGTCGACCTCGAGCGCGATGTGGCCGTAACCGGTGCCGAGATCGTAGGATTTCGTGTCCCAATTGTGCGTAAGCTCGATCACTGCGCCCTCGCTTTCGTCGGTGTAGCCGACAAAAGCGAGCGTGAAACGGCCTTCGGGGTAGTCTTGGCGGCGCAGCAACTTCATGCCGAGCACCTCGGTGTAGAACTTGAGCGAGCGGTCGAGATCGCCGACTCGCAGCATTGTGTGCAGCAAACGCATCTTGAACTCCGGTTTCACAAAGAAAGGCAAGGAAGCGAAATCTAGCAAGAAACTGCCCAAGGCGCTCGCCCTGACGCTCGTGGGGTCAATCGGCCATTGCGAGGCGGGCGCAGCGCCGTTTTGGTATGGTACGCGGGCAAGCTCGATCGCGGCGGCCCGTCACGCCGCGGCAAGCGCGGCAGCGCCGGACCGGTCACCGGCCTTGCCGTATTACGGCCCTTAGCGGCCTTTTTCGGCCGCTTTCAGCCGCTTTTGCCTTTGCGGCCTTTGCGGCCTTTGCGCGTCGATCACGCCTCGAATGAATACTGCCACCGCCTCCGTCATCGGCGCTTCCTCGCCCGCGCGCCGCGCCCCCGACGCGTTCGCCATCGCGTTGATGTTCCTGCTGTGCGCCATTTGGGGCCTGCAGCAAGTCGCCATCAAATCGACGAACGGCGCGCTCGGGCCCATGCTGCAGGCTGGCTTGCGCTCGACCATCGCCGCGGCGCTCGTCTTCGGCTGGGCCCGCCTGCGCGGGACGCCGTTGTTCCGGCAGGACGGCACGTTCGCGCCGGGGCTACTGGCCGGCATGCTGTTCGCAGGCGAGTTCATCTGCATTTTCGCGGGGCTCACGCTCACCAGCGCCTCGCGCATGGCCGTCTTCCTTTACACGGCGCCCTGCTTCACAGCGCTCGGCCTGCACGCGTTCGTGCCCGGAGAAACCATGCGGCGCGTGCAGTGGTGCGGCGTCGCAGTCGCGTTCGCGGGCATCGCCCTCGCATTCGCCGACGGCTTCGCCCGCCCGCCGGCCCCCGGCGTATCCGCGGTCTCAGGCGTCCTTGGCGATGCAGCCGGCGTGCTGGGCGGCGTCATGTGGGCCGCGACGACGGTGGTCGTACGCGCTACCTCGTTGTCGCACGCCAGTGCGAGCAAGACGCTGTTCTATCAGCTCGTCGTATCGGCTGTCGTCTTATTGGCGCTTGCGTTCGCATTGGGCGAGCAACACCGTGCGTACGTCACGCCGTTGGCGATCGCGAGCCTCGGGTATCAGGCCGTCGCCGTAGCGTTCGTCAGCTATTTGACGTGGTTCTGGCTGCTCACGCGCTATATGGCGTCGCGACTGTCGGTGTTTTCGTTCCTCACGCCGCTGTTCGGCGTCGGATTCGGCGTCGTGCTGCTGGGCGAGTCGTTCAGCATGCGTTTCATGCTGGCCTCGGTGCTCGTGCTCGCGGGTATCGTGCTGGTAAACGCGCCGGCACGGCGGGCGCCGTCGAAGTAGGCGCGTAGAACGAAGGCCGGACGCACGTCGCGCCGCCAAGCCTCGCGCCGCCAAGCCTCGCGCCCCCAAGCCTCGCGCTGCAAAGCCTCGCGCGTCACGCCTCGCGCGAGCCGAGCGCCTGCGCAACGCGCACGTATTCGGCGACGGGCACGTCCTCCGCACGCCGCGCGAGATCGAATCCCAACCCCTCGAAGTCTACGCGGTCGCGGTAAGCCGAAAGCGTGTTGCGCAGCATCTTGCGGCGCTGCGAGAACGCGGCTGTCACGAGTTCGCCGAATACCGTCATATCGACAGTCTCCAGTTCGTGCGGCGCGTAGGGGATCATCCGCACGATCGCCGAGTCGACTTTTGGCGGGGGCTGGAACGATTCGGGCGGCACGTCGAGCAGCTTATCGATCACATAGCGGTACTGCAGCATCACCGAAAGCCGACTGAATGCCTTCGTGCCGGGCTCGGCCACCATTCGCTCGACGACCTCGTTTTGCAGCATGAAGTGCTGATCGACGACGAACGGAGCGAACGACATCAAATGAAAAAGCAGCGGGCTCGAAATGTTGTAAGGCAGGTTGCCGACGATGCGAAGCGTCGGCTCGTCTCGCCCTTGCACGAGCGAGCCGAAATCGAAGGCAAGCGCATCGCCCGCGTGCAGCGCGAGCAGATCGCCGAATTTGTTCTGCAGCCGCCCGATCAGATCGCGATCGAGTTCGACGGCATGCAACGGCATCTCGGGCGTCGCCAGACGTTCGACGAGCGGCTCGGTCAGCGCGCCGAGCCCCGGCCCGATTTCGACCATCAATTGCCCGCGCTCGGGAGCAATGAGCGAGACGATCGCATCGATGATGCCGAGATCGACGAGGAAGTTTTGCCCGAACCGCTTACGCGCGAAATGGCCTTGATGCTGTCTGCTGGTGGACATCGAAATCGTGAGGAAACCGAAATAAGTCGAGAAACGCCGCGTTGCGCCCGGCACCGGCCGGAAACGGCGGTGGTTACGCGCCGCGCCGGTTACGCGCCATCGTGACGGCCGTATCGATAGCCGCAATCATGCTGCCCGCGTCGGCGCGCCCCGTGCCTGCAAGATCGAGCGCGGTGCCGTGATCGACCGACGTGCGAATGATCGGCAGTCCCAGCGTAATGTTGACGCCCTCGCCGAAGGTCGCGTACTTGAGGACCGGGAGCCCTTGATCGTGGTACATCGCCAGCACGCAATCGGCCTCGTCCAGGTAGCGCGGCTGAAACAGCGTATCGGCCGGATAAGGCCCGCGCGCGTCGATACCGCGCTGAGCGGCCAGTGCAAGCGCCGGCGAGATCACGTCGATTTCTTCGCGCCCGAGATAGCCGTTCTCGCCCGCATGCGGGTTCAGGCCCGTGACGAGAATACGCGGCACCGGCAAGCCGAAATCGCGGCGCAAATCACGGTCGATGATCGAGATCGTTTCGACGAGACTGTCGACGCCGATGGCGGCCGGCACGTCCTTGAGCGGCAAATGCGTGGTGGCAAGCGCCACGCGCAGCGGCCGAGCCCCCGTGCCGGCGAGCATCATGACCACGCGCGCGGTGCCGGTGCGTTCGGCCAAGTATTCCGTATGTCCCGTAAAGGGCACGCCCGCATCGTTGATCGTGCTTTTTTGCAGCGGGGCCGTCACGATCGCATCGTATGTGCCGCCTTGCGCACCGTCGATCGCATCGTCGAGCAGCCCGAGCACATAGCGGCCGTTCGCGGCGTCGAGACGCCCAGCTTGCGACGGCGCGGCAAGCGGCCGATGTGCGACGCCGACATGCCCGGCGCCGACGAGCGCCGGCCAATCCACGCCGACCGCGCCCGCCCGGGCCGCGATCAGCGAAGCATCGCCGAGCACCGAGAACCGTACGCCGGGCCAGTGCGCCGCGGCGCCGGCGAGCGCTGCCGCCGTGAGCTCCGGCCCCACGCCGGCGGGCTCGCCGGTCGTGATCGCGATGTGGAGCGGCGCAGCGCCGGCGGTGCTCGTCATCGTCTATCGGCTCACTGCTGCTGCGCGAGCGGGCCGCCGACCTTGTACTGAACATAGGCCGAATCGCGCAATTCGCGCAGCCAGTCCGAGTACGCCTGCTCGGCCTTGCGCTGTCCGATCGCCTGACGCGCCAGATCCATTTGCTGCTGGACCGAGCCTTCCGCCTCGCGCCGCCCGAGCACTTGAATCAAGTGATAGCCGTACTCGGTGCGAATGGGTTCGCTGATTTCGCCGTCCTTCAGATTGTTCATCGCGCGCTCGAATTCGGGCACGGTTTCGCCGGGGCTGATCCAGCCCAAGTCGCCGCCTTGCGACGCGGAGCCGTCCTGCGAGTAGGTGCTGGCGAACTTCGCGAAGTCGCCGCCCGCTTCGATCTGGCTGCGGATTTCCCGCAGCTTCTGCCGGGCGGCGCCTTCGGGCTGGCCTTCGCCGACGCGCAGCAGAATATGGCGCACGTGCGTCTGGACGAGCTTCGGTGCGTCGGCCGCCGAGCCGCCCACGCCCGTGCGTCGATCGACGAGCCGCATGACTTCGAAACCGTCGCCGGTGCGAATCACGTTGGGGCTCACCTCGCCCGGCCGCAGTTGCGATGCCGCCGTGACGAACTCGGCAGGCAGGTTGCCCGGGGGCTTGAACCCGAGATCGCCGCCGGACTTGGCGTCGGCCGCCTGGGAATTATCCTTGGCCAGCGATTCGAATTTCGCGCCGCCCTTCGCTTGCTGCAAGATCGCCTCGGCCTTTTTCTGTGCGGCGTCGACGTCGGCTTGCGGCGCACCGGCCGGCACTTTTACGAGGATGTGCTCGATGCGCAAGTCCTGCTGCGCCCGTGCGCCGGGCCCGCGCTGGCTCGCGATGTAGTTCGCGACCTCGGCGTCGGACACCGTTACCTTGCTGTCGACCTCTTTTTCGCGCAGTTTCGAAAGCGTGAGCTCGTTACGCGCATCGCGCGTGAAGACCGACCAGGGCACGCCCTCCGCCTCGATCCGCGAGCGGTAGACGTCGAGCGTCATATTGTTGGCCGCCGCCAGGCGCTGCAGCGTTTTCTGTACCGCCGCGTCGTCGACGACGATGCCGTCTTCCTTCGCCTTTTCGAGCTGAATCCGCTCGAGCACCATTTGATTGAGAACCTGCGCGCGCAACTGGTCCTGCGGGGGCACGGGCGCGTGCTGCTGCTGAAGCCGGCGGGCGATGAGCCCCACGCGGTCGTCGAGCTCGCGCACGGTGATGACGTCGTTGTTGACGATGGCGGCGACCGAGTCGACCGTTTGACCGGCTTGACCGGCTTGACCGGTTTGGCCGGTTTGGCCCTTCAACGCCTGCGCCGCGGCGGGCGCGGCCGGCAAGAGAATGGCGGAGGCCAGGACGGCCGCCAGCGTTGCCAAGCGAACTTTATTCACGATTGCCACAAATGCTCCAAATGTCTCGGGCCCGTTTGCCACGGCCCCCTTTTGCGCATGCCTACACGAGCCGTACGCGCGCTTGCCCGTCCGTTCACTCGTAATTGGTGAATCTTGCCAGCGGCGGCGGCGCCGGCGGAGGCGGCTGGTACCCGGCCACGCCGGCGCGGAACGCCGACACGAGCCCGTTGTCGACGTTCGTCAGCCCCTTGAGCGTCAACTGTGCGAGCACGCGTGTGGCCGACGTATGCTGCCCCGTGGAGTTCAGCCCGTTCGCATAACGCTGCGCCCCTACCCCGAGCACCCAGCAATCGGCATCGTACTGGAAGCCGACCAGACCGTCGACGAGGCGGTGCCCGGCCATGTCGTAGTTGAACCGCGCCACGGCGTAGAGCCTATGCGTCAGCGGCCATTCGCCCGAGAGCAGCACTTGGTTGATCGGCTCGTTGGCGAGCGTGGTGTTCGCTCGCGTGTAACGATAGGCGACGTTCACGACCTTGCGGTCGCTGGGGCTGAAGCCGAAACCGACGCTGGCCCGCACGAGCTGGTTGTCGTCCGCATTATATTGGAACGCCGTTTCCGAGGCGAAACCGGCCCCGAGTTTGAGCGATGCGCCCGCGAGCAAATCCGAATGACTCGTGGCCGGCGTCGACGAGCCCTGCGACAACGTCACACGCTGATCGGTGAAATAGTACTGCTGCGCCAACACGAATCGCGCGCGCTCGTCGCCGGTGGCCGGATCGATGAAACGCGTCGTCAGACCGGCCGTGAGGCGGTTCGCGTCCGCAATGCGGTCGTTGCCGACGAACGTGTTCGACGTGAAGATCTCGGCGATGCCGAAGTCCGATTCCGCGGTGTCGAACAGCGGCGCGAACGCCTGGTTGCGGTACGGCGTGTACACGTAGTACAGCCTCGGCTCGAGCGTCTGGATGTAATCGTTGCCGAAGAGGCGCACCGACCGATCGAAGATGAGCCCGGTGTCGAAGCTGAGCGTCGGCACGGACTCGGTGAACGCCTTGGGCTGTCCGCCCGGCGCGGTGCTCGCGATGTTGCTGAGGTCGTACGAGGCGAAATGAAACTGCGCCTTCGGCACGACGAAGTAGCCGGGGCCGACGATCCCGTACGACACGTACGGGTTGAACATCAGCCGGTCGCCTTCCGTCGAATCGGCCGTGGTGATTCTGAAGCGCGAGTAATCGGCCTCGGCGCCGAAGTCGAACCCGCCGACGTTGTACTTCGCGTACTTGACGTTCAACTGCGGCTCTCGGGCGTAGGGCGGCGCCGACCCCTGAAGCGTCTGCCAGTGCTGCTCGCGCGCGAGCACCGACCAGGGGCCGTTGTTGTACGTCACGCCCGCTTCCTGCTGAAACAGGAGCTGGGTGCCGACGAGAAACTGATTGCCGACCGTAGACAAGTCCTCGGGATACGTATTGTCCGAGACCTTGTTGTACGACACGTAGGCGCCGAAGCCGTGGCCTAGATTCTGCTGGTGCTGCCAGTAGATCGCATAGCGGCTCTCGTGCTTGAGCGCGTCGTTCGGCAAATACTCGCCCGTAAACGTGCCCGCATAGCTAGGCGACAGATACCGGAACATCGCTTGCGTCTGCACACCGCGCTTCGAAATAATGCGCGGCGTGAGCGTCAAATCGCGATTGGGCGCGATATTGAAGTAGTACGGCACCGATAGCTCGAAGCCGTTCGTCGAGCTCATCGAGAACTGCGGGGGCAGCAAGCCGCTGCGGCGCTCGCTCGTGAGCGGGAACGACAGCCAAGGGCTCGCGAAAATCGGCACGCCCTGAAAGAACAGCACGCCGTTGTGCGCAATGCCTTCGTCGGCGCCCGTATCGAAATCGAAGCGGCTGCCGCGGATGTACCACGCCGGGTCCGCGCATTGGCAGGCTGTATAGGTGGCGCTCGTAAACTCCGAGCGCTCGCTGTCGAGCAGATCCACCCGCGCGGCGCTGCCCGAGCCCCCGTTCGAATTGAAGTGATACTTCGGTTGCGGCATGAAGCCTTGATTGGCTTCCACCTTCAGATGCGCTTCGGGCCCCGCAAACAGCACGCCGTTGTTGATCAAGCGAACCTGGCCGTACGCGTCGGCCATGTCGGTATCCTGATCGTAATGAAAAGCATCCGCCTTGACGACGGCCGTGCCGCGGCGAAGCTCGGCCGAGCCCTTGGCCGCCACGTCGCGGTCGGAGGTGCCGTTCGCGTCGTCGCCGAGCACGAAAGTCGCGGGCGTGCTGCCAGGATGCACGGGATGTTCCTCGAGCTGCGGCGCGAGCCGCAAGCCCCACGGCGCGTCCGTCGGCTGCGGCTGCGCGGCTTCGCCTGTCAACTGAGCGTGCGACACGGCGGGCATGAGGCCCGGAACGGCGATCAGCGCCGCGACGAGCCGCCTCATGCGCGGCAACGCGTCAACGGGAAAATTCGTGGAAAGGAGCTGTCTGGGCGGCATCTATCGTTTGGCGAATCGGCTCGGCGGGGGGCGCGGGCCCGTCGCAGTCACCCTCGCGGCCCACGCATGCGGCGCGCAGCGGCGCATGCGTGGATCGAGCGCGCACGCGCGCGGCGGCGAGCAGTCGAGCGGGACCGTGCGGAAGCCGACACGGGAACAGGGGCGCAACACAAAAAGTCGTCGGGTATTATATGGCAAGACGTTTTACCCCCCGCACCCACGATGACCGACTCCCCCGCCGACTCGCGCCGAGACGCCCTCGCCGCCTGGCTCAGTGCCTTCGCCCCCCGTTACGGCCTCGACGTGTCCACGCTTGCGCCGGCATCGGCCGATGCGAGCTTTCGCCGCTACTTCCGCCTCGCGAGCGCCGGCGAGCACGGCGCATCGCTGATCGCCGTCGACGCGCCGCCGCCCGAAAAGTGCCGCGAATTCGCGCAAGTCGCGCAAATGCTGGCCGACGCGGGCGTGCACGTGCCGCGCGTGCTCGAATCCGATCTGAACGCCGGGTTCATGCTCGTCACCGACCTGGGCACGCGCAGTTACATCGCGGAACTCGATCCGGACGACACCACGCGGGCAAAGCCGCTGATGCGCGATGCGATCGATGCCTTGGTCCGCTGGCAGAGCGCGTCTCGCGACGGCGTGCTGCCGCCGTTCGACGAAGCGTTCCTGCGCCGCGAAATGGAGCTGATGCCCGAGTGGTACGTCGCGCGCCATATCGGCCGCGAAGTCGACGAAAAAATGCGCGGGGTGCTCGATCGCACTTACGCCCTATTGATCGCGAGCGCGCGCGCGCAGCCCCAAGTGTTCATGCTTCGCGATTTCATGCCGCGCAACCTCATGATTTGCGAGCCGAACCCGGGCGTGCTCGATTTCCAAGATGCGGTCTACGGGCCGATCGCCTACGACATCGCCTCGCTGCTGCGCGACGCGTTCATCAGTTGGGACGAATCGTTCGAGCTCGACTGCTTCGCCTATTACTGGGAGCGCGCGAAAAAGGCGGGGCTGCCCGTCGATCCCGATTTCGGCGAGTTCTATAGGCAGGTGGAATGGATCGGCCTGCAGCGGCACATCAAGATCTTGGGACTCTTCGCTCGCCTGCATTACCGAGACGGCAAGCCTCGCTATTTGGCCGATCTGCCGCGCTTCGTCGGCTATGCGCGCAAAGTCAGCGAGCGCTACCGTCCCCTCGTCCCGTTCGCCCGCCTGCTCGACGATCTCGAGAATCGCGCCGAGCAAGTCGGCTATACGTTCTGAACGGGCGGCGCGATCTATGACGGATGCCCTGAAGACAGCGATGATTTTTGCGGCGGGCCGCGGCGAACGGATGCGCCCGCTCACCGATACGCGCCCCAAGCCGCTGCTCGAAGCCGGCGGCAAGCCGCTCATCGTGTGGCAAATCGAGCGGCTCGCGCAAGCCGGGTTCACGACGATCGTCGTCAACCACGCGTGGCTTGGCGAGCAAATCGAGCAAACCCTGGGCGACGGCTCGCGCTACGGCGTGCGGCTCGCCTATTCGGCCGAACGCGAGGCGCTCGAGACGGCGGGCGGGATCGCCCAGGCGTTGCCGCTGCTCGAGGCGGATCGCGGGCCTTGCCTGTTCGCCGCCGTGAGCGGCGACGTATTCTGCGATTTCGACTATGCCCGCCTGCGCCGGAGCGCCGCTCGGCTGGCCGCATCGGCAAATCCGGGCATGCACCTCGTCATGGTGCCCAATCCGCCGTTCCATCCGCATGGCGACTTCGCGCTCGACGAAGCCGGGCAATTGTCGCTCGAAGGCGACTTACGCTATACGTTCGGCAACATCGGCGTCTACGACACGCGTATGTTTCATGCGCTGCCGCGCGGCGAGCGCCGCGCGTTGACCCCTTACTACCGCGACACGATCGCAGCCGGGCTCGCGAGCGGCGAGCTCTACGAAGGCCGCTGGGAGAACGTCGGGACGCCTGCGCAGTTGAAGGCGCTCGACGCCGCGTTACGCGCGGCATCGCCCGTGGGATCGCGCTAGAGAAGCGGTTGACCGCCCCGACCGCCGGTTGAACGGCCGTCGCCGGCCCGCGACGGCGGGCACGCCGATGTCCCGATGCCCGCACCGCCAGCCGCGCTCAAACCCACTCACGCCCCTTCAAGCATCCTCCCCGTGCGCAGCGGGCTCGGCTTGCACGCGCCGGGCCGCACGCTGCTGCAGCGCCCACATCTGCGCGAAGGCGCCGCCCGCCTCGAGCAATTGCGCATGCGTGCCGCGCTCGACGATGCGCCCGTGGTCCATGACGATGATCTGCTCGGCATGCACGACGGTCGAAAGCCGGTGAGCGATGACGAGCGTCGTGCGTCCGCGCGCGATTTGATCGAGCTCATGCTGGATCGCCCGTTCGGAGTGCGAATCGAGCGCCGAAGTCGCTTCGTCGAACACGAGAATCGGCGGGCTCTTGAGCAGCGTGCGTGCAATCGCCACTCGCTGCTTCTCTCCGCCGGACAGCTTGAGCCCGCGCTCGCCGACGGGCGTCTCGTAGCCGCTCGGCAGGCTTTCGATGAAATCGTGGATGTGCGCGGCGCGCGCGGCCGCGATGACTTCGTCGCGCGTCGCCGTCGGCCTTCCGTAGGCGATGTTGTAGTAGATCGTATCGTTGAAGAGCACCGTGTCCTGCGGCACGATGCCGATCGACGCGCGCAGCGAATCTTGCGTGACGTCGCGAATATCCTGGCCGTCGATCGTGATCGCGCCGCCGTCCGCGCGATCGAGATCGTAGAAGCGAAACAGCAACCGTGCGAGCGTCGATTTGCCGGACCCGCTCGGGCCGACGACAGCCGTCGTCGTACCCGCGGCAATGGAAAACGTCACGTCGTCGAGAATAAGGCGCGAGCGCTCGTAACCGAAGCGCACGTGTTCAAAACGAACCTCGCCGCCGCGCACGGCCAGCGGCGGTGCATCGGGCGCGTCCGGCACTTCGCGGGACGCGCCGAGCAGCGTGAACATCCGATCCATGTCGGTCAAGCTCTGCTTGAGCTCGCGATACACCACGCCGAGGAAATTGAGCGGGATATAAAGCTGCAGCATGAACGTATTGATGAGCACGAGATCGCCGAGGGTGAGCCGCCCGGCCATGACGCCCTGAGTCGCGCGCCACAAGATGAAGACGAGCCCCGCGCCGATGATCGTTTGCTGACCGAAGTTGAGCACCGACAGCGAATTTTGCGATCGGATCGCCGCGGCGCGGTAGCGCTGCAGGTTTTGATCGTAGCGGTGCGCTTCCCACTCCTCGTTGCCGAAATATTTGACCGTCTCATAGTTGAGCAGCGAATCGATCGCACGCGAGTTGGCGCGCGAATCGAGCTCGTTCATCGTGCGCCGGAAATGCGTGCGCCACTCGGTCACCTTCACCGTGAATACGACGTAGACGAGCAGCGCCGCCAGCGCGACGAGGGCGTAGTAGGCCTCGTATTTGACGATGAAAAACCCGAGCACGAGCCCGACTTCGACAAGGGTGGGCAAGATACTGTAGAGCGAATACGAAATCAGCTGAGAAATGCCGCGCGTGCCGCGCTCGATGTCGCGCGACATGCCGCCCGTCTGGCGCTCGAGATGAAAGCGCAGCGAGAGCGAATGCAAATGCCGAAAGACTTTGAGCGCGATGCTGCGAACCGCGCTTTCCGTCACTTTCGAAAACAGGATTTCACGCAACTCCGTGAAGAGCGACGTCGACAGCCGCACGAGAGCATAGGCGACGACGAGCAAGCCCATGCCGCTCGCGAGCACGATGGCCGGCTCATGCTCGGCGCGCCCGAGCGCGGTCAGCGCGCGCATCGACGCGAGGCCGTCGACGATGTGCTTCATGACGATCGGCACGCCCAAGTTTGCGAGCTTGGCGCCGATGAGGCACGACAGCGCGAGGCTGACGCGTCCCTTGTACTCGGCCAGATACGGCAGCAGCGAACGAATCGTCTGCCAGTCGCGGCGCGAGCCGCTGGACGCCGGCGCGGGCGCGGGTTCTGACGAAGTGCTATGGCGGCGCATGGGTCGATGTGGGAGGGAAGCCGCTAGGCGGCGGAGCGGGTCCGAGCTTCACGCGCGACGCACGCGCCGCGGCGGCGCGGACCGCGCTTGCATTTGCCCGTACAATTTCGTTGATCGGCCTGGCTATTGTCGCAGGCTTGGCTCATTGTTGCAGAACAGGTACCCCGATGACTCTTTCCACCCCACTGCTGCCTCAAAAGACTTGCGCCCTGCGCGTCGTGCCCCAGCCTTCCGATGCGAACGTGCATGGCGACGTATTCGGCGGCTGGATCATGGCGCAAGTCGACATCGCCGGCTCGATTCCGGCGAGCCGGCGCGCCAACGGCCGCGTGGCCACCGTGGCCGTCAATTCGTTCGTCTTCAAGCAGCCTGTATTCGTCGGCGATCTGCTGAGCTTTTACGCCGACATCGTCAAGACGGGCACGACCTCTATCACCGTATCGGTCGAGGTGTTCGCCCAGCGCATGAGCCTGACCGAAGAACTCGTGAAAGTCACGGAAGCCACGCTCACTTACGTGGCGACGGATCACGACCGCCGCCCGCGCAAGCTGCCCGAACTGAAGTAAAGGCCGGCGGGGGCGCCGTATCGCGCGGCACGGCCTATCGATCCGCACGGCCTATCGATCCGCACGGCCTATCGCTTGGCATGCCGTAAAGCCGCCTATGGCGTCGCCCGTTTTCCGGCTACGCCGTTACGCCGCCGGCCTCTCGCTCGCAGCGCGTGCGCACGCCCCGCAGCAGCGCGGGGATGTCGCCGTGCGGCATCGGGCGCGCGAAGAAATAGCCTTGCATCTCGTTGCAGGCGCGTTCCTTCAAGAAGTCGAGCTGAGCGGCCGTTTCGACGCCTTCGGCGATGACCTGCAGCTGCAGCGAATGCGCCAGCGCGATGATGGCCGACGTAATCGTCTCGTCGTCGTGGGAGGCGCCGATATCCGACACGAACGAGCGGTCGATCTTGAGACGATCGACGGGGAAGCGCTTCAAATAGCTCAGGCTCGAATAACCGGTGCCGAAATCGTCGATCGCGAGGCCGATCCCGAGTGCATGCAGTTCACTGAGCATCGTCACGGCTTCTTCCGCATTGCGCATGATCGTGCTCTCGGTCAGCTCGAGCTCCAGATACTGCGGCTCGAGCCCGGTTTCCTCGAGTATCGACATGACGAGCTTGGCGATGTCGCGCTGCTGAAATTGTCTTGCCGAGAGATTGACCGACACGCGCGCCGGCGGCAAGCCATCGTCCTGCCAAGCCTTGTTTTGGCGGCACGCCTCGCGCAGCACCCACTCGGATAGCGGCCCGATCAGCCCGCTTTCCTCGGCGACGGGGATGAACGCCGAAGGCGGCACGAGCCCCGCTTCGGGATCGTGCCAGCGCACGAGCGCTTCCATGCCGACGATGCGGCCCGTCTCGATGTCCACCTGCGGCTGGTAGTGCAGCAGGAACTCGCCGTCGCGCAGCGCGCGCCGCAGTCGACGCTCGAGATTGAGCCGCGCGCCGACGCTCGTGTTCATCTCCGGCTGATAAAACTGGAAAGTGTTGCGCCCCATGTCCTTCGCGCGGTACATCGCCAGATCGGACTTCTTCAGCAGCGTTTCGGCATCCTCGCCGTCTTGCGGAAAGAGGCTCGCGCCCATGCTGCAGCCGACGTAAAGCTCGGTGCCGTCGAGCCAGACGGGCTCGGAAATCGTCGCCCGCACGCGCTCCATCCAGCCGATCAACGCTTTCTCGCCGACGTCGCCGGTCAGCACGATCACGAACTCGTCGCCGCCGTGACGCGCTACGGTGTCGCTCGGCCGCGCGCTGCGGGCCAGGCGCTCGGCCACCACGCACAACAGCCGGTCGCCGATGCTGTGGCCGAGACTGTCGTTGACGTTCTTGAAGCCGTCCAGATCGATGAACACCACGGCCAGCGGCTCGCCGCGGGCGATCGCCCGATCAAGCCGCTCGCGCAGCAAATTCCGGTTCGGCAGCCGAGTCAGGCCGTCGTAGTTCGCCTGATATTCGAGCTGCTCCTGGTAGCGAATGAGATCCGTGACGTCGTTGATGACGCCGATATGATGCGTCGTGTTGCCGTCCGGATCGGGCACGGGCGCGATGAACAGCTGATTCCAAAACAGCGCGCCGTCCTTGCGGTAGTTGCGCAGGACCGCGCTGACTTCCCGGTTGGCCGCCAGGCCTTCGCGAATCGCGACGAGGCCCTCCTGGTCGTGATCGTCGC
The DNA here is from genome assembly GCA_966212325.1 of uncultured Burkholderiaceae bacterium. Lineage (GTDB taxonomy): Bacteria > Pseudomonadota > Gammaproteobacteria > Burkholderiales > Burkholderiaceae > Trinickia. The sequence goes on along the minus strand of CBIHRA010000036.1, from coordinate 15,111 downwards.
GCTGCAAGAAGCGGCAATCCTGGCCGACGACTTCATCGGGGTCGTAGCCGGTGATGCGCTTGAACGCCGGATTGGCGTATTCGATGACGTGCCCGTTGCCCGATGCGGCCGTGATCAGAATCGCGTTGACGCTCGCATCGAGCGCGCGGCTTTGCAGCCGCAGCGCGAGATCCGACCGTTTGCGCTCGGTTACGTCCGTGTACGAACCGAGCACGCCGATGACGGCGCCGTCCCCGTTCGTCAGAGGAATCTTGCTCGTGATCCCCGCCCGATGCACGCCGTCGATGAGCACCTCGAATTCCTGGTTCATCTTCGGCAAGCCGGTGGCGATGACTTCCTGATCGGCCCTGCGCAGCGCGTCGGCCAGCGATGCCCACGGCAGGTCGTCGTCGGTCTTGCCGACTACTTGCTCCGTGTAGGCGAGGCCGGCGTCGCGCGCGAACGCCATGTTGCATCCCAAGTAGCGCGAGTCGCGGTCTTTCCAGAAGATGCGCTGGGGAATGTTGTCGATGACCGTCTCGAGCATCTGATTGGAGCGCTGAGCTTCGGCTTCGGCCTTGATCTGCTCGGTCACGTCGTCGGCCAGCACGAACATGGCGGGGCGGCCCATGAACGTCAGCGCGTGATTCGTGATGTCGGCGCTCAACTGCGTGCCGTCGCGACGCCGCTGCCGCCACACGCCTGCCGCCACACGGCCGCGGCGCGGCGCCGGGTGCACGCGCGCGAGGTACGACTCGAGGCGCGGGCATTCCTCAGGCGTCGACAGATCGCGGATCGTCATGCCCAGGAACTCGCTCTCGCTGTGGCCGTACTGTTCGACGGCGGCTGCATTGACGGCCAGAAAGCCGAGCGTCTCGCGATCGTAGATCCACATCGGAACGGGGTGCGCATCGAACAGCTCGCGAAAGCGCTGGTCGCTGCGGCGCATCGCACGGGCCACGCGCAGCTTCGCGCGCGCGGCGCTCTCCCGCACGCCGAATGTGTAGATGAGCATGCCGCAACTGGCCACCATCGTCACGATGAGGCCGGTCGCTCGCTCGCTGCTGATTTGGCCGTACGCGACGAACGCGTTGGCGCCGATCACAGCCGCGGCGACCACGACGTTGATCAGTAGCCGTTTCGATAAAAAGGCACTCATGGGATTCCGGACGTCTGTCGTATCGACTGCCCGCCGTCGGGCGAACCCGCGTTCAGGCATTTCGGAAGAGCGGCGTCGCTAGTCCCCAACGAACTCGCTCGGTCATCCACTGTGTCCCGATGCGAACTTATGCACGCCAACTTCTGGCTAACGGCAGCGTCGGCCCGAAATTTAGGGTGGGCGAGAAAAAAATCGCCCCCGCGCGGCGTCTATGCCAGTCCGAACTCGCGCATGGCCGGTAGGAAGTCGTGACTGACCTCGCTCTTGCGCGTCAGCTTGGCCAGAATGTAGCGCTTGAACGGATCGAGTTGCGCCCAGCGCTCGGGACTCGGCGCGGTCAGGCCGGCCGCCTGGCTGTGCCGCACGAGCGCATCGGGCACCTGCGAGGCGTTGCGCCAAGCGGGTTCGGCGTCGGGCGTGAACCACTCGGGTTCGACGTTCGCGTGCGTGCGCATCATTTCGAACAGCGCATGGTCGAAGTTGGGCTCGATGGCGACATCCTCGTCGACGGGAAAGCGCGCGAGCAAGACGCGATCGGCATGGGGCAGCAATTGCCATTGCGCAAGCGAAATGCGAAGGCCGAAGCGATCGAGGTTGAAACGAACCGACATCGGCATGAAGGTGAGATCTTCCGACGATACGAGCTCGAAATCGAACAACAGCGGCGTTTCATGCAATCCCATGACGATGTCCTCTGCGCGCGTGCGACGGTGGGGCGGGCAAACGGCGTCCGCTTCGGGTATTTTAGAACCTTACGCACGATGTGCCGGATATCGCTTGATCGATGCGCTGCGCGCCGGGAAAGGCGCCGAGCCGGCGTGCACCCCACCATCGAGAACAAAGAATCGAGGAACGGACTTGAACGACCCGTCAGACGGCGCCGAAGAACGGGGCGTCACCGAGCAAAAAGTACGCCGGCACCGCGACGGTGCGGTCGAGGCCACGCACGATACAGTGGGCCAGGAATGGCCCGTCGCGCTCGTCTTCAACGGCATCTCGCACGCCGTCATGATGTGCACGCCGCGCGATCTGGAAGCGTTTGCCGTCGGTTTCGCGATCTCCGAGGGGATCGTCGAGCGCGGCAGCGACATCCGCGATATCGAGGTCACGCTGCATCGCCAAGGCTCGGCGCTGCCGTACGCTCAGGTGGAGCTTACGATCGTCCAACAGGCATTCGCGGCGCTCAAGGAGCGCCGGCGCGCATTGGCCGGCCGCACGGGCTGCGGCGTATGCGGGATCGAGAGCATCGATCTGCTCGACCTATCCCCCGAACGGGTACCCGACACCGGCTTTCTTGCGCGGCTCGCGCCCAATGCGATTGCCCGCGCGGCGGGCGAACTGCCTGTCCATCAAGCGCTCACGCGTCTGACGGGCGGCCTGCATGCCGCGGCCTGGTGCGACGCCGACGGGGCGATTTCGTTGGCGTTCGAGGATGTCGGTCGCCATAACGCGCTCGACAAGCTCATCGGCCGGCTCGTGCTCGGGCGCATCGATACGACCAACGGCTTCGTCTTCCTGTCGAGCCGCGCGAGCTACGAACTCGTTCGCAAGGCGGCGCGCGTCGGCATCCCGATGGTGGCGACGATCTCCGCGCCCTCCTCGCTTGCGATCGATATCGCCCGCCAAGCCGGGATTCGGCTCGTGAGCTTTTGCCGGGAGACGAGCTACGTCGAATACGGCGGCCCCGACAGCGCCTAGCAATCGCGCAAACGACCGCATGATTCCTCGCGGCGTGTCGGGTGAGTCGTCTTAGCGTGGAGCGCATCTGCGGCCGGCGCTTCGGCGTGCTCGCCCTGCGTCTCCCGCGCCATGGCCTGCCGGACCCGCTTCGTTATTCGAATTGCCGAAAATCCGGTTTGCGCTTCTGAAAAAACGCCATCATCGCTTCGCGCGCTTCGGGCGCGAGCAGCATCTTGCCGAAGTGCACGACTTCCTGCTTCATGCGATCGGCGATCTCCTGCCCATGCGCGCGCTTCATCAGCATTTTCGTCACGCGCAGCGACGACGCAGGCAGCGCGGCGAGCTTCACCGCTTGCCCGTAGGCAAACGCATCGACTTCGCCCGCCGGCAGCAAGCGATTGACGATCCCCATTCGATGGGCTTCCTGCGCATCGAACGCTTCACCGAGCAGCAGCTTTTCCGCGGCAAGCGGATAGCCCGCGATGCGCGGCAGCAGCAGGCTCGAGGCTGCTTCCGGACACAACCCCAGTTGCGAGAACGGCAGCGAAAACATCGCGGACTGCGCGGCATAGACGAGATCGCAATGCAACAGCAGCGTGGTGCCGATGCCGACGGCCACCCCTGCCACCGAAGCGACGATCGGCTTTTCCGCGCCGCTGATCCGCCGCAGGAACTGAAGCACAGGAGCGTCTTCGCCCGTCGGCGGCGACTTCATGAAGTCCTCGAGATCGTTGCCCGCGCTGAACGCGCTCTCGCCGCCGCGGATCAAGATGGCGCGCACCGTTGTATCCTCGTGCGCTTCGGCCAAGGCGTCGGCCATCGTCTGATACATCGCCGCCGTGATCGCATTCTTCTTGTCGGGCCGATTCAGGGCGATCGTCATGACGCCCTCGGCACTGCGCTCCACCACAATGTCCATCGTCTCTCTCCAATGAAAAACGGTTCGCGGCCCGGGGGCATCGCCCTCCGGCACGCGAACCGTCATTAACGCGTCACCGCGCGGTTACAGGCGCTCGATAATGCCCGCCGCGCCCATCCCGGTGCCCACGCACATCGTCACCATGCCGTACTTCAGATTGCGGCGGCGCAGGCCGTGCACGACAGTCGCCGCGCGAATCGCGCCCGTGGCGCCGAGCGGGTGGCCCAGCGCAATTGCACCGCCGAGCGGATTGACCTTGGCCGGATCGAGGCCGAGTTCGCGAATCACGGCCAGCGACTGCGCGGCGAACGCTTCGTTCAGCTCGATCCAATCGAGATCGTCCTGCTTGAGCCCCGCGGCCTTCAAAGCGGCCGGAATCGCTTCCTTCGGGCCGATGCCCATGACTTCGGGCGGCACGCCGCGCACGGCGAAGCTCACGAACCGCGCGAGCGGCGTCAAATTGAACTGCTTGAGGATCTTTTCGGAGACGACGATCAGCGCACCGGCACCGTCCGACGTCTGCGAGCTGTTGCCCGCCGTGACCGACCCCTTGTTGGCGAAGACGGCGCGCAGCTTCGCGAGGCCCTCGAGCGTCGTGTCGGGGCGCGGGCCTTCGTCGAGCGCGATCTCGCGCGTTTTCACCTTGACTTCGCCCGTGGCGAGGTCGGGCACGCGCTCGACGAGCGCATACGGCGCGATTTCATCCTTGAACTCGCCCGACTGCTGCCCGGCGATCGCCCTTCGATGCGATTCGAGCGAGAAGCTGTCCTGATCCTCGCGGCTCACCTTCCAGCGCTCGGCCACGCGCTCGGCCGTGAGACCCATGCCGTAGGCGATGCCGAAGTTCTCGTCGTTATCGAAAATATGCGGCGACATCGAAGGTGTGTTGCCCATCATCGGGACCATGCTCATCGACTCGCAGCCGCCCGCGATCATCGCATCGGCTTCGCCGACGCGAATCCGATCGGCCGCCATCGCGAGCGCGGTCACGCCCGACGCGCAAAAGCGGTTCACCGTCACGCCGCCGACCGACTGCGGCAGCCCGGCGAGCAGCGCACCGATCCGCGCAACGTTCAAGCCTTGCTCGGCCTCCGGAATCGCGCAACCGACGATCGCGTCTTCGATGACCTTCGTATCGAGGCCCGGCACTTGTGCGACGGCCGATTTGATCGCGTGTACGAGCAGCTCGTCCGGGCGCGTGTTCTTGAATGCACCGCGCGGGGCCTTGCCGATCGGCGTGCGGCTCGCCGCAACGATGTATGCGTCTTGCAATTGTTTGCTCATTTGGCGCTCCTGCCGAATTAGTTGCGCACCGGCTTGCCGGTCTGCAGCATGCCCATGATTCGCTCTTGCGTCTTTTGCGTGCCGAGCAGATCGACGAACGCGCGGCGCTCGAGTGCGAGGAGCCATTCTTCGTCGACGAGGCTGCCCGCTTCGACGTCGCCGCCGCACACCGCTTCGGCGATGCGCGAGGCGATCAGGTAGTCATGCGCGCTGATGAAATTGCCGTCGCGCATGTTGACGAGCTGAGCCTTGATCGTCGAGATGGCCGAGCGGCCGGCAACGGGAATCTGCTTGGCCGGCAGCGGCGGCCTGTACCCTGCCGCGGCAAGCGCGCGCGCTTCCTTCTTCGCGGTGTCCAGCAACTCGAAAACGTTGAAGACGATCGTGTCCGACGGCTTCAGGTAGCCCATGGCGCGCGCTTCGAGCGCCGAGCCCGACACCTTGGCCATCGCCGCGTTTTCGAACGACTTCGAAACGAACTTCAGCAATTCGCCGTTCGACGCGCCGACGGCGGCCGCCGCATCGGCCGCGCGCAATGCGGCTTCCTTCAACCCGCCGCCCGCGGGCACGAGGCCGACGCCGACTTCGACGAGACCGACATAGCTTTCGACGTGCGCGACACGCTTGGCGCTATGGAGCATGAGCTCGCAGCCGCCGCCGAGCGCGATGCCCGATATGGCGGTCACGACGGGCACATTCGCGTACTTGACGCGCAGCATGCCTTGCTGGAATTTCTTGACGAACGGCTCGATGCCCTTGGCGCCGCCCATCATGAATGCGGGCATGGCTTCCTCGAGATTCGCACCGGCCGAGAACGGCCCGCCCGGCGTGCCGAGCTTGAGCGACGTCGGCTGCCATACGACGACGCCTTTATACGACTTCTCGGCCAGCTCGATCGCTTGCGCGAGGCCGTCGAGTACGCCAGGGCCGATGGTGTTCATCTTCGTCTTGAACGACACGATGACGACGTCGTCTTCGCCGGCGCGATCATCGACCCAAGCGCGAACCGAATCGGTTTCGAACAACGTCTTGCCGTAGGTCTTCGGATCGGCGCCGGTTTCGCCGACGAGCGGCGCACGGAATACTTGCTTGCCGTAGACGGGCAGCGTCGAGCGCGGCTCGAACTTGGCCTGCGCAGGCGACCACGAGCCTTCGCTCGCATGCACGCCGCCCTTCTCGGCGACGGCGCCTTCGAACACCCACGACGGCAACGGCGCATTGGCGAGTGCTTTGCCGGCCGCAATGTCTTCTTGCACCCACTCGGCCACTTGCTTCCAGCCCGCGGCCTGCCAGCCCTCGAACGGGCCTTCGTTCCAGCCGAAGCCCCAGCGGATCGCGAGATCGACGTCGCGTGCGTTGTCGGCGATCGATTCCAGGTGGATGGCGATGTAGTGGAACACGTCGCGGAAAATCGACCAGAGGAACTGCGCTTGCGGATGCGTCGATTCGCGCAGCAGCTTCAGGCGCTCGGCAGGCGGACGCTTCAGGATGCGGCCGACGAGCTCGTCGGCCTTTGCGCCGCCTTCGACATACTCGCCCGTCTTCGCGTCGAGCACCTTGATGGCCTTACCGTCCTTCTTATAGAAGCCTGCGCCCGACTTCTGTCCCAGCGCGCCTTTGGCGACGAGCGCGGCCAACACGGCCGGCGTTTCGTAGACGGGGAAGAACGGATCGTCGGGCAGGTTGTCCTGCATCGTCTTGATGACATGCGCCATCGTGTCGAGGCCGACGACGTCGGCCGTGCGGAACGTGGCCGATTTCGCCCGGCCAAGACGCGAGCCAGTGAGATCGTCGACTTCGTCGAAGCGCAGACCGAACTTTTCCGCTTCGGTCACGACCGCGAGAATCGAAAACACGCCGACGCGATTGGCGATGAAGTTCGGCGTATCTTTCGCGCGCACGACGCCCTTGCCGACGACGCTCGTCAGGAACGATTCGAGATCGTCGAGAATGTGCGGCTGCGTGTACGCCGTCGGGATCAGCTCGACGAGGTGCATATAGCGCGGCGGATTGAAGAAGTGCACGCCGCAAAAGCGCGATTTCAACTCGTCGGAGAAGCCTTCGGACAGCTTGGTGATCGACAAGCCCGACGTATTCGACGCGAAGATGGCATGCGGCGCGAGATGCGGCGCCACCTTCTTGTACAGATCGTGCTTCCAATCCATGCGTTCGGCGATCGCCTCGATCACGAGATCGCATTCGGCCAGCTTGGCGATGTCGTCTTCGTAGTTGGCCGGCTCGACGTAGCGCGCATCGTCCTTCACGCCGAACGGCGCGGGCGATAGCTTCTTCAAATTGTCGATCGCCTTGAGCGCGATCGCGTTCTTGGGGCCTTCCTTGGCCGGCAGGTCGAACAGCAGCACGGGCACCTTGGCGTTGATCAGGTGCGCGGCGATCTGCGCGCCCATCACGCCGGCGCCGAGCACGGCCACCTTGCGAATGATCAGATTGCTCACGTCTTTCCTCCCTCGGGATTTTTTAGAACAGCGCCTCGTCGACTTCCATCAACGTCTTCGAACCCGCGCGTGCTTCGCGGATCGTTTTTGCCGTTTCGGGCAAGAGCTTCGCGAAGTAGAATCGCGCCGTGGCGAGCTTGGACTTGTAGAACGGATCGCCCGACGCTTCCTTGTCGAGCGCGATGCGCGCCATGCGCGCCCAGAAGTACGAGAAGACGAGATGACCGACCGTGCGCAGATACGGCACCGCCGCCGCGCCCACTTCGTCCTGGTTCTGCATTGCCTTCATGCCGATTTCCATCGTGAGCTTCTGCACCTTGTCGCCGATGTCGGCGAGCGGGTTGACGAACTCCTGCATCTCGGGCTTCACGCCCTCCGCTTCGACGAAATCCGTCACGAGCTTGCCGAACTTGCGCAGCTTCGCCCCCATATCGCCGAGCACCTTGCGGCCGAGCAAGTCGAGCGACTGCACGGCGTTCGTGCCTTCGTAGATCATGTTGATGCGGGCATCGCGCACATACTGCTCCATGCCCCATTCCTTGATGAAGCCATGCCCGCCGAAAATCTGCATCGCGTGGTTCGTGCACTCGAACGCATTGTCGGAGAGGAACGCCTTGAGAATCGGCGTGAGCAGTGCGACGAGATCGGCTGCTTCCTTGCGAACGCTTTCGTCGCCGTGCGAAAGCTCCTTGTCGATCTGCACGGCCGACCAATACGAGAAGGCGCGTGCACCCTCCGCATACGCCTTCTGCGTGAGCAGCATGCGGCGCACGTCCGGATGAACGATGATTGGATCGGCAGCTTTCTCAGGGGCCTTCGGGCCCGTCAGCGAGCGCATCTGCAGACGCTCCTTCGCATAGACGAGCGAATTCTGATAGGCGACTTCGGTGAGACCGAGGCTTTGCATCCCGACGCCCAGGCGCGCCGCGTTCATCATGACGAACATGGCCTGCAAGCCGCGGTTCGGCTCGCCCACGAGCCAGCCCTTCGCGTTGTCGAGATTCATCACGCAGGTGGCGTTCGCGTGAATGCCCATCTTGTGTTCGATCGAGCCGCACTTGATGCCGTTGCGCTCGCCCGGCTCGCCCGCTTCGTTCGGAACGAATTTCGGCACGATGAACAGCGAGATGCCCTTCGTTCCCGGGGGCGCATCGGGCAGACGCGCGAGGACGAGGTGAACGATGTTCTCGGCCAGGTCGTGCTCGCCGCTCGAGATGAAGATTTTCGTGCCGGTGATGAGGTAGGAGCCGTCGCCGTTCGATTCGGCCTTCGTGCGCAGGATTCCAAGATCGGTGCCGCAATGCGGCTCGGTCAGGCACATCGTGCCCGTCCACTTGCCTTCGACGAGCTTGGGCAGATAGACGCGCTGCTGCTCGGGCGTGCCGTGCGCGTGCAGGCACTCATAGGCGCCGTGCGAAAGGCCGGGATACATCGTCCAGGCTTGATTGGCCGAGTTCAGCATTTCGTAAAGCGCATTGTTCACGAACGCGGGAAGGCCCTGGCCGCCGTATTCGGGATCGCAGCCGAGCGCGGGCCAGCCCGCTTCGACATATTGGCGGTACGCTTCCTTGAAACCCTTCGGGGTCGTCACGACGCCGTCGCCCGCATACGTGCAACCTTGCTCATCGCCGCTTTGATTGAGCGGGAACAGGACCTCGGCGCAGAACTTGCCGGCTTCTTCGAGCACCTGGTTGATCGTGTCGGCATCGAGATCGGCATGCTTGGGCATGCCCTTGACTTCGTCTTCGACGTTCAGCAGTTCGTGCAGCACGAATTGCATGTCGCGCAGCGGCGCGGCGTACTGACCCATGACTTCCTCCAAAGATTTCTATGAGACCGGGCCGTCGGCATCAGCGCGCAGTGAACGGCCCGGCACGCACTGATATGAATCGATCGTCTTTTCCAGCGCGGCCCACGTCAGACGCTCGGCATCGGGCAGATGCAGAAACCGCGCGTCGTGGTGCAGACCGAGCGTGAAGCTATACAGTTCGAACAGCATCAGGGTCGGATCGGTATCCGCGCGCAGATGCCCTTCTTCCACCGCTTGCGAAATGGCCCGCAACAGCGCCGCCCGCCAGGTCGATACGCTCAGCACCAGCTGTTCGCGCACCGGGTTGTCGCCGCGGTCGTCGTACTCGACCGCGCCGCTGATGTAGATGCAACCCGTCATGACTTCCTGGATGCGTCGCTCCATCCAGCGGCCAAGCATCGCGCGCAAACGCGGCAACCCACGTGGTTCGCGCAAGCTCGGAAAGAACACCTCCTCCTCGAAACGGCGGTGGTATTCCCGCACGACTTCCACCTGCAAGTCCTCGCGTGACCCGAAATGCGCAAATACGCCGCTTTTGCTCATCTGCATGCGCTCAGCGAGTAGCCCGATCGTCAGCCCCTCGAGGCCGTCACGACTCGCTAAATCGAGCGCTGCATCTAGAATCGCAGCTCGCGTTTGTTCACCTTTTCGCATAGCGTCTCTATACCGTTCTTGTACCCGCACCATCAAAATCGAACGGCCGTACTATTATTGAGCGCGGCCGCCCCTGAAACAAGGACTTTATTAGAAACCGGAATCTAACCGAGCGGGGGGTCGTCCGGCGTAGGGATTGCACTGGCTCGGGCGGTGGCGGTGACGTCGCGGGGCCTCGCCGATGGGGTGCGCTCGCCGATGGGGTGCCCTCGCCCATGGGTTGCCGAGTCCATGGGTTGCCGAGTCTATCGATTGCCGTTAGTCGATGCGGCTGCCGTAGCCGAGCAAGGTCGTCTCAGCCGAGGGCCGCCCTAGTCGTAGCCGCCGACCGTCAGTAGCTTCATCACTGCGCGGTAGGTCGCATACGCCAACCAGTTCATCAGCCGTTCGATCCGCGGCCGCGCCGCGTAGCGGGCCGCGTCGATCGGCGTCGCTTCATCGAAGGCCGTGAGCATCGCTTCGCGCAATTCGCCGATCTCGGGGTGTTCGATGAGCACGACGTTCGCCTCGTTGTTGAGCACGAGGCTTAGCGCGTCGAGGTTCGACGAACCGACTGTCGCCCAGTTCGAATCGACGACGGCCACTTTGCCGTGCAACATCGTCTTTTCATATTCGGCGATATGAACGCCGGCCTTTAGAAATGTCCCGTAGAGGTACGGTACGGCGCGGTCGAGCGCCGCGAATTCCTTGCGGCCGATCAGGACGCGCACGTCCACGCCGCGGCGTGCCGCGCGCACGATGGCGCGCCGCAGCTTGCGGCCCGGCATGAAATAGGGATTGGCAAGCAAAATTTCCTGCCGGGCTCGACCGATCGCGACGAGGTACGCCTTTTCGATCGCGCGGCGATTCACGAAATTGTCGCGTGCGACGAATGCAATGCTCGGCGACTTGAGCGCACGCTCCGATGCGCGCTCGGTGCTTGCCTGACGCCAAGGGGAGCGTCGCGTCACCGCCCTCGCCAAGGGCACGAGCGCGCGGGAGACTTGCTCGCGATAAGCGCCCGAGCCGGGCGTCAAACGCCGCCATTGCGTATCGAAGGCCACGGCGACGTGCGCCACGACGGGGCCCGTCAGCTCCACGGCGAAGTCCCAGCGTGGTTGTTCGAGACGCCCGCCCGCCATGGCGTAGTCGTCGATGATGTTGATGCCGCCGCAGAACGCGACGCGGCCATCGACGACCGCCAGCTTTCGGTGCGTGCGCGACAAGCCGAACCGCCCGAACACGCCGAACCATCCGGGGTTGTAGATGCGATGCTCGATCCCGGCCGCGATCCATTCCTCGAATACGGTGAGCCGTCCGGTCCCGAGCCCATCGGTGATGATGCGCACGCGTACGCCGCGCTGTGCGGCGCGCACGAGCGCATCCGAGACGGGCCGGCCCGCTTCGTCGTCGCAGAAGATGTAGGTTTCGAGGGACACGGCCTCGCGGGCCGCATCGACTCGAGCGATCAGCGCATTGAAATAATCGAAGCCGCCGCCGAAGAGGCGCACGTCGTTGCTGGCCGTGAAGGGTAGCCGGGACGCGCGGCGCCTTGAAACGAGCGCTCTGCCGATGCGCGCGAGGCGCCGCGCGCCGCGTCCGCTCATGCGCCCTCGGGACGGCGCGGCGCCGCCGCCTTATCGGCGCGCAGGCGCCGCGGGAGCTGCAGAATCGCGTCGCGATTGGACGAAGAAAAGCACCGTGCTGCGGCTTGCTCATAAGGCAGCCACGCATAGGCCGTGTGTTCGCGCGGCGCGAGCGTCACTGCGAGTTGCCGCGGCACTTCGAGGCCGAACCAGTGCTCGACGTTGCGCGTGACGCCTTCGGCATAGCGATGCCGCCAGACGGGATAGATTTCGTACTCGATTTGCTCGCCCCAGTCGATGAGCGCCTCGAGCCGTACGAACGGCCCGCCGACGACGATGCCGGTTTCTTCGGCGACCTCGCGCACCGCCGTTTCCTCTAGCGGCTCGTCGATGCGGTCTTTCGAGCCCGTTACCGACTGCCAGAACCCCGGATGATCGGCACGCTCGATGATGAGGACATCGAGGGCGGGGGTATAGATGACGACGAGGACGGATTCGGGGATTTTCGGCGGCTTCAGCATTGTGGTGGGTCGGTTCGCTCATGCGTTCGCTACGCCGTGAGGATAACGCGTGGGCGGCGGGCGCGATACGCCCGACACGCGGGATCCGGCGATGGCATACGGTTATGATAGCAACCCGACCCGCGCGGGGTGTTTTGCATCGTCCTGCGTGCGGAGAACCGAACAGCGAGTGTGCCGCTGCGCCGCACGCCTGCCCCTCCACTTCAACCGATGGACCATCTGCTAGCGCACTACGAACGAGAACTTGCCCGCCTGCGCCGCTCGATGGCGACCTTCGCGGAACGCTATCCCAAAATGGCCGCTCGCTTCGGCATTGCAGGCGATCGCTGCGACGATCCCCATGTCGAGCGCATGCTGCAGTCGTTCGCATTGCTGGCGGCCAACATCGACAGCCGGCTCGAAGACCAATATCCAGAGTTTTCGGAATCGCTGCTCGAGCTGATTTATCCGCAGTACATGCGGCCGGTTCCAGCGTGTTCCATTGCCCGATTCGACCTCTCGGGACTGTTCGAACAAATCACGACTCCCGCCACCGTGTCGCGCGGGACACAGCTCACCGGCAAAACCGAAGAATGCCGGTTTCGTACAGTCTACGATCTGGCAGTGGCGCCTATCAGCATTGCGGATGCGAGCTATAGGGGCTTGACCGCGGTTCCCGCCGCAGTGGTGCTGCCGCCGGAGGCGGCTGGGCTGATTTCGATTCGCTTCGAGCCGATGCGGCCGGCATTCGATATGACAACGGTGCGTGACCCGGTGCGCGTATATGTCGGCGGCTCGGCGCAAGTCGCCAGCACGACGATCGACACGATACTGCTGCACACGGCGGCGGCATTCATCGAAGACGGCGAGCAGCGGTGGACACCGCTGCACGAATGCCCTATTGCCCCCGCCGGTTGGCGCGACGACGAACGGTTGATCGACGAGGACGACGGCCAGCATGCCCTGCGGCTGTTAAACGAATATTTCGCGTTCCCGAGGAAGTTTGATTTCCTGGACATCGATCTCCCGGCGCTCGTTCGATCCGCGGGCTCGGGCGGACAGCTGACCCTGCACGTCGTCATTCGCGATGTCCACCCCGACTCTCAGACGGCACAGTGGCTCGGACAGCTATCGACCGAGCACTTGATGCTTTTCTGCACGCCCATCGTCAATCTGTTTCAGATGGAGTCGCTGCCGCTGAAACGCAGCTTGGAGACGCGCGTCTTTCCCGTCCCGGCGCTTTGCACCGACGTGGCCGATGGCGAGATCTGGTCGATCGATGAGGTTCGTGGGCCGGCGAGACGGGGGGCGCGCAACGTCCTGTATCCGTTCACCTCGCTGGCGCATGGCGGCGCCGACAGGTTAGACGGTCCGTATTGGGTTTTCAGGAACGCGGATGCGCAGAGGTCGCCCGAGACCCAAGAGGCGGCATTGGGTTTGGTCGGGCTCGACGGCCATCCCGCCCCCGAAGACGGCATCGAGCAAGTGCTGGCCGACGTCACGTACTCGAACGGTCGTCGCCCTCGAACAATGCAGGTGGGGGACCCCCACGGCGATTTGATGTGCGAAGAAGACTTCGCAGACGCTCGGATCGTCATGTTGGCCGTGCCTACGGAGCCCAAGCGCCTGCCGCTCGACGGCGATGCGCCGTGGCGGATCATCGCGCATGTGACGCCGCACTCGCTTCGGCTGACCACGGAGGGTCTCGACGAATTGAAGCGCCTGTTACGCCAATTCGTTACTCCGGGGTCTCCGCAAGGGGCGGTGGTCGATGCGTTGAAGAGCCTGTCGCATCGACCGAAACGCCTGTGGCTCCAAGGCGAGCCGATGCCAAGCTTGGTGCCCGGGCTCGAAGTCACGTTGGCCGTGGACGAACGCGCGTTCAGCGTGGCCAGCCTCAGCGCGTTTATCGGCGCGATGGAGCGCTTTTTTGCGCTCTATGTGCATGAGAACGACTTCGTCGAACTCGTCGTGCTCTCGGCGAATACAGGGGCCGTGATTCGACGCTGCGAGGCCAGGGCGGGGACGATTCCGGTGGTGTAAAGGTTGCGACGGTGCCCCACCACGCTTGTAGGTGAGCGGCTTGCGTTAGCAAATTGCGCCCGAACGCCGAACGTTGGGTTAAAGCGGAGTGATCCTGCTGCGTTCCTCGCGAGTGAGTCGAAGCTCAGCTTGCGCTTGCTTCATCTCCTTTTTGTCTCCCTCTTGAGTGTGCTCACTGATGATGGCGTTGCTGAAGACACCCCAGCGGCGAAGCGAGAAGATGCAGTACGCCCCGGCAGCAGCGAGCAGAGTCATCATTATCAAACTGAAATACACGCCGGGATCACGCTCTCCGTCGATTGCAAACCAAGCCGCGGCCCCACAGCCAAGAAGCCCCACGAACGCAGCCACCGTATAGCTGATCGAGCGGCTTTCAACCCGCTCCGGGCGCACAACATAGACCGAGCCATCGGTCACATTGCGGATTCCGTAGATGTCGATATGGCTCCCCTGCCAGATACCTGCGATGTCCAACACATCGTCGCTGCCAATGAAGAAATTACGGGATCCGTTGCTATTGACAGCAAACGGCTCATGGTGAGTATCGAGATTAATCTCGATATATTCGCTGTTCTGCTCGGAGGTCGAAACGCCGCCACTGGGTGTTACATTCACGTGTTCGGTCGAAACCGTTCTCTGTGACACCGATACCACGCGTCCAGAAACGACCTGCATTAATCCTGGCTCGTAGATCATGACTGCACTCCTTGAGCGCGTCGGGTCATCTCGCGCCGATAATCGAGCATCGCGAGCAATTTGCGCGGATTGAACGCGTCGAGAATTCCAAATGGTGCCAATAACAGTCCCAAGACGGCAGTCGGCATGAGGATCACGAGCAGGGGCACCGATCCCAACGTCAAAAGGCTACCCAAAATTCCGTCGGGGAATTGCCGATCCAGCAGCAACGAAACTAGCTTGAAGCTTACAAGACCAACGATGAACGCCGCGGTGCAGAACAAGCCAAACAGCAACACATTCGAAGGCGCGACGCTGCCCTCTGAGCTTACTTGTTAGCGCCGATGTAAAAATGACCCACCTCGCCGAAGTAAACCTGACCCACCT